>NZ_ACLQ01000037.1 GCF_000174755.1 Capnocytophaga gingivalis ATCC 33624
GCGCCTCCTATCTTATAATGCTTTAATATATGATTGATATTCAATCCTTCTACTACTTTCTTAACAAGCCTTACAAGATGGCCTTGAGGAATCCTATCAAAAATATTTTTAGGAAATAGCTCTGGGCTATTACTAGGCTCATTTTTTAATTGTAACTTTGCTATAGTGTTTTTTTCTCACCCACGAAATTACAAAATTTATGGTAAAACACAAAAAAAATGAGGCTACTTTTTTATCTAGGTAGCCTCCTATTTTTTTAGATAAAGGCTATCTAAAAAACTTTTCGGACAGCCTCATTGGCTCATCACTATATTTAATTTATTTGATAGAAAAACTCCAGTATTTCTTTTGTAGAAGTTCCTTAACAGCCTCTGAAGCTTGTTCTGGGCTTAAGCGGATTTTACCCTCTTTGCCTGCTTCTTTCTTAGGTAGCTGTTCTATAAACTGCATAAGTGCCTCTCCTTTTAGACCTTCCCCCTCTGAAGTAAGCTCAATATATACAAATCCTAATGCTTTGTTTCCTGTTATATTTAGCTTAGTAAAAGGGCTGTGTGAAGCACTTAAAAAACTTAGATAAGGCTGGTAAGAAAGGTCTAACTCAGTAAGCCCTGATTGAATAGCTCTTAAAGATCTAAGGTCTGTATTTAGGCTAAGATCTAAGCTTTTGATACTTTTGCAATCTATTATACTCAAAAATTTAAGTTTCGTAAATGGCTTTGTATCTATAGTAGCGAGAGGGCTAGTTTCATTTATGTCCAAAGAGATAAGTCCATCAGGCAGATTACTGCTCTGTAGGGTATGGGTATCCAAAGATATAGTAGTTAAATGCTCTAAATGAGTTATAGAAGAGAGCTTATTTTTTTTGGCCAGTAATTTCGTTAGCACATCATTATGACTGATATCTATAGCGGAAAGCTCGTTGTCTTCGCAATCCAAAGAACTTACTTTACCATAAATCCTAAAGATTTGAGTTTGGAAAGAGCATCTGATAATGTTGCCAAATACCTCAGGTTTTTGGTCAATCCCTTCGTCCCATTGACCATTACTATTAAGGTCTATCCATACCCCTGGTTGATCTTCCTTAGCTGCATTAATATAAAGTTTTACCTTTTCGCCTATGGCCTTTTCGGTAGTAAGCTCTATATAATAATCTTCAGGATTTTTGGGTTCTGGCTTAGCACCTTCTTGGTCAGCTACAGTTTCCTTATCTTGGATCGCCTGAGGCGCCCAACCCTTTTTCTTCACCTCTGCAAGAACAGTAGCATTTACTACATTGCCTTCCTTCGTTCCCAAATCCTTGTTGCGGAGCACCACAGCAGCAGTTTCGCCGTTTCCTGGAGTAGGCAAATGCTGTACAAGAGAGGTGAGAGCAGCCTCAGAGAGCTTGTTGTTCGCCACATTGAGCTCAGTAAGGGCTGGGTTGGCACGCACATCGGCTGCGGTAAGAGCATTGCCGGAGGCTACTACACTCGCCACCTTTCCATAAACGGCATATACCTTTTGCTTAGGAGTGAAGGTAATAGCCTTGGCAAGAGCGTTACCGGAGGCTACTACTCTCACCGCCTTGCTATAGACGGCATAAACGTTTGGTTTGCTGGCAAGAGCCATAGACTTAGCGGGGTCGGTAACCTTCACATCTTCCTTGTCTAAAATGCCGTTGTTGTTGGTATCTATCCATACCTTGTTGTCCTTGCCCTCGGCAAGGGTAAGCATCAAAGCTTGTTCACCTTCCTTCTCGGTAGAGAAAACCATATAAGGCTGTTGGGTATCTACTTTAGGCTGTATAGCCCAACCCTTAAGGTGAGTAGGAGTCTCTACCTTCGCCTGAGGTGCTGGAGGTGTCGGAGGAGTAGGATTGGAATTACTATCACTTTTGGAACAGCCCACCATCGCGGTCGCTGCTGCAAAGAGTACGAAGGCTCCTTTTCTGAGGGTAACTATTTCTCTCATATGTAAAGAATTTGATATTGAACCTGTTTAAGCATTCTCAAATAAAGCAAAGATTTACCGAAATTAACAGTTTTTCATTTGAGAAAAACATTAAATTTCAGAAATTTTGTGCAAAGATACGAAAAATAAACAAATTGTTATTTTTTTGAGACAGAAAAAAGTGAAGAGTGAACAGTAAAAGCGAGCAGGCGTAGCTGAGTATGTGATGATAGCCAAAGAGCGGGTAGGAGGCTGTCCGAAAAGGATAGCCTCTTTTTTATACTGCAAATTTTATAGAGTATAAATATTCAAGTTTTTCTAATATTTTATTCAATTTTGGAAGATATAATCCACAAAAACAATATTTGAACAAAAAAGAGATGAGGGAATAGCATTTTAGGTATCTTCATAGTATAGTTCGCCTGTCTCAAACTCCATTTTCTGAAGTTTTTGAGCCAACTTCTCTTTGTACTTGAGAATCTATCTCTTTTGGAGGTTATTCTTGATTAATTTCTTGATTATCAGATTGTATACTTGTCTCAATATCTTGTAGAATTCCCTGCAATATACATAAAATGAATATTCTCATTTAAGGCTTTTGCAATCTTACGACAGAAATAGATATTGG
>NZ_ACLQ01000036.1 GCF_000174755.1 Capnocytophaga gingivalis ATCC 33624
TTCTCTTACTGTCATGCCATCCGTAAGATGCTTTTCTGTGACTGGTGAGTACTCAACCAAGTCATTCTGAGAATAGTGTATGCGGCGACCGAGTTGCTCTTGCCCGGCGTCAATACGGGATAATACCGCGCCACATAGCAGAACTTTAAAAGTGCTCATCATTGGAAAACGTTCTTCGGGGCGAAAACTCTCAAGGATCTTACCGCTGTTGAGATCCAGTTCGATGTAACCCACTCGTGCACCCAACTGATCTTCAGCATCTTTTACTTTCACCAGTCGTTTCTGGGTGAGCAAAAACAGGAAGGCAAAATGCCGCAAAAAAGGGAATAAGGGCGACACGGAAATGTTGAATACTCAATACTACTTCCTTTTTCAATATTATTGAAGCATTTATCAGGGTTATTGTCTCATGAGCGGATACATATTTGAATGTATTTAGAAAAATAAACAAATAGGGGTTCCGCGCACATTTCCCCGAAAAGTGCCACCTGACGTCTAAGAAACCATTATTATCATGACATTAACCTATAAAAATAGGCGTATCACGAGGCCCTTTCGTCTTCAAGAATTCTCATGTTTGACAGCTTATCATCGATAAGCTTGGAGAGGTGGTTTTTTCGTTTCTGGTACCGAAGCTTACGACGAAGCTAATGATCTCAAGAAAAAACTAACAAACATCAATTACTTTTGTAATCGTTTGTTTTTTATCAAAATTCTGAAATAAGGGCATTTACCATTTATAGACAAATCTTTTTCATCAACACCCTTTCTAAATTTTATTAACTCAAATTGCTCAGGGTTAAACTTATGCAAGAATGTGATAGGAACCCCCATAACCCCATTGTAATCTAATGGAATATCCTTTGTTTTGTTTACATTTATAGCATCATAATTATCATATTTTGGATATGAACTTTCATTCCCAAAATATTTTCTTGTAAGAGGCAAGTCTTTATGCCTAATAAAGACATCTAGGTTAGTTAGCCATAAGCAGTTGTTTGGCGAGATAATTCTATTACCATTAGAATCAATTCTCGCCTCAGTACCATATAATTCATAATGCTCTGGAACAATAAATCCAGAAACACCTCTCCCGAGATGAACCCCAAGCCAAATCTTATTTTCCTTAATTAGATTAAACACCTCTTTATATGTTATTGAATTAACATTAGCAATTATAAGGAATTTCTTATCATACTTAATTAGTTGATCAAGATACTCTCTAAATAACGAGAATGGAGGATTCGTAACAACAATATCTGATTTTTTTAGCAGATCAATGCTCTCCGAACTGCGAAAATCGCCATCGCCACAGAAAGAAGAAACACTAATATCATCAAAAACTAATTTCTTTCCATTTTCTTTATGATATTCATAGTAAAATCCGTTCTTCGCGGCTTCGCTACTAGAAAAACCTTCTTTATTCTCTACATAGCAAGATGCTATTAACTTTTTCAAGCCAAGATTATCAAAATTCACTGCAAAATATTTAAAGAAATTGCTTACTCTAGGATCATCACAATTGCAATAAACAACCTTATCAGAGAAGTGCTCTCTGTAGTATTGCAGTTCGTTCTCAATATCACAATACTGAGTGTAAAATTCGTCGCTTTTCGATTTTTTAGCTTTGTGCAGTAACTTGTTTGTTGCATTTCTAGCCATTAATTAAAACCTTATTAAAATAAAAAATATCACTTAGATGTAAGCTGTTCAAACAAGTCACGCCCCAACACTCTGAGCGAAGTCGTTGATATATCAAACATTATTTCAAACATGATTTTCGAATCCCACTCCCTCCCATCTCCTTGAGTATATATAGATGCTGCTTGTAGCATAATGCTTTTGTCTTTATGATTTACAAATTTGTTAATACATAGATTACTATTTATAGGCATTCCATAATTAGCTGCAGTTAGTCGATCTAACCTATTTAATATACCAGAATTATACTCAAGATTAACAACCCTTCCATCTGGTCTTGTTATTGAGATATTTTCTGTTAAAAAGTTAGACCCCTCTAAGAAAAGGACGTAAGGAAAGTGGCTCTCAGAGAGCATAAAATTCGCTATCTCTGATATATTCTTATGAGATCCACTCGTTATTCTCGGACGAGTGTTCAGTAATGAACCTCTGGAGAGAACCATGTATATGATCGTTATCTGGGTTGGACTTCTGCTTTTAAGCCCAGATAACTGGCCTGAATATGTTAATGAGAGAATCGGTATTCCTCATGTGTGGCATGTTTTCGTCTTTGCTCTTGCATTTTCGCTAGCAATTAATGTGCATCGATTATCAGCTATTGCCAGCGCCAGATATAAGCGATTTAAGCTAAGAAAACGCATTAAGATGCAAAACGATAAAGTGCGATCAGTAATTCAAAACCTTACAGAAGAGCAATCTATGGTTTTGTGCGCAGCCCTTAATGAAGGCAGGAAGTATGTGGTTACATCAAAACAATTCCCATACATTAGTGAGTTGATTGAGCTTGGTGTGTTGAACAAAACTTTTTCCCGATGGAATGGGAAGCATATATTATTCCCTATTGAGGATATTTACTGGACTGAATTAGTTGCCAGCTATGATCCATATAATATTGAGATAAAGCCAAGGCCAATATCTAAGTAACTAGATAAGAGGAATCGATTTTCCCTTAATTTTCTGGCGTCCACTGCATGTTATGCCGCGTTCGCCAGGCTTGCTGTACCATGTGCGCTGATTCTTGCGCTCAATACGTTGCAGGTTGCTTTCAATCTGTTTGTGGTATTCAGCCAGCACTGTAAGGTCTATCGGATTTAGTGCGCTTTCTACTCGTGATTTCGGTTTGCGATTCAGCGAGAGAATAGGGCGGTTAACTGGTTTTGCGCTTACCCCAACCAACAGGGGATTTGCTGCTTTCCATTGAGCCTGTTTCTCTGCGCGACGTTCGCGGCGGCGTGTTTGTGCATCCATCTGGATTCTCCTGTCAGTTAGCTTTGGTGGTGTGTGGCAGTTGTAGTCCTGAACGAAAACCCCCCGCGATTGGCACATTGGCAGCTAATCCGGAATCGCACTTACGGCCAATGCTTCGTTTCGTATCACACACCCCAAAGCCTTCTGCTTTGAATGCTGCCCTTCTTCAGGGCTTAATTTTTAAGAGCGTCACCTTCATGGTGGTCAGTGCGTCCTGCTGATGTGCTCAGTATCACCGCCAGTGGTATTTATGTCAACACCGCCAGAGATAATTTATCACCGCAGATGGTTATCTGTATGTTTTTTATATGAATTTATTTTTTGCAGGGGGGCATTGTTTGGTAGGTGAGAGATCTGAATTGCTATGTTTAGTGAGTTGTATCTATTTATTTTTCAATAAATACAATTGGTTATGTGTTTTGGGGGCGATCGTGAGGCAAAGAAAACCCGGCGCTGAGGCCGGGTTATTCTTGTTCTCTGGTCAAATTATATAGTTGGAAAACAAGGATGCATATATGAATGAACGATGCAGAGGCAATGCCGATGGCGATAGTGGGTATCATGTAGCCGCTTATGCTGGAAAGAAGCAATAACCCGCAGAAAAACAAAGCTCCAAGCTCAACAAAACTAAGGGCATAGACAATAACTACCGATGTCATATACCCATACTCTCTAATCTTGGCCAGTCGGCGCGTTCTGCTTCCGATTAGAAACGTCAAGGCAGCAATCAGGATTGCAATCATGGTTCCTGCATATGATGACAATGTCGCCCCAAGACCATCTCTATGAGCTGAAAAAGAAACACCAGGAATGTAGTGGCGGAAAAGGAGATAGCAAATGCTTACGATAACGTAAGGAATTATTACTATGTAAACACCAGGCATGATTCTGTTCCGCATAATTACTCCTGATAATTAATCCTTAACTTTGCCCACCTGCCTTTTAAAACATTCCAGTATATCACTTTTCATTCTTGCGTAGCAATATGCCATCTCTTCAGCTATCTCAGCATTGGTGACCTTGTTCAGAGGCGCTGAGAGATGGCCTTTTTCTGATAGATAATGTTCTGTTAAAATATCTCCGGCCTCATCTTTTGCCCGCAGGCTAATGTCTGAAAATTGAGGTGACGGGTTAAAAATAATATCCTTGGCAACCTTTTTTATATCCCTTTTAAATTTTGGCTTAATGACTATATCCAATGAGTCAAAAAGCTCCCCTTCAATATCTGTTGCCCCTAAGACCTTTAATATATCGCCAAATACAGGTAGCTTGGCTTCTACCTTCACCGTTGTTCGGCCGATGAAATGCATATGCATAACATCGTCTTTGGTGGTTCCCCTCATCAGTGGCTCTATCTGAACGCGCTCTCCACTGCTTAATGACATTCCTTTCCCGATTAAAAAATCTGTCAGATCGGATGTGGTCGGCCCGAAAACAGTTCTGGCAAAACCAATGGTGTCGCCTTCAACAAACAAAAAAGATGGGAATCCCAATGATTCGTCATCTGCGAGGCTGTTCTTAATATCTTCAACTGAAGCTTTAGAGCGATTTATCTTCTGAACCAGACTCTTGTCATTTGTTTTGGTAAAGAGAAAAGTTTTTCCATCGATTTTATGAATATACAAATAATTGGAGCCAACCTGCAGGTGATGATTATCAGCCAGCAGAGAATTAAGGAAAACAGACAGGTTTATTGAGCGCTTATCTTTCCCTTTATTTTTGCTGCGGTAAGTCGCATAAAAACCATTCTTCATAATTCAATCCATTTACTATGTTATGTTCTGAGGGGAGTGAAAATTCCCCTAATTCGATGAAGATTCTTGCTCAATTGTTATCAGCTATGCGCCGACCAGAACACCTTGCCGATCAGCCAAACGTCTCTTCAGGCCACTGACTAGCGATAACTTTCCCCACAACGGAACAACTCTCATTGCATGGGATCATTGGGTACTGTGGGTTTAGTGGTTGTAAAAACACCTGACCGCTATCCCTGATCAGTTTCTTGAAGGTAAACTCATCACCCCCAAGTCTGGCTATGCAGAAATCACCTGGCTCAACAGCCTGCTCAGGGTCAACGAGAATTAACATTCCGTCAGGAAAGCTTGGCTTGGAGCCTGTTGGTGCGGTCATGGAATTACCTTCAACCTCAAGCCAGAATGCAGAATCACTGGCTTTTTTGGTTGTGCTTACCCATCTCTCCGCATCACCTTTGGTAAAGGTTCTAAGCTTAGGTGAGAACATCCCTGCCTGAACATGAGAAAAAACAGGGTACTCATACTCACTTCTAAGTGACGGCTGCATACTAACCGCTTCATACATCTCGTAGATTTCTCTGGCGATTGAAGGGCTAAATTCTTCAACGCTAACTTTGAGAATTTTTGTAAGCAATGCGGCGTTATAAGCATTTAATGCATTGATGCCATTAAATAAAGCACCAACGCCTGACTGCCCCATCCCCATCTTGTCTGCGACAGATTCCTGGGATAAGCCAAGTTCATTTTTCTTTTTTTCATAAATTGCTTTAAGGCGACGTGCGTCCTCAAGCTGCTCTTGTGTTAATGGTTTCTTTTTTGTGCTCATACGTTAAATCTATCACCGCAAGGGATAAATATCTAACACCGTGCGTGTTGACTATTTTACCTCTGGCGGTGATAATGGTTGCATGTACTAAGGAGGTTGTATGGAACAACGCATAACCCTGAAAGATTATGCAATGCGCTTTGGGCAAACCAAGACAGCTAAAGATCTGACCAAGCGACAGTTTAAAGTGCTGCTTGCCATTCTGCGTAAAACCTATGGGTGGAATAAACCAATGGACAGAATCACCGATTCTCAACTTAGCGAGATTACAAAGTTACCTGTCAAACGGTGCAATGAAGCCAAGTTAGAACTCGTCAGAATGAATATTATCAAGCAGCAAGGCGGCATGTTTGGACCAAATAAAAACATCTCAGAATGGTGCATCCCTCAAAACGAGGGAAAATCCCCTAAAACGAGGGATAAAACATCCCTCAAATTGGGGGATTGCTATCCCTCAAAACAGGGGGACACAAAAGACACTATTACAAAAGAAAAAAGAAAAGATTATTCGTCAGAGAATTCTCATGTTTGACAGCTTATCATCGATAAGCTTTAATGCGGTAGTTTATCACAGTTAAATTGCTAACGCAGTCAGGCACCGTGTATGAAATCTAACAATGCGCTCATCGTCATCCTCGGCACCGTCACCCTGGATGCTGTAGGCATAGGCTTGGTTATGCCGGTACTGCCGGGCCTCTTGCGGGATATCGTCCATTCCGACAGCATCGCCAGTCACTATGGCGTGCTGCTAGCGCTATATGCGTTGATGCAATTTCTATGCGCAC
>NZ_ACLQ01000035.1 GCF_000174755.1 Capnocytophaga gingivalis ATCC 33624
CACTATTCATTTTTCATTCTTCACTTAGAATGAGGTAAGAACACTTCCGCCAACATACAGCGAGCACTACCTCCTCCACAGATTTCTATAGTGGAAAGATCACTATAAAGAATCTGAGTATGTCGTTCTATAGCCTCGATTTGCTGAGGAGTAAGTGACTCGTAAGCTGTTTGGCTCATCACTAAGTAAGAATGTTCTTTGCCTTTTACCTCAAGCATATTACCTGCGTAATAATCAACCTGTTCTCTACTAATGGTAATGATTTCCTTTTTATCTTCTTTTAAATGGTTCAATACATTTTTGCGTTCCTTTTTATCCTCGATAGTATCGAGACAAACAATCGCAAAAGTCCTACCCAAGGCCATCATCACATTGGTATGATAAATAGGTTTTAGCTCCCCATCGGTTTTCTGAAAAGCTCTAAATATGACAGGAGTATATTCAAAATCCTCACAGAATTCAATAAATAATTCCTCAGAGGCTCTGGGGGATAGGGCACAATAGGCCTTGCGGTGTATCCTATCCAAGACCATGGCGCCTGTTCCTTCCAAGAAAATACCTTCATCCTCAGCTTCTGTATAGTCAAATACATTTTCTATCTCGAAGCCTGCCTCTTCGACTATATCGAGAATATCTTCTCGACGCTCTCTACGTCGGTTTTCAGCAAACATAGGATAGATGGCCACATCTCCATTGTTGTGGAAGCTAATCCAATTATTAGGGAAGATAGAATCAGGCGTATCCTGCTCGTATATATCCTCCACTTGAATGACATGTACTCCCACTTCCTTCAGCTTTTGAACTAACATATCGAACTCCTGTTGCGCTTTCCGGTTGATTTCTTCTTGGGTAATATTTATTCCCTTCTGGAAATAATTATTGACAATCGTCTCCTCATTCGTCCTAAAACGAACAGGGCGTACCATCAATACAGTATCGGTAATTTGTTTTTTCATCTCCTAACACATTATTAATGATTAATGTTCAATAATTAGTGATTAACGAGCAATGATTCTATGTTCATTGCTCGCTGTTCACTGCTTACTGATTAAGTATATAAGCAAATATAAGAGGTGCAACAATAGTTGCGTCGGATTCTACGATATATTTAGGAGTATCTATATCGAGTTTACCCCAAGTTATTTTCTCGTTAGGCACAGCTCCAGAGTAAGAACCATAGCTGGTAGTAGAGTCAGAAATCTGGCAGAAATAAGACCAGAAAGGCACATCCTCCCATTCTAAGTCTTGATACATCATAGGTACGACACAGATAGGGAAATCTCCTGCGATTCCTCCTCCTATCTGGAAAAAGCCCACACCCTTACCTGAAGAATTATTTCTATACCACTCAGTAAGGTATATCATATACTCAATACCAGTCTTGACAGTAGAAGCCTTTAAGTTGCCTTTGATGACATTAGCGGCAAAGATATTTCCTGTAGTGGAATCTTCCCAACCTGGGCATATAATAGGGATATTTTTCTCTGCTGCAGCAAGTATCCAAGAGTTTTTTGGATCTATTTCATAGTATTGTTCCAATACTCCAGAGCGTACCACTTGGTAAAGAAATTCGTGAGGAAAATAGCGTTCGCCCTTTTCCTCAGCCTTGTGCCATACTTCTTCCAAATGTTTTTGAAGGCGGCGGAAAGCCTCTTCTTCTGGGATACAAGTATCAGTAACTCGATTGTAGTGACTATCCAAGAGCTCTCTTTCCTGCTCAGGAGTAAGGTCTCTGTAGTGAGGTACACGCTTGTAGTGAGAATGTGCCACAAGATTCATAACATCTTCCTCAAGGTTAGCCCCTGTACAAGAGATAATATCTATTTTGCCTTGGCGAATCATCTCCGCCAAAGAAATTCCAAGTTCTGCAGTACTCATAGCCCCAGCAAGTGCCACAAGCATCTTACCACCTCCTTGTAGGTGGGCTTCATAACCCTTAGCAGCATCTACTAAAGCAGCTGCATTGAAGTGTAGAAAGTTCTTCTCAATGAATTGAGAAATAGGTCCTTTATTCATTTTTTAAATATTTATTAAGTTATACATATTTTAGAAAGGATAATTTATCCCTATATTAAAAACAAAATTAGAAAGTTTCAGCTCATTTGTCCAATGATGTGTCGCATATTTGGAAGGGTCATAGAGCTTCATTCCAAAATCACCACGGATAACAAAATAGTTCAAATCATAACGCAATCCAAACCCTGTAGCCAGTGCTACATCTGCAATATCCGAGAAGCTATCGAGCTTATAATCTGTATTTTCTTCATCATCCATCAGGTGCCATACATTTCCAGCATCCAAGAACAAAGCCCCTTTGAGTGCATTGGCTATGGTAAATCGGTACTCGGCATTGGCAGTAAACTTGAAATTGGCTTCATTGAACTCCAAGGGAGAGCCCGAAGAACCTGGACCCAGAGAGTACGCTCGCCACCCTCTGTTGTCATTGGAACCTCCTGCAAAGTAGCTTCTGGAAAAAGGAATACTTTTCCCATTGCCATAGGGCATAGCAAAACCTATAAAGGTGCGAAAAGCAAATACCTCTCCTCCATTCTTCCTTATAGTCAGCGGGATGTGCTTGATATACTCAAGCTCCGCCTTGGCATATTGTGCATAGGTGACATCCAAGAACTTGCGCTGCCCTTGATCATCCTTAGGAAGCTTACGTACTATACTGAGCAATTGAGGGATATTACCTGCTGTCTCCACTTTTACTCGAAACTGCTCATAATCAGGCTCGTAATAGTTAAATGTATTGTTAGACATATAGGTAAAACTCGTAGCCATGATAAGATCATTCTTAGTCATTCGATAATATCTCTGGAAGATATTATACAAATCCTTAGTATCTTGTGGATAGCCCGCATAGCCTCCCTGTTTGGACGCCCAGATCACATAAGCAATAGCCCCCTCTCGATCATTGAGATTGCCATCATTGTCCATCACAGCGGCGGGAGCATTGTGCTTTTTAGCCAAGTCATTCAGAGCGTTATACGAAGACCTGTACAATCGGAAATAGTTTTCAGGATTTTTGTTTCGGACAAATTCCACATCCAAGAGCTCCAATATATTGCGATTCTGTGTATTAGGACTCCAAGTATAGCGCAGCACTCCGCTTGTCTTCTGCTTATCCAACCCTATATTCTGCTGGGTACTGGTGGTAAACTGCAAGATTGTCTGTGGAGTTTTGGAATAAGGAATCAGGGATTCTATACTTCCGAAAAACCAAATACGTGGTATCGTAAGGCGCAATCCTCCTCCATATTCGAATATATTAAAGAAAGCTGACGTTCCATCCGGAAATTGCTGTGCTCCCAGGGTTACACGAGGAGTTATCTCAAGGGTTTCCGCTCCTCGGAAAACATTCCTTGCGATCAGAGAGGTATTGAATCCTATTCCAAATTCCTGTATAGAAGAGCGAGAAAGCTCCAAGTTGGTCTCTATAGAGAAGCGAGAAAGTGGCTCCAAGAATATATCGGCCTCCAGAGTTCTTTCCAAAGAATCCTTCTTGGCATAACGATACTGTATATTAGGATACTTAAATGCCCTAAGGTTATTGATCTGTCGGTAAGCATTGTTGCGGTCTATATCGCGATAGAGTGTATTGGGACGCAGCGCGATAGCATCATAGAGCGTCTGCTTACGATAGTGCAACTTATTGCGATAGTAGTAGGTAATCCCCTTGTACTCCACAGAATCATAGATAGTAGTTTGCAGAGAGGAGTCATAATCTGTATAGAGATATACTTTTTTGATGAGGTGTTTCTTATAAGTTTTTTCAGTAGGAGGATCCGTAGAGCGATCGGTATAATTGGCAATGGTGGTTGTTACATTGATCAACGAATCATTATTATAAGCTACAGTATCCCGCGCAATGGTAAAATCAATCGCACTTTGTTGGAAGTTATAGAACCCATTGTTACGCAAGAGGGTGGTGATACGAGAGCGTTCGTTGGTAAATTTCTCCAAGGAGTAATGGGTATGATTCTTAATCAGTCGTTCACCTATATGCTTTTTGTAGAGTGTATCTATCTCAGGAGAGAGGATACGAGTATCCAGAGAATCAATATAGTATCGCATTCCCTTTTCTATAGAGTAGACTACAGCTGCCTCTTTTTTCTTTTCCAAGGGGAGGATATCATGCTCCACCTTACTGTTATAGTACCCCACACTGTTATAATAAGCCTTGAGCACTTTGGTGGATTTGTTCACCTGAGCGGTATCCAATATAGCTGGAGGCTGTCCCATTCGTTGCAAGAGCCTGTCTTTTCCAGAGACCAAGAAAGATTTTCCCAAGCGCTGAGTTTGCTTTTTAGAAAGGAATCCATCCAAGAATCGATGCCATCGGGGATGGCGCTCGAGCCATTTTTGATAATTTTCTTCTGACTGATCATCCGCTAAGTTATAGATCAAAAGCCCTATAGGAATCCCCAACAATCTGGAGTTCGGTTCCTGGCGCAAGTATCCATATACATGGCTGTTCTTAGGCGCTTTTCCGTCCACATTGATATCATTTTTGCGCAAGAGATACGCTCCTTCAGGTACCTTCTTAGTAGGACTACAACCTGAAAGAGAGAACAAACACAGTAATAATAAGGCTTTTATAAAAAAATTACACTTCATCCAGCAACTTAAAAAATTCGGCTCAAAATTACAAATTTTATATGGTATATCAATAATAAAAAAGCGTTAATTCTCTATTTTAAAGTAAGAAAGATAATTTTACTTTCTCATTTTCTAAGATGAGTACAATAGTTCTCTCTATCACAGCCATTATTACTTGCTTTTTTTTAAATTATGTTGTATTTTGTGCAATAAAATTAAACATTAATTTATATGGAAACAGAAGAAATTCTATTGGACTACATTCATCGTTGGTTTATGATATATAGACCTGAACTAGATTTGAGAAAGAACGAAGCTGAAAGAATTTTCAACGAAATTCAGCAGGAACTTAATTTAGATGAAGTAGATAAACAATTTACTCAAGAAATTGATGGAAAAGTTTATTCTATAGAAGGAGCAAGAGAAGCTAAATACTCTATGATTAGGGAATATCTTGATGAAGTGTATTTTAGTCCTACCAATCAAGTATGTATGGAAGTGGCTGAAGAAAGAGAATTTTATCATGCCACAGAATATATGAAAGATTTAGGTTTTCTATACTATGAGGAAATGGAAATGTTTATAGAGGTAGTTAAAAAATCTGAGTGGTATAAAGAATATGAAGATACCAAAGAACTTCTAACTAATGAGGAATTTAGAAATAAAATAAGACAACTTTTCAGAGATAGGAAATGGAATAATTTTCTACCAGTACGAGAAGAAGAACCTTTCGACCCGACTATAATAAGTGCCTATCCTCCAAGAAAGGATTGAGACACCTCATTTTCATTATAACAATCTTTCTGCTGAAAAACAATTCCCTGTAGGTAAGGGCATAGTGTCTTTACCTACAGGGAATTAAAAAATACTGATATTTTCTTTTACTTTCTTCTTTTCTTAACAAAAATCACCAAAGCAATAAGTGCTACTAAGGCAGCAAGTCCTACCCAAAGGATATTGAGAGAGACTTTCTTTTTCTCTTGAGCAGTAGAGGTTTCTTCCTTTTTCAGAAGCTTACCATCCTTACTATCCTGCAGCTGAGTGGAGGACTCTTTCGCCTGCTTGAGCTGCTTTTGGTAAGCCTCTGCGTTGGCTTGAGGTGCTTTTTGTGAGATATAGGCTTGGAGCTTCTTATTCTCTGAAGAAAACTCTGATGAGGTTACCCCAAACTCTTTCACCAAATCCGTATGCAGGGTAGCGAGTTTGCTTATTTGTGCCTGAGAGGCCTTCCACATTCCCTTACGAGTAGCCTCAAGCATCACTGCGGTGACTTCCTCCAAGGCAGTAGCATTCTCTCGACGAATAAAGTCGGTTACCCCCAATTGCTGCTTGTCCTCTATATAAGTAAGATACACTTCCTCCCATAGAGCATCATCGATCAGTTCTGGGCGAGTGGCTTCCCAGCCATGCATATTGGTTACAATTTCCTGTATTTGCCCTGCAGCTGCAGCTTTTCCCTTCATCATCTCCTTAATGTATTTGGGGTTTAGAATTGTTGAGCGTGCTTCCACCCCTATAGCTTCCTTGAGCTCTTGCATATGCATATTCTTATGATTGCGGTAATCTGCCAAGTAGGCATCAGGATCCTTGCCTGTCACCTCCTTGATAGCGGCATTCATTCCTCCCATGAACTCATACACGTGGTCAAGGCTCAGAGCTCCCCAAGTATTGTTCTGTCGGGGCTGGATGAGTACATCCGCATTCTTGATAGCTGCACGGAACATTCCTTCTTGAAACTGGCTCCAATTGTCTTTGCTACCATAGAAAGCGCCCATGTTATGCATATACACCTGAGCGATATCCTTTTGGGTTTCCCATTTATCTCCAGCATTGATCAGTTCCTTAATTCCTGTGTCGTACCTACCTTGCAAGCCTCCAAAAATACGCTGAGTGGCCATCTGTCGGGCTTGTTTTGGCGGTACTCCTGCTGCTACCAATTCTTTTTCTATATCCACACTACCAGCACTTACTTCATTAGTATAAGTCTCCTCAGGTAAGGCGCTGACCATTTCTATCGCCTTGGTAATAAGGAACAAGCGAGAAGCAGCCAAGTCACGGAACTGACCAGAGGTCTGTATCACCACATCGATACGAGGTCTACCCAACTCATCCGAAGGAATCAGGCGGATATCGCCTACCCTGCCAAAAGTATCCCATACTGGTTCTACTCCCAGCATATACAGTGCCTGTGCTATAGAAACTCCTTCTGTTTCGACAAATTCCGAACTCCAGAAAGTATAGGCCACCTTCTTAGGAAAATCCCCATGCTTATCCTTGTATTCCTTTAGGACATTCTGTGCCAAAGTCACTCCTCTGTCCCAAGCCAACTTGGAAGGAGTCGCCTCGGCATTGACTGCATACAGGTTGTGCCCTGTAGGAACTCCCTTAGGATTGGCTACGGCATCCCCCCCTGAAGAAGGAGGTGTATAGCCGCCCTTAAGAGCGTTAAAGAAAGCTTTTTCCTCTGCCTGAGGACTATTTTGCAACCCCTCACGATAGGTAGCCACACTTAGGATTGACTTCTCGATATCCACAATAGCTTGTGCTCTATTGAGCTTGGCTTTCTTAGCGGCTATCTCTGCCAGTTCCTCCGGAGTCAGGGGTTTGCTTTCCACCTTATTAGCCGGTGCTTTTTTGGTTTTTGTTGGCTTGCCTACGGCATCTGGTTTTTTCCCTTGTCCCTGAGAAGAAGGTGTTGCTTTTTTCTCCATCTGTTTTTTCAAGAAATAAGGCATCCCACTTTCTGCTTCTTTAGCCAAAAGTTCCTTGGCTTTTTCCAGATCTTTAGGGACAATATGTGCATAGTTACAAATAAGCTCCGTCGTGACAGGCTTTCCTGAGAGAATCTGTCTGACCAAAGCTTTTGCTGGATTTAGGTATTTCTCAGAGAAGAAAACCTTTCTTTTAAGCTCTTTCTCAGTCACCTTCCCTTCGAGCTTATCCAGAGCAGCTATACTATAAGCGATGGGATCTGCGGACATCGCCATCACAGTGGAGAGAATCTTATCAGGAGCATAAGGTATTCCCATGGTGTAGAGCTCCCCATTGATTTTCTCTGTAGCTATCTCTTCGGCAAAGTTGGACAAACGGTCTATCTCCTCCTCGGTAAATGGTTTGGAAAGAATACTATCCAAACGCAAATCGCGATGTAAGCCCATACCTACGGCTAACTTTTTGATATGCAGAGAAATCGTATTTTTATCTGCTTCTTGTTTGGATTTCTGATAAGCAAGAATCGCATTCTCTAATTCATTGAAAGTGTTGCGCATGTCACTTTCGGTAAAAGCAGGTGTCAGATAAGAGACTAAGGAGCCATACGAACGGCGCTTAGCAGTCATAGCCTCCCCTATATTTCCGATAGTATAATAGTAAAAGTGCGGTACTGTGCCTACCAGAATATCCCCCCAATCGTAATCCGAGAGTGTCACCTGCTTATTAGGCGTAAATTCCAAAGAGCCATGAGTACCAAAGTGGATCAATGCATCCGCCTTTAAGCCATGTTGTATCCACAGATATGCCCCTATATAAGCATAAGGAGGAATCTCCTTTACTCCATGCTGCACCTTGAAATCATCCTCAGTACTGATGGCTGCAGGAGGTTGTGGCAGTATGGTTACATTACCAAAAGTAAGCTGAGCTACCGCCAAGTACTCTTTTCCTCCTTTCTCTGTGGAGAGATAGGTGCCAGGAACTGCTCCATTGCGAGTGATTACCTCCTTATAGAGCGAGGTAGGCAAGGCTTGTTTGAGCCAACTATCCAATTCGGCAGCCTCTACCAAAGCTGGATTTCCCTGAGAGAGAAAGCGCTCTATCTCCCCTTTAGCTCCTGCCCTATAAGTATTGGCATGATTGACCAATAACGTATTGAACTCCGCGACTGTAGCAGGGAGACCTTCTACCCGATACCCCTCCTTTTTGAGCTCTTGTAGAAAATGGTAGAGCGACTCGACCACCTCCAAGCCTTGTGCTACAGGAGGGTTAAGCCCTACCCCTTTGAAATATACAATAGCCAATTTCTTATCTTGATTGGCCTGCTTTTTCAGTTGGGTAAAATTGTGTATAATCTTGGCAAACTTAGCTGCACGGTTCTTGATGGCATCAAGGTAATAATAGCCATCCTTATTCTTCTGCTGAGCAATGACCACATAAGGATAAAGTGCTCCATCCAACTCAGGCATTACCACTGTTTGTCCTAAGAAGCCTCCAGCCATTCCCATAGGATCTTTTTCCCAATCTTCCTGCAAACTCAGTACAGAGAGCCCCGTAAAGAAAGGAATATTCTTTTGTTTTATCCAATTGATAAATGTCTCTGGAGCTCCCATCATCATCTGTCCATGAGGAAAATAAACAATGGCATCAGGATTAATCTCTTCCAAAAACTCAATACGCTTGGACTGAGCCGTAAAAGGATATACATTCATACCCTCCTGCTCTAAGGCAGAAATCACCCCATTGAGATGTTCCTTATTTCCACCGAAAGGCTCATGTAGTCCTGCTACGATTGCTATACGAGGGGCACCTTCCTTATAAAAATTATGCTCTCTAATATATTTTTCATAAGCCTGTCGTGAATCAAAAGAAAGGTCATCATCCAAGTGAAAATATACATTCTCCTTGCGCTCAATAGCTGGAGCTGGTTCTTGGGCAAACCATTTCTTATCAATATACTTACGTACATAACGAGCCAAGTTCTGGTAGTTATCCCTATTGGCACTCTCCAAATACTCCGATATACGTTGGCTATCGGTTGCCCCTAAGCTATTGATATCATTGTCAGGATTGGTCACAGCAAAACTGTGGAAAGGCACCCTCTGAGAGATTTCTTGCAGAAGTTCCCGCTGTTCTTGGGTTATTTTCATTCCCATCCCCCAAATAAGTACAAAGTCATACCCTCTAAGCCGGTCAAGCTCTTCCAAAGGTACCTCATCGAAGCGGATAAACCTATCCTTGTTGGACAAAATCACATTGGACGATTGATAGCTCAGGAAGTTCACCAAGGCGATTCGTGTAGGCGCCACATACTTGCGCCAGAGAAAATACCCCCCTCCACAGAGGAACAATGCCAGAAACAGCCATACTATTTTTTTTCTCATAGCATACGTAATTTACTCTTTTTTGTTATTGATATTTAGATTTATTTTATATAATTTGCAATAGCGCAAAAATACGATTTTTTTTGAAACTTCTCACTACGAAACGATTTTTTTATTTTCGCAAAGGTAATCAAGTATAACAGAGGAAAGAGAATTGCACTATAAACAAAAGCGAATTGCCCATGAGTAAGGAAAAATGCTTCTTAAATCAGGAGGCAAATTGCAATTCGCCCCTACTGTTCTACAATGGTTTTACTCACACACTCGTTCACGCGACTTTCCCCATATCCCCCTATTCTCCACTCTAAATGTTATCAACATTCATTGTATTTTAATTATAAACATTTACAATTTATTTAACATAAATTCGTATTAAAATCAACTAATTAACAACAGCAGCGTTTTTGTTGAAAATTATTTCATTATCGTTAATTCCTTATACTAAAAACTCTCTTAAAACAAATACAATACACTTATTTTCAATATATTACAATTGAATATTTTTACTATCATTTTTCTTAAAAAACGAACACTTATTATTGTTATTCACCATCCTTTTGCCAGAGATTCCCTCAATAGCTTGTAATTTTGCACTAACAATTTAGAGCCCAAAGAAGTGATAAACATTCCCCCTATAGAGACTCAAAAGGTTCCTATTGACTATCCTCATGGGATAGAATTATACATAAAGCGAGAGGACAAGACCCATATACATGTTTCGGGAAACAAGTATAGAAAGCTTAAATACAATGTCCAAGAAGCGCTATCTAAGGGATACAAACGACTGATAACCTTTGGTGGCGCCTATTCCAACCATATAGCAGCCACTGCCTATGCAGGGAAAATGATTGGCATAGAGACCATTGGAGTAATTCGTGGTGACGAATTAGCCTCTGCTATAGCGACAAACCCCACGCTCCACTTTGCACAAGAGTGTGGTATGCAGTTTCACTTTGTCACTCGTGAGGATTTTCGCTTAAAACATACAGAATCCTTCAAGGAAGCACTTTTTGAGCGCTTTGGTGACTATTACTATGTCCCAGAGGGGGGTACCAATCCTCTGGCCATCAAGGGTACCGAGGAAATCCTTACCCCTGAAGATACCATATACGATTTTATCACCACCGCCGTGGGTACAGGAGGTACCATAGCTGGGCTTATCAATAGTGCGGCTCCTCACCAAAGAGTACTGGGATTCCCTGCCCTGTGCGGAAGGTTTTTAGAAGAAGAAATAAAAAAATGGATACACCCCAATGACCATTGGCAACTGATCCATGACTATAACTTAGGCGGATATGCCAAGGTAAATGATGATTTTATCCGCTTTCTGAATGATTTTTTTAGGCAAACACATATCCCCTTAGACCCTGTATATACAGGAAAGATGATCTATGGGGTTACCTGCCTGATAGAGAAGGGATTTTTCCCTGATAACAGTAAAATAATGGCTATCCACACTGGTGGATTGCAAGGTATATATGGAATGAACCAAAAACTTAATAAAAAAAAGAAAGAAATATTGGATTATGAAAAAGAAATTACTTAGCCTCTTAGCCTTGGTCGCGCTTGTAAGCTCTTGTGGTACTACCCAAAAAACTGTTAGTTCACACAAGCCTATTGTCTCGCGTGTACCAGAGAAGGTACTCACTGAGAGCAAGCGCAGTGAAACCTATATCAATAAGGAAGTCCCTGAAACTCCTGAGGAGCTGAAAGCCACCTCGGCGGTGAAGGTAACCCCTGCCCTCATTCGTGAATATATCAACACCTATAAGGATATAGCTATGGTCGAGATGCAGCGCTATGGTATCCCTGCCAGTATCACCTTAGCCCAAGCGATCTTGGAGAGTGGCTCTGGACAAGGGCGCTTGGCACGCCATGCTCGCAATCACTTTGGCATCAAGTGCCATTATGGTTGGGAAGGAGATACCATCATCCATGATGACGATGCCAAAGGAGAGTGTTTTAGAAAATACGAACATGCTGAAGCCTCTTTCGAAGACCATTCGCAATTCCTAGTAAACCGCTCTCGCTATGCTTCCCTCTTTGAGTTAAAGGCTGGTGATTACAAGGGCTGGGCTCATGGCCTAAAAAAAGCTGGCTATGCCACTGACCCTGGCTATGCGCAAAAGCTCCTTTTGCTTATCAATAAGTACGAGCTACACCAGTATGATACAGAAGTACTTGGGTATGCCTACAAGGAAGAGAAATCCCTCTCCCCTATTCCCAACACCCCTCCCCTACCTATAGGTGCTAAGAAAGAAATAGCCAAGACAGCACCTGCAAAGACAAACTCAACTGTTGCGAAGAGTACCACGACTGTAGTACCCACTGGAGAAAAGAGTGTTGCCAAAAGAGAAAATACCCAGAAAAAGGACACTACAGCCCTTACTCAAAAAGTGGATAGCACTCAGGTTACACCAAAAGAAAAAGCTATTGTCAGAAAAGATAGTACTGAAGTGAATAATACCTCTGTCACAAAGCCCAATACACAGGCCAAACCTGAGGAAGTAGCTATGGAACTTATCAAAATGTACATTGTCAAGAAGGGAGATACTCTATATAATATATCCCGCCGATCAGGAGTGAGTGTAGAACAACTCATGAGCCTGAACAATATGAACAACTCAAATATCAATTTAGGACAAGTCCTCGTGATACGAGAATAAAACACCCCTACATGAAGCATATATGGAGCGCACTCTCTTGGGTAGAGAAAATCATTTTCATAATCAATGGAGGGATAGGCGTAATATTACTTTTCGCCTATCTACTCCCCTTTATACCTCCTCGCTACTTTGAGTATGCCTCCTTGAGTGTTTTCACTCCGATACTAATGCTTCTGAACATTGTTTTTATAGGTATATGGATCGCCCGAGGTAAGTGGATTTTCCTCTTCTCGGGCATCCTCTTTTGTATAGGACTTCCCTTTATACACCGTTTTGTACAGTTGCCTAAAAACAATGTCACTTCCCCTGAACAACTCAGTGTAATGAGCTTCAATGTACGACTGTTCAACCACTACAAATGGAGTTCTGATACGCTGCTAAGGGAAAAAATCCTTACCTTTGTCAAAGAAGAACATCCCAAGATCCTTGCTTTACAAGAATTTTACTACAAAGAAAAAGAGAGTTTCCCTTTTTACAAATATAAGAAATTCATCTACAAACACAAAAAAGATAAGATAGGACAAGCCATTCTCAGTGACTATCCTATTATAAACAGTGGCTCTTTGGACTTCCCCCATACTGGAAACAATGGAGTCTATGCTGATATTGTAGTCAATGGAGATACCCTAAGACTATATAGTCTTCACTTTGAATCTTTTCACATAGAAGACACCGACATATCCCAAGAGAACTCCAAGCGAATTTTCCTAAAGCTACCTCGCAGGTTTGCCATTCAGCAAGCACAGGTAGAGCTTTTCAATGCCCATGCCGACAGCTGCCCCTACCCTATTGTGGTATGTGGAGACTTTAACAACACTGCTTTTTCCTACCTCTACCAGAAGTTCCAAGATAGGGGCTTAGTGGATAGCTTTGAGGAAGCAGGTAGCGGATTCGGGCGCACCTATGACTTCCCTTATTTTCCTTTCCGTATCGACTATATACTGGCTGATCCTTACTTTAAGATTACCTCCCACAAGGTATATACAGGAAGAGATTATTCCGATCACTTCCCTATCAGGGCCACCCTTAAAAAGAGGCAGTGAACTGTGAACAGAAAGCAGGGAACAGCCTTCTGTAAATAGGAGATGGCTCTTAGTAGTCGTAGAATGAAGACTCTTTACTTTTCACTCTTCACTACATACCCAAACTCATTTGCTTGGCTACACTTTTTAGGGATGGCCCACGAATGAAAATTAACAATTAGCCCTTGACAATTAACAATTAAAATTCGTACTTTTGTGCCTTATAAAAATAATTCACATGGACTGGAATCCCAATCAGGTACTATTTGACCTGCATTTCATACAGATACGCTACTATAGTCTGATGTTTGTAATAGCCTTTTCCTTAGGCTTTTACATCATGAAAAAGATTTTTATAGCTGAACATAAATCCTTGGATAAGCTTGATGCTTTAGTCATTTATGTAGCCATTGCGACCCTCTTAGGAGCTCGCTTAGGACATGTTTTTTTCTATGATTGGGACTATTTTAAGGAACATCCATTAGAAATCATCCTTCCTTTCCGCTTCTCTCCCTCCTTCGAGATTACAGGTTTTTCAGGCTTGGCCAGTCATGGTGCTGCGGTAGGGATTATCCTTGCAATGGTCCTATACATTCGTAAATATCCTGAGTTCAAACTATCTTGGATACTTGACCGCATTGTCATACCTATCACCATAGGAGGTATGTTTGTTCGTTTTGGCAACTTTATGAACTCTGAAATTGTAGGAAAAGTGGTGGATAAGAGCTTTCCTTTAGGTGTAAAATTTCTACAATCAGGAGACTTTCCTATTAACCAAGCCATGCAGCTCACAGGAGAGAATACCCCACAGAAAGCCTTTGCTATGATAGCCCACAACCCTCAGTTTGTCGAGATCTATAACCAGATACCCTACCGTCATCCTGTACAGTTATATGAGGCTATCTGCTACTTCTTCCTTTTTTGGCTACTTTACTATCTCTACTGGAAAACCAACAAGAAAAACCAACCTTACTTTATCTTTGGAGTATTCCTCATTGCGCTTTGGACAATACGTTTCTTTACAGAATATGTCAAGGACAGCCAAGGAGGTATAGAAAATACCTTAGGCATCTTCTCCACAGGACAGTGGCTGAGTATCCCCTTTATCCTCGCTGGAGTATTCTTGCTGTTTTTTAAGAAAAGAAATGTGTAACCTACTCGTCACAAATGCTAAAGAAGCTATTCTATAACGAACGTTTTGCAGCTATCCTTTGGGCGGGATTGGCGCTGGCTACTATCCTCCAAAATGTAGTGATTCGGGGTAAGTACAACAATTACCTTATCTTCGAGGGTGTTTTTAATCACACCCTCAAGCAGCTTCCCCTCTTTATTCCCTATCCAGAAGAATATGGGGATATGAATCATTATGGGGTATTCTTTAGTGCAATTATAGCCCCTTTTGCTCTTTTGCCCTCCTCTTTGGGTTGTGCTTTATGGATATTGGTCAATGTAGCCTTCCTTTATTGGGCTATTCGTCAATTGCCTCTGTCCAAGGGAGCTATTATAGGAATATTACTGATAGCTGCCCATGATATGTATACAGCAGCGGCTATGCAACAGTTCAACATCAGTGTCATCGCCCTTTTGGTAGTGGCTTTCGTTTTTGTAGAAAAAGGGGAAAGTCACTGGGCAACCCTTTTTATTGTGATAGGTGCCTTGACCAAACTCTATGGAATTGTCGGTTTGGCCTTCTTTTTCTTTGCCAAGGACAAAGGACGCTTTGTATGGTCAGGTCTATTATGGGCTGCCTTGCTCTTTTGCTTGCCTATGCTATATTCCTCCCCTGAATATGTGCTTTCCCAATATCATGATTGGTACATTTCCCTTTCCCAGAAGAATGGAGAAAATATGGACGCTTCACATTATAACTTACAAAACCTCTCCTTTTTAGGGTTTTTACAACGTACAAGACTATTCAACAACAACCTAATTGTAATTGCCATAGCCTTAGTCCTTTTTGCTCTTCCCTATCTGCGTATAGGACAATACAAACACTTACGCTTTAGGCTCATGTTCTTAGCCTCAGTGAGTATGTTCTTATGTCTGTTCAGTACAGGAACTGAAAATAGCACCTATATCATAGCTTATGTAGGTATTGGCATTTGGTTTATGGCTTCTCCCAACGAAAATAAAGCCCTAAAAATCACGCTGTTAATTTTAGCTTTCTTGGCCTCACTTTCCCCTACAGACCTATTCAAGCCGCTGAAGGAACCCTATATTATCCGCTATTCCCTTAGGGCTGTCCCAGTAGTCCTGATATGGCTGACCCTTATTGGGGAAATGTGTCGCTTGGATTATGGAAAACAAGAGACTAACCTTAAAGAAATTGCCTCATGAAAAAGATAGATATCGTCGTACCCTGCTATAATGAGAGTGAGAATATCCGTCCACTATATGAGGCCATTAAGGAAGTTTTCGCTAAAGAGCTACCTGAATATGACTTCAATTTATTATTGGTAAATGATGGTAGTGTGGATAGCTCCCTTCTTACACTTGAACAATTGGCCAAGGAAGACGAGCGAGTAAAATACCTTTCTTTCTCTCGTAATTTCGGTCACCAATTAGCTGTGAAAGCAGGCTTAGATCATGCCTTTTCCCCAGCGGTCATCTCCATGGATGCCGACCTACAACACCCACCAGCTCTAATCCCTACACTCATTCATAAATGGGAAGAAGGGGCTCAAGTAGTAGCTACCCTCCGCACCTATCCTCCAGAAATTTCTAAGAAAAAACGCAAGAGTTCCCAACAGTTCTACAAGCTGCTCAACCTACTTTCTGATATTGAAATCAAAGAAGGTTCGGCCGACTTTAGACTACTGGATCAGGCAGTAGTAGAGGTCATTCGCCAGATGAAAGAGAATGAACCCTTTCTACGCGGTATGGTACCTTGGGTAGGTTTCAACCAAGTATATGTACCCTATACCGCTCAAGCACGCCATTCGGGAGAGACCAAATATACGATCAAAAAAATGTTCCAACTTGCTCTAAGTGGAGTTACCTCTTTCAGTGTAAAACCTCTCTACTTTGCAGTATTCTTAGGCTTTTTCTTTTCCTTGCTCTCGGTACTGTACATCCCTTATGTGATCTACTCCTTCCTCAATGGCTCGGAAATATCAGGATGGGCTTCCCTTATCATGACTATTGTCTTTTTTGGAGGTTTACAGTTGATTATCTTAGGCATCATCGGGGTATATATCGGAAAAATATTCACCCAAACCAAGGAAAGACCTGCCTATATCATTCAGGAAGCTCATTTGTAACCTTTTGAAAAACAAGCTAACCTATGATTTATTTAAGTTTTGACATAGAAGAGTTCGATATGCCTAAGGAATACGGCTTTGATATTCCTTTTGAGCGACAGATGTCCATCTCTCGAGAGGGGCTTACTGCTATTTTGGACTTACTCCAAAAGCACGAGGCCAAGGCTACCTTTTTCTCTACTGTCGTTTTTGCTCAAAATGCCTCTGACCTTATCCAGCGGCTTTTGAGCGAAGGCCACGAATTGGCTTCACATACCTATTACCACTCCGACTTTGCCATAGAGCACCTGCGTTCTTCTAAGGAGGCCTTGGAATCTCAGTTTGGCGTAAGCATTGAGGGACTCCGTATGCCACGTATGCTGGAGGTCTCTGCCACTGATGTCAAGGAAGCAGGCTATCTATACAATTCGTCTATTAACCCCACCTTCCTCCCAGGAAGATATAATAAGTTACATGTCCCCAGATACATGTTTCGTGAAGAAGATCTCTGGCAGATACCTGCAGGAGTAAGTCCTTGGCGTATTCCCCTCTTTTGGCTCTCTTTCCATAACTTCCCCTTGTGGTACTATAAGCACCTTTTGAGCCGTACTGTAGGGAGTTTAGGCTATGCCGCCCTTTACTTCCACCCATGGGAGTTTACCGACCTACACCAAAAAGAGTTCAACTTTCCCTTCTACGTGATGCGCAACACAGGAGATGCTATGATCGCACGTTTTGATAAACTACTTAGCTTTGCTAAAAAGAAAAATTGGAAAGTAGAGAGATATAAAAAATTAATAGAGAAAACTGATGATTAAACTAAAAACATACCTCTTTGAAATCCTACTTTTATGCTTTACAATAGGTATTCCTTACACCTTAGATGCCTCTGAGACTGTAGGAGGAATGATTGCCTCTTTCTTGATTCTTATCGTACTAAGATATATAAATTATTGGTTATTTGCTATCTTTTTTTCTTTTATAGCCCTTACTTGTGCCCTTTTACTTCCTGCAACTATTTGGTTTGGTTACCCCACTATTACCATGATTAGTGCCTTTCTTGAAACAAATTTTCAAGAAGCCAAGGAATTCACCCAATCACTACCTCTCTATGCCTATATGCTTTCAATAGCTGTATTATTTTTTGCAGGATATATACTTTATTTAGGGAAAAAGAAAAGGTATATCTATAACAAAAAATCTATCCTCATTAATACACTAATAGCTGTAGTAGCTATTGTACTAACTATCGAGCGCCCTATTAGAAAAATGAACGAAAAACAAGGATTCGAGTTTCGGCATTCACATACACTTATCTTTTCTTTTTACGATTCTCTTTACAAGGATATTACAGCCTATTATGAGCTTCATAAAAATATTGGAATAAATGTAGATCTCCCTCCTTCTTGGAAAATAAATGCTGTTACCCCTCGTTATCAAGACTATGTATTAGTCATAGGAGAAAGTGTACGCCGTGATTATATGTCTCTCTATGGATTCCCTGTGGAAAATTCAAAATTCCTAAAAACGGTAAAAGGCACTGTCTTAGAGGGATTTACCGCTGCAGGTGCTAATACTACGGCCTCTCTACTACGAACCTTTATCCAAATGAAAGGTACTGATTTTATATATGAAAATAATATCATCAGTTTAGCCAAACAGGCTGGTTTTGAAACCTTTTGGCTTTCTAATCAAGGCCTTGTTAGTGAATGGGATACTCCTATAGCTAAATTAGCTTCTTTGGCTGACCATAGAAAATTTATGAAATTAGGTCATTATGAATCAAAACCTATATATGATAGTGCCTTATTACCTATTTTCAAAGAATATTTAGCTCTTCCTGCTACTCATAATCGATTATTCGTACTCCACCTAATAGGCTCCCACCCTCTTTTCGAAAATAGATTGGAAACTCCTCTCCATTACGACTATTACAATGCTAATCTATCCTCCTATATACAAAGTATTGAACAAACAGATATATTCTTAGAACAAATCTATAAGACTCTACAAGAACAGGCACATTCCTTTTCTCTTATCTATTTCTCTGATCATGGTTTAGAAACAAAGGATAGAAATTCCCCTAATGTTTCTTTCGCTCATGGTGTTTCTAAAGCTAACTTTTGTGTTCCTTTTGTAAGGATCAATAGTGATGATTCTCTGCACAACGAAGTACATATCAGCAAGTCTGGTTATCATTTTATCGATGGTTTTGCCCAATGGCTCGGCATCAAAGAAAAAGGGTTAGATAAAACCTATAATTTCTTTTCTCCTCCTATGGATTCTTTAAAAGTATTTACAGGTGAATATCTCCCTTTTAACTCTTTACCAGAGGATACAGTCATACTTAACAACAAAAAATAAATTAATCACTAAGCAATTATGAATATTATCTCCAAAAACATCAACAAATATTGGCTTTCAGCACTTCCTTTAATTATCATCTTAGCTACCTTTCTATTAGCCTATTGGCAACCTTTGCTATGGGAAAAAGATGGATTTAAAATGATTTTCTTTAAAGTAGGTTTTTATTTTTGTGGCATAATCTCTGCCTTATGGATGTTTCAGCACCATACACTTCTTTTCAGAAAAGGAGAATATCTACGTTCTCTTATTATATGTGTAGGAGCAACAACCGTTTTCCTATGGACATACAAACATAAGATTACTTTCCGTATGGATATCTTATTATTATTACTTTGTTTCATTTATGGTATAATCCATAGAAAATGGATAAAACCAGATGGGACCATCATAAGTTTTTTTCTATTAGCTATTTTTCGTTTTTTAGCTGTTTTTTGGAATAAAGATCAAACTTTCGCATGGGAAAACATGAATGAAGACATGTTGTATCTTTTATTAATACTACCTATAATATGTCTTGGATTTAGAACAAGAGAACAAGAAAGCTTTGCTTTTATAACTCTTTGTTTCAAGATTTTTTTATTTTTGCTCACATTAAATATTACAGCCTATATCCTCATAAGTAAAAATTGGAATATTCCTTTTTTTAGCTTTTTCACTCTAAACAAAGGATATATGTCTTATTATGAAGTACTAAAATGGTCTGCCTTTCACCATCCTAGTTTTATAGCTTGGGTAATATTACTTATATGGGGATTAGGAGCTTTTGTTTGGAAAAAAAATAAAAAGCTTATTTCCTCTATGGAATTCTTTTTATATGGAGTTCTTTTATTATGCTTTGCCTTTATTGTGCAAGCTCGCGTAGTTATTGTAGCATTTCCTTTAACTATTCTTCTATTAATATGGTTTTCTATTGCTAATAAATGGGGATACCATAAAAGAATTTTTATAGAAATGGGAATACTACTGATAGGCTTACTAAGTATTTTCTTTTTAGTAAAGAAAACAACGTATTTTTCTGATCCAATAAGGGAACAACTATTAAATAAGGCCTTTGATAATATACATAAACACCCTATATTAGGTAGTGGCTATGGTGCACAAAAAATAATAGCAAAAGAAATGGGGTATTATCACATCCATAATGATTTTTTAGCCTTTATTATTGATTTTGGAATAATAGGTTTTTTATTATTTCTCTTCTGGATTATCTCTACTTATTATAAATCAATTAGTACAAAAGATAATAGGATTATATACACTCTTGTTATATTTCTTCTATTAATGAATACGGATGTCCTACTTAATTTTCATCAAGGAATTTACATATTATTCCCTTTTCTTATTTTTATTATTTTTAAGGATAACAAATCAAGTATTACATAATATTTGATTCCATATTTTTACTATACTCTCTTCTTCTTTTTCAATAGAATAGTTTGACAGAATAAACTGTGATGCTCTTTTGCCTTTTTCTAAAAAGGCAAAAGAGTCTTTTTCATAGAGAACAATCTTTTCTTCTATTTCTTTTACATATTCTATAATATTCCCTGCCTCTATAATAGTACTGAATTCAGGCTTAAAATACTCTTTTCCTCCTTGCCCATGATACCCTATTACATAACATCCGCAGGCCAAAGCCTCTGCAGCAGGTAGACCAAAGCCTTCATTCCGATTAAAACTTAGAAAAAATATACTTTTTTTCATTATCTCACTTACTTCCTTTTCTGTTTTATTGTCTATTGATACAAAATCCCAATTTTGCACCCTACCCCTTTGCTTCAGAATATGAATTACTTGAATTATATCTTCTTCCATTTTTCTAGGCATAAAACATATTTGTTTGCTTTTTTCAGCTGAATAATTAAAAATAGTATTATCTATTCCTAAAATCATTCTATATATATTTAACCCTTTAAAAGTATAACTCAAATATGAAAAAGCATCTTCTGAAGCTACAATAGTTGCTAGTGTTTTTCTATCATTATAGGGTGTTATTGGATAATCCTTATCGATAGAAAAACCACTGAATGTCATATAACATCCTTGGTTAAAAATTACTTTAGGAGTGTCCGGAAAAACATCTTTTATATATATCCCATAAATTTCAGGAAATACTAAAATAACAGTATCATCTATTTTCTCACTTTTTCTCTGTAAATAGTAAAGTTTTAATTTCCTTTTTATATTTATTTTTTTACCCCCAAAAAAATATCGCAATCTTTTGAATAGATATGAGCTATATTTAATCGGTATATTGTAAGAAGTAAGCCATATATTACTCTGCTTTTTTTTCTCTAATAACACATAGGCAGAAATACCATTTCTATTTAAAATTTCTACTTGTTTATATATTTGTTTCACTCCTCCTGTTATATGTGTAGTATTAGGGCATACAAAATATATCTTTTTCATACATAAAATTTAATAGTGTTTTTCACTTACACAAACAATCATATATCCAAGAACTGAAAGAATACTTTTCTACCAATTCAGGAGGTAATTTTTGATAATCTGAATGCAAAAAAGTTTCTAAGTTCTCTAAATTATCTTTATGTAGAATAAAAATATTATTAGGGTTGTAAAAATCATATTCCTTTACTGAAAAATTGTCTGTAATAATCTTTTTCTCATACTTTAGAGCCTCAAAGAAACGGAAAGAAAGGCCATTGTGTCCCAACTTGAAGTCCAAAAGAATTTTAGACCTCTGTACTTTCTTTAAGTAATCTATAAAATTTATTTTCTCAGAAGTAATTTTTATATTTTTATTCGATAAAAAAGGTCTCTTATCCTTATAAACTAATTCAATATCTGTAGGAATATTATATTTATCTAATAATTTTTCTACAAATATAACATTTTTTATTCTATCTTCAAAATAACTTCCTACATAAAGAGCCTTTTTCTCTATGTTGTCTACTGTGGTTATATTCTCTATATTCTCAAAAAAGAAATTATGACTTAATTTTATATTAGGGTATATTTCTTTATATTTCTGGTAATCTTTAGGATCAAAAACATAAAATGTATCAAACTGACCAATATTATCAAAAACCTCCATATCAGGATATTGCTCTAATCCATTCCAATGATAAGCAATATTTTTCTTTCCTATACGCAAAAGTTTCCCTATCTGATTATCAGTGACAAGATCTGGTTGCACAAAAAGCATATAGTCAATACTTTTAGATTCAATATTGGTTGTCTTATCAAGAAAATATTCAATATTAAATTGTTTTATCAGTTTATTCTTATACTGTTTGTCACCTAAAAATAGTTTTCTAAAGAAATTAATCACTCTATCCTTCGATCTTTTATAGTAGAATACAGGAGGAACTATTAGGATTAGCTCCATCCCCAATGCCTTAATATCTGCTGCGAACAGCTCATATATATTAAAATAATTTGGCATACACAGAAGGATAGTTTTCCCTTTTAGTTTGGAAATATCTTTATATTTATTTGTGTTGTCCATATACTTTGCTAAAGTTATATTTGTACCCAGTAAGGAGGATATGGTGATTTTTCAGGCATCGGTATTTTCCAAGGTTCCTTGGGAACGATAATATTTGCTCGCTCTTTATATTTGGAAAGATAAGCTCCCCACCAAGAGAAGGTACTATTTCCAATCACATAGTTCTTAAATTGGGTAAGTAAGTATAAATCTTGGAGTACTGTATTTCCTTTAACTAAAACTACTTCATATTGTTTGGACAGAGTTGTAATAATATCTTCTATTCCTTCAAAATCATCAGAAAGAATATACACCTTTTCCAGATTAATTCCTTGAGAGAGCTTAGCCAATCCCTCCAAATAATGAGGGGTTTCAATAATATGAAATAGAGCCCTGTTTTTTTCCTTTAGAAAATCTCCTCTGCGAATATGGAGTACTACATCATTTTCAGTGATGGAAAATTGTCTTGTATTTCCAGCTAATTCTTCTATAATTTTGTAAAGTCTCTCTATAAATTCGGGGGTTTGATAAAGATAAGACTGATACCACCCCATATGAAGATATATCTTAGATTCATATTGAGTCGCTGGCTCTTGGAAAACAGCAAATTGTCCTTCTTTTTCTACTTGTAATGCTATATAATTTTTAAAAAAAGATTTTTTAGCCATCTTTTTAGCCATTGAAAAAAAGAAATAGCTTAACCCACTGATAGGAAAACCTAATTTTTCAGTAATTTGAGAATAAACATTGCGCTTTTTCTTGTCCTTTGTATCCTTTTTCTGACGATCTGCACTATACATACATAAAGGCCCTACTCCTTTTTCTTTTAAATAAAAAGCATAAGCCAATATGTAAAGTTGATTCCCCAGTCCACCTTGCTGGTATATATAATGTTTTTGTTTCATCTCTTTTTAAATTGTATATAAGTATTATATAAAAAAGGAAGTTTTAAAAAAGAGAAAATCTTCCATCTGTATTTGAAAGGGATTTTTTTGTATTCATTTGAATAAAAGGAAGTTAATCTTTCTTTCATCGCTTGTTCTATAGATTTTTCTACCTCTTTAGAGAAAAGGTAAAAACGTTTAATAGCGAAAAGACTTTGCTTGGCTGTCTTTTCAACAATTCTATTCCAATTAGGAAATTTTTCTTTGTATTGGCAAGCAAAATCATACATTTCCATCACTCCCAAAAAGAAATGAAAAAATTTCTCTCCACCTTTTTTATTAGAAAGACTATTAGGGTACTGAATATAATTGTATAAACAGTTATTAATCATCACCACTTTTGTTGCCTTATCAAAAAGAAAAAACATAGATGCATAGTCTTCAAATATTCTTCCCATTGGAAAAGAAAAATTCTCTAATAATTCCTTTTTGAATAGTTTCCCCCAAGCATAACTTTTTAGTTGTCCATCTTCCAATAGTAAAGCTAAAGCCTCTATATGAGAGAATAGTTGTATTTTCTTATCTTTCTCTTGTGGAATTTCTTTTCCTTTAGTATCTATAAGTGTATACTGACAGACACTTATATCAGCATTGTTATCTATTAGTGCTTTATAAAGTTCCTCACAATAGGTTGGGGTTACATAATCATCACTATCTACAAAACATACAAAATCCCCTTCAAAATGTTTCAGACCTAAATTCCTAGCTCCTGAAAGTCCTTTATTTTCTTGATAAAAAACCTTTATTTGTGGATATTGCTCATACTGAGAAAGAATCTCTGCTGTTCTATCTTGACTCCCATCATTAACCACTAATATCTCTATTGGAGCATAGGTTTGATCCAATAAAGAATCTAGACAACGTGCCAAATAAGTCTCTCCATTATACACAGGAACAATAATAGATATAAGTGGATTATTCATAGATTTTTACTTGCTCAATTAAATTATTTATCTGTTCCATTCCATTTGTACAACGGATATTTTTATTTTTCTTCAGCTCTTCTACCATCCGCAAGTGAGCCTCTGTAGGCTGCTTGGGATAGGTATTATGCTCCAAATGGAATTGTATAGCACCGAACTTTAATTTTCTTTGTTTGCAACCAAAATGAACCAATCGTTGAGCAAACTCCCAATCTTCAGGCCCCCAACCTTGAATATCCATATTATAACCATTGATGGCAAGAGCATCTGCTTTCCAATAAGCCATATTTCCACCTCCTACTCCATCTCCTGTTGCTTTTTCTTTAGGAGAAAACAACTGATTATAGAGAGGTATTCTAATACCGTGTTCTCGCATGGTTGTCCCCTGAAGAAAAATAGAAACCTTGAGACTCTTTTCCTTAAGTAACCTATCTGTTTCCTTCTGGCTAAGACATACTCGACGTCCTTTAGCTATACACTTTTCCTTAGCAAAATTAATATGATCTGCTATGAAATGTCTACCCAGTATTAAATCTCCATCTACTTGAATAATATAATTTCCTTTAGCCACCAAAAAAGCTCGATTGAGAATCACTGTTCTACGAAATCCCTTATCTTCATGCCAAATATGTATCACAGGAATAGGAAATTTTGTTCGATAAGTATCTATCAGTTCTTTTGTATCGGCAGTTGATCCATCATCAGCAATCAAGACTTCATCAGGTAAATGTGTCTGTCTCAGTACGCTCATCAGGCATAGTTCTAAAGCATCTGGTCGGTTATAGGTAGTAATGAGTAAAGTTGTTTTCATCGGTGTAATTGCTGATATTCATATATTTTTGCCAAACAAGAGAATTTGTATTGAGCTTTGAGTACAGCAAAGATAAATCCTCTCTTGCCATCTAAGCAACCCTTCTTGATAAAATAGTACTTTATAAACCAGAAGAAAGGAGAAAAGAGCAGTTTGCCCCAACCTATGCGCTTGCCTTTGCGGCGTTCCACCTCTTGAGTACTATAATTATTATTCTTACTGAGAATGGTTGTTACAGAATCATTAGCCAAGTGCTCTGAAGCTAAGTCTGTTCTATGGCGTGGTATCTTGATAACCTGCCCTTGTACCTTTACTGTTGAGTGAATTTCTTTAGGCCAATCGGCTCCTTCTTTCTTAAAAAAACGCAACTTGAAATCAGGATAAGCCGAACGCATATACTGATCTATAAAATAATTTTTAAAAGGAATATACACCCCTCCTATGGTAGGATTTTCTGTAATTTGGTAAAGGTATTCTCGGAGCTTGGTAGGAATGGTCTCATCAGCATCTATTACCAATACCCATGGATATTGTGCCTGAGCAATAGCAAAATTCCTTGCAGGCTCTACATAGGGATAACGCTCACAATAGACAATTTTGCACCCATATTGTTCTGCTATAGCAATGGTTCGATCACTGCTGCGCATATCACAAATAACAACTTCATCAAAATCCTTCACTGTTTCTAAAACAGTAGCCAAATGTTTTTCTGCATTGTAGGTATTGATAATAACAGATATTTTCATAGAAAAGAGCCCTTGCATGATTTCTAAAGTGCAAATTTACTACTTTTTATTAAACGAACAAATTTATTTTTATGAAATTTTACACCGGCTGTCGCTTGTCCATCTCATGAAAAAAACTTATCTTTGCCCCGAGATACACAAACTCAAGATACAACATGAAAAAAGCTTATATCTTCCCTGGACAAGGTTCCCAGTTTGTGGGAATGGGAAAGGACTTATATGAGAGCAGTCCCCTTGCCAAATCACTCTTTGATGAAGCTAACCATATCTTAGGTTTTGCTATCACTGACATCATGTTTGCTGGTGATGAAGAGGCACTTAAGCAAACGCGTGTTACCCAGCCAGCTATCTTCCTCCACTCTGTGATCCAGCGACAAGTCTTGGGTGAAGCCTTCACCCCTGATATGGTTGCAGGACACTCCTTGGGAGAATTCTCTGCCTTAGTAGCCAGTGGAGTACTAACCTTCGAACAGGGTCTGCGCTTGGTGGCCAAGCGTGCCGAGGCCATGCAAAAGGCCTGCGAACTAGAACGTGGTACTATGGCCGCTATCTTAGGCCTAGACGATGCTGTGGTTGAACAGGTATGCAAGGATACCGAGGGGGTAGTAACTCCAGCCAACTATAACTGCCCAGGGCAACTGGTTATCTCTGGTGCCTATGAGGCGGTAGAGCAAGCCTGCGAAACACTCAAGGCCGCAGGAGCCAAGCGTGCACTGATCCTCCCCGTTGGGGGCGCTTTCCACTCAGCATTGATGAAACCTGCTGAGGAGGAACTGGCCAAGGCTATCGGAGAAATCACTTTTCAAAAACCGCTTTGTCCTATCTATCAGAATGTGACTACCACTGCCATGACCGATCCTGAGACTATCAAGAAAAATCTTATCGCTCAGCTAACTGCTCCTGTCAAATGGACACAAAGTGTACAACAGATGATTCAGGACGGCGCTACTACTTTCGTTGAACTTGCTCCTGGAAAAGTACTTCAAGGGTTAATTAAGAAAATCAACAAAGAAGTAGAGGCTATCTCAGCTTAAAAGAAAATGTAAGAAAGCTATTGTCGTTCTCGAAAATAATCGTAACTTTGCCTCGCTTTAGGTAAAGCATTTAGAATAGTTGCTCATAATATGAAGATTAGAAAAGGCTTTCATCCTGCATGAAAGTCTTTTTTAGATTAAAAACCCTTATCATATAGAAATTTCCTATGGAATTGATCCGTGAAAAATTAGTTTTACCCAATGGAGGCAAGAAGCTTCTCTTGCACTCTTGTTGTGCTCCCTGTTCTGGGGAAGTAATGGAAGCTATCAGTGCCTCAGGTATTGAGTATACCATTTTCTTCTATAATCCCAACATCCACCCTAAAAAAGAATACGAAATCCGTAAGAATGAGAATATCCGATTTGCTGAAAAACTCGGTATCCCAATTGTAGATGCAGATTATGATGTGGACAATTGGTATGAGAGAGCTAAAGGGATGGAATACGAGCCTGAGCGTGGCAAGCGTTGTACTATGTGCTTTGATATGCGTTTTGAGCGCACCGCTCTCTATGCATACGAACATGGTTTTGATACTATTACCAGTTCCTTAGGCATTTCTCGCTGGAAAAATTTTGACCAAATCAATGACAGTGGGTTACGTGCCGTTGCCCCTTACGAAGGGCTAACTTACTGGACACACAATTGGCGAAAAAAAGGAGGTTCTGCCCGTATGTTGGAAATCAGCAAGCGTGAGCACTTCTATATGCAGGAATATTGTGGCTGTGCCTATTCACTGCGTGACACAAACCAATGGCGTCTGGCCAATGGGAGAGAACGTATCCAAATAGGAGTAAAATTCTATGGAGTAGACGATAATGATAATGATAAACAATAAGAGTTATGCAACTAATTACTGATTATCAAAATGAGTTTGTCGCCTTTATGCAAGAGCACTTGAAGGAGCGAGACCCAAAAAATTTGTATGATCCTATCCATTATATCCTCAATGTAGGAGGGAAGCGCCTACGCCCCACCCTGACGATGCTCAGTGCAGATATTTTTGGAACAGATTACCACAAAGCACTCTATGCTGCCCTTGCGGTGGAGATTTTTCACAACTTCTCCTTGGTGCATGACGATATTATGGATGCAGCACCTCTTAGGCGTGGACATCCTACAGTACATACTAAGTGGAATCTCAATACAGGAATCCTCTCTGGTGATACTATGCTTATTCTTGCCTATCAGTATTTTGAGCAGTATGAGCCAAATATTTTTCAAGAATTAGCCAAAATCTTCAGCAAAACCGCTATTGAAGTATGCGAAGGACAACAGTATGATGTAGATTTCGAGCAACAAGCACAGGTCTCCACTGACCAATATCTCAAAATGATTGCTTACAAAACAGCTGTCCTTGTGGGGGCTGCACTCCAGATGGGAGCAATCATTGCTCAGACCACAGAAGAAAATAAGCAAAAAATATATGATTTTGGGCTTGCCTTGGGCATTGCTTACCAATTACAAGACGATTATTTGGATACCTTTGGCGATGCTTCCTTTGGTAAGAAAATAGGAGGAGATATCCTCCAAAACAAAAAGACACTCCTCTATCTCAAGGCTTTAGAGAAAGGTACACCAGAACAAAAACAAGAATTGCTAACACTCTATTCCACTGAACCTAAGAGTGAGGAGGAGAAAATCACTCGTGTAACTGAGCTTTTTATAGCTACTGAAAGTCATACCTTCCTTAGAGCACAAGTAGAGACTTACACGCTAAAGGCATTCGCTATCTTAGATACCCTTGATATTCCTGAGGAGAAAAAGAATATTCTAAAAGAATTCGGTGGTAGTCTTATGAATAGAACAATTTAATGGGTAATTATCAATTGTTAATGGGTAAAAATATATGAAAGTATTTGACGAACTTAGAAAAGCTGGAATTGATAGCCATGACATAGAACAATTAGAAAAATTCTATGGGGAAGAACGTTTTATCCGTGGAAGAGATGGTTTTATAGCTGTTGAAGATGAGGATTTCGAGGGAATGCAGGATTTCTTTGATGATTATACGCTCTTTAATGATTTGAAAGTAATTCTTACCGATGAAAATTCTAATTATTGGTGTGTATTTGTAGGAGGGGCTCGTAAGGGAATGGTTTGTCATCTTGACCATGAAGAACAAGACCAACAACAACCTCGCTTTAAGAGCATTAGCCGTCTGCTTGAGGTTATTGAGCAGCATGAGGAGGCTTATGACTTCGATGAACTAAGAGAACTTCCTGAAAATGTATTTGACTTTCCTTCTAAGACCTTAGAAGACTTTCAGGGAAGAAAGCAGATTATAGAACAGCTCTACCAAGAGATTGACAGCCTTGACACAGAAGATGAGAGTTATGATCAAAACCGTTCTTCACGTATCTACTCTATTATAGTCCTTTCTATTGCCTCGGAGGTAGAGACTCATATAAAACCTTTCCTTGACGATGAAGACGACTATGTAAGAGAGTTTGCCGAAACGGCTATGAAGTTCTGGAGAGGGAAAATAGTGACTTTTTAATTTTACTATTTTAGATACTTTATGGAATGGGTTACTTATCATAGGTTATTGATTATCCCTTCAGGGGTTAGGGGAATTATTTGCCTCTTTTTCCTTTTTGGTTTTTGTGTAAGAGCCCAAGAGGCAGATTCCTATGAAGAGTTTGAATCCCTCAAAGGAAAGGTTCTCTCGGTGGAAGAGAATTGCTATACCTCCTTGGAACATTACCGCAATCGTACGTATGAGACAGCATACAAAACCCTGGAGGTAGTAAAGCGCCGTATTACTTTTGATGAAAAAGGAAGAAAACAAACCTATGAGGAATATGATACGCCTACTCATTGTATAGTGAAGACCTCTTTTCTATATGATAAGTTAGATAGACCTACTGGTTATACAAAAATTTACGATACAGAAGAGCTTCCTTACAAAGAACGAGATCATTGTTGGTCTGTCATATATCAGTATGATCCAATGGACAATGACCCAAAGGCAAGAAAAACCTCTGCGCTAACCTATCAAGGGAATCTGCTTAAGGAATATCGTACTTATAGCTATGATTCTTTAGGACAACTGACAGAAGAGAAGATTTCCTCTATACAACAAAATCAAGGGAAAATATATGCTTCTACCACACATCTTACTTTTACTTATGACAAAGAAGGGAAAGTTACCTCCCTCAAGTGGGCAGCAATTCCTTCAGGCGATGTGCAATACCATGATGTTTTTGTCTATGATACTCAGGGAAAGATAAGTAAAAAAGAACATTGGTGGGACAATACTTCTTTTATAAAGTATTCGTATGAGTACAACGAGAAGGGGGATATCGCTATAGAACAGAAAAAAGAAGGGGATGTTTTAGAAACTCCCAAAGTAAAATGTAATAATTCTTATCACTATACCTATACCTATGACACCTTTGGCAACTGGACTCAAAGAATATCGACCGCCGATGATGAGGTATTCCTTGTTACTGAAAGAATTATCAAATACAAAGAACCATGAAACAGTCCCTCTTCGGAGGTAGTAAGATTTTCGAAGGGTAGGAGGAAGTGAACAAGGAATAGAAATTGTCCTTAACAACTATTCTCTTTAAAGAGAAAGAATAACTAGTATTTGCAACTAAAACCAATATTTGATGAGAAAATACCTACTTCTATTAGTATCACTTTACTCATTATTTTGCTGGGGACAAAGAAAAACCCATTTGCAAGAAATGAAACTTAATGGCGAGGTGAAATACCTAAAAGTTTATGAATACAACGATAAGGAATTGAATTTTGTAAAGGAATATTTCTTTAACCGTCAAGGAAACATTGAGAGAAATAATAATTATCAGAAAGGCCAGTTAAACAGTGAGTTCATCTATCATTATGATGATCAAGGAAGGTTTTCTTTCTATGAAATGAATTTCTATGGAGACTATGCCAAAGAAGGAAAGATTGTTTTTTCCTATAATAGAAAAAGAGATGCCATCCAAGAAGAGTATTACGAAAATGATAAACTCATACAATATACACAAAATAAGTATGACAACAAGCATCATATCATTCTTTCCACAATTTATAGAGAGGAAAAAGAACTTTCTCATACAGAATTTGTTTACAATGACATAGACCAATTGGTAGAGGTGAGTAATTTTAATAATAAAAATGAGTTACAAAGCACCCTTAAAAACTACTATGATTCCTTGGGAAATCTTTCCAAAAGTGATACTTACAATGCTAAGGGAGACAAAACTACTTCTCGAGAAATGGAATATGATGCATATAATAATGTGATCAAGGATAAGATTATTCTCGAGAGCAAGCACTCTTTAGAGTACAATTACCGATACAAATATGATTCTCACCAGAACTATATTATGAAAGAAGACTCTAATACAAAAGTAAAAAAAGGAAATTTTGAGAGTGTATATCTGAAAGAAGAACGACAGATAGAGTATTATTAAGGATTAACCTTCAGTTACTAACGACAAAACCTAACAACAAACAACTATGGATTACGTATATACAACCACAACTGACAGTATCGCTACTGTAGAATTTGCCTCCGAACAAGCCAATGCACTCTCTATGGAATTACTGCAGCGCTTGGCCAAGGAGCTGGACACCCTCTCTGCTGACAAGGAAATAAAAGTAGTTATCCTCCGCAGTAAGGGCGAAAAAGCCTTCTGTGCAGGTGCTTTTTTTGACGAACTTGTGCAGGTAGATTCCTTAGAAAGTGGGCAACGTTTCTTCAGTGGATTTGCCCATGTACTCTGTGCAATTCGTCGTTGCCAAAAACCTGTCATAGGCAGGGCTCATGGCAAGGCTGTTGGTGGAGGGGTAGGCATACTGGCTGCCTGTGATTATGTATTTGCCACAGAAGCAGCTTCTATTCGCTTACCTGAACTGAGTATTGGAATAGGCCCCTTTGTCATCGCTCCTGCTATTGAACGAAAAATGGGGGTAGGTGCCCTTGCAGAACTCTCCTTGGCCCCTGACCTGTGGAAAAATGCATATTGGGCAGAGCGTAAGGGGCTCTATGCCTGTGTTTTCGAAAATATAGCAGACATGGACAAGGAAATTGGTTATTTTTCCCAGAGGCTTGCTTCTTATCCTACGGAATCCTTAGTAGCAATCAAGCAAATTCTATGGAAGGATACCCCCTCTTGGGAGCCTCTTCTCTTTGAAAATGCAGAAATTACAGGGAGATTAGCCTTATCCCCTTATACTAAAGAAAAATTGAAACCTAAGAACAAATGATCTCACTACAACAGAACATCGCCGAGATACAAGAAAAAATAGCCAATGCCCCCGACAACAGCTATGCCATAGGGGTACTCATAGGGAGTCTTTTACCCTTTGTGGTATTAGTTATTTTAGGGTATCTCTTATATTCCTATTATAAAAATAAAAAACAGTCATAGAAAAATGTCAGTGCAAGAAACTACTTTGGAGATTCACTTGGACAATCTCCAGCACAATGTACGTCAACTCAAAAAACATCTCAAGGAAGGCACTCGCTTTTTAGCCGTAGTCAAAGCCAACTCTTACGGAAATAGCTCCGTTGCGGTAGCACAGTATTTGGAGAAAAAGGACTTAGCGGATGAATTTGCCGTGGCCTTCACCAGTGAAGGAATAGAACTTCGCAAGGCTGGAGTTACTCGTCCTATTCTTATTTTCCACCCTCAATTGGTGGATTTTGAAGACATCGTTCGTTATAACTTGGAACCTACCCTCTATTCCAAAAGGCTCATCACCCATTTTATAGACTTTGCCAAGGAAAAACAGCTAAACCAGTATCCCTTCCACCTCAAGTGTAATTCAGGAATGAATCGTTTGGGTTTTTCAGTAGAAGAAATTGATGAGGCTTGTGAGCTACTCAAGGGACATGAGGAACTCAAAGTAAGAACTGCCTTTTCTCACTTATTAGCATCCGAAGACCTTCAGGCACGCCCTTTTATGGAAAAACAGATAGCTCTCTTTAAGGCTTTCCAGAAGAAATTGGAGAACCACTTCTCACACAAGATCATCTATCACAACTGTAATACCTCTGGTATACTCAACTACCCTGAAGCACATTTCGATATGGTACGCAGCGGGATAGGAATGTATGGATTTGCCAATGACCCTCGGCTACAGAAGGATTTCAAACCCATAACAACTCTCAAGAGCATCATCTCCCAGATACATACTATCCAGAAGGGAGATTATGTAGGATACAATTTTGGATTTCAAGCACAGAAACCTATGGAAATAGCCACCATTTCAGTGGGACATGCCGATGGGCTTAACCGTATCTATGGTAAGGAGGTAGGATTTGTTTTTATCAAAGACAAAAAATGTCCTATCGTAGGAAATGTATGTATGGACATGATCATGGTGGATATTACAGGATTGGGCTGTGAGGAAGGAGAAGAAGTTGTCATTTTTGATGAGCGACACACCTCAGAGACCTTAGCTGAAACCGCAAAAACTATCTCCTATGAACTAATTACCTCCCTTTCGCGAAGGATAAAAAGAGTATTCATAGAAGATTAATCTATTTATCTTAAAAATTTCTAAGGAAACTTTCTTAAAATACTCTTTAAGAAAGTTTTCTTTTTTTCTTGTTTTTTTTAAGAAAAAAATTAGGTTAATTCCTCCTTTATTCTTAACTTTGTGGTGATCTTACAAACAATGGAATCATTTCAGCTAAAAACTAATGCTATGAAAAGATACATCATTTTAACTATCTTATTGATAAGCAGTTTTACTATTACCAACTGTCAGAAAGAAACTGTGGTGGAACGTACCGAAGTACAAAAAGGCAACCTTATCCACTCAGGAACTGGAGCTCCCGATGCCTCCTTAGGTAGTATTGGAGATTACTATTTAGACCTTTCTACCTCCAACCTCTATGGAGCAAAGACAGCACAAGGCTGGGGAAACCCTATTTCCCTAAGAGGATTACAAGGAGAGAAGGGGGAGAAAGGGGACAAGGGAGATAAAGGAAATAAAGGAGACCAAGGCAACAAAGGAGACCAAGGTGAACGAGGCGAGCAAGGAGTCAAAGGGGATAAAGGGGAAAAGGGAGACAGAGGACTCAAAGGTGAACGAGGCAAACAAGGATTCAAGGGAGAGCAAGGACCTAAGGGTGAAGATGGAAAGCAAGGACCCAAGGGTGAAGATGGAAAGCAAGGACCCAAGGGTGAAGATGGAAAACAAGGACCTAAGGGTGAAGACGGAAAGCAAGGACCCAAGGGTGAAGATGGAAAGCAAGGGCCTAAGGGTGAAGACGGGAAGCAAGGGCCTAAGGGTGAAGACGGAAAACCTGGTTCTAATGGAAAAGATGGACAAGCAGGAATCCCTGATAAAGGTGTAGGTCGTCTATTCTCGGGAACAGGAGCCCCAAAAAAAGAAATAGGTCAAGATGGAGATTTTTATATTGATATACTCCATAAAAGACTTTATGGACCTAAAGAAGGAGGAAACTGGAGAGATAACTTTATCAGTTTAATCCCTCCTGAGATACGCAGCTCCGATTATGAAATTGGAAATGATGAAGAAACAGGAGAGCAGTCCCTAACAAAATGGTTCTTAAAAACTATCAGGAAATTAGATATGAATAGTGTAGAGGAGTTGAGAAATGTGAGAGGCATTGGACATGGAGCATTTAAAGATTGTAACAAACTCGAATCGATTATAATAGGCGAGAATGTAAAAATTATTGGACTTAGAGTCTTTAATGGAATGATGGGGCTAAAAGAAGTCATCCTTAATAAAAATTTGGAAAAAATTGGAAGATATTCTTTTGCAGGTGCTGGTATTTCAAGTATTATTATTCCAAAAAATGTTGCTGAAATTAATTATGCAGCTTTCTATGGATGTCAAAACTTAAAAACTATTATCATGGAATCTCAGAATCCTCCTATTTTGATCAAAGATAATACAGAACCTGATGCATTCAAAGATACTCCCCAGACAAAAATCATCTATGTTCCTGACAATAGTGTAGATACCTATATAAATGATTCTCAATGGAGTAAATATGAGAGATATATAAAACCTATTTCTGAAAAACCTAAAGACTAATAGGGGTATATTCATTTATACAATTTCTCGATATGAGTAGCACAAGCTACAAACTTGCACCAACATAGGGCACAAGAATTGTATCACTATATGAATATTAAGCAGATGCAATTTATCGCATCTCTACCATACGATTAATCAAAAGAGAATCGTCTGATGGATGTCTTTCTATATTACTCAAACTTTATAGCCTTAATGGGAGATATTCTGCTTACTATATAAGAGGGAACCAGTAACATGAGTAAGCAAGTGATAAGAATTCCTATATTAAGTGCTATGATATAGCCCATATGTAAGTAGATAGGAACTTCAGTTACATAATACACGGTAGGATCCAGTTTCAGAGGAGCAAAATAATACTGTATACAGAGCAAACTAAGCCCTATAAGATTTCCCCAGAAAAGCCCTAAGCCTATCAGGTAAGCTGCATTGTAAAGAAATATCTTACGGATATTCCAGTTGGTCGCTCCCAATGCTTTCAGCGTACCTATCATAGGTGTTCGCTCTAGGATCAGCACAAGGATGGCAGTAATCATATTCACCCCGCCTACAATCACCATTATAGCAATGATGATGAAGATATTGAGATCAAAAGTATGAAACCACTCAAAAATAGTTGGATACTTCTGAGCAATCGTCTGTGAATCATAGGTAGTAGGAATATGATTATAGACATATTCCCCTACAGAATCCATCTGATCAAAGTCCTTGATAAAAACCTCAAAAAGCCCTACTTGCTGGGGTGTCCACTTATTTATTTTTTGTAGTTGGCGAATATCCACAAGAATATAAGTAGCATCAAATTGCTGAAAACCAGAAGCATATATTCCTGCTATAGTAAAATTGCGTTGATTCGGTATCCCTTCACTCTCTTCTCTAAGGAAGAGAGTATTACAAGTGTCCCCTACGGAGAGTTCTAATCGGTTTGCCAAATATTCCGATATAAGCACCTCATTGCTAAGAGTATCAGAACTGAAATCAGGGAATTTTCCTGCTTTGAGGTAAGCCTTCATATACTGAGCATCAAAGTCCTTCCCTACTCCCTTAGCTATAATCCCCTCAAAAGTTTTTTCAGTACGGATAATTCCCCCCTTGGTGATAACCCCTTGTAGGTGTAGTACCTTTTTCCCTTCTCGGTTGAAGAACTGAGGGTCTGTATAGAAATCCTCCTGATTCGAAATAGGCACAATAGAGACTTCCGAGCGATTGGTATCGTAATTGAATATCTGGATATGCCCATTGAGAGAGGCTATTTTCTGTCGGATACGTTCCTGTAAGCCCCTCCCTGTTGCAATAGCAATAAGAATCATCACCACCCCAAGTGCAATAGCACTGATGGCGATTTTGATAATTGGAGAAGAAATACTACTTTTGCCCCCTGAATTATGAACCAAACGACGGGCTATAAAAAATTCAATATTCAAAATAAAAAATGCAATTTTAGAATGAGCAAAATTACACTTTTTTTATTACTTATAGGTGTTTTTGGACAACTTTCTGCACAAAATATTTCTATTAAGAAATATGAGTATGTAGGAACTGGTGCCAACCAATCCTATCAGTACCTTCCTATGCTTGCAGGCAAGCGTATAGGAGTAGTTACCAATCATACAGGGATTATTCAAAAAATTGCCCATGAAAAGGACAGCACCATCACAGTACAGAACGAACATTTGGTGGATTTTCTTCTTGCCAAGAAGATAAACATCTCCAAGGTTTTTGCTCCTGAGCATGGTTTTCGGGGTACAGCTGATGCTGGAGAAGTAATCAAGGATGGAGTAGATCCCAAGACTAAACTCCCCATTATCTCCCTATATGGGAAGAATAAGAAACCTACAGCAGAACAGCTTAAAGGAATAGAGGTCATGCTCTTTGACCTACAGGATGTAGGGGTGCGCTTCTACACGTATATCTCGACCCTACACTATGTGATGGAAGCCTGTGCTGAGAACTATATTCCCTTGGTAATCCTTGACCGTCCGAATCCTAACGGTCACTATATAGATGGGCCTGTACTAGAATCTTCTTATAAAAGCTTTATAGGTATGCACCCCGTCCCTGTGGTCTATGGAATGACCATTGCCGAATACGCCCAGATGATCAACGGAGAGAAATGGCTTAAGAACGGTATCCAGTGTACCCTGAAGATAGTGCCCCTTAAGAGCTATGACCGCAAGGCTATCTATCCCCTACCTGTAGCTCCCTCTCCTAATCTCCCCAATATGACTGCGGTAAACCTATACCCAAGCCTATGTTTCTTCGAGGGGACTAACATCAGTATGGGGCGTGGTACCCAATGGCAATTCCAAATATATGGCTCTCCCTATTTGGAAAAAACAGCCTTTACCTTCACCCCTAAGCCCAATGCTGGGGATAAGAATCCTAAATACAATGGAAAAGTATGCTATGGAGAAGATCTAAGCCATACTCCTACACTATCCACACTGAACCTTTCTTGGCTAATAAAGACCTACGAACAGACTTCTGCTGTGAAGGTTAACTTTTTTTCGTCTTCCTTTGATAAGCTGGCAGGTAACAAAACCCTCAAAGAGCAGCTCCTCCAGCACAAGAGTGAAAAAGAGATCAAAGCAAGCTGGCAAGATGCTTTAGAAAAATTCAAAAAGACACGAAAAAAATATCTTTTGTATCCCTCTGATTTTTAAACTATAAAGAGTTTTCCCTTTATTTTTAAGAGGGTTAAAAATAAAAATTGTGGAGAAAATTATACAAAAAATATGCGCTATGTAAATTATATTTTTTATTTTTGTGCCATGAAAAGAGGGTATATTTACTCAAAAAACACCTATCAATAGAGTAAATACCTATCTTACAAGAACTTAAGTTTCTATGTTACATAAAGTTACCGCAAGTCAGATTGCACAAGTCCTCAATGGAACTGTCACTGGAGACCCTGAAGTAGAGGTTTACAAACTCTCCAAGATTGAAGAAGGGTGTCCTGGGACTATTACCTTTTTATCCAATCCTAAGTACAAGCACTTTATCTATACGACAGAGGCTTCTGTGGTGATTGTAAAGGATGACTTCCATCCAGAACAACCTATCAAATCTACATTGATTAGGGTAGCTGATCCTTATTTGGCATTTACACAACTATTAGAGTACTATAATCAAATGCGTATAGCTACCAAAGTAGGCATAGAAGAACCCGTGTTTATCAATTCTTCTTCTACTTTAGGAGAGAATGTGTATATAGGTGCTTTTACTTCTATTGGGGCACATTGTAAGATAGGCAACAATGTAAAGATATATTCCAACACCAACATAGGAGACAATGTCACAATAGGAGACAACACTATTATCTTCAGTGCAGTAACCCTCTGTGCGGACTCTGTAATAGGTGCCAATTGCATTCTCCACTCAGGGGTAGTCATTGGAGCGGATGGCTTTGGCTTTGCCCCTCAAGAAGATGGTTCCTACAAGAAAATCCCTCAGATAGGCAATGTAGTGATTGAGGATGAGGTAGAGATTGGAGCCAATACCACTATAGACCGTGCCACTATGGGCTCTACCATTATCCGAAAAGGGGTAAAAATAGACAACTTAGTGCAAATAGCTCACAATGTGGAAATAGGAGCTCATACGGTTATTGCCTCTCAAGCAGGGGTAGCAGGTTCTAGTAAGATTGGCGCACATTGTAGCATAGGTGGACAGGTCGGCATTGCAGGGCACTTCACTATAGGTAATAATGTAAAAATACAAGCCCAATCAGGAATTGGTAGAGATGTTAAGGACAATGAAGTAATTCAGGGTTCACCTGCCTTTACTTATATGGATTACAACAAATCCTATGTAGTATTCAGAAAACTTCCTGAATTGTTCAAGAAAATCGGTGAATTAGAAAAAAAGATTGATTCTTAACCTATTATGAATATTGAGCTATTGAAGGAATCTTTGAACCTACTCAATGATTTTCCAGAACATATATATTATATCAATTCAGGAGCAGAGTATCTAAGTATTTACAAACGTTGCCTGAAGGATATAGAGCAGATTGCTCAAGAAAGAGGCTCCGCTTATATAAAAGGCAAACTAAAAGAATATCCTACTCTTACAAGTAAAGAGGTTGATGAATATATTAGACTAAAAAGTGATGATAAAAGCCTGCTTTCCTTATTTTTTGAACGTATCTATATAGAAAACATTATTTGCTTATTTAGAACAGGAAGTTTTCCCCATAGTATAAAGAAGAAAATTTGTAAAGTAGCCAATATAAATCAGGAAATATTTAGAGTTATTGAAAAACCCATTTTAGAAACAATACTTTAATAGATATTAGAAAATTACGTAATTAAAAAATATATCTTGTGAAACAATATACATTAGCTGCCCCAGTTACCTTACAAGGAAAAGGGCTCCATACAGGAAAGAATGTAACCCTCACCCTAAAACCTGCCAATGAAAATACAGGGTTTGTATTTGTACGAGTAGACTTGGAGGGCAACCCAGTCATAGAAGCAGAAGCTTCCTATGTGACCAGTACCGAAAGAGGTACTGTCTTGGAGAAAAAAGGAGTAAAAATACAGACCTGTGAGCATATTCTTGCTGCATTGGTAGGTATGAACTTGGACAATGTCATCATGGAATTGGACGCACCTGAGCCTCCTATCATGGATGGTTCTGCTAAATATTTCGTAGAAGCCATTGAAAAAGTAGGGATTGTAGCCCAAGAAGCTGAGCGCCATGAGTATATTGTACACGAGGTAATTTCTTATAAGAATGAGGAGACAGGTTCTGAGATCACCCTTATCCCTGCCGATGAGTACCAAGTAACCACCATGGTGGACTTTGGCACTAAAATACTCGGCACCCAAAATGCCTATATGCACTCGCTTTCTGAGTTCAAGGATGATATAGCCAATGCTCGCACTTTCAGCTTTTTACACGAACTTGAAGTACTTTTGGACAAGGGACTTATCAAAGGAGGTGATCTGAACAATGCTATTATCTATGTAGATAAAGAGCCTTCCAAGGAGACTATGGAGAAGCTTAAAAAAGTATTCAATCGTGACAATGTTACAGTAAAGCCTAATGGTGTATTGGACAATATAGACCTCCATTATTCTAATGAAGCAGCTCGACACAAGCTCTTGGATGTAGTAGGTGATTTAGCTCTCGTAGGAGTGCGTATTCGTGGAAAAGTAATCACTAACAAACCTGGACACTTTACCAATACTCAGTTTGCTAAAAAACTCTCCAAAATTATAGCCAATGAGCGTAAAAACGATATACCTAAAGTAGATATCAACCAAGCACCACTAATTGATACTGTGGGAATTATGAAACTTCTTCCCCATCGTCCGCCTATGCTCTTGGTAGATAAGGTATTCGAACTTTCTGATAAGCATGTCATTGCCACCAAGAGTGTTACCATGAATGAACCTTTCTTTGTGGGACATTTCCCTGGAGCACCCGTTATGCCTGGAGTCCTACAGATAGAAGCTATGGCTCAGGCTGGAGGGGTACTGATCCTTAGTACAGTTCCCGATCCAGAGAACTACCTAACTTATTTTATGAAGATTGACAATGTCAAATTCAAAAACCCAGTACTCCCCGGAGATACCCTTATCTTCAAGTTAGAGCTACTCACTCCTATCCGTCGAGGTATCTGCCATATGCAGGGGTATGCCTACGCCAATGGTAAACTCGTAACCGAGGGAGAACTTATGGCTAAAATAGTAAAAAGAGACGATAATCAAGAGTAATATGATGTATCCCTTAGTCAATATACACCCTGAAGCTAAAATCGCTCAGAATGTGGTAGTAGAACCTTTCTCTACTATTTGCAGAAATGTAGAGATTGGAGAAGGCACTTGGATAGGTCCTAATGTAACCATTATGGAAGGGGCTCGTATCGGGAAAAACTGTAAAATATTCCCAGGAGCAGTTATCTCAGCCATTCCCCAAGATCTTAAGTACAAAGGAGAAGAAACTACTACCCATATAGGGGACAACACTACCATCCGCGAATGCGTTACTATCAACAAAGGAACGGTGGATCGCATGCGTACTGTGGTGGGAAATAACTGCCTGATTATGGCTTACTCCCATATCGCTCACGATTGTATCGTGGGGGACAATTGTATTTTCTCCAATGGCACCACCTTAGCCGGACATGTAACTGTGGGGGATTGTGCTGTAATGGCTGGAATGACAGCTGTCTATCAGTTCTGCTCTATTGGGAGCTATGCTTTTGTTACAGGGGGTTCCTTAGTAGGAAAAGATGTGCCTCCTTATGTCAAGGCCGCTCGTAATCCTCTCTCCTATGTAGGGGTGAACTCTATTGGCCTACATCGTAGAGGATTCTCTACCGAGAAAATTCGTGAAATACAAAATATCTATCGTATCCTTTTCCAAAAGAAACTCAGTACTTCCCACGCCTTAGAATATATAGAGGCTGAAATGGAGGCTACTGTAGAGAGAGACGAGATCCTACAATTCGTTCGTCGCTCCCAACACGGTATTATGAAAGGATATGCAGGTATCCTTCCAGATGAAGGAAATGTATAAAGTGCTATTTTCTTCTTAGCTTATAAAAAAGAGATGCAAATCATTGTATCTCTTTTTATTTTTCTATAATAGTTGTATCTTTGCCCTTTCATCATTAAAATACGTATAATATGTTTCAAACTCCTTATAACGCGGCGCCCTTTTCGCGCTTTACTCCTACCGACTATCTACCAGCTATTGAAAAAGCTATCGCCGAAAGCCTCGCTCAAATCGATAGTATTACCCAAAATCCTGAACCAGCTAGTTTTAAGAATACAATAGAAGCCTTGGCTTACACAGGCTTAGAACTCGACCGACTTACGGCTATGTTCTTCAACCTCAACAGTGCCGAGACTAACGACACCCTGCAAGCCGAAGCGCAACGCATCTCGCCCCTACTTACTGACTACGGCAATGATATCCGCCTGAATGAAGCCCTCTTCAAGCGAGTAAAAACAGTATATGACCAGCGCGAAAACCTATCACTCACTGCAGAACAACAGACACTCCTTGAAAAAACTTACAAAAGTTTTACTCGCAATGGGGCTAACTTATCACTCAACGATAAGGAGAGTTTGCGCAAGATTGATAAAGAATTGGCTACACTTAAGCTGAAATTCTCCGAGAATGTACTCGCTGAAACCCAGCATTACCAATGGGTAATTACCGATAAGGAACAACTGAGTGGGCTACCCGATTTTGTCCTTGAGATACTCGCCCAAGAAGCCCAAAAGCGCCATACCCAAGGCTGGGTTATTACGCTGGATATGCCCGTGTATACTGCTGTGATGAAATATGCCGATAACCGTGACCTACGCCAAAAACTCTTCACCGATTATCACAGTCGTTGTGCGGGAGAGAGTGCCTTTAGCAATGAGGCCAATGTCTTGCGTATCGCCGAGCTACGCCAAGCCCGTGCTACCCTCTTGGGCTATCCTTCTTATGCAGCGTTTGCCTTGGAGGAGCGTATGGCAGAAACACCCGAAAAGGTGATGAACTTCCTGAGTGAACTGTTAAGCAAAGCCAAACCGCAAGCCCTTAAGGAGTTAGAACAACTCAAAACCTTCTCGGGGCTTGCCGACTTCCAGCAGTGGGATTTCGCCTACTATGCCGAAAAACTCAAACAAGAATGTTACCAGATTGATGACTCCCTGCTCAAGCCTTATCTATCCTTAGACAAGGCAGTAGAAGGTATGTTTGCCGTTGCCCACAAGCTCTACGGCTTGTGCTTCTCCCTTACCGAGGAGGTAGAAAAATACCACCCTGAAGTACAAACCTACAAGGTAACCGATGAGGATGGCAATTATCTCGCCCTTTTCTACACCGATTTTTTCCCTCGTGCAGGCAAGCGCAATGGAGCGTGGATGACCTCCTACAAAGAGCAGTATACAGATAAGCAGGGCAACGATTCCCGCCCTCATATCTCTATAGTGTGCAACTTCACCCGCCCAACGGATACCGCTCCTTCTTTGCTGACATTCAACGAGCTAACGACTCTCTTTCACGAGTTTGGGCACGCCCTTCACGGGATGCTCTCCAAGGTTACTTACCCCTCGCTCAGTGGTACCAATGTAGCCCGAGACTTTGTGGAACTCCCCAGTCAGTTGATGGAAAATTGGTGTTATGAAGAAGAAACTTTGCGCCTTTTCGCCACACATTATGAGACGGGCGCCCCTCTGCCTATAGAATGGGTACAAAAGATAAAAGAAGCCAGCGCCTTTATGGAGGGTATCCTAAGTGTGCGCCAGCTCAATTTTGGATTCTTAGATATGGCGTGGCATACCTATCCTCATCTGGAACGCCTCGAGAGTGTGGATTTGTTCGAGCAAGAAGCTACCAAAGTAACCCAGCTCTATCCCCCTATTGATGTGATGTGTATTTCTCCTGCTTTCTCTCATATTTTCAGCGGAGGCTATGCCGCAGGGTATTACAGCTACAAATGGTCGGAAGTATTGGACGCCGATGCTTTTGAAGCCTTTAAGGAAGTAGGTATTTTCAATGCTGAAGTAGCGACTCGTTTCCGCAAGGAGGTTCTCGAAAAGGGCAGTAGCGAAAAGGAAAGCCTGCTATACAAGCGCTTCCGTGGTCAAGACCCTACCCCCGATGCCCTTATCCGAAGAGCTTTTGGAGAAGTGAAAGGCGAATAGTGAGAGATGAAAAGGATTTTTTCTATTAATGAGCTTCTTGTAACCAATACCGGCAAAGCATTTAGAGCCGATAGATAGTAAAAAAAGCAAAAAAACGAATTAATTACATTTATATCTTAATTTTTTTATTACCTTTGCCCAAAGAGAAAAATAATTTATAATGGAAACCTCCCCCCTCACATACTCCGCTCTCGCGGACTTCCCTCAAAGTGGGAGAATAATTAACCTCCCCCTGCCCCCTCAGAGAGGGGGATTGCAGGACGCAAAGAGGGGGGATTGTAGGGCGCAAACAGGGATTTTGTTCTTATAAAAGTATCTTTGTAGTGCGTGATTCCCCCTCAGGGAGGGGGTTAGGGGGAGGTTCTCACAAAGAATCGATAATAATAACCGCCACCTATAAGAGAAATAATTTATTAAAAGACCTCCCCCCTCACATACTCCGCTCTCGCGGACTTCCCTCGAAGAGGGGGATTGTAGGGGATAAATAAATAACTTAGTAACACTTAATTTTCAAAATAAAAAAACTTATGAAAAAACTCATTTTTTTGGCACTTGTTGCCACAGCATTATTCGTTTCCTCTTGCGGGAAAGACGACGACAACGGCGGAGGTAGCACTTCGCTTAACGGAGATTGGTATTTCCATACTGTCTATAGTAATGACAATAACAAAGGATTGCGATGGATAACCCTTGATAATTGCTCTCAACAATCTTATTGGTCTATTTCCGATAAAAAAATAAACTACGAACGGCACCATTTAGAAGGTTCAGACTGCAAATACACTCCTACATATTACAATTACACGATTAATAATGGGGTTATAAATGCGATTGTAGCCGAGGACTCTCCTAATCATAGAATAGGTTCTACATTTTCTATCAAATATGAAATGAAAGGGAAAGAACTGATTTTTAGGTTTAAATCAGGAGCTTATGATATAATAAGTGTCCTTCATAAAAAAGGAGAAGACTATAGTTATCTCGACCCTTTTGTGGGACGTTGGCAAATGACCAAATATGTAGTGGGACAACAAGAATTTATAGTACAAGATGGCAAATGTTTGTACGGAAGTATAGTAGCCAGCTCTTTGGGAGCTACCCTATACCTTAATTATCCAGAGAATGGGCAATGTAATAAAACGATAAACAGCTACGAGTGGGTAAAGGAAGGGGGCAAGTACTACAATGTGAGCAACCCTGCGAAAAAAACACTTTGGGACATCAATTTCTCCAACAATAACCGCTATATGACCTTTGCTATAGATAACGGACGCACAGTAATGCACTTTACCAAAGAAAAATAACCCGCCTTGTTAAACTCCCCTTGCCAAAGGGGAGTTTGTTTTAAGGAATAAATGAATAAATAGGCTTTTAATTTATCTCTATGAAAGAAAACTTACTTTCCGCCATTAAGGCACACGATTTTACCGCGATACGCAATATTTGCTTTGGTCTTTCTGAGGAAGAAAGACAGGAGCTAAAGAGTTATTTTGCCCGAAAGAATTTTAACTTTATCTTTCGGGAAATCCTCGAAAAAGAAAAAAGATACCATTTCTCTAATAAGGAATTAGCCATTATCTCATACACTATTATGTGTGTGTGCAATACCTTAGAGGAGGTAAGAAAAATAGAACTTTTCCAGAATATAGAACCTTATGTAAAGGGGAATTACTACTATTTTCTATCTTCTTTAGAAGACGAAGTTTTATTAGATTTCGTTCAAACTCCACAAGGGGCTTATATGATAGAAGGTATCCAGCTGATGTATAAAGATAATCCTCTGGAGATGTCTTTTCAAATACTTTGGTCGGTATACAAGGCTGGGTATATTCCTCTTAATGAGGGTGTTTTTATACAAAAAATGTATGACCTCAATTGGTTTAAGGCAGACGAGCATCTTACTAAATACCTGTTGAAACACCCAGAAACAGTTGTTCTTTTCCCTTCTGTACCAGCGTATATCCAAGATACTATATTTACTACAGAAGAATGGAAAAAAATATATCATACCCTAAACAAAAAAGGATATTTGACTAACAAAAATGCGATTCTCCACTCTTTTATCGAAGCCCTACTGAACCCTTGGAAGAAGACTGTGTTGGATATGTATTGCCGTTGGATAGAAACCTTTGAACCCTCCCACCAAGAGCTTTTATCTAACCAACACACCCTTTTTGCCCTGCTCAGTAGCGACAAGACATCGGTGGTGAACTTTGTGATGAAACTCATCAAAGAGATAGCCAGCGAAAAAGACTTTGACTTCCAAGCCTTCGCCGATAACTTTTCTTTGTGTTTCACTACCCAAAAAATCGCCAAATCTCAATTGGTAGGTTTGGATATTTTGGAGAAGCACTATAAGAAGCAAGCCCCTACCAATCCCGACTATCGCGAGCAATTAGCGGTACTCTTTACCGTCCCTGATGCCCAACTTCAAGAGAAAGTCGCCAACCTCCTAACCACCTATTTCAGTGGAGAGGGCTTAGCAGAAGTCGTAGCACCCTATCAGGATTACCTAAAAGGCAAAGCTCAAGACCTCCTTGCAACTCTAAGTCCATCAGAAAATTCTGAGAATTCCGAGAACTCCCAAATTGCCTGTGCGGCTCGCACCTCTCAAACTGCCTGTGTGGCTCACACCCCCAAGATTGCCTATGCCGCTCGCACTCCTCGCACTTGGGACGATCTGCTCTTCCTCATTGGCGATTGCATTCGTGAGCGCTCTCCCCTTGTCTTAGATCTTTTCTTTGAGGGCTTGAACCAGTTGCAAGCACAAATCCCTGCAGATTACCCAGAGCAGGTAAAACCCTATCTCAAACAGTTACTCTCTAACGAAAGGGCTGTTACATCACTATTCTATCAGTTTTTAGACTCGTGGTGTAGCCAAAGCCCTATCCCTCTTGTTTATAATACCAATAAGGAATGGAATGAATTACAAGAACTCTATAACGAAAAGAAATACTCACAAGCCGAGAAGTTCAACAAACTAAGAGAAATACACGTAAGTGCTAATAAAGCGAAGAAGATCTTCCCTTTTTTCTTCAATAAGATAGCGTGTGCTCTACAAAAGCTCAAAGAGAAAGACACGTTGCCATTTATCAGCACCCCCACTCATGCTCCGTTTTATATAGAACCGCTTACCTTTTTAGAGCGCGTTATTCAATATGAAAAAGCAGGTAAAACCCCTATGCAGGAAGATGTCATCATAGGGCTCAACCGCCTACTCCCCACCGAGATTACAGAAGCACAAAAGCAATTAGCTCTTTCCCTTACAGGCGATTATACTCCTGCCTTGCAATATTACTTTGAGGTAAATAAACAAATAGCTGTAACCGATGCTACACGAGTACTCTGGGGGCAAGTCTTACGTCTGAAAGATATTGATGGGGTATTCCCTGAATTGGAAATCCCACAGAAATCCAATTTACAGGGCTTGGTGCGTCCGTTTTATCTGAAATACGAAGTAGAACTTACCAAAATCAACGGTGTAGAACGAAATAAAATCATTTTGGAAGACAATTGGGATAAAAAACATAGTACTTATTCGTACTATAATGAACTCGGAGCCAATTATTACAATGTATCGCCGATGGGCAAGGTAATAGATGAGGACATTGACTATGAGCTCAGTCTAAACCCTCGCTATATAGATGGCTGGCTGTGCAAATACCTACTCACTTATACCCAAGGGATGGATAGCGAAAGCCTCTCTGAAGCCACTCGCGTGATGAGTTTGCTTTTACAATACAACTTGCCTATCTATCACGGCGGTTGGCTAATGGTCGCTACTTGTCTTTTAGCCGAGAGAAAACCCTTGCGCGATCTGGCTGCCGAGTATATCCTTCTAAGCCTGCAAAGAGAGAAAACACTCTCCTACCTTGCCGAAGCCATCGGAACGCTCTTAGCTCATAAGTACGCCCCTATCGCCCGCTTTGTAGAGTTTTTGGATCTTCCTACCCGCGACCCTAAAGTAAAGGGCTTCCAAAAAGCGGTAGTAGAAGCCTATTTGCCTTTGGCTGAAAAACAAGAAAAGAAACCTACCAACCATAAGAAGTTAGCTAGTTTTTTGATTAACTAATAATTATAATAGTAAAAGTACCTTATGAACAAAGAACTTATCTCAGCCCTTAAAAATGAAAATTGGGTAGAAATCCGCCGTATTGCCTTTGCCCTTCCCGAGCAGAAAAAAACACAAATCAAAAAGCAAACTCACAACAAAGATTGGGAAAATATATTCGAGGAAAAGCATCTTAGTTACAAAATCGAGTATGTCATCACCTATCTGATGATGTGTGTATGCCATAGCGTAGAAGAACTGCTAAGTGTAGAAAAACAGCTGGATTTCACTTCTGTAAAGAGCTATCATACACGTATTAAGTATCCTCTTTTCTTTTTGAATTCCCAACACACCCAAGCCTTTATGGATTTTATCCACACCCCCGAAGGGGCGTATATGATAGCGGGTGCCCAACAGGTTTTTGAGCAATCCCCACGTAGTTTTTCTATCGAAATACTCTTAGCCCTTTACACAGAGGGGATTATCCCTTTTAATGAAGAGATTTTTGTCAAAAACTTATATGATATTGAGTATTACCGTACACAAGAAACTGAAGTAGCTGAGGTACTTCTCCAGTATCCTGAGCTGGCAACACGGGTGATTCCTCATACGGCTAAGTATATAGATTATGTTATTAGTAGTAGTTTGGAATGGCAAAAAGTCTTTACCCTGCTTTGTAAGAAAAACTATTTCCCTGATAAGAGCTTCATAACCAGCTTTATAGAAATATTACTCAACCCTTGGAAAAAGAATGTATTGGATATGTACTGCCGATGGATTGAGGGATTAGTACCTACTGAAGAAGAGTTGCTACCAAGTCAGCATACGCTTTTTGCTTTGCTAACTTTGGACAAATCATCGCTTATCAACTTTGCAATGAAGCGTATTGCTCAAATAAGCACTCATCCCGATTTTGATTTCCAATCCTTTGCCGATAATTTTGCACTTTGCTTTACTGTCCAAAAAATCGCTAAATCCCAACTCATAGGGGTAGAGATTTTAGAAAAATACTACCAAAAGCAAGCCCCTACCAATCCCGACTACCGCGAACAATTAGCGGTACTCTTCACTGTACCCGATGTGAAGCTCCAAGAGAAAGTCGCTAGCCTCCTCACCTCCTACTTTAACCAAGAAGGTCTTCCCAAAGTCATCGCTCCTTACCGCGATTACCTAAAAGGCAAAGCCCAAGACCTCCTTGCAACCCTAAGTCCATCAGAAAATTCTGAAAATTCTGAGAACTCCCCAACTGCCTGTGCGGCTCGCACCCTAACCCCTATCACCTATCCTCTAAAACCTGAAGACCTCCTCTTCCTCCTCGGCGACTGCCTACGCGAGCCTGCTGCTCATACAATAGATGTCTTCTTGGAGGGACTTATTACTATACAAGATAACTTCTCTGCCGATTGGGCAAAGTCTCTTTCACCTTATATCAAACAACTCACCAAGCGAGTAGATAAGGAGGAAATCCCTACCGATGCCATTCTCTTGGGAGTCTTACGTGCGCTGATAGACCGCCGTCCTTTAGCACTTGACCCTAAGTGTAGCTATACGTGGGAAGAACTCTGTAAAAAGCGCAAAAAGCTCTCCGAAAAAGAGTTTGAAGCCTATACGCAGGATTATTACTTAGGCAATGCCCGCCAAGTCCTGCCGTTTCTTTTTCGCAAGGGGCAAATGGTCATTGACGCTATCCTCCAGCACTGCCACTTGCCTTTGCTCTCTACCCCCACGCATCTGCCTTTCTATATAGAAGCAGAGGTATTGGTGGATAAGCTCTTGCAATATGAAGCGCAAGGCGTACAACCTGATATTGACGACCTGATTGTAGCTTGCAACCGCTTGCTTTTCAGAGAAGTTTCGGCAACAGCCAAAGAAAAAGCCAAACAACTCAAAGGTAACTATGCGCTTGCTATCCAGTATTATTTAGGTTTAACTGATAAGATACAACTAACCGAAGAGCTTCTCCCTCTTTGGGCGCAAATTACTCGTATCAAACACCCCGATAGAGCGTTTCCAGAATTTGAAAACACTTCGGCTAAGGATATTCTGGGGGTAGTAAAACCTTACCTAATTGGCTATGGCTGGCAGGAAAATAAGTCTCATAAGAGTTTTGTATTTGAGCACCACACCGAGTGGGTAGGGGTAAGTTATACAGATCTAAAGAATGCCTTCCCATATCGCTATTACAATGCTAATGGTGGAAGTTCGCCCATCAGTACTATTTTTGAATATAAGCTAAGCCTCAACCCTCACTACCCCGATGCGATGCTGTGTGACTATATCAGCACTTGGGTTACGGGTAACGAAGTGCGCGAAATTCGCAATATGTCAGTGCCTTTGGAAGTGCTTTTGCGTTATGATATTAGGGTACGCCATAGCGGTTGGCTCTATATAGGTACGGCTTTGCTGTTTGAAAAACGTCCCTCACGTGATTTGGCGTATGAATATATCTGTCAGGCAATTACTCGTGGGGAAGACTTAACTTACTTGAAAACTTACCTTGCCCAAGTACTCGCTTGGGATTTTCTCCCTATCCCTCGCTTTATAGAGTTTTTGGACAGACCCACCCACGATGCGAAGCTAAAAGCCTTTGGGAAAGAAGTAATACAGCTCTATTTAAAAGAAGTGGAAAAGCAGAATAAGCTGCCAAGAAACCATAAGAAATTAGCACAACTGACTAATTAATCAATTGATTTGTTTGATAATAAAATGAAATGAAAAATGAAAAAAGAACTCATCACCGCCATTGCCGAGGGAAATTTTTCGGCTATTTTAAGCATTACAAGCCAACTCACCGATAGTGAGCGTTATAGCACCATCGCTGCTATCAAGGATTTAAACCCCTATTCAGAAACAGATTTCCCACAAAAGAACGTGGATAAAAAGGATACTTATCGCCATAAAGATAGTGTTTTTCAAGCGCTTAACTACGCCCTTATCACTATGGTACGTGAAGAAAGCGATATTGCCAAAGTGATGATTAATAAAGAAAATTATTATGGTGAAATTTATCAAGTAACTCCTTATGTTATCTTGGGTTCTTACTATTTTGAACCTGTAATCAAGTACTTTACAAAGTTTCCGCCAGATTACTATATCAAAGAAGTGCTCAAAGAACGCTACAACAAAGAAATTAACGGACTTTCTTTTGGATTCCAATGGTATTTCTATAAAAAAGGATGGATTCCCTTTGAAGAAGAACGTTTTGTAAAAAACCTTCTTGAGGTCTCTATGTTCAACCGCTATGTAACCGCCGATGTAAACTTCCTCTTGCAAAACCCCGAAGCTATTGAAAAGGTACTCCTACAACTCTACCGTATTGAGACCAAAGTGCTTGACCTTTCGAAGTGGAAGAGTGACAACACCCTACGTAAGACCAACGACTTGGGTTCGGCTAAGGTAACTACCTATTGGGATGAGGTATTTGAATTATTGGTGCATTATGGCTACCAAATTCCTCGTAGTTTTGTAGGGCAGCTTTTAGAATCATTGCTCAACCAATGGAAGAAACCCCACCTCGATTGGCATTGCCGTTTGCTCAAATGGCTTGCCCCTACCCAAGAGGAACTTTTGGCTCATCAACAAACGCTCTTTGCCGTTTTAGGCACTGGAGTAGGCAGTGTAGTGAAGACCGTTATGGAATACATCGTCTCTATTGCTAATGCGCAAAAGTTTGATTTTGAAGGCTTCCGCGTGCAATTCCCGCTCGCCTTTACCGTAGAGAAGCAACCTAAAGCACTCCTTCAAGGAGTAGAGATTTTGGCAAAGGAATTCAAAAAACATACTCCTACCGATGTCAGCTATCGTGAACAATTGGCAGTACTCTTCACTCAGCCCGATATAAAACTACAAGAAGCTGTAGCTGAACTACTCATCACCTATTTCAACCAAGAAGGTCTCCCCGAAGTCATCGCACCTTACCGCAATTACCTAAAAGGCAAAGCTCAAGACCTCCTTGCAACTCTAAGTCCATCGGAATCATCCGCCCCGTCCGACTTGTCCGACAGGTCAGCCTCGTCCGAGAACTCCCAAACTGCCTGTGCGGCTCGCTCTGCCTGTGCGGCTCGCACCCTAACCCCTATCATCTATCCCCTAACCCCTAATGAAACCCTCTTCCTCATTGGTGATTGTATCCGCGAAAAAGCAGCCGCTACTATTGATGTTTTCTTTGATGCGCTGGTACGCTTGCAAGACCAAATCCCTGCAGATTATGCTGAGCAGGTAAAACCCTACCTCAAGCAGCTTCTCGCCCGTGAGTGGTTTGTGGGAACGATGCCTCTACTATACTTATTTTTAGACTCTTGGAGCAACCAAAGCTCTACACCCCTTGTATATGATACCGACAAGGAATGGAAAGAAATTCAAAAACTATACAAAGAAGATAAATATACACAAGCCGATAAACTCGACAAACCAAGAGTGATGCACATAGCAGCCAATCAAGCACAACAGACTTTCCCTTATCTCTTTAATAAGATAGCACGCACACTCCAAAAGCTCAAAGAGAAAGACACCTTGCCTTTCCTTTCTACCCCTACACACGAACCTTTCTATATAGAGGCAGAAGTGTTGGTGGATAAACTCTTGCAATACGAAGCCCAAGGCAAATCCCCCGACCTCGACGACCTAATTGTCGCCTGCAACCGCTTGCTGTTTAAGGAGGTTTCGGCAGCAGCCAAAGAAAAAGCCCAACAACTCAAAGGCGACTACGCTCCTGCTATTCAGTATTACTTAGGTCTTACTGATAAAATACAATTAAACGAAGCGCTTCTAACGCTATGGACGCAAATCACCCGCCTAAAACACCCCGATGAGGAGTTCAAAGTATTTGAAACTACTCAGGCAAAGAATATCCTTAGCGTGGTAAAACCTTTCTATATCCGTTATGGTTGGGAGAAAAGAACTTATGCCAATGGTGAAGTAGGCGAAGAGTTCACCTATCACTGCAATCATTATTACAAATACGGCAAAGATAAAAGCCGTCCTACCCTTTACAACTATTACAATGCCAATGAAGGGAAATGCATTTCGGCTCAAGAGGCAGAATATAAACTAAGCCTCAATCCCCACTATCCTGATGCGATATTATGTGCTCACATAGCGCTCTGGGCAACAATGAATGAGGCTGACCAAGTGCGCGATATGTCTTTGCCTTTGGAAGCCGTATTGCGCTACGACCTGCGTGTGCGCCATAGCGGTTGGCTGTATATAGGCGCGTGTTTGCTCTTTGAAAGACGCCCCTCACGCGATTGTTGGAACCGAAAGGGTTTGAATTCGCAATATGTCAGTGCCTTTGGAAGTGCTTTGCGTTATGATATTAGGGTGCGCCATAGCGGTTGGCTGTATATAGGCGCGTGTTTGCTCTTTGAAAAACGCCCCTCACGCGATTTGGCGTATGAGTATATTTGTCAGGCAATTGCTCGTGGGGAAGACCTGAGCTACCTAAAGACCTATCTCGCTGAAGTACTCGCATGGGACTACCTGCCCATACCGCGCTTTATAGAATTCCTTGACCGCCCTAATCCACCAGCCGTAAAAGCCTTTGGCAAAGAAGTAGTACAGCTCTATTTAGAAGAAGTGAAGAAGCAGGACAAGTTGCCAAGAAACCATAAAAAGTTAGCGCAATTGGTTGATTAATCCTTCTATTAATGGTTATCACTTCTCTTTATATCTTATTCATTATAACTGATAGAACTATTTTATGGCAAAGAAAAACACAAGAACCCTCAAATTCGAGGCATTAGACAAAGAACTACAAAACTTATTATATAGCCGTGATATTTCTGAGCTGATTTCAGTACTCAAAGAGGGAAAAAATCCGCTTTTCTTAGAACAACTCACTCAGTTAGATGTGAAGAGTTGTAAACATTTAGGTTTCCTTGTACTATGGTCACTATATGAAAATGATTTTATCCCATTTGAGGAAGATTTTTTGATAGAAAAGCTATGTGATGCTTTATTTCTAATGAGCAAACACAAAGAAATAGAGTCCTTTATCCTTAAAAGACCCCGTATTGCTAAAGAAATAGGAGAGAAACTACCTTTCTATTTCCTTGAAAAAAGACATATTTATGTTACAGAATATGAGAAATTACTTGATTTCGGGGCAAAAGGATTTTTCAAAGGTACCCAAGTAGTACCTAACTTCTTGGAAGCCTTACTCAGTCCTATGAAGACCTATACAGCCAATACCTATTGCTGTATTATTGAGAGCTGCAAACCCACAACAGAAGAACTCCTTCCTTCTCAGCAGACCCTTTTTGCCCTGCTCAGTAGCGATAAGACCTCGGTAATCAACTTTGTGATGAAACTCATCAAGCAAATAGCCGACGAAAAAGCCTTTGATATCCAAGCCTTTGCCGACAATTTTGCGCTTTGTTTTGCTACCCCAAAAATAGCTAAATCACAGCTCATAGGTTTGGATATCTTAGAAAAGTACTACAAAAAGCAAGCTCCTACTAATCCCGACTACCGCAAGCAATTGGCGGTACTCTTCACTGTCCCCGACGTGAAGCTCCAAGAAAAAGTTGCCAACCTCCTCACCACCTATTTTAACCACAAAGGTCTCCCCGAGGTCATCGCCCCTTACAGCGATCACCTAAAATGCAAAGCCCAAGACCTCCTTGCAACCCTAAGTCCATCGGAAAATTCAGAAAATTCTGAGAACTCCCACAGCTCCCAAAATGCCTATGCGGCTTGCACCTCCCAACCCCAAAAAACAGCCCGTACCCTGACACCTATTTCCTGTCCCCTAACCCCTGAAAAACTCCTGTTCCTCCTTGGCGACTGCCTCCGTGAGCGTACAGCTGCGACTATCGACCTTTTCTTCGAGGGACTGGTACAGCTACAAGACCAATTGCCAGAAAACTTTAAGGAGCAACTCGCCCCTTATATTGCGCAAGTCAATGGGATGTATTATACCAATGTACAGTTGGCTGCCCTGCAACTGCTCCTTGCGGGCTGGGTGGAGAACAGACCTTTGGAGTCTCCTGAGGACTGGAAAAAAATGAATACCCAAGTAAGACGCCTCAATACCAACGAAGAAGAACCTTTCAAGCAAGCGTGTGTGCTCCACAACGTTTGGTATTTGCGTGATGAGATTCCTTACCTACTCTATAAGGTAAAGGCAACCCTTGACAAACTCAAAACAGGTAGCAAACTGCCTTTCCTCTCCACCCCTACACACGCGCCTTTCTATATAGATGCTGAGACCCTTGCCGACCGACTGCTCGCTTATCAAACAGCAGGCAAAGAAGTAGATTTGGATGACTTGGTAGTGGCTTGCAACCGATTGTTATTGAGTACCATTACCCCTAAAGCACATGAAAAAGTACGCTCACTTTCAGGACAATACGCGTCTGCCTTGGGCTACCTCTTCGGACTTTCCGATGTGGTAACCCCTACAGAGGAGCTCCTACCATTATGGACGCAAATCACCCGCCTAAAACACCCTGACAAAGTGTTTACTGAATTTGAAGTTACCGCTGCCAAGGACTATCTTTCGGCTGTAAAACCTTTCTTCCTAAGTTACGAAATTGACTCTGAACTCAAATGGTTTTATTTGGAAAAGAAGTATATTAATAGTCCGTATAACGACTATCAACGTGGGACTTTTGAAAAAGAAGAAGATCGTTTACCTTATAACTATTACAACGCTGGGGCTTTTCAGATATTTGATGTAGATACCTTACGTTATACAATTTCCTTAAACCCTCAATATGTAGATGTGCTCTTAGGTAAATACACCCCACCTTGGGTAGGAGTAAGTGATGCTGAAACTTATCGCAACTTGCAGGTGCCCCTCCAACTACTCTTGGAATACGATCTGCCCGTGCATCACAGTGGGTGGATTTTTGTAGGAATGGCTTTGCTTCACGACAAAAAGGAAACCCGTGACCTCGCAGCAGAGTATATCCTCCGCGCCATTAGTCGTGACGAAGACCTCAGTTATTTGCAACACTTTATAGCCGATATCCTCGCCCAAAAACTCACCCCTATCAATCGCTTTGTAGAGTTCTTGGATATGCCCACCCGCGACCCTAAGATAAAGGCTTTCCAAAAAGCAGTAGTAGAAGCTTATTTGCCTTTGGCTGAAAAGCAAGAAAAGAAACCTACGAATCATAAAAAATTAGCCAATTGGCTAATTAGCTAATTTACTAATTAACAAATTGCCCTTATGTTTGAACACTTAAAAAAACTGATTACTACCCACGATTTAGATACTCTCTTTTCCTTCTGCAGTAACTTAGCAGATAACGAGCGCCTTGCCCTTTTAGAGGAATTCCAACAGTCTAAATGGGGACTAAAAGAATCTTTTGGGGATAAAGGTATGTTTGAATTGCAACCGCCTAACAATTCCGATTACGAGTTTATTATAGCACTATTTCTCCTTACCCGAAGTGTGGAAGAATACCAAGCGCTCAGCATTCACGAAATATGTGGTTATTATGTAGCAAGTTCCCGCTTTTTTAGCGACTCAAAAGCGCTACACATTCTCCCCAAAATCCTCCGAGAGGAAAAATATCGCTTTATCTTAGACTTTTACCGTGCACTAAAGCCCTATGAAAAAGAGTTCATCTCTTTTGAAACCTATTGGGCGCTCTACAAGGCGGGAGAAATTCCTTTTGACGAGGCACTTTTTACCAAAAATATCACTGCAACCTATCTCTATGATGATAAAAAAGTCCGTTATACCGATTTAGTACTACATGACCAAGAGTTCCACGACAAGATTTTTAGGCGTTTGCACCTTTATGAAAACCAAATGTTCCACGATGCCAAACCGTGGGAGGACTTCTTTGTACATCTGCAAAGACAAGGCTATGTGTTCGATAGAAAGTACATCCCCGAACTTTTGGAGAGCCTGCTCAACCCTTGGAAAAAACCTCACCTCAATTGGCATTGCCGTTGGATTGAGTTCTTAGAGCCTACTACAGAGGAACTCCTCGCCTGCCAGCAAACCCTCTTTGCCTTGCTCAGTACAGGCAACACTAACCTTATCAACTTTGCCCTCAAGCATATACAGCGAATTACTAATGAAAAAGACTTTGACTTTCAATCTTTTGCCAATAACTTTACGCTTTGTTTTGCTACCCAAAAAATAGCCAAATCCCAACTCATAGGTTTACATATTTTAGAAAAGTACTATAAAAAGCAAGCCCCTACCAATCCCGACTATCGCGAGCAATTAGCGGTACTTTTTACTGTGCCCGATGCCAAACTCCAAGAGAAGGCTGCAAGCTTATTAAAGACTTATTTTGGAGGAGAAGGATTAGTAGAAGTAGTAGTACCCTATCAGGATTACCTAAAAGGTAAAGCCCTAGAGCTTTTTTCTACCCTAAGTCCTACGCCTATTCAGAACGATAATCTTTCCTGTCAACTTACCGATTGTTCTCCTTCGGAAAAATCTGTGAGAGTAGGCTATGTGACGGAACTTGAAACACCCACCACCCCCGAAGCTCTATTATTCTTATTGGGCGACTGTCTCCGCGAGCGTACGCCCCAGACTATCGACCTTTTCTTTGAGGGCTTTAACCAATTGCAAGATGACTTCCCTACTGACTTTAAGGAGCAGTTAGCACCCTATCTTAAGCAGTTAGAAAGACACTGGAACGGCATTGCCTCAGTGCCTATCTTGCGTTGGTTTTTACAGCGTTGGACGGGTGATAAAAAGAAGCTAATTGAGGAAGATGAAACATTTTTCCTCACCACCCTCCCCTATCTATATCATAAAGCCCAGCACCTGTTGAAGAATCGCAAGAAGAAAAACAGACTCCCTTTCCTTTCCACCCCTACACACGCCCCGTTCTATATAGAGGTAGAGGTACTGATGGATAGACTCTTACAATACGAGAGACAAGGCGAAAATCCCGACCTCCACGACTTGGTAGTGGCTTGCAACCGACTGCTCTTTAAAGATATTTCGGCAGTAGCCAAAGAAAAAGCCCAACAACTCAAGGGTGCCTACGCTCCTACCATTCAGTACTATATAGGGCTTACGGATAAGGTGCAACCTACCGAGGAACTTTTGCCCCTTTGGACGCAAATCACTCGTATCAAGTACCCCGATGGTGAGTTCGTAGAGTTTGGTAACACTTCCGCTAAGGATATACCGTGTGTGGTCAAGCCTTTTGAAACTGGATTTGGGGTACTCACCCGCAAGCAAAGTACAGTTACTTTCCATTACTTGAGCATTCACGACAATTGGAACAACAATTTTGATGCACGTAAGAAACCTACGGAATACCCTGTATTGTATTACAATGCGGGCAACAGTCGCAAAGGCTGGAGCACGGATATATTGTACCAATGCAGTCTAAACCCACACTATCCAGAGGCGCAAATCCTCCGTTATATAGCCTCTTACGCCAAGGGCAATGAGTCGTATGATATAGAGTATATGCAAACGTCTATGCAAGTGTTGCTTGAGAACCATTTGCCTATCTATCACAGTGGTTGGCTGTTTGTAGCCGCCGCCTTGCTCTTTGAGAAAAAGCCCACCCGCGATATGGCAGCCGCTTATATCTTAGAATGCTTGGAAAGTGGTACAAATCTCAACCTCTTAGCGCAATATATCGGCAAGCTATTAGCCGAACAATACGCCCCCATAGCCCGCTTTGTGGAGTTTTTGGATATCCCTACCCGCGACCCTAAAATAAAGGCTTTCCAAAAAAGCGTAGTAGAAGCCTATTTGCCTTTGGCTGAAAAACTTGATAAGAAACCTACAAACCATAAGAAATTAGCAACTTTTATTAATTAGTCACTTTTCGCTATGAAAGAAAACTTACTTTCCGCCATTAAGGCACACGATTTTACCGCCATTCGCAATATTTGCTTTGCGCTTTCAGAGGAAGAACGCAATGACCTTATACATACCTTGCAAACAGCCCGCTGGGAACAACTATATCACAACACCGATAAGCGTGCACCACGATTACAAAGCCTTGATATAGTATGCTTTTCTTATATATTTTTATGTGTATCCCGCAGTAGTGAGTCCCTCAAGAAAGCCGTAAAAGGATGTTATAGCTCTGATAAAGATATTGTAGCTGAGTTCTTGCAGTTTTATTTTCCGCACCTATTGGATTTGCTCACAACCCAAGAAGGGCAATACCTCATCACCACACTACAGTCTCTAAGAAAAAATCACTTTCTACAAGATACTACCTTTCAGAACCTTTGGACTTTGTACCAAAAGGGATTCATTGCCTTTGATGAAGACCTATTTATAGAAAAATTCTTCTTTTGGAACAATAAGCATATCACCGATGAACCTTTTGTCGATTTTCTATTGGAAAACAAGCAAATCAGCGAAAAGATTTTTGCCATAGTCCCCCAACATATCACCCAAGAGGTACCCTATCCTTCTGAGGCTTGGAAAGAGTTGTACAGTATTCTGCAAGCTAAAGGATATTTCGCAGACCGTAGTATCGTTGGCAGTCATATAGAGGCACTCCTAAATCCTTACAAAAAGAATATCCTTGACTTCTTTTGCCGTATTATTGAAACATTCGAGCCTACCCGTCAAGAGCTTTTATCTCATCAAAGCACCCTTTTTGCCCTGCTCAGTAGCGACAAAACATCGGTGGTGAACTTTGTGATGAAGCTCATCAAAGAGATAGCCAGCGAAAAAGGATTTGACTTCCAATCTTTTGCCGACAACTTTGCCCTGTGTTTTGCTACCCAAAAGATAGCCAAATCACAACTCATAGGTTTGGATATTTTAGCAAAGCATTACAAAAAACAACCTCCTACCCATATAGAATCCCGCGAACAATTAGCGGTACTCTTCACCGTCCCCGACGTAAAACTCCAAGAAAAAGTTGCCAGCTTGCTAACCACTTATTTTGGAGGAGAGGGATTAGCAGAGGTAGTAGCACCGTATCAGGATTACCTAAAAGGGAAGGCACAAGAGCTTCTCCAATCCTTACCCTCACCCAACTCATCAGAAACCTCTGAAACTGCCTGTGCGGCTCGCACCCCAAAAATTGCTCCTGCCGCTCGCACTCCTCATACTTGGGACGACCTGCTCTTCCTTATTGGCGACTGTATCCGTGAGCGTTCGCCTCTTGCTTTAGACCTTTTCTTTGAGGGCTTGAACCAGTTACAAGCGCAAATTCCTGCTGACTTCTCTCGGCAAATAAGTCCGTACCAAAAGCAGTTGGGCGAACAGCCTTTTGAATTTACCACCTACCGAAAGTGTATGCGCTGGGTGATTGATGTTTGGGAGGGCAAAGCCTCACTCTCCGATGATATTTTTGGCGGGAAGCTCTATAATCCTACGCCATTCCTCCGAGAGAAAACCAAGCGACTGCTCCTAAAGCTCAAGCAAGGCAACTCATTGCCCTTTGTCAGCACCCCCACTCACGCTCCGTTTTATATAGACCCGCTTACCTTTTTAGAACGTATCGCACAATATGAAAAAACTGAAAAATCCCCGATGTTAGAAGATGTTGTCGTGGGGCTCAACCGCTTGCTTCCTACGGAAGTTACCGAAGAACAAAAGCAATTGGCTCGTTCCCTTACGGGCAACTATGCTCCTGCCTTGCAATATTACTTTGAGGTAAACAAACAAATAGCTGTAACCGATGCTACACGAGTACTCTGGGGGCAAGTTTTACGCCTGAAAGACCTCGATGGAGTATTCCCTGAATTGGAAATCCCACAGAAAACCAACTTACAGGGCTTGGCGCATCCGTTTTATCTGAAATATGAAGTAAAACCTACCAAAATTAAGGGTGTAGAACTGAATAAAATCATTTTGGAGGACAATTGGGATAAAAAATATAGTGCTTATTCTCTCTACAATGACCTCGGAGCCAATTATTACAATGTATCACCAATGAGCAGGGCAACAGATGAGGATATCGACTATGGGCTCAGTCTAAACCCCCGCTATATAGATGGATGGCTGTGCAAGTACTTGCTTACCTACGCCCAAGGTGTGGAAGGGGAATCCCTCACCGAAGCTACCCGTGTGATGAGTCTGCTCCTTGAGCACCACTTGCCTATCTATCACGGTGGTTGGCTGATGGTTGCTACTTGTCTTTTAGCCGAAAGAAAACCCTTGCGCGATCTTGCTACCGAGTATATCCTTTTAGCACTCCAAAGAGGGGAAACGCTTACCTACCTTGCCGAAGCCATCGGGACGCTTTTAGCGCATAAATACGCCCCTATCGCTCGCTTTGTAGAGTTTTTGGATCTCCCCACCCGCGACCCCAAAGTAAAAGCTTTCCAAAAAAGTGTGGTAGAAGCCTATTTGCCTTTAGCTGAAAAATTAGAGAAGAAACCTACGAATCACAAAAAGTTAGCTGCTTTTAGCGATTAGGTATTACTTGTTAGCTCCCAGAGCTCCCATATTTGCTAATCAACAAATTATCCTTATCTTTGCCTAATAAATTGATAAATAAAATGAACGACTTTGAATATGCTTATCCGTTCGCCTCGGTGATAGAAGAGGCGAATGCTCACGAGAAGAATTTTATCTTTTCGCACTGTTCAGAACTCAAAGAAGACAATGCAGTGCCTTGTTTCTTTTGGGGAAATATCACCCAACCTTTTGTGGTGGCTAAGTGTCTTGCTACACTGGCGAAGACCGTAGCCTCTCAGTTTGCTATCGCCCCTGGAGTGCTTGCAAAATTGCGTGACCCCATTATCTCGGTAGGAAATGGTGAATTGCTTTTTGAGGGGTTCTCGTCCTGTAATAGCGTTTATGCCCGTGTAGGCTTGCGCAACGATGTGTTGGACGGCGATTTCTTGCAGAGCGGTTGTACCAATATCGATTTCAACGATGTAACCGTGCGCGCTTTCAATGCGGTAACCGCTTCCGAGAAAATGATACTTGGGATAGGCCAAAAGCAAACACATTTCATCACTGAAAAGCACAAATCTGTAGAGAAAAAAGTAACGCTCCCCAACCGCTGGATCAAAGGATTGGGCAACGTACAGGTATATCTTTCTGAAATGGATTTGGCATATCGCCTCAATAAAGCCGAAGCCATTCAGCTCTTCCGTTCTCTGCCCAAACAAGCTGTAAAAAACGATTATTACTTGGTAAAACGTGGCGTAGGTTACACTTTTGCACCTACCGCTACAGCAGGGGCTATCAAAATAGGAGGAGTACACCGTCTCAACCTCTTACAAGGCTTACTTCTGCTTGCCGATAGTCTTTACGTATATCGCAGTAGCAGTGAGCAATCAGTTGCTTTTGTGTTGCATTTCAAAGGAGTAGAAATGCTTTTCTTGCTGTCAGACAATGTATATCGAGGTTTTTCGGGTGAAGGAAAATACTTGGAGAATATGATTGAAGAAGTACCTATGGAATGGCTTGTGGGGATTAACAATTTCTTCAAGACCAACGAAGTATTTTCGCCTACGATGGTGGCTATTGAGAATGATGTGAATATGGGTACAATGGCGACCCTACAAGCATCGCTCTCGAGTATAGGACTATTAGGATACAACCTAACAGACAGCAATTATTTCTACCGCCGTTTGCCATTCAAACCCCAGCGATTGATAAGTCTGAACCCGCGATTGCAAAATGCCAAAAAACTCACTGAAAATAATGAAGTACAAATCGTAGAGCAACGCGGTGATTATGTAAAAGCCAATGTAAAAGGAACAGGGGGAGTGACCCATACTGTTATTCTTGATGGCGAGAAGGCACAATGTACTTGCAATTGGTACACCAATCACCAAACAAATCGAGGATTATGCAAACATATCTTAGCGACTAAGATGATAAGTCAGCAGTTAGATAACTAACCCATTAGACGCTGTAGAATAAGGGAGCGTACTTCTTCGCGTAGGGTATCTTTGTCTTGAAGAGTTTTGCCATGTGTATAGACAGGAGGTAATACATCTACCCTCATCACGCCCATACTGCCAGAGAAGAAGCGGAAAGGAAATCGCTTTTTGGTATCATAGAAAACCATAGGCACGATGGGTATTTGGCACTCAATAGCGATACGAAAGGCTCCGTCTTTGAAGCTGTCAAGGACTATTGATTCATCATCAGGAACACCTCCTTCGGGGAAGATGCAGATACTAAGCCCTTCCCCGATCCGTTCCATTGCTTGGGTATAGACTTCCCTCCTACTCTGAGGGCTTTTCCTATCTACCATGATGGCCACTCGCTTGTAGAAATAGCCAAAGAGAGGTAGTTTGGAGAGTTCCTTCTTCCCTACAAATACAAAGGGGTTCTTGCTACAATAGAGCATGAGCATAATATCCATCATACTATAATGATTGGCTACCAGCATATAACTATGATGGTCGTTTGGCACTGTATATTCACGTTTTATTTTAGGGAGAAAGCCCATCGCATATAGTATAGGCGTAGCCCATAGGTATCGCATTACCCAATAGAGAGAGCGATACCATTTTTTATGAGTGGTAAGCAGAAGCAATACTGGCAATAAAAGCACTATAAGAGTACCTACCAATATATAAAACCAAGTTCTCCAAAGTAACCAGAAGAGGTATTTAGGCATTAGGGAGTAGCTATTAGATATTGAAGGAATCACTTAATGAGCAGATTTTTTCAAGTAGCGATTAAAAAGAAAAATAGAAAAGGCCGTCAGTACCCCTAATCCGAAGATGATATACCAAAACTTATTAGGATGATAAGTATTCCATAACAGATCTGAAAGTTCTGTAGCAGAAAGATGCAATTTTTCTTGAGCTAACTCAAAGTATTGCTTCTTATTCAAGCTTTCTGGCAAGGTAATAGCACGTTTCTCCAATTCCATTTTTAGCAAAGAATGCTTATCCGACCACTTATCATATAAGTCCCCTGAGAAAAAACCTGTGAGATAACTCCCCACGGCCATAGGTAAGAAGTAAGTCCCTTGGTAGAGAGCCTCTTTCCCTTTAGGAGTGATTTTAGCAATAAAAGCTGAAATAGTAGGACCGACTGCTATTTCCCCTATCGCAAAAATAGCCGTTCCCAATACAGTGAAGATAACTTCCTTGAACATGAAAGTAAGAGTAACTCCTATGGTCATAACTATAGTCCCTCGAATCATAGCAGAAACCTGATCCATTTTCATCACAAAATAGGAAATTACCATCTGAGTTAGGATAATCATCACACAATCTATATTGCCAAACCACTCGGCTTTTATCTGTCCATGTTCAGTAAAAGTACTTCCAAAGAAAGGAATATTACGATTGATCCAGTCACTTTGCTGAGAAGAATCCACCCAATCTTCTATAAAATTGGGTAAAGTGTAAAACAATTGATTAAAAACTGTCCAAAAACCAACCATAAGAAGTAATAATATGGTTAGTTTTTTATCCTTAAGAGCACCTACTATGTTTTGTACAGATCCTTTTATCTCAGTTAGTAAGGGTATATTATACTTTCTTTCGGCTTTAGGCTCCTTATAGAAAAAAACAACTACCAAGAGATTAAAGACAATCACTACCATAGCTTGTACAAAAATCACCTTCCAACCCATAGTAGTACGTAGGTAGGACGACATAGCTGGTCCCAATAGTCCTCCTATATTACCCACCATATAGAAAAAACCAAAACCTAAGGTACTATTCTCTTCAGTGGTATGGCGTGCGATAATCCCCTGCACTACAGGGCGGAAGAAGCTACATCCCACCGCCGCTAAGAGGAATGCAAGATAAATATCCCAGTAGGAGACAGCTGTACCCATTAGGTAGTAGCCTACTCCCATAATGAGACAAGAGATTAGCAAGGAAAGCTTATAACCAATCCTATCGGCAATCACTCCAAAGAACAGCGGCAAAAGAAATAAAATGGCGGTGATTTGTGCCATAATATTTCCTTTTTGGGTATGAGTAAGCCCCAAGCCTCCCTCATCGGTACCAGCTACCAAGTAAAGGGCTAATAGTGAAAAGATACTAAAATACGCCCATCGCTCAGTTAGTTGTAGGAAATTCCCTATCCAAAAAGTAGATGAGAACGATTTTAGAGTCTGTGTATAGGTTTTCTTTGTTTCTGACATTCGTTAGTATTTGTTATGGGCGCAAAAGTACAAAAATAATGCCAAAAAACAAACCATTGTCAAGTACAGTCGTGTGGGCAATCAATAGCCTCATCTCTCTTTAGTCTTTATCATCATTTTATTATAGATATAAACAGAGATTATAGTGAAAGCCCCCATCGCTAAAACAAGAAACCACAGCTTATTAGGTTGGTAAGTATTCCAAAGAAACTCAGTAAGCTCAGCGGGGGACATGTGTAGTTGTTGCTCAGCTTGCTCAAAGAACTGTTTTTTGCTTAAGCCCTCTGGTAGAGAGAGCTGACGCTGAAGAAGTTCCACTTTGAGCAAGGAATACTTATCCGACCACTTTTGATACAGATCACCAGTAACAAAGCCTGTAAGATAATTCGCCACTGCCACCGGCAGGAACAGAGTCCCTTGGTAAAGAGCCTCTTTCCCTTTAGGAGTTATCTGAGCGACATAGGCATAGAGAGTAGGCCCTGCAATCATCTCCCCTATGGCAAAAATCACCGTACCTATGATGGTAAACCATACATTGTTAAAAACAAAAGTAAGCACTACTCCCAAAGTAGCGATCAGTGTTCCGCGAATCAGGGCACTGATTTGCCTAATACGCATCACCATATAGGAGATCGATACCTGAAAAAGAATAATCATCACACAATCGATATTCCCATACCACTCTGCTTTGATCTGTCCTTTCTCAGTAAGAGTAGTTCCTAAGAAGGGAATATACTTATTGATCCAAGCACTCTCTGGGGCAGAATCCACCCAGTCCTCTATGAAGTTGGGCAGGGTATAAAAAAGCTGATTATACACCATCCAATATCCCACCATAAGGAACAGAAGTATAGACAATTTCTTATCCCTAAGCGCTTCTATGATATTGCCAAAAGAACCCTTTATCTCCTGAAGAATAGGCACATTATACTCTCTGTTTATTTTTTTCTCTTTGTAGAAAAACAATACAACCAGAAGGTTGATAAAAATAATGATGGCTCCCTGTAGGAAGATAATACGCCATCCCATAGTAGTACGCAAATAGGAGGAAAAGGAAGGACCAAAGAATCCTCCTATATTAGCCATCAGATAGAAGAGCCCAAAGCCCATAGTGTTGGTCTGTTCATCAGTAGTACGGGCAATAATCCCTGATGCTACTGGTTTGAAAAGGCTACCTCCTATAGCCGCAAAAAGGAAAGCCAAATATACTGCCCAATAGCTACTTACGGTTCCCATCAGGTAATATCCCACACCTATGATTACAAAAGCAATAATAAGAGAAATCTTATAGCCTATACGATCCGCAATCACCCCAAAGAAAAGAGGAAGAAAGAATTGTATAGCTGTTACATTGGCTAATATATTTCCTTTTTCTACATGACTGAGCCCTAATCCTCCCTCATCTGTGGAAGCCACTAAATAAAGACCTAAAACAGAAAAAATACCAAACCAAGCACCACGTTCCATGATTTGGAGAAAATTGGCAACCCAAAAAGTAGGCGAGAAAGACTTAATTGTCTGAGAAAAGGACGGTTTGTTCTCCTGCATTTTTTATGTTTTAAAAAAAGACAAAACTACGTTTTTTCTCTTATTTAAAAGCAAATTATTTGTTAAAAATTTATTTTATACCTCACCAATTGAACTTTACCATCAACTCATGGATATTGCGTATGCTTGCTGAGGCCTTGGGCTGTAGCGTACTTTCGAATCCATAACCTACTGAGAGATAGAACTTAGGAATATTAAACAATATATATCCATTGGCCGCTTGAGTGGTTCTATAGGTAGCCCCTGCCTCCAAGAAACCCCTATAAATAACAGAAGCTGTAGCACTCAGCTGATATTGACTCCCTTTGGAAACATAGAATAGATAAGAAGGCTTCACTGTAAAGTCGTCTGTAAGAGGGAAGTAATACCCCCCAGTACTATAGAGAAGCATTCTTTCAGAGACTGTGGTTACCCTATCCTCTACAAGCTTTGTTTTATCCGAAGCGAGCAGGTTGGGAGCTGAAACTCCTATATAGAACTGCGGTCTTGTATAATAAACACCTACCCCTACATTGGGCTGGAATTTTCCTGAAATCCCTTGTAGATAAGGGTCATACTCCTTGTTATAGGTTTTAAATCGTGTTCCATCAAGGTAATATAAATTTCCTCCAGCCTTAAGCCCTAAATAAATAGTAGAACTTTCTGTAAGAGGTAAGGAATAAGAAAAATCAGCAAAAAAAGCGGTTTGCCTCTGTAGAAACACCTTATCACTGACCACCGAACCAGCTAAGCCTATACGATTGGTAATACGGTGAGTGGTATTGAGTGTCTGTACCTGAGGGGCATCTGCATTCAAGGATTGCATCCATTGGCTACGCAAGTTCAGTGAAATTGTATGTCCTTTTTCTTCTCCTACAGCAGCAGGATTATTTATATTCTTGAGCTGATCATAGAAGATAAAATCTGTAGATTGTGCATTGAGAACTTCCCCCAAAAGGGTTACTGTCAGAAATAATAAGATTTTTTGTGCTTTTTTCATTTGTTAGTAATTAATATACAACCATCCTTCTTTGGTTTCTTTCGCTTTTTTAAGAGTAAGTATATAGTAATAGAACCCTTGAGGTACTTTCATACCATCGGTACCTATTCCCTGCCATTGGTTTTTATATCCATTTGCCTGATAGATAAGCTGTCCCTGACGTGTGAATATTTGTAAGGTATTCTGTGGGTACAAGCTTATTCGCTGTATGTAGAAACTATCATTGATTCCATCACCATTAGGAGTAAATGCATTAGGAATCAGTACTATATCAAATTCGTTATCCTCCTCATCAGCTATTCCATCTCCATCAGCATCGGTATCACATACGTCCCCTACTCCATCCTTATCAGTATCTTTTTGGTCAGGATTTGCCTTCGCTGGACAATTGTCTTTCTCATTAGGGACTCCATCCCCATCTATATCGTCATCACACACATCACCTATGCCATCCCCATCAGTATCTACTTGATCAGGGTTGGCTACATAAGGACAATTATCCCGAGAGTTAGGGATACCATCATTATCCATATCCTCATCACATACATCCCCTACTCCATCTCCGTCAGTATCTGTCTGGTCAGGGTTTGAGGTCTTAGGACAGTTATCTTGGGCATTGAGTACTCCATCTCCATCTATATCCTCATCACAAGCATCGCCTATGCCATCCCCATCGGTATCTACTTGGTCTGGATTAGGGGTATCAGGACAATTATCTACCTCATCCAAGACCTTATCATTATCCCTATCTCCACTACATATATCACCTTTTCCATCTCCATCAGAATCTTTTTGGTCAGGATTGGGTTTGTAGGGGCAGTTATCCCTACCATTGGGGACACCATCCCCATCTATATCCTCATCACACACATCCCCTATACCATCTCCATCAGTATCTTTCTGGTCAGCATTGGGCGTATTGGGACAATTATCGTATGTATTGAGTACCCCATCTCCGTCCAGATCATCATCACATACATCCCCTATACCATCTAGATCGGTGTCCTTCTGATCAGCATTGGGTGTTTCTACACAATTATCTTGGCTATCCAAGATTCCATCACCATCCATATCTCCATCTTCACGTACTGTGATTGGCGCAAGGTTCACCGCCAAGAAAATATTCTCCTCAGCCCTGATCATAAACCTTCCTTGAGTAGTGGCCAAAGAAGTAGGAACTGTAAAGGTATAGCTACCATTATTCGGAATGTTCCGAGCCAATACGATAGGAAAAGTTGCTCCTTCATCCAAAGAGAAATAGATACTGACCTTCTGGGTATTGACACTTCCTTTGTCTGTATCAGCCACATCCCAAGTGATGGTATGAGGCTTATTGACAAACCAATATGCCCTATTCTTATCCGAGGTAACCTTAAAAGGTCCTGCATCGGAGGCTACATTGATCTCCATCAGGGCATAACTGGTATTCCCTGTTACCCGATCATGCTCTCTATCATTACGTGCTCCTACCTTCTTATCCATCACTACAAAAGCCCATGTAAGTTTTCTCTTCACATTGGAGACTGTCTCCCAAGCACTTCTTCGGGTAGGGTTTCTTTCGGTCAAGGTCCCTTGTAAGATACGTGACATACGAGGGATATAGCGCTGTGTGGACTCAGTGGGAGGAAGTGAACGTGCCATAGGCCCACGAGGAATATTAGGAGAGAAGCGATCATAGGTAATAGAACCCAAATTATCTGCTTGCTCCCAAGTGTAATAGAGCTTATCCCCATCAGGATCTGTTGCTGTACCATCAAGTACATAGGCAGTCCCTTTAGGAATAGTATAATTAGGCAAATCCGCTATCTGAGGGGGAGTATTACTTACATTCTCAGTGGTAGGACAACTTTGCTTTTTGATATAATCCACTATTTGTCGGACACTGATATGATTAAAATAAGGATCTGTACGAGATTGTACATCATTATTACCTGTAATCCCTGCATATCCCATGATTGTAGAGCCACTACCTGGTTCTACCTGTACTCCATAACCTTCATTCTGTAGATTGTGTGTATGGTTTGCTCCCATTTGGTGACCCAACTCATGGCAGAAGAAATCAATATCAAAGCGATCTATATCCATCGATCCTAAATTTCCTGCTGAAAAAGCCTTTCCCTTGCTGTTATCATCACACACACAGCCTATGCACCCTGCATTCCCATTGGGATTGGTGGTATTGTGGAACAAGTGCCCTACATCATAATTAGCCGTCCCGACCCTATCATCCAAGAATTTCTGTAACTGAGAACCTGTCCAATTTTGATTGATATAGTTTGAGAGATTATCATCCCTTCTATGTTCGATAAGTGTCTCCTCACCACTGACCAATTGGAACTGTACAGACATCTGGGAACGATATACTTGGTTAGCTCGCTGAATGGTTGAGGCGATCTGAGCAAGCGTCTGAATTTTCCCTCCGAAGTATTGTGTAAAACTGCTGGTAGCAGCCACCGCAATACGTATTGTCCGTAATGTATGTTCGCTCTCATAGCTATTACGTTGTGTAGCAGAAGAAGTGGGTGTTTTCTTAGCGGCACCTTGAGTAGTACAATCAAAATGTACACTCTCTAAGACATCACTTCTTTGATACACCTTATGATTTTTCCCTCTCTTATCGGTAGGTTGTACAAAAGTATAACTAAAATCCTGTTGAAATATAGCCGACAACCCCGCTGGAGACCAAGTGAAGCTAACTAATTGATCTGAATTATCAAGAGCATAACCCGAATAGGTCTCTATCTGAGGATATCTCTGTGCCAACTCAGGAGAAAGTACTGCTGTCCTGCGTACCTTATAGGTTTTTACGGAAGTACCATCCGGTATATCTATATAGGTATAGTCTTGGGACGAACGTGCACTTGTGTTGTGCAAAGCTTTTTCAAAAGCCTTTCTTTCAAGAGTGTAATAAGTGTAAGTTTTTTCCTGTGCTGTAGATCGTTGTGTATTATTCTCTTTCCAATAAGATTGTGCGTAGAGTTTTGGCCATGAGAATAAAAGTAATAACAACACCAAAGAACGTAATTTGATTGTGAACATGAAGATTTGTTTTAGATAAAAGTATTTTTATTTAGATTATTTATTTGTTTTTATAAGCGTTGCAAAGTTACTACTTTTTACTGAGATTTTTAGATAAATTTTATATCCTTGCTAAGATTTCTTCTTTAATACCCTACAAATGAATGTATTAATTTAAAAAATTTAACATTTAATCAAAAATACATTAGTAAATATCACTATGTATTTAGATTTTTTTAGCTATTTTTTTTAATTCACATCTTAAAAATAGTCTATCATAATTTGGATTAAAAAAGAATTAAACGTAAATTTGCAGCCAAAGATGTTATTTATAATTAATCTTAGTTTATTTCTACATTTCTGAAGATTATCATACATGAGCCTTATCTTAAGTTCATATAAAATAAGAATTAATTTTTACAATCTATAATTTACACAAAAATGAGAAAAATAATCATCTGCTCAGTGATGCTCCTAAGTCTCACTACTACAGTGCAATGTACTAAACAAACTACCGAAGAGCGTGAGGTAGAACAAGCTGGATCTGCTATCCTAAGGGGGGAAACGCCTCCTGTAGATAGTGTGGGAAAAGTTGGGGATTATTACATTAATGAAAAAACAGCAGAGTTCTATGGTCCCAAAAAATCTGCCGAAGAGGGAGGTTGGGGTGCTCCTGTTCGCTTTGGAAAAGATATCAGTAGCAAAGCACGTATCCTCTCCGGCACTGGAATGCCTAAGAATACTGATGGAAACGAGGGGGATTGGTATCTTGATAAAGAGACTAAAAAACTCTATGGCCCCAAGACTAAAAACCAATGGGGAAATGGTATCGTACTGGGAGGAAACCCTAACAATGGTTCCAATCAGGATAACGATGCTTCCTTACCTAATTACCGCTTAGGAGATGAAGGGAAAACCCTGCTTGCTTGGACGAACCCTAAAACTCAAGTTATTGATATGCGTAAGGATGCCAAGCTAAACCAAGTAGAAAAGCTCGAAATTGGAGCTGTTTCTGAGCAACGTGCTTTACAGAAATTTGTTCTCGGCGACCAAGTGGGAATCATAGGAGCCTCTGCTTTTAAGAACTGTTTTTATTTGGAAGAATTTGTATTCAATCGCAAACTAACTACCATAGAGGAAACTGCCTTTCAGTATTGCTTATACTTGGAAACCATGGAGCTCCCTGAAGGATTGGAGGTCTTAGGCCAGCAAGCCTTTGTCAGCTGTGTAAAACTTAAAAAAGTAGTAGTTCCTTCTACTTGTAAAAATATACATGGGGCTGCTTTTGAAAAATGTGAAGCCTTAGAAGAAGTTGTCCTCAAAGAAGGTATAGAGAATATCTATACCAATGCTTTTCAAGGTTGTAAAACCCTACGAAAGGTGGTATTTCCAGCTTCTTTGAAAGGCTTAGGTGCTGGAATCTTCAAGGATTCTGGGGTGACAGAGGTGACTTTCAAAGGAAATGTTCCTGAGAGTGGTCTCGGACAGGGTACTGGAAGTCCTTTCGAAGGAGTCGCTACTCTTGAAAAAATCTATGTCCCTGAGCAGTTCATAGAGGATTATAAAGCTCAACTCTCTGACTATAAAAATATTATTCATCCTATTAAATAATAATTCCATGGGAAATCTAATCAAATCAATTGTTATATCTACCTTGGGATTATTCACTATCGCCTTTATCTCTACCAGTTGTAACAAGGAAACAGTAGAGCAGCTCAAGGTAAAAAAAGCCAGTCGTATCTATATAGGTGACGGCACTCCACTCTTGGACAAAGGAGAAGCAGGTGATTATTATATTGATAAACTCACAGGACTTCTCTATGGCCCCAAATCCGAAGAAAATGGTTGGGGAAAAAATCCTATCAAGCTCCTTGATGACAAGCAGTTATCTGGTAATACTTTTGTATCTGGTCAAGGTGCTCCCTCAGCTGACCAAGGAAAAATAGGTGACTTATACATTGACAAACAGAATCTTAAGATGTATGGTCCTAAAAGTGAACAAGGTTGGGGCAACCCTTACGAATTGGGGGATAGAACCCCTCATACTCCCAAAGACGAATGGCCTGACTATAGGCTTAGCAAAGATGGCAAAACCCTCCTTGCTTGGGTAAACCAACGTACTATACACATTGACATGCGTACTGACTCGAAACTCAATCAAGTAACTACTATTGCCAAAGAAGCTTTTACCCCTTCGTATGGTCTTACTTCTATTATCATTTCTGACAATGTAACCAAAATAGAAGAAAGTGCTTTCTCCGCACTGCCCTTCTTAGAAGTGGTCACTCTTCCTGGTAGTATCAAGGAAATTGTACGAGGACTATTCAACCAATGTCCTAGACTTAGGGTCATCAATCTTAATGAAGGAATACAGAGCATAGGAGATTTTTCTCTCTCAGATGCAAGTTTTGAAGAAATTAACCTACCTTCCTCCGTACGCAAGATAGGTGGATATGCCTTTGCCAACAATGAAAAACTACTGAAAATAAAACTGCGTGAAGGCCTTAAAGAAATCGGAAGTAGTGCTTTTGCCCATTGTACAGAACTCACTCATTTTGAGATTCCTGCAAGTGTAGAACGCATAGGAGAAGGAGCTTTTTCAGACTGCCATAATGTAAATACCCTTGTACTCCACTCCAAAGAGATTCCTAAGTGGCCTAACTATCACTTAGCTGATTTCGAAGAACTTGTGGACATATACGTTCCTGATGAAAGTGTAACCCTCTACAAAAATGACCCAGAATGGGAACCCGATTGGGGAAAGATAAAACCTATCTCCAAAATGCCCAAACAATAAAAAGGAGTTTGACTTAGCCTACACTGATGTAGGCTAAGTCAGCCCCTAATCATTCTTCTATTTTTTAATTCCAACTATCACTTTATGAAAAAAGTATTCTTAGCCAGTTTAGCCATTTTCACAGCTATTCTTATCCTCAATTGTAGCAAAGAGGAATCCAAAAACAACGCTTCTTTGAAGCCGTTCGAACTTACCCCTACCGAGGTAAAAGTACCCATAGGAGAAACTACAACACTTACCATTAGCTCTGGCAATGGCTCATATAGAATTAATCAAAGTACTGAAAGTAAGGAAATTGTAGAAATCACTCTAAACAACGAAAATCAAAATATCCTTATAAAAGCTCTTAAGTCAGGTACTACAACCGCCTCTGTCACTGATCTGCTCAGCAAGACAGATCTTACTATCTCCATACAAGCAATCATTCCTCCTTCTTACTATACCTTGAGTGAAGACAAAAAAACACTGCTTAAGTGGAATGATACTCATTTGGAAGAACTTGACCTTTCTTCTGACCCTATTCTCAAAGAAATTACTTCTATCGGACAAGGTGCTTTCAAGGAAAATAGTACCCTAAAGAAAATTACACTTCATGAAAAGATTGTTTTCCTCTCTAAGGAAAGCTTTGCAAAGGTATCCAAATTAGAGACTATCAAGCTACCTAATTCTATAACTTCTATAGGTGAAGGTGCTTTTGCTGGTTGTACAGCACTAAAGGAAGTTACACTTCCTGAAAATGATTCCTTTACCTCTATTCCTAAAAGAGCTTTTGAAGAATGTAAGAGCCTTAGTACCTTACACCTTCCTAACACAATTAATGAGATAGGTATTCTTGCTTTTGCTGATGCAGGGCTCAAGGAAATACATTTCCCTGAGAACCTACTGACAATTAACCAGCAGGCTTTTGCTGGCAATAAAGAGCTTACTGAAATTACAATTCCTAAGAATGTGACCCTTATCAGCTTAGCGGCTTTCCAAGAAACAGCCCTGAAGACTATTAAAATAGAAGCCACCCTCCCACCTGCCCTGAAGTTTGGCATAGACTCCCAAACACAACAAGCGATAGAACCTTTCCCCTCCTCTACCCTACAGAATATCTTTGTTCCTGAGCATGTGACCCAGACCTATCGTGACAAAGAAGGATGGCATAACTACGCTACTATTATCAACAAAAACAGGGAATTCAAGCACTTAATTATCCGCCCTACTGAGGTAACTCTTTTTGTAGAGGAGGTAAAACAGTTAGAAATTGTATCTGGAAACGATGATTATGATCTCGAAAGATCAGAGAGCTCTAAAGAAATTGCGTTCATTGGAATCACTAACAATCAGAAAATATTAGGTATCCGAGGAAAAAAAGTAGGCGCTTTCAAAGCTACCATTGTGGATAAGATAACCAAAGAGAAAGTAGAAATCTCTATCACAGTACTCAATTCTTTTACACTTTCTCCCAAGCAATTAACTCTTACTGTTGGGCAGAGCAAAGAAGTTATCATAGATGGCAATGGAGACTATGAAATCCCTACCAATACTCATGTAACCCTGAGTCTTTCTGGAGATAAAAAGAAACTTATAGTCAAGGGATTACAAGAGGGAGATACACAAGTGGTTATCAAGGATAAGAAAGCCAATCTGTCAGCTACCCTAAGTATCAAAGTAATGGCCGCAGCACCCTCTATCAAAGAATTTAGCCTATCTGCAAGCCAACTCACTCTAAAGATGAACGAAGAGAAAAGAGTAATCCTACAAGGAAATGAAGATTATGAGATAGGAAACTGCCAAATCGCACAGCTTACCCTATCAGATGATAAGAAAACGCTTACTGTAAAAGCAGTAAAAGCAGGAGAAGAAACCATTAAGATAAAAGACAAAAAGGCGAACAAGGAACTGCCCTTACATATTGCTGTCCTAAGGCCTTTTAGTATCAATCCTAGTACTTTGAATATCAAAGTAGGGCAAACTCAATCCATTGCTATAGAGGGAGGAGGACGTTACCAGATAAGTCAAAACTCTTTGGTAGAGGTAGTCTCCCAGAGCGAACATCTGATTACCTTCAAAGGGAAAACTGTAGGTAGTGGAAGTATCTCTATCAAAGACGAGCGTGCCAATAAGACCCTTGAGCTTACTGTAAAAGTTACACAAGCTTTGGTTCCCTTTCATATCTCCCCTTCTACCATACATGTGAAAGTAGGTGAGACAAAGACTGTAACTATCACCGGCAATGGAAAATATGAACTAAGTAAAACCTCCAGCCCTTATGTAGAACTAACCCTTAACCAAGCAGGAACACTTACTATCAAGGGAAAAGCCAAGGGAGAAGAAACACTCTATGTACGTGACCTCAATAGTGTTAGTGAAGAGAAAGACAAAAATGACGACAAGGATCATGATTCCGAGGACAATGAAGAAGCCAAAAACTATGAGTCTCGTAAACTCACCATTACGATACTCCCCGCTACTATGGAGAAACAATTCGAAGCGGATGGATATACTCTTAACAAATGGCTGGATATGAGTACTGAAGAGGTGGATTTCACCCAGATTCCCGCACTAAAAAATATAGGAATGATAGGCGAAGGGGCTTTCAAAGGACTTACACAGCTAAAAAAGATAGTTTTACCCAGTAGCCTTGAGTATATAGATTCTGATGCTTTCGCTCATTGTTCCCTCTTAGAATCTGTTAAATTGCAAGGAAATAACTTAGATGAGATAGCAAGAGGCGCCTTCTCTGACTGTAGAAACCTCCGACGTTTGGATATACCTTCCTCTGTTCGCAAGATCAATGGAGAAGCTTTTAATGGCTGTACTTCATTAAGAACCATTATTCTCAGACACACCTCTGTTTGCTCCTTACATATGGCCATGGGGTATATAGAAAACTTAGTTGCCATCTATGTACCTGATTCTCTTGTAGAATCCTACAAAAATGATATGGACTGGGAACTTTATAAAAACAAAATAAAGCCTATTTCTGAGCTAACTAATAGAAAAATAAGAAAATAATTACTTATAAAGATGAAAAAAATATATATACTTCCGTTACTTTCCTTACTACTATTTGCTTGTCAAAAGGAGAACTCTCAAGGAAAAGAAAACCCTGGCAAGCCTACACCAGAGAAGCCTCAGCCTACACCTATACCTCCTACTCCCCCTACCAAGGAGAAGACCCCTGAGGAATTACTCGAAGGAGAATGGCGCTTGCTTTCTATCAAAGATAGCAATGATCCTTTGGAGAGAGAACTCTCCAACTGTAAGCGACAATCCTCTATTACCTTTTCCAAAGAGTACAAAGCATCAGAAGTTTCTTATTACTTAGACAAAGAATTGGGAGAATGCAAACATAATTCTCACCAATATACCGTAAGTATTCAGAAGGATCAACTTACCCTTACAGAAGGAACCCAAAAAGAGACTTACACCTATCAGATTCAGGAAAATATTCTTACCCTTAGTTTCCCTCTAAAACAGAAAGATGGAAAAACTATCACAGTAACTACCACCTATAAAAAGCATTACCTATACAATCCTAAAAAGGAATTGGTGGGTACTTGGTATATTCATCACTTAAAAAGAGCGGGATATGATTACAATGATATACTGGAAAATGGACAATGTATGACTAAAGAAAAGATCATATTTACAGATACAGATATCAAAATCTATCAATATGATTTGGGTAGCTTACAGTGTAAAGAAGTCATTTACCAAGGAGCATATGAGATTTCTGAAGATCTGAGTAAAATCATCGTTACCTCCAAAAGAAATGGATTCAAAGGTAACCGAGAATTCTTCCTCAATGATGGCACTTTGGAACTGTTTGGATATATAGCCAATGGGGATTTAGAACAGAAATTTTATAGAAAAGAAAAGAAATATACTGATGAGTAATAGGATTTTTTTCACCTTATTTTTCTCTTTATTCCCATATATCCTCCTCTCTCAAGAAGAAAAAGATAAGATGTATTCTTTGGATTCTGTGGTCGTATCTGCTCAAATAGAACCCCAATCGATTAAGAAATCTGTTAAGAATGTACAGGTCATTAGCAAGGAACAGATTCAAAAAATGGGTGCAGTAAACCTCGCTGATGTGCTCAACCAATATGTCAATATCACAGTGCTTCCCAATGTCAATACTGGAAAACAGACAGTATCCATGATGGGATTAGGAGAAAACTATTTCAAGGTTCTGGTAGATAATATCCCCTTAGTCAGTGAGAATGGTTTTGGTAATAATACAGACCTTTCACAGGTGAACTTGGACGATGTAGAACGTATCGAAATTGTAGAGGGAGCTATGGGGGTCACCCATGGAGCTAATGCTGTCACGGGTATACTCAACATCATTACTAAGAAATCAAATAAACATCGTTGGGAAGTGGGCTATACCATACAGGAAGAAAGTATTGGTTCCGAATACAATCTTTCGAATAAGGGACGACATATACAAACCTTCAAGGCCTCTCATAGCCTAAATGATTCTTGGTTTTTCTCCTTGGGAAGTACTCATAATAAGTATCAAGGATTTTGGAATGGATATCATGGAAAAAACTATTTCCAAACAGATGGGAAAAGAGGGTATCGCACCTCTCCCTATGAGAGCCTACAGAGCAATGCTCTACTTAGCTATCGAAAAGATAAGCTAAAGCTCCTCTATAAGTTTGAATATATGAACGAACGGTTTGAGGCTTATGATCGCACTGCTGAATCTACCTTTAGTCCGCTCTACAGAAGTTATCATTTTGGGGATGACCGTCGTGATTTTTATTTGCGCTATTTCCATCATCTGAATCTCAATGGAGCACTCTCTAAGTGGCTCTATAATGTTTCTTTTTCTTACCAATACCAAGAACGCAAAGAAGAAGAGTTTCGCTATATGATCGAGTATCAAAAGGAAATCAATAATAAGGAAAGAAAAACACATTCGATGCGGGTATTCTACTCCACCGGAAGTGTAAGTCGTCCCTTAGCCCACAAGAAACTCCTCTGGCAAATGGGGTATGAACTGACACGTAATACCGGATTCTCCTTGATCACTGATCAAGGACAAACCCTCAAGGAAGTAGAGCGACAGGTGGATAACTATGACCTATATTCTGTATTAGAATGGCATCTTTCTGATCATTTTTCCCTTCGCCCTGGGGGCAGAGTTTCCTTCCAGCGTCTTTTTCAGAACCAATATGCTTATTCCTTGGGTAGCAGATGGACTCTTGATAACCATTGGGAATGGAGGGCTTCTGTAGGAAAATCCTATAGAACTCCCAGCTTTGAGGAACTATATACTAAGAGTGTCTTCTTAGGGCATGCTTTCTTAGGAAATGAAAACCTACTTCCTGAAAAAGGCCTCTCGGCAGAGACCAGTATCAAAAAAACTTCTCTCATAAGAGAGGAAGGGGTACTAACCCAGAGCTTAGGGCTTGATTATAACAATATCAAGGACAAAATCCATAGTGTACTCTTGGATATGACCAATGGAATGCCACATACGCAATATATCAATATCAGTAAGTACACAAGCTATAACCTCTCTACCTCTCACAGTCTAAAGCTATCAGCCTGGGAGGCTTCTCTAAGAGGTGCTTTTACTTGGATTTCTCAAAAAATTGATACAGAACGCTATAGGACTGATGATCGCTACCTACTGAATATCAATGCCAATGCTAGCCTTTCCTATACAGTAGAGAAGTGGAACACTTCTTTTTCAGCTTATTACAAATTCGTAGGAAAGTCTCAGATGTGGCAAATGTCCAGTACAGGATATGTCATAGCTGACTTAGACCCCTATGGGTGGTTGGATGTTTCTATACAAAAAAGATGCTTTCAGCGAAAGTTAGAAATCACCTTAGGCTCACGAAATGTACTTAATACTATGGATGTGGGACTGTATCAAAAAACTATGGCTGGGGAAAAAGTGCGACTTAACTTTCCTATGGGAAATGGACGAAACTATTTTCTAAAGCTTACTTATAACCTGAATATAAATTAATTACATAAAGATATGAGAAAATATTTTTTGATGCTCTCCCTCATTGGAGGGCTATTGGTAAACTGCTCTAAAGCAGATGAAACGGAGAAAAAACCGCTTCCCCCTACCCCCTCCCCAGCTCCTACCCCTTCTCCTGAGAAGAATCTTATAGAAGCAGGTAAGGCATATACCCTACTCCCTGAAGTAGGTGGAGCTAACGAACCCAATCAGGTATATGTAGATCTCAGTTCTGGGAAAATGACTTCCATAAGAAGAGATGCTTGGGACTTGGCTTTCTATTGTGGAGACGATTTCAGGGTTATCCTAAATCCCTCTATTGCTATGACGGTAAAGGAAACTCCTTTTACCGATATACACAAGTTTGTAGCTCCTGTATCTGAAATTCTCTTTGATGATGACCCTAAGCTACCTTCTCGAAAACCTATTGCCGATCACCTAATTGATGATCCTAGAGGTATCCTACAAGAAGAAGCAGGACTAAAAGGAACCGGTACGGCTATTGCACAGATTTCTGAAAAGGAAGAAGAAAATAAAGTATACCTCCTAAACCTTGGGAATGAGATAAGTACCACTACTCCTGAAACTGGAGGTATAAACCTACAAGGAGCACACCGAGGTTTTATGAAGATACGTGTAAAAAGAAGTGGTAATGGATATGAGATCTCTTATGCCAAAAATGATGAACTCAAAGATATCAAAACTGTTACTATCTCTAAAAATGCAGATTATAACTTTGTTTTCCTAAACCTCTCCACTGGAAAAACCGTACAAGTACAACCCAAAAAGAAGGATTGGGATCTATGCTTTACCCCCTCTACTAGTTGGTTCAGTACTGAAAAAGAGAAAATAGGTTCTCCTTTTAATAGTACTACTTTTTTTCCTGATATGATTATCAGTAACCTACATGGCCAAACGAAAGCTACTATATTTCAATCCTCTGATAAGAGTGAAGAAAAGCGTAATGTTGAATATAGCGCTTATACGAAGGAGAAAGCCTTGAAAATTAATTTTTCTTTAGAAAAATATAATAACCAGATGATTATAGGTAGAAATTGGCGTGATAATCAATTGGGAGCTCTTATAAGAAATGAGTTATTTTATCTTATCAAAGATGGAGATGGAAACTACTTCAAGCTCAAGATATTATCTATGAAAAATGATAAAGGAGAGCGTGGTTACCCTGCCTTCGAATATGAGTTGCTAAAGTAGAGACAAAGGGTAAAACAAAAAGGCTGTCTGAAAAGTCTAAAATATTGTCTTTCAAAAGTTTAAATTGAATATTTTTATATTTTATTCTATTGAAAATCAGGTATTTTAGATTCTGTTGTAGGGGCAAAGTCCGCGAACAAGCGGAGTATGTGATGCAATTTGCCCGCTAAAAACAAGACTTTTCGGACAGTCTCTTTTTTAGCACCTCTCGGCTACTTCCTTACAATCTCTCCTTATCTTCTTATAGAAAAGCGGATAGGTAAGCCAGTAGAAGAGCCATACAATAGGCATTAGTATCCATATAGCAAAGTACAGATATGCATGGAAACACTTAAGAAGAAACTTCCTCCGGGGACTCTGATAAATAGCTCTTGCCCAAATTCTAAACAAACGATTAGCTTTCTTTTCAGCTGAGAGTAGAAAAGGCTTTACTTGTACCCCCCCTTGAGCAACAATCTCTTTTTGTAAAGACTGCTGATACTCTCCTTTTTGTGAATGGTTTAAAACCAATTCTCCGTATTGAGTAGCATTGGTTATATCCTTCTGAGAAACTCCTGGTAGAGGGAAAACACCTAAGTACTTATCTTTCTTGCCTGTAAAGAGCCAATGAACAATTGTCAGCACACTGATATGGTTATAATGGCGATCAGTAAGAGCAATATTAGCAACTATACAGGCACCCTTCTTCACAAGCATACTTCGCACTTTCTCTTGTGCTTTTATCCACATATTACGAGTCCCTGAAAGAGTTACTACTGGTTTTCCCTCCAAAAGTGCTCGTGCTTGCTCACTTTTAAGAAAGGAAGTCACCGGAATAGATGGGGAAAGATACCATACTTGGTAGGCTAAAACCACAAGATCATATTCTTGTGTCTCGATATCAGGAGGCATTGCCTTTATTGGTTGAGGTAACTCTAAAAAAGACTCTGGAAAAGCCCCAAAAAAACTCTCATTTGTCCATGGAAAAGGATAAGGAGTCTCCATTTGTATCTCATAGAAATCTACAAGTATCCCTTGTTTTTGAAAAGGAGCTACAAAATTATCCGCTATTTCCTTGAGTTGACCTGACTGGGTGTAATATATGACTAATATACGTTTCATCCGAATTCTATTTCTCTGCATTACGCGCCTCTATCCACTCGCGGGCATTGATAAATGCCTCTAACCAAGGGCTAACCGCTGTTTTTTCACTCGGATAGTACGCCCATTGCCAAGGGAAAAGCGAACGCTCTATGTGAGGCATCGTTACCAAATGGCGTCCTGATTTGTCGCATAGCATAGCCGTGTTGTAATCAGAGCCATTAGGGTTGGCAGGGTACTCCTGATAAGCGTATTTACCTACAATATTATATTCGGTTTCTGCCAATGGCAAGTGGAATTTCCCTTCGCCGTTTGATATCCATACCCCTAAGGTACTACCGGCAAGGGTGGAGAGCATCACCGAGTTGTTCTCAGGAATGGTTACTGATACAAAGCCACTTTCGTGCTTGCCACTATCATTATGCCACATTTTTCCGTGTTCAGTGTGCTCAGGATTGATGACCTCTAATTCCATAAACAACTGACAGCCATTGCAGATACCTACTGAAAGGGTATCGGGGCGGGCAAAGAAGTTATCCAATGCTTTTTTAGCCTGCTCGTTGTAGAGCAAAGCCCCTGCCCAACCTTTGGCACTGCCTAACACATCGGAGTTAGAGAAACCACCTACAGCCCCTATAAATTGTACATCTTCCAAAGTTTCACGTCCGCTGATAAGGTCGGTGGTATGCACGTCTTTCACATCAAAGCCTGCTAAGTAAAGGGCATTTGCCATTTCGCGCTCGGAGTTGCTACCCTTTTCACGTATCACTGCCGCTACTGGGCGTTTGCCTGCGGGGCGTGCGGGTTTTTCGCCCGTGAAATGTGCTGGGAAAGTGTATTGTAAAGGCTGTTCAGAATAGTTTTGATAACGCTCGGTTGCCTTGTCGTTTTGCGTTTGCTGTTTGTCTAACAGATAAGAAGTGAGATACCACACATCGCGCAATTCGGGGATGTTGAAATGATAGTCTCTACCGAAATGGTGAATGGTAAGTTCTTGTGAAGTAGTTACTTCGCCTATATTCGCCCATTCTAAGAAGTGTGCTTCCAAAATGGCTTCAATGCTGCTATCGGCTTGTATTACCACCCCTGCATTTTCTGCAAATAGGGTTTTGACAAGGTCTTCATCGGCAGAGAGTCCGCTCAAATCGATGGTAGCCCCTAAGTCGTTTTCGGCAAAACACATTTCTAAGAGCGTTGTGATAAGTCCGCCGCTACCAATGTCGTGTCCTGCTTGTATTTTACCTTCTTTTATCAGAGATTGTACTACGTTGAAAGCTGTTTTAAAGCCTTCGGCATCTGTTACGGTAGGGGCTTTATCGCCTATTTTGTTTAACACTTGGGCAAAAGCCGAACCCCCTAATTCAAAATGAGCGCCTGAGAAGTTGATATAATAAATATTGCCTCCATTGCGTTTGAGTACGGGTTCTACCACTTTTTGTACCTCATTACAATGGGCAGCCGCCGAAATAATTACCGTACCAGGGGCAATCACATCACCTCCTTCGGGGTATTTTTGTTTCATTGATAGGGAATCTTTACCAGTAGGGATATTGATACCCAATTCAATTGCGAAATTAGAAGCGGCTTCTACAGCTTCGTACAAACGGGCGTCTTCTCCTTTATTGCGGCACGCCCACATCCAGTTGGCTGAAAGTGATACACTTTGCAAGCCGTCTTTTAGTGGCGCCCAAACGATATTAGTAAGTGCTTCGGCAATAGCATTGCGGCTACCTGCAGTAGGGCTGATGAGTGCCGTAAGAGGCGAATGACCTATGCTGGTAGCAATTCCTTCTTTGCCATTGTAGTCCAAAGCCATCACCCCTACGTTGTTCAAGGGGAGTTGTAGTGCGCCTGCACATTGCTGTTTGGCGACTTTGCCCCCTACACAACGGTCTACCTTGTTAGTAAGCCAGTCCTTACAAGCCACACTTTCTAATTGCAGTACTTGTACCAAATAGTTCTGTAACTGACTTGCATAGTAGTGTAGCTCTTGGTAGTTAGTAATGACAGTTTCATCGGTCATTACGGTTTTTGGCGAACTGCCAAAGAGCGCACTGAGGTCTAAATCCATTGGGTGGGTGCCTTTTTTTGCAGAGGCAATGCTGAAATGCTTGTCGCTGGTAACCACACCCACTTCGTACATAGGCGCACGCTCGCGGTCGGCAATGGTTTTTAGTTTGGCAATAGCCTTTTCGGGCAATACCAGTCCCATACGCTCTTGAGATTCATTGCCTATAATCTCTTTATCCGATAAGGTAGGGTCGCCTACAGGCAGTTTATCCAAATCTATTTTACCACCGGTTTCTTCAATAAGTTCAGAAAGGCAGTTGAGGTGTCCACCAGCCCCGTGGTCGTGTATAGAAACGATAGGGTTCTCGTCCGATTCTACCATTGCGCGGATCGCATTGGCAGTGCGTTTTTGCATCTCGGGGTTAGAACGCTGTACGGCATTCAGCTCAATACCTGCGCCAAAAGCCCCCGTATTGGCAGATGATACTGCCGCGCCACCCATACCGATGCGGTAGTTTTCACCGCCTAAGATAACTATTTTGTCGCCTTCCTTGGGGGTGTGCTTTATGGCTTGTGAGGCTTTGGCATAACCCACGCCTCCTGCTCGCATAATCACCTTGTCAAAACCTAATTTGCGCCCGCCTTCTTCGTGTTCAAAAGTGAAAAGCGAACCTGTAATGAGTGGTTGCCCAAATTTATTACCAAAATCGCTTGCCCCATTAGAGGCTTTAATGAGGATATCCATTGGTGTTTGGTAGAGCCATTTACGCTCTGCCATTCCTTTTTCCCAAGGGCGGTCTTCTTCTAATCGGGGGTAAGCCGTCATATACACAGCCGTACCTGCCAATGGCAAAGAACCTTGTCCGCCCGCGAGGCGGTCGCGTATTTCACCTCCCGAGCCTGTAGCAGCCCCGTTGAAAGGCTCTACGGTAGTGGGGAAGTTATGAGTTTCGGCTTTGAGGGAGAGCACTGCCTCAAAAGGTTTTACCTCGTAGAAATCGGGTTTATCGGCACTTTTGGGTGCGAACTGGTCTACGGTAGCCCCTTGGATGAAAGCCACATTGTCCTTATAAGCCGAAACAATGCTATTAGGGTGTTCTTGTGATGTCTTTTTAATGAGTTTGAAGAGGGTAGAAGGTTTTTCCTCACCATCGATGACAAAAGTACCATTGAAAATTTTATGGCGGCAGTGTTCGGAGTTGATTTGCGAGAATCCAAAGACTTCCGAGTCGGTGAGTTTGCGCCCCAGTTGTTTAGATAAATTTTCTAAGTAGGCAACTTCTTCAGCGCTTAGCGCAAGCCCCTCTTGCTGATTATACGCCTCGATATCATCGATTTCGAGTGTTGTTTGCGGTTGAATGTCGATAGTAAAGCTATCTTGAGTAAGACCGTTGTATCGCTCAAAGAGCATAGGGTCGAAAGGCGTATTGGGTTCGGCTACCTCGCGGAACTCCTCGATACGAGTTATCCCGTGAATATCCATATTTTGAGTAATTTCTACCGCATTGGTACTCCAAGGGGTAATCATCGCCGCACGGGGTCCGATGAAAGTACCTTGAAGCGTTTGCTGATCGAGTTGCTCAGCATTACCAAACAGCCATTTAAGTTTGTTAAGATCAGTCTCAGTAAGGGCAGCTTCGGTAGCTACCACATAGATAGTGTTTTTTGGGTTTTTAAAGAAAAGAAGCATTTTTTCAATGATTAATGGTCAATGATTAATGATTAATGACGAATGACAAACGACTTAGTTTGTTATTCGTCATTGATAGGTTAGTTTTTCGCAGTATAAGTTACTCTTCCATCAATGGAAAGTTCTTGTTTCTTAGGATTATAGAGATATTTACCCCCTTTGTAAGTTCCATCAGCTTCGTGTTTTAAGATCGGATTTTGGTTTTCATTTGTGATGAATAACTCTACTTGGCTGTTGTCACCTTCTTTGGAGACAATAAAAGCACTAATTACAGCTTCCTCTTCCTTCACATCCACAGGATTGAGGCGTGTACCTACTTCAAACACTTGTATACACTCCCCTCGGAGCACACTCCATGTATATCCTGCACTTCCTATACAGCCGTGTTCGTCCCTATCACCTCCTACCACAGGAACTTCCTGAGTAACTTCAGGGGTTTCTGTAGTGTTTTCAGATTGATTTGGAGTGGCGTTGTTACAAGCTGCAAAAGAAACAGCTATTATAGGAAGTAGAAATGTTGCTTTCATAAAACTTCATTTTGGATTAAGGCACAAAGATAAGAAATAAAAAGCAAAATAACATCCTCTGAGAAAAAATAATTTTTATCTTTCACACTCTACAAAAAATATGTACATTTGTAAAAAATTTCATCATGAATATTCTCTATACCTTAATCACTCGCTTGGTGGCTTGTGCCCTCCCCCTACTCTCTTTGTTTAGTAAGAAGATAAAGCTCTTCTACCGAGGGCGGAAGGAGAGTTTTCATATCTTAGAGACACATATTCAGGAGGATGACCAGGTCATCTGGCTACATGCAGCCTCGCTTGGCGAATACGAACAAGGACTCCCTATTATCAAAAAACTTAAAGAGGTATTCCCTGAGAAAAAAATAGCTGTCACCTTCTTTTCTCCTTCTGGCTATGAGGCGAAAAAGCATAGCAAGGATGCCGATGTTATTCTTTATCTTCCGATGGATATTCCCAAAAAAGTAAATCGTTTTCTTGACTTACTACATCCTCAGATGGCTATCTTTATCAAATATGAATTTTGGCAAAACTACCTATTTGCTCTTAAGAACAGACATATACCTACTTATCTGGTTTCTGGTGTGTTCCGCAAAGACCAATTATTCTTCAAAAAAAGAAGCTATGGAATGCGTGCTGTGCTTCCTTGTTTCACTTATTTCTTTGTTCAGAATGAGAATGCCAAACTGCTATTGCAATCTATAGGATTTACCAATGTAATGGTAAGTGGAGACACTCGTTTTGACCGTGTGATGGAAATACTCTCTCGTGATAACAAGCTTTCTTTCGTAGAGGAATTTCTCTCTGGTGCTCCTTGTATGGTTTTTGGTAGTTCATGGAAGGCTGACGAAGATGTATATATTCCTTTTCTAAATTCTTACAAAGGAAATATGAAGTTTATCATTGCTCCTCATGAAGTAGGTAACAAGGATAAAATATTATCTCTCAAAGAAAGAATTCATAAATATGTAGGCATTCTTTCAGAAGTAGATAAACAAAAATTACCCTCATACGAAGTTCTTATAGTAGACAAAATTGGTCTACTTACTAAAATATATAGTTATGCTTCTATTGCTTATGTAGGAGGAGGAATGGGAAAAAAAGGATTGCACAATATTTTAGAGCCTGCTGTATTCAGTATTCCTGTAGTAATAGGGAAAAATTATGAAAAGTTCAACGAAGCTAAAGATCTGATAGAAAGAGAAGGAGTTTTTTCTATAAAAGATACTGATGAATTTACAAAAATCGCTTCTTTTTTATTCACCAATGTTATACAAAGGAAGAAAGCTGGAGTACTTAACTATAATTATATCATTTCAAACACAGGAGCTACTAATGCTTTCGTTGATTTTGTAAATAAATAATATTATTTTTCATATATACAAATAAAAACAGAATAAATAGCCTACTATTTATTCTGTTTTTATATACTTTTATAAGTTTTTTTTTCTAATTATCCGAATAACAAAGGCGAAACCTATGTCTGCCTGATCAATTGAACTCTTTAGCAATACAGTACTATCTTAGAAAAAAGACTACTCACCAAGTGAATAGTCTAAATTTTTAGATATATAATTACTAAAAACAAATAAAACCCTTATAAGGGTTTTATTTATTTCTTTTTCAAGAATTCTTCTGCTAATTCTGGGGCCATTACTCCTTCGACGAAGGTATAAGCACCTGTTTTAGGAGATTTTACCATCTTTATTACTTTGGTCAATCTCTTTGATTTTCCTTGTAAAGTTGCTACTGTTTTCTTTGCCATAGTTTCGCTTATTTAATTTCTTTGTGAACAGTTACTTTCTTCAAGATAGGATTGTACTTTTTAAGCTCTAGCCTATCTGGAGTATTCTTTTTATTTTTAGTAGTAATATATCTTGAAGTTCCAGGCATTCCTGAATCTTTGTGTTCTGTACACTCTAAGATTACTTGTATTCTATTTCCTTTTTTAGCCATTGTTACAGTAAATTAATGAGTTATTTTATAAATCCTTGTTTTTTTGCTTCTTTGAGTACTGCGGAAATTCCTTTTTTATTGATGGTTTTGATTGCATTGGTTGATACACGCAAAGTAATCCATCTGTCTTCCTCTGGAATATAGAAACGCTTAGTGGTTAAATTCACCTTAAACTTTCTTTTTGTTTTGTTCATAGCGTGAGAAACATTGTTTCCCCCCATAGCTTTTTTACCTGTCAATTCGCAAACTTGTGCCATTTTATCACTTTTTAGTTTATTATTCAATCAGGGTGCAAAGTAACGAACTTTTATTGAAACCACCAAATTTTTTTTTCATTATTTTTTTTCAATAAATCGTGAATCATACTTTTTCACTCTTCACTTTTAATTCTTCCATCTTGCATAGTGAAAACCTTATCCGCCATTTGAGCTAATTCAGTATTATGAGTAACAATTACAAAGGTCTGTGAGAAGGTATCTCTCAGGTCAAAGAACAATTGATGTAATTGCTGAGCACTCTCGGAATCAAGGTTTCCACTGGGCTCATCGGCAAAAATCACCGAAGGTTGATTGATCAGCGCTCTGGCTACCGCCACCCGTTGTTGCTCTCCCCCAGAGAGCGCTTGTGGCTTATGAGTGATGCGATGAGAAAGCCCCAAATAGCCTAACAGCTCCTTTGCTCTAGCCTCTGCCTGCCTCTTAGATAGTCCTTTGATAAATGCCGGTATGCAGACATTCTCTATTGCTGTGAACTCAGGCAAAAGCTGGTGAAACTGAAATATAAATCCTATCTGCTCGTTGCGAAACTGTGCAAGCTTCTTTGCCGAAAGCTTTGTTACATCTATATCATTGATCAGAAGCGAACTACCCTCCTGCTTGGTCATCGTATCCAAAGTACCTAAGATATGTAACAGTGTAGTCTTCCCTGCCCCAGAAGCTCCCACTATGGAAACTACTTGAGCTTTATCTACCTGTATATCTACTCCTTTGAGTACATCTACTTGTCCAAATTTCTTATGTATATTTGTTGCTTTTATCACACCGTTAGTTGTTAGTATTCGAAGGATCAGAGGTTAGTAACAATACCGATCACTGTTTTGGCACTTTGATAACATACGTCTTACCTGTCTTATTCTCCAAGGTAAAATCACGTATCCAAGGATTGAGCAGACGGATAGTCTTATAATTGGTTTTATAGAGCTTGGCAAAGTTTGCCAAATTCGTAATGGTCGAATCCACTGTAACATATTGTACTGGTTCTAGATCGTACAACTGACTTTTCTTATAGATAAATCCATATTTTTTAGGATTCTTCATTATCTCCTTCAGTGCCAAGATACGAAATACATAACGACTGGTTTCATTATTCAAGTGTAGATCATAATAATCATTCACTTGTTGTTTGTTCAGCTGAGTACGGATTCCACTCTTACCAGCATTATAGGAAGCAGCAGCCAATGTCCAGCTCCCCATTTCTTCTTTTGCCTTTTTCAGATACAGACAAGCGGCTTCTGTAGCTTTTTCTAAGTGATAGCGCTCATCCACCGTATTTTCCATTTCTAAGTTATACTCCTTCGCTGTTCCTTTCATAAACTGCCAAAATCCCGCAGCTCCAGAGGGAGAAACGACATTCTGTAATCCACTTTCGATAAGCGCTAAGTACTTAAAGTCATTAGGTACATCATACTTGGCTAGGATAGGTTCTATAATGGGAAAGAACTTATGGGCACGCTTGATCAAGAGAAGTCCATTCGATTGCCAATATACGTTGACAAGTAGTTCACGGTCCAAGCGCTCACGTACATCTGATATTTGCAGCGGCACAGACTCACCTGCAAAATCCATTTTTTTAGGTAAGTCCCATGCCTTTATCTGATAGGTAGGCAAAGTATCTCTTTCGCCTGAAGCGGCCAACATCAAGGGGTCATCCTCACTTAGGGTAGGCACTGCCACCTCTGTAGGAGCTGCTACTGCATTGATAAGCAACAAAGCAACTGCAGCAACCCCTATTCCACTGAATACTTCTTGGCAAATAGAACAAACTTTTTTCATCTTTTATTTATTACATCATTATTATTAGTGTTCTACGGTCTGACTTGTGTAAATCATAACCCTGCAACACCTTATCATTTTCAATCTGCAAAGGTAAATATTTTTCTTATAGAATATCAAAATATTTTCCTACTTATATTTTTTTTGTGCTTTTTTAAGAATACAAGAAAAGACTGCCTGAGAAATTCAGACAGTCTTCTTTATATTGTTCAGGTATCAAGATCTATTAATCTTCATTTTTCCCTTTGCGAGAGAGTCCACTCCATACAAGTACGCCTATGATAGCTACCGCTACCAATTTTCCTCCATAACGAGTATAGAAATCCAATTTGTTAAGCTTTTCACCATCCAAATTATTCTCTTTTAGGATTGCATCCATATCTTCCTTCTTTATATCATAATAAGCATCCTTATTATTGGCTTCTATAAGAACCAATTTAGGCTCTTCTTGTATCCAGAGAGGAAGGAAATAAGCCACATTGAACTCTTTGTGAAGACGGCCTATATCGACATAAGTAGACCCATTTTTGTACTCGTCTGTATCAGGTAAATCATGCACTTTCTCTAATACCTCACGACTCCCAATAGGAATTCCTACCTTAGCAAAGGCTTGTGTGGAAGCAAGTAGGAGAAATGCTCCCAAAAAGAATAATTTATTCATGGTAAAAAAATATTAAGAATTGAGGGACAAAAGTAACATTTATTTCACAATAAACAAACATAGAAGATAGTTATTTTTTTGTTAAATAAAATAACCGAAATTATTTCCTTCAAATATTGGTCATTTCAAGTATTTTTATTACCTTTGGCACTTAAAAAAACTGCAAAAAACCGTACATTTATGGACAGCCGATATACGATGCGTGGTGTCTCTGCCACCAAAGAAGAAGTACATAATGCTATCAAAAATATAGATAAAGGTTTGTTCCCTAAAGCCTTTTGTAAAATAATACCCGATGATCTTACAGGCGATGAGAACTATTGCTTAGTGATGCACGCTGATGGTGCGGGTACCAAATCGGCTTTGGCATATATGTATTGGAAGGCTACAGGCGACCTAAGTGTATGGAAAGGTATTGCCCAAGATGCGCTTATTATGAATATAGACGATCTAATATGTGTAGGGGCAGTAGACCACATTATGCTTTCATCTACCATCGGTCGTAATAAAAATCTTATCCCTCAGGAGGTAATTTCTACCATTATCAATGGGACAGAAGAACTGATTGCGGAATTGAAAACTTTTGGGATAAACATCCATTCTACAGGAGGGGAAACAGCTGATGTAGGCGACTTGGTACGCACTATTATCGTGGACTCTACCGTTATAGCACGTATGAATCGCAGAGAGGTAATTGACAATGCCAATATCAGAGAAGGAAATGTAATTGTAGGCTTGGCCTCCTATGGGCAGGCTACTTATGAAAAGGAATACAATGGTGGTATGGGGAGCAATGGACTCACTTCAGCACGCCACGATGTATTTGCAAAGGATTTAGCGCATCAATTCCCTGAAAGCTTTGATCCCTCAGTTCCTAATGAGCTTGTGTATGCAGGTAGCAAACAACTCACTGATAGGGTAACTAATAGCCCTTTGGATGCTGGTAAACTTGTCCTCTCCCCTACTCGCACTTATGCTCCTATTATCAAAGAGATATTAAGACACTACAACAATACACAAATATGTGGAATGGTGCATTGCAGTGGTGGCGCACAAACTAAAATATTACACTTTATAGACAATCTACATATTGTTAAAGACAATCTCTTCCCTGTACCTCCTCTCTTCCAGCTTATTCAAAAAGAATCCAATACTGGTTGGAAGGAAATGTACCAAGTGTTCAACTGTGGCCATCGCATGGAGCTCTACGTACCTGAAAAGGTTGCCACTGATATTATAGCTATCTCCGAATCCTTCGGCGTGCCAGCCCAAGTAATAGGACACGTAGAAAATTCGGATAAGAAACGCCTGACTATAAAAAGCGAATACGGCACTTTTGAATATTGTTAAAAACTAAATGGCAATACCCTTTGCGAAATCATCCTAATTAAGTATCTTTGCCACTGTTTTTTAATTTTACAAAGAGCTATCAGCCAATGTCAAAAACCAAATCCACCCCCGCAAAGAAAGAAACCAAAAAAAATTCCACTTCCTTCCTTGAGAGAAAAGTCTCAATAGGAGTAGTTCTGCTATTTGTTTGTTTTATCCTTTGTGTCTCTTTCATCTCATTCATTTTCAGCTGGCAAGCTGACCAAAGTATTCTTTCAGAGCTTGCCGATAGGAACATACAATCACAGAATATTTTCAATAAGGTAGGCGCCTATATTGGGAATCTATTTATATACAAAGGGTTTGGTATTGCAGTCTTCATTCCCTTAGCTATCTTATCCCTTACCGCACTGAAGCTCATTCTTTCGACCAAAACCAAGCTGCTCAACAAATGGTTTTGGGGAATTTTGTGGATGCTCTTCATCTCAATTTCCTTAGGCTTTTTCTCCTCCGATGCAACTATCCTTAGTGGAATAGGCGGATACGAAATCAATGCCTACCTAAGAGACTACATAGGACGATTGGGGACAGCCTTGTTGTTACTTCTCATTTTATGCTTATACCTCATTGGGAAGCTACACCTTACCCCTGAAAAAATAAAAAATAGTTTTTCTTCAGGAGAACTTTGGTTGAAAAATAAAAAAACTATCTGGAAATCCTCTGAGAAAATAACAAAAGAGGATGATAAAACAGCAGAAAAACCATCTGACTTACCAGAAGAAGAAATTTTCACAATGCCCTCTACTGAGAGAGAGGAAGAAAGAAAAGAGGAGGAGAACAATGCTATTGATATCTATACCCACAGGAAAGATATTCCTCTGTTGTATGACCAAGAGGAAAGCCAAGACACCACCATAGAAGATAAAGAGTTCAAAGTAGAAATCAAACAAGAGGAAATGGTCAATCCAGAGGATGTAGCTCGCCGCTTGGTGGAGGATTTCGGAGAATATGACCCTACCCTAGAACTCAAGAGTTATCAATTTCCTCCTATAGACCTACTCAAGGAATACAAAGAAGCAGGTGTAGTACGCAATGATGAAGAATTGGAGGAGAACAAAAACACCATTATCCAGACACTGCGTGATTACAAGATTGAGATTTCTCGTATCACAGCTGTCATAGGTCCTACCGTTACTCTTTATGAAATAACCCCTGCTCCTGGAGTACGTATCTCTAAAATAAAAAGCTTAGAGGATGATATTGCTCTATCCTTAGCCGCCTTAGGAATTCGTATCATTGCCCCTATCCCTGGAAAAGGTACTGTAGGTATAGAAGTCCCTAATAAAAATGCAGCCATGGTGCCTATGCGTTCGGTTATCAGTTCTGTTAATTTCCAAAAAGCAGAAATGGAACTACCTATCGCCTTTGGTAAGACTATTAGTAATGAAACCTTTGTCGTTGACCTTGCTAAAATGCCACATATGCTCATGGCAGGGGCTACAGGACAAGGGAAATCCGTTGGGCTCAATGCAGTACTTACCTCCCTACTCTACAAAAAGCACCCTGCTGAGGTGAAGTTTGTCCTTGTAGATCCGAAGAAGGTCGAGCTTACACTCTATAACAAAATAGAGCGCCACTTCTTGGCAAAACTTCCTGATAATGAAGAAGCTATAATTACCGATACTACCAAGGTTGTCAATACACTGAACTCTCTGTGTATAGAAATGGACAACCGATACACCCTACTAAAGAATGCTATGGTGCGCAATATCAAGGAATACAATGCCAAGTTCAAAGCACGCCAACTCAATCCTAATGATGGTCACCAGTTCTTACCTTATATAGTATTGGTAGTAGATGAGTTTGCTGACCTTATCATGACCGCTGGCAAAGAGGTAGAACTTCCTATCGCTCGCTTAGCACAGCTGGCACGTGCGGTGGGAATCCATCTGATTATCGCAACCCAGCGACCTTCGGTCAATGTGATTACAGGTCTTATCAAGGCCAACTTCCCTGCTCGTGTAGCCTTTAAGGTTTCTCAGTCCATTGACTCCAAGACTATTCTGGATGGTCCTGGTGCCCAACGACTTATCGGAAAAGGGGATATGCTCTACACCCAAGGCAATGACTTGATACGTATCCAATGTGCTTTTGTCGATACCCCTGAAGTAGAACGTATCGCCAACTTCATAGGTTCCCAGCGAGGATACCCTGATGCCTTCCTACTCCCAGAATATGTAGGAGAGGAAGGTGGAGGAAGTAGCCCTGAGGTGGATATGTCCAAAAAAGATTCCCTCCTGAGAGAGGCTGCTGAAGTCATCATCAGTGCCCAACAAGGATCTACTTCATTGCTCCAACGTAAGCTGGAGATAGGTCATGCACGCGCCGGACGTATCATGGATCAGCTAGAAGTATTGGGAGTAGTAGGCCCTTTCAAAGGAAGCAAACCCAGAGAAATTTTCTTTGCTGATACGATGAGTCTACAAGAATTTTTAGATGAAAAAGGAATTTAGATTAAGTAAGATATAGAAGCACAATGAATACTATAAAGATAGCGGTTATTGGTCTGGGATATGTAGGCCTCCCGTTAGCACGCCTTTTTGCAACACGCTACCCCGTAGTAGGTTACGACAAAAAACAATCACGCGTAGATTCTCTAAAAAAAGGAGAAGATATCACCTTGGAAATAGACAGTTCCCTCCTTCAAGAAGTCTTATCTGAAAAAAATCCTACTACTACAGAAGGTGAAAAAGGGCTTTTTTGTACTGATAACTCAGATGAATTAAAGGATTGTAATTATTTTATCATCACTGTACCTACTCCTGTGGACATACATCATCGTCCCTTGTTGACCCCTTTGTATTCAGCGAGTGAAGTGGCAGGTAAATATCTCAAAAAAGGAGATATTGTCATCTACGAGTCCACTGTATATCCTGGTTGTACCGAAGAGGAATGTGTACCCATCTTAGAACAAGTCTCTGGACTGAAATATAACGAAGATTTCTTTGTAGGATACTCACCGGAACGTATCAACCCAGGGGATAAGCTCCATACTGTAGCGCATATTCTAAAAATCACCTCCGGATCCACTCCTGAAGTAGCTCAAAAGATAGATGCTCTATACCAGTCTGTCTTAGAAGCTGGCACTCATTTGGCACCTACTATCAAAGTTGCTGAAGCTGCTAAGGTTATAGAAAACTCTCAGAGGGATATTAATATCGCCTTTGTAAACGAACTTGCCAAGATATGCAACCTCTTGGAGATAGATGTAAGAGCCGTTTTGGAAGCCGCAGGCACCAAATGGAATTTTCTAAGATTCTCTCCCGGACTGGTGGGAGGGCATTGTACAGGAGTAGATCCATATTACTTAGCCCAAAAAGCACAAGAGGTAGGCTATCACCCAGAAATTATCTTAGCCGGACGCCGAATGAATGATTCCATGGGAAAGTATGTAGCTGATCAAGTAATCAAACTCATGATAGCGCGCAATATCACCATTCATAAAGCCCATATTTTAGTATTAGGTATTACTTTCAAAGAAAATTGTCCTGATGTACGCAACACTAAAGTTACCGATGTGGTACGTCAGTTAGAATCTTTCCATACCCAAGTAACTGTATATGATCCATGGGCTAACCCTAAAGAAGTATGGGAAGAGCATCAGATACACTCTGTAACTACACTTCCTATCGAAAAATATGATGCTATTGTACTGGCTGTTGCTCATAAGGAATTCCTTGACCTCCCTTGGAAGGAATTGAGAAAAACACACAGTATTCTCTATGATGTAAAAGGAATACTCCCCGAGGCCGATGGACATTTATAAAAAATAAAAAGCGTAGTTACCTACGCTTTTATTTTTTCTTGAGCCAATTGTACAATCTGGGAGACTACCTCAATAACTGTAGTGTCTGAATTGTCTATTTCTATAGCGTCGTCTGCTTTCTGTAGGGGAGATTCTGTTCTGTGAGTATCCTGATAATCACGCTCTTGTATATTCTTAAGTACCTGTTCATAGGAAGCCTGTTCCCCCTTCTGTTGTAGTTCCTCAAAGCGTCTTTGCGCACGTATTTGCTCTGAAGCTGTCATGAATATCTTTAGTTCGGCTTCAGGAAATACGACGGTGCCTATATCACGTCCGTCCATAACTATTCCCTTTTGCTCTCCCATTTGTCGCTGTAGGTTCACCAAGTAAGCACGTACCTGTGGAATTTTAGCCACTTCACTCACATAGGTAGCTACTGTCATACTACGTATCTCTTTTTCTATATTCTCCCCATTGAGATATAGTTCAGAAGCTCCCCGCTGGGAGTTATATCGAAAGCTGATAGCGCTTTGCTCAAGAGCTCTCAATAATCCCTGCTCGTCTATAGACTGTTTTTCTTTTCCTTCTTCAGAAGAAGAAAGAAACTTCTGTTGGAGTGCCAAATAAGTTACAGCTCTGTACATAGCTCCTGTATCTATATATACATATTGCAAGGCATTAGCTACGAGCTTGGCTGTTGTGCTCTTTCCTGTGGAGGAATAGCCATCTATGGCAATGATAATTTTTTTCATGGTTTTAGGCAAAAAATAACTTACCAAAAAACAGAATATGATTTTCAGTAAGTTATATTATTAAAGTATGATTTTGATTATTGTTCGAAAGTTGTTGTATTAGAAGGATTTTGCTTCAGCTTCAGTGCGTATTTTTCGGATAAGGAGCTTAGCCATACCTATATTGGCTGTATCGTCCAAGATAATATGATGCAATATTTTTCTACTTTGCAAGAGTCCTATAAGATGTGTCTGCCCCTCATATACCAAGCACACATCATCCACACTTTTATCAGCCAACCCTTCTGTATTTTCAAAAGAAAGTACTGCATTTCGAAAGATTTCTACTTGATAAGAACTGGCCAAACGATTATCTACCCCAAGACGCGCCTTGTAAGCCAAGATAGAGCCATCCAAAGTACTTACCAAAGATACAGAAATAGTACCTGATATATTAGAAAAAAGCTCTTCTACATATCCGTTAAGAAATTGTTCCATGATTTAATGCTTTAGCTAAAAAATAATTTTCTGAAATGACTTTCCTTTTTAGGGGCTTCCTGTGTTATTTTAGGATAAAGCTCTGTTTGTACAGAGTCAAAAGTAACCACCTTAGTCATCGCTTCATAACATTTTTTATGGATGATACTAAGGATTCCATAGTTTACTTTTTTGGCATCAGTAATAAGATGTATAAGGTAATCAAAATCCTTAGACACATAGATCACATGAATCTGTTGACTGTTTGAGATAGTAATCTCTCGAAGAGAATCCTCGTGTATATTATCAATATATTTGATCTCCTGAAGCGCATTTTTAGCTATTTCTGCTTCAAACTTTGCAGTAGCAGTATAATCCAATCCACTAAAAGATTGATTGTACAAGACTTCGCCATGTTCAGTTCCTATGAAGCTAACTGAGAGTATACCAGAGAGTTGGGCTCCCATCTGGTCGGCATATTTTTTGAATTCTTCTAAAATCATACTTTTAAAATTTTAATTAGGTTATCACACTGCAAATCTACAACGTTTTTCTGTAAAAAGCAAGTATTGTAATAGAATATAATCAACAAAATAACAAACCCTGTTAATAACAACACAAGATATTGTAAATTAATTCATTACAAACAAGCATTACTTTTTACTTATCAATATATTTATCAGAAGCCAAATATCTGAGCATCTTCCTTATTCTGCTTATCTCTGGCCTTTTTCTTTTCTATATATTCTATATCTCTGTACCGATCATAGAAGCGGTAAGAAACTCCTACCCCTCCAAGATATCGTGTAGGAGTAGTTTTCCAACTGGCTCCTATAGAAGCATTTATCTGAAAATTCTCATCTATCAGATAGGAAGCTCCCATCCTTAGCAAAGAATCCTTGTAATAGTCACTGGTAATCCCTTCACTTTCCAAGAAAATACTCCAACGATCATCATAAAGATTGTGTGTTAGAGTAAAAATATAGCTATATTGTGCATGTTTAGAAGCCATATTGTTCCCCACCAAGTTCAAGACCAAAGCCACTTCGTTAAGTGGATGGCTCTGTAGAGCTATAATAGCCTTAGGAGTTATAATCTTATAATCCTCATTGTTTAATTCATAGAGATAGCGATTTTTCTCTAATATATTGAATCCAAGATACAGAGAGATAGCAGGAATCATCTTTCTCCAACTAAAATCGGCATTGGCCTTCCAGCTATAGACATTTGATTTGCTCAAGAAGACAGGATCATAGAAGAGGTATTTCGCTCCTATGGTATTGCGCTGGAAGCCCAACTTACTGGAAGAAAGACCATCTGCTGTGCGATTGCTATATAGAAAAGTACCATCACCAATGATCTCAAACTCATTTCTCCATACTCCATAACGAACCATATAGTTAAGCCCTATATTCTCCTGTGAAAGGTTGAGTGCTTCGTGTTTGTTTGTCTCATAATACACATCTGCTTCGGCTTGAGCTACCTTTTGCCCTACAGAATATGCTCCCATAGACCTTCCTGGCTTATTAGAGTTAATAATATCTGTATACTGAGCATGGGCTGTAATAGCCAATAGTACAAAAAAAGAAAACAACCCTTTTTTCATAAACAAAATCCTTTTATTCATATCTAATCTTATAATTTAGTATCACAATCTATAAAATAATTTCTATTTTCTCCATAGGTATTATAAGGCACAAAGATAAAAAATTATTATTACAAACCCTATTTTTGTGTATTTTTTATTTGCAAAAAAAAACAGCAATAAGTTTCCCTATTGCTGTAAAAAATATAAACTATGAAAAAATTTTACATTTCGGTAATGATAAATTCACTACGTCTGTTCTTTTGATGTTCTTCTTCAGAACAAGGAACTCCATTGGAGCATCCATTAACAAGCTGTGTTTCTCCATATCCTTTAGCAGTGAGCCTGCTTCTATCAATACCTTGCTGTACCATCCACTCTAAAGTAGATTTTGCACGCCTATCAGAAAGAGCTAGGTTATAAGCGTCAGAACCACGGCTATCCGTATGAGACTTGATGGCTATCTTAATAGTAGGATGTTCCTTCATTACTTCAACAATCTTAGCCAAGTCCACAGCTGCATCCGGACGGATATTTGATTTGTCAAAATCAAAGTATATAATTTCTATATTAAAGAATTTAGCCAAATCATCCCCTACAGTAACTTTTTTCTTGATACTCTTTAGGAATATTTCTTGGTGAATTTCTCCATTCTGACGAATATTGATTTGTTCTTCAGCTACTGCATAATCTTCCTTCTGAGCTCGTACAAAGACAAAAGTATCATCACAATCTACAGGATTTTTTCCAAAGTCAAAAGTACCATTTGCTTCATTAGTTTTTCGGGTAATCTCTTTCTGTTGGCTATCAGAAAGAGTAAGCAATACATCGGAGAGTGTCTCGTGAGTATCAGCATCTTTTACGACACCCTTTATCACTTTATAACAATCGAACTCCAAAGGTCTGTTCTGTATAAAAGAGTAAATATCATCTTTTCCTTTCCCTCCAGGTCTATTAGAAGAGAGGAATCCCATGCTCTTTTGTTCATCAAGAATAAAAGCAAAATCATCATCGGGAGTATTCCCAGGGCGACCTATATTCTGTAATCCTTTGAGAGAACCATCCTGATTGATCTTTACAGCAAAGATATCCAATCCTCCTAAACCAGGCAATCCATCAGAAGCAAAAAATAGTACATTATTCTGAGAGATAAAAGGAAAAGTCTCTCTTCCTTCGGTATTGATAATCTCTCCCAGATTCTCTGGTTTGCCATAGGTACCTTTATCATGATTTATTTTCACTCTGAAAATATCAGATTTCCCATGAGTTCCTACAATATCTGCAGCAAAATAGAGATATTTTCCATCAGGAGTAAGTGCAGGATGAGCTACACTATATCCGGTAACATTGAAAGGTAAGCGTACAGGCTCTGCCCAGGTATTATCTCCTTTCTTAACAGAACGATATAGCTCCAAGAGTATCTTTTCATCTCTATTTTTCTTTTTCTTTTCCTCTTTTGTAAGTGGTACCAAGTAGTTACGAGTAAAATAGATAGTATCCAAACTCTTAGTAAAAATAGGACTTGATTCATTGAGAGAGGTATTCAGTACAGAAGAGAAACGCTCTTCTCCATGTAAATTACCGTCTTTCAAAGAGGTCTTGAAAAGATCATAATATCCTTCTCCTGTCCACTTGGAAGCTTCTCTAAATAAAGAAGGTTTTCTACTTGCTGTAAAGACAACCGCATCAGGTCCATAAAAAGCAGTACCATACTCAGAATATTCTGTATTGATATCGACTGGTTTTATAGTAAGCCTGCCTGAATTATCTTTGATAACTTTCAGATAATCAGTATTTTCTTCCAATTTACGAGCTCTGATATCCTCACGACCAGTAAGCTTCATGAATTGTTGGAGTATAGCAGTAGCCTCTTGGTAACGTTCTGCAGATTTAAGAGTTTGAGCATAACGATAATAGTACTCTGGAGTAAGGGTATAATTATCCTTTTGCGCATTTTTGAACAGTTGGTCATACCATTTTAAAGCATTTGTATAATCTGCATTAAAATAATAGGAATTCCCCAAATTCTGCAAAATGGTCTGGTCTACATATCCTTGTTCTGCTATGCGTTCGTATATTTTGATAGCGTCCACATAGGCATACTTACTATATAGTTCATTGGCTTTCTGTGCCTTTTTTTCATTTTCTTCTTTTTGTTTGTCATCTACTTGTGCAAAAATAGTTGAGAAAGGAAAAAGAAGAAGCATCAATATTGTTATCCTTTTTATCATTTTCCGTTTTTTTATTAGTCTATTATTAGAAGAATCGAGGAGAGATAATTTTCTTAATATCTCTGTAGAACTCATATCTGAGGAAAATCTCATGAGATCCAGAATTATACTTTCTCAATTCAGTAGTTTCCCAATCATAAGCATATCCTACAAACCAGTTTCTATCTATCTGGAAACCAGCCATAGCACTCACAGCAGCACTCCATCGCCAAGCAGCCCCTAGGACAAAACGCTCGTTGAAAAGGAAGTTCCCTGAAAGGTCTAACTGCAAAGGGCTCCCTGATACAATCTTCATCAGTGCTGCAGGTTTGAACTTAGTATTCTCAGAAAGGTCGAATACATATCCCCCCATGATATTATAATGCGGTTTTTCATTGATATCAGAAATAATTTTTCTTTCATCACTTCTAGAAAAAGTCTTTGTATCCAACAGGTAAGGAATAGAGAAACCTACATAGTATTTTTCTCCATAATAGTATAGACCAGCACCTATATTAGGTAAGAAAGAAGTCTCTTTTCCCTGAAAAGCATAATCATCAGCATCTACCAGATTCATCTTACTTCTATCAAATCGGTAGAAAGCACCTGCTGCTTTCAGACCAAAAGCCAACTTAGATTCCTCAAATTCCAAAGTATAAGAGAAATCTACATCTATCATATTGGTAGATTGAGGCCCTATACTTTCATGATAGATAGCCCCTCCCAAGCCAACATGTTTGCCTTCAATAGGAGTATGGATACTCAAAGATGCTGTCTTAGGAGCTCCATCCAAGCCTACCCATTGGTTACGATACAATCCAAATATACTGGTTGCTCCTCAAGAACCTGTATAAGCTGGATTTACCATCATTGTATTGTACATGTACTGTGTGTATTGCGAATCTTGTTGCGCTTTTGCTTGGTCTGCAAACAAAATCAACACGAACAATACGATCAATTGCGTTCCTTTTTTTAACATATTCTTTTTATTCATGAGCGTGCAAAGGTACAATAAAAACAAATGAATAAACAAATATTAGCTATCTATTCGAATCATTTTTTATACATTTTTTAATAACTTAATGAAAATCAATATTTTACACCTTTAAAAGTTATTAACAATTATAAGTTATTTTTTAAATACCAAATAAATATATTTTGTAAAAGAAAATATATTTTTCTTAGCATATAAAATAAACAAAGGCTATCAAAATATATGATAGCCTTTGTTTCTAAAATAATTAAATGTAACAGATATTTTATCTAATTCCGTGCATCATACGTTCTATAAGTCTATTGAGAGAAACCATGAGTATACCCAATATAAGCACAAAAGTCGAAATAGAAGCAAATACAGTACTTGCTCCAAGCTCTACTACATAGGAAGAGATAAGTCCTGCAAGCATATTAGCAAAAGCAGCTGCCATAATCCACACTCCCATGAATAAGGACGCAAAGCGAGCTGGAGAAAGTTTGGTTACTATAGAAAGTCCTACTGGAGAGAGAGAAAGCTCACCTATAGTATGCATCAAGTAAGTAAGAATCATCCAGATCATACTTGCCTTAACCATTTCGTTAGAGTTGTCTACGATATTGAGTCCTCCTTCCCATACAGCGCCTCTTTGGAAACCAGCTATAAGCATAAACCAGAACCCTATTCCCAATACAATGAGACCAAATCCCATCTTCAAAGGAGTATTGAGAGCTTGTCCCAAACGTGTATTCCAGAAATAAGCAAATACTGGAGCTAATAGTATCACAAAGAAAGGATTAACCATCTGTAACCAAGCGGTAGGTACTTCAAATCCGAATACATTTCTATCTATATATTTATTAGCATATAAGTTAAAGGAAGCTCCTGCTTGTTCCATACCGGCAAAGAAGAAAACAGCAAAGAAGAAGAAAATAAAGATTACAGCAATTCTCTCTTTCTCTACACGAGTAAGAGGTGTCTTTTCTTCTTGTTTTTCTCCAGCTTCTAAGGAGTGGACATTAGCATTTTTAGGTTTGATTCCTATATCTCCTAAATATTTATTACTCAAGAATACAAATAAAAGCTGTCCCAATAGCGCTCCTATAGAAGCTGCCAAAAACCCATAACGATAGCCGTGAGTAATCTGAACTACGCCATTGGCATCAGTATAAGTGGTAGCAAATATATTATCAGCAAGTAGTCCTACAATGAGTGGCGCTAATACAGAGCCTAAGTTGATCCCCATATAGAAGATAGAGAAAGCTGAATCCAATCGTTTGTCGCCTGGTTCATACAAATCCCCAACAATAGAGGAAATATTAGGCTTGAAGAAACCATTACCAATAACTAATAGGAACAAACCTCCATATAGGCCTATACGCCCTATCAATTGATTAGATTGTATATCTTCAGCAGACAAGGTAGATGCTGTAGAGGTAAAGAGTTCAGGTACAAAGAGCACAAATAGCGCCAAGACTATGATAAATCCTCCAATGAGAATAGACTTACGTTGTCCCAAATATCTGTCAGAGAGCCATCCTCCAAAGAGAGGCGTAAAGTAACAGAGTCCTGTAGCAATACCATAAAGGGTTGTACTAAATTTTTCGTCATACCCAAGCCCCCCATTTAGCCATGTAGCTGTTAGGTAAAGCACCAAAATACCGCGCATCGCATAGTAGCTAAAGCGCTCCCACATTCCTGTAAAAAATACGAGATAAAGTCCCGCGGGGTGTCCTTTTTTTTCTGTATTCATTATTTATACAATTAAATTATTGTTATTATTACAAATTGTTCAAGACAAAGTTAGTTAACTTTTCATACAAATGATGACGTGTATTTCCTCCATAGATACCATGGTTCTTATCTGGATAAATAGCCCATTCGAACTGCTTGTCGTATTGTACAAAGGATTCTATCAAGCGCATAGAGTTTTGTACATGTACATTATCATCGGCAGTACCATGCACCAAAAGGAATTTTTTATTCAAATTCTTAGCATAAGTAAGTGGAGAGTTATTGTCATATCCTTCTGGATTTTCCTGAGGAGTTTGCATATAACGTTCTGTATACACAGTATCATAGAAGCGCCAATTGGTCACTGGAGCTACAGCTATTGACATTTTGAACACTTCTCCCCTTAGGATACAGTTGGAAGCCATAAAGCCACCAAAGCTCCATCCCCAGATACCTATACGATCTTTGTCGATATATTTGTAATTTCCTACAATCTTAGCAGCCTCTACTTGGTCTTCCAATTCGTATTTACCTAATTGTTTGTAAGTACATTTCTTGAAAGCAGCTCCTTTGTATCCTGTACCACGACCATCTACACAGAGTACAATATAACCCTTTTGAGCAAGCATATAATACCAAAAAGTATCAAATCCTGAGAAAGAGTTGTGTACTTGCTGAGAACCAGGACCTGAATATTGGAACATAAGCAATGGATATTTTTTATTTTCATTAAAATCACTTGGCTTAATCATCCAAGCATTGAGCTTGTCTCCATTCTTAGTAGTGAGTTCAAAGAATTCTTTTTTACCTGTATTATAGGTAGCAATCTTATCCTCTAATTCTTTGTTGTTGAGGATTTCCTTTACTACTTTCCCTGTCTTACTATCATTCAGTGTATAGAAATTAGGTTTTTGAGCACTTGAATATTCGTTGATAAACAAAGAAAAGTCAGGGCTGAAAGTGGCTTCATTAGTTCCTTCTGTAGTAGCTAATCCTTTTTTGTTCTTTCCTGAAAGGGCTATACTATAGATTCCTCGGTTGATAGACCCTGGTTCAGTAGATTGGTAATAGATTTGTTTTGCCTTAGGATTGTATCCGTAATATTCTGTCACTTCCCATTTTCCTTGTGTAATTTGCTTAATAAGCTTTCCATTCTTGTCATAGTGATAGAGATGATTGTTACCATCTTTTTCAGAAGAGATGATAAAGCTATTGTCGTCCAAGAAAGTAAGATCATCGGTAATACTTACATAAGCCTTATCTACTTCGTGGTATACGGATTTGAATTTCTTAGTAGAAGCATCTACAAAAATAATATTGAAATCATTTTGGTGTCTGTTCAATGTCTGTACACTGAGAATATTGGCTTCTTTTGTCCATTGCAAGCGAGGGATATAGTAAGCATCCAAAGGAATCTGTGTAGGTTTTCCTGCTTTTACATCATACAAATAAAGGCTTACTACAGAGTTCTTTTCTCCTGCTTTTGGATATTTGAAAGTGTCTTTAGTAGGATACAGAGTAGTTCCATAGATATCCATAGAAAATTCTGGCACTTCATGTTCATCAAAACGAATATAAGCCAGTTGAGTACCATCCGCATTCCAATCAAATGTTCTTACAATAGCAAATTCTTCCTCATATACCCAATCGCTGGTACCATTGATTATTTTATTTTTCTCTCCATCAAAAGTTACTTGTTGTTCCTTTTTGGATTGAGTATCATATATGTAAATATTATTTTTATACACATACGCTACTTTATCTCCTTGTGGAGAGAAGAGAGGTTCTTGGATTTTTTTATCTGTAAGCTTAGCCAATTCTTGCTTTTTTAGGTCAAAAACATAGAAATCGGCTGAGAAAGAACGCCTAAAGATTGGCTCTTTGTTAGTAGCTATAAGGATTTTATCCTCCTGTTTGTTGAAAGTATAGCTATTGATACGTTTGATTTGTGGGAATTTTTTGGTATCAAAAAGCGTTTTTTCCTTTTCCAAAGTAGAAAAGTTATACAAATCAATAGTATAGTTAAGATTTGTATAATCATAATTGAGCACTGTATACTGGTTGGTATTCTTAAGTGCTGACAGATTGGTCATTCCCTTAGGATAAAAGGCATAATCTATCCAGATGTCCTTTAGGGTAATTTGTTTGTTTTGTGCACTCACATTCAGTGAGATAGCTAGCAAAAACAGCCAGAAATAATTCATTTTAGTTCTCATCTTTAGAATATTTTTTGTAGGATACAATTTTACGTTTTTTTTTTTGATATATCAGTGTTTTTTATGCTTTTTTTAATCCACTTTGCTTATTTTTTTCTCCAAACAAATGTATTAAACTGATTTACAGCTAAATACAAATATCAATATTTATTTTTAACAAAAAAGCGACCTGATGTTTATCAGATCGCTATGATAAAATACAGCTATCCCTTTTTTATTTGAAAAATGAATGAGCAGTGACATCCATTCTCTCAGTTCCTTCTTTAGAGAATTTCACTAATTGTTTTACCCAATAGAAAAAGAATCCAAAGAGTACCACAAGCATAATCCAAGTGGCAATGTTGGCACCCCACCAAGAAGATAATTCTAATTTTCTTAGATAATCATAAGGAGCAAAAGCATATTGCTCAAAAAAATATTTGATTCCTCTGAAAAATGATGTCATGATGTTGTTGTTTTTAATGGTGCAAATATACAACTTTTTTTCTATTTTCCTACTTTTAAAAAAACTTTTTTTCCTTTTTCTATTTTTTCATTGTGTTTTATATAAAACAATTGTTTATCCGAACGACAGAGAATCAAGTAATCTCCTCCTTGAAAAAAGCAATTTTCTACCTCTGTTTGCCAAGGGGATTGATTGACAATATGTATCTGGTGAGGGTAGTATAAGTGTTCTTTTCCTTCCACTTGTACCTTATTGACCTCATCGAAGAGGGTAGCTATATACTCATTCTGTGAGTAATAGACCTTCTCTGGAGTATCTATCAGGAGTTGTTTGCCATCCTTTATAATCATAATCCTATCCGAGAATCCCAAAGCTTCTTGGCTTTCATGAGTAGCAATAAGAGTGGTAATCTTATGATCCTTGAGAAAGGTAAAAAGATTTTGGCGGATACGATTCTTAAGAAAGCTATCCGTTTGGCTAAAAGGTTCGTCCAAAAGCAGCAGTTCAGGTGCTTGTGCCAGCGCTTGCGCCAAGCCTACACGCTGTTTCTGCCCTCCACTAAGGAAAAGAGGCTTTACCTTGGCATAGTCCTGCATGAGGGTCATCTCCAATAGCTCTGCTACACGAGCTCGCTTCTTAGGCAAGTCCAGATTTGAGAGAAATTTTCCCACATTTTCCTCCACTGTCATATAGGGCATCAGACCAAAATCCTGTGCCAAATATTTCATTTTAGGGAAGCCTGGCACCAGATTGTGCGAAGGTCCCAAGACAGGTGTTCCTTTCCAAAAGATTTTGCCTTGAGAGAGGTCAAACAAACCATAGAGCGCCTTGAGTAAGGTGGATTTGCCTGAGCCACTGGCTCCTACTATGGAGAGTACCTCGCCCTGTGAGAGGGTAAAGTGAATATTTTCAAGGACTTGAGTATCTGTATAGGTATAAGATAGATTTTCTACAATAAGCATTGACTCTATATTTTATGGTGCAAAAATAAGAATTATTTCCCAAATGACCATTCTATCTCATTTGTTTGTTGTACCTTTGCCAAAAATTTATCTTTATGAAAGCACTGCTAAGTAGGCTTAAACCCTTCCTCTATGTAGGTGGGTTATATATAGTTATCTCTTTTGTCCTGAGGATTATCTTTATGGGACACCCCATTACCACAACCTCCTTTTCATTGGGTCAGGTCTTGGGCATGCTTTTAGTAGGCTCCTTCAATGACATATTTATCACCATCTTAGCTCTTAGTATCTTGGTGATTTACTTCCTTTTTATCGCCAATGTGAAGTACCAAAAGCCCTATGGCTATATTATCCTTGGAGCAATGCTCTTGCTCTTGTGCTATATACAGTTTGTACCTAACAATATATTCTATCAGTATGGAGGTTCAGTAGAGGAAATCGCCTTATTCTTCTTTGGGGCAAAGACCCTTTGCTTTGCTGCGATGCTCTTTGCAGGTAAGTGGCGCAGACAGGTACGCCAAGTACTCTATTTCATTACTCTATTTATCTATACCTTTGCTATAGTGATGAATGCCGTTAGCGAATATTTTTTCTGGAATGAGTTCGGGATATGGTACAACTTTATCGCGGTGGATTACCTCATCTACACTACGGAGGTTATCGGCAATATTATGGAGAGCTACCCTGTAGTACCGCTCTTCTCAGGGGTGTTTGTCGTGGTACTTGCACTGACTATTTTCCTTTATAAAAAAACAAAATCTACCCTTGAGACTATCCCTAACCTCAAAGAAAAAGGCTTGTTCTTGGGGGGCTATGTGGTATTGTTCCTTTTGAGCTTGTGGGTTACCCCCAAGTTTGACAATATCAAGTCCAACAACGTGTTTGTTCAGGAGATACGCGCCAACGGGGTCTATAAGTTCTATTATGCTTTCACCCATAGCGAGCTGGACTTCTTCCAGTTCTACCCCACCCTGCCTGAAGAGGAGGCAAGAAGCACCTTTTTCAGTAATTTCATGATACCTTATCCTGGGTTTGGTGAGTGTGGCTTTCGAAACTTTGCCCCTATTAGGGAGCTACCTTATCCTGTAGAAGGAGAAGATGACGAACAGCATAAGAATGTGGTGCTTATCTCAGTAGAGAGCCTCTCTGCGGAGTTTATGGCGGCTTATGGCAATACTGAGGGCATTACTCCGTTCCTTGATAGCTTAGCGCAAAAGAGTATTTTCCTGACTAACTTATACGCTACGGGTAATCGCACCGTGCGAGGTTTGGAGGCTCTGACCCTTTGTGTACCACCTACACCAGGTGAGAGTATCGTTAAGCGCAAGGACAACAAGAACAAATTCACCACGGGGAGTGTCTTCAAGTCCAAAGGGTATAGCGTGAAATACCTTTACGGGGGCTATAGCTATTTTGACAATATGAAAGACTTCTTCGGAGGTAACGGCTACGATATCATAGATAGAGACAACTTTACTCCTGAGGAGATTACCTTTGCCAACATCTGGGGAGTGAGTGATGAGGATATGGCACGCAAAGCCATTAAGGAGATGAATGCCCAAGCGAAAACAGGCAAACCGTTCTTTAACCACTGGATGACCGTGAGCAACCACCGTCCTTTTACCTATCCAGAAGGTCGCATTGATATCCCTGGTACGGCTAAGTCGCGACAAGGTGGGGTAAAATATACTGACTATGCACTCAAGCTGTTCTTCGAGTTGGCTAAAAAAGAGTCGTGGTTTAAGGATACGGTATTTGTAATTGTTGCCGACCACTGCGCTTCGAGTGCTGGGCGTACCGAATTGCCCTTGGATAGGTATCGTATTCCCTGCCTTATCTATGCTGACTTCTTAGAAGCCGAACAGATAGATAAGCTCGCTTCTCAAATAGACGTGATGCCTACCGTAATGGAACTCTTGAACTTTTCTTATGAGAGCAAGTTCTTAGGTCAGGATATTTTCAGTAGGTTCTACAAGCCACGTGCTTATATCGCTACCTACCGCGAGCTGGGATACCTTACCCCTGACACTCTTTCCATTATCAAGCCTTTGCGTGAGCAGATACAATATAAAATAGTTCCAGAGGCTGAACAACCTAAGGTAGAGCTTCCTATTTTTTACCAACAGCTCAAAGTAGCTCAACCTGATGGAAAGTTAATGAAAAAATGTATATCCGCTTACGAAACCACCTATTTCTTGCTAAAGAATGGGGAACTGGATAAATAACCAACTACACCTATGGCCTTAGAACTGAGTACTTTTATTCCTATCATTAAGGAATTGGTGTATCATATTTCTATTGACGATTACGCCTCCATAGAGCGCAAGGGGCAAAATGGAGATATCCTTGTAGAGGATTTGGCTGAGGTGATTCATTGGTATCCTTATAAAATAATCCCTTTGCCTGATGAAGCATTTGACTTAGCAGAAAGTTGCTTCATAGAGGAGAAAAAGAGCCTTGATGTATATATTCCCTTCTGGACAAAAGAAGAGGGAAGAAGTGACCTAATGCTTGCTCTTTCGTGCTATATGAACGATGGGGCTGAGGAAGTCGTTATCTATGATGTATTTGTTCCCTAATACCCCCCTTATCTATGATTGATGTAGAACCCTTTATAAAAGAAGTGCTTGAAAAGAAAATCCCCGAAGAGAACCTAAGGTTTTTTGGGGAGGATAACGAGGGCATAGTGGTGGATTTCGAAACCGAAACGCACCTGAAAAGGTTCACCGTATGGAGGAATTACCTACGTTGTGATTACGAAGCCTTGTGTATAGCTACTGATAAGCTAAGCGTGTATGAGAGTAAGGAATTTGATAATATGAGCCAGCTCATAAGTATCTTCAACCGATTCTATCATACCGCCTACTCAGAGGTAGATACATTCATCAACCAACTTTATGAGGACTACCGAGCACGCCTAACAGATAGAGAAGAAATAGCAAATATCATAAGAGAAGACCATTATAGCAAGTACAAAGGGGATAATTATCCATATGAAAAATATCTTTCGCTCCTTTGGAAAGAAGAATACTTGAACGAAAAGGATATAGACCTATTAGACCTCTGTTTATTTTACCAATACATAGGTGAGGAGATAGAAGTATTAGGCTATTGGGTAACCGGTCATGGGGGAGGTACCTATGAAGAATTTGAAGCAACAAAAGGAACTCTTGAAGTGCTAAAGCCTAAAATGCAAGCCTTTGTAAACCGGTGTTATGAGCGTTATGAGGAGGTAATGCAAGAGTATATAGAAGCTCCAGAAAGATTTAAGAAGAAATAAACCATTTTATGCCTATCATCAGAGAAATTAGGGGAAAAGCCCCGATTATAGGAAAGAACGTATTTATAGCCGAGACTGCTGTCCTTATTGGCGAGGTTACTCTCGGAGAGGATTGTAGTATATGGTACAATGCCGTCCTTAGGGGCGATGTGAATGCTATTGTCATCGGCAATAAGGTAAATATACAGGACAATGTGATGGTACATTGTACCTATCAGAAAACCTCTACCACTATCGGCAACAATGTCTCTATAGGGCACAATGCCATCATACACGGCTGTACCCTTAAGGACAATGTACTTATTGGTATGGGAGCCATCGTCTTGGATGGGTGTGTGGTGGAGAGTAACTCCATCGTGGCAGCAGGTGCCGTAGTTACCAAAGGCACCCATATAGGTGCAGGCGAAGTATGGGCAGGCATCCCTGCCAAGAAAATTAAGGACATCTCTCCCGAACTCACCGAAGGAGAAATCAATCGTATCGCCAATGCTTATGTAAAGTATGCCCAGTGGTACCAAGAAAGTGAAAAGTGAAAAGTGAAAAAATGAAAGAAGAACAAATCCTTATCAAAGGAGCTAAATTACATAATCTTAAAAATATCAGTGTAGCTATTCCCAAAGGGAAATTGGTGGTGGTAACGGGGCTTTCAGGCTCTGGGAAATCCACATTGGCATTTGATACCCTCTATGCAGAGGGACAACGCCGTTATGTGGAAAGCCTAAGTTCCTATGCTCGCCAATTCTTGGGTAGGTTGGACAAGCCTAAGGTGGATTTCATTGAGAACATCTCCCCTGCTATTGCTATCGAACAGAAGGTCAATACCAGTAACCCTCGCTCTACAGTAGGTACCTCCACCGAAGTGTATGACTACCTAAAGCTACTCTTTGCTCGGGTGGGACACACCTTTTCACCCATTTCAGGTAGAGAGGTCAAGAAAGATACTGTCTCGGATGTGGTAGACTTTATCCTTTCCTTCCCTGATGAGCACAAGCTATTACTGCTCTCCCCTATTACCCTTAGTGCTGGGCGTACCTACGAGCAAACGCTCCGTCTATTGGAAGAACAGGGATACGCTCGTATCAAGTATCAAGGGAAAGTAGAGCGCCTGAGTGATTTGGATTTCAAGAAGGTTAAAGGTGATTTTTCCTTAGTAGTAGAGCGTATCGTGGTGGATCATGAAGAGGAAACCACCCAGCGCTTGGCTGATTCGGTAAGCACAGCGTTCTTCGAAGGGAAAGGGGTATGTTTTGTGGAGGACTTAACCACAGGAGAGGTACATCACTTCTCCAACCAGTTTGAGGCAGATGGGATTACTTTCTTAGAGCCTAATGTGCATCTGTTTAGCTTCAATAACCCTTATGGGGCTTGCCCTGTATGTGAAGGCTACGGCGATACTATAGGACTTGATGAAACTCTCATTGTACCCAACACCTCCCTTTCAGTATATGATAATGCTATTTATCCTTGGCGTGGGGAGACGATGTCGTGGTTCAGAGATCAGTTGGTGAACAATGCCTACAAGTTTGACTTCCCTATCCACCGTCCTTGGTATGAGCTCACCGAAGCACAAAAGCAGCTTGTTTGGGACGGCAACGAGTACTTTACAGGACTTACCGCTTTCTTCCAAGAATTAGAAGAAAAGAACTATAAGATACAAAACCGAGTAATGTTGGCACGCTATCGAGGCAAGACCACCTGCTATGCCTGTGGAGGTAAGCGGCTCCGCCCTGAAACCAATTATGTACGGGTAGGAGGAAAGTCTATTTCTGACTTGGTCTCTATGCCTATCTCCGATTTGGTGGTTTTCTTTGATAACCTATCACTCAATACCTACGAACAAAAGGTCGCCGAGCGCCTCTTAAGAGAAATACACAACCGCCTGCACTACCTGTTGGACGTTGGTTTGGGCTACCTTACCCTCAACCGAAAGTCCAATAGCCTATCAGGGGGAGAGAGTCAGCGTATCAACTTGGCTACCTCCTTGGGGAGTAGTTTGGTAGGCTCCATGTATATCTTGGACGAACCAAGCATTGGGCTACACCCCAAAGATACCGAACGTCTTATCCATGTACTCGAATCACTTAGAGACTTGGGCAACACCGTCATTGTGGTAGAACACGATGAAGATATCATGAAAGCGGCTGACTATATCATAGACATAGGACCCGAAGCGGGTACCCTAGGCGGAGAAGTGGTTGCCACAGGTACCTATGAGGAGATCCTCAAGGCTCCTACCCTTACGGGAGAATACCTCAGCGGCAGGCGCACTATAGAAATGCCTAAAAAAGCGCGTACCTCCAAGCACTTTATCGAAATCAAAGGCGCCCGTGCCAATAATCTAAAGAATATAGATGTTACCTTCCCCTTGGATATGCTCACCGTAGTAACCGGTGTATCAGGCAGTGGAAAAAGTACCTTAGTAAAGAATATCCTCTACCCTGCCCTTTTGCGCAAGCTCGACCAACCTACAGACAAGATAGGTGAGTACAGCAGTATGGATGGGAAGTTCTCCTATATCAAGCGGGTTGAGTTTGTCGACCAAAACCCCATAGGAAAGTCCACCCGTTCCAATCCTGTAACCTATATCAAGGCTTACGATGATATTCGTCAGCTCTTTGCCTCCCAGAAACTTGCCAAAATGCGTGGCTATACCGCCAAGCACTTCTCTTTCAATACCGAGGGGGGACGCTGTGAGACCTGCAAAGGCGAAGGAGAGGTAACTATAGAAATGCAGTTTATGGCCGATGTACATCTGACTTGTGAGGCTTGTGATGGGAAGCGATTCAAGCCTGAGATTCTGGAAGTTACTTTCCAAGGGAAGAATATACACGACCTACTGGAGACCACTATCGACGATGCAGTAGCCTTCTTTACCCAGCACAAGCAGGAGAAAATTGCCCAAAAGCTCCTCCCCTTGCAAGAGGTAGGCTTAGGCTATGTAACCTTAGGGCAACCCTCCTCCACCCTCTCTGGTGGGGAAGCACAGCGTATCAAGTTAGCATCTTTCTTAGTAAAATCATACCAAGAAACCCCAACTCTCTTTATCTTTGACGAACCTACCACAGGGCTACACTTCCACGATATAGGCAAGCTACTACGTTCCTTCAATGCCCTGATCGAGCGTGGGCACTCTATTATCGTGATAGAACACAATGTAGAGGTCATTCGCCGTGCTGACTATATCATAGACTTAGGCCGAGAAGGCGGAGCACAGGGAGGAAACCTCATAGCCACAGGTACCCCAGAGGAAATTAGGAAAAACAAAAATAGCTATACAGGACAATATATATGAACAAAAAAGCCCTCCGCTCCCTCTATAGGCAAAAGCGAGCTGCTATCCCCCCTGAGCAACAAGCCCTCTTAAGCCAGCAGATAGCCCAACAGGCTTTGAGGCTTCCCATTTGGGATAAACAGGTTTTCCATAGCTTTCTTTCTATCATCTCTTTTGGAGAAGTGGATACCAGCTACCTTATTCACCTTTTGCAGGAGCATGAAAAGACCCTGGTCGTCTCTCGCACCCTAATGGAGACGGTACGTATGGAACATTTCTTATATGATCCTACCCAGATAGATACCAATAACAAATGGCATATCCCTGAACCCCAAGGAGGAATTCCTATAAAGAGTGAAGAGATTGAAGTCGTTTTTGTCCCTCTCTTAGCTTATGACACCAAGGGCAACCGTGTAGGCTATGGTAAGGGCTTTTATGACAATTTCTTAGAAGAGTGCAAGGCAGATACTCTCAAGATTGGACTTTCTTTCTTCCCTGCAGAACCTCATATAGAAGACGTAAGAGAAGGCGATATTCCTTTGGATTATGTAGTAACACCAGAAGGCGTTTTTAAGTTTTGAATTAAGGGTTATAGGAATGAAGAAACATCTATTGGAAGGAAAAGTAATAGGGCTACCTTTGAAAGAGCATCTGTTTCTGACAGGCTTAGTAACTCGTCAGAATAAAGATATCCTATTAGGTTACTTTTTTAGACAGACCTATAGAAACTTACCCACTATTACAGAGTGGAAACCGTCAGAAGTCTGCCTAATATGCTTATTTAGCGCATTGGGTATAAAAAACAAGGAATGGGAAATCATTGGAGACTTCCCTATGTGGAATAGGCAAGAATGGGAAGTGCCCACTTTCAAACTAAGAGACCCTATCAATGAAAGCGTATGCTATGCTATTGTACATGATGACGATATCATTTCTTCTAAAAGATACTGCATAACAGAAGAAGAAGCGGAGAAATATTACAGTGATGGAATCTATGGTTATAAAGCTGTAGAGGCTGTTCTATCTAATAAAATTGACCTGATGATTCATTAGTTATGAAAGAAATAGAATTGTTTAAACATATAAAGGATCGCCTTGGCTTGTTCGTACCCAATAGCTCCTATGACAATTATGTATCCCTTATTATTGGCTATGATTTGGCTAAGGAACATACGCTGCTGAAAGGATTCAACGAATGGTTAGCTTCTAAGTATAAGTTACCTCCTAACTTTGTCTTCTCTCAACAAATCAAATATTACCTATTCGAAAAAGAATTTGCTAAGACTTTAACCAAAGAAGATGAAATACTCTTAATCAATTGTTTGTATGAGAAATTAGTGGAATTTTGTCTTGATAAAGCTCTATTTGATTCATCTATTCCTAAAAATTAGATTAAGGGAACAAATTTGTCCGTATTATGAGTAAAATAGATACCTTTACAGTAGAAAAGTTTATAGACAGATTAGAAAAGTTTGTTAAGCCTAACTTACCTACTAACGAACTTATCTCCTATGTGACAGCAATTATCAAAGATGCGAGAGAACTCATCTCCTTTGGTAAGAAAAGATTAGCCTTAGATATTCTATTGGAAAATCTCATAGAAGAAAAGATTATAATAGATAAAAAGACTTTATCATTATTAGCTACTATTGAGGATGAGGAGATTCGTTCATCCATATCTTACTTATATAGTCTATCAGACAAAGGGTAATGCATCGGCTGTATTGTTCAGGGTTCAACCTCCTTTTCAGTCTATCAAACATCAAGTATAATTATAAAGGCACGAGCGAAATGCTCGTGCCTTTTATATCAAGAATTTGTAGGAATTCTCTCAAACAAACTCCTCTTTCATTAGCGTATTATAACAGAGATATCTACTCTTCGCGCTTTTTCTTTATCCACTGAATCGTCTATTCCTCTAAAAGCGGTAAGTATCCTTTGTAATGAGATTCCTTGCTTTTGAAGTAAGCGCGCTACACTCTCTGAACGCTTCATTGACAACTGATTATTGTACTCGGCTGTACCCACATTGCTCGCATATCCTTCTAATAGAATGGATAGTTCTGGATTATCTCGGAGCATAGCAACTATCTGATCCATAGCTTCTGTATCGTGTGGCAAAGGTACATACGCATTGTTTGCAAAGTAAATAGGAGTCTTTTTATTCCCATATTTAGCCAATAGGTCTTCTAATGTACGTCTTCTTTCTTCTGAAATAACCAAATTATCTCCTTTATGCTCTGGTGTTTTTACATTTTGTACTGCAATAGAAGATTCTTTTTGATCTTGTACATTATTATGATCCATTTGCTTTTTAGAGAGTAATAAGATAGAGTCTGTTCGCTGTTGAATTTTGTCAAGCTTATCCTTATTATTCAATGTAGCTAATGGAACCACTGCAGCTGCTAATAGTTTTTGCTGATTACTTAAATCTTTTATTGATTTATCTATCATGTCCAATTGCTTTTGTAGCGAAATATCCTTATTGGAATTATTAGCTACAGGCTTTACTGCATTAGGACTACTTTTAGCTACATACTTTGCGCTATTAGGAGCATTTCCAGCTACATACCTTGCTGCATTAGGGTTATTAGCTGCATATTTTGCTCTATTGAGATTACTATTAGCTACATACTTTACTGTATCTGTCAAATGAATAACCGATACACTGTCTTTTTTCATCATATAAGCCAATAGGATATCCAATTTTCTATTTACTTGCTCTATATCTGTATATGCTGAGTCTGCATTTTGAGCTAAATAGTAAAAATTCTTCACCTCATTGGATTCATATATGTTTGAAAGAGCCTTTTTCTGTTGAGATTTATGCAAATTAGCCAGTTTTTCTCCTCTTATTTTTCTCAATTTAGCCTCTGCAACCTTTTGTAAGAGTAATTGTAGTTCCTCTTTCGATAAAACAATATCTTTCTGCTGATTGTATAGTTTATCTTGAGCACAAATAAGAGTTGGAATAAACACTAATATAAATATAATCCCCTTTTTTATGATATTATTCATATTTCTGGGCTTTTTATTTACTTCTATTTATTGTAGTAGTTGTTTTTTTCCTTACAGGTACAACGACATTTGTTTTTTGGATATTTTCTTCTAAATTCTTAACAGAATCAAGTATAGACTGATTTATTTTTTGCTGTTCTTCTATCTTTTGGTTATCCTTATTAATCTCTAACAACAATTTTTCGAGTCTATCAATGCGTTGATCTGGGGTTTTTCCTTCTCCTTCTTCAATTTTATTAACTATTTCAGAGATCAATGTTTGTAATTGCTCCGGTGTCATTCTCACCAAGTTTGTTTGATTTTCGGAAGGATAAGGGATATGCTCAGCTACATAATTATTACGTAATTTTTCCCATTTTTCCTTTTCTTTTAACAATAAAGAAGCGTTATTAATATCGTTTTGACGATAAGCAAGCTGTATTTGTTTTTCAACAGTTGCGATTTGTGCATTATAATAGTCTATATCTTTTTGTTTTTGGGATATTGGCGTTGTTTTTGTATTATTTTGAACCTTTACTTGTTCTTTTCCTTCCTTAATCTCTGAGGTATGGATTTCATTAGCAAGATCTTGATAAGTATATTTTTCGTTTTCTTTGGCGAACTTGATACGAATACCGGCATTGTAGAAGACATTACTTTGCAACTTATTAGGTGATTTTAGAGCATTACTTGCACTCTCATTACCTGTAGTATATAAAAGATTGGCTACTCCAAAAAGTTCCAAATGTTTGCTTAAAGGAATAGCCAAGCCAATACCTCCTTTGGCAAAAATACTTGATTTGTTCTCCACAGTAGCCACTTTACCTTGATAGCCATTACCTACATTAAGATATCCTGCTCCTACTGTAATATAAGGAACCACACCATTAGATACATTAAGACGCGCTAAGAAATCTGCTCCATACAATGAGAGCTTATCAAAGTCTAAGGATACTTTTTCATCTTTCATTGCTTGATAATAGAATCCTCTTACTCCTATGTATTCTGTAAAGTCAAAACCTAACGAAGCTCCTGCTAAATATGTGTTGCGGAAGTTGTTATCACTGTCAAAATCAATATATCCAATTGCAGGAGCCACTACAACCTTAAAATTCTTAAGATTCGTATAAGAATTGTCTAATTCTGTAAGCTCATCAGGATTACGACCTCCCAAATACAATTGTAAGCCGGCCTGCAAAGACCAATTGAGCATATTTTTATTGGAAACATTATCTGTTATCCATTGGTTATAAGTACTTGTTTTAGCTTCAGAAGGGTTGTGAAGGATATTAGAAGCATCAGAATTAAAATGTGTACCCCTTGCCTGAACATTGAGCGTAAGACGTCTTGTCAAATTAAATTTGCTCCCTAAGCCGAAGGCAAAATAAATGGCATCTTGTGTTGTCTGATTTGCTTTTACCGTTTGTATCCCAGATCCTAAGGTAATATAAGGCTGAAAAGAGTAAGTCATCGGTATATTGCCTTTGAGTTCTCCTCCCCAGCTATGAACGTTTACATCGGTAGGGGTAAATACAGCCTTTATATTATCTGGCGCAGAAAACCCATCAATTCTGGATTTTAATCCTAATGATTGACTATACGAACCGAGTAATTCTAAGTTTTTACCAAAACCAAAACCAACATATCCACCAACCATAAAACCATTTTCTATTGCTGATTTCTTATTCCATAGTACATATTCTGCTGTGGGAGCTATAGCAAAACTAATATCCTTAACTTGCGCTACTGCATTAAAACCTAATGTAATAGCAAAAAAACTTGTGAAAATTTTTCTTTTCATAAAATAATTATTCAATATAAAATCGACGGCAAAAGTACAAAAATTTATATCTCCAACAAAAAAATTTTATATTTAAAACTTCAGAAATTCTATAATTTTATACCAAAATAATATATTTTTATTGATAATCAGAAAGTTACAAACATAATAAAAATTAAATTCTTTATTTTTAGTAAAGTCAAGAGAGATAAAACTAACTTGGTTACAAATCTTAGTTCCTTTTTACCAAAATCAATTGATATATTTAAATAGACCCTTTAAATAAATGCACATTTTACTTAAGCTCCTTATATCATGATAGAGCCTAAAGTTCTATAACCTAAAACTCTTAATTTATTTAACAAACAATTAACGATTAATCATTAAAAATTAATCATTAAAAATTGTACTTTTGCCCTTATGTTATTAGATGATTTAAAAAAGCGCAGCGGGAACTGTTGCGAACTATGTGGAAGCACCGCTTCCCTAAGTATCTACCAAGTACCACCATCCAAGGTTGGAGGAGTAGATGATAGCCTTTTGGCTTGTGAAACATGTATCAGCCAAATAAATAACCCTGAAACTATGGACAGCAACCATTGGCGTTGTCTGAACGATAGTATGTGGAGTGAGTATCTCCCGGTAAAAGTGGTGGCTTGGCGCATGCTAAACCGACTCAAAGGAGAGGGATGGTCGCTAGATTTGCTCAATATGCTATATCTTACAGATAAGGAACTGGCCTTTGCCCAAGCGCTTAATGACCACTTGGAAGAAGGAGAAAAAATCATCCACAAAGATAGCAATGGGGCAGTACTTTCTGCTGGGGACAATGTGGTGCTTATCAAAGACCTAAAAGTGAAAGGTAGCAGTATGGTCGCCAAGCAAGGTACTGTAGTGCGCAAGATAGCCTTAGACCCTGAAAATTCGCAATATATAGAGGGGAAAGTAGAAGGACAACAGATTGTAATCCTTACCCAATATGTAAAGAAAACCACCTAATAATCAGTCTCAAACGATAATCTTTTGTTAAAGTATATTGAGGGAGAAAAAAATACACTACTTTTACGGCTGTAAAATCATTAATGACATACTATTATGAGTAAACAAGTTGAATTAATCGAACTTTACACCGCTGATCTAAAAGAAAAATGTGGTGTTGCTGAGCCTGATGTGGAACTACTTACCAAAGTAACCAAAGGATTAGGACCCTCTATCTACAATAACGATGCATCCAAAGTATCTGGTTCTGACCAGAAAGAATTGGACTTGGTTAAGAACAACTTCTTAATCAAAAAATTAGGCTTAAAGGATAGCCCTGAACTTGATACGGCTATCAATACCGTATTAGAACAATATGGCAAGTCCAACAAAAACAAGTATCGTGCTGTGGTTTATTATTTATTGACCAAACACTTTAAGAAAGAGAGTGTTTACAATAACTAATCTGTACTAACACATCTTCAGAGGCTGCCCCTATCATAAGGTAGCCTTTTTTCATTGAAAGAAAGAAAAATGAAAAGAATCATTCTATGCTTGCTCCCGCTGCTTATTGTAGGGTGTCAGTCGCAACAAAAAGAAAAAAAGGAAGAAAAAAAGGAAGCCAAGAGTGTGTATATCAAGAATTACACCTATCCTGAACTCTCCAAGGAAGCCGCCGAGAATATACGCAATTGGTATGAACTAAAAACCATCTACCAGATATTGCTGAGTATCTCTCCTGAGCGACAAGCGGTCTCTATTCTACAAAATACCAATCCTGATTCGCTCTATGTATACAAGCGCCTTTACCCAAATACCAATGAAAATATCCATATCAATGGGAATATACAGCAGGATTGGGGTATCATAGAAAGTCCTTCGGATACTATCTACAAGTTTGTCAAGCAAAAAGCTGAGGAAAGCGCTTTGTTCGCCTGGCAGGAAATTCTTCTTAAGGACATTCCTTACACTTTCTCTCTGAGGGTGCGCCCCTCTTCTGGCATCAAACATATCCAACTAGAGATCACTCGCCAGAAGGATAAAAAGGCCATTCGTGAACAAGCACTCCGATTGGATAGTCTTTCTCTCAATACACTAGAACCCTACACCAAAGTCACCCCATTAGAAGATGGATGGGTCAAGGTAGATATGCAGGTTGAGACCCCTCTATATGGGGAATATACCTTTGGCTTTGCTTACCAAGACAAAGAAGTTGCCAATGATTATGTTTCTTTTTATCGCTCTGAACTTCTCCTACCTATAAAGTATCAGGAAGAAATAGAAAAATCTGCAGAAAAACTCCTTGGCAAAGAAAAAAATATCAAGAGTTCATATAATAGCATTTATTTTTGGCTCTTCCAGCTCGAAGATGAACTTCGCCAGCTATGGGCTAAGAATAATTTCCCTGAAAAGCTACAACGGGACGAGATCAAGGCGCGCCTTAAGCTCTTTGAAACCTATGTAAGAAACCTCTCCAGTGAGGTGAAGGAGAATCCCAATCTAAATAAGGAAGAAGTACAACAGGGAATATTAAACATTCGCAATGCCTTTGCTTCGGTGCTCCGTTATATCAATTTCCTTAATGAGGAAAACCTTGATGACAAGTTGGGCACCCTACTTAGAAGTCCCGATACACTGACTATTACCCCTGCAAAACCCACACCCTCTCAAGAATGATACGCACCAAAGCCATTGTGCTCTCTCACCTAAAATTTCGAGACACAAGCCTTATCGTACGTTGCTATACCTTGGAGGGAGTGCGTTCCTACCTGCTCAAAGGGGTATTGTCTCAGAAGAAAAAAGCACTCTCCCCTGCTTATTTCGAGCCCTTAAGTCAGTTGGAATTGGTCACCACCGAGCGCAATGATGGCTCCTTAGAGTACATCAAGGAGGCTAAGGTATGTTTCCCCTACAAGAAGCTACAACAGAGTGTCATACGCAGTTCTGTCTTGTTCTTTCTCTCAGAAATAGGTTGTAGTGTCCTACAGGAAGAACATCCCAATCCCTCGCTCTTTTCCTTTTGGGAAGAGAGCCTACAATGGTATGACAGAGCCGAATATTTTGCTAATTTCCACCTAAAGTTTCTGGTAGACCTCACCCTATATTTAGGAGTATTGCCCAACACCTCGGCCATGGAACTTCCTTACTTCGACTTGGAGGCAGGAGTATTTGTCGCCATGCACAATGGTCACTCGCTTATGAGTGAGCAGGATAGTCTCTTGCTCAAGTTCTTTCTCTCTCACTCTCTGGAGGAAGTCTGTCTGCTAAAAATAAGCAGGGAGGAGCGCAATGGTCTCTTAGAACAGTTACTGAACTACTACCTGTGGCACCTACCCAATTTCAAAATACCAAAGTCTTGGGAAGTACTCAAAAGCGTATTATAGGTTTTGTTGCTAAAAAAATTTGTTGTACTTTTGTGGCGTGGTTATTATTGAACCATTGATGCTATGAATGCAAACCTAAATCCTGATAAAAGCAACCTTTCTCCCCAAGAATTGGATATAGAACGAGCCTTACGACCGCTTTCCTTTGACGACTTTACGGGGCAAGAGGCTATTTTGGAAAATCTTAAAATATTTGTCAAGGCTGCCAATCTGCGTGGAGAAGCCCTTGACCACACCCTCTTTCATGGGCCTCCAGGACTAGGAAAGACAACCCTAGCCAACATCTTAGCCAATGAGCTGGGGGTAGGTATCAAAATCACCTCAGGACCTGTCTTGGACAAGCCTGGGGACTTGGCAGGTCTTTTGACCAACTTAGAGCCACGTGATGTGCTCTTTATTGACGAGATTCACCGCCTTAGTCCCATAGTGGAAGAGTACCTCTATTCGGCTATGGAGGATTATAAGATAGACATCATGATAGAGTCCGGCCCCAATGCACGTACTGTACAGATCAGTCTCAACCCCTTTACTCTTATTGGGGCAACCACCCGTTCGGGCTTACTCACCGCTCCTATGCGAGCACGTTTTGGGATACAGAGCAGGTTGCAGTACTATACCACAGAACTACTGGCCAATATCCTCCAGCGCAGTGCTCAGATATTAGGAGTACCTATCTCCGAAGAGGCTGCCATAGAGCTGGCCGGACGTAGCCGAGGCACTCCTCGTATCGCCAATGCGCTCCTAAGGCGTGTACGCGATTTTGCCCAAATAAAAGGCAATGGTAAGATAGACATAGAAATCACTCGTTTTGCCCTAAAAGCTCTCAATGTAGATGCTCACGGCTTGGACGAAATGGACAATAAGATACTCCTTACTATCATTGATAAGTTCAAGGGAGGCCCTGTAGGGATCACCACCTTGGCCACTGCCGTTTCCGAAAATGCTGAAACTCTTGAGGAAGTATATGAACCTTTCTTGATCCAACAAGGGTTTATCATTCGTACCCCCCGCGGTAGAGAAGTTACCGACCTTGCTTACAAACACTTAGGGAAAGTACGATTCAAAGATGGGCAACCAACATTGTTTTAAGTGAATAATAAATAATGAAAAATATGCAATCCAATATAAAAGTAGTTACAGAGAATTTCCGAGCCATTGGTCATGCTGCTATACAAATCAATGGGATCACAGTAGTTGCAGGAGAAAATAGCTCGGGGAAACCTACTTTTAGAAAAAGATTTTTGCCATAATAAAAAACACTGTTAATAATTAACCTTTAATCATTGCTCATTACTCATTATTTTTGTATTTTTGCGCCCTTAAATATCTAACAAAATGACTGAACAAGAAATTATCCGTCGAGAGAAGCTCACTAAGCTCAGGGAATTGGGTATCAACCCATATCCGGCAGAGCTATTCCCTGTGAACTTCCTCGCTAAAGACATAGAAACCCAATACGAAGAAGGTAAGGACGTGGTCGTAGCTGGCCGCCTGATGTCCTTCCGTATTCAGGGGAAAGCCTCTTTCGCTACCTTGCAAGACAGCTCTGGTCGCGTACAGCTCTACTTCAAGCGTGATGACCTCTGCCCAGGGGAGGACAAGACCCTCTATAATGAAGTGTTCAAAAAGCTCCTAGATTTAGGGGACTTTATCGGGGTGGAAGGTACCCTCTTCACCACCAATATGGGGGAAAAATCCATTGAGGTAAAGCAGTTCAAAGTCTTGTGTAAGACCCTACGCCCACTCCCTCTCCCTAAGGTAGATGCCCAAGGAAAGGTACACGATGAGTTCAACGATGTAGAACAGCGTTACCGTATGCGCTATGTGGACTTGGTAGTGAATCCTCAGGTGAAAGAAGTATTCCTAAAGCGTAACCGCCTATTCAATGCCATGCGTGAGTACTTCAACAACCACGGATATATAGAGGTAGAAACTCCTATCCTTCAGGCGATCCCTGGGGGAGCTTCTGCGCGTCCTTTTATTACTCATCACAATGCTTTGGATATTCCACTCTATATGCGTATTGCCAACGAACTCTATCTTAAGCGCCTTATTGTAGGGGGCTTTGATGGGGTATACGAGTTTGCGAAGAACTTCCGCAACGAGGGAATGGACAGAACCCACAATCCTGAATTTACAGGAATGGAGATCTATGTGGCTTACAAGGACTACAACTGGATGATGGAATTTACCGAAAACCTCTTAGAGTACTGTGCTAAGGCGGTGAATGGCACCACCAAAACTACCTTTGGCAAGCACGAAGTGGATTTCAAAGCGCCTTATCCACGTGTTACGATGACCGAAGCCATCAAGCGCTTTACAGGCTTTGACATTACAGGAAAGAGCGAGGACGAACTCAGAACTTTTGCCCAATCCATTGGCATAGAAGTAGATGATACCATGGGCAAGGGCAAGCTCATTGATGAGATATTTGGTGAAAAGTGCGAAGGCAACTTTATCCAACCTACTTTTATCACTGACTATCCTAAAGAGATGTCTCCACTTACCAAGGAACACCGCTCGGATAAGAACCTTACCGAACGCTTTGAACTCATGGTATGTGGTAAGGAAATCGCTAATGCTTATTCGGAGCTGAACGACCCTATCGATCAGCGCGAACGCTTTGAGGCACAAATGGCACTCTCCGAACGTGGTGATGACGAGGCGATGTTCATAGACCAAGACTTCCTCCGCGCCTTAGAGTATGGTATGCCGCCTACTTCAGGATTGGGTATCGGTATGGATAGGCTTATTATGTTCCTTACCAACAACGAGACTATACAGGAAGTACTCTTCTTCCCTCAGATGCGCCCTGAACACAAGGAAGTAGAACTCTCCGAGGACGAAAAACTAATCCTTGACCTGCTTAAAAAGGATAACAAATTACCTTTGGAAGACCTTAAGGCTAAGACCGAATTTTCCAATAAGAAATGGGACAAGGCTATCAAGGGACTTACCGCTAAGAAAGTAGCAGCTGTCAGCAAAGAGGGGGAAACGCTTTTTGTTTCTATTAATAGCTAGTGATTAGAGGCTATACTGCCAACGGATTAACATAACAAAGCCCCGAGCCTTATAGCTTGGGGTTTTTTCATCATTGCATAGCAACATTATATGGAATCATAGGCATCTCCGTATGAGATAAAATCCTCTTGCAACCAGTACCATTGTTGTCCTTTGCAGGCATAGATTCGCTCCAACAATTCTGTAAAACTCTTAGCAATAATAGCCTGCTCGCCCACCACTCCATAGCAATCCCAAAAGCTATCGTAACAATATCCCCATCTGTCTTTTGACAAATCAATGGTGATATATTGAGAGTTACTATCATCAGCTATAAGAAACCAATTATGGCTGATATCCTCCTTATGTTCTTCTCCTATAAGTACTTTATTGGCTCTTTCAAATTCCGTTAGTCCCACTATTTTTATCGAATAGGGAGCCTTTGGAAAGAAAACAATAGAATGATAGTTTTCCAAATAAAACGTCAGATCTTCAGGAAGTCCTGAAGGTACATTTTTATGGGGTATAGACAATTTTTGAACCATACACTCTTTGTCTCTCTCTATTTCTACAATTATTTCATTGATTTTTCGCATAAGATAAACTGAGCACCAGCTATTTTCCTAATTTTATTTTCTTCCCTTTAAGGGTATAAGTTCTTTCTAAAGATATGCCAATCAATCGTTTTGAACTATCAACTATGTATTGAGATAAATTGTTGTAATCATTAAAGTCAAAAGGAACTACGACAGAATATTTCTCATAGACTTTTTGCGAAAAATTATAAAATTGGTCTATATATGTCTCTTTTATAGATATAGTTAGAATATTCTTATAAACATCTATTATCATAATGATTTACACCCTCTTGCTTTACTTTTAGTTACATACACTTGTCCAGCTTTTCTATTCTTCTGTCAGCTCATTAAAATTCATGTCATTATGAAGACTAAATATACAATTTGTCTACCAGTTCCTCTGCCAATATTCCTGATTCTGTCAGTTCATAATCTTTATCAAAGCCATATATATCAAGATAATCTAATGCTAAATCTCTTATTTTATCCATATCATCTTCAGATAACTCAATAATGACTATATGATTATCCTTATAGAAAACGTTAGTAATTATAGATTGTTTTATCAAATCCTGCAAAAAATAATATTGTTTTATCGTTAATTTCACTCTTTGCATAATCTTTTTGCTTTTTTAGTTGAAGTTGGATTAACAGATATAATTTTACCCGTTGTTGGATTAATAACTACTTCGGCTTATCTTTTTTCTACATAGAAGGACAATATATCACCATAGTTATAGGGATTTCTAATATATCCATTTCTATTTAGATAAATTGGTGTTTGTTGAATGTTCCTTATTTCTAAAAATATTCCTATCTTCCAAAGAAAAAAGACGGGATATTTACATCAAACAGATAGGATATATTCCATAAATTAACTATTCCTCTACTTTGGGATTATCTTTTAACCATTCTTAATGTTCTTTGCTTCATTGAGTAAAAAGGCTCTATCTACATCAGAATTATCGTTAGGAATACACTCAACGTTGATATAGACTTGCTCTCTCGGCTGATTGATTGAGAAAATACCCTCTTGATCCAATTTTTGCATCGCTTGTACCATTGCCGAGATTCTTAGTTCAAACTCTCGTTCTATTTCATCTTCGTCTTCCATATTAAGAATACTAGGATAAGTATCTAACAAGGTTTGAACAGGTTCGAAATATTCCTCACCAAAAGCGTAATAAGGTGAATCAGCAAAGTTCCATTTGTATAACCAAATTTCTTCTTTGGGATGTTTAGGTATCTCTCTTTCTAATGCTTCAAAAGACCAAGCTGATAGAATAGGTGCATAGCCCTCGGCAGGAGCAAGTAATACACAATTGTAATAATGTTCCTTGTTCTTAAACAATTCCAAGAATGCTTCTTTAGCACACTTATAGATAAGCTGACTTAATACTTCTGTTCGCGCTTCTTCTGTCATTTTAATTTGATGCTACTTGTTGAAAATATTGAGGGTTTATTACCTAATTATGGCAAAGTGGTATGTTCTAAAATGGTTATAAACTCGGTAAATGTATCACATACAAAGTAGGTATTGCAATCGCTATTGGAAGCCTCAAAAAAGTGAGAATGGTCATAAAAATAAATCCCTTTGGAGAAATCACCCACGTCTGTGGTTACTAAAAGGAGCATCCCTCCTCCTGGATCTGTCCCGATGACAAGGCTTTTGCTCGGAAAATCCTCACTGAACTCTTCATAGGTTTCTATACATTCTTTTATATCGTAGAAAAGATCAAACATAATGTATTCCTCTATATCTTTTACATAGAAATAGGCTTCATCAATGATAGCTCCGTCATTTTGGGTTAAAAAATTAAAATAATCATCGGGCAAGGTAAAGCCTAAAAACTCCTGAAAAGCAAGGGTTTTTGCTTCACTACCTTTGTTAATTGCTTCTATTCTCATACTAAAGCTGTTTAACCTTTTTAGAGGTGTAAAAGTTCCTCAAATTAATAATTTTGGTACAAAAAGAAAGCACTAAAACTCAGTAACTTTGGGCAAAGATACAATAAATAAATGGATTATTTTTTTTAAGTGTAGAAAAAAGAGAATCTAAGAGTAATAATGTCCTATTACTACTTCAACAATGGAGTAAAATGGCAACTTTCTGTGAATATAGTTGGATCTATTAAGCAAGAAGAAATTAGACTTAGCTTACGTTCAATTGGATGGAAACCCTAAAGCTGGAAATCACAAAGATTTATTAGGGTTTATCTTCAAGTTTCTCAAAAATGTATAACAATTTTTAACGTTTTACATACTGCATAATATCTAATTTTGTTGTATTTTTGTGATAGAAAACTAACTACCATTTTCATTAACCAAAAATATAAAGATGAAAAATATTATCCTATCACTACTCTTAATCATTAGTGCCACCACTGCTGCACAGACTACTTTTAGAGGCACATTGGTCAACCCCGATCAGAAACCCGTCAGTGATGCAAATATTATCCTGATGTCGCTCCCTGATTCTACCTTAGTAAAGGGAGTTATCAGCAATGGACATGGTTCTTTTGAACTACCCAATCCCGCTAACAGCAAAAAGGTGCTTATTAAAATCACACATTTGGAATATCAAGGGGAAGTATTTCCTCCTACAAGTAGTAATTTGGGTACGATTGTTCTAATTCCCACTTCTAATGAATTAGATGCTGTGGTTGTTACTGCTCGCCGCCGTCCTATTTTGGAACAGAAAGGTACTCGCATTAGTACCAATGTAGCACAATCTACCTTGCAAAAATTGCCCACTACCGATATGCTATTGAACTTTCTACCTGGGGTTAGTACTTCCTATACAGGCGGTGGTTTCGAAGTTTTTGGCAAGGGGAATCCCATCTTCTATATTAATAATCGCAGGGTGCGTAACCTTGATGAAGTGTATCAGCTATCTCCAAAAGATATTGAGCGTATAGAGATGGAAACCCAACCAGGTGCCGCTTTCGATAATACAGTAGGCGCTGTTATCTACATCATACTCAAAAAGAAACCAGGAGATGGACTTAGTGGGGCAGCTGAAAACACCTTCTATTTCTTCAAAAAAGGCATAATGGATGAAACTTGGCTAAGCCTCAACTATCGTAAAGGGAAAACCGACTGGTTTACAAGCATAAGTAATGATAATCATTTTAACCAAGAAGACTATAATGTAGCTCAGGATTTGCAAGTATTTACCCAAAATAACCAGTGGCGAGTACTCAATGATGAAACCCGTCAAAATCAGCACAAAAACATCAAAACAAAGATAGGATTTGCACACGAATTCTCTGAAGAACACTCTCTGGGTATGAGCATAAGAGGGAGTATTATACCTTTCATCGGACATAACTTTAGCACTCAAGAAACGACCACTTATAAGAACCAATTGCTTACTGCTCGGGGGCGCAACGAGTATGACCAATTTGAGCAAGACAAAAAACTCAGTGTCAATGCCTATTACGAAGGCAAACTCACTGATGTGCTAAAAATGCAAACTGATGTGGATTATATCGGTCTGCGTTCTGATAATACTTCAGACATTGTCGAGCACAACCTCCTTAATACAACCTCTCGCAACGTACACACGCATTCCGATGTGATTTCCGATTGGTGGGGACTCAAGACCACCTTCTTTCAACAGTTAGGCAAAGGGACTCTTGGCTATGGTGTTGAGGTAAGTAACCTACACCGCACTGAGAATTACCAAGACAATGTACTTTCTGCTTTTAATGTTAAAAATACCGAAACTCGTTCGGATGCTTTTCTTAGTTTTTCCTATCCTATCAAAAAGGTAAATCTAAAACTTGGCACACGCTATGAGTATGCTGATTTTGATTATTATGAAAACGAGCAGAAAAGTGAAGCGAAAAGTAAGACCTATCGAGATTGGTTGCCTAATGTATCGGTGGCTTTCCCTTGGGAGAAAACTCAAATAACTTTCAGCTATGCTCGCAAGATTAAGCGCCCTGCCTTCCATGATCTCAGTGACTACAATAGCTATGTTTCTTCTTTCCTGTACAATCGCGGAAACCCTTATATTACACCTCAACTCACTGATGAGTGGAATACGCTGGCCACCTATGGACCTATATCAGCTTCCGTTACTTATTCCCATATTCACAAGGGAATTTATGCCGATTACCAACTCTCTTCTATCAACTCCGATGCGGTAGAAAAAATTCTTCATAATTATGACGATTTTAGCCTACTGAAATGTGCACTTAATGCTCAAAAACAAATAGGAAAGTGGATGCCTAAACTTACCCTTACCTATGAAAAGCCTTTTGCTGATAAGGTGTTTTACAAAAGTGAAGGACTTTTTTCAGTAGAATGGATGAACCAAATCACCCCTTCAGAAAATTGGCTTTTTTTAGTTATGCTTCTCTATAAGAGCAAAGGATCTATGCAAGAAGCCTACATATACAAGCCTGGAAGTGGTGTATTTGTAGGAGTAGGGCGTGCATTCTTCCACCAATCACTTTCTGTATATGCTGTAGCCTCCGACTTTTATAATGGATTAAACCGACATGCCCGTATACAAAACTCATACATCAGTAACAGTACCGCTTATAGCTACAGTAATTTTAGTTTCAAGATAGGGATAAGCTATAACTTCAACACTACCCAAAGTAAATACAAAGGAAAAGAAATAAGTGAGGAGGAAAACAACCGGATGTAATTTAAGAAAAACTAATTTCCACTACAAACCCCTCATGTCCGCGTACATTGAAGACGGTGTTATCCTCAAAGAGGAGGTATTGCCCCTTGATGCCCATAAGCCTACCCTGATATTGTAGGGTCTTGGGCATGGTAAGACTTGTAACCTTGGTAGGATACCTAAGAACGGGATAGTTGATATGATAGATAGGTACTTCTTCACTGAAATAAGACAAGGTCTCTTGAGGGAGAAACGCCTTTAAGCCTTGTTTGATCGTATTGAGATCCACTACTTGGAGGGTATTGGTCAGCATCTTGCGCCAATTGGTCTTATCGGAGATATGCGCTTTGAGGGCGACCTCCCCTATCCCTGCCAAGTAGCGGTTGGGTACCTCCAACATTACCAAGGCCTCATGAGCGCCTTGGTCTATCCAGCGGGTAGGCATCTGTGTTTTGCGGGTAACACCTACTTTTACCTCACTGGAGTTGGCCAAGTAAAGCAAGTGCGGTTGTAGCTGTACCTGCTGTTCATAAGCCAAATCCCTGTCCTCTATACCTAAGTGTGCCTTGCTCAGTTCTGGGCGGATGATCCACTCCCCCACCTCAGGAGCTTCAAAGAAACATTTCTTACAGAGTCCCTGCCTATATATCTCCTTGGATTGCCCACAGTGCAGACAGTGGTAACCGGCAAATCGTAAAGAGAGTTGTTGTCCTAATAGGTCGTTCATGGGTAGCTCTCCTTCTTCTAAAGAAAGGTAATACTGTATAGGGGTTTGCACCTCTGTTCGCATTTTTCTTAAAACCGTTTGGTAGGTATTCATATTTTTTGTACTTTTACGCTCGCTATAATGATTGACAAAAGTAGTAAAAATAAACCAAACCTCGAACATTTTTTAAAGAAAATATGGCTTTAACAATTATACATTCTATAGCTTCTTGGTTCTTGCGCAAGCGTATAGACCAGATAGAAGAATTCATCAAGCGCCCTCACGAAGTACAGGAAAATGTATGTGCCAAGCTCTTAGAAGCGGCACAGAGTACCGAAATGGGTAAGCAATACGACTTTATCTCCATTCGTAACTATGAGGATTTTGCCTCGCGTATCCCTATCTCTATCTACGAGGATATAGAGCCTATGATAGAGCGTGCCCGCCGTGGGGAGCAAAATCTTTTCTGGCGTACTCCTATCAAGTGGTTTGCCAAAAGTAGCGGTACAACCAATGCCAAAAGTAAGTTTATCCCCGTGAGTGAAGAAGCTCTTCAGCACTGCCACTATAAGGCTGGCAAAGATATGCTTTGCTTGTATCTGAATAACAACCCCGACTCCAATCTTTTTACAGGAAAGAGCCTACGTCTTGGAGGAAGCAAGGAATTGTATGAGGAGAATGGCACCATCTTTGGCGACTTATCCGCCATACTCATAGACAACCTCCCTTTCTGGGCGGAATTCAGCTGTACCCCTTCTACTAAAGTATCGCTAATGAGCGAATGGGAAGCCAAGATGAAGGCCATCATAGCCGAATCCTCACGTGAGAATGTAACCAGCTTGGTAGGCGTCCCCTCTTGGATGATGGTGCTCTTGAGGCAAGCGCTCGCCTATACAGGCAAAGAAAACGTACTAGAAATTTGGAAAAACTTAGAGGTATATTTCCACGGTGGGGTGAGCTTTGTCCCTTACCGAGAGCAATATAAGCAACTGATCCCCTCCGATAGTTTCCGCTATTATGAGACCTACAATGCCTCTGAAGGCTTTTTTGCCATACAGGACAGAAATAACAGCGACGAGATGCTGCTGATGCTAGACTATGGTATATTCTATGAGTTTATCTCTATGGATAGCTTTGGCACCCCTGCTCAAAAAGCCATTCCGCTATGGGAGGTAGAGGTAGGTAAGAATTATGCCATGGTAATCACCACCAATGCAGGGCTTTGGCGCTACCAGATAGGTGATACCGTACGCTTTACCTCCACCTCGCCCTATCGTATCAAGATCACAGGACGCACCAAGCATCATATCAACGTATTTGGAGAAGAGCTTATCATAGAAAATACGGAAGAAGCACTCAAGAAAGCGTGTCACGAGCACCATTGTAGCGTGATAGAATACACGGTAGCACCTATTTTCATGCAAGGCAACAAGAGCGGCGGGCACGAGTGGATCATTGAGTTCGAGACTGCCCCTGAGGATATAGAAGCCTTTACTCGCAGCTTGGATACTGCCCTAAAGGAACTCAACTCCGATTACGAAGCCAAGCGCTATAACGATATGACTCTTGCCATGCCTAAAATTCATATTGCTCGAAAGAACCTTTTCCACGATTGGCTTAAAGAAAATGATAAGTTGGGAGGCCAACATAAGATTCCGCGCCTGTCCAATACCCGTGATTATCTTGAGGCTATTTGGAAGTTAAAGGATAATAATGCCAATCAATAGTAGAAAATGATTGTATAGCCTAATTCGTTAAGATGCAATAAAAATTACTATGAAGAAAAATAGCATCAAAATACTAATTACATTAGGATTGTTACTTTTTATTGTTTTTGATATTATGCATCTTATGGGGTGCTATGTATCCGTAAAATTTCTAATAGAAGATAATGTTGACTCCAAAACCATAGATGTAATATATAATTTTGTTGATAAAGTTGCTTTTTTTTCCATAATCAATATTTTAATTATCTTCCTGGGGGGATATATTCTTTTGCTAAACAAGAGAACCATAGTTGAGAGAAAAAACAAACCTATCACTATTTTTGTTTGTACATACATTGTCCTGCAATTATCAGTTATACTTTATAACTACTATGGATTAAAATCCAATAGTAAGCAAGATATAATAGAAACCAATGTTATGAAAAGTATAAATGATATGACCATAGGACTTTTTGCATTTCTCATTTTTAGCTTGATTATATGTTGTTTGATGGCACTATTTATCCATAAAAGACCTATAACTAATGATAAATAATTCTATAAAAGTTTTTTGGAAATATAATATTTCAATAGTCTTTATACTTTTTGGTGTCTATCTTATGAATTACTTTGTATTCCACTAATAGCTATGTATGGAATGGCGCAAGGAAATTAAGATTAAAAATATGACAAAATACCTATACCTTCCCCTTATACCTTTCTTTTTGGGGTACCAGCAAAGGACAAAAATTGTAAAAAATACCCCCTTGCTCCCCAAAAAAGAAGTAATTGTTCCCAAAAAAGATAGTCTCCCTACTATAGATTCATTAGCCAAGTATTATTCCTATAGCTCGGAGAACATAAATCAAGAAAATTTTGAAGCCGTTGTCTATGAGATTATTCAATGTTACAACAAAAAAGATACTACTGCGCTAAACAAACTCATACACCCCGATATTGGTTTGTATTTCTTGTACAAACCTGGGGGTAATATCTATTGGGCAAACCAAAAACGGATATACCTCGACACGCTCTACCATGAGAAGGAAAAAACTTTTATTGATGGATACAACCGAAAAGTATTGGCTACAGGAAAAATAGGCGTAGGAAAAGTACCTATTGAAAAAATAACAGAAAATATTGCCCCTGACGAATACAGCTCACTCATAGGTATCTTTCTTGTTGCACACCCCGAGGCTCAGAAAAAACTATCTTATTACATAACAAGTTCTCTAAGTACCTTCCCTTTTTCTCCAAAAGAGAAACAAGAAGCCCAAAGAACCTTAAAAAAGGCTAAAGAAATAGAGAAAACTACCCGTTGTATTATGACGGCTTGGAAAGAAGTATCTTCTTTTAGTAATAGTACCTACACAAACCATTTTATTTTTTACGTAACAAAAATAAAAGAGAAATGGTACCTGACTATGATAGATTTTTCTTGGATTGCATAGAATAGAATTATATTATCTCACATAAGAATATTTCACCTTATTTTAATTTTATAATTCTTCATTATTTTCAGAAACAACTCATCATAATTATAAACCAATGCAATTATGCTACCAAAAAGAAGAATTAAACACTATATTTTCGTATTTTTATTTTCATTAGTTCTGTTTTCTTGTAAGAGAACGATCTCTGATACTACGTCTGATGAAAATGTATTCAGAAAAGATACTATTATTACAAATATCCTTGCTAATGAAAAAGAAAAAGAAGATAAGATTACAACAGAGGAAAAAATTAACGATACAGAACTCTCCTCTTTTCTGAAAGAACTTCAGGTGTGCTTATCGCAAGGACAAGTCACAAAGATTGCCGATACTATGGTACATTATCCTCTCAAAGACGAAGGGCCGCTTTATGAAATGCTATACGGAGATATAGTGTATCAAGATGATTTCACGACAGAAGACAAACCCATTGTTAGAAAAGACTTTATAAAAATCTACCACCAATTATTCCCTAAGCAGTATATTGCCCTTTTTGAGAGGCTAAACATAGAGAAGATTGCCAAAGAGAAAAAATTTGAGTGGTGGAATAAGGAAAAAACTACCCTTATTGACTTCTCTTTCCTATCGGAAGATTCTTTCCAGATAAGTATCAGCTTTATGGAAAAGGATGTTGTAGGGGGATATAGCATCACATATCTTTTTAAGAAAATCAATGGAAATATCCTATTATATTTGGTACGTAGTATATAATTTCTTACCTTTGTGCCGACAGAAATTACTGCTACCAATTTATAAAAATAGGTATCAACTCTTGATTATACCCTAAAAAATTAATACACCTATGAAGAATTATCAAAATGTAACAGACTTACCCAATAACAACACAGTATTTTTGGTATGGGTATTCAAAAAAGATTTGGACAAAGCACAGCTTACAGCTACTTTTGCAAAAATATGTGCTCTAATAGGAAACCTCAACCACTCTGTTGCCGACCGCTTCCCTGATGCTCGTGCGAGTGTAACCTTAGGCATTAGTCATAGTGGATGGCTTACCTTAGGCTTACCTAAACCACTCCCTAAAGAACTCAAAGATTTTAAGCCTATCAAAGGCAGCAAGCATACAGCAGTAGCCACCCAAGGCGACCTTCATTTCCATATTCGTGCGCATAACCCCAGCTTAGCTTATGATATGGCCGCAACCATTGAGGATGTATTGCGTTCTGTAGCTGATTGTATTGTCAATGTACAAGGGTTCAGATATTGGGACGGGCGTGCCATCATTGGCTTCGTAGATGGAACGGAAAATCCTCAAGGAGAAGAAAGAGAACAGTTTGCCGTAGTAGGTGATGAAGATCCTCATTATCAAGGAGGCAGCTATCTATTTGTCCAGAAATATGTCCATGATATGAATGCTTGGCGTGCCCTCCCTGTAAGCGAACAAGAAAAAGTCATAGGTCGCAGCAAAGAGATGGATATAGAGATGGACGATGATACTAAGCCTTCCAATGCCCATTCTGCCCTTGCCAATGTGGGTGATGACCTAAAAGTAGTCAGAGACAATATGCCTTTCCATGATCCTACGAGCCACCAGATGGGAACTTACTTTATTTGCTATGCGAACACCTTTAGTACGGTAGAGAAAATGCTTACTAACATGTTCGTAGGTAACCCTGTGGGTAATTATGATCGCATATTGGATTTCAGTACTGCCGAGACAGGAACTCTTTTCTTTGTCCCTTCTCTTGATATGTTGGACGACTTCTCCGAACTATAGCCTGAAAATAACTAAAAACACTTTGCAAGGCGACTAAAAATATCTTATCTTTGTGCCTTCAAGAAAACCGATACCATATGAACTATTACAATATCAATCATAAGGACGAAATCGTTTCTTTCAAAGAAGCTACCCTAAGGGGGTTAGGAAAAGACAAAGGACTTTTTGTTCCTGATCACATCCCTACTTTGCCTACTTCTTTCTTTGAAGAAATTGCTCAAAAAAACAACATAGAAATTGCCATTGAGGCACTTTATCCTTATGTAAATGACAGCTTCAGCCGTGAAGAACTTCAAAGAATATTGAAGGAAGTATTTGTCTTTGACACTCCTGTAAAAGAACTCTTGAGTAATACCTCTGTTTTGGAACTATTCCATGGGCCTACCATGGCATTCAAGGATGTAGGAGCACGCTTTATGGCTCGTTGTTTAGGAAAATTCTCTGACAAGGATAACCCTACTACTGTAGTGGTGGCTACCTCTGGTGATACAGGAAGTGCTGTGGCTAATGGCTTTTACAAAGTGGAAGGCGTAAGGGTAGTAATCCTATTCCCAAAAGGGAAAGTAAGCCCTTTCCAAGAATACCAAATGACCTCCTTAGGAGCCAATATACAAGCGGTAGAAGTAGAAGGGACTTTCGATGACTGCCAAGCCCTTGTAAAACAAGCGCTTTCTGATGCCTCCCTCAAGGGGGAACGCGTACTAAGTAGTGCCAACTCTATCAATGTAGCTCGTTTTCTCCCCCAAATGCTTTACTACTTCTTCGCTTACAAGCAAGTAAAAGACCTCTTGGGCGGCAAGGATTGGGTGGTAGCCGTCCCCAGTGGAAACTTTGGCAACCTCACCGCAGGTCTATATGCCCATGCTATGGGGCTACCTGTAAGCAAGTTTGTAGCCGCGAACAATGCCAATGATACTTTTGCGCTCTACTTACAAACAGGTAACTATCAGGCCAAACCCTCGGTTGCAACTCTTTCCAACGCTATGGATGTAGGAGACCCTAGTAACTTTGTCCGTATCCGAGAGCTATTTGACAATAATCTTGAAGCAATTCGCAAGATGATTACTGCTGTGGTGATCTCTGATAAAGAAACCTTAGACGAAATTGCCTACCTGCACAATACTTTGGGATATACTCTTGACCCTCATTCGGCTGTGGGACACTTGGCTTTACAAAAAGCACTATTACCATCCCAGTATGGAACCGTACTGAGTACAGCCAGTCCTAAGAAATTCGACGAAGTCATTCGCCAAGTGATTCCTTCTTTTCCTGTCCCTGAAGTAGACTTGAGCACATGTCATAAAAAGAGCATAGGCAATTCATATGAAGCCTATAAGGAAATCCTCCTTAGCTAAACCCCTATTCATCGTTGCTATAGGCCATACAAGCAAAACTCACCTTTGCACCTGCTCCTATGAGCAAGGTAGCACATTGAGTGAGGGTAGCTCCTGTAGTCACTATATCATCCACAAGGAGAATATGCTTACCTGCTATAGTTGTAGTATCCTTGAGGACAAATTGTTCTTTGGACGATTTTTGTCGCTCTAACCAGTGCTTTTTTGCCTGAGCAGAATTGTATTGTTGCTTGATTAAAATATCCTCCATATAGGGTACTTGTAGCTGTGTGGCTATCTCCCTCGCAAAGAGTGTTACTTGATTGTAACCTCTTTTTTTCTTTTTCTTAGGATGCAGAGGTACGGGAATCACCAACTCTACCCCCTGAAAATAGTGAGATTGTGCCAACTCATAGGCGTACCATTGCCCAAGCCACAGCCCCACTTGCTCTCTGTTATGATATTTTAGGGCATGTATAAGCCGCTGACTCACTGTACCTTTTTCATAATAAAGTAATGCTGCTGCTTTCTCTACAGAGACCTTTCCCCAGAACTTCTTTATCATAGGGTTTTCACTATCTGGCAAAGTATCAAAATGAGTTTGTCGTAGTTCGTGGCGACAATTTACACAGAGAAAAGGCAGGTTATCCCCTATAATCTGAGTACAGCCCAAGCAGTACTTAGGAAATAGTACCGCCATTATATCCTTAAAAATAGAAAAACGCATAGCTATATAAGATAAAGAAACCACCTCTGAGTAAGAGATGGTTTCATTATATAATCCAAAATCTATGAATAAAAACTATTAGTTCTCAGCAACTACTTCAAAAGGAAGAGATACGATAACTTCTCGGTGTAAGCGTACAGAAGCCTCATACTTACCTGTTTGCTTGATATTACCTCCAGCTATGTAGATATATTTTTTATCCACTTGGTGTCCTGCTTTGAGCAGTTCCTCAGCGAGGTCATCATGATTGATAGAACCGAACAATTTGTTACCAGCACCTGCTTTAGCAAGTATTTTGATTTCCAATTGTTGGATAGCTTTGGCTAATTCTTTAGCGTCTTCTATGATTTTCTTTTCCTTGAAAGCTCTTTGTTTAAGATTTTCAGCCAATATCTTCTTAGCTGAAGGAGTTGCTAAGATAGCAAGGCCTTGAGGGATAAGATAATTGCGCCCATAACCGTTTTTCACGGTTACTATATCGTCCTTGAACCCTAAGTTAGGGACATCATTTTTAAGTATAATTTCCATTGATTTCTTTGTTTAATTATTTTAACAAATCCGCTACATATGGCAATAGTGCTAAGTGACGAGCACGCTTAACAGCCACTGCGATCTTTCTTTGAAACTTCAGAGAAGTACCTGTAATACGACGAGGTAATAATTTACCTTGTTCGTTTATGAATTTCAATAAGAAATCAGGGTCTTTATAATCAATATATTTGATACCTAATTTTTTGAATCGGCAATACTTTTTATTCTTATTAGTATCAATATTCAGTGGAGTAAGATATCTGATATCTCCTTCTTTTTTTCCTTTTGCTTGTTGTTCGATTGACATTGTTTAAGCTTTTTTACTGTTCAACTTTGCTCTTCTTTTCTCTGCCCATGCAATAGCTTCTTTTTCAAGCCTTACAGTGAGATAGCGCATTACACGCTCGTCACGACGGAATTCTACTTCGAAGCTCTCGATGATATCGCCTGGAGCTTTGAACTCAAATAAGTGATAAAATCCACTTTTTTTGTTTTGGATGGAATAGGCTAATTTCTTTAAGCCCCAATCTTCTTTTGCCACCATTTCAGCACCCTTTGAGGTTAAGAAATTTTCAAATTTCTCAACTGCTTCCTTTATCTGTGCTTCAGATAAAACGGGATTCAAAATGAAAACAGTTTCGTAATGATTCATAAAAACTTTTATTTAAATTGAGGTGCAAAGATAAAACATTTTTACCTTTGCACCAAATAATATTTATTATATTTTTATTTTTAACACAACTCTGTGAAAATCAGTACTTTTTACTCCGTTTTGGAAGTATTATTTTCTGTGTCTTTTGCATTTTCTGCTGAATTACCCTCAGCAGATTGCTCTGTTTTTTCTGGGATAACTACATCTCCCTTCTTGGTTTTGAGCTTCCCTCTTGCCTCTTTTTGGAGCCTTTCGAGAGTCTGACTGATCAATTCCTTAGTCACAAAGTCTATTTCCTTAGCACCATAGGCACGCTGTAGTGCACGGAAAGCCTTCTGAGGTTCTTGGATACGTAGATAGTAATCCCCTTCTAAATAATCAGGTAGGGCAGTATCCTTATAATATGGTTTTATATACTTAACCAATATAGGTATAGATTCAAAATCGGCATTCTTGAGTATAGCAGCATAAATACTCTTGACATCTTCCAATAAGGGAGCTTTATCTATTCCATACAAATCCCTGATACTCTTATACTTATCTTGCAAATACTGAGTGGTATTGGTTTGCACTCTCACCACCTTCTCGGCATATTCACGCATAGTAATAGGACGATAAAGCTCAAAAAACAAATTTAAAGCCTCTGGAATTCCTGATACTGGGACTGCACTGATAGAAACTCTTGGAAATTCTTGATAATAATAAAAACCATTCGTATATTCCTTAGTATTCATAAGGTTGTGTAACTCTTTCACTTTCTTCAACTTAGCATTATCATCTATCTGCGCCCAACCTAAATAATAAAAAATGGGTCTTTTGAAAGAATCCACCTGTTCTGGCATAGAAGGAATTATTTTTTCTGTCAGATTAGGAGAAAGAGAGATATAAGCATCAAAGAGAGCATTTTCTTTTAGTAAATAGTAATTGATAAAGTTACCTGCTTCCCCATCGCCTATAATTCCTTTGAAAGAGTTTACAGCATATTTACTCTGTACATGAGGAACAACGACTTGTCCTACAAATTCAAAGAAATTGGCGGTGTCATTGAAAGGGATTCCGGTTTCCTCTGGGATAGTAACATCACTCTCAGTATTATAGATACCTACGACAATTGCAGGTGGTACTTCCCCTGTTTTGTTGAAATAACGCATACTACTTACGGTAGGCTCTAAAAGGCTACTGGCATTGAGTACGACAAATAAGGGATATCTTTCCCGCTTATCATAGCCATCAGGAAGGACTATGGTAACCTTACGTGTTCCATCAAGGGATTTCGACCCCAAATTCTCTGTAGTAATCTGTGCCCATACATTTGTCATATAAGCACTTAGAAGAATCAGTAAAAACTTTTTCATCTTATAAATGTTTGTTATAGGTTTCAAAATAAAAATCATACGCATGTCTCTCATCTTTGGGGTGAAAGACACGCTCTATCAGTTCCCATTGGGTAAGATCTATCTCTGGGAAAAAAGTATCTGCTTCTATATGTACCTGTACACGAGTAAGCTCTAAGGTGGTAGCCAAGGAAATCGTTTGCCGGTAGATCTCCCCTCCTCCTATGACAAAGGGTGAAGCATCTCTCTTTTTTGCTTCTATAATAGCCTCCTCTATAGAGGAGGTAACAACACAATGTTCCCTCTGAGGTAATTCCTCTCTTGAGATAATAATATGAGTTCGCTTAGGTAGCAGTTTTGGTAAGGACTCCCAGGTCTTTCGTCCCATAATCACACAATGCCCCATAGTCAGTTGTTTGAAACGTGCAAAATCATCAGGAAGATGCCATAGAAGCTGGTTGTTCTTCCCTATCCCATTTTCCAAATCCAAAGCGGCTATAAGTGTTAAAGACATTGTATGCTATTTGAACGAGGCAAAAGTACAATTATTTATTTATTTTTAACTCTTTAAAATGTTAAAATTTCATCCATTTGAAAAATATTTAGCTCCAAATAAAAAAGACTGTCCTGAAAAAACTTTTCGAACAGCCTCTCTATTTCGATTTGATAAATTCGCAAACCATTTCTCTTTGGTTATAAATAAACTTACTATTTCAATAGTATGCCAAAAAAATGTTCCAAAAACTCTTGAAAGTTATTGGCATATAGACGATCTTCATTCATCATATAATCCCGAATGTAAACGGGATATTCATTAGCTTGACCTGCTTCCTCAATTTTAAAGAAATAAGTCTCTTCATCCATCTCTAAGAAAGCCAATTCATCCTTTTGGAATAGATTATTTTGCAAATTTACTTGATAAGTATAATAAATATCAATATCAGCATCCTCTTGATATTCAGGTGGAGCAATAGTTTTAAAATCAATTCCACAAACAGAGATAAATTCATAGTTTAATAACATCTCTTTATAACTATCGGGCAAAGAAAATCCCAATTTCTTTTCGGTTTGCTCTATCCAAGTTATATTTATAAAATCTTTAGTTCCTACAGCTATTCTATCTTTATACTTTTCAATAATAGATTGTATCATTTTCTATAATATTATTACCTTAATTATATTCTCTCTTTTATAGTCAAACATATTTAGAATACAAATAAATAGAACAAAAAGTTAATTCTTAATTTACTTTTTTCAAGGGCGATTTGCAAATCTCCCTCCGCCTACTTATACCTATTTTTCGCAAACCACTTCTGATTGACTATAAAACTACCTAATTACCTATTTATGGTTTCCTTCCCTACGGAGGAATTTTCTAAAATATTCGTTATCAAACCAATACCATAATTATTAGCACTTAAAGTGAGGAGGGGTAGCTTTAGCACAACCTTTCTGTAATAATCAAAAAGCCGAAAATATTTGTTTCCTCTTGGGATAACAGATATTTTCGGCATATTCTTTCTTTACAAAATTGGCAAACTGACTAAAATTCTGTTTGACCTTGACATTAAGCTTTTATTTTAAGAGCTTTTCTAAGACTTCTGCCAAGCGTGGATCAGAAGGACGTGGTGCATTAGGATCTACAATCTTACCATTCTTATCTATAAGAAGGAAAGTTGGAATCTGGTTAATATCATAGTCCAAAATAAACTGAGACTTGAAAGCGTTATCAGCAATGAGTTGTACTCCCTTAAGATCATGAGCTTTTACAGCACTCTTCCAAGCTTCTTTGTCTTCATCGATAGAAATGCTTACAAACTCTATATTTTTACCATGGAACTTAGCTTCCAATTCTTTTAGATGAGGAATCTCACCCACACAAGGTTTGCACCATGAAGCCCATACATCTATATATACTAATTTTCCTTTGAAATCGGCCAAAGAAGCAGTGCCACCATCTATCTTTTCATAATTGGTAAATACAGGAGAATCCTTACCAGCAACCAATCGAGAAGCTACTTCGAAAGATTTTTGTGCCACTTGCTTGAGGTCATCTTCTTTTACATTCTTAAGAACGAAGTCCAATATCTCTTTGTTTTTACTGTTACCAGGAGCGATAAGACTCACTACTGCTTTAGCCAAATCAGTACGAATATTATCTGATTTGATAGATGAAGCCACTTTTAGGAAACCTTCTATCTGTTCTGGGTTACTGGCATCTCCAAGCATTTCAAAGTATTTACTGCGCACCAAATCCCTATAAGAATCTACAGCAGCATACTCTTGTGCGTTATCATAATCTATCTGATCTCTTTCTGCATAGAAACCATCAGGAAGGATAGCCTCTTTACCCATAGAATAAGCATGGTAAGTAGGGTAAGCGATAAGATATTCTACATACTTATATTTAGCCCATTTTTGCTGATTTTCTACAAAATCATTATCAAAATTATAAGCCTTTAGCTTGGAATCAAGTTCATTAAAAATGGATTTTATATTCTCCTTGAACTCTTGTGGTTTTTGTCCAAAGAGATTAGAGTCAGCCCCATTTATTTTTTCATTGATAAAATTCTCTTTTTCTATCAAATACTGTGTTTTCTTTGTTTCAGTTCCTGATACTGTTGTCTTGGTCATATCCTCATTGAGAGAAAGTTCTATATTGGTACCTTTATCCAAATACAAAGGCACCTGTACAGTCATATTCTCTATAAGATAGAAAAAATGATTATCAGTTATAGGACGAATCGTATCACGAAAAGTCCCATCTGAAAGAACAGGAATCTCCTTGTATATTTCATCATTGTGTGCCAAAACTATTTTTTGGCTTTCTCCTGGTAAGAATACTTTTCCTGAGATCACTGCATAATCCACATTCCCTTGGGCAGTCTTATCTTTACAGGCTGACAATAAGCTAAAGGCAGCTATACTTGTAATAAAAATTTTTTTCATTATTTCTTCTTTATTTCTGAAACTGAACTACAAAATTAGATAAAACAATTGAAAAAACAACTATTAATAAGAAAAAATGTATTGAAAATATTTTAATTCATTGTTTTTCAATACATAAAAGTTTTTAACAAAATAAATTTCCTTGTTCATATCTTGAAAATTGAGTAAAATTCACTATCTTTGCTCTCTCTTAGAACAACCCAGTGACAACAGATAAAACAATGGATACTTTGTGGGAGGAACTTACCACTAAGCTCCTGAAGGATTTTCCCATAGGCAGGACACTGAGTATAGATAGTATACTATACCTGATAGGCTTACAGGAAGTAGGTAAGTTTCATGATACTTTTTCGAGAGATGACAAAATCAACCTCATACATGTAGGCACTTGTAAAGTATTAGAACCCTATGGATATTACTTTTTTGAATACAAAGACAAGGAAGGTTGGCCTTTCTATAGAAGAACTAAAGATCACCTCTCCCTAAGTGAACAGCAACAAAAAAGCCTCTTGAAAGAAGCTATCCTTTCCTATTTCATAAAAATGGATTATTTACCAACCAAACCCTAATAAAATAATATAGTACACTTATGAAAATACTTACTAATGAGCAAATGCACGCTGCCGATCAGCAGACTATTGAAGAACAACAGATTACCTCTTGGGATCACATGGAAAAAGCCGCTTCAAACATTTTGGCTTGGATCAAGAAGAACCTCCCAGGAGACAACCCTTATCACATCTATGCTGGTGTGGGTAACAATGGAGGTGATGGACTTGCCTTAGGGAGAATGCTCGCCCAAATGGGTAAGAAAGTGAAGGTAACCATTGTTCCTTTCAGCGAGATTCATTCCGAAGATTTTATCAAGAACTTGAACTTACTCAAAGAGATACCATCTATTGAGATCCATACTCTTAGCCAACCAGAGACCTCTGAAGACTTCCTACAAGCTAATGAAAAACCTTTCCCAACCCTCAAAGGCAAGCCTGCCAAAGGTTTTGAGGAGTTTGTTGCTAACAAATATAATGGTACTCAGCCTATTACTATCGATGCCATTTTCGGCATTGGGCTTTCCCGCCGTGTATCTCCATGGGTACAGCGCGTATTCGAAGAGGTAAACCGCCAGAAAGGACTCATCATCAGTATAGACACACCTTCAGGACTTTACTTAGGAGAGGACAGACATGAGAAAGACCTCTTTGTAACCCCTCATGTAGTGCTTACCTTCTTCGCTCCTAAGCTCCCTTTCCTCCTTCCACAGACAGGACGCTACATCCCTTATTGGGAAGTGCTACCACTTCCTTTATCCTTTGACTATCTCAAAGATGTAGCTACCGAATATGACTATACTACCGACAAAGAAATCAAGCGATTACTACGCACACGACACCGTTTTACTAACAAAGGTACCTACGGACATGCCCTATTGGTAGGAGGAAGCTATGGGAAGATAGGAGCGCCTATTCTCAGTGGGAAGGCTACCCTCAGAAGCGGTGCAGGGATGCTAACATTGCTACTACCTAAGTGTGGCTATAATATAGCACAAACAGCCCTCCCTGAAGCGATGGTACTTACCTCCTCCCAAGAGGAAGCGCTCTCCCCTACCGAAATTCCTTTCCAGCCCAGCGCTATTGGAATAGGAGTAGGAATGGGCACCTCCGCTTATGCGCAAGGCACCTTAGCTTCCTTGCTTAGGACATTTGCCAATGTACCTTTTGTCATCGATGCGGATGCGCTCAACTTAGTAGCCTCCAGCGAAGACCTTCAGCGATCCTTACCTAAAAACACCATTCTCACCCCTCATCCTAAAGAACTTGAGCGCCTTATTGGAAAATGGGCAAATGACTTAGAACGTCAAGAGAAAGTAAAGCAATTTGCTAAGAAACATAAAGTGATACTCATCGTTAAAGGAGCTTTCACTATGATTACTGATGGAGATCATTTTTGGGTAAACTCCACCGGCAACCCTGCTATGGCTACTGCGGGTAGTGGTGATGTACTCACTGGAGTACTCACTGGCCTGCTCTCTCAAGGGTACACTCCCCTGAATGCCGCTATTGTAGGAACCTATATACATGGTAAAGCCGCAGATACTTATGTGAGAAATACCAAGAAAAACACCATGATTGCCAGTGATATTATAGATTATTTACAGTTCTAAACACCTATATAATTACTTAGAAAATGCTGTCACACATGTGACAGCATTTTTTTAGGTAAAAAAACATTTTTATAAGTTTTTCTTTCATTTTTTTTTCATACCTTTGACGGCTAAAAAGTCTGTACTTTTTTCAAACCTCTATTCATGTTATTTTTTTGCTAAAAAAATATAGATATTTAATATAAATAAAAGATATTATCATGGGATTTTTTGATTTCTTAACAGAAGAAATAGCCATTGACTTAGGTACTGCCAATACACTTATTATCCACAAAGATAAAGTAGTGGTAGATAGTCCTTCTATAGTGGCGCGAGACTTAAGCTCCAACAAAATCATCGCCGTAGGGAAAGAGGCTCAACTCATGCAAGGAAAAACGTATGAACGTATCAAGACGGTACGCCCCTTAAAAGATGGGGTCATCGCTGACTTCGATGCTTCTGAGCAGATGATCAACGCCTTCATAAGGAGTATTCCACCTTTGAAAAGACGTTTTTTCTCTCCTTCTCTTAAAATAGTAGTATGTATCCCCTCTGGAATTACCGAAGTGGAGATGCGTGCTGTGCGTGAATCTTGTGAAAGGGTCAATGGTAAAGAGATATTCCTAATCTATGAACCTATGGCGGCAGCTATTGGGATAGGCTTGGATATCATGCAAGCCAAAGGAAATATGATTATCGATATAGGAGGTGGTACGGCAGAGATTGCGGTAATCTCCTTAGGAGGTATCGTATGTGATAAATCTGTGAAAATCGCTGGAGATGTATTCACCAATGATATTATCTACTATATGCGTACACGCCACAACCTATATATTGGCGAGACTACTGCGGAGAACATTAAAATCAATACCGGTGCAGCTATTGAAGAGATAGATTCTCCACCTGATCCTATGTTGGTACAAGGTAGAGACCTACTGACAGGAAAACCTAAGCAGGTAGAGATCTCTCACAGAGAAGTGGCGAAAGCCTTGGACAAATCAATTCTCCGTATAGAAGATGCCATCATGGAAACCCTTTCACAGACACCTCCAGAATTGGCAGCTGATATCTATAATACCGGAATCTATATGGCCGGAGGTGGTTCTATGCTTCGTGGCTTGGATAAGCGTATTTCCATGCGTACTGACCTACCTGTATATGTAGCAGAAGACCCTTTGCGTGCTGTAGTAAGGGGTACGGGTATCACTCTGAAGAATATAGATAAATTCAAAACTATCCTAATGAAATAGATGCGGCTGATTTTATTATTTTTCAAGCGTCAAAAGGATTTTTTGGTCTTCCTATTGCTTTTCATTTTTTCCTTTACCCTTGTTTTAGATAGAAATTCTTTTCAAAAATCAAAATTTCTATACGTAGCTACAGGGGTAATGGGAGATGTGTACATGCTGCGAAGTGGTATAGAAGGGTACTTCAACCTTCGCCAGCAGAATGAGCTTCTCACACAGGAGAATGAAAGACTCCACAAGGAATTACTCAGTGTAAAAGCTAAAAAATTAGAAGAACTCTCCCAAGATCCTATTTTGCTATTCTCTCCTGAGAGCTATAGCGTGTACAGAGGGGAAGTTATCAAGAACAGCTACAATCTGTCCAAAAACTATCTAATTATCGACAAGGGAACTCGCGATAGTATCCATGAGGATATGGGAGTGGTTTCTCCTCAAGGCATTGTAGGGATTATTGACAAGGGCTCTGAGCGATTCTCATCGGTCCAATCTGTACTCAATACGCTTTCAAAAATCAGCGCTACCCACCAGAAATCAGGCTATTATGGCACTCTCTCTTGGGATGGCAAAGACCCTACTGTGGTACAACTCAGTGATATCCCAAGCCTTGCGACCATCTCCGTAGGAGACTCGATTGTCACTGCTGGGCATTCGAGTATCTTCCCAAAAGGGATTCCTATAGGAAAGGTCAAGAGTGTCAATGCCAATACTCGTGATAATTCTCTGCTCTCACAGGTGAAATTGTTCACCAATATGCAGCAATTACAGCATATATACATCATCAAGAACAAAGAACAAGTTCCTATAAAACAAATAGAAGAGCAAATACAAACCCAAGTAGATGAATAGCTTAACATACATTTTTCAGCTCACAGGTTGGGTACTCCTACAGGGAATCGTCCTGAACAATATAAATTTGTTTGGGTATGCTGACCCTGCTTTGTATTTACTCTTCTTCATGACCTATCCTTCAATGGAGAATAAGACACCTTTGCTTGTTTTGGCGACTCTTTCGGGACTTGTCATTGATATTTTTTCGCAGACAGGAGGCATTTATACTTGTGCTACCCTTTGTGTTGTTTTTCTGCGTCCGCTACTGATTCGTCTGTTCTTTGGGCAAAACTTTGACGAGCAACCCATAAAGCTCCTACAAGTGAGCTTTACCCTACGATTGCTTTATATTCTTTCCTTCACCTTTATTTTCCATATTATTTTTTCTATTTTGGAAACTTTTCAATGGGAACTATGGATATTCACCCTTCATAAGACCTTGATCACTATCCTACTCTCCACGATTGTTTGCCTATTGGTGGAACAACTTATTGGTAACCGCAAGGAGGAAAAATATTAGAAATCACCATAGTTTACTTGAAAACAAGGCAAAGCGAGCTCTCGTCGCCACATATCGACCACTTGATTACGATCATCCAAAAGAAATTCTACAAAATATTTTCCTTGGATCTCTTCTAAGAAAAGTTCTTTTTTGATGATGTTATCCTTTCTATAATCATTGGTATCGCGCATAAGCAATAAATCATAATCTATCTGATACTTTGCAAGGAAGCGTTCGGTGGGCTCTCGGTAAGCATTCTCCCTTCCGGAGAGCAAGATAACCTTGTACCCCTGCTGCTTTGCCATCTTCAGTACCATAGCCACTGGAGTATTGAGCAAATCCTGATCCGCTGTAGAGGCGTTATATGGATCTCTTCCATTGAGCAAGGAAAGAGTCCCATCCAGATCACAGATCACTGCTTTTGGCAAGGAGGTGTCTTGATCAGCATAAGTAAGAGAAGTCTCCTTCAGTGCTCTGGGAATAGGTTTGAAATCAAATTTCTCCTTGGTATATTGTAGTTGGGTTACATGTTTTTCTATGGCACTTTTGGGGATAAACTTACCCGTTTGCTCACAGCGCTTATCACAGCGCTTAACTAATTCTTCCACAGGCAGGTCAAACACCTTAAAAGAAATATCAGCATACTCCGTATAAGTGTGTACCATATCCTGCAAAGAGCGCAAGGAGCTATTGGTTGCATCTATAATCACATTGGTACGATTCTTCAAAAGAGCAATTACGGAAGCCTCCACCATCTTGGTAATCCGTTCCTCATAGAAAGGAGACATCAGAGAATCGCCAAACTGCATCAGGCGAAAATCATCTCGATTGACTCGTACCCAATTATCCTCTGTACGAATAAAATAGCGGGCAAAGGTAGATTTCCCCGACCCTGGTGCTCCTACTAAGATAAGGAGCTTAGGAAAGTGATGTGTATTATTTTTTGCACTCATAATCTGCTATCTAATTGATTTTCTATTTCTTCACCTAATATACGATCCAGTACTAAGTTTTTCAGTTCGTAGTTCTCTTCACCAAGTTCACTATAAGGAATAGCCAAGAGTTTGGCATTAATCGCCCAGTCATTGATAGAACAACGGAGCTTTCCTTTGATATTTCGTTTTGCGATTTGCTCCTGTAGTCTATCTTGGAAATCCACTCCATAGACCAGTGTCAGGTAATCATTGTTACGCACCTTGAAAGCTGGAGGCATCCCAGGAAGGAAAGCCGTACGAGGCTTGATGACTACCCCTTCCTCATCACTTTGATTAACCTGATCCACCCAAGCACGTATCTGGGGGTACTTAGCCTCGAAATCTTCCCTATCAGCAAACTGGTAATGGAGAAAATCATCATCATTTATTTGCTGAAAACTCAAATTGTCATTCACAAAGTGCTCTCTTCCATCAGTATATACCTCCTTGAGAATATTAAAAGGCTTAAAGAATGGCGCAGCTTCCTTGCCAAAAATATCCAACTGACGCTTGAAAAGCTGTATATTCTGCTGGTAGTGAGGCAAGTCCAAGAACTTAAAATCCCTTATCGACTGATACTGACGAATGATATGCATAGGATATTTGTCCTTGAGCTCTTTGGCAGAAAGCACCTTAGCATCAGCTACAAAAGAAAGATAGGCTGGTTCCTGTTGAATCTTTTGCAATTTTTCATATAACGAACTCTGTACCAAATATTCAGCATGAATCTCATGAGAAATGTAATAAGCTGAAAACTCATTATTTATAAGCCCTTTCCCCAGAATAGACCATGGCATCAACTCCGACTGAATGATACGAAGCTCCACCCCATCCCAAGAGAATCTATCATGTAACCCCTGCAAAGCTCGCAAGCATTGTTCTTGGTCTAAGTGATTGATTTTGTATCCGTTCCTACTGACCAAATACGTATCTTCCAATCGCCTATGCAGATAAATATCACAATAAGAACCCATGTACTTCTTTTCAATCACAATCTCCTTTACCCCATTGAGGACAAACCACAAAATCCCCTCATATAAGCTCTCTATCTCATTGCGCTCTACGGACTTAGGTGCAGGAGAGATGGTAGGGGAAAAAGCATTGATCTTATTCTTACAAAACCAATCTATTCGTTTTTTTATCAATGTTTTATCTTCCATATTTGTCTATATTTTTAAAAAGTTGATATCCTATATATTGTTTCAGATCAGGGCAAGCACCCCTATAATAACAATCCCAATAACTAACGATACGGCTCTCAATACGCATTTTCAGTTGAGGATTTTCAGCCAAGAAAGATTTTAACCTGCCCTTCATCTCCTTTGTAAGGTTTTTAGCAAGTACCTCCAATATCTCATACACATAGTCTCCCAAGAGCAGGGCTACATAAGGCAACACAAAATCCTCCTTTGACTGTAATACCTCTTGGAGATATTGCTCCCTGAAGTGTCCATTGTCATGACACAGATACAAACAGTAGAGCATCAGTTCCTCTTGGAAAGTCAGCGATTTCGGATTATATTTACCAAAATACACCCTTTTGGGAATCACCAAAGATTCCCCTGAGAGTACCACCCTCTCCTGTCCCACCATCTCATGAAAACAAGCCTCTCTTTTGAGAAGAAAATCAGCCAACGCTGTAGCCTCTTGTATCAGATAAGATGGAAATGCCTGAGAGATTAAGCGCCTTTCATCCATTGTTCTTTGTTTTACGAGTGCAAAGATACGATAGGACTACGCAATGTTCTTACGTAAGAAATATTTTAAGTTATTTTTAACGATTTTACTTCGAAAATTACCCTTAGACAATATTGTTTTTTTCATATTCTTTTTGTAATTTTGTACTTTGAATGAGACAAAGCAAAATACATATTCATTTCTTTGCTTTTTTGCTGCTTGTGTGCATGCTGAAAGTTGCTTTTCCTGTAGGTGAGTTCTTCCATAACCACCTATCAGAGAAGGAAGTATGTGCTCATGTCAATGGGAAAAAGTGCGATCACAGCACTCATATCTCCCAAGCAGAAAAGCACCATGATTGTGTATACCTACAGCTACACCACAGTTTTGTTCTCTCTACTTTTAGCTATCATCTGCTTGAGGTAAATGACAGTTTTGTATTTTTCTTTAGTGAAAAGACAACAGTCCTTACCTCCTCTACCACTCTCTCCAGAGGGCCTCCTACCACTTCCATTCATTGTTGATTATCAACATGGTAAGAAATTAAAAATTCTTACCCTTATCAGGCGCTATTATATAGTGTCTTCCCCTTGTGTTCTCTTCACAGATCACTGATTATTAACCATTTATTATACCATGCGAAAGATTTTATGTCTTTTCCTTTTTGTCAGTGTTTTTTCCTTGTACGGACAAGAAACACTCCACTTAAGTATAGAAGACAGTCAGAAGCAACCCCTCCCCAGTGCCGTAGTGCACTTCATGGGAAAGCACTATGTAAGTGACAACAACGGGCGAGTAAGTATCCCAAAGCTATCCAAAGGGAAATACCCTATCAAGGTAAACTACTTAGGATTTTTGGACTATGAGGCTACTATCAGCATTCCTGCTGCAAATCCTTATATAATTACTCTGCAAGAAGAAGTCAACCTACTCTCTGGAACAACTCTTTTAGGAAAAGCATCCCAGCCACTGAAGGCAACCGCAACCCTCGACAAAGCTCAGCTTCAGGAGAACTCCGGAGAGCAATTGGCCAAGGTACTCACTTCTGTATCAGGAGTTTCCATGATACAAACAGGAGCCACTATAGCCAAGCCTGTCATCCATGGGCTACACAGCAATCGTATCCTAATCCTCAACAACGAAGTCCGCCAGGAGGGACAACAATGGGGTGCTGACCATGCCCCAGAGATAGATCCCAGTGTAGCAGACAAGATTACTGTGATCAAAGGTGCTGATGCTGTACGCTATGGCTCTGATGCCTTAGGAGGAGTGATTGTCATCGCCCCTAATAAGCTCCCTTACGGAGATGGTCTCCATGGAGAGATTGCTCCATCTTTTGCTTCTAACGGACGAAAAACAGCCACCTCGGTAAAATTAGAAAGTTCCGTACCCAAACTCCACGACTGGGCTTGGCGTATACAGGGTTCCCTCAAGCGTTCTGGAGATATACAAACTGCCGATTATGTATTGAACAATACAGCAGCTCGGGAAGCTAACTTTGCTATAGCTACAGGGGTACAAAAAGAAGTAGGTGCTGTGGAGGCCTTCTATAGCCGATATGAAAACGAAAGTAGTGTATTCTATGGCTCTCATATAGGAAATTTGGATGACCTCTTGGCTCGATTCGAGATTGGTCGCCCCCTGACCACCTACCCCTTTTCCTATAATATAGAAGCTCCAAAGCAGAAGGTTATACACCACCTGTTCAAGGCCAAGGCCTACTACCTTGCCCCCTTTGGAGGAAAGTTCACCACCCAATATGCCTTCCAAAAGGATATCCGCCAGGAGTTCAGCCTACGACGATTGGATAGAACCCGTATCCCTGCTCTGAATATGTGGCTTACTACTCACTTGGTCGAAGCCTATTGGGAAAGTATAGACAGCCCCCTCTGGAAAACAACCATCGGTGGAAGTTTCTCCCATCAGGACAACTATAACCAGCCAGGGACAGGAGTGGTACCTGTTATTCCTAACTTTGCTTCCATTAGCTATGGCGCCTTTGCCATTGAGAAATACCACAAAGGGAAATGGACTGGCGAAGCAGGCATTAGGTATGACTATAAGTACCTCAATGCTGATGGCTATGATATGTATTCTCAGCGTTATGGAGGAGAGCATAACTTCCACAATATCACCTATAGCTTAGGAGGATCGTGGGAAGCTTCAGACAAACTATCACTGAGCAGCAATATAGGAGTCGCTTGGCGAGCACCACAGGTGAATGAGCTCTACAGCAGTGGCTTACACCATGGAGCAGGGACTTACAATCTAGGAGATCCCTCTTTACATCCAGAAACAGGTGTGAAGTGGATTACTGCTCTTGACTATAAGAACCCTGACAAGGGGATAGACCTCAGTGTAGATGCTTATGCTCAAGTGATCAAGGGCTACATCTATGACTACCCCACTGGAGAGACACGCACCCTATTCTCTGGAGTATACCCTATATTCCAATACACCCAAGCAGATGCTTTCTTTCGAGGGGCTGACTTGGAGGCACTGATAAGGCTTGCCCAATGGCATGATCATTCACAAAGCCTATCCTACGAGTTCAGAGGCGCTCTCGTTTTTGCCAATGAGCTAAAGACTGGTCGGTATTTTCCCTTTATTCCCGCTCCAAGGCTGAGCCAATCATTGCTGTGGAAAAGTGCTCCCCGAGGTATTTTTCAAAGTCTCGAGGCAAGTATAGGACATACCTTTGTTGCCAAGCAAACTCGCTTTGAGCCCTCTCAGGAACTGGTTGCCACCACGCCCGAAGCCTATCATCTCTTTGAAGCAGCCATAGGGGGTACTATAAACATAGGGCCACACCAAAGCCTCGGAATCCGGCTCTCTGGAGAAAATCTGTTGAATAAGCTCTATAAGGAATACACCAACCGCTTTCGCTATTACGCCCATGACTTGGGTAGGAATATATATTTGAGATTGAATTATAATTTTTAGAAAATATTGTTGAACACTAATTTTAGAAAAAATGAAAAAAATAACTAATTTATTAAAAAATATCTCATTGGCTATGTTTTCTTCTGTCCTTTTATTCTCTTGTTCTAAGGACGAAAACACAAGCCCAGATACCTCAGCCCCTACTATTGAGGGAGTGGAATTAGGAGAAGCAAATTCCAAAATAGGATATATAGGTGATGAGTTACATGTGGAAGCAACCCTTACCGCAGAAGGAACCATCCAACAAGCAAAACTACAAATTACTTATCAAAATGGGGAGTCCTCCTTCAAGATAGAGGAAGCTTTTGCTGATTTTGTAGGAAAAAAAGGAGGAAAAATACACAAACATGTAGATATTCCTACAGATGCTAAAGAAGGAAATTATGATTTTCAACTCTTTGTTACTGATCAGAATAACAAAACAACTTCCATAAAAGAGACACTAAAGGTAGTTAAGAAAAGAATTTTCACTGAAAATGAGGCTCTTCCGTTATCTTCTCTACAATTAGGTATCCTAAATAAATATATAGGTCTAAAAAAAGAAGATTTTATAGCAAAATTTAGCAATGGAAATGTCACTTATGAACAAGATAGTCCGTTTGACCCATTAGTATATTATGCTACTAACAAAGAAGCTCCTTTCCAAAGATACAAAATACAAGTAAGTTTTGGCAATGTATTTGATTTGGACAAACTTCCTTATGAATCATACGAAGGTGTTGATAGCATTACCATTATTCCTGTAGATGCTAATGGACAAGAGGTAACCAACAACCAGCCCAAGGAAGTTTTTGAATATTTTGAAGATTATATCTCTTCTTTTAGCAAAAAACCTTACCAATACATTCGAGAAGATGACGACAAAGGATATTCCGAAAAAAGATTTAAAAAAGAAGAATTCTACAACACCTTCTCTAATGCAGAACTAAAGGAAACCGATGCTTCTATCCTATGGAATGCAAATCCGAACAAACCTGCATCCGAAAGTTCTAAGGCAAAAAATACTCCTATTGTAAAAATCAAATACAAAAGAGAAAACCACACCTATGAAATTTCTTTAGAATTCAATCGCCCTAATGATTATAATAACAACCTAAAACAAAATTAAAAACACTTAGCATATGAAACGTATAACCAACACTTTTAAAACCCTATTGGCTACTGCTGCCTTAGGTTTTGTTCTTACTTCTTGTAGCAAAGAAGCCGCTACTCCGACCAATGAAAAAGAAGACAAAGGTCATGAAGACCCTGCTAAAGTAGAATTTGTCATTCGTCGAGGACATCTACATGGCGTTCGTTTCCATGGTGATCCAGAAAGTATCATTGCTCCTATACAAAAATTCAAGTTTGAATTGGACGAGCAGACCAAGAATTGGGTTCGTAAGGATATGGATGGAAAGATACTAACTCAAGAAAATCCTGTAGTAATGATCGAGGGTGCTCACTATGCAATGGAAATTATCTACTACAACTCCAAAGGACAACGCATGAACTATGAGTTTACTTCCGAACAAATGTTGCCTATTCACCAACATTTTTTTGAAGTAAGAGAATATACCAATACAAAGACCACTAAAAAAGACACTGATACAGGTTCTTTATTCTCTTATACTTACCGTGATACAAATCCTGAAAATGTACCTGTAGGTGATTTTATTGATTCCAAAAACAGTACTAAAAAATCCGAACTTACCGATAATCCATTAGGACTCAAAGGATATTTTTCTCCTACAAAAGCTTATGCTAAGTATGATATTCGAGTAAGTCTTTTTCATGTACTAAGAGGAACTAAAAATAAGAATAACGAAAAAGGAGTATTCTATCCTTTCAATGCTCCTGGCAGTGAACTAATAGCTCGTAGTACTACGGATTTTTCACAAAAAATACCCGTATATGTGATTACTTCCATCGCCTCTGGAGGAGGAGAAGAAGAAAATCGTTACTATAAGGATGTAGCTGATTATTATGGAATCACTCCTGAGAGAGTGAAACAACTCATAGATGAAGCTCGTGACAAACACGATGAAGCTACTTACTGGATGTAGAAAGAATCAAAAAAAATAATGACCAATGACAAATATCTCTCACAAATATTTGTTATTGGTTATTTTTATTTCTAAAAATTCTTTAATTTTATTCATAAATAAAACCTAAAATCGATGAGAATTCCATTTTTTTATTTTACTTTTGCGAAAAAATTTTCATGAAAGGAATTATTTTAGCAGGGGGGTCTGGAACAAGACTCTATCCTATCACTAAGGGTATTTCCAAGCAGCTACTCCCTATCTATGATAAGCCCATGATTTACTATCCATTATCAGTGCTTATGCTCTCTGGTATTCGGGAGATTCTCATCATCACCACCAGGGAGGATGCAGATTCTTTCCACCGCCTACTGGGGGATGGAAGTCAGTTCGGTGTGCAACTCTCCTATGCCGTACAGCCCTCTCCTGATGGGCTGGCACAAGCCTTTATTATCGGAGAAGAGTTTATTGGAGAAGATGATGTATGCCTTATCTTAGGGGATAATATCTTCTATGGGCAGTCTTTTTCCAAAATGCTCTCCCAAGCGGTAGCCAATGTCAAAGAAGAGAGAAAAGCAACTGTCTTTGGCTATTATGTAAAAGACCCAGAGCGCTATGGTGTGGCCGAGTTTGACCCTGAGGGCAATGTCCTTTCTATAGAAGAAAAACCCAAAGACCCCAAGTCCAACTATGCGATTGTAGGGTTATACTTCTACCCGAACAAGGTCGTAGAGATTGCTAAGAAAATAAAACCTTCACAGAGAGGAGAGTTGGAAATCACCTCTGTCAATCAGGAGTTTTTATCTTCCAAAGAACTCAAAGTACAACTCCTAGGTCGTGGTTTTGCTTGGCTTGACACAGGCACTCATGATTCCCTAACGGAAGCCACCAACTTTGTAGAAACCTTAGAGAAACGACAAGGACTGAAGATATCCTGCTTGGAAGAAATAGCCTATCACCGTGGATGGATCTCCAAAGAACAAGTCACCAAGGTAGGTCAAGAACTATTCAAAAACGGATATGGACAATATCTTTTGGAGCTTGTAAAATAAAATCTATATATAATGAATACAATCAAAACAGCTATTGAGGGATTGGTTATTATAGAACCTAAGGTATTCTCGGACGAAAGAGGATACTTCTTTGAGTCCTTCTCCCAACAGAAATTTGTAGAGGAAGTCTGCAATACCACCTTTGTACAAGACAACGAATCTAAATCCTCCTATGGAGTGCTCAGGGGCTTACACTTCCAGAGACCTCCTTATGCACAATCTAAATTAGTTCGTGTAGTCAAAGGGATTGTCTGGGATGTAGCTGTAGACATTCGCCGAGGCTCCCCTACTTTTGGTCAATATATAGGTGTAGAACTTACCGAACAAAACAAAAGACAGTTCTTTATCCCTCGTGGATTTGCCCATGGCTTTGTGGTACTCAGCCCAGAAGCTATCTTCCAATACAAGTGTGATTCTTTCTATGCACCTACTCATGAGGGAAGTGTACTATGGAATGACCCTACTATAGGAATAGATTGGAAGATTCCTCACAATGATATTATTCTCTCCCAAAAAGACCAACAAGGACCTCTCTTGCAAGAGGTATGGGAATTTGATTACAAAGAAAAATTATATTAAAACATCCATTATATGAAAAATATACTCGTTACAGGAGCCAGCGGACAGTTGGCTTTGGAAATCAAACAAGAATTACACAATTCTGTTTCCAATCATTATATTTTCACTACTAAAAACGAATTGGACGTCACTGATGCAGCTGCTATCAAAGCCTTCTTTAAAAAGAATGAAATAGAGTTGGTTATCAACTGTGCCGCTTATACCAATGTAAATGGTTCTGAGATAGATAAGGAGACCGCCAATCTGGTTAATCATCTGGCTGTAAAGAACATAGCCAATGCTTGTACTGAACAAGGAAGTGCTTGTATCCACCTCTCTACCGATTATGTATTCGCTGGAGAAAAGAATACCCCCTACACTGAAACCGATGCTACTTCTCCTCTGGGAGCGTACGGACAGACAAAACTATTAGGAGAAAGTGCCTTGCAACATTCTGATATTGACTTCCTTATCCTAAGAACCTCTTGGTTATACTCTGCCTTTGGAAACAATTTTGTAAAGAACATCCTACGCCTGAGCAAAGAACGCAAGGAGATCAAGGTGGTTTTTGACCAGGTAAGCACTCCTACTTATGCCAAGGATTTAGCCCGATTCATCATCTTTGTCATTGAAAATAAGCTATACCGAGGCCGACAGGATGTATATCACTTCTCCAACGAAGGAGTATGCTCTTGGTTCGATTTTGCTGTAGAAACACTCAGACTCGCTGGCAGTGATTGCAAGGTAATCCCTTGTAAAACACACGAGTTCCCTACTCCAGCAGCCCGCCCTGCTTACTCTGTATTGGACAAAAGCAAGATCAAAACCGATTTTAACTTTCCTATCCCCTATTGGAGAGATTCTCTCATTGCCCTAATGACAAATAATACCTCGTTAGTATAACTATGAAACACATCTTAATCACTGGAGGTGCTGGATTTATTGGAGCTAACTTTGTTGTATATTTCGCCAATAAATACCCTGATTATCACTTAGTAAACTTAGATAAACTCACCTATGCAGGAGACCTAAGCAACCTTGTAGAGGTTGAAAAAGCTAGTAATTATACTTTTGTACAAGGCGATATTTGTGATAGGGCACTGGTGGAATCCCTTTTTGAGAAATATCATTTCCAAGGAGTGATTCACTTTGCTGCGGAATCTCATGTAGACAATTCTATTGCTAACCCCGATGCTTTTATCACTACCAACATACACGGTACCTTTACCCTCTTGGATGTAGCGCGCCATCACTGGATGGAGGCACCTTTCGTAGTGAAAGAAGCCTACAAAGAGGCTCGCTTCCACCATATCTCCACCGATGAGGTGTATGGTACCCTAGGCGAAACAGGTCTTTTTACAGAGACCACTCCCTATGCACCTAACTCCCCTTATAGTGCCTCCAAAGCTTCTTCGGATATGATTGTTCGCGCTTACTTCCATACCTATGGGATGAATGTAACCACCTCCAATTGTTCCAACAACTATGGGCCTAAGCAACATAAGGAAAAACTCATTCCTACCATTATCCGCAAGGCACTACAGGGAGAAGCCATCCCTATATATGGAGATGGAAAAAATGTGCGCGACTGGCTCTATGTATTAGACCATTGTATAGGGATTGACCTTGTATTCCATCAAGGCAAGGCAGGAGAAACCTACAATATAGGAGGGCGCAATGAGCGTAATAACCTCTTTATCGCAGGACACATCTGTGAGATCTTAGACCAAAAGCGTCCACTCCCCAATGGTAAATCCTACAAAGACCTCATCTCCTTTGTACAAGACCGCGCGGGACACGATCGCCGATATGCTATTGATGCGACTAAGATAGAGACACAATTGGGCTGGAGAGCACAAGAGAATTTTGAGACAGGTATTGTAAAAACTATTGACTGGTATCTCTCTTATTTTAAAGATTTGCTATAGCCTAAGGCAATTCCTATTATGAAAGACATAGTAAAAGGGTATTTATGTGCCTTTATTTCAGCATTTACCTATGGATTGATTCCTCTTTTTATGATTCCTATCAAAAAAGAGGAATCTTTCTCGGTAGATGCAACTCTTTTTTATCGCTTCCTTATCGCCAGTGGAGCTATTGTTTTCTTCCTCTTTTACCAAAAGGAAAGATTGCGTATCTCCTTTCGGGAAGGATTGATTATGAGCCTCTTGGGAATACTCTATGCCCTCTCAGCAGAGTTTCTCTTTCTGGCCTATGACTACCTTTCGCCTGGTATTGCCTCTACTATCTTTTTTAGCTATCCCATCATTGTTGCCTTAGTATTGATCCTTTTCTACAAAGAGAAACTCACGATCCCTACGCTCCTTTCACTGCTATTAGTTGTGGTTGGTGTGGGGGTACTCAGTATCAAAAAGGGAGAAGCTCTAAACTATATAGGTTTAGGTATTTCCCTATTAGGTGCTTTGGTGTATGCCCTCTATATCCTCATTGTCAATAAAGTACGTATAGAATCCTCAGGAGTGAAGATTTCCTTCTACTCCATGCTTTTTTCCTCCCTTTACTTCTTGATCAAGTCCCTTCTTCTGCGGGAAAGCATCATCATTTCCTCTTGGGTATTAGCAGGAGATCTAACCTTATTTGCCATTATCACCACTTCCCTATCTTTGGTAACCTTAGTCTATGCTGTTCGCTATATAGGTTCCACTCCTACAGCTATTATGGGAGCTTTTGAACCGATTGTAGCTGTGCTTATCAGTGTAGGACTCTTTGGAGAACAACTCACCCCTTCATTGGTGATAGGAGGTATGGTAATCATCACAGGAGTATTGATAGATATCCTCTTTAGGAAACACCCTAAGTAATCTATGGCAAAAAAGAAAAACCATTCCGCAATTAGAATGGTTTTCCTTCGTTAAAATATACAAAGAGTATTTAGTATCCAGCGTTCTGAGTGACGTTGCTGTATTCACTATTCCTTTCTAACTGAGGAATAGGGAAAACGAATAGATTATTAGGTACAGTTCGGTTATTTGCTGGATTAGTCGCTCCTGTTCGGCTATAATAAGGTACAGGATCTCCCCAACGGAGCAAATCCCAATAACGAAGACCTTCTCCTAAAAGTTCCCTGAGTCTTTCCTTCTTGAGTTCATCCAAAGTTACAGTTGCTGCTGCAGTAAGCCCTCTTTGTGTTCTAAGTTTGTTATAATAAGTAAGCGCAGAGCCTGCATTTCCTTTTTTCAGATAAGCTTCTGTTGCATTGAGCAATACCTCCTCATAACGCACCAACTTTACATTGGATTTGGATTGCAAGTCAGAGAATTTTCCATCTAAATAATAACCATCATCGCTACTTCCTACGACAAGACCTTTTCTTACATCATCATCTTCATACAAGCCATAAGCATAATCTGTCAGTAAGATTGTCCCATAACCACTACTATTGAACAGATATTCATAAGATTCAGCACCAAGAGAGCCATTAACACCGACAGCCAATTCAAATACACTATTGGTAGCGCTTGGTTTAGTAAAGGAGGTCTCCAGATCCGCCGCCGGTACTACAGAATATTTCTCAGAGGTAATGATCTCCTGAGAAAGAGAAATTACTTTATCCCAATTTTCTTTATAGAGATAAAAACGAGACTGGTAAGCCTTTACTGATAAAGGAGATAATTGAGTTTTATTTGTAGTATCTACTAAATCAACAAGCGTTGTTCCTTGAGAATCAGCTACTTCTTGGAACAAATTAAGCGCTTTTTTCCAATCTGCTTCTATTTGGGCTTCTGTCTGTGCAATAGTTGCCCGAGAAGAGGAAGCTGTAGGGTTGTATTCCAAAGGAAGAGGAACCCCTAAATCACCTCCTGCATATTTCTGTCCATAAAGGCGTAGCAAATCAAAGAAAGCAAGTCCTCGAATAGCATAAGCCTGAGCTTTAAGGCTTTTAACCTCATTAGCTATTTTTGTGGCATCATTACTCTGTAGCCAAGTAAGATTATTAGCTGAATTAATAACGATATTTGCATTGGCCACCACCCTATAAATGGCATCCCAAGTCCCACGAGCATTTCCGTTATTGGCATCCATCGTATAGGTGCTTTCCCCTCTAAAGCGTCCTACGGCCAAGTTGTTATACATCTCATCAGAACGTACTTCTCCATAAGCCAAATAATAAGCTCCTAAATAATTCATATTACGCATTCCAGCATAAGCACCATTGACAAATGAGGTCAATTCCTCCACCGAGGTAAGAGGTTCTGCATTTTTAGACTGATAAAACTTAGTCTCTGTAAAATCCTTACTGCAAGAGATCAGTGCTAATCCTCCCATAAGGAAAATAGAAGTATATAATATTTTTTTCATTTTTCTACATTTTATAGGTTAACATTTACCCCAAAACTATATGTTCTTAGGGAAGGAAGTGCAAAGGAAGTTTCTCCACTTATGTTCAAGTCTGGATCTCCTTTGAAATTTTTATCAAAGTTATGTGTCCATACATTGTTTCCTAACACATAAAATTCTAATCCTCTAAGATAGGTTCCTTCAAGCCATTCTGGTTTGAGCTTATAAGAGAATCTTAGTGTTTGTAATCTCACAAAATCTCCTTTGTATTGATAACGGGTAGAAAAACCTGTTGCATTTTTGTTTCCTTCGTTCAATACAGGTTTAGGATCCCTTGCATTTTTATTTTCAGGAGTCCAATAGTTTCCTATCTGAGACCTATAACCTGGATAATTTAACAACAATCCTCCATCACTATTGACATAAGAAGCGAACACGTCTATTATTCTATTTCCTCCAGAATAAGTAAAGTCAAGAGAAAGAGTAAAATTCTTATAAGAGAACTTTGTATCAAAACCTCCATAGAAAGTAGGCATTGGGCTTCCCTGCAATGCATACCCTGCTTTGTTATAATCCTTGGTTGTTTCTCCTCCTTCTCCATTGATATACCACAAAGGATCTCCATTATCAGGATCTACACCGGCCCATTTTTTCATCCAAAATGAATTAACTGTTTCTCCTTTTCGTATGATACGACTACCAGATATGATCTCTTGTTTGTCTCCATAAAGTTTGGTTACTTCATTTTTTAGCGTGGTGAAATTTCCTCCCACACTCCAATTGAATCCATCACCTTCATTTTCAACTACTTTAGCATTGAAGGTAAGCTCTAATCCTTTGTTAACCATCTCACCTATATTCTTATATACACTTCCTCCAGAAGAGCCTTGTGCTCTGGAAAGAGGTACAGCAAATATCATGTCAGAGGTTTTCTTATAGAAATATGCTGCTGATAGAGTAATTCTATCCTTTAAGAATCCGATATCCAAACCAACATTCAGAGGAGACAAGGTTTCCCAACGAAGATCTCTATTCTCTACTCCATTGACATTTCCTCCCACCTGTTCATTATAATTAAGCAAATAAGAATAAGTCGCATAAGGGAATACATCCACCATATTTCCTACAGAACCATAAGAGGCAGACAATTTCAATTGAGAAAGAGCTTTAGATTTCTTTAGAGCTTCCAAACGAGCAAAATCTACCCCTACTCCTACAGAACCAAAATATCCTGTTTTATTTTCTTCCCAGAAATTAGATACACGATCCTGACGACCAGAAAGGTCTAAAAGGAACAACTTATCATAATCATAATGGAAAGTAAGTGCATATCCGCCTCGAGAACTTACAGCCTTTGTTCCTGATGCATCACGAGGTTTTATGAAGTTTGACAAAGTAGTTAGCCCACTAGGTCCTACATTACTCGCTGAAGCAGAAAGTCTTCTGACATCTGACTTATAGGCTTCTTGTATAAGATTTACATAAAAATTATTTTTCTCCTTATATTTGAAATCATAAGAAAGTATATTTTGCACATTAAAGCTAAAATAACGACTTGCATACCAGTTACTCAATCCACCTTCATCTTTACCATCACCATGAAGAGGTGTTAGGTATTTATCCTCCATAATATCCACATATTCTGGAGCGAAGACGAATTTGTAGGTAAGGTTCTTTAATATTTTGTAATCTGCTTGAAAATTTCCAAAAGCTCTTGTTGTTTGTGATTGTATATAATTAAGATTTTGAAGAGCTACTACATTATAGAATCCATTGGAAAGTTTTCCTCCTCTACCCCCATAATTCAAACTTCCATCCGTTTTGTAAGCACGATCTGTAGGGCGCAATAGATACTGTCCTAAGATAGGATTCGCATAATCTCCTCCACTAGGCATAGTCATTGTTTGGCTATAAGAAAGCTGTATATCTGTAGCTAAAGTCAAACGGTCATTAGCCCTATAAGTGATTTTATTACTATTAGTTACACGATGAAATCCTGTCTGTTTTACTATACCATCTTGCTTATAATACCCCAAGGAAGAATAATAGTCTATTCTATCTGTTCCTCCTGATACTGATCCATTTAGTTTTTGCACAAGAGCCATACTGTTTTCTGATTCTTTGCGCCAATCAGTACTAATATTTCTATTTTTGTATAAGGCCTGGAGGCTTCTTCCTGTAGCAGCAGTACTCAATGTTCCTGCTTCAAGGGCTGCCAAGAGAGCTGCTTTATCATTATTGGGGAATAGTCTTGTTCCTTCTCTTGTATTCAAATAAGCATCATAGAGCAGACCAAACCACTCAGAAGTAGAAAGGTTTTCTTCTCCTTTGAGTGCTCGTGATACGACCCCTACCTCACTATTAAAATTATATTTTGCCTCTCCTTTTTTACCAGATTTGGTAGTGATGATGATCACACCAGCTCCCGCATCAGCTCCATAAGCTGCTGTAGAGACCGCATCCTTTAGCACTGTGATACTTTCGATATCATCATCATTAAGATTGGCTAATATGTTAGAAGATGTAGCCCCTGAAGTAAGGCTTCCTTGATTAACCCTCACACCATCTATAATATAGATAGGATTGGTACGCCCATTGACAGAGGCAATTCCTCGTATACGAATGTTAGCCGCCCCTCCTGGTTGACCTGTGGTCACTCCTCCTTGGACTCCTGCTACTTTCCCCGTAAGAGCTTTATCAACAGAAGCCGAGGCACTATTAGAAAGATTATCCACCTTACCGATAGAACCTGTAGCTTCCTTGACTGCCTGCTTCTGCCCGAAGCCTACAAAGACAAATTCGGGGATTTCCTCCACATCCAAAGCAAGCAACACATCCCATTTTTTAGTTTTGGCCGTTACTTTGTGGACTTGGGTTTTGTACCCCATAGCGGAGACTTCTACCTCATCTCCATCTTTTACTTTCAGGGCATACACCCCTTTCTCATCTGTTGAGACTCCCTCACTTGTTCCCTTGATAATTACAGAGACACCAAGCATAGGTTCCTGATTCTCATCCTTCACTACCCCTGTTAGGGTCTTCTTCTGAGCGAAGGACACTTGTAACACTCCTATAAAAAAGAGCATAAAGTAAACTACGTTTGTTTTCATACATCAATTTATTTTAACGACCATGCAAAGTTACAAAAAGAAATTATATAACAATATTTTTTAAATTATATTTAACTAAATAGATTAATAATTATATTCTTATCAATTATAAAGAATATTCATTGATTAATACCTATTTTTAACTTTATTTGGCTAATATATAAGCATTTACAAAAGTTACAAAGCGTTAATTACGAATGAGAAACTGACTTTATTAAATAAAAAATATAATTATAAATAATTAATTAACAACTATTCATTTTATAAATGTAAATAATGAATAATATAGAAACAAATACTTTATTATCCTTTTTTCTCAGTATAATACAAAAAAAGAAAGCTATCGAGATGATAGCTTTCTTTTTTATTACAAAGGAGTTCCTTCTTTTGTTTTGAAACGATATTCTAAATAGGAGTAGGCATCTCTTGGGAGAATGCTCACCCATCTTTTATACTTAAGGAACCACTTAAAACGTATCGAAAAAATACCTTTGGTAAGGTAAGCGGCAATAAATGGATGTAGGTTCAGGGTAATCCTTCCGTTGTAGTTGCTTTGATAAATAATTTCTTCCAAATCGGTAGTCATACGTTCTATCAAGGTGATAGGAGCATCTACCTCATCTAATTTGCTAGGGTTTTCTTCTTTTGTTTTGATGTTGATTTCAGGACGTACTCTTTGGCGTGTGATCTGAATAAGCCCGAACTTACTTGGAGGTAGTATCTTATGCTTGGCACGATCGTCCTTCATCTCTTCACGTAGTGCATCGAACAACTTTTGTCGGTTCTCTCCGTTGCTCATATCAATGAAATCGACCACGATGATTCCTCCCATATCTCTTAGCCTCAATTGGCGTGCAATTTCTGTAGCTGCGATGAGATTCACTTCGAAAGCAGTAGTTTCTTGGTTTTCTGCTTTATTAGAATGGTTTCCACTATTGACATCTATTACATGAAGTGCTTCAGTATGTTCTATAACTAAATAAGCACCTTTGGTCATGGAGACGGTACGTCCTAGACCTGTTTTTATCTGTCTTTCTATATGGAACTTTTCAAAAATAGGTACTGAGGACTTGTAGAGCTTAACAATATTAAGCTTATCGGGAGCTATTTCTTGCAAATAATCTCGAATCTGGGTATAGAGTGACTCATTATCCACATGGATTCCGGTGAATGAATCATCGAACATATCGCGTAGTAGCGCTCCTGTTCTATTCATTTCACTAAGAATCTTCGAAGGGAAGGTTCCTTGCGCTATTTTTTTACACATTTGTATCCAGCGTTCGAAGGAATTTTGTAAGTCTTTATCCAAGTCCGCTACTTTCTTGTCCTGAGCTACGGTACGGATAATCACACCGAACCCTTTGGGTTTGATACTCTGTACTATACGCTTTAGTCGTTCTTTCTCAGCCTTACTTTCTATTTTCTGAGAAATAGAAATCCTTTCTGAGAAAGGCACCAATACCAAATAACGCCCAGCTATGGAAAGCTCAGAACTTATACGAGGTCCTTTGGTCGAGATGGGTTCCTTGACTATTTGTACCAAGATAGGTTGTCCTGCCTTGAGCACCTCCGAAATAGCCCCATTTTTATTAATATCAGGCTCTTGTTTGAAATCTTTCAAGGAATAATCCTTAATCTTCCCAGAGGAAACCTCCTTGATAAATTTGAGCAAGGAGAGCAGTTGAGGACCTAAGTCGTGATAGTGCAAGAAAGCATCTTTTTCATACCCTACATTCACAAAAGCCGCATTCAGTCCCTGAATAGGCTTGTGAATCTTAGCAAGCATAATATCCCCTACCGAAAGTCCATTAGCATCTTCCTCTTTGTGAAGTTCTACTAAGCGACCATTCTTAAGTAAAGCAAAATCTACATCAGAAGCCCCAGAACGAATAATTAATTCTTTGGTCATTCTGTTATGATTTTATTATTATAAATTCAGTTAAGATATATCAATATCTATTTCATGTTTTCAAAGAACGAAAAAACGAGAAAAAGTAGTTATAAAACTACTTTTTCTTTTTGTGTCGGTTAGCTCTCGCTCTTTTTTTACGTTTATGCGTAGCTACTTTATGTCTTTTTCTTTTTTTTCCGCTTGGCATATTGCTAAAAATTAAAAATTAATACTCAGTTATTTTTTCTTTGCTTTCGCTTTCGCTTTTGTTTCTACTTTCACCTTAGTTTTTACAGATTGTACAAACACTTTTGCTGGCTTGAAAGCAGGAATATTATGTGCAGGAATAGTAATAGTAGTGTTTTTAGATATATTCCTTCCTGTTTTCTCCGCTCTGGTTTTTACAATAAAACTTCCAAAACCTCTTAGATATACATTATCTCCTTTTTCTAAAGAATCCTTGATTCCTTCCATGAAGTGCTCCACTACATTCTGCACTTCTGTTTTTTCAATCCCTAACTTTTCTGAGATTTTTGCTACAATTTCTGCTTTTGTCATATTTCTTTATTTTTAAAGACCTCTTCTTATATACAATTAATATCTATAGTATATCTATAGTATGTCCAATCTATATCAGGCTGTTTTATTCAAAAATAACAACCTTATTTTTATCGTTGTTTTCGGAGTGCAAATATACGAATAAATTACAAACCAACAAGTTAATAAAAAAATTTTTTTATCCTCACCTTGCTTCTTCGATATATCCCTTTAATAAATAAAAATATTTACTATTAAATCAATTATTATTAGAAAATAAAACCATAAAAATATCTTTTTAAAATATAACACTACAATCTACACTTCTTGTATATTGCTTAGTTATAATCAGAACTATTATGATGAGTTCGATATTTCGAGTAAACTTACAACCTAAATAATCCATAACCACAAAAAACGTATATAATTCACAATCTGTAGAAAGTGTTTTGTTATATCAAACTTGCTTTATCATAGAAAAAAATGCGCTTATTTGTTAAAATGCCATATTTTACTCATTTTTTTTTCCTTACTAAAAAAATATAATATGCTATTAATCAATATATTAAACTTTATTATGGAGAAAAAATCATTTATTTAATGTTAAACATGATAAAAAAAGTAGGTGCATATAAAAAAACTAATAATTTTGCCCCGAAAACATAAGTTAATTCCTATGAAAAAGATTTTATTACTACTCGTAGCAGGCCTTATGGCTGTCTCTTGTAAAACTCAAGGAACCATTGCTAAGAGTACACAAGGGACTCGTCAAGCCAACAAAGTAATCAAAGGAGAATGGACGCTTTCTTCTATTACTTACAATGAAAAAGGAAAGTATGAAATTACTTTACTTAATGATACTTCTAAAGAATGCTTTGAAGGAAGTTATTGGAAATTTGTTCCAAACAACTATCGAGGTATCTATACCATCAACAATACAGGCTGTGCAAGCGGAAATCGTCACTTTATCTTCACTGTACAGGAGATGGACAAAACTACAGGCTACTATGATTTCTTGCTCAAACCGACCAATGAGAAATATCAGTCAGAAACCAATGCTGGAGTACGCTTACACTTAGCATATCTTTCTGAAAATGAAATGCGTTGGGAACAGACCGTTCGTGTGGATGGTAAGCCTTTCGTAATTACAATGAACTTTACTAAAAACTAAACCTAAACTATTATGACAAAAGTATTCAAAAACATAACATTATTCTTAGTAGCAGCTTCTCTTTTAGTAAGCTGTGAAGCGTATAACAACTCCAACAAGACCCAGCGTGGGGCTGTAATCGGAGCTGCTGGTGGAGCTATCCTTGGAGCTATCCTTGGTAACAATGTAGGTAGCGGAGGTAATAGCGAACTTGGGGCTGTTATCGGTACTGCTGTAGGAGGTGCCGCTGGAGCTGTCATCGGGAATCAAATGGACAGACAGGCTAAAAAAATCGAGGAAGAGATTCCTGGAGCTGAAGTAAAACGTGTAGATGATGGTATCGTAGTTACTTTCGATGAGAAAAGTGGCGTTACCTTTGAGTTCAACAAAGCTGACCTTACTTCAGAAGCAAAGACCTTACTTACCAAAATGGCAGGTGTACTCAAAGAATATCCTGATACCAATGTGATTGTAGCAGGTCACACTGATAGTAAAGGAAAACCAGCTTACAACATGGGACTTTCTGAAAGACGTGCCAAAGCGGTAACTAACTTCTTCACTGCCAGTGGACTCAAAGCTTCTCGCTTCACTACCAAATGGTTTGGAGCCACTCAGCCAGCCTATGACAACTCTACCGAAGAAGGACGTGCTAAAAACCGTCGTGTAAATATTGCTATCGTTCCTAATGAAAAAATGAAGGAAGATGCAAAAAAACAAGCTCAAGAGTAAATTTTCATAGTTATTATTGTTTTAGTTATTCTATTTGAAAAGAGGTACAGCAATGTGCCTCTTTTTTTGTTATATTTCTTTATGAGAAATAAATTTTTATTCGTACATTTGCCAAAAAATAGAACTATATGAATAGTATTACTTCCACCGATTTTTCTTTTGAAAATCAAAAATCGCTCTACAAAGGAAAAGTACGTGATGTATACTCCATAGGGGAAGACCTCTTGGTAATGATCACGACTGATAGGCTTTCGGCTTTTGATGTTATTCTTCCCAAGGGAATTCCTTTCAAAGGACAGATTCTCAATCAGATAGCCAGCGAGTGCATGGAGCAGACCAAGGACATTGTTCCTAACTGGCTTTTAGCTACTCCCGACCCCAATGTCTCGGTGGGTATGCGCTGTACTCCCTTCAAGGTCGAAATGGTGATCCGTGGCTACTTGGCAGGACATGCTGCTCGTGAGTACCAAGCTGGTAAGCGTACTCTCTGTGGGGTAACTCTCCCTGAAGGGCTTCAAGAAAATGCCCCTTTCCCCTCCCCTATCATTACCCCTTCTACCAAGGCGGAGAATGGCTTACACGATGAGGATATCTCCCGTGAGAATATTCTCAAAAGAGGTATCGTATCGGAAGAAGATTATGCTGTTATAGAAAAATACACCTATGATCTCTTCAAAAGAGGAAGTCAGCTAGCACTACAAAGAGGACTAATTTTGGTAGACACTAAGTACGAATTTGGCAAGACTAAGGAAGGTACTATAGTTCTCATAGATGAAGCTCATACTCCAGACTCTTCCCGCTACTTCTATGCTGATGGATATGAAGAACGCCTCAAGAGAGGGGAGCCACAAAAGCAACTCTCAAAAGAGTTTGTCCGTCAATGGCTCATTGAGAATGGATTCCAAGGTCGCCCAGGGGAGAAAATCCCTGAAATGACTGCCGCTCATGTGGCTTCCATCTCTGAGCGATATATAGAGCTCTACGAACACCTATTAGGAAAGAAATTTATCAAATCCGATACCACTAATATACAAGAACGTATCTATAAAAATGTAAGTGAATATTTGCGCAGCTTACTCTAATATTCTACTATTCACGCTTAATCTTTTTACACCCATGAATATACTTCTATTAGGTTCCGGAGGTCGAGAGCATGCCTTTGCCCATAGTCTCTCACAGAGCCCTCTTTGTGAAAAACTCTATATAGCACCAGGCAATGCTGGTACTGCTTTAGTGGGAGAAAATCTTGCCTTTGCCGCAACCGACTTTGCAGCTATCAAACAGTGCTGTTTGGACAAACAAATTTCTTTAGTGGTAGTAGGCCCCGAAGACCCTTTGGTAAAGGGAATTGTAGATTTTTTTAGCCAAGAGACTGCTCTTTCCGATATAGCCATCGTAGGCCCTACCCAGAGGGGGGCTACCCTGGAGGGTAGCAAGGAATTTGCTAAGGAATTCATGCAACGACACCAGATTCCTACGGCACGCTATGCCAGCTTTACCAAGGAAACTATCACTGAGGGCTTACACTTTTTAGAAACCATGCAGGCTCCTTATGTGCTCAAGGCTGACGGTTTGGCAGCTGGCAAAGGGGTTGTCATCTTAGAGAATCTACAAGAAGCCCAAGCCGAACTGAAGAAAATGCTTCTAGAAGAAAAATTTGGCAACGCAAGCCAAAAAGTGGTCATAGAAGAATTTCTAAGAGGGATAGAGCTCAGTTGTTTTGTCCTGACCGATGGAGATTCCTACTTGGTACTCCCTACCGCCAAGGACTACAAGCGTATAGGCGAAGGGGATACTGGTCTGAACACAGGAGGTATGGGAGCTGTCTCTCCTGTGCCTTTTGCCGATGCCTCCTTCATGAAGAAGATAGAGGATCGCATCATAAAACCAACTATTGAGGGACTCAAAAAGGAAAAAATCACTTACAGAGGGTTTATCTTCATTGGTCTTATCAAAGTAGGAGAAGACCCTTATGTAATAGAATACAATGTCCGTATGGGTGACCCCGAAACAGAAGTGGTACTTCCCCGTATACAAACGGACTTGGTGACTCTCTTGGAAGCTACAGCAAAAGGGAAACTCAGGGATATCTCCCTCTCGATAGACCCCAGAAGTGCTACTACCGTAGTGGTCGTCTCCGGTGGGTACCCTGAAGAATACCAAAAAGGAAAAATGATCTATGGACTTGATACTCAGGGAGAAAGTCTCGTATTCCATGCAGGTACTATCCAAAAAGAAGGAAAGATTTTCACCTCAGGCGGACGGGTGTTGGCGGTTACTTCCTTAGATAATGATTTTAAAGAAGCTCTAAAAAAATCATATCAGCAAATAGAAAAAATTTCTTTCGAGGGTATGTATTATCGTAAAGATATCGGAATGGATCTATAATTTTCGTCAAACCTAAAATATAGAACATTTTTCATAAAGCAAAGACCGGCATAAGCTTGTCTTTGCTTTATTTTTTTAGTCATATACTGCTTCTCAACACTAAAAAAAATACACTTATCTAAAAATCAGTTATTTATATTCAATAAAAATAATAATAATTTATTTTTGTATATTGAAATATTTTTTTACCTTTGTCTAAAATTTAATTATTATATCATTTTAAAATTTTAGACATGAAAACGATTGTTTTTTGCATCTGTTTTTTATTTACATCTACATTAACTTTAGCACAACAGGCTACTTTTAAAGGAAAAATTTCTGCTGAAGGGAAACCTGTCTTAGGCGCTGATGTTATCCTTCGCAAAGGGCAAGAGGTAAAAGGTACCTCCAGCCAAGCCTCTGGGGATTATCAGGTAAAGGTACCTGCCGGCACCTACAAGCTTACCATTTCTTCAGTAGGATTCAAGACTATTACTCAGGACATTTCCTTAACTGAAAACGAGGTACTTTCCAAAAATTTCTCTCTTGAGAAAGACCTGTTGGAGATAGACCAAGTAGTAGTCACTGCAACTCGTAATATTATCCCCCAATATAAATCTCCTGTAGTCGTAAGTAAGGTAACTGGGCATATCTTTGAGACAACCCAGTCACTAAGCCTTGCTGAAGGGCTTAACTTCACACCGGGATTGCGCACTGAAACCAATTGCCAAAATTGTGGTTTTAACCAACTGCGTATTAATGGATTAGAAGGTTCTTATTCTCAGATATTAGTAAACGGTCGACCTGTATTTTCCTCATTGGCAGGAGTTTATGGATTAGAGATGATTCCTGCCAATATGATTGACCGTGTGGAGGTTGTCAGAGGAGCTGGCTCTGTACTCTATGGAGGAAATGCCATAGGAGGTACAGTGAACATTCTTACCAAAGATCCTACTCGCAACACTTTCTCTGTAGGCAATAGTCTATCCTTACTCAAGGATGGCTCTCCTGATAACACCTTATTTGCGAATGCTTCTGTTGTTTCTGATGATTTTGACAAAGGACTCACCCTCTTTGCCTATCAACGCAATCGTAAACCTTATGATAGTAATGAGGATGGTTATTCTGAAATCACCAAACTACACAATACCACTTTTGGTGCAGATGCTTTTTGGAACCCTACAGAAAACAGCAAAGTAAAACTCAATTTGAACAGTATCAATGAGTTTCGACGTGGAGGAAACAAATTTGATCTACTCCCTCATGAATCGGATATTACCGAGCAATTACGTCACCGTATTCTTGCAGGAGATTTAGCTTTCGAACGATTCTCTGATGATCTTGCTCATAAATTTTCCCTATATACCTCTGCACAATATACCGATAGAGATGGATATTATGGAGGTGGTTTAGGTTATGCTGTCAATAGTAAAGCTGATTTCGATAACCTCAGTGCAGATGACCAAGAAGAATACTTCAAAGCATTGGCCAAGTATGGACATACTACAGAGCTGGTAGGAGTAGGAGGTGCTCAGTATGCTTACACCATCACTCCTGAGCTGAATCTCTCTTTAGGTAGTGAATACAAATATGATAAGGTAAATGACAATTATATAGGACAAAATCGTTCTGTAGACCAAGTAGTACGTACCTATGGCAACTACTTACAGGTGGAATGGAATCCGGCTAAAAAACTTACTTTGCTGGGTGGAAGCCGTTATGACTATGTAGATATCAAAGGTAGCTACCGCTTTGCAGGGGCGGATAAGGATTCTAACAAACAAATATCCAAATTTGTTCCACGCCTTACCGCCATGTATGATATTACTGAGACACTCAAGCTACGAGGTTCCTTTGCACAAGGCTATCGAGCTCCACAAGCTTTTGACGAAGACCTACACACCGAAGTGTTGGACGGAGATCCTATCTTTGTGGAATTGGACAAAGACCTCACCAGTGAAACATCCAATAGCTACACAGCTTCTCTGAACTATACTAAAAGAGAAGGAAATACCCAAGCTAACCTTATCTTGGAAGGATTCTACACCCATATCAACAACCGCTTTATCAACCAAGATCTTACCGATATAGGCAATATCAAGCACAAGTTAAAGACCAATGCAACAGACCATCTCAAGATCATGGGCGTAAATGTAGAAGCAAATTTTGCTTTCGGTTCTCAGTGGATATGGCAGACAGGATTCACCTATCAGCAATCTCGCTTTTCCGAGCAGCAAACCATTTGGGAGAATGAAGATCCTACAGATCCTAAGAAAATCTCTTCCGACCGTGTAATGCGTTCTCCTGAACTATATGGCTATACTACCCTTTCCTATACCCCTATAGCAGCACTAAAACTCAGCTATAATGGAGTATTTACCGGACAGATGTATGTTCCCCACGTGATTGAAGCTCAGTCAGGAGAACAAGTTATAGTAAAGTCTCCTAACTTCTATGAACAAAACCTCAGAGCTGCTTATACCTTCTCCCTCACAGACAATTACAAACTGGAGGTATTTGCTGGTGTGAAGAATATTTTTGACCAATATCAAAAAGATTTTGACAAGGGTAAAGACCGTGATGCCGATTACATCTATGGTCCACAACACCCACGTACTTACTTCATGGGACTGAAACTTTCTCTGAATTAATTGCGTTCTTTCAACAAAATAATAACTATGAATGAGGCTACCACTTTCGGGTAGCCTTTTTTATGAGAAGTTATCCAATTTTTTAGCAGCCTCTTTTTTCATTACTATAAGACAAATAAAAAGTTGAAATACAAAAAAACCTCTTATAAAATACAAGCTTTAGAATAGAACAATTTTTTTCACTTTTCACTTTTCACTTTTCACTTAAATATGTATCTTTGCAAAAAATTCTTATATTAGGACAAACCCTTTATGCAAAAGATATATTATCTATTTATTACCTTTTTTCTTTTATTACATGCGACCTTTGCTCAAGAGAATCCTTCTAAGAAGATTGAGATTGTCTATGCCGGTACACTTACTATTGACAATGATAAGTACCCTGGAGCGACAATCTTCAATTCTGATCAGGAACGCAAGGTACAGTTCCGCCATCAGGGAATGGATATTTGGTGCGATGTGGCCGTCCTCTACCAGAAAACCAATCAGGTGAAAGCTTTCGGTGAGGTCTTTATCCAACAGGGGGATTCCTTAAAAATGAATAGTGAATTTATAGAATACAATGGGGATACCAAAGTGGCTATTGCCAAAGAGAATGTAAAGCTCCGCAATGAAAAAATGACCCTTGAGACACAAGAACTGTTCTTCGACCGCAATACCCAACAGGCTTATTACCTTAACTATGGCAAAATCTTCGATGAAGAGAATGTACTCACCAGCAAGGAGGGGCGCTACTTCGTGGGGCCTAAGAAAAGTCAATTCACCACACAAGTGAAAATCACCAATGCAGACTTTGTGGTAAACTCGCTTACCTTGGATTATTACCATGCTACAGGACATATCTATATGTTTGGACCTACCACCATCACTGGAAAAGAATACGTAGCCTATGGTGAGAAAGGCTATTATGATTCCAAGACAGAGAAAGGTTACTTCATGGATCATGCCCGTATAGATTATGATAACAAAATACTCACAGGGGATAGCCTCTACTTCGATCGGTTTAAGAGTTTTGCATCAGGGACTAACAATCTGATCATCAGGGATACGCTGAATAAGACCCTTGTCAAAGGACATTATGGGGAAGTTTACAAGGCTCAGGATTCCATGTATATTACAAAAAAAGCACTGGTAATCAGTGAGGTAGAAAAGGGTAAAGACTCCATCTACATTCATGCTAAAAAGATTTTGGTCACTGGAAAGACTGGATCGCGTATCATTCGTGCCTATACAGGGGCTCGTATCTACAAAACTGATATACAAGGAAAATGTGATTCCATACACTCAAGTCAGATTACAGGACTTACTCGCATGATCCGAAATCCTATTGTATGGAGTGGAAAAAGCCAGATGACAGGAGATAATATCCATATTTTAGCCAATAAGCAAACGGAAAAATTGGACTCCCTGAGGGTCTTTGACAATGCTTTCCTCATAGAAAAAGATACACTGGGCACGGGCTTTAATCAAGTAAAAGGAAAACTCCTAAAAGGAAAATTCAAGGAAAACAAACTAAACAACGTCAATCTATATCAGAATACGGAGGTTATCTATTATGCCTACAATGATGAGCACTCCCTGGTGGGAATCAACAAGTCCAAATGTAGCCAAATCCGTATAGATTTCGCTCCTACTCAGCAGATAGAGACCATTACTTTCTACAAGGATGTGGATGGGGCTATCTATCCTGAAGACAAAATTAGTAAGAAAGAGCTCCTCTTCCCCAATTTTAATTGGCGTGGAGATGAGATGCTCAAAAGCAAAGAAGATATTTTCCCTGAAGAGGAGAAGAATATTCAACTCGTCCCTATCCGCGGTATAAAATCCGAAGAGATAGATCTGATTGAAGAAAAATTACAACCAAAGATAGGTAACTAATGGCGCTTTGGAAAAAATATTTGCTTTTTTTATGGAAGTCTACCAATCAGCATGGGGTACACTCTCCCTTTGTATACCGATTGGTTACTCAGTGCTTCTATAATACTCAAAAAATTCCTTGTAAGCATTATCCCAAAGGAATTTCAAAAAGAAAAGGACAGTTCTTATTGCGACTTATAGCGTACCTAAAGCCTAAAAGTCTGAAAATATATACTGACATAGCGGATTTTTCCTCCTTGTTCCCTATAGATAACACAGAGGAGACCTCCAAGGAGAAGGATCTTCTATTGCTCTATCAATGCAAAGAATTTCCTTGTGCGAAGGAATTACTCTCACAGATGCACAATGATAGTCTATTGGTAATGGTTGCACCTCACCAGAGGGAAAATGAGATTTTTTACAAACAATTATTGAAAAATAAAGCCTTTAGTGTAGTAATAGATACCTTTTCTTTTGCTTTGTTTTTCATCCGCAAAGAGCAGGAAAGAGAAGTGTTTTTTATACGAAACAAATAATAATTAGTATCTTCACTGGTGCAAGTTTGCAACTGTCGCTTATCATAAGGGGAATTTTTTAGCTCCTTATAAAAGCGCAAGCTCTATTGATAGTAAGCACGAACTATCTGTTCGTGAAAGTATATAAATGTTTGATAACGAATAACACCTGAAACCTAACATGGAAAGAAAACAATTACTCAGCAGTAGAGAATTAGATGTGATTCTGCACCGCTTAGCCTGTCAGCTGATAGAGAACCATTTGGACTTCTCCGATACAGTAATCATAGGTATACAGCCCCGTGGAGTGTTACTTGCCCAGCGCTTAGTGAAGATGCTTGAGGAAGAATATGGTGCAAAGGGAATACAATATGGAACCTTAGATATCACCTTTTTCCGAGATGATTTCCGCCGTGGAGAAAAGCCTTTGACAGCTAATACCACTGATATTCCTTTCTTGGTCGAGGATAAAAAAGTAGTCTTCATAGACGATGTGCTCTATACAGGGCGCAGTATCCGCGCAGCACTTACAGCCTTACAATCCTTTGGACGCCCCAGCAAAGTGGAGCTCTTGGTACTGATAGATCGACGCTTTAGTCGAGATCTCCCCATACAGCCAGACTATATAGGCAAGGCTGTAGATGCTATCAACAAGGAACGGGTGGTAGTATATTGGAAAGAACAAGACAATGAGGATGCTGTCTACCTCATAGAAAAAGTATAATCCCACCACATCACAATCTAAAAAACATCACAATGAATCAACTAAGTGTCAACCACCTATTAGGTATCAAGTACCTCACTGCTGAAGATATAGAACTTATCTTCACCACTGCTGATCAGTTCAAGGAGGTCATCAACCGCCCTATCAAGAAAGTTCCTTCCCTAAGGGATATCACTATTGCCAATTTGTTTTTTGAGAATAGTACCCGTACACGCCTGTCCTTTGAACTGGCTGAAAAGAGACTTTCTGCCGATGTGATCAACTTTTCTGCGGCACAATCTTCTGTAAAAAAGGGAGAAACACTCATCGATACTGTCAATAATATCTTGGCCATGAAAGTAGATATGGTGGTGATGCGTCATCCCAACCCTGGGGCTGGGGTTTTCCTCTCCCAACATGTAAAAGTCCCCATCGTCAATGCTGGAGATGGTGCTCATGAACACCCTACTCAAGCTCTCTTGGATTCCTATTCCATTCGTGAGCGCTTAGGAAGTGTAAAAGGAAAAAAAGTAGTTATTGTAGGAGATATTCTACACTCCAGGGTAGCCCTTTCCAATATCTTTGCCCTACACAAGCAGGGTGCTGAAGTAGCTATATGTGGCCCTAAAACACTTATTCCTAAATATATACATGAATTGGGTGTACAGGTAGAGACAGATCTTAGAAAGGCGCTGCAATGGTGCGATGTTGCCAATATGCTACGTATTCAGAATGAACGTTTGGATATTCCTTACTTTCCTTCTACTCGCGAATATGTGCAACAATACGGACTTACCCAAGAAATCCTAGATTCCTTGGGCAAGGAAATAGTCATCATGCACCCAGGCCCCATCAACCGAGGGGTAGAGATCACCAGTGAAGTAGCCGACAGCCCACAATCCATTATCCTTGATCAAGTAGAAAACGGGGTGGCTATTCGCATGGCTGTCATCTACCTATTGGCCTCACAGATTAAGATGCAGTAGATTTTTTATTTTTGTAAGAACGCTCTCAATTGTTGTTGTAGAGAGTCAGAGGCTGTGCATAAGGGCAGGCGTACCTCAGGAGAACCTATTCCCAAGAGAGATAGGAGCGCCTTGATTCCTACAGGGTTTCCTTCTTTGAAAATTAGCTCCATCGCTTCTAAGAGCTGATACTGAATAGTGTTAGCCTCCTTACAATTTTCCTCCAAACCCTGACGTATCATTTGACTATAGCGCTTAGGAAAAGCCTGTCCCAATACTGAAATGGTACCATCCCCTCCCAAGAGTACGGTAGGGAGGGCTGTGGCATCATCGCCTGAGATAACCAAAAAGCCTTCAGGACGCCCTTGCAAAAGGTGCATAATCTGGACTATATTACCCGAAGCTTCCTTAATCCCTATAATATTAGGCACTTCCTTGGCCAATCGCAGTGTAGTATGATAGTCTATATTACTTCCAGTACGAGAGGGCACATTGTAGAGCATGATAGGCACACGGGAGGCTTGTGCCAAGGCTTTATAGTGCTGAAAGATACCCTCTTGAGAAGGCTTGTTATAATAGGGAGAGACTGAAAGTATCGCCACATAATCCTCTGGAGATACTTCTTGTACTTGTTCTATAAGTGCCTGAGTATTGTTCCCTCCTACCCCAAGTACCATAGGAAGTCGCCCAGCATTGGCTTTCTTTACAGTTTGTTTGACCAACTCTTTCTCTTCTGCCGAAAGAGTGGGGGTCTCCGCAGTGGTACCTAAGACCACTAAGTAATCAATCCCATTATCTATTTGATAATGTACCAATTGTTCAAGTGCTTGTACATCGACAGACTTGTCTGCCTTAAAGGGGGTAATAAGAGCTACCCCTGTACCCTGTAACATTTTCATTGTTTTCATTGTAGTGTGTTTATCAGTTTTTTTGCTTCTTGGATAAAAATAGTCCCAGACTCTAAGGGAGTATCAATGATAATATCATTAAAAGCAGGATCTATCCCACTGACTCCTATACGTAGTTTAGCCTTTACTCCCGAAGAGAGCAAGAGAAGTGGCAACTTAGGAGTGGAAAAAGCATTGATTAGCAAATCATACTCCAGTTCCCACAGCCTATCAGCATGATAGTTACGTATATTTCCCGAATAATTAATATCCTGCCAAGAGAATAGTGGAATCCCTTCTATTTGAATATCAGTTCCCTTTTCTTCATAACCCAAAATCACATAGTTTTCAGAATTGATACCATATCCTTTGATGAAATCTTTCAAGAAATCTACCTTCGCTACCTGCTCTATATCGACGATACAACCTATACGAGCAATTTGTAACTTATTACCATTTAGATAATTAGCTCTATTTCTAAGATTCTTCCGAATCCTATTCTTGATTGCTATATTCTTAAATATTTTCAAAATAATTTTTCTAAGGATTTCACTGCAAATTTAATGAATATTTATTAATTTTGCACGCTGAAACTAAAACATTTTACATGAAAAATTTTCTTTTAAGATTATTCCTCCTATCTGCATTTTTATCATCTTGTAAATCAAACGGTTACTTTCCGCAAGCTATCGATGGAGAGCAGCTCCAGATTACCAAGGATGCCGAAGAGGATGAGCAGATTAAGGATTATCTATCCCCTTTCCGTTATCATCTGAACAAATATTTGGACAAAGTACTTTCCTACAATAAGACTCCCATGCTCAAAGTCATTGACCCAGAGGTAATGAATATGCCTATAGGAAATTTCTTTGCTGACTCCCAGTGTGAACAAGCTGATTCTTATTTTCTCAAAAAGAGAAAGAAACATATTGACTTTGCTATGTTCAATTGGGGAGGAATCCGAACTGAAGTCCCTCAGGGAGATATTACCATCCGTCAGGTATTCCAAATCATGCCTTTTGAAAATCAGTTAGTCGTAGTGGAACTCACTGGGGATATGCTCTACAACATGGCCAAATATTTAGTAGAAAGTAAGTTTCCTCATCCCCTTTCCAAGCAAGTACAACTGACTATCAATAAGCGAGGTGAGGTGGTAAGCTTTCTTATCAATAAAAAGCCTGTGCAACGTAAAAAACGTTACTTTGTATGTACCTTTGACTACCTTTACAACGGAGGTGACAAAATGAACTTTTTCAAGGATGCACTAAGTGTCACCAATATTGACTATACTTCAAGAGATGCCATCATTGATTTCCTTAGAAAAACAGATACTTTGGATTTCAAAACTGATGAGCGATTTAGATTAAAAAAATAAACTTATGGAAAGACGTAATTTTGTAAAAAATATAGGCGCTGGTGCACTCTTGCTAGGAATGGGAGGGATTTCTTTTGCTCTTGGCAAGAAAGAAATTCCTGCCAAAAATTATAGAAAACATATCACTATCCTTCATACGAATGATACTCATAGCCATATAGACCCGTTGCCTGTGGATGACCCTCACTACCCTGACAAGGGAGGAGTAGCTCGCCGTGCAGTCTTGATAAATCAAGTACGCAAGGAGAACCCCAACACCCTACTTTTTGATGCAGGGGATATCTTCCAAGGTACTCCTTACTTCAACTACTATGGAGGCGAATTAGAGTTTCGCCTTATGTCCATGCTCAAGTATGATGCTGCTACTTTTGGTAATCACGATTTCGATAATGGTTTAGAGGGATTGCTCTCGCAACTCCCCCATGCCAAGTTTGATTTTATCAACTCCAATTATGACTTCAAAGATACTATTTTGGAAGGAAAGGCTAAACCTTACAAAGTATTTGTAGTAGATGAAGTACGTGTCGGAGTCTATGGCTTAGGAGTAGAGCTCAAAGGATTGGTTACCAAAGAAAATTACCGAGAAACTAAGTATCTCGATCCTATAGAACTGGCTATTGATATGGAAAATAAGCTCAAGAAAAATGAGAAGTGTGATATTATTATCTGTCTTTCTCATCTTGGTTATCAATATCGTACAGATAAAGTATGTGATATCACTATCGCTAAAAGAACCTATAACACCGACCTTATCATAGGAGGACATACGCATACTTTCCTTGGTGAACCTACAATTGTCAAAAACAAAAGCAACCGAGAGATTCTTGTCAATCAAGTAGGGTGTTATGGAATCAATTTAGGCCGTATTGATTTCTATTTGGACAATAAGATTACCAGTAGTGGTACTCAGATTTTGGTATAACTAAGGTACTAAAAGAAAAAGGCAATTCATGGATGGAACATCTTGAATTGCCTTTTTTTGTTATTCTGCTGATATTTTACTTTACATTGAATCGATACTTCATTCCTATTAGGAATTGGAATCCTTGTACAGGATAGGTAGACCAGCGTAGGTAGTTATCTCCTGTGACATTGTGCAAAGAGGCAAAAGCCGTCCATCGCTTCAGGAAGGTATAATCTGTAGAGAAATTCAGATCAAAGAAACCGTTCATTGTTACCTCTTCTACAGGTTGTGCCGCCAAAGGGTGCTTTATATCTTTTCTCTCTCCTACATAGAAGAATGATGCTCCTATATTCCACTGCGGAAGTACTTGATAAAGTACTGAAAAAGAAGAAGTAAAGAGTGGTAAGTTCCATGCCTCTTGGTCTGTTTCATCAAAAGAGTAAGTAGCTATCTTAAGAGTCCAATCCATACTGAATTTTTCAGAGAGTTTTCCAAGTAGGGAAGCCTTAGCTCCGAAGGACATAGCATCTTGGTAGAGAATGCGGTAGGTATTATCATAGTGATAAGGCAAGCGAGTGGTCAAAGTATACTTTTCATTAGCTCGGAAAAGCGGCATTTGTTCTATTCGAGTATAGAAAGCCTTTACATCATACGAAAAGCTTTTGAACGCACGCCCTCTGACTCCTGCAAAGATGTCATAAGGAGTATAGGTAGGGTGTAGCTCTTGAGTTGGGGAAATATAGGGATTCTCTACACTCTGCTCTCTATAGGTAACCTGCTTGAGATCCCCTGTAATCCCTCCATACCATACCACGCCTTTCCCTTGAGGATCATAAGAAAATTCTAAATCTGGAAAAATTCGGAACTTATCTCCGCTGTTATCATTCTCTTTAGCATAATATCCTCCCAGCCCCACTCTCAGAGAGAATTCTTTTGTCGCATAGGTATAAGAAGGTCTTAACCCTAAAAGTGCCGACTTATAGAATACTCCTTCGGTGGTGGAAAAGCCCCTATCGAAAGAGCCTTGGAGGAAGTCTGCTTCTGCTTTCAGACGAATAGTCTGTCCTTCCTTGAGGGCAAACCTCATAGAGGGGCGTAGGTTCAGATGCAGTTCAGAACTTTTGAAGTCGTCCTTCATCCCTTGTACAAAGAAATCCAAGCCCTCGAATGCCCCCTTGCTTAGGGTTAGCATTCCACTAAGTCCTCCATCGAGGTAACTCTGTTTGAGAGAGCCACTTATAGGCAAAAGACTAACATCCTCTACCCCATACCAATGTAGCATACGGTGTTGTACATTGGCCGATAGCCCCCACTGATATTCCTTCTGTAGAGAATGATACCCTGCTTGGAGTTGGGTATTGGCAAAATTGTTATCCAAAGTAATCCCTTTGACATCTCCACGGGAGGAATGATGGTTGAAGTCCACAAGAAAATCGTCCGTATCACTGATAGGTAGAGCCACAAAGGCATCGGCAAAAAGTGTCGCATAGTTCCCCAAGCCAAGTGCTGCATAGGACTGGTATAAGGTATCCCGTACAGACGATACCGACATGCGTACCGCCTTTCCTTTCTCTGGGACAAAGGTAGAAGCCACTGGTACTGAGTGTGTTGTATAGGTCACCTTTTTCTTGGCTACTGTAACAGAATCCTTCTTAGGAGTCTCTTCCCTATCCTTATGTACATCGGCTATAGTTGGAGTATAAGGTTTTACAATATCCACAGATATAGTTTCCAGCTTATCCTTGTCCTTTACCTGAGCATATCCCCCAAAGGCAAAGAGAGAAAATGCCATCAAAGATATATTATATATTTTACTCATTATCAATTATTTATTAGATTTTTTTTCATTTGCTTTTATCTCAGCCAAAGCCTCCTTGGCCTGAGCGGTAATCTCTGGATCGTTTTTAAAATTCTCTAATACACTGTTGAGAATGTAGTTAGCCTGATAGAGATCCTTAAGTCCATAGAAGTTCTTAGCCATAACTATCAATCCCTTAGCAGAGAACTCCTTATAACCTCCGTACTCCTTAGCCAATTTTTGGACTACTTCATTTGATTTTTTATATTGCCCAGCTTTGTTCTTAAAATAGGCATCATAATAGAGAGCTTCTGCCATGAGGGCATCGGAGGCAGTTTTGCGCACCTCTGCATATTGTTTTTCGGCTTCAGCTTCATCTCCAGTAGCCATATAAGCACGTGCCATGATTACACGAGCATCATTCTTTAGGCGGTTATCAGCACCTTTCTCTGCCAATATTTTCTTAGCATACACTATAGCTTTGGCATGTTCCTTCTTCTTATAGAAGGCCTTCATCAGGTTCGAGCGTGCAAAAATGAGATTTTGTGCCACCGAAGAAGTCTTCTCTATCTCTTCGAGTAGAGGAAGTACTTTATCTGTGTCCTCTTTCTCCAAGTATATATTACTGAGCCTTACTAACACCTGTTCTGAGTATTCATTACGCCCTTGAGCTAAGACTTTCTCATAGAGTGGCAATGCCTTATCTTTTTGATTTTCATCAAAGTATATTTGTGCTAGATAAAACTCTGCTTGAGAGGCCCCTGTTCCCTTAGGATAATCCTTAAGATATTTCTCAAGTGCTACTTTAGCCTCTTGCTTTTTATTCTGAACATATAGGCGTTCGGCTGCATCGAAAGCGGCACTGTCTATTTCGCTATCGGATACCTTCACATAGCCCAAGGCCTTAGCCCAAGCGGCATATTCCTCCATCTTCCCCATCTCAGCATAGATATTCTTAGCCGAGCTGACCGCCTGCATAGCCTCAGGCGAAGAAGGATATTTCTGAGTAATCTTCTTGAAAATAGCCAATGCTTTTTGATTTTCATTCTTGTTATAGAGCATCAGTCCTTCACGAAGCATAGCACGAGCAGTGTAGGTACCTTCTTGATACTGAGACTGTAACATCTCATAGAGTTCTGAGGCTTTTTCCATTTTCCCCTGTCCTACATAAGTATTGGCCAGTTCATAGATGGCATCCTCTCTGAGGTTGGACTTAGGATAATGGGTGATAAAGGCATTGAGAGCTTCTATCTTCTTAGGTACCCTATCTACTATACCATAGCTAATCGCTTTCTGGAAAGCAGCATAATCGGTATTGCTCACATTGGCTGTAATGACCTTATCATAGGCTTCCATAGCAGGCCAATACTTACCAGCGGCAAAGTAACTATCACCTAAACGCAAATTGGCATCGGCAAGGCGAGAAGCCTCTGGTTGTGTCTGTATATACTTAGAGAAATACTCAGCAGCCTCTACATATTTTTTCTGATTAAACAGAGCATACCCTAAGCCATAGAGTGCATTGGGATATTCCGCAAGAGTCGTTTCCTTAAGAGCTAAGAATGCTGAAAAATCCCTCTGTGCTTCTGGGTATTCATGTAGCTGATAGTGGGTTTCCCCTGACCAATAAGTAGCTCTTGCTTGTACCTGAGATTGTGCTTTACTATTTTTAGCCTTTTGAAAATAAGGAAGTGCTTCCTTAAAATTGCCATCCCCATAGAGTTGCAGAGCATATAAGAAGGCAACCTGCTGATAGATTTTTGGATCAGGAGAAGTGGATTTCTCCAACATATTCAGTGCCGAAGGGAAGTTCCCTGAGGTGATGTAAGAATCCAATAACAACTCCTTAAGTTCCTGTGTATGGTCATTAGGATAAGTATCTATATATGCTTGTATTACGGTAGGAGTGGACTCATAGGCATTCCCTACTTCATAGCTCAAGCGCGCATAGTTCAGATGAGCATCTTTCTTAATCTCAGACGAGAAATTCATCTGATAAGCATTACGAAAAGCATTGAGTGCCTGCTGTTTCTGCCCTGTTTTAAGATAACATTGAGCTAAGTGATAGTAGGCATTTTGAGCTACCTGATTTTTGCCATTGATAATTCTATTGAACTGACCTATTGCCTTTTGGTAATCGCCCTGTTGGTAATAAGCAAAACCTAAGTAATACAAATCTGTATCGGTATAGGTGCCATTCTTTCCTTTGTAAGCCTCCAGATAAGGAATCGCCTTAGTATATTGTTTGAGGTTAAAGTAACTCTCCCCTATGATCTTGTTAATCTCGGAACGGTACTGGGGATTATTGGTTTTTTCTAACTGGTGTAATCCTTCCTCCAAGGCTTTTTGGAAGTTTCCTTGTTTGAAGTTCATATCTGCCTGATAGTAAGAGAGGTTTTTGCTCAGCTCCTTTTCCTGTTCTACCTGTTGAAAAAACTGATTGGCCTGCTGGTAATCATCTGCATCATAGGCAATATAGCCCAAGTAATAAGCAGCCTTCTTGCCATACTCTTTGGAGTCCTTCACTTGGGAAAGGTATTGCTGTGCTGTCTCCTTGTCTCCATGAGCAAAGAGGGCATATCCATATTGGAAGTTGAACTTCTCATGCTGTTCTGCAGAGAGAGTAGGAATCTGTACTTTGTCGTACCAAGCTATGGCAGTCTTGGTATCCCCTTTGTCAAAATAGTAATTCCCCATCTCGAAATTGGCATGAGTAGCATAGGGAGAAGTGGGATAGTCCTTTAGGTATTGTTGCATAAGTACATCGCCTCCTGTTTGGCGCCCTTGCAAGGCTGCTGAGGCTATATAGTAGCTACACTGCTCCTTCTGGGCTTGTGTGGTCGCTCGTCGTAACTCTTTTCTAAAAAAGTGAGACGAGGCCTTGTATTGCTTCTGATAATACAGAGAAAGTGCCTTTTGTAGCGTTTTGCTCTCATGGGTATACTGAGCCGTGCTCTGCCCCCAAGACAGCTGTGAGAGGAGTGCTATGGTTAAGGCTGAAACGAATTTATATTTCATAATCTACATTTTTAATAATTATATTCTACTTTGATATGCGAAGAAGTAGGATGTGCCTGACAGGTGAGTATCATCCCCTTCTCTACTTCTTCTTGGGAGAGTACCTGATTGTTATCCATCTCGGCGCTACCTTCTGTTACCTTGCCTATACAACTGCTACATGCTCCTGTAAGGCAGGAGTAAGAGACATCGAAGCCTTTGGACAACAATTCACTCAGAATTGTTGGCTTTCGTTCTATTGTAAGGATCTGTTCCTTTCCGCCTAAGCGAACAGTAATCTCTGCTGTTCCCTTATACTCTTTCTTAGGAGCTTCAGTTACGGTAAAGAGTTCTGTATGGATTTTCTTTTTCTCATAATTCTTCTGGAGCTCATCGCGAACGGCCTCAACCATCAGCTGTGGCCCACAGATGTAGAAGCGACCAAAGTCCACCTCCTGGTACTTACTCTCAAGCAAATGGTGTACCATGGCGGGATCTATATGTCCAAAAAGCGCATTTTTCTCATGGGATTTGCTATATACATACTGCACAAAGAACCTATCAGGATATTGTTTGTGGAGTTGTTCAATCTCAGGGGCAAACATGGTCGTCTGAGGAGTCCTGTTGCCATAGACAAGAAGAATCTTACAAGTGGTTCTCTCCAAGGCTACCTTGATGATACTTAGCATAGGAGTAATCCCACTCCCAGCCGCAAAAAGGCCTAAGTTCTCTGGAGAAATTTCAGGAATGTAGGCAAACTTTCCTTCTGGAGGGAATACCTCCAAGAGGTCTCCTACTTGTAACTGCTCACAAGCATAAGTAGAGAACAGACCATTGGGTATCTGCTTGATAGCCACACTGATAACATCTTCATAAGGAGATGAACAGATAGAATAGGCACGGCGTACAAGCTTCCCTTCTATTTCTTTTTCTAAAGAAATATATTGCCCTGCAAAGAAATCAAAGGAAAACTTCAATTCTTGAGGGATTACAAAAGATATTTTAACCGAATCCGCGGTAACTCTCTCTATCTGAGAGACGGCTAAGGATACTGATTTCATTCTTAATTGTTAATCGTTAATTGTCAATGATAGCCATATGAAGAGAACTAATCATTACTGGCATTAATCATTAAATAGCACTCTTTGTCCTTTTTCCTCCAGATGGAGCGTTCCCTTCTCATAGGCCAAATGCCCATTGACAAAGGTATATGCCACTTTGTAATCAAAGGTAGTTCCCTCCAAAGGAGACCAGCCACATTTGTAAAGGATGTTATCCTTAGAAACTTGCCAAGGAGTGTGCTCTGATACACAGGCGATATCGGCATAATAGCCTTCTCGGAGAAACCCTCTCTCTTGTATTCTAAAAAGTATGGCAGGATTGTGACACATTTTCTCCACCAATCGCTCCAAAGGAATTCCCCTTTTGGCAAACATGGTCAGGGCTGCCACTAAGGCATGTTGTACTAAGGGAGCTCCCGAAGGGATTTTCTGGTATTCCTTCTGTCCCTTCTCCTCCAGTGTATGGGGAGCGTGGTCAGTGGCAATCACATCGATACGGTTGTCTAAGAGAGCTTGCCAGATTCCTTCTCGATCCTGCTCGGTCTTTACCGCTGGATTCCATTTGATCAGCACTCCTTTTTCTTGGTAATCCTTATCGGTGAACCACAAGTGATGGATACATGCCTCTGCGGTGATTTTCTTCTGAGAGAGCGGCAAGGTATTGTCCAACAGCTCAGTTTCCTTGGCTGTAGAGAGATGAAAAACATGAAATCTTGCTCCTGTCTGCCGAGCCAAAGCAATCGCTCGTGAGGAGGAGAGATAACAAGCCTCTGCACTGCGAATCAGAGGGTGACATGCTACAGGAATCTCCGGTCCATAAAGGGATAAATAATGAGCTAAGTTCTGACGAATGGTCTGCTCGTCCTCACAGTGAGCAGCAATCAGGGTAGATACATTTCTAAATATCGTTTCGATTGTTTTTTCATTATCCACTAACATATTCCCCGTGGAAGAACCTAAAAATAGTTTTACTCCTGCAGTATTTTTAGGATTAATATGCTTGAGTTCTTCTATATTATCATTCGTACCCCCCAAGAGAAAGGAGAAGTTGGCCAAAGAAGTACGAGCTGCGATGGCAAACTTGTCCTCCAAAGCAGCAATAGTAGTTGCCTGAGGAATTGTATTGGGTTGGTCAAAGAAAGTGGTTGTCCCTCCAGCCACGGCAGCGGCGCTTTCTGTGGCAATAGTAGCCTTGTGAGTAAGACCTGGCTCTCGGAAATGTACTTGATCATCAATAACTCCTGGAAGCACAAGCATTCCCTCCAGATCGATCACCCGATGGGCTTCCTTAGCAGATATATCCGTCGCTATTTTTGCAATACGCTCGTTTTCAATAAGTAAGTCTGCTTCTTGAATACGATTATCTGAGATAAGTTTGCCATTTTTTAGCAGTGTTTTCATCATTGTCAGGATTTTAACCGTTATCCGACAGAGACAACGGCGATGCAAAGATACATATTAAAGTGAGAAAAGAAAAGAGAAAAACAAAAAATTAATCATTTTTTATCACTCATTAATCATTATTTCGTATCTTTGCACTTAAAAAGGCAACTTAAGCGCCTCTCTATTACCCCTGACACCCAACAAAGAGAGGGTTAAAACTTAAAAAATGAAATCACGCAACAAACTTAAAATAGTAAATGACCCTGTATATGGGTTTATTCATATTCCCAATGAATTTATCCTCGACCTCATAGAACACCCTTATTTTCAGAGGCTTTGCCGCATTTCTCAGATGGGACTTTCCTATTTGGTCTATCCTGGCGCTCGGCATACACGCTTCCATCACGCCTTAGGCTGTATGTATCTTATGCAGCAGGCCATACAGACCCTCCGCTATAAGCAGGTGGAAATCACCCCTGAGGAGGAAGAAGGATTATACATCGCCATTCTCCTACATGATATAGGTCATGGCCCTTTCTCTCATGCTATGGAACATAGTATCGTAGAGGGAATTTCCCATGAGGAGATTTCCTTAGCTTTCATGGAGGAGCTCAATCGCCAGTTTGAGGGAAAGCTCTCCATTGCTATTGAAATTTTTCAAAAAAAATATCACAAACAATTCATGAACCAACTCATATCCAGTCAGCTGGATATGGACAGATTGGATTATCTCAAGCGAGATAGTTTCTACTCAGGGGTGAGTGAGGGCAATATCAACTCTCAGCGTATCATCGCGATGCTCACCGTGAAGGATGACACACTGATTGTTGAGGAAAAAGGAATCTACTCCATAGAAGAGTTTTTAGTCGCTCGCCGACTAATGTATTGGCAAGTATATCTGCACAAGACAAGTATAGGTGCGGAGTTTGTCCTTATTCGAATCTTAGCTCGTGTAAAGGAACTTACCCAACAAGGTAAAAAACTTCCCATGACCACGGCTCTGCGCTTCTTTGTTGAGAATCACATCACCAAAGAAACCTTTGATCGCCATGCACTACACCTCTTTGCGCAATTGGACGATTATGATATTATCTCTGGACTCAAGGAATGGCAATATGGAGATGATTGGGTCTTAGCCAAGCTTAGCCAAATGATTCTCAACCGAGATTTGCTACGTGTAAAACTATACAAAAGCCCTGTCGAGAAGGATAAGGTACAGGAACTCCTACAAGAGACTGCCCAACAGCTGAATATATCGGAAGATTTGGCACATTATTTCGTCTTTACAGGAGAAATCTCCAATACTGCCTACCGTAAGGATGAGCAGAATATCCTCATCTATACTAAGAACAATAAAATTGTAGATGTCACCAAAGCCTCTGACCAAATGAACTTAGATGCGCTGTCCACTAAGGTAACCAAGTATTATCTATGTTCTCTCAAATAATTAATACCAACAATAATTAAGTTCTAAAATCTGAGTATAAAAAATTAATCATTAATGATTAATCATTAATGATTATTTTGTATTTTTGTCCCCTTGAATAAATAAGAATCAAATGAATCACTCTGACGATTTTATAGGTGAAAACCACATCAGCACCTCAGCTAAGACCCCTCTAAGAGCGGATGCTTTTTCTCTTTCTGATGAGGAGAAAATTGCCCGTATTGAGAAATCCATGGCTGATATTATGGAAACACTTGGTCTTGACCTTACCGATGATAGCCTCAAGGGTACTCCCCTAAGGGTAGCCAAGGCTTATGTAAAAGAACTCTTTGGAGGTCTTGACCCTAAGCGCTGCCCCAGTTCTTCTACATTTGAAAACAATTATCACTATGGGGAGATGCTCATAGAAAAAAATATAGTCCTCTACTCCACTTGCGAACACCATTTCCTACCTATCGTAGGCCGTGCTCACGTGGGATATATCTCCAATGGGCGAGTGTTGGGACTCTCCAAAATGAACCGTATTGTGGATTATTTTGCACGCCGCCCACAAGTACAGGAACGCCTTACCATGCAGATCGTTCAAGAAATGCAGCGTATCCTCGGTACTGAAGATGTAGCTTGTGTGATTGATGCCAAGCACCTCTGCGTGAACTCTCGTGGTATCCGAGATATAGAAAGCAGCACCGTAACGGCTGAATATGGAGGGAAGTTCCAAGATCCCATCGTAAGAAAAGAGTTCTTGGAGTATATTAAGATGGAAACAAAATATTAGAGAGTTTTTAGTTTTTAGTGCTTAGTTTTTAGTTATTCTCCACTATCTACTACTCTATTTCCATGATACATCTATTTCTTAACTCAAAACTCAAAATTAAAAACTCAAAACTCCATTGAACTACTTAAACGAACTCAACGAGGCTCAACGGGCACCTGTGGTGCATAAGGACGGCGCTGTGATGGTAATTGCGGGTGCCGGTTCTGGGAAGACTCGTGTACTGACCTACCGTATTGCCTACCTTATACAACAGGGAGTAGACCCCTTTAATATCTTAGCCCTTACCTTTACCAATAAGGCCGCAAGAGAGATGAAGGAGCGTATCGGACGTATCGTAGGCCCCAGTGAAGCACGCAACCTATGGATGGGTACCTTCCACTCTGTTTTTGCACGTATCCTCCGAGAAGAAGCTAGTAAGCTGGGCTTTCCAAGGGATTTTACTATCTATGACCAGCAAGATTCTCAGCGCTTAATATCGGCTATTATCAAGGAAATGGGGCTGGATAAGGAGGTATACAAGTATAAGCAAATAGCCTCTCGTATCTCTTCCTATAAGAATAATCTTATCACTGTAAAGGCTTATTATGAAAATCCTGAACTCCAAGAAGCAGATGCTATGGCTAAGCGCCCTCGCTTAGGGGATATCTATGCCAATTATGTAGATAGATGTTTCAAGGCAGGGGCTATGGATTTCGACGATTTGCTACTACGTACCAATGAACTACTGAATGTATTCCCTGAAGTTTTAGCTAAGTACCAACATAGGTTTCGCTATATCTTGGTAGATGAGTATCAGGACACCAACCACTCTCAATACCTTATCGTACGCGCTCTTGCCGATAGATTCCAAAATATCTGTGTGGTAGGGGATGATGCTCAAAGTATCTATGCCTTCCGTGGAGCAAATATTGATAATATTTTTAACTTCCAAAAAGATTATCCCAATGTAGGTGTCTACCGTTTGGAGCAAAACTACCGCTCTACCAAGAATATAGTAGAGGCAGCTAACAATGTTATTGAACATAACAAAGCACGCTTGGAAAAAGTCGTATGGACGGACAACGAAAGTGGAAATCGTATCAAGGTACATCGTAGTCCTACTGATGCTGATGAGGGACGCTTTGTGGCAGGAACTATCTTTGAGAGTGCTATGCAAGAGCAACTCCCTTATGGAAATTTTGCAGTACTCTATCGCACCAATTCGCAATCTCGTGCTATAGAAGATGCTCTACGCAAGCGAGATATTCCTTATCGCATCTACGGAGGACTATCCTTCTATCAGCGTAAGGAGATCAAGGATATCTTGGCTTATTTCCGCTTGGTAATCAATGAAAATGACGAAGAAGCACTACAACGTGTGATCAACTTTCCTGCTCGTGGTATCGGAGACACCACCATGGAAAAACTCACCCTCTGTGCCAATGAGTTCAAGCTACCTATTTTTGAGATTATTAAGAACTTAGAGGTAATGGATTACGGACTGAAAATCAATTCCGCTACCCGAGTCCGCCTGTTGGAGTTTGCCAACATGATTCTCAGTTTCCGTATCATGATGGAGACTCAGGATGCTTTTACCCTTGCCGAACATATCGCTAAGCGTACCGGTATTCTCAACGAATTCAAGAAAGATGGTACCCCCGAAGGAGTAGAGCGCATGCAGAATATAGAAGAGCTTCTCAATGGGATTCGAGACTTTGTAGAAGGACAAGAACAGGTAGAAGAAGAGGGTAATTCCTTAGCCGAATTTCTCCAAGATGTAGCCTTGGCTACAGATATGGACAAGGAAGTGGAGGACGAAAATCGTGTATCCCTGATGACCATACACCTGGCCAAAGGATTGGAGTTCCCACATGTTTTTATTGTAGGTATGGAGGAAGATCTCTTCCCTTCTGCGCTGAGCCAGAATACACGGACAGAGCTGGAAGAAGAGCGCCGTCTTTTCTATGTAGCCCTGACCCGTGCTGAGAAACAAGCCTACCTAACCTATACCGAAAGTCGTTACCGCTGGGGTAAGCTGATGGATGCCGAACCCAGTCGCTTTATCGACGAAATAGAAGAACGCTACTTGGAATACCTTACCCCTAAGGACAACTATCGCTACCGCCCTCTTGTAGATATTGATGCCTTTGCACCTGTGGACAAGAGCAAACTGCGCCAACAGAAACCTACCAACAGCCCTCCGCCTGCCTACAAAAAGCCTAATGAAGACCAGCTCAAGAAGCTCCGCCTACAGAAACCGGAACAAGCCAAACCTATAGCCACAGGTGATATTCCCAAGGTAGCCGTCGGCAATATCATTGATCATGAGCGCTTTGGAAAAGGAACTGTCATAGAAGTAGAAGGTAGTGGTGCTGACCGCAAAGCAAAAGTACGGTTCGAAAACGGAGGAGAGAAAACACTGATATTGCGGTTTGCTAAGTTTAAAATTCTTTAATCTTACCTATAGAATTTTTCTATCAAAACAAAAAACTATGAAAGATATAACCCAAGAAGAGAGAAAAATCTATGCACTCTATGATAATAATACGATAAGAGTATACCAAGCATATAACGCTGAGATAGCGGAGGAAGCCCTGAAATTAGGAACCTTCGGATCACATTTTAGCTTAACGAGAATGACATGGATCAAGCCTTCCTTTCTATGGATGATGTACAGATGTGGATGGGCTGAAAAAGAAAATCAAGAAAGAGTCTTAGCTATTGACATCAAAAGAGAAGCCTTTGATGAAATTGTTAGAAAATCGGTACTTTCTTCCTATAAAGCTGATTTGGGTATCACAGAAGAACAATGGAAAGAAGATGTCAAAAATTCATTGGTAAGATGTCAATGGGATCCTGAAAGAGACATCTATGGAAAACCAATAGGTAGAAGGTCTATACAACTTGGTATCAGAGGAGCCTTTGTAGAAAAATATGTAAATGACTGGATTGTAAAGATTACCGATATCACCGAGGAAGTCAAAAGAATAAAGCAACATATTGACAAAGGAACTTTCACTAAAGACCTCCTACCTAAGGAACAAGAGTATATAATCCCATAAAATTCTTCATCCTAAGAGAAATTTACCTATAATTAGAAGAGGGTATTTTGCCTTTTTAATTATCTAAAGAATCCACAACAATACTGGTTTCTTACTTTGTTGTAGTAGAGTATCCAAAAGCTCCATAAAAGCATTGGAAACAGCAGGACATCCCCAACTTAAAGGGCTATAATGAGGATAAATCTCACTATCGGATACTGCCTCCCAAGAATGTAATACAATCAATCGTTTTTGTGCATTGTTATTACTCTCTTCCAGCCCTTCTAACCAATATTTTACCTTAATCCCCCATGAACTATAATCACGGTTCCCTATTTTATATTTCCCCTTGGCAGAACAATGACTATCGACTTGATTACTATATTGGGCTTTTTGAAATTTATCAGGATTGGAGGAAAACACATCACAACTACCATGAGTAACTAATTTCTCGTAGAGATTTTTTTTCTGCTTGAAGTCGTATACAAAGAACCGATTTTTGCCCGAATGCAACCTCAAATCAATTAGGAAATAGAAATCTTCATTCATCTTATGAGCCTTACAATAGGCTAAAGCAATTGAGTGCTGAGTAGTATAATCCTTAGGTAATTCTTGAGCTCCCACTTGTTTTCCTTGCTGACAAGCAATACAAAACAACAATCCTAAATAAAAGAAAAAGTTTCTATTCTTTACTTTCCTTTTTTGTAAAAACATCTTTATCATTATTGATTTAGTAAGATTATCTTATATTACCAAGTTTTTCAAAGGACCTCCAATGCTTTTTTGTAGTAACTAACCCCTATTTCTTCATATAATTAGTATATTCCCCGCTAAGCTCGCAAGTCTCTAAAAGCTGGGCAAGTACCTTATCCATTTCGAAGAGGGCTTGGTAACACTTGATTTCAATAGAAGCTAAGTATAGGTTGGCATCGGCTACATCGGTGGAAGAGGACAGTCCTTCGGAGAAGGCTTGGTTGCGTACTCGTACCAATTCACGGGCAAACTCTAAGCTCTCCTGTAGGCTCTGTAGCTGTTCACGCTGCTTTTCTATCTCGGTATAATGTTTCTTGACCAAGGTCTGTACATACTTTTCCGCCTGAGCGGTAAGTTGTTCTACACTTTCCCGTTGTGCTTTGGCTTGTGCCACTTTATTCTTATCAGAGAAACCATTGAAAATATTCCATTGGAGTCCTACACCTACTGCCCAATTATCAGGTTCAGTAAGGGGAAGGTTTTTCGACCAGAGATATTTCTTCCCTATCAGGGCTACATCAGGCAAGAAAGCCGCCCACTGTGCCTTGATATTCTGCTCTGTAAGTTCTTTTTTTAGATGTGCTTGTACTATGGATGGGAAATTTTTCTTAGCCAAGTCCTGATAATAATCCAAAGATTGTAAGGGAGCTACTTCAAAAAGAGGAGAGGAAAGAGTGGTTAGGGCGGAAGTCTCCTCGCCTATCACACCGGAAAGGGCTGTTTGCGCCAACTCTATATCCTTCTGGCAGGCAAGTACTTCGCGCTTGGCATCGGTAACAGCTTTCTTGGCCTGCATGGTCTCCACTGGAGCCACCATGCCATTTTTCTCTAATTTCTGAGCATTAGAATAGTGCTGCTCAGCAGTTTGCAGTGCCTTTTCTCTCACTTGCAAGGCTTGTTGGGCAAGTTGTACCTGAAAATAACGCTCTGCCAGTTCTGATATGAGCATATTTTCTGTTTTCTGAGTTTCTATCTTAGCTATCTCATGATTGAGCTGGCCTACCTTATTACCCACACGTACTTTCCCTCCAGCAAAGACTACCCAACGGAGATCGGCGGAGAGTCGCCAGATATCTTGCTCTTGAAACTCATAGCGCCACTCTTGAGCAAAAAGTGGTTGAAACCTACCCGCCATTTGAGCAAATACAGGTCCCAAAGTAGGCTTTAAGGGTGCTGGTATAGCATTGGCCAACTGCCCTAACTGTGCTTGTATGGGAGCTTTGTATTTATCAAAGCTCAGAGAAAGAGGATCACTCAGGCGAGTATAGCTTGCATTGATACTCAACTGAGGAAGATACAAGCCCTTGTAACTTTTTTCTCCATATTGTGAGGCCTCAGCTTGTTTCTCCATTCCTTTGAGTTTCTGATTAGCCCCTCGCATACGGTCTAAAGCCTCTGAAAAGGAAAGGGATTGCGCAAGTCCTATTGAGGTTATACATAGGAAAATAGCAGTATAGATACACTTCATTTCTATATTATTTTAGTAAATAACTTTTCTTATTTTTCAGCATGCAAAATTATAACACTTTAGGCAAAAAAAATAGCTTTTACCAAGCTAAATTTTTAAGATAGATTAAAAAAGTATCATTTGCCTGCACGAATCACACTAAGAGTTTGCTGGGTAATGCCTAAAAAAGAAGCCACATGTCCTAGAGGGACTCTCAAAAGTATCTGAGGATAATTCTTCAGCAAGAGCTCATAACGCTCCTGTGCCGTCTGAAACTTTATAGCATAGAGCCTATCGGATAGGTTCTTGAGAAAAGATATTAAGAGCATCCGCATAAAGCGCTCTAACTTAGGATAATTGTTGATAATAGCTTCTACTTGGACAAACTCTGCTACACGTACCCTACATGTCTCCAAAGCCTCCAAACCAAAATGATTGGGTTGATGAAAATAGATGTTGTCCAAAGAAGTATAGAAACTATTCTCTGCATAGAAAGCATGGGTAATGTCCTTGCCTTCCTTGGTATAGAACTGGCGGACAATTCCTTCTTCTATAAAGAAAACTTCTTGTGAGAGACTGCCTTCCTTGAGTAAGAGACTGTATTTTTTATATTCTCTTACTTGAAAAATAGCATCCAAAGCCTCAAGGGGTTCTTTTTCTATTTGTGTTTGTTGTTGTATGTAATCTATAAGAGACATCAATTATTAGGGAATAGGTAATAGTGAGCAGTAGTCACTTTTCATTATTGGCTCTTTTACTCTCTGAGAAATTCTATATTGGCTCCACTTTTTTTGAGTGCTTCATTTTCCTTTGCCAAATCATAGGCTGTTTCTCCCAAGGAAGTAGTGAGCTTTTTATCTGCTCCATGCTCAACAAGGTATTGCAACAAAGTAGTATCTTTTGCCGTTAGTGCAGCCTTGATAAGAGGAGTCTCCCCGTCCTCATTTTGGCTATTGATATCCACAGAAGCCCAAGAGAGTACTTTTTTGACCAGAGCCTTATCCCCCTTAACTACTGCCATATGGAGTGCTGTATCTCCTATCGAATTAGGCGCTTGTAGGGCAACTAAGTATTTCCTGAGTAAGGCCACTTTTTGATCAAAATCCTCTTCATTGTTTTTCTTTCGAGGATTATAGCTAGCTATAAGTGCCTCTATGACTCCCACACCTTTTTGATTGGTAGCACGTGTATCCGCTCCTTTTTCCAAGAGAAAACCAACCACTTGACTATTACTACGCTGCAAGGCAATTAATAAGGCGGTTTCTCCTTTATGATTAGCTCGATTGAGGTGTTCTTTATTTTTCTCAAGAAGTTTTACAATCTCAAGATTGGTGCCATAGCAAGCATTCATTAGGGCGGTATTTCCTTGTTTGTCTACCACATCGGTAGCAGCTCCTCTTTGGATAAGATAGTCAATGGCTGGGAGGTCTTGACGGCGTGCCAAGTAATGAAGCGCATTAGCTCCTTTGTAATCGGTAGCGTTAGCAGGAATTTTTTGTACCTCTACCAGATACTTATAAGTTTCTATAGGATTATTAGGCTGGCGTACAATCCCTTCGGCAGCCATAGGCAAGGCTTGGGGTGTAGGCTTTACTTTCTTACGAAGTGTCTTAAGCAAGTCTATATTCCCTTTTTTAGCAGCATAATCAAAAAGCGTAGCTCCACTAAGACTTTTTTGATTGATTTTCAATCCTTTCTCAACCAAATAATGGGTCAAGCTAAGCTTATTATCATCAAAAGGCACCACCTTCATCAGTAAGGTTTCTCCTTGTTCATAGGTAGCTTTAGGATCTATACCTGCTCTAAAAAAAGCTTCGTATAACTTGGGATTAGTTACCCCAAAAAGCGCTGCAAAGGTAATAGGAGTATACCCTTTGCTATCTTTGGCATGTATATCACTGCCTTGTTCAAGCAGGTAGTGAATGAGTTCTACATTGCCTTGACTAGCTGCCCAAAAGAGATAAGTACGACCATCATGAGTAGTCTTATGTACCCCATTACCTTGTTGTTCTATAAGGTAGATAGCTGTAGGGGTTGGCACTTTCCCCAGAATTGCCAAAGAAGGAGCATCAAAAGCCGCTTCATTGAGCTCAGAAGGACTATTTCCGTTCTTTATCTCTGTTACTACTTGTGCAATGGTCGTATGCTCATTCCAAAAATTACGATCCCAGAACACATTCTTCTGTTGGGAGAAAAGGGACATGACGCTCAAAAGACTCCCTATAACAAACAACTTTTTCATACAAATTTTATTTAGAGTAACAGAGGGCAAATATAAGAAAATAATTAGATATAATCTAAATTAATTTTATTTTCTTTCTTAAAATTCAGGCTTGATCCCAAATCGGATGCCAAAATAAGGATTTTTCACTCCATTGCGATCATTAAAGCTACTTCTCCAGATGAAATCAACACGTATAGGACGGAAATTTCCTATTCCTATATTCTCTATTCCAAATCCATACTCCCAATAGAGTTTCTCTGGAGCATTGTAGTAGATATTGGAAGCACTCACCTCTCTATTTTCCTCCCTGAGAGTACCATAGGCCATTCTGGCTAAGAGCAAGCTGCGCCATTTGGTCTTTTTAATCAGCGGCAGGCGATTCAGTAGGAAACCATTAAAATGATGTTCTGCATATACATTAATATAAGCATCTGTCACAAAGTCATAATAGTCTAACAATTGGAAAGTCCGGTTGAACTCTCGCTGAGAGGTGGCATAGGTCTGGTTGGCTGGAGTAGGAGTAAGTAGTGGCAAAGGTACTGCTCCAAATACTTTCCCTCCTTCCACCACTGTATGAAGGATTCCTATACTCCATAGGGGTTGTGGATAGTGAATCATCCCTTCCAAGCGAGAATAATCAAACTGACTATTGCGTATACCTGAAAATCCCTTTGTATACTTAGCTCGGAAAGTAGGAAAAATATTCTTTCCATAGAATTGTTCTACCCCATAGCCATAAACATTTCTTGTAGGTGTATAGGTAAGTGTCAAAGAGGCATTGGCATCTGAATACTTATCAAAAACACCGCCTTCAGGTGAACGATACCCTATAGAAAAATGGTCTGGATCTGCCGATTTCATCTGCTGATAAGTACCCGATAGAGTAATGTGCAAATTGCTCTTAAACAATCCTATATCAGCAACTCCTTGAATACGCTTGTTCTGAGTAAGATAATAGTTCTCCCCACGAGCTAAAAGAAAATTTGAGGCATTTTTAAGGTCTAAGCGAGCATCGTCCTTCTGAAGCATACTGCCCAATTGTGAATAGTCATTCTGGTAAAGCCCTCCTATGACTACTCTTGGTTTGTAAAATAATAGATACTTAGCACTCATACCATACTTGAACTTTTTATCCAAAGTCCCATAAGCTCCATACAAATAGGTACGAAAACGATCATCATTACTCACAAAACTCCTCAATCCAAAACGAAAACGATTTTTTTCTACATCATTGTTGGTAAAGGACTCCCACAACGAACCAAATTGAACATATTTTCCTATAGGAATATAACCAGAGGTAACAATATTTAGGGCATCCGAAATTCCTTTGATTCGCCTATTATCACCTACCCTACGTATGAGATTTTGAGTTTTTGTCATTAATGAATCTCCATCGGACATTTTATTCCAATAAGTTTGTGGCTGGAAGAATTGATTGGTCTTATACTTCTCAATCGTGGCCAAATAAAAGGCCTCTTCCTTAGGAGCATTCAGCAGGTAATCAGAATAAGTAACATTCTTCTTTACATACATTCCTTTTTCCTCTTCGGACTTGGTCAGAACCGTAAAATCCCCTTCGTAATAATCTCTTTTGGGTAGTAACAGACTATCATTCACCCATTGGTATTCTTTCTCTACAGATAGGTTTCTCACAAAGTTCAAAGAAGCTTCCTTGATTGTATACATCTGTATAGAGGTGATAGCATAAGTCTTGCTATCCACCTTGAAATTCCCTTTGAAAAGCAAATCTTGATCTTGTTTTGGGAAGAAATAGATAGAATACAGCTCACGCCCATCCCTTCTTATAGTATCATTCAGCACATAGGCATATACTCCATATCCATATTCGGAGAGTGGGCTAACAAAGGTTTTATCTAAGAGATAGAAAGAATTATCATACACATCGAATTCTCTAAAATTACGTGTAAATCGTTCCAAACCAAAACCTGTTTGTATAACCCCCTGCGTACGTTCTGCCTCTATATCTGTACGCTGGAGCTTACGCAAGTTATCCCCATACACTTGTGAGACTTCTTCTCTAAGATACATAGGCATAGAGAAGTATTGCTTGTACTTTTTCTCGGAAAGAATGTTTCTTATCTCTTTATATTCAGACTGTAAGGCTTTTTTTAGGAAAACAGAGTCTAAGTTGTTCAATCCCAACTCCACCGTCTCATAGCGTTTGTACTGATAAGCCTTGGTTTGGGTAAGTATATTTTTATGCTTATTAGCCCATATTTTTTGTAGAATAGGATAGGCTGGATTCTCCTTTTTCGAAAGATTCTTCTTAGGTTTTTCCACAAAGACTAAGGCCTCCAACTCTTCTATAGCCAACACTATTTTCAACTTTTCGGTATCATGCCCTTTGAGCTTTACTTCCTTAGTGGTAAACCCTACTGAAGACACTTCAATAGTGGTATAATTTTTCTGAGAGAAAAGAGAAAACTTACCGTTCTCATCACAAGCGGTTCCTATATGAGTGTTTTTAAAAATAACATTAGCAAAGGGAATCGGTTCTCCTTGCTCATCTATCACTTGACCGGAAACACGTGTTTGTGCCTGTACGAACAATCCCCCTCCTAAGAATAAAAGTAAGGTAATAACGATTATTTTTCTGTGTAACATCATAATCCTTGATTTTAATAATTTATTGGTTATTAAGTAGTTAAAAATTATAATACTAACCTCTTCAGTACTTCTTGTATGGGAGTATAAGTAAAAGGAAGGGTATGGGTTATCTTCTCTCCATTGTAAAAGGAGACAGATTGTAGTGTTTGCACCATCTTAGGCGAGAGTTGTCGCTTCTTCCCGAAAAAGGATAAAAAAGTATCTGCATAGGAAAGCCAACGCAAGGCATTAGTGGATAGCATTTTTTTCTTAGGAAGCTTAGGATGACTTTCGCTGAGGTATTGAAAAAACTGCTGATAGGAAAGATTTTCGCCACTGAGGATGAACCCCTGATTCTCTACAAAGGATTCCATAAGTAGTCGCATAGCATGGGCTACATCCTGAGCTGCTACAAAACCTGTCCCCCCCTGGGTAATATATCGACTTCTACATAGTTTTTGAATATTCATTGCCGAATGTTGTTCCACTCCTACTCCTACCACTACTGAAGGATATACGACTATCGCAGGCAAGCCCTCTTGTACTCCTCTCCATACTTCCATTTCTGCACTGTATTTGCTCAGAGCATAGGCTTTGTCATTGGCAACAGATAGCTCTTGTGGAGTTTGTTCGGTAACCTCTGTTCCTTCTTTTGCTGAGAAAGTAGCAATAGTACTCACATAACAAAGTTTTTTCACTCCCCGATATAGGGCTATATTCACTATATTTGCAGTACCTTCTACGTTGTTCTGATAAAGTAGTTGGGCATCTGAATCGTCAAAGGAGACCATACCTGCACAATGATAAAGGAAGTCTACCCCTTGTAGTGCCCTTTCTAAAGCTGGAACATCCAAAATATCAGCCTGTACCCACTCTATTTTTTGGATAAGGGGCAAGGCATTAGGATTATATGTTTGAAATATTTTTTCTAAAAGAGAAGTGTTTTTACTCTTGCGATAAAGGGCTCTTATAGTAGTAGCACCAGCACAAAGTAGTTCATAGAGCAAATGAGCTCCTACCAGCCCTGTGCCTCCTGTAACCACAATCATAATAGTACATATTTGGTAAAGATTTCTTTCTCAGATACCCCTTCAAATATCTCAAAAAGCAACTTTTGCAAGTCTACTATTTGCTCTGTAGTGAATACACATAGGTACTTACCACCACAGAAAGTAAGTATCTCTATACCTGGCTGAGAGTAGTCAAAATGAGCAGAGAGGTCTATGGCCTGTACTTTGCCGCGAAACTCCAAGAGTTCACAGAAGCGAAACTCCAAAGTCTGTTCAGGCATCTGTACATAAAACCGGCGATCTCCTGGCTTTTGGTAGATGTGATAATATTTTGAAATTCCTATGGTTTTCATGGGGCAAAAATAAGTCTTTTCTACGAAATATAAAAATACTTACTCTAATAAGTTATTAACAATTCTTTTATCCTATTGACTTTTAACAACTTTCCTCCTTAGAGGTTATAATGTTTCTTGAGCAATTTCTCAAAGCACTTAGCCGGTAATATGGCCTTTAACAATAGTGAGAGTCGTTCTATGAATTTTCCCTTTACATAGTGTCCCTTAGGATTCTTTTTTCTTATGATTTGGACAATCTTCTGAGCTATGGCTTCAGCAGGCATTCCTTTGTCTACATCCTCATTCATCAGTGGCAGTGCCTCGGCATATTGTTTGTAAGGAGAGCCCTCTATGGCTGGAGTATGAAAGCGCCGAGAAGCAATATCGGTAGCTACATCACCTGGAGCTAAGTTACAGAAGGTAATACCAAATTGTTGTGTTTCCATACGTAGTGTCTCTGTAAGCAGGGATAGGGCGCCCTTACTCGCCGAATACCCCCCTCTGAAAGGCAAGCCCATGTAGGATGCAACAGAAGTAATATTGATAACCAATCCTTTACACTGACTCCGCATGATAGGAAGTACTGCTTGAATAGTGCGTACAGCCCCAAAGAAGTTAGTCTCAAAGGCATTCTCCAAGGCCTCTATAGGAGTCTCCTCTATAGCTCCTGTGATGCCTACTCCAGCATTGTTAATAAGGATATCTATACGTCCTTCGCGCTCTATAATAGTAGCTATGGCTTGCTGCACAGAAGCAGTATCTCGCACATCCATAGCCAACATAGTAACTCCTTGTAGAACTTCTTGAGGATTCCTTGCACTCCCATATACTATATATCCTGCCTTAGCTAAAAGCTCTGCAGTAGCCTTCCCTATCCCAGAGGAAGCACCTGTAATAAGTACGATTTCTTTCATGTTTTTTTTGTTAGAAAGGACAAAAGTAGTCTTAAAAAAAAGATACGCAAATTTTTTTAATAGTTCTTGACCTACTTGCCAAAAAAAATCGTACTTTTGTTTTTTGAAACACATCCTACTAAATTTCGACAAACCTATGAAAGAGTTTTTATCCGATCGTGTAAATAATATGGCACTCTCCGCCACCCTTGCCATGGCCGCCAAGGCTCGTGAACTAAAGGCACAGGGAAAGGACATCATCAGCCTTAGCTTGGGTGAACCCGATTTTGCGGTACCTGACTTTGTAAAACAAGCAGCCATCGAAGCTATTGAGCAGAATTACAACAAGTATTCGCCCGTGGATGGCTACATGGAACTAAAAGAAGTCATCTGTGAGAAATTCAAGAAAGACAACCACCTGAACTACACCCCTGATCAGATTATTGTATCAACAGGTGCTAAGCAATGTCTCTCGAATGTTGCTTTAGTGATGATCAACCCTGGTGATGAGGTCATCCTTCCTACCCCCTATTGGGTGAGTTATTCTGATATTACTAAAATCGCTGGGGGAGTGCCCGTGGATATACCCACTACACTGGAAGACAACTTCAAGATTACTCCCGCACAGCTCGAAGCAGCTATCACTCCACGTACCAAAATGGTATGGCTTAGCTCCCCTGGCAATCCTAGTGGTACCATTTACTCTCGCGAAGAGCTAGAAGGCTTAGCAGAGGTACTCCGCAAATACCCTCATATCTTCTTCCTTTCCGACGAGATCTACGAACATATCAACTATATAGGACAACATACCTCCATGGCTGAAATAGAAGGGATGTATGAGCGTACTATTACTGTTAATGGCCTCTCCAAAGCCTTTGCGATGCCCGGTTGGCGCATGGGATATATGGGAGCTCCCGCTTGGATTACCAAAGCCTGTGCCAAGATGCAAGGACAGATCACCAGCGGCGCCAACTGTATAGCTCAGCGCGCTAGTATCACCGCCCTGAAAGCTCCCTTGAGCAAAATACAATATATGATAGACGAGTACCGTCACCGTCGGGATATAGTACATGAATTACTCAACGAAATAGAAGGATTCAAGACCAATCTCCCTGAAGGAGCTTTCTACTTTTTCCCTGATGTATCTTACTATTTTGGCAAGACCCTGAGAGGAAAAACCATCCATAATGCAGGAGACTTAGCCCTGTACCTCTTAGAAGAAGCCCATGTAGCCACCGTAACAGGAGAAGCCTTTGGCAATGCTCGCTGCTTGCGACTCTCCTATGCTACCAGTGAAAAAGACCTTCGCGAGGCACTACGCCGTATCAAAGAAGCCCTAACTTTATAAAAACAACTATGACAGAAATACAACATGTTACCCCAAAAGAAGCTTGGGAACTTACCCAACAAGGAACTCTTCTTGTAGATGTACGAGAAACAGATGAAGTGAGTCAAAAACGCTATGATACCTCTCGTTACCTACACCTTGCTCTCTCGACTTTGCCCGAGAATTTCAGTCAAATTCCGACCAATGAAAAGGTTATTATCGGGTGCCGATCAGGAGTAAGAAGTCAGAAAGCGATTGACTTCCTCTTGAGTCAAGGTTATACCCATTTGGCAAACTTAGAGAGAGGTATCCTCGCTTGGGAAGAAGCAGGATTACCTATTATATAAACCGTAAAATAAATCTACTATTTTATTTTGTATTTCAAAATAAAGTCGTACCTTTGCAAAATCTTTGAGCAAACCATCAAGGGAAAGATATTACATAAAATAAATTAATGTATCACTAACCTATGCTATCTGTGCTCTCTCCCTTGGCTTATGGCATAGTTAATTTATCCCTATCAGCACATGGCTGAAATTACTAAAGAACAACAAGAACAGTTGGACAACTTCAACTGGACTAAGTACGAACAAGGTATTGACCAAGTAGACAAAGACAAACTCAATGAGTTCGAACGCCTTGTAAAAGACAACTTCGTGGACACTCAAGCTGATGAACTTGTCATCGGTACTGTAACTCACCTTACTGACCGCGAAGCTATTATTGACATCAATGCAAAAAGTGAAGGAGTTATCTCCCTCAATGAATTCCGCTACAATCCTAACCTAAAGGTAGGTGACAAAGTGGAAGTATTGGTGGATATCCGTGAGGATAAAACTGGTCAGTTAGTACTCTCTCACAAAAAAGCTCGTACCATCAAAGCATGGGACAGAGTCAATGCTGCTTTCGAAAGTGGAGAGATTGTCAATGGTTTCGTAAAATGCAGAACCAAAGGTGGTATGATTGTAGATGTATTCGGTATAGAAGCATTCTTACCAGGTTCTCAAATCGATGTAAAACCTATTCGCGATTACGACCAGTTTGTAAATAAAACTATGGAATTCAAGGTGGTGAAAATCAACCATGAGTTCAAGAATGTGGTAGTATCTCACAAAGCTCTTATCGAAGCTGATATAGAAGAACAAAAACGAGAAATCATTGGCCAACTCGAAAAAGGTCAAGTACTCGAAGGTATCGTGAAGAATATCACTTCTTACGGAGTATTTGTAGACCTCGGGGGAGTAGACGGACTTATCCACATCACAGACCTTTCTTGGTCTCGTATCAACCATCCTACCGAAGTATTGGAGCTTGATCAAAAGATCAATGTAGTAATCCTTGATTTCGATGATAACAAGTCCCGTATCCAATTGGGTCTAAAACAACTCCAAAAACATCCTTGGGAAGCTCTCTCTGACGAGCTTAAGGTAGGTGACAAAGTAAAAGGAAAAGTAGTAGTTATCGCTGACTATGGTGCTTTCGTAGAAGTAGCTGAAGGAGTAGAAGGACTTATCCACGTTTCTGAAATGTCTTGGAGCACTCACTTGCGTTCTGCTCAGGACTTCGTAAACATAGGTGATGAAGTAGAAGCTGTAATCCTTACTTTAGACCGTGATGAAAGAAAAATGTCTTTGGGTATCAAACAGCTTACTGTAGATCCATGGACTGACATCACAGCCAAATACCCTGTAGGATCTCGCCACACAGGAACTGTTCGCAACTTCACCAACTTCGGTGTATTTGTAGAATTAGAAGAAGGTATTGATGGTCTTGTATACATCTCTGACCTTTCTTGGACTAAGAAAATCAAACATCCTTCTGAGTTCTGCGCTGTAGGTGACAAGATGGAAGTAGTTGTACTTGAGCTTGATGTAAATACACGTAAGCTTGCCTTAGGTCACAAACAATTGGAGGCTAATCCTTGGGATAAATACGAAAATGAATTTGGTGTAGGTACTATCCACCAAGGTACTATCTCTAAGATTACAGACAAAGGAGCTACTGTTCCTTTCAATGAAGATATCTTAGCCTTCGTCCCTTCTCGTCATTTAGAAACAGAAAGTGGCAAGAAATTAGGCAAAGGAGATACTGCTGATTTCAAGATCATTGAGTTCAGTAAGGAATTCAAGCGTGTAGTAGCTTCTCACACCGCTATCTTCAAAGAAGAAGAGGAGAAAAATGTGAAAGAAGCAGCTACCCAGGCTACACAGCAAGTGGAAAAATCCACTTTAGGAGACTTGGATGTACTCCAAGAACTCAAAGACAAAATGGAAAAGGAACAATAGTGGTTTAGTTTTTTTCATAATTTTTGTTTTAGGGTACTACTTTGTTCTAAAGTAGTACCTTTTTTTACTTTTTCAAACCTATTTTCTTATGAAACACATTCGCACCAACGAATATTTGGTATTTCTATATCGTATATTTTTAGCTTATGCTTTTTATATGATAGCTCGAGTATTATTCTTTTTGTTCAATAGAGATATTATCCCTATTGAAAATACTTCAGAATTTCTTTCTTTTTTATATTACGGAATTGCCTTTGATACTACAGCTATTTTATATGTGAACCTACTTTTTATACTATTGAGTATATTACCCTTGTGGATCAATACAAACAAAAACTATCAAAAGATTGTATTCTACATCTATTTTATTACCAATATCATAGCTTATAGTACAAACTTTCCTGATATGTTATATTATCCTTTTAGCAAGACTCGTCTTACTACAGCTTCGTTTGCTGTTATTGAAAATGAGAATAACAAAGGAACATTATTGCTAACTTTTTTGGGAATGTATTGGTATATGTTTATCCTATTTTTCTTATTGGTTGCTATATGGGTATATTTTTATAAAAAAATTCAAATTAGACCTATTAAAATAGGTAAGAAAAGCTATTTCATTTCTTCTTTATTCTTTTTTATCTTTTTTGGCCTACTCACCTTAGCTGGAATTAGAGGAGGAGATTTGGCTACTTCTACTCGCCCTATTAATATTTTAGATGCTAGCCGGCATGTTACTATAGCAGCACAAGCTGATATGATACTGAACACTCCCTTTACCTTAATTCGGACTATTGGTAAAAATAAGGGATTCAGAGAATATAATTTCGTATCTGAGGATTATATTGAAAAAAACATCAAACCTATCAAAGAATATCACCGAGAAGTCAATCAAAAGCCTAACATAGTTCTGTTTATTTTAGAAAGTTTTGGAAAGGAATATTGGGGATGTATGAATACAAGAGAAAATATTCCTAACTACAAATCTTATACTCCTTTCTTGGACTCCTTAGCACAACATTCTTATGTATTTGATAATGCTTATTGTAATGGTTGGCAATCTATCCATGGGATGTCCTCAATGTTAGCAGGTATTCCTACTCTAAAGGTTGCCTACACCTCCTCTCCTTATGTAAAACAACCTACCCAATCCTTAGTTTCTATAGCCAAAGAAATGGGGTACGATACTTCTTTCTTCCATTCTGCGCCCAATGGCTCTATGGGATTCTTAGGTTTCTCTAATATTTTAGGAATCGATCATTATTACGGAAAAACAGAATATAACAATGAGGCCGATTATGACGGTATTTGGGGAATTTGGGATGAACCTTTCTTTCAGTATATGAATGAAATATTAAGCAAGAAAAAAGAACCCTTTTTCTCTACTATATTCACAGTTTCCTCCCATCATCCTTTCCATATCCCTAAAAAATATGAAGGAAAATTTGACAAAGGAAACTTAGAAATCCATCAGTGTATTGGTTATACAGATTATGCGCTAAAAAAATTCTTCGAAAGCGCTAAGAAAGAACCTTGGTTTGAGAATACTATTTTTGCATTTGTAAATGATCACCCAAATCAAACTTATTATGATCGCTACAAAGAACCTATTACCAATATGGGAGCCGCTATTATGTTCTTCAGTCCAAATCCTTCCTTATTAAAACCAGGAAGATCTTCCGATATTGCCCAACAAATAGATATTTATCCCTCTTTAGTTGACCTGATGGGATATAACAAACCCTTCCGCTCATGGGGGCGCAGTCTATTTTCTCACACTGAAGAACCTAAAGCCTATATCACTGATGGGCACAACTATCGTTCTATGCAAGGAAACTATCTCTATATCCTTGATGAAAATGGCAAGGTCAATGGTATCTATAAAAAAGAAGATAGAGCCATGAAAAATAACCTCTTAGGCAAGGAAGACAATCCTGAAATCCAAAAAGGAATCCAAGACCTAAAGGCTTTCGTTCAGGACTATATGAACAGAATTATCCATCACAAATTAGACCCTAACAACAATTGATGTTCAATAATTTGCAAATAAACAACAAATAATTTTGTCCATCTGTTTTTATTTTGTAAATTTGTCGCGAAATAGATACTTTTTTATGGGAACAAATGTAGAAAATCAAGAAATAGTTAAAAAGGTTTTTACTAAATATTTAGAAGAGCATGCACATCGCAAGACTCCCGAGCGATATGCTGTACTTCAGGAAATCTATGATAGTAATGAACATTTTGATATTGAGTCTCTCTATATCAAAATGAAAAACAAAAACTATCGTGTAAGCCGTGCTACACTCTACAATACTATAGAAATTCTTTTGGATTGTGGGCTGGTACGTCGTCACCAGTTTGGACAAAACCAGGCTCACTATGAGAAGTCATACTTTGACCGCCAACATGACCATGTGATTCTTACCGACACAGGAGAAGTAGTGGAGTTCTGTGACCCTCGTATCCAAGCTATCAAGCAAACTATAGAGGAGGTTTTTGATATCACTATTGACAACCACTCTCTTTATTTCTATGGTAGGCGCAACAAAAAAGAAAACACTAACGAAGCTCAAAATCAATAATCATGTCAGTAGATTTGCTACTTGGTCTCCAATGGGGAGATGAAGGAAAGGGGAAGATAGTAGATGTTCTTACTCCTAAATATGATATCATTGCCCGCTTCCAAGGAGGGCCTAACGCAGGACATACCCTTGAGTTCGAGGGGGTAAAGCATGTATTACACACCATTCCTTCGGGTATCTTCCGCCCCAATGTTATCAATGTTATTGGTAATGGAGTAGTGATAGATCCTATCATTCTCCAAAAGGAAATAGAAGCATTAGCCCCTTTTGGGATCGACATCAAGCAACGCTTACTAATCTCTCGCAAGGCTCATATCATCCTACCTACCCACCGTCTTTTAGACCAAGCTTCTGAGCTCTCCAAAGGGAAAGCTAAGATCGGCTCTACGCTCAAGGGAATAGGTCCTTGTTATATGGATAAAACTGGGCGTAATGGAATTAGAATAGGAGACTTGGAACACCCCAATTTCCCTGAGCTTTATAGAGAATTAACCGATAAACACCTCTCTATGATTGGCTTCTTTAAGGTGTCTTTGGAGTATGATCTTAAGAAGTTAGAAGAGGAATTTTTTGCAGCTATTGAGTCCTTGAAACAGCTCACCTTCATCGATAGCGAAGATTATTTCTACCATGCTCAGAAGGAAGGCAAAAAGATTCTCGCCGAAGGCGCACAAGGGTCTATGCTAGATATTGATTTTGGCACCTATCCCTTTGTTACTTCATCCAATACAACTGCTTCTGGTGCTTGCACTGGCTTAGGTATCGCTCCTAACCAAATTAAGAATGTTATGGGAATCTTCAAGGCTTACACCACTCGTGTAGGTAGTGGCTCTTTCCCTACAGAACTCTTCGATGAGACAGGAGAAAAAATCGCTCAGATAGGACGAGAAGTAGGAGCAACTACAGGGCGTAAGCGCCGTTGCGGTTGGCTCGACTTAGTAGCACTACGCTATGCTATCCGCCTTAGTGGAGTTACTCAACTGATGATGATGAAAGCAGATGTACTTAGTGGTTTTGATACCCTAAAGGTATGTACCGCTTATCTCTACAGAGGAGAGACCATTGAGCACTTCCCTTATGCAACTGAAACCGAGGAGATAACCCCTATCTATACCGAGCTTAAAGGCTGGTCTTCTGACCTTTCTGCTATAAAAAGTGCACATGACTTACCTAAAGAACTTTTGGATTACATCCGCTTTATCGAAAAAGAAGTGGAAGTGCCTATCACTTTGGTTTCTGTCGGTGCGGATCGTACACAAACTATTTTATTTTAACTAACATATAAAAGAATGAAGCATATATATACCTACCTTCTACTCCTTTCTGCCTGTGTGCTAACTCCTTCTTGCAATACAGATGGAGACATTCAGCAGGTAGGAAGCAATATCTTAGGAGAACCTCTCTTCACACCTAAAAAGGATTCTATTCCTTTAGAATTCAATAATATAAAAGAAAGTGCTATTCAGACCAACGACCTGAATAATCCTATCTTCGGACAGCTTACCCAAGGAAACTTAGGAACTACCAATGTCTCCATCGTAAGCCAAGTGGTGTTGAGCACTGCCAATCCTACTTTTGGAGAGAAAAACAAAACAGTAGAAACTTCTTCTTATAATGAAAATGAAACAGTAGAAAAAGTATACTTATACTTACCTTTCTATGCTACAGAAAAAACGGAAAAAGACCCTAATGATGCCTCCAAGACTGTCAAAACTTATAAGTTGGACTCCATCTACGGAAATAAAAGTGCTCAGTTCTCTATGAAAGTAGAGGAACTCAACTATAATCTAAGAAATATAGACAGTAATTTAGAGAATCAAGTCTATTATTCTAACACTTCACTTCCTACTGCTACAACCTTAGCTCAAGTGACTGTAGCTGGAGCTTCCAATCAGGCTATTGTTCGTAAGAAATTCGATGATCCTACTACCACTGAGGACGAATCCACTCAGGAAAAAGACAAGCTTTCTCCTGGCTTTCGTATAGAACTCTCCCCTACTCTATTCCAAAGTTATCTATTAGATAAAGAAGGGGACTCCTCTCTTAGCTCAAGTGCTTCTTTCTCTCAGGTCTTGAAAGGAATTGTAATTTCATCCTCTAATTTTTCTCAAGATCTCTTGGCTCAAATCAATCTCAAGAATGCTAAGATTGAGGTCATCTACACTTATCTTTACAAAAAAGACAATCGTGATTATACCAAAAGAAATTCCTTTGAATTATCTCTCAATGGTATTTACTTTAACAAATATGAGGTCACCAACCAGAATGTAACCCTATCTGATGACTCGATTTATCTCAAAGGAGGGCAAGGATATACTGCTGAGATTACTATCCCTGAGAACAACCGTATCTTCCAAATGCTCAAGACAAAGAAACCTATTATCAACCAGGCCGATTTGCTTTTGTATGTGGATACTTCTAAAGTAAATGTAAGCCAATTGCCTTCTTATGTATTACCCTATAATGCGGATAAAGGGACTATATTGAGTGATTATGCAGGAGAACTTACCAATAAAATTTCTGCAGACATTTCTTCTATAGGAAAATTAAAGAAAGATAAGGCAGGTAATTACTACTATCACATACGTATTACTGACCACCTAACAACTCTTATCAAAAACAATGCAGATAATGTAAAAATAGGATTGGCAGTATCCACTCACCTTTCTCAGGATAGTAGAACAACTATCTCTGCTATGAAGAGTATTAAGTACAAAGATAGTAATAACCAAGAAAAGAAAACTGTCTTAGGAACAGCTGAAAACACCCTATATACTGTACTTTATGGCAACAGCTCTTCTGTGCCTGAAGCTAAGAAGCTCAAACTTATTGTCTACTATACTCTGACAGAATAGAAAGCTAAAAAGAGGCTACCCTTTTCGGACAGCCTCTTTTGTTATTCTATTTGGTTTACTATTTTATAATGATGGCCTTGTAAGTATTGTAAGAGCCTCTCAAGCACCCTAAGGGTACGTTCTGAAGTATCATGCATTAGGATAATATTACCTTGTGACAGCTTGGATACGATACGCTTAAACAGCCTTTCCTCATCCTTAATCACTGTATCCAACGAACGAATATCCCAACCTACTACTTTTTTATTTGTCTGTATTGCCGCTTTTGCTATATGCGGATTAGTAATCCCATAGGGTGGACGAAAATAAGGAGTAGTTACCCTTTCCTTTGCCAATATATTATCTACACGCTGTATCTCACAGATCATAGTAGCGGTGGAGGCAAAACAGTTTTGAGGAATATGACTGTAGGTATGGTTGCCTATCAGATGTCCTTCTTCCTTAATTCGCTGGAGAATCTGAGGATGTTTTTCTACTTGATATCCTATACAAAAGAAAACTGCCTTAGCTTCATAGCGCTTGAGCAAATCCAAAAATCGAGGTGTAAGTTCGGTAGGGCCATCATCAAAAGTGAGCACTACCTGCTTGACCTTTCTATTCTTTAAGTGATAAATAGTTGGAATAAAATAAGACAATCGAATATCAAACACTCCCCAAGAGAGTATTCCAACAAAAAGCAGTATCACCCCAAGGTAATACCACCATCCTTGATGCAAATAATAACCTATCCCTATACCAAGGGCTAAGAAGAGGCAGTTATAGGTATGTTTGGTCATTTTAAAAACAATCTACTAAAAATTGTCCACTGGCTTTATAATATGCTGTCGAAAAAGGCATAGATTCATCTATCCACTGGGCTACATCCTTATACATAGATAACATACCACAGATCATGATCACTCCCCCTGTATCCAAAGTCTCTTTGACAAATGCAGCATCTCTCTTAAGCAAATCAGTCACATATCTCTTTTCATCTTGCTCTCTTGAAAAGATAAAATGGTATTCTCTTAACTTTCCTTTTCTTTTTTGCTCATCAAAAAAAGCACTATATTCCTTGGATTTGTCATTATTATGCCCAAATCCGGCATATATATGGAGCTCTTTGTTTTTATTCTGATCAACCATTCCTAAAAAAGGAGCAATCCCTGTTCCGCAACTAATAAAAATCACCTTTTTAGCCTCCTTAGGTATATGGAAAGAGGGATTTGAAATAATGCGTGCCTTCAACTGCTGCCCTTTCTGCAAATGATACAGATAGTTAGACCCCAATCCATGTGGATGTAGCTTCACAGTAAGCTGTATTTGTCCCCCTACTTTTCCTATCGAATAGAGGCGTTCCTGCTTGCCATCTGGATAAATAGCTAAAAGATCTCCAGAAGTATATTTTTTATTTGTCTGCAATTGTAGGGTAAATATATGTCCCTCTTCTGTTTCTTTAATGGTATTGAGAACTTTTAGAGAGAACAAAGGCGCTCTTTCTCCCTCATAAGAACTCTTCTGCTCACTTAGGAGAAGTTCACTATGTGTATTCCAACTCTTTACCCACTCCAGAAACTCTTCTATAGATTGATCATTAACTGTATACAGGGGCAAGAAAGGTTGCGCCCATGATTGCCCCTTGAGTTCTTGGTCTATAGCCTTAGCAAAAGCACAGTAATCTGGATAGAGCTTAGAGCCAAAACCTACCACAGTATAGGACATTTGCTCCTGTGGTATACTATGGAGCAAAGAAAGAAACCTATCGGCATTACTCGGCGGATTCCCCACACCATAGGTGGAGGTAAATATAAGTAAATGACTTCCTTTAGGATAGGTCTGGTAGCTATTGAGAGGGGTAAGATAAGCCTTCTTTCCCAAATTCTGCAACTGAATAAGAACCTTTTGGGCTATCACAAGGGTATTCCCCCCCTCTGAACCATAGAGTATGATGTACTCAGCCTCGGTAGGAGTGCAAGTATTGCGTACCTTTACCGACTTGCGAGAGAAGGTGATGGCAAATCCTGTATAGATAAAGAAGAGCATGCCCACACAGGAAAACACCAAAACTGCCGCCCACCACACACTGGTACGCCCTGTGTGTAAATCCTTACAGAAACGAGCAAAAACCTGTGTCTTAGAATAAGTAATCTCGCTGAGCACATTTCCCGTGAACTGACTCACTACCAGCTCCTTATCCTTGAGCTTTACCAAATAAGTATCTTCAGGAGTGGTATCGAAAGGAAACTCTACGCTCACCACCTTGTCCAAAGTGATCTGCTTAAATATAGCTATCTGTTGTACATCCATAGGGTCTTCTCCGTCATAGGCTTCCTCTATGGCATAATCTACCTGATGATTTGCCTCTATTTTTGCCCCTAAGAAACGATTGTATACAAGATAAGTACCTGTAAGCCCTAATATTAGCAAAGGAATAAGCACCCATTTACCCAAAAGAGTATGATAGTAGCGAGAGAACCCATCTTTCACTGTCTTTTTAAAGAAATTCTTAGCCCCATTTTGCTTCTTAAAGATTAATATAAGCCCCGAAACAGAACTAAAAACTAAGAATAGTGCTATGAATCCCATAATAATACGCCCTACATTCTTCAATTCCAAAGAGCGATGTAGAGAAACCATTTTCTTAACAAAAGCAGACTTTTCTTCAATCTTTCCCAATACCTTTCCTGTAAGGGGATCTATATGAGCATTCACCTCTTTTCCTTCCATATCTGTAGCCTTGATCACAGCAAAGCCTCGTGGATCTATAGTAAGAGAGCTGACATCGACATAAGCACTCTTCACTCCAACTATGGATTGCGCTAAGGTAATTTGATCAAGATTCTCTGCTCTATAAGAGGGATATTGCCGATCTATATTATTGATTCCTATGACAATCCCTGTTACAGCTGCCAAAGCAAAGAATACAGAGGCTACAATAGCCAATAGTAAATGGATATAACGTATCATTAGTTTTGAATTTCAGGTTTTGAATTTTGAGTTTCTAAAAATTGATAATCAGATTTTTTATCTACAAATTCTTGCAATTGAGTAAAAAATGGGAGAAATTCCTCTTCAAAAAGAGACTCTTCCGCTTGTAGGGAGGTTATTGCATACTGCATCTGAGAACGAAAGTCAGTGCGCTTATCCATCTGATAGAGAATTTGAGCAAGACCTGAGTAACTTTGGTAGGCTTTGAGCCAATTATCTCGCATCATATAGCTGGCAATGGACTGCATTTGCGGGTTTAACACCTCCTTTTTCTCTTGTATAAGGGTATAAAAACGCTCAATATAGCCATCTAAATCCTCTGTTGAGAAGTTTTTCCAGTGTTTAGTCAAGAAATAGTCATAAAAAACATCAGTAATCACTCCTGCATAATGTCCATAAAAAGGCACCAACCTCTTTTTACTTTGTCGAAAAAGTGGATGGGCATCTGTAAAAGTATCTATCTGTCTATGTAGAAGAATCCCTCGTTGTACTTCTTTAGGATAGTTCAAATACTGTTTTCCTCGCACAGTATCCCCCATAAAGTTCCCTAATTTTAGTAAATCATCCCCTTCTCCTGATAAAAAAATATGCGCTAAAAAATTCATCTTCAATGATTAATGATTAATGATTAACGAATTATGAAATAATCATTATTGGCGTTAATCATTAATCATTACTATTTATCTTTAACAATCACAAAACGGGCTTTGTAACCTGTCAGAAGAGCCCACGTTTGGTTGATAAGGACTTGATTATTATCATCTATCACGCGGAACTCGGCCGTATTAGGGCCATAGAGCCCTTGATTGAGAGCTTTGATTTCTATTTTATTAAACCCTACCTTTAGGGGAATATGTAGGCGCTGATAGTCGCCCCTGAGATACACATTGCTTATAACCAATTCATCGTTGAGGTATATATCCACTAAGTCCCCATCCACATCGGCATAGTCCCTACAGAAGATTCCCACTGCATCGGCTGTGCTGTTGAATTCCCCATAGGACTTATCTCCTCTGAGAGCAGAAAGGTCTTGCTCTTTATCTAGCTTCAGGTCGGTCTGGCTCTGTGGAAGGGTAAATTCTTTCTTGTCGTACTGTTTACGATATTGCCCTGTGAAGTCCACCCCTTTATCCTCTGAAGAAAAAGATGGAGTAGGGTGATCTTTCTGATAGTTCTTTAGCCAAGAAGATACTTCTGAGGTTTTTTCCTCACTACCTTTAGGCTGTTGAGGTGCTTCTTTCTTGGGCACAAGGATAAATTTCCCTGAAGAGAGTTTTTCAGGTTGCCCATATAGCTGGATAGAAAAGACAAAGAATAAAAATAAAAATGTTCTCATATAAGGGGAACGAGCAAAAATTATGCCAAATAAAAGGGCTGCCTAAAGTATTCTCTGGCAGCCCTTTATTAGGAATTATTTTTTCTTTATCAGGATAAGGTTTGAAGTGAACTTCTGTCCTCCCATCTCCGCTGTATCTGTAATGGTTAGGGTATCTCCTTTGACAGCGTAGTAGCTGCGCTCTATACGTCCTGTCTCATTAGTTACTTTTAGACTATCCTTGGTAGCCTTGTAGGCTAAGTGGAAGACAGTCTCCTTACAATCAGCCTGAGGCATGAAAGTGTGATAAGTGATAGAATCCTTCCCGAAGTTAAGATAGGTCTTCTTAGTGCAATCATCCAAGGGTTGTTGTTTCCCATTTACAGTGATACTCTCCATTCTCCAATCTCCTGAAAGAGAGCCTTTTTTGTCAGAACAAGCACTTAGTAGTGCTAAAAGGGCAGTGATGCCTATAAGTCTTCTCATGAATGTAATTTTAAGTGCAAATGTACAGCTTTTCTTTGAATTGACCTAAAAAAATAAAATAAATCTTTTTAGTCTCGTGAAAATGTAGTACTTTTGGCATTTGTTTGCTATTGATGAAAAAAGTAGTCCTATTAGGAGGAGGGAATGTAGCCTACCACTTAGCTAAAAAGCTAAGTCAAAGTACTGAATATCAGCTTATACAGATATACAACCGCAGTCCCCTATCCCATGAGTTTGATACCATTCCTGTGAAGAAGACCTCCCTAATGGAGGCGCTACTCCCTGCCGATATTTACATTCTTTCGGTAAAAGACCAGGCGATTGCGCCTTTGTCTTCCTCTCTTCCTTTTGAAGGACGATTGGTAGTACATACCTCTGGCAGTGTCCCTATGAAGGACTTAAGTGATAGGCAACGGAGAGGAGTATGCTACCCCTTACAATCTTTTTCCAAAGAACAAGAAATAGATTTTTCCAAAATCCCCTTTTGTTTGGAAACTGAAGAAGCCAGTGATTTTGACCTTTTGAAAGGTTTGGCTAAGGAATTTTCTCCCAAGTGCTATGCTATAGATAGCCTCCAGCGGCAGTATTTGCATGTAGCTGCTGTCTTTTTGAATAATTTTGCCAACCACATGTGGTATCTTAGTCAGCAGCTTTGCTCTAACCAGCAGATCCCTTTTGAGCTACTCCAGCCGCTACTGGAAGAGACCTGTCGCAAGGGATTACAACACAATTTCTTCGAAGGACAAACAGGACCTGCCAAGCGTGGCGATAGAACAGTGATAGAGAAACATTTACAACTGTTACAAGGTATAGAAAAAGACATTTACAAAGATATATCAACCTCTATATTAACAACTTATGGACAATAAAAATTACAAAGAGCTCCTCAGGGATATCACCACTTTTATCTTTGATATAGATGGAGTGCTTACCCAATGCCAAGTCTTGGTAACCAATGAAGGAGACTTACTACGTTCGTTCAATGTAAAAGATGGCTATGCCATCAAGCAGGCGATCAACCAAGGGTATCGTATCGCTATTATTACAGGAGGGAACAACATTGGTACCCGCCTGAGATTCGAACAATTAGGCGTAACTGATGTATATATGGCCAACCACCTCAAGATAGAACCTCTAAAGGATTATATGGACAAATATAACCTCCATCCCAAGGAAATTCTCTATATGGGTGATGATATCCCCGATGTAGCTCCTATGAAGCTTGTCGGCCTCCCTACTTGCCCTCAGGATGCGGTCCCTGAGGTGAAGGCAGTAGCTCGATATATCTCTCATTTGGGAGGTGGCCAAGGTTGTGTAAGAGAGGTCATAGAGCAGGTAATGAAGGTGCAAGGCAAATGGCTAACCGAACTTACTCATAGGCTTTAGGTGATCCCAAAAATAATTTGTACCTTTGTGCTTATATAATTTTGTAACTAAATGATAAACTATAACGGAGAAATACAACAAACCTCCCCTGCTCTTTCGGCTAAAAATCGCGGTTTCCTCTATGGAGATGGCGTCTTTGACCTTGTTAAATATGTAGAAGGAAAACTTATCTTCTGGGAGGAACACTACCTTAGGCTAATGGCTACCATGCGTATCTCACGTATGGATATCCCCGATAGCTTTACCCTTGAGTTCTTGGAGAGTGAAATCCAAAAAACTATCCAAGGTAATGCCCTTTCCGGCAAGCCTGTGCTAGTACGTACCACGATCTCTCGCAAGGAAGGGGGCGGATATACCCCACAGAGCCAAGAAGTGAACTATTGTATGGATATAGAAGGGATTACTACACCTTTCTACCAAAACCTTAACATCCCTTACGAAGTAGAACTTTTCAAGGATTACTATACTCAGGCTGACTTACTCTCTACGCTTAATACAACCAATCGAATGCTCCATATTATCGGAAGTGTTTTTGCCAAGGAGAATGATTATCAGAACTGTATCCTAATGAATACTCAGAAGAATGTTGTTAGCTTCCTGGATGGTAACCTCTTCTTAGTTTTTGGAAACCAAATAGTAACTCCTCCTCTATCCGATGGAGCCCCCAATGGGATTACTCGTAAGAAACTAATAGAAGCGCTTGGAAAAACAGAGGATTTCTCCTTGGAAGAGCGCAGTGTCTCTCCTTTTGAATTGCAAAAGGCAGATGAACTTTTCCTTACCAATACCCGTGAAGGAATACAGTCTGTAACCAAATACCGCAAGAAAGAATTTCCTAACACTATAGCTGTCAAACTATTAGGAAAACTAAATACTCTTGCCCGATTAGGATAGATTATGAAACACACTTATTTTATCAAAGCTCTCTGTATCAATATCTTATGCATAGCTTGTGCTCGTATTGGATCTCCTACGGGAGGAGAACAAGACAAGACCCCTCCAAAAGTATTGCGTACCACTCCGGCGAATGGTTCGTTACACTTTACCGGAAATCATATTCGTATCTATTTTGATGAATATGTGACCCTTAAGGATATCCGAAAGCAACTAATTATCTCTCCCCCTATGGAGATATTCCCCAATATTACCCCTACAGGGAATGCTTCTAAATATATAGATATCAAGATATTGGACACACTAAAACCCAATACTACTTATACTTTCAACTTTGGTAAAAGTATACAGGACAACAACGAGGGAAACCCACTGAATTTCTATACCTATACCTTCTCCACAGGGGGGTATATAGACTCTCTTTCACTAAAGGGACACATTGTAGATGCTGAAAGTCCCAAAGCGGACAACTATGTAAATGTCATGCTCTATGAAGTAGGGGAGAAATTCTCCGATTCTGTTGTCTACAAGAAACCGCCTATGTATGTGAGCAATACCCTAGATAGTCTTACCTCCTTCAAGCTCACCCACCTGAAGGCAGGAAAGTATCTATTGGTTGCTATGAAGGATAAGGACAACAACTATCTATTTGATCCTAAGACAGATAAAATAGGTTTCCATCAAGAATTTATCACCCTTCCGACCACAGATAGTTCCTTTGTACTTTCCTTATTCAAGGAAAAACTCCCTATGAAGGTATCCCGCCCTTTCCTTTCGGCGGAAAAGCGTATTAGTATAGGTTACCAAGGGGAAAAAGATAGTATCAAGGTTCAGCCCCTTGACCCTCTCCCTGCGGATTTCAAATGGGCTATAACCAAAGAACCTAAGAAGGATACATTATGGCTATGGTATCACCCTGATATAAAGGACTCCCTAAGACTACAAGTGAAGGGAACTGGAAAGACAGATATTTTTACTGTCAAGTATCGAAAAATGAAGGGAGAAAAGTTGACCATCTCCAGCGAACACAAAAGCCTCTCCCCTACAGAGGAACAAATTACTTTTCTCTCCAATATCCCTCTGGTTGCTTTCAACCCAAAAGTCTTGCAAATCAGGGATAAAGATAGTACATTGGTCGATTACAAAGTAGATTTTACTCCCAACTCAGAGAAAGTATCCCTTACCTTTCCTGTGAAAGAAGGGGAAAAATACCATCTTACGGCTCTAAGTGCCTTTGAGGATTTCTATCACCAGAAGAGTGACACCCTCAAAGAATCTTTTTCTGCCAAGCGGGCTGAGGATTTTGCTTCTCTAAAAGTCTCTTTCAAGGATTCTTTATCCTTACCTTTTATTATAGAACTTACAGATAAGGACGGAAAGAATGTGCTATACAGTCAATACATAGAAAAAAGCAGTCCTACTTATCATTTCCCTTACCTGAAGGCAGGGAACTATCTCTTGCGCATTGTAGAGGACAAGAACCACAACAAAAAATGGGATACTGGAAACTTTCTCCAAAGAAAACAACCAGAAATCATTCGCTACTTTGCTAAAGAAATAGAATTACGTGCCAATTGGGAAGTAGAACAGGATATTTCCTTTGCCAAACAGGCTGAAGAAAAGCCCAAACAACCCAAAGAAAAATCTGTGAAAGAATGAAACAATACATCAACGAATTTGGTTACAATCTTCGCTTAGCGCTCCCTATTATACTCTCCATGCTAGGACATACCTTAGTAGGAGTGATTGATACGGCTATGGTGGGAAAGGTTGGCACCCTAGAACTGGCAGCAGCTTCGCTGGGCAATAGCTATGTGTTCCTACTGATGTCCTTTGGTATTGGTTTCTCCACAGTGATTACTACCCTTACTGCCGAATCGGTTAAAAAACATAATACAGCCGAGACAAAATCCATACTTACTCATGGATTACTAATCAATACCTTGTTAGGAGTAATTATCTTTGCTGGGCTCTTTCTCTCTAAGCCCTTAATGGTCTACACCCAGCAGAAGGAGGAAGTTATCGCCTTGGCGGTTCCTTATGTACATATGGTAGCTGTCTCGATTATCCCCTTGATGTTCTTTCAAGCACTCAAGCAGTTTGCGGATGGTTTCTCTATCACTCAGTATTCACTCTATGTAACTATTACCGCCAATTTGCTCAATATTTTCCTCAATTATCTCTTTATTTATGGGAATTGGGGCTGTCCTCGTATGGGGGTATTGGGAGCTGCGGTCGGTACTTTGGCCTCACGAGTGGTGATGCCTATCCTACTATGGGGCATCTTATACAAGGATACTCGTATGACCCAATATATGAAAAATCTTATGCCCAAGATAGATAGTACCGTGATCAAAAAATTCATTCATATAGGGGTACCCTCCGGTCTGCAAGTGGTTTTCGAAGCAGGAGTATTCATTGCTGCCACTTGGCTTAGTGGGGTACTGGGACAGATCTATCAAGCGGCCAATCAAATTGCCCTGAGTATAGCTACCTTGACCTTTATGATTGCCAATGGAATGAGTGTAGTAGCTATGATACGAGTAGGTAACTACAAAGGCATGGAGGATTATATCTCCCTGCGCCGTGTAGCCATCTCTATTTTCCTTTTCATACTCCTGACACAAGTGGTCTTAGGGGGGCTTATAGGGCTATTGCGCTACCAGCTACCAGAATTTTTCCTCAATACAGAGAAGCTCGACACCGTGGACAATATTGCTCTTGTGATAGAAGAATCTGCTCATCTGCTCCTGATAGCCGCTCTTTTCCAAATAGTAGATGGCTTGCAGACAGTTGCCTTGGGAGCGCTTCGTGGCTTACAAGACGCCAAGATACCTATGATCCTCTCTTTTATTTCTTATTGGGTAATTGCTTTTCCTATTTGCTACTACTTAGGACTGCATACCTCACTGAAGACTACTGGTATCTGGATAGGGCTTCTGGTAGGACTGACTTTCTCAGCACTATTACAAACCACTCGTTTTCTAATACTATCAAGCAGACTGATAAGGAATAATCAAACTAAGAACTAAAAACTAAGAACTAATTATGGCATCATTCCCTAAATTTTTGCTCGGTGATAATACCGATTATCCCGACGCTATTTTTATCATTCACACAGAATTTCCTCGCTTTATCCTCAACCTTGCTGACGATGAGGTAGAATGGTTGGAGGAGTTCGACAAGGAGGATGAAGAAGAACTCGAAGCCTCTGCTGAGAGTCTTATTCAGGAGGCTATCGCTTTCTATGACCGAGAAATAAGCCGTTATGAATAGCTTTATAGATACTCTAAATAGCCTTGACCAAGAGATGATTCTCTTTCTCAATGGCTTAGGCACCCCCCTATGGGATGGATTCTGGCTCTTTGTCACCAACAAATGGGCGGCTATTCCCTTGTATGCATGGCTGTGTTGGCTGTGTTATAAGCATCATTCTCTCAAGAGATTTTTCTTTATTCTTCTGTGTGTGGCGGTGATGATTGCCCTAACTGACCAGCTCTCCAATCTCTTCAAGGTTCAGTTTCACCGTCTGCGTCCCTGCCATAATCCATTGATTAATGGACAACTGCGTTTTACTCGCTGTGGAGGCCAATTCGGTTATTTCTCTGCCCATGCCGCCAATACCTTTGCCTTGGCCATGTTCTTAGGTCAGGTGCTAAGACCTCTCTACCCAAGGCTTCTTATAATACTTTTGCTATGGGCTGCAGTGGTCTCCTATAGTCGTATCTACTTAGGGGTACACTACCCCTTCGATGTGCTTACAGGTCTGAGTATAGGACTTGCTATAGGCTATGGTATGTACTTTTTTTACCAGAAAATAATTGTCAAGAGAGTGAAATAATTGGCTATTATTCCAATTGGTTTACTTCTGAAATAAAAATAAAAAAAAATGCGAGATTTTAGGACAATCTCGCATTTTTTACATCCGATTGTTTTTATATCTTTTCCCATTCAATAAAATCAGGCCTTGCCTGTATCTCGAAAAAGGATTGGGCTACTTTGTAAAACTTATCAATGGTCAACACTTTGTCCTTGCTAAGGAACACCTCTGTCCCGTGTATATCCTCAACAAATACCTCTATCCCTTCACTTGCTTTTCCTTTACTAATGTATTGTACCTCTTCTTCTAAATAGTAGATAACACATTTATTTCCCCTGACAAATGCAGATAATTGGGGGAATCCATTTTCCTTAAAAGTTAAAATAAAAAAATTAACCTCCTCTAAAAAACGTTTTTTTAGTAATATTTCTAATTCTTCCAAAGAATCTACAAGGTATTCTTGACTAAAATCATTTAAGTACATCATTCTTACTAATTTTCAATATTTAAAAAAGGCTACAATAGCTATGCGATTCACCGATTTCCCCTCTTATAATTAAGATAAGATATACAAAGGAATTTGTTTTTGCTGAAAAAACTCTTTGAACAACATCAATACCAATCCATAGTCATAGCAAATGGTATTTTCATCATAAAAGTTTCCCCTTATCTCTACTTTTTTATGAGTTTGAAGTCCTCTATGATAGCTGCGAGGATATTTCTCAGTAGGGTTATCAAGATCTGTAGTATAATAAAGCAACAAATATTTGCCCTTATCTATTTGACAAGAGAGTGCATCCGAATCCCAACTATCCTCCAAAGATAACCGAAGCATTGCTTCTATCTTATTAGAAAGGGGAATAAGGTGATGCACTAATTCTTCTACAGAATCAACCATATACACCTGATTATCAATTGTTAGCATCATATATTTTTCAAAATATCTATAAGCAGTTCCAATATTTTTCCTTTAGGAGTAAGTTCATCATTGGCGTAAAAACCATCTATACTGTTATTTTGTTATCAAATATTTTTATATCTCACAAAATCCTAAAGATAAAAGTTTTTCCCTAAAAGCTGTAATAACACTAGGTGGTGTTGCCGATTCGTGCTTGATATTTACGAATAACTGCGCTTGTTCTTCTTCATCTATATAGGCTTCTCCTTCCTTATAAAAATACATCCAGGAGAAAAAGCCTTCATAACAAATAGTCTTTTCATCATATTCCTTATCTACTCGCACTATTTCTTCCCTGAGCTTTTCTTTTAAGTCACTAAAAGAAGTCTCTATCACAAAAAAGCTCTCTACTGCCATCTTACTTTATCACATACCCAGCTGTGAGCCCTCGCTGGCTTTACCTTTTATCTGGCTCACTATAATCGCTCCCGCCATAGCTACATTAAGGCTTTCTGCTTGTTGGCGTTTGCCAAAGCGTGGTATAGTAATAGCTCCATTGGCCAAGGCGGCCACCTCTGGGCTTACCCCATTGGCTTCATTACCAAGAACAATCACACAATCCTCTGGAAAAGTAGTCGTATAGAGGTCTTCCCCCGCCAAGGTAGCCACATATACAGGTAAGTCACAAGTAACCAAGAAACCCGCCAAGGGCAGGTAATGCACCTCCACCCGTGAAAGCGACCCCATAGAGGCTTGCACTACTTTCGGATTATAGCAATCCACTGTCTGCTCACTACATAGAAGAGTTTCTATCCCAAACCAATCACACAGACGAATAAGCGTTCCCAAATTACCTGGGTCTTGAATATTATCTAAGGCCAAGATAAGCCCTTCTTGAAGTATCCCCTTTCTCTTGGGCTGGCGAAAGATAGCCACCCCCTCATCAGGATGCTTTAGAGTACTTAGCTTAGAGAGTTCCTCCTTGCTAACAAGGGTTAAGGGTTGCTGCCCAAGACTTGCAGAGAAGGTATCTGTAGCATAAATTACCTCAGCTTTGTAGCCTGCTTCGACAAACTCTACTATACTCTTCTTCCCCTCTACCACAAAGAGGCCTGTTTCGCTACGATGCTTCTTTTGAGAGAGTTTTTGTACTAACTTGAGTTGGTTTTTGCTTAGCATATAGGATAAATAATTGCAAGGCAAATATACAATTATTTTCGGAAAATATAGTATCTTTGCAAAAATATTCATCACTATGAAATACTACCTTATCGCAGGGGAAGCCTCTGGCGACTTACATGGGGCTAACCTTATGCGCGCCCTACAGCAGATAGACCCCAAGGCAGAGTTTTGCTTCTGGGGAGGGGATCGCATGGAGGCTGTTGGGGGAAAACTCATTAAGCATTACCGCGATTTGGCTTTTATGGGATTTTGGGAAGTGGTTACCAATCTTCGAACAATTCTTCGAAATATTGATTTTTGCAAACGAGATATCATACAATTTCAGCCCGATGCGATTATCTTCATCGATTATCCTGGGTTCAATATGCGTATCGCTAAGTGGGCTAAGCAGCGAGGGATTCCTACCCATTATTACATTTCTCCACAGATATGGGCTTGGAAAGAAAACCGTATCAAAGCAATCAAAAGGGATGTAGATGCCATGTATGTAATCTTACCTTTTGAAAAAGATTTCTATGAAGAGAAGCACCAATATCCTGTACACTTTGTAGGACATCCTCTGTTAGATGCTATTGCAGCTCGTAAGGAGGTTAGTGAGGAAGTATTCAAAAGAGAAAACGGCTTAGATGAGCGTCCTATTATTGCCTTGCTACCTGGTAGTCGTAAGCAAGAAATTGCCAAGATGCTCTCTGTGATGCTCTCAGTGGTAGGAAGCTACCATCAGTATCAGTTTGTCATTGCAGGGGCGCCTTCTTTAGGATATGATTTCTACAAACAGTTTATCAAGGAAGAAAATGTACATTTTGTCAGTGGGAAAACCTACGACCTGCTCTCTCATGGACATGCAGCGTTGGTTACCAGTGGTACAGCTACCTTGGAAACGGCTTTATTCCGTGTTCCTGAAGTGGTTTGTTATCGTGGCAATTGGATTTCTTACCAGATAGCCAAGCGAGTAATCAGCCTCAAGTATATTTCTTTGGTGAATCTGATCATGGATGCTCCTGTAGTGACCGAACTCATTCAGGGAGACCTCAATACCCGAAACCTCAAAACAGAACTAAACAAACTCCTTAATCCTGATTATAGAGAAAAACTTCTTAACAATTACGAAGCCTTGCGAGAAAAGCTAGGCAAAGAAGGCGCAAGCGAAAGGACTGCTCAGGCTATCTATACTTCATTACAAAATAAAAGGCATTACAATAGGAGCTAAAACAGCCGTAAAGATACCATTGAAAATCATTCCTAAGCTGGCATAGATAGCGTGTTTTTCGCTAAGGTTAAAGGCGGCCATAATCCCCAAGGCATGGGAAGCCGTTCCCAAAGAAATACCTCTCCCCATTGGGCTTTTGATACCTGTCCATTGGAGTACCTTGAAGCCTAAAATAGATCCCAATATCCCTGTAACAATCACAGCGGCTACCGTAAGGGAGGTAATTCCGTGTAGGGTCTTGGACACTTCAAGCGCAATAGGGGTAGTTACCGATTTAGGTGCTAAAGATCGAATGATATGCTCATCCGCACCTAATCCCTTAGCAATATAGCATACCGAGAGAATCCCTATCAAACTGCCCACAAACTGGGATACCAACAGCGGCAAAAGTTGTTTCTTGATTTTGGAGAGTTGTTGGTATAAAGGCACTCCCATGGCTACAATAGAAGGTTTAAGCCAAAAATCAATATACATTCCTGCATTCTGCTCATAGGTCTCATAGGAAATATTGAAGATCATCAGATACCCTATGAGAACCGAAACGGCAAGCATGACAGGATTTAGGAATACGGATTTGTATTTCTGTTGGAGCATAAGAACTCCGTAATATACACCAAAGGTGATGGCTAAAAGGACTAAAGGATTTTCAAATATTTTCATGGTCATGGTGATGTTTGGTTCTTTTGCGGATAAACTGATATACATGGCCTGTTACCACCATCACAATAATGGTACTGACAACAATAGCCACACTGATAGACCAAAAATTTTTAGCTATAAGATCAAAATAAGCCAATATAGCCACGCTGGGCGGTACGAAAAACAGTCCCAAATGAGAGATCAACATATCTGAAAAAGCCTTGACCCAATGCAGCTTGATCCAGCCTAAGTGTAGAAAAAGGGTCAGTAGTATCATTCCTATAATACTGGAAGGAAAGTGAATCCCTGTAAGATAAACGATCAATTCTCCTAAGGCCAAACAGCCAAAAATAATAGCACAATATCTGATTAACATAGGATAGTGATTAAAACGGGCGCAAAATTACAACTTTAATGACAAATGACCAATGATAAATAACAAATCTTTTTCACTATCAACAAAAAATCCGACCCATTGCTGAGTCGGATTTTTAATATTATGGAAAAAGTTGTTTTAACCTCCAAAGTCGTCGAAACGAATGTTTTCGTCTGGCATACCGAAGTCTTGTCCCATTTTCTGAACAGCCTTGTTCATCATCGGAGGACCACAGAAGTACAATTCAATATCTTCTGGTGCTTCGTGCTTGCTTAGGTATTGTTCTATTACCGCATTGTGTACGAAGCCTAAGAAACCATCACCTTCAGTGTCATGTATGTCTTTCTTCACTTTCCAATTGTCTTCTGGTAGTGGTTCAGAAAGCACGATAAAGAACTTGAAGTTAGGGAACTCTCGTTCTAGTTCACGGAAGTGCTCTACGTAGAACAACTCACGCTTAGAACGACCTCCGTACCAGTAAGTTACAGTACGTCCTGTCTTCAATGTTTTGAAGAGGTGGTATAGGTGCGAACGCATAGGTGCCATACCTGCTCCCCCACCTACGTACAACATCTCGGCGTTGGATTCGTTGATAAAGAACTCTCCATAAGGTCCTGAGATGGTTACCTTGTCTCCTGGTTTGCGAGAGAAGATGTAAGAGGAGGCTACCCCTGGATTTACATCCATCCAGCCGCCTTTAGCTCGGTCAAAAGGAGGGGTGGCGATACGTACGTTAAGCATAATCTCACGTCCTTCAGCTGGGTAAGAGGCCATAGAGTAAGCACGCTCTGCAGGCTCTGGATTCTTCATCACTAGCGGCCATAGCTTGAACTTATCCCATTCCATCTTGAATTTCTCTGGCTCACCTGGGTGTTCTACAGGGTGAGCAGTAATATCGATATCGGAGTATTTAACCTCACAAGGAGGGATTTCTATCTGGATATATCCTCCTGGTTTGTAATCCATATCTTCTGGAATTTCCACTACAAACTCTTTGATGAAGGAAGCCACATTGTAGTTTCTCACTACGGTAGCTTGCCATTTCTTGATACCAAATACTTGCTCAGGTACCCCGATTTTCATATCTTGTTTTACCTTTACTTGGCAGGCCAAGCGTACACCCTCTTTGAGTTCCTTTTTGGTAAAGTGAGGGGTTTCGGTAGGAAGTGCTTCTCCCCCACCCTCGTACACGTGGCATTCGCACTGCAAGCAGGATCCCTTACCACCACAAGCCGATGGCAAGAATATCTTCTCATTACCCAAGGTAGAAAGCAAGCTCCCTCCAAGAGGTACTTCTATTACCTTATCATTATTGATGGTAATCTTCACTGGCCCCGATGGGGTTAGTTTTTGTTTTACATAAAGCAAAATCGCTACTAACAAGAGGATTACTACTAATAATCCTACCACCGTTACCGTAATAGTTGTTAATATTTCACTTGCTAAAATCATTACTTAAGTCTTTTGTATTATTAGCCAATTTATCTGTTTTAACTTCTTGTTGAACGGTTGTCTCCTTCTTAGGTTCTTCCTTTTTGCTGCTACCACCAGTGAGCATACCTCCAAAGCTCATAAAGCCAATAGCCATAAGCCCTGTGGTAATGAAGGTAATCCCTAAGCCTCGCAAAGGTGCAGGTACATGTGAGTAACGTATTTTCTCACGAATGGCAGCTAAAGCCAAGATAGCAATAGCCCAACCCAAACCTGAACTTACTCCGTAGGCTACGGAAAGCCCGAAGGTGTGGATGGTCTCTTCTCGAGATTGCATAAATAGGGAACCTCCTAAGATCGCACAGTTCACCGCTATCAAAGGCAAGAAAATCCCCAAGGAGTTGTACAAGGAGGGAGAAAACTTCTCTACAATAATCTCAACCAACTGTACCATGGTAGCTACTGTGGCGATAAAGAGGATATAGGTAAGGAAGCTCAAGTCATAAGAAGCGTATTCCTCTCCCAACCAAGCCAAAGCACCTTCTTTAAGGATATATTGGTTAAGCAACCAGTTCATAGGTACTGTAAGGGTTTGCACGAATATAACGGCTGCTCCCAAACCTATAGCGGTAGATACCTTTTTGGATACCGCCAAGTACGAACACATACCCAAGAAGGTAGCGAAAATCATATTCTCTGAGAATACAGATTTAAATATCAGTGTTAAATATTCTAACATGTTCTTTTCGTTTTAAGTGATTAATGACCTTCTTCTATAAGGGCTTTGTTGCGTGAACGCTGTACCCATACTACAATACCATAGGTTACCAATGCCATAGGAGCCAAAAGCATAAAGCCGTTGTTTTCATAACCTAAAGCATACACACCTGTTTTCTTGATAGGATCTCCCAATACTTGGAAGCCAAGTAAGGTTCCTGAACCCAAAAGTTCACGGAAGAATGCTACAATCAACAAGGCAATAGAGTACCCTCCAGCATTTCCAAGAGCATCAAGGAAGGATTTTCCTGGAGGATTCCCCAAGGCAAATGCTTCAAAGCGTCCCATCAGGATACAGTTGGTGATGATAAGCCCCACATATACTGATAGCTGTTTGCTCAGATCATATACAAAGGCTTTAAGCACGAAATCCACTACAATTACCAAAGCTGCTGCTACAATCAGCTGGGCGATGATACGAATCTTGGGGGGTATCACATTTCTAAGTAGAGAAATGGCTACGTTCCCCATGGCCAATACGAAGGTAAAGGAAAGACTCATTACGATAGCCGCTTTGAGCTGTGCTGTGATAGCCAAAGCAGAGCATATCCCCAATACCTGTACCGTTACGGGGTTATTATCCCATAGGGGATCAGTTACTAATTTGATATCTTTTTTTGTTAGTCCCATAGTCTTATTGGTTTAAACTTTTAATATAGGATACATAAGGAGAAAGTCCATGCTGAATCATTTCGGCTACTCCATTTCCGGTAAGAGTGGCTCCTGCGATAGCATCTACTTTTCCGTCTTCTTTACGTGTATTTTCAGGGTCTCCATTACTTTTAGAGATTTGGATACTTTGGAAGTTTCCAGCTGCGTCTAATAAGTGCTCTCCTATGAAATCGTCCATAAAGAAGCGTTCCTTAATATTAGCCCCTAAACCGGCAGTTTCTCCTTTGTGGTCAAAGAATACTCCTTGTACGATAAGGTCTTTGTCTACAGCAATATAACCCCAAATGGCATCCCACAATCCACGTCCGTTTACAGGAATGATATAGAGAGTCTTACCATCTTTCTCTCCTACATAGAGGGGAAGTCCGGCGCGATGTCCATTGAAGTTGATAAGGTCTTCTGCTCCCTTTACTTCCTTAGCTGAGTTATCTGCTGGATTTATTAGGTATTGTGCCTTTACATATTTATCAAACTCAGCATTGGCCTCATTGGTAGTGAGGAAAGCTACTTCCCCTTCACCAAGAGCACCTTCGTTATGGCTCACTCCCATGGCATAAAGGATATTTTGCTTCTTCTCCAATTTCTTATTTTCACTGATTTGGCCGCTAAGTGCGGAAGAAACCCCCGCAAGCAAAGCCCCTACGATTACCACCATCACAATGGCGAAAATCACGGTATACGAATTACTTTCTGTCTTGATTGCCATAATTATGCGGTTTTAGTAGTTAGTTTTAAGCGTTTTTTACGGCGAGACACATTGGCCTGTACCACAAAGTGGTCTATGGTTGGTGCCAACACATTCATCAGCAAGATAGCAAGCATCACCCCTTCTGGATAAGCTGGGTTGAAGCAACGTATCATAATCGCGATAAATCCTGCCAAGAAACCGTAAATATATTTCCCTGTATTGGTTTGTGCTGCAGTTACTGGATCGGTAGCCATGAAGACAGCTCCAAAAGCCAAACCTCCGATAAGCAGATGCTCATAGGCTGGTAGGCTCCACAAGGCGTAGAACTGGGTACCTTCCATACTTGGTGCCAAGCAGTTAAAGATACTTCCCATTACAAAAGCTCCTACAAAGGTGCTGAGGATAATACGCCAAGAAGCAATCTTGGTGTAGATAAGGAACAAAGCCCCTAAGAGGATAAGCAAGGTAGAGGTCTCCCCTACTGAACCTGGGATAAACCCATAGAAAAGGTCAGATAGTTGGTAAGTACCTGTCTGCCCCTGAGCTAAGTTTCCTAAGATGGTCTCTCCAGATACGGCATCAAGCTGTGCTCCACCTGCGATTTCTTTAGCTCTGGCTACCGCTCCTTCTACCCATACCTTGTCCCCTGTCATAGAGGTAGGATAAGCAAAGAATAAGAATGCACGGATAGTAAGGGCTGGGTTGAGGATATTCATACCTGTACCACCAAATACTTCCTTACCGATAATCACCCCGAAAGCTACTGCTACAGCAAGCATCCAAAGAGGTATATCAATAGGTACAATAAGGGGTACTAACATTCCTGTAACTAAGTATCCTTCTTCTACTTCGTGCTTGCGGATAGTTGCAAAAATGAACTCAATCCCCAAACCTACAAGGTAGGAAACGATCACCAAGGGAAGTACTTTCATAGCTCCTATACAGAAGTTTGCCCCACTCCAGAAGTCCCCACTGAAAAAGGACATACCTGCCTGAGGTTCCAAAGTACCAAAAGCCACTTGGTGTTGGTATCCTGCATTGAAAATACCAAAAATCAAGCAGGGAATCAGCGCCATAATCACGGTGTTCATAGTCCGCTTTAGGTCATCTGCTGCCTTAATGTGAGTACCTCCGTGGGTTACCTCATTAGGCGTATAAAGGAAAGTGTGGAGCGCATTGAAGGTCGTTTCCCACTTAGTCCCCTTATACTTTTCTTTTAGTGTATGTAATTTACTTTTTAAACTCATTTTATTATGAATAAGTTAATTATTTCTTTTTTATGGATTTGCGAATTAGTTTTAAAGCCCAATCATAATGACTTGATGTTGCCGAAACTAAGTAAGAGCCTAAGGAAGTACTCCCCGTCCAGTGATACTTTTTCTTAGTGAAAAGCTCCTCATCTGTGTGTTTCTGTATAAGTTGAAACACTTTATTATGAGTTGTTTCAAAAAGTAAGAGTATCTCAGTAAGTGATACTTTTTGACATTGCTCCCATATTTCTCGGTTGAGTTTAGGGGTGTCAGAAAAAGTATAGCCTTCTTTGGGTATTTTGGGTTTCTCACCTCGCATCCCTACCTCGTACCAGTTTAAGAATAATAAATGCCAATAATACAAGTGACCTATGACATCACGAATATTCCTATTCATAGTACCTTCTGGAAATGCTTTTTCTCGCTCTTTGTCTGATAGTGCTTCTATCAAAGAAACTAACTTCTGATAATTTTCTTTGGCTAAAGCCTCTAAATCTTGCTTCGTTGCGGGTCTGGCCATTATGCTTATAGTAACTTTTATCCCAATTCGTCCATCATAAGATCTAAACCATCTCTGATGATTTGCTGATGTGGCTGTTTGGACACACATACAAACTCAGTCAAGGCAAAATCCTCAGGGGCTACTTCATAAGCTCCTAAGTTTTCCAATTCGTCCAAGTCCTTATACAAGCAAGCTTTGAGCAGCTGCATAGGGTAAATATCCAATGGGAATACTTCCTCATACATACCTGTTACCACGAAAGCACGTTGCTCTCCGTTGGTATTGGTATTGAGGTTGTACTTCTTATTTGGGTTAAGCCAAGAGAAAGTCAAGGCTCGAGTAAGGGAAATCTTGTTACTTATGGGTTTTGCCCAACCTAATAGGTCGTAGTCATTACCTTCTGGGATGGCTGTAATCTGGTCATCATAGAAGCCTAAGAAAGTGTTTTCACATACTTTTTGACCAGTTAGTACATCTCCACTGATGATACGAGTATTGGTGGGATCTTTTACCCCTGTTCCTACCAGACCTTTGATCTGTGCTCCTGCAATAGCTGTTACGTAGTGAGGGGTTTCCATAGAAGCTCCTGTAAGTGCCACAGTACGGGTAAGGTTAAGATGACCTGTAAGGAAGAGTTCTCCTATAACCACCAAGTCTTGAGGAGAAACCACCCATACTACTTCCCCTTTGTTGATAGGGCTGATTTTAGCTATTTGGGTACTCACGTTCCCTGCTGGGTGTGGCCCTGATACATTGTGCAATACAATATCCTTGAGATTGCGAAAAGGAGATAGAGAACTATCTTTGAATACAGAGACATGCACCTTGCCTGTGGTGAGCTTCGAAAGTGCGGTGAGTGCTACCTGTAATTCCTTTTCCTTACCCTTGAGTACATAGTCGTAATCAGGAGCTAAAGGATTGGTCTTGCAGGCTGAGATGAAGATCGCCTTAGGCTGACTATCTACTGAAGCAATCACGTCGTACGGACGTTGCTTAATGAGTGGCCAGCAGCCTGTCTGTAACAAATGTTCTTTGATCTGCTCAGGAGAAAGGGAGTCTACTTGCTTCTTTTCATATTCATGAAAAGACTGCTGAGCATCGGGAGTAATTCTGATTTCCAGAATTTTACGACGTTCTCCACGGATAATTTCCGTAATAGTACCACTAACGGGAGAAGGGAATAACACCCTTTCATCTCTTTTGTCGTAGAAAACGGGGTCTCCGGCTTTGACAGTTGCTCCTTCTCGAGCGATGAGCTTAGGGATTACTCTGTGGAATTCAGCAGGTCTAAGGCCATACACTTGGGAAAGCGGCGCTACCTTGGTGATGGCTTCAGCTTTTCCTTCCAGCTGAATATCCAAACCCTTACGAATGCGGATGTCGCTTGACATAGGATAAAAATTAGTTAGTTTCTTAAAAAGTCGTGCAAAAGTATTATTTTTTTTGAATTGATTAGCTAAAATTTCTTTTTTAACAGCCTATTTTTGTTATTTATACTCTTTATAAATAACCCTGCACTTTCCCTACAGTTTTAAGGGGAAAACAAACGTATTTTTCAAGAAAAAAAAGTCTTATTTACCGCTCTATTTTGTTATAAATTTGTTAAAAATGAAAGATTTGTTATTGTTTTATTCAGCTAATTATCAACTACTTAAAATTTTTATAACAAAAAATAATCTTTTTTATTAGGTTTTATCCAAAAAAATACCTTACCTTTGTCCCATCAATCATTAAAATTTTAAGTAAAGATGAAAAAAATTCTTTTATCAGCTTTGGCTGTGTTTGCATTCAGCTTCGCTAATGCACAAGAACAAGAGATCGTTTCTTCTAAAGGAGAAAACTACCTACCACAACAAGGTGACTGGTCTATAGGATTCAGTGCTAACAGTGCCTTAAGCTTTGTAGGAAATGCTTTTAATGGAAGTACTGGAAACTCTGTTGCATTTGACAAAAATGATGCTACAAAACTTCCTGGATTTGCTAACTCTGTTTCTTTCTTAGGTAAAAACTTTACTGAAGATAAAAAAGCAGATCGTTACACTGTTAACTTGCTTTTTTCTTATGAAAAACAAAAAGATGTAGATGCTACTACTCAATTTGGTCTTTTAGCAGGTTATGGTAAAGAATGGAGAAAAGGATCTACTCGTCTTCAAGGATTCTATGGTTTTGACGGACTTGTAGGATTTGGTATTCCTCAAAAGAATGCTTTCAGTTTCTTAATAGGAGCTCAAGGATTTGCTGGTGCTGAGTACTTTGTTTTCCCTAAAGTTGCTTTAGGAGCTCAGTATGCTTATGGTGTTTTTGTAAAACATGAATCAAGCGAAGATGCTCAAGGTAACAAAACAAGCAAATTTGGATTTAACATTGGTAACACTAACTCTGGTTTTGGAACTGCTTCTGTATTGTTAAACCTTTATTTCTAAGCCTTTAGAAGAATCTAAGAAATAAAAAAACCGCTCTATAGAGCGGTTTTTTTATTATTTTTCAAAGACATAATGAATTGCGTCTCTACCATGACGCTCTCCAAAACAACTACTGACGAGCATGGCCTTCCCTGCGGAAATATACCCCTCTCACAGTGGGGGCAAAATTCACCACATACTCAGCTGTGGGACTTGCCGTAACAGAGTCTTCATTCTTCACTTTTCACTCTTCACTTCTTACTGTCCCAATCCCTTTCTCAGGCGTATAGCCGTAAGGACTTTCTTAGTATAGAGTGGAAAATCAGCATTGAGTATCCAGCCAAAGTATCCCGGTTCTTCTTCTAAAATCTCTTCTACTTTGCGCCCTTTGTGCTTACCAAAGGTAAAGATTTCTTCTCCTTTGTCATTATAGGCGATAAATCCCGCAAAATCGGCTATTTGGCTACGTGTAGTAAATTCACTCAACTGCTTGATATCATTGGGTAGGGTATCGGAATAGGTATCAAGCTGTGCCTTAAGAATTTCATAAGTAGCTTCGGTATCGGCGGCAGCTGTATGAGCATTGTCTAACTCTTTCTTACAATAGAACTTATAAGCAGCCGAAAGAGTACGCTGTTCCATCTTGTGGAAGATAGTTTGTACATCCACTGTTACACGGTTCTTCAGGTCAAAATCGACCCCTGCACGCAAGAGCTCTTCGGCCAAGAGGGGAATATCAAAGCGGTCGGAGTTATAACCAGCCAAGTCGGAATCCTTAATCATGGCATGTATTTGCTTGGCCAATTCCTTAAAAGTAGGTGCCTGAGCTACACGTTCATCACTGATCCCATGTATGGCCGTGGAGGCTGGCGGAATAGGTATGGTGGGGTTCACCAGATAGGTCTTGCTCTCTCGGTTGCCATTGGGCCATACCTTGAGTATCGAAATCTCTACAATGCGATCACGAGAAACATCCGTGCCTGTAGTCTCCAAATCAAAAAAACAGATAGGACGGGTAAGGTTCAATTCCATCTTCTATAGGGTTAAAAAAACAGCACAAAAGTAACGAAAAAAAACCATATAGTCTCCTTAGAGAAGAAATTTTATTTTTCCCTTTATTTTCTCCATTAAAATTCGTAACTTTGTGTCCATAATTACAAATTATAAATGTGATGAAATATACAAAGATTTTATCCTTAGCCGCACTGAGCACCTTAGGAGTAGCTCAGGCACAGAATGCCCCGTATTGGCAACAACATGTCGATTATAAAATGGATATCGACATGAATGTAAAGAACTACCAATATACAGGGAAACAGGAGCTTACTTACACCAACAACTCTCCTGACACACTTAAGGTAGTTTTTTACCATGTATTCCTCAACGCCTTCCAGCCTGGTAGTGAGATGGATGCTCGCCTCCAGACAATCCTCGACCCTGACCGCCGTATGGTCAATAAAAAAGAGGTAGATGGAAAGACTATCAACGAAAGCCGTATCGCTTCCCTTAAGCCTGAGGAAATAGGGTATGTACGTGTCAATTCCCTTTCCCAAGATGGCACTCCTGTAAAATATATAACAGAAGGTACCATCGTAAAGGTAGACCTCAACAAGCCGCTACCTCCTCATAGCTCTACTGTATTGAAAATGGATTTCGCCGGACAAGCTCCAGTGATGATCCGCCGTACAGGGCGTAACAACCCTGATGGAGTAGCTCTCTCCATGACACAATGGTATCCTAAATTGGCCGAATATGACTATCGCGGATGGAATACCACTGAATATATCACCCGTGAATTCTATGGTGTATGGGGTAACTATGATGTAAAGATTACCATCGACAAAGACTATATCATAGGAGGTTCTGGATATCTACAGAACAACAACGAGATTGGTTTTGGGTACGAAGATGCTGGAGTGAAGGTACCTAAGGTAAAAGGGAACAAACGTACTTGGCACTTCTATGCTCCTCAAGTTCACGACTTCGCTTGGGCTGCAGATCCTAAGTTTGTTCATGACAAGATCGATGCAGGCAATGGACTTACCGTACACTTCCTCTATAAAAACTACCCTGAAAACTGGAAGAAAATCCAGCCTGAGATGGTCAAAACCTTCGATTTCTACAACAAATACGTAGGTAAATATCCTTGGAAACAATACTCTTTCCTACAAGGGGGAGATGGAGGTATGGAGTATGCTATGTGTACTCTTATCGAAGGGGGAAAAGAGTATAGCTCCTTGCTCGGAACTGCTGTACATGAGTTAGGACACTCTTGGTTCCAACACCTTTTAGCTTCTGATGAGACAGCTTATCCTTGGTTAGACGAAGGTTTTACCTCTTATATACAAGACCGCGCACTTGCTATGCTTGGGGCTAAAGAACCTTTCTCTGGATTCCATAAGTCTTACGGCAAATATGTAGCCTCTAAGTATGAGGAAACACCTACTCATCAGTCCGACCGCTTCAATACCAACTACGCCTACTCTGTGACCTCTTACAGCAAGGGAGCTCTCTTCCTCAGACAGTTAGAGTACATCATCGGAGAGAAAAATGTAGAGAAAACCCTCCAACTTTATTTCAAAAAATTTGCTTTCAAGCACCCTCAACCTCATGACTTTATCCGTTGTGCTGAGAAAGTATCTGGCATGCAACTACAATGGTACCTCAATGAGTTCATGCAAACACCTGACCATGTGGACTATGCGGTAGATAAAGTAGCTGCCAAAGGCAACAAAACTGAAATCACCCTCCGCCGTGTAGAGAGAATGCCTTTGCCTACCGATGTATTTGTAGTAGATAAAAACAACAAAACTCACTACTATTACATTCCTTTGCGTATGCAATTTGGTGAAAAGGAAAATCCTTATAGCTATGAACGCAAGGTATTACCTACTTGGGGTTGGGCGCATCCTACCTATACCTTTGAGGTAGATATACCTTTTGAGAATATCCAGAAAGTAGTGATCGATCCTAACCATGTCACCACTGATATTAACATAGAGAACAACACTTTCCAAAAATAGAAGGGTATTAGTTTTTTATATTACAAAAGAGAAGCCGTTCCCAATTGGGAACGGCTTTTCGTATTCTCAGAATAGCCCTTGTTTAGTGATGATTCTTCACCACTTCTTCATCACGGTACTTGCAGCAGTCACTTACCTTATTATAATCTTCTTCTGAGGCTTCTACCTTATGAGTACCATCTACAAGACTATTGGAGTGACCAACCTTGGCAATTGCCTCTTGTACTTGTGCTGTAGAGGTTTTTCTCTTGTCTAAGATAAGAGATAGCTGGTGTGAATTTACATTCCACTGGGCGTACTTAACCCCTTTTACTCCCAAGGCAGCCTTTTCTATACGTGCCTTACAAGAATTACAAATACCCTCTACATTGAGTTGTGCTTTTGCATTTTTACTCTGCGCTACCACAGGCAAAGTAAGGGCTAAGAAAGCCAAAAGTATGAATCTTTTCATGATAAATATATTTAAAAGTTGTTTTATTTCAGTTTAAAGCGCAATCCTGCATATATCATACGACCTTGCAGAGGAGCATAGGCCATAGAAGCATCAAAATAAGTGCCAAAAGGCTGATCGGGAGCTATAATAGCTCTTTTTTGGTAATAGTTAAACAAGTTTTCTGCACCGAGATATACCTCTATCATAGGAGAAAAGACACGAGTGATCTGTGCTTGGGTAGTGGTGTAGGCCGCTGCTGTATCCCCCATCTGATAGGCTACAGGATTGGCAGAGGTATCTGGTAGGCGCTGGCTACCTATAGCATTGAAGGTAGCATCCATACGCCACTGGCGCCCTTCTTGGGGTACAGTCTCATAGGAGAGATTCACCATCCAACGCTCTTTGGGTTGGAAGGGCTGAGTGCGTCGCCCTGAAGCATAATCTGTCTGTACGTCGAACCACTTATAGGCTACCTTCAAGTGAGTGCGCTTAAGAATCTCATAGTTAGCCTCTATCTGGAAATTTGTAGAAAAACTCTTTCCTATGAGGTTATAGAAACTCACTTCTCTGGGATTGTCCCAGTCCACCACCACCTGATTGGTGAAGTTGGTATAATATAGGTCAGCTACTATTTCTAAGTCTCTTTTCCCCAAGGTTAAATATTGGGTAAAGGAAAGCCCATAGTTCCAAGCTATTTCTGGGGATAGTCCATAGGTTTTTCCAGTCTGTGTACCTCCAAGACGTATTGTTCTTGCTGTGGAGAAGAGTTTTTGATTCTCAGAGAAGATACTTGCCAAGCGCTCTCCCCTACCTACTGCAAGGCGTAGCGTACCCTTCTTCCAAGGCATATAGCGCAAGTGGAAGCGTGGAGTGATGAAAGCCCCCATCTTGTTGTGATAGTCAGCCCTTGCACCAGCTGTAAGTCCAAAGACATCGCCTGCAGAGAGACTGTACTCAAAGAATGCTCCTGCGGAAAAGTCCGTACGGTCATAGTTATCGGAAAGAGAGGTGGCTCCTACACGCTCGGTAATAATATCAGTGATGCTATTAACCCCTGTGGTAAAGGTGTGATTGGTATTGCCAATAATGGACTTGAATAGAGCATTAAGATAGATCGTCTTCTGAGAAATATCATACTGATTGAGTCCAAAATAAGAATCCTGTTCATACTGCTTATAGTCTGCCTGAAAGCCCAAACTCTGATATGGCATATCCTCCCATATATAACCGAGCTTAGCAGAAGCATTCAGTTGGTGGGTCTTATTCTCACTCTGCCAGAGAGTTGGGGCAGAAACAGACGAGAGTTGCCCTGCTTTTCTTGCGTCATAGAGATAATGCAGGGTAAGGTTGGACATCCAGCCTGTATTAGGATTGGCATATTGCCAGCGATTCATCAGGTTGATTTGGCTTCCTGTAGGTACATCCATAAAGCCATCCCCATTGTTGTCCATTTGCATGTTGCGCACATTCCCATGTAGGTAAAGTCCTGTATGCCAATGATCTGAAACTTTGGTATTGAGGTGGTTATTGAGTTCAAAACGACCATCCTCACTCCCATATACATTCAAGTAAATAGGGGTATCCAGTATAGGTTTTACCAATTCGGTATTGATCTGTCCAGCGATACTCTCATAACCATTGATCACACTCCCTGCTCCCTTGATAATCTGGATATTATCAACCCAAGAGCCTGGGATAAAGGTCATTCCATACACCTGTGAAGCACCACGTATACTGGGAACATTCTCTTGGGTAAGAGATAAGTATGGACTGGCAAGCCCCAACATCTTTATCTGCTTGGTGCCCGTTACTGCATCGGCCACAGCTACCTCTGTATTGGAGCTGGTCTCAAAGCTATCTGAGAGGTTGCAGCAAGCTGCCTTAAGCAATTCACCTGAATTGATATTGACCATACCTGCATTATTCATTTGTAGGCGCTCGGTAGGTTTACGCTTGGCTATGGTGACTTCTACTGCATCCAATTGATTGGCATCCTCCAACAAAGTTGAGGTAACAAATCTCACAGGATCGGTGATGGTGATCACTTTTGTTTTGAATCCCACATGGCTCACTACCAGCTTCTTGAGTTCTGGCTTGTACAACAGCTTGAAGTGACCTGTATCATCGGTTGTAGTCCCGATGGTAGTTCCCTCCCAATAGATACTCACTCCTGCTTCAGCAAAAGTTTCTGTAGCATCCTTGAGGGTAATTTTTCCTTGCACCATAGTCTGGGCAAAAAGAGATAAAGGTAGCATCAGTAATGCTAATATGATATATTTTTTCATTGTTAGTTTTCTTTTGATTTTATAGGATTTCGAAGGTGTTTTTTTGAAAACACACACATAGAGACACCACTGATAGTGTCTTAACAAGATGCAAGAGCCTCCCTTCTACCATTATAGGGAAAGAATATGACTCCTGAAAAATAAAATCTGTCAGAAAAGCTAACAAAGAAATTGCTGAAAAAGAATCGGTATGTTCCTTGTCAGCTGTGGAGAAGAAGAATAAAAAGGCTGTTTCCCCTTCATAGAAATAGTTTCTATCAAGAAGACAACCTTAGGTGATATAATAGTAGGAACTACTTGTTTTTGAACAAGTTTTAAAGTATGTTCTAATTCTGTTTTTTCTAACCTTGCATAGGAGGACATGGGTGCCACTTGGCAGCAAGTATGCTTAGGAGCAGCTCCTTGTTTTTCTTTGCAGCACTCAGGTACATCGTCCTTGTGACAGGACTTTGCCTGCTTATGTTGTTGGGTATGCTGTTTTTGGCAGGCATGCGGGGTCGCTTCACTGGTAAGCGGTAAAGCTAACAAGCAAAGCGTCATCACAAAAGCACATATTTTAGCAAAAACAGTGTTCATCGCAAGATTATAAATCGCGGCAAAAGTACAATATTTTTCCTAATAAAAAAAATTTTTTTTCTATTTCTCTGGCATAGAATATAAAATACCCTATTTACAACATAAAAACATATTGAAAATCAATACATTAAATTACTTATAAAAAATGTTATAAATAAGACTTGTTTATCTCAAAAAAAGTTGTATCTTTGCCCTATCTTAATCTGAGTTATAAAACTTACTCTTATGAAGCGTACTGTGAGTTTCATATTATCCTTACTCATACTGCTGATAGCCTTTCAGCAGACGCTTCTTATTGTGCACTACCATCTGAATCGAGACTTTATTGAGAAGGCTTACTGTATCAATAAAGATAAAAAAGAGATGGATTGTCATGGAAAGTGTCATCTTAAGAAAAATATAGAGGACACCTCCCACACCTCTGACAAGCTCTTAAATCTTAAAGATATAGACATTGTACTTCAGCAACCCTTTTCTTTTGAAACAGCTATAGTACATACTCTGGAGGAAATGCCTCCTTTCTTCTTCAAGGAACAATTGCTTATTCATAAAATAGTCAAAAAGCAAATGCGTCCTCCCATTTCTTCTACTACTTACCTTTGTTAATGTAACCTTTCAAGGGAAGGTTGTGCCTTGTCTGCAGGATATTTCCACAGAATGAGCGCTTTCCACATGCTCTATTCCTATCCTATAAGGACAAGGAGTACTCCCTATACATTAGCTAAAAAATCCACAATTTATTTAAGAAGATATCTCTAAAAGAAAGAAATACTCATTTCTTAGAGACAAGAATGAGTATTTCTTTTTTTATCCTCATTTTAACCACTTTAGTATTTCCCCTTAATCACTAGGGTTGGGTGTCTATGCCCTTAAAATTCTATTAATTCTTAATTATCCATAAAATGAGAAATTTAAAAACTTTCCTAATTGCTACCACTGCAATAGTGGCACTTTCATCTTGCAGTAAAGACAATAATACTCCTCAGCCTGCCAAGCCTAATCCAGGACAAGAGGAAAAGCCTACTCCAGAACTACAAGGAAATGGAAAAATCGCCTTACAGTTCGAAAACTATGTGGGAGAAGAAAAACTCACCTTAGGAGCAGATGCTAATGCTGCTAAAGCATATACTTCCAATGGGCAGACCCTCAAATTCTCAGAGGTAAAATATGTGATCAGTAATATCCGCTTAATAAAAACAGATGGCAAGGTTGTTGACTATAATAGTGATAATCTTGATACAGGAGCCTTTGTATTGGATCAATCAAAACCAACTTCCTTAAAAATAGACCTAAATAATTTACCCTCAGGTCAATACAAAGAAATTCAGTTTGATTATGGAATTCGCAAGGAACTAAATAATTTGGATGAGACCAAGTTTCCTAAGTTCTACAATGCTGCGGGAAAAAATGATACTCGTATGCATTGGGAATGGGGAAAAGGATATCGTTTTACTAAAATTGAAGGTTTTTGGGGTGATCAAGACAAACCTTTATCCATTCATACAGGTAGTACTATTAAGGACAGGGACACAAAGAAAATTGGAGTTGACGCCTGCCGTATTATAAAACTCCCTTTCCCTAAAGAAATCTCTATCAGTAATAAAGACACAGAGATTTCGATTATTGCTGATTTTGACAAACTCCTTAATGGCACTAAAAAAATCACCCTAACGGAGGATGATCCTGACAATAATCCTAATCATAGTGCAACACCCAGTACCCATTCTGCCTTACAAATGATAGATTTCGTGAATAATCTTGCAGGAGACAATCAGAATAATACTGTAGGAATGTTCAAGATAGCGACCTTGAAATAATATGCATTTTTATTTACAAAATATAAAAATCAACACTTTAAAATTCTTTATTTTTGTACTTTTCTTTTCTTCTTGTAAAAAAGAAGAAACAGCAAAAATAGAGCTCTTTAATAATCCGGTCCTTTCCTTGGATAAACCTTCTAATTTTCCTGAGTTTGACTCCTATAATCTTAGGACTAATGCCCCTACCTTAGTAGGAGTCGAAATAGGTAAAAAGTTATTCTTTGACAAGCAATTAAGCAGAAATAACACTATCTCCTGTAATTCTTGTCATACGAGTGCTTATGCTTATGGAGATAATAAGCATAAGGCCATAGGTATTGATGGACGAATTGGTCTTCGCAACACTCCGCCCATACAAAACATGATTTTTCTAAATACTTATATGTGGGATGGAGCGGTGATTGATCTTAAGGATCAGCCTATTATTCCTATTATTACCCATGAAGAAATGGATTCTTCTATCAGTGAAGTACTCAGAAAAGTTCAGAAAGATGATACCTATATAAAACTTTTTAAAAGAGCTTATCCCGATGGAGAGATTACTTCTAAGCGTATATTAGAATGTTTAGCTCAATTTATGTTTACCCTAATATCCGCTAATAGTAAGTATGACAAGATTATGCGGAATGAAGGCGTTTCCTTTTCTGCTGAGGAACAGAAAGGATATCTTATATTCCAACAAAAATGTGCTTCTTGTCACAAAGAACCTTTGTTCACTGATCAATCTTTTCGAAATATTGGATTCCCTAAGAATCCTAATAAAATAGAAGAAAAGGGAGTAGCAAGAGTTTCAGGAGAAAAAGCTGATCTGTACAAGTTCAGAGTCCCTAGTTTGCGAAATATAGAGGTTACGGCTCCTTATGGTGATCATGGACAATTCACTTCTTTGGAAGAAGTACTTTCTTATCTGGATCAAGGAGTAGAAAATGATGCCAATTTAGACCCTTATCTAAAAGAAAATGGAAATAGGATTCCCCTCTCAAAAGAGGAAAAAAAGTATGTGATTTCTTTTCTAAAAACATTAACTGACTATACTTTTATCAAAAATAATTAAAACATGAAAAAAATATTATTAACTATTCTTGTATGCGCTTCATTGGCGTTTACTCAATGTAAAAAGGAGGATAACTCAGACCCTTTAAAAAAAGAAGAAACAAAACCCTCTTTAAAGGATTTTTCTCTATCCCAAAACAATGTATCTCTTACTAAAGAGACTGAACAGAAGATAGAAATTACTTCTGGGAATAATGAATATACCTTTGAACAATCAGAAGAAGATAAAAAAATTGCACAAGTATCTCTCTCTTCTGACAAGAAAGAAGTTGTAATTAAAGCACTTACTGAAGGAAAAATCTCTATAAAAATTACAGATGTTCCTTCTAAAAAAGAAATATCTTTAGTCATTTTTGTCTTCTCGAAAGTAACTCCTAAAGATTATGAACTCAGCCCTGACAAAAAGACCTTGATTAAGTGGATCGGATCCAACACGAAGAGTTTGGATATGAATATTATAGAAGCTCTTAAAGGGGTTACCAATATAGAAGAAGAAGCTTTTTCCGAAAATAAAAATATTGAACAAATTATTCTTCCAAAAGGACTTACTTCTCTGGCTGATAAGGTTTTTGTGGATTGTATCAATCTAAAAACAGTTTCCATTCCTGACACAGTAATAAGTATCGGAAGAGGAGCTTTTGGAGGTTGTACCAACTTAGAAGAAGTACAGCTTCCTAAAGGACTTACTGAAATCAAAGATACATTCTTCTATGGATGTAAATCCCTTACTAAGATTACAATCCCTGAAGGAGTTGAATCTGTTGGTTATAATGCCTTTGAAGAAACTCCTATCAAAGAAATCATTTTCCCTACTGCTCTCAAAACATTAGACACTGATGTCGTTGCATGGTGTGAAAAACTGGAAAAGATAGTATTCAAAGGTACTACTCCTCCTACTATTGATTATAGTTCTCTAAAAAGAAAGGTAGAGAATCCTCCTTTGAAGATATATGTCCCTAAAGGGAAAAAACAAACTTATATCAATAGCTCTGAAGAATGGAAAGACTTAGAAGAACTTATCGTAGAGAGTAACTCTTAGTCTTTATCTAACTAAGGCTACAAATTAATACATTATCCATTAAAATTATTATTAATACATATTAAAAATGAGAAATTTCAGAACACTCGTTATCGCTACCACTGCAATAGCGGCACTTTCATCTTGCAGTAAAGACAATAATACTCCTCAGCCTGGCAAGCCTAATCCAGGACAAGAGGAAAAGCCTACTCCAGAACTACAAGGAAATGGAAAAATCGCCTTACAGTTCGAAAACTATGTAGGCAATGAGAAACTCACCTTAGGAGCAGATGCTAATACTGCTAAAGCCTATACTTCCAATGGACAAACTCTCAAGTTCTCAGAGGTAAAATATGTGATTACCAATATAGTCCTTGTAAAAGCAGATGGTACCAAGGTTGCTTATCATACTGAAGACTTAGATAAGGGAGGTTTTCTTATCAATCAAGAAAACACCGCTTCTCTGTCCCCTATTCTTAGTAAAATTCCTCAAGGGGACTACAAAGGAATAGAATTTGGATTGGGGGTAAAAAAAGAGCTTAATAACCTTTCCTTACAAGACAAATTTCCTAATTTCTACCGCCTTACAGGTTCTTTCAAACAAGCACAAATCATGCACTGGGAATGGGCTAATGGCTATCGCTTTGTAAAACTTGAAGGTTGGTTCTCCAACCCTACTCCTGGTAAAAACAATAAAGGAGAAGATCTTCCTGCTATTACAGATGGAGAGCTCTCCATCCATATCGGAAGTGCTTTCAAGGGTACTAAGGTAGTAGATGATGACCAAAAAGTAAAAGAAATCAAAGATGAAGTGCTCAATACGGATAGAGATGCTTTCCGTTTTGTTTCTTTAGAATTTCCTAAGCTCCTCTCTGTTAAGGAAAATACTCCTGCTAAGGTAACAATCAAAGCTGATTTTGATAAACTCATCAATGGCACTAACAAAATATCTTTGACCGGAAAAATCCCTGTAGTTCATAGCCTTGCGAATATGTTCCCTTTCGTTAATAACATAGGAGGTAACCAAGGGATTGACGGAAAACAAATCATTATAAAAGATATTCCTACTAAGAAAAATCCTGATCCTAAGGATCCTCAATCTGGTTTAGATAATAGTAAATTGGACAAAGTCGGCATGTTCTCTGTTATTAATGTAGAATAATTACTTTCCTACTATACTCTGCCTGTACTTAAGAATATTTAAGTGCAGGCTATTTTTTCCTTAACTATTTATATTTTCTATGAAAAACATACTAACTTTTTATCTTTTACTTTTCTTTTTATATTCCTGCAGCAAAAATAGTTCCGAAGAAGCTCAACAGATTACCAATCCAAGGCTTTCTTTGAACATTCCTTCCAATTTTCCTCCTCTAAACCCTTTTATTGAATCAGCTTACCCTACCCAGTACGGAGTAGCTTTAGGGGAAAAACTCTTTTATGACTCACGACTAAGCCATGACAATTCCATCTCTTGTGCCACTTGTCATATCCCAAAACAGGCTTATGCTGATAAAAATCCTCGTGCTGTAGGAGTGGCCGGTAGAATAGGACTCCGAAATACCCCTCCCATTCAGAATATGGCTTTTCTCACAGAATACATGTGGGATGGAGCGGTTACTGACCTTAAGGAACAGCCTGTAACTCCTATCGTCACTCATGAGGAAATGGACTCTTCTCTCTTGGAGGTAATAGAAAAACTCAAAGATGATCCAGCCTACAAGCAAGCACTACTCAAAGCTTATGGTGATACAAAATTCTCCTCAGAGCGTATCTTGGGAAGTATGGCTCAATTCATGTACACTTTGATCTCTGCCAATAGTAAGTATGATCGGGTAACTCGTGATCATACAGAGACTTTTACTCCTGTGGAGGAAAAGGGATATACCCTTTTTAAGCAGAAATGTGCTTCTTGTCACAAGGGGGCTCTTTTCACAGATGAATCTTTTAGGAATGTGGGGTTCCCAAAACATCCAGATGTAGTAGAAGAAGCAGGTCGAGGACGTGTCACAGGAAATAACGATGACCTTCATCGCTTTAGAGTTCCCTCTCTGCGCAATATAGAATACACAGCTCCCTATGGAAGTTTTGGACAGTTTGCCTCTCTGAAAGATGTTTTGGACTTCTTTTCCAATGGTGTTACTGATTACCCTAACTTAGATCCTATCTTGAAGAATAACGACAAAAAAATTCCTCTTACAGAAGAGGAAAAAGAAGCTCTTATTGCCTTTATGCTCACCCTAAGTGATAAGGCATTTGTAGGAAGAAAGTAACTACTTCGCCAGAACGGTTTTCATTTCCCCTTGGGCTATACAGATATCTTGTATGTAGGTTTCCATTCTCACTAAGGTAACCTCCATGAACTCTTGGAGAATAGTAATATGAGTGCGTATGTCCTCTCCTTTCTTGGGCAGGGATTGTATTTCTATATGTTTTATGGCACCTATATATCCCATAGGGGTAGGTAGGGCTTTGAGATAATATCCATAGCCCTTGTGTAGGGCAATGCTCTGTGCCATATGTTCTATAAGTCCAGAAGCGGAGAGGTTCCCCTCCTGTACGAAGATATTCTCCTGAGTGATCGTAAGTCCCACTACAGCAGTCTCAGGGGTATACTCCCACAGGGTATCAACCATGACCATTGGGGAGCGCTGAGGGATGAGTTGTATGATCTGCTCTGGTGCAGAAATAGGTAATTCTTTCATGTGAAGTCAAGGTATAAAAAGAGCGGCTACACAGCCGCTCTTTTACATTTAGGTATATTAGGCGTCTATATTGGCGTATTTGGCATTTTTCTCAATAAACTCACGACGAGGTGGTACATCGTCTCCCATAAGCATAGAGAAGATTCTATCGGCTTCTACTGCGTTTTCTATAGTAACCTTTCTTAGAGTTCTGTGGCGAGGATCCATAGTGGTATCTGCCAATTGTTCAGCATTCATCTCTCCCAAACCTTTGTAACGCTGTACAGCTACCTTAGTCTGTGCTTGCTCATAGAACTCTTTGGTAATAGCATCACGTTCTTCATCTGACCAAGCGTATTGTTCCTTTTTGCCTTGCTTAAGCAGGTAAAGGGGTGGGGTGGCTATATATACATGCCCCTCCTCTATCAGCTCTCGCATATAGCGGAAGAAGAAAGTAAGGATCAAGGTAGCGATATGTGAACCATCCACATCGGCATCGCTCATGATGATAATCTTGTGATATCTTAGCTTACTAATATTAAGCGCCTTAGCATCCTCTTCTGTTCCTATAGTTACTCCAAGGGCGGTATAGATATTCTTAATTTCTTCATTCTCAAAGACCCTATGCTGCATGGCTTTTTCCACATTGAGGATCTTACCTCGAAGGGGGAGAATAGCTTGAAACTTCTGATCGCGACCTTGCTTGGCAGTACCTCCCGCTGAATCCCCTTCGACTAAGAAGAGCTCGCAGTTCTCAGGATTTTTATCTTGGCAATCAGCCAATTTGTTTGGCAGACCTGCCCCTCCCATAGGAGATTTTCGCTGTACGGCTTCGCGAGCTTTCTTAGCTGCCAAGCGGGCTTGAGCGGCAAGAATTACCTTATTTACAATCGTCTTGGCATCTTCAGGGTTTTCTTCCAAATAGCTCTCGAGCATATCGGAAACAGCTTGGGAAACAGCCGCAGTCACCTCTCGATTACCAAGTTTTGTCTTAGTCTGTCCCTCGAACTGGGGTTCCGCTACCTTGACCGAGATAATAGCAGTAAGCCCTTCACGGAAGTCATCTCCGGAGATCTCCAAGGGGTTTTTCTTGTCCTTACTGGCTTTCTCAAGCAAGCCTGACTTATCTGCATAGTTCTTCAGTGTACGAGTAAGCCCCATACGGAAGCCCTGAAGGTGGGTACCTCCCTCATGGGTATTGATATTATTGACATACGAATGGAGATTCTCATTGAAGGAATCATTATAAATCATAGCTACTTCCACAGGAATTTCGTTCTTTTCCCCTTCCATAGCAATGATTTTTTTGATAATGGGTGTACGATTACCATCCAAATATTGGATAAACTCTTCTAACCCTTTTTCTGAGTAGAATGTTTGGGAGATGGGCGCTCCTTTTTCATCCTGATGGCGCAAATCGGTTAGGGTGATGTGGATACCTTTGTTCAAGAAAGCCAACTCTCGGATACGATTGGCCAAGATATCATAATTGAACTCCACTGTCTGTTGGAATATTTCCGTATCAGGCAGAAAAGTAACCTTAGTACCACGCTTCTCTGTTTTTCCTTTTTCCTTTACTTGATAGAGAGCTATCCCTCGCTCATATTCTTGTTCCCAGATTTTTCCATCACGGAATACGGTAGCCGTAAGGTGAGTAGAAAGGGCATCCACGACGGACACCCCTACACCATGCAGACCACCAGATACTTTATAGGAACCTTTGTCAAACTTTCCTCCAGCTCCTATCTTGGTCATAACCACCTCAAGGGCAGATACTCCTTCTTTCTTGTGTATATCCACAGGAATACCACGCCCATTATCCTCCACTGTTACTGAGTTATCTGGATTGATTACTACAGAAATAGTGTCGCAATAGCCAGCAAGTGCCTCATCAATGGAGTTGTCAAGCACCTCATATACTAAGTGGTGTAACCCCCTTACCCCTACATCGCCTATATACATGGATGGGCGCACACGTACGTGCTCCATCCCTTCCAAGGACTGAATATTATCTGCCGAATATTTGTTTGGGTCTAATTGTTCACTCATTATGTTTGTTACTAAAAATTCGGACAAAGATACAATGTTTTTTTTTCTCTCACAAATATTTTCAAGGAAAAAATTAACGGCAAAGGATGGGAAAAGCGGGCAAGACCTCACAGCTGAATCTATGAGGAATAGAGGTCTGTGAATAGTCCACCCTTGAGGAGATAAGAGAATGAATCATTAACGATTAATCATTTGTCATTAATGATTAAAAGTTGTATCTTTGCACCCAAAAATAACGCTTATGAAGTGGCAAGGACGACGACAAAGTGACAATGTGGAAGACCGCCGAGGGGTGAGTACCACAGGAAAAATAGCCGCCGGAGGGGGGCTGATAGGAATTGTTATTCTCCTCTTACAGATGTTCGGAGGAGAAACAGGACAGGCGGTAGCGCCTCTCTTAGAACAGTTTAACCAAACACAACAGACCTCACAAGTGGCCAATGAGGCTGATCTTACAGAAGAACAAAAACAGATCAAGGCTTTTACCGCTACAGTACTGGCTGATACAGAGGATATTTGGGAGAAAATATTCAGGGAAAACAATTTAGGTACCTACCAAAAGCCTACCTTAGTACTTTTCACCGATGCTGTACAGACTGCCTGTGGGAATGCCAGCAGTGCTGTAGGTCCTTTCTACTGCCCTGGAGATCACAAGCTGTATATGGATATGAGCTTCTTTGAGGAACTTCGTACTCGATTTGGTGCTAAGGGTGGTGACTTTGCCATTGCTTATGTGATGGCTCATGAAGTAGGTCACCATATCCAGACTCTCTTAGGCACTTCCCAGAAGGTACGCCAAGCTCAGCAAGGTCTCAGCCAAAAAGAAGCTAACAAACTCTCGGTAGCGCTGGAACTACAAGCAGATTTCTATGCGGGAGTGTGGGCTCACTATGACAAACAATATCTCGATGCCGACGATATAGAAGAGGCCGTAAGTGCCGCCAATGCCGTAGGTGATGATGCCATCCAAAAACGTATGCAAGGACAAGTAGTCCCCGATTCCTTCACCCATGGTACTTCCAAACAGCGTGTAGAATGGTTTATGAAAGGATACAATACAGGAGATATCAATCAAGGAAATACCTTTAATAATAATTAATGATTAATGACCAATGATTAATCATTACTGGCATTAATCATTGATCATTATAGAAGTTGGGTAAATCAGCTTATCGCTACCTCTATTAGGTAGAGGAAAGTCCGGACACCACAGAGCACTATAGCGGGTAACGCCCGTCCGCCGTAAGGCGAGGACCAGTGCAACAGAAAGCAAGTACAGTACGGCTGTAGTGAAATCAGGTAAACTCTATAGGGTGCAACGCCAAGTATACCGACAACTAAGAGTGGCTCGCTCAATGCCGGAGGGTAGGCGGTTAGAATGGTCTGGCAACAGCCCATCCAGATAAATGATAAGCACTTTCCCTCAAGGAAAGCACAGAATCCGGCTTATGATTTACCCACTTTTTTAGTAAAGAAAGAATCCTGAATATGAGATTTATAGGATCTCTCCAGAGAGTTTTTTTTATACTACAAAAGAAAAACCGTTCCAATTATGGAACGGTTTTTTTATTTTATCTTCTTTTGGGTATTGGGGAATTAGAACTTATATCCTACTCCTATTTGAATCACGCGATTATTGGTATAATTCTTAGAATCTCCATTTTTATCCAAATTGGCCAATCCCCAGTTATAAGAAGCCTCAAAGAACAATCCATTGTTAGGCAAGTTGTATTCTGCTCCTAAGCCAATACCATAGTCAAAATGGTTGTAGGCATTACTATCTATAGTTTCTGTCTTACCATTCGATTTTCCTTGTGCGCTAAGGATATATCCTGCATAAAGACCTGCTTTAGGACGGAACCCTTCGAAGTCATACTTTATCCAAACAGGGAGGTTAAGGGTGTGTTGTATATATTTTCCATCCCCTTCTTTTGCCTTAGCTCCTTGGTTAGAATAAGTAAGTCCTGCATCCATAAGAACTACATCGTTAAAAGCAAATTCTGCCAAACCTCCTATATAGAAAGAAGGACGAATATTACTTTTCACTTTCACATCATTTACTTTGGTAGCTACATTAGCAAGGTTAAGCCCTGCGCGAGCTCCAAATTTTACTTGTGCGTTGGCTCCTGCTATGGGGTAAGAGCGGCAAACGCTAAGGTCATTAAAATTTTCTTCATATTTTAAAGTTTATAGGATTCAGAATATAGGGTTAGGAAAAGTTTGTAAGGGCTAAAAATAATGTTTGTACTAAAATTACTTTTCCTATACTCCTTGTAATCCTTGATTAACTAAAAAAAGTACACCAAAAACCATGTCAAAGTGATTTTTAACTACTAAAAAGTGACACTAACTATGGTTTTTCCCAAAAATAATCAGGATCATGTGAGATATATTCTTCTTTCCCGTTAGGCTTTACAAATCCTGTAGGTAAGAGAGCAACAAAAGTAGTGGCTGTTTTCCTAAAACGACTTTCAGGGTTAAATTGACTTTGTAGTGGACAAGAAAACCAATACAAGTTTTTTGCCATATAGTTCTCCAGATACTCTTCTTTGGTTTGCTTTTCCTTGTTATTCCAATTGGCATCTTCATTGAGTACCAAGGGCTTATTATGTATCAGTCGATCTCTTACTTCTGCAATACTTAAGAGATTCCCTTTTTCGTCCTTTACATAAGCATTATTAGTAGGGTCTATCCATATCCATTTCTCTAATTGTGAAGAATATACACTATTAATTACATGACAATCTGAGTCATCTGGATTTTTTGGCATACAAGTTATATAGCGAGAAGGAATACCCATTGCCAGATACATTTCATTGAGTGTAATAGCCAAATGCCTGCAATTTACTCCTTTTTTTGTCGCTTTATGATAGTTATAGATATCTATAGCATCAAACTCACAAAGAGCATAATTACCGCCATCATGAGCAATATTATCATGTACAAAGTGAAGTAGTTTAAAAATCTTGGAGAGTTCATCCCCTGTTCCCACTACAGAATCCAACTTAAAATAATTTTTCACTTGCACAAGAGAAGGATCGGTAGCTGACTGATACGTAAAATGTGGAAGTGTATCTCTCTGCTCTTTTTGATAAGCTCCCGATTGCTGCAATAGTGCCAATTTATCAAAGGCTTTGAGCTTTTGTAGCAGCGCAACAAATTTCTTTTCCTTACGGATATTGACTAAATCTTTATCTGTCTTTACATTTCTATAATCATCATATCCCAAAGCTACTGCTTTTTCAAGAGCCGCAATGGCTTCTTTTTTCTTATTTTGCAACGCACATACACAAGCCAAATTATAATTCATACTTGCCTTTACTCCTCTGATGAGATTTTTGTAGTCCTTTTGTTCCTTTTCACTAAGAGACACTTCTTCTAATTTCTTTATATATGTAAGGAGTAGCTGTTCCTCCTCTGCATATTTTTTACCTTCATGGAGTGCTTGCAGGGAAAGCTGAGCCTTTTGGAAATCATTGAAATAGTTCTGCAAAACAACGGATTGTATTTGAGCCTTTGCCAATGAGGTAAAAAGACTCAAAATAAGGAATAAAAAATATTTTTTCATCTCTTAGGTGTTTTAAAATTGATATACAAAATTACGATTTTAAAAAAATAAATACAAGAAAAACGCCTAAAATAAG
>NZ_ACLQ01000034.1 GCF_000174755.1 Capnocytophaga gingivalis ATCC 33624
AACGAATAGGAGGGAGTCCTTTTTCATCTTTTCGTATCTTATGCTGTCCAATGATATTGACCACCCATATAAGCTCTTCCACTTGTACAAACTGGACAGCACCTAAGGCGAAGCCATCTTTCTCTTGATACCACTTTCGATATTGCTCTTCAGGAGCTTTCCATCGCTTGAATAGAGCAAGGACAAAGCCTTTTCCCCAGCCTCCTATATCATTGCATATATGTGTGATAATGATATTTCCCTCACTTTGAGGTAGGGTAGCATCAGCTTTTATGTATTCTATTTCAGTCATGATAAAGTGTTAAAATAATCTTTGAGTATGGTATCATTGAGCATTCGAGGAGTAAAAACCTCCAAGAGGATAGGATTTTCATGATCAGAAAAGAGTATTTTTAAGCCTTCAGTAAGGGATTCTTTGTTTTCTGCTTGTAGGTAAGTAATCCCATACATACGACAGAGATACTCAGCGGTAAGAGAGTGAGTTGTTTCTTGAAAAGTCTCAAAGAAAGACGTTTCCTTATCTGTTGGTAAGATGCGGAAGATGCCCCCACCCCCATTGTTTACGATGATGATTTTTAGGGTTTTAGGAATATAGTTGCACCATAAAGCATTGCTATTGTAGAAAAAACTTAAATCGCCTGTAATCAATAAAGTAGGTAAGGATTGTACCACACTAGCGCCTATGGCAGTGGAAGTACTGCCATCGATTCCGCTAGTACCACGATTGCAAAAGATTTCCCATCCGTCCTTGGCGGGGAAAAGTTGCACATAGCGAATAGGGGCACTATTACTAATTTGTATATGATAGGGAGTAGGGATTTGCTCAAGAATAGCTTGATATACGGCCATATCCGAGAAAGGGATTTGAGCTAAGAAAGCAGAACGCTTGGCAAGAGTTTCCTTATAGATAGGTAGCCAAACACCCTTGTAATCAAAGCTAACAAGAGGAAGCTCAGGGGTGACAGCCTCTAAGAAAGTATTAATATCCGTTTTGAAATGATGGGTAAGGGCAAAAAAAGTATCATAGCCCACCTGCTCATCTATATAATAGTGAGCTCTGGGAGGGTACTGGCGTAAAAACTCTTTTATTTTCTTAGAAACCACCATCCCCCCTATAGAGATAAGCACATCAGGCTGCAATAGTTCTTGGAGATTTCTCTTTTGTATAGGAGAAAGGAAAGTATCAATCATCCCAACAAACGATTCCGCTACTACATTAGCCGTACTTTCGGTAAGGACTAAGATAGAAGGATCCTTCTGGAGCCAATCGATCCATTTTTGAGCCATAGCATCAGGAGGCAATACTCCTATGAGTACCATTTTCTTAGGGTAGATCCAGTCTTTGGTGAATTGGAGTAATTTTTCACAATTTAGGGGTATTTGTTTTTTTATTCCTATCTCATTGTGAAAAGTCACTGTAGGAGCGGGTAGGGTTCGGTATAGAGGCTCTTCAAAAGGAGCGTTGATATGTACAGGCAAGAGTTTGAGAGCAGCGGTATTCAGCGCCTCATTGAGCAGATATTCGTTGAAGGAAAGCGCCTTATTCTCCTCAGATAGATTGGCATTGTAAGCGGTATGAGCCGCTAGAGCATGAGGCTGATGAATGGTTTGTCCATCGCCTATATCTATTTTGGAGGCAGGACGGTCGGCACTAATGACCACTAAAGGGATATTACTGTAAAAGGCCTCACTTACCGCAGGATAATAGTTGAGCAATGCTGAACCAGAGGTACAGGCCACTACTACTGGTTCTCTGAGCTGTTGGGCTAAGCCTAGGGCAAAGAAGGCCGCACAGCGCTCATCCACTATACTATAAGTGGTGAAAAAAGCATCACTGGCAAAGCCAATAGTCAGTGGAGCATTGCGTGAACCAGGGGAGAGGACTATATGTCGGATACCTTTTGCCTTGCAGGCAAGGAGTATCTGTTGGGCTAAGGGAATCTCGGGAAACAAAACGAAAATAAATTGAGTGAAAAAATCAAGAGTGAAAAATGAAGAGTGAAAAAGTGAAAATTTTTTCACTTTTCACTCTTTACTTGTGTTTATTGTTTAGCAAAAACTTTTTGTAATAAAGGTGTCGTTCTTGAGCTGATATTAGTACGTATATCCTCCTCTTTTTGAGCAATTTGTAAGAAAAGTCCATCGATAGCCTTTTCAGTCACATAGCTTGTGAGGTTAGGTTCCACTTTGGTTACCAAAGGAATGGAGTTATACTTAGTAATGATATTGTTCCATACCTGATCAGCACCTACTTTGCTTAGAGAGGCTTCAATTTTAGGAGAGAAAGCCTGTACTAAAGATTGAGTAGTGGTATTTTTCAGATACTCAGTAGCGGCATTTTTTCCGCCAGTAAGGATGGCTGTAGCATCGGAGAAAGAAAGATTCTTTACAGCATTAATAAAGATAGGTTTTGCCTGAGTTACTGCATCCTCAGCAGCACGGTTCAGTAGCTTTACTCCCTCATCGGCAAGGCTTCCCAGCCCAATGCTTCTTAGGGTCTTGTCCACCTTTTGGAGTGGTTCAGGGAAAAGAATTTTGGCCAAAGAACTGCCATAATAACCATCTTTTTGGCTAAGCAAATCCACTCCTTGGGAGATACCTAGTTCCAAGGCTTGTTTGAGTCCATTAGAAATATCTAAAGAGGACAAAGCTCCTGTTTGTTGAGTGTTGTTCATAATAGACTGCAAGTCAGCGCAGCTATTGAGGCAGAAAAGACTGCTTACTAATAAAACAATTTTTTTCATTTTTTTATTTTTTAAGGTTTAAGGTGTTAGAGTCCAATTACTACTTATCAAACTCACTAGTGAAGTGTAGCTTGAGTTGAGGATATTTTTGTTTGACCATTTCGATAGAGAAAGCGGAATCGGCCAAGAAGACCAATTGTCCCTGTTTATCACGAGCCAAGTACTTTTGTTTTACGCGGAGGAAGTCGAGATAATCAGGGTCTTTGGGGTTTTCAGGTTCTTCGACCCAACAAGCCTTGAAAATAGGGAAATTCTCATAACTACACTTGGCCCCATATTCGTGTTCCAAGCGGTACTGGATCACCTCATACTGGAGCGCTCCTACGGTACCAATGACTTTTCTTCCGTTGAAGTCCAAGGTAAAGAGCTGTGCTACCCCTTCGTCCATAAGTTGGTCAATTCCTTTCTCCAACTGTTTGGACTTGAGCGGATCGGCATTGTTGATATATCGGAAATGCTCAGGAGAGAAGCTTGGAATACCCTTGAAATGCAACACTTCCCCCTCGGTAAGGGTGTCCCCAATCTTGAAATTGCCGGTATCGTGTAGCCCAACAATGTCTCCAGCGTAGGAAATATCCACAACCTCTTTCTTTTCAGCAAAGAAAGCATTAGGGCTGGAGAACTTGAGTTTTTTGCCCAAACGTGTATGTAGGTAAGGTTTATTGCGCTCAAAAGTACCCGATACGATTTTGACAAAAGCCAAGCGGTCACGGTGGTTGGGGTCCATATTGGCATGTATCTTGAATACAAAGCCTGTAAAACCCTTCTCATTGGGCTGTACTATCCGTACATCGCTAGCCTTGGGTAGGGGAGAGGGAGCTATTTCTACAAAACAATCCAAGAGTTCTCTTACTCCAAAGTTGTTCAGAGCAGAGCCAAAGAAAACAGGCTGTTGGGTGCCATTGAGATAGGCTTGGCGATCGAAGGAAGGGTAAACCTCATAAACCAGTTCCAAGTCTTCACGTAGGCGCTGTGCGGATTGAGAGGAGATAAGCTCCTCCAGTTCAGGGCTGGAGACGTCATCAAAAGCAATAGTTTCCTCGATATTCTTGCGGCTATCTCCAGAGAAGAGATTGATGTTCTTCTCCCATATATTATAGATTCCCTTGAAGTCGTATCCCATTCCGATAGGGAAGCTCAAGGGAGTTACACGAAGCCCTAGCTTCTGTTCCACTTCGTCCAAGAGATCAAAGGCGTCCTTACCTTCGCGGTCGAGCTTATTGATAAAAACAATCATAGGAATATTGCGCATGCGACATACCTCTACGAGTTTTTCTGTTTGTTCCTCAACCCCTTTGGCCACATCGATCACTACGATGACACTATCCACAGCAGTAAGCGTACGGAAGGTATCCTCGGCGAAGTCCTTGTGACCGGGGGTATCCAAGATGTTTATCTTATGATCTTTGTAAGTGAAAGCCAAGACAGAGGTAGCCACAGAGATTCCCCTTTGGCGCTCTATTTCCATAAAGTCAGAAGTAGCTCCTTTCTTGATCTTGTTGGACTTGACTGCTCCCGCTTCCTGGATAGCTCCCCCGAAGAGGAGCAGCTTCTCGGTCAGGGTTGTTTTTCCCGCATCAGGGTGCGAGATGATGCCGAAAGTACGGCGCTTGCTAATTTCTTGTTCTAAGGACACTTTTTAATTGTCAATTATTAATTATTAATTTTCAGTTGTCAGTTGTCAGTTGTCAGTGATCAGAGGTCAGTTGTTAGTTTTTACAAGAATTAATCATTAACCATTAATCATTAATCATTAGTTTCATCATTTCTTGATAGTCCATAGTATTTCCTCTGGAGAGGATTAGTGATCGGAAGCGATCCCCATTCTGGCGCGTAAGACCTCCGTGTGACTCGAACCAGTGATAGGTATCTTCGGCTAATATCTCTGAATACTGATATGCATAATAGCCTGCGGCATAGCCCCCACCAAAGATATGAGAGAAATAGAATGAACGATAACGTACAGGGACTTCCTTAGGGAAACGCTTAATAGCCTCATTCTCAAAAGCAGCCACCTCGGTAACTTGAGCCGAGGCAGGAAGGGTATGCCACTGCATATCCAAATAAGCAGAAGACAAGACCTCACAAAAAGCATACCCACGATTGAAGTCGCGAGAAGCCTTTAACTTCTCTATCAGTGAAGGGGTGATGACTTCCTGCGAAAGATAATGGCGAGCATAGTGAGGGAGTACTTCGGGGTGGAGTGCCCAATACTCATTGAACTGAGAAGGAAATTCTACAAAATCTCTAGCTACAGCAGTACCGGCAAGGGTAGCATATTGTTGCTCGGCAAAGAAAGCATGTAACGCATGGCCAAACTCATGAAAAAGTGTTTCTACCTCAGAGAAGGAAAGTAGACAAGGAAGCGCCTGAGTAGGAGGAGTATAGTTACATACGTTATATATCACAGGTTTCTGTCCAAAGAGTTTAGAGGGAGTTACTAGCTCACTCATCCAAGCACCTCCTCGCTTGCTTTCACGAGTATAGAAATCTCCATAATAGAGTCCTAAAGGAGATCCATCGGCCTCAAAGAGTTCATATACAACCACATCAGGGTGGTATACAGGAAGATCTGTGCGGTGCTTGAAGGTAATTCCATAGAGCTCAGTAGCAGCATGGAAAACCCCTTTTTCCAATACATTGAAAAGTTCAAAATAAGGCTTGAGTTGGTTCTCATCCAAGTCGTATTGTGCTTTACGTACCTTTTCAGCATAGTAATCCCAGTTATGAGGTGCTATTTGATCTTTTCCAGAAAAGTCTTTGAGAAAAGCTACCTCCTTAGCTACTTTTTCAAAGGTAGGCTTTAGGAGTCTTTCAAAGAAATTCATAACCGTCTGGGGAGTTTTGGCTACACTTTTTTGCAAAGACCATTGCGCATAGTTATCATAACCCAAGAGCGTTGCTTTCTTCTGACGCAACGCGATGATTTCCAATACAATATTTTCAGTAGAGAAAGCCCCTTGAGAAGCCCTATTCCACGACTGTTGAAAGAGGCGGTGACGCGTTTCTTCCTTTTCCAGCTGAGAGAGCAAAGGCTGCTGAGTGGTATTGGTCAAGGCGATTTTCCAAGAACCATCTTCCTGAAGAAGCATTTTTTGCTCCTCAGGAGAAAGTCCAACTAAGTCTTCTTCTTTTTCTATAGAAAGAGCTGCCTGGTGGCGTGCTTGTAAGGTATTATAGTTAAAATCATTTTCCAGAGAAGCTAAGCGGTTATTAATCTCTTTGAGGGCTTCTTTCTTCTCAGGAGAAAGGTTAGCCCCTCGTAGGGAGAAAAGATCATAATAGTGTTCCAAGAGTTTAAGGGACTCGCTATCGAGTGACAGTGAGGCGCGTTGTTGATACAATACCTCTATACGCTCAAAAAGCTTGTCATTGAGATAGATGCTATCTTCATTGGCCGCCAATAGGGGTAAGATCTCTTTTTCGGTTTGTTGCAATACTTCATTAGTATCAGCTCCTGCAAGGGCAAAAAAAAGATTAGCTACACGTAGCAGTGCTTCTCCACTTTTTTCCAAGGAAAGGACAGTATTGTCAAAGCTTGGTGGAGCTGTTTGCTGAACAATAGCCGTAATAGCCTGCTGTTGTAGGGCCATAGCCTCAAGTAATGCAGGAGCAAAATCCTCACTTTTTATTTGAGAGAAATAAGGAGCTTGGTAAGGCAGTGCCGTTTTTTCTAATAAAGACATTTGTCAAGTTTTGAGTTATTTATTATGGAAATCAAAAAAACAAGTGAACCTTATTTCATTATTCACTATTTACTAATTTTGTTTTTTCACTTCTCATAAACCTTTTGCCATATCAAAAATTGTACCAAAAAAATAGTTATAAGGTAAATATATTTATTTAACATTTATTTTACATATATAGAAGAGAATAAGATAAAAAATATTGTTTATTTAACTAATTCAGTTTCAGCTATAATAAAAAAATATTTTAGAAAAAATGAAAAAAAGTATTTTTCTTTTTGTGTAATCCAAGGGAAAAGTGTATCTTTGTCCTTGTTTAAGAGGATAAAATGGAGGGATTTGATGGTTGATTTTAATCATAATTATATTGATTATCAAATAAGTAAATAATTAATATACAAGATGCGAAAAACATTTAAAAAAATTGCCCTTACATTATTGGTAATGATGTCGGTGGTAGCTTTGGCACAAAAGCCAAAGGTGCGTATTCTTGCTACAGGAGGGACTATAGCAGGAGTAAGTAAGTCAGCAACAGAAACTAACTACAAAGCAGGGGAACTTGGAATTAATCAACTTCTGCAAGCTGTTCCTCAAGTGAGAGATTTGGCTGATGTGTCAGGAGAACAAATTGTAAAAATAGGCTCTCAAGATATGAATGATGACGTATGGCTCAAATTGGCCAAGCGTATCAATGAGTTGCTCAACAAAGAGGGATATGATGGAGTGGTAATCACCCATGGTACCGATACTATGGAAGAGACTGCTTATTTTCTGAACCTTACAGTGCACAGTGCTAAGCCAGTAGTATTGGTGGGAGCTATGCGTCCTGCAACAGGTATGAGTGCCGATGGACCTTTGAACCTATACAATGCAGTAGCTGTAGCTGCTGATAAGAATGCTCAGGGACGTGGAGTTATGGTATGTATGAACGACCTTGTTCTGGATGCGAAGGATGTAATCAAGAGCAATACAACTTCAGTAGACACTTTCAAAGGATCTATCTATGGACCTTTGGCTTATATCCACAATGGGAAAATATTTTTTGGTCGTACCCCTACCAACAAACATACCACAGAGTCTCCTTTCTATGTAGACAACCTAAAAGTGCTTCCTAAAGTAGGTATCGTATACAGCTATTCCAATGCATCCGAACTTCCTATGAAAGCTTTTATCGATGCTAAGTTCGATGGTATTGTGCATGCTGGAGTAGGAAATGGAAATTTCTATCATACTATTTTTGATTTGGCTGTCAAAGCACAACAAAAAGGTATTCAGATAGTACGTTCTTCTCGTGTACCTACTGGAGCTACCACAGAGGATGCTGAAGTAGATGATGCTAAATATCACTTTGTAGCCTCTCAGGGACTTAACCCTCAGAAAGCACGTGTACTCCTTATGTTGGCTCTTACCAAAACTAAGGATTGGCAACAAATACAACAGTATTTTAACCAAATGTAACATGTAATAATTATGTTTGATTGATATTTTTGATAAGGTAAAAAGTGTAGAGAAAATTCTACGCCCTTTTTACCTTATTTTATAATTAAAGAGACTTTTGCTGGTGTATAGAGATAATACAAATGTTAATAATAGCTTACTTTTACCTAAATGAAAAAAATATACAAAAACTTATTATTCAGGGTATTCTGTGGAATTGTATTGGGGATACTTGTAGGAAAGATAGCCCCAGAGTGGTTCTATAGGATACTACTTACCTTCAAAGGAATCTTTGGGAATTTTTTAGGCTTTGCAATACCCCTGATCATCATGGGGCTGGTAATGCCCTCTATCAGTGCCTTGGGCAAGAGTGCTGGAAAGATGCTCTTGGTTACGGTAGCTATAGCCTATTCCTTTACCCTTTTCTCGGGTTTTTCTACCTATTTTGTCTCCGATGCGCTCTTTCCTTCTCTTTTAGAAGGGCAAAAGATGGATGATATAGGAGAAGGCATATTAGCACTTCCTTACTTTACTGTTCCTATGCCCCCTGTGATGGATGTGATGACTGCTCTGTTGCTCTCCTTTGTTATAGGTATAGGTCTGTCTATAAGGGAACACTCCGTATTTGTAGAAGTCATCAAGGAATTTGGAGAGGTTGTCAGTTGGCTAATAGCCAAAGCGATAATCCCTGTATTACCATACTATATCATGAGTATCTTTGCCCAGATCACCTTTGAGGGTAAGGTAGTGGCTGTGATGGGAGTATTTTTCAAGCTCATAGGAATTCTTTTTGTGATGCATGTGGTGCTACTTCTCCTTCAGTTTGCTATAGCAGGGAGTATCACCAAAAAGAATCCTATAAAAGCTCTGATGACCATGTTGCCAGCCTATGCAACAGCCTTAGGCACACAGTCCTCGGCAGCGACCATTCCTATTACGATGCGTCAGGCGATACAATTAGGCGTATCCGAGCGAGTAGCAGGGTTTGTCATCCCCCTATGTGCCACCATACACCTTTCTGGGAGTACAATGAAAATCACCGCTTGCGCTATAGCCTTGATGCTTATGGAGGGCATGCCCTTTGATATAGAACTTTTTGCAGGCTTTATTCCAATGCTTGGCATCATTATGATCGCAGCTCCAGGAGTACCAGGAGGCGCTATCATGGCTTCCTTAGGAATTCTCTCCTCAATGTTAGGTTTCTCGGAGATACAGCAGGGACTGATGATCGCCCTATATGTAGCTATGGATAGCTTTGGTACAGCTTGTAATGTGACAGGAGATGGTGCTGTAGCACTTATTGTACAGAAAGTTATAAAAGAATAGTTGTGAGTTATGAGTTGGGTAGCTGAAAATTCAAAAACTAAAAACACATTAAAAAGATTGCTATTTCAAAAATAAGTAGTATCTTTGTACCTTATTTAGAAAATGGATTTTTTCAGGAAATGAACAATAAGCTACTTACAGTAGGAACATTGGCTTTTGATACTATAGAGACCCCTTTTGTCAGGGTAGAACGCACTATGGGAGGAGCCGCTAACTACAGCGCTTTAGCAAGTGCTATTTTCGATATAGAACAAGCCGTAGTCTCCGTGGTGGGAGAGGATTATCCAGCTTCTTTCTTGCAAATACTTTCAGAGAGAGAGATAGATATTACTCAAGTGGAGAAGAGAGTAGGGAAGAAGACTTTCTTTTGGAGCGGACGCTATTATGAAAATATGAATGAAAGGGAGACCCTTGAGACACAGGATGGTGTTTTACAGGACTATATCCCTAAACTACCATCACACTTTTTGGATGCTTCCTTTGTCCTCTTAGGAAACCAACATCCACAATTGCAACTAGAGGTCTTAGATCAGTTTGTTGCTCCTCCAAGTCTCATTGTTTCCGATACAATGAACTATTGGATAGACCATAGCTTTGAACAGCTCAAAGAAGTCATCCAAAAGACAGATGTGCTTACCGTAAGTGACCAAGAAGCCTTTGCCATTACCCAAGAGAAAGTCTTGCTCAAAGCTGTAGAAAAACTACAGCAAATGGGAGCTACTTACATCATCATCAAAAGAGGAGAACATGGAGCAATGCTCTTTCATGAGGATAAGAGCTTCTATACCCCCGCTTTACCATTGTGCAAAGTATGTGACCCCACAGGGGCAGGGGATACTTTTGCAGGAGGCTTTGTGGGTTATATGGCACAAACGGGAGATATTTCTTTCGAAAATATGAAAAATGGATTGGTCTATGCCACTGTCTTGGCCTCTTTCTGTGTGGAAGAGGTGGGGGCGTCTAAGCTATTGACCATCAATAAAGAAGAAGTGCTACGCCGCCTCTTCTCCCTAAAGGAACTAACTCAATTTGATATAAAAGTTGTCTAACCTATGAGTGATGCTATCAAGCACGAGTGTGGAATCGCGCTACTTCGTTTGCTAAAACCCTTATCCTATTACCAAGAAAAATATGGTACCCCCTTCTACGGGATACACAAAATGTACCTTCTCTTGGAGAAGCAGCATAACCGTGGGCAAGATGGGGCAGGAATTGCTACTGTCAAGCTACAAATGCAGCCAGGAGAGCGCTATATTGCACGTGTACGCTCCAATGATGCTCAACCTATACAAGATATCTTCAAGCAGATAAACCAACATATCAACGACCTTTTAGAGAAAAACCCAACCCTTAAGGGAGATGTAGACCAACTAAAGCGGCTTGTCCCTTATCTGGGAGAAGTATATTTAGGACATGTACGCTATGGTACCTTTGGTAAGAATAGTATAGAAAATGTACATCCTTTCCTTAGAGAAAACAACTGGAACTATCGCAACCTTATCTTAGCAGGAAACTTCAACCTTACCAATGTTAATGAACTCTTTAATAAATTAGTAGAATTAGGACAACACCCTATAGCTAAGACAGATACCATTACCGTGATGGAGCGTATAGGGCACTTCCTTGATACAGAAGTAGAGGAATGTTACCAAAAGCTCAAGGCAGAAGGAATTAGTAAGAAAGAAGCTTCAGTACTGATAGCTCAGCAGCTTGATATGATCAGAGTACTCCAAAGAGCAGCCACTCGCTGGGATGGAGGATATGCCATGGCTGGGATTGTAGGACATGGAGATGCCTTTGTGATCCGAGACCCAGCAGGAATACGACCTGCTTACTATTATAAGGACGAGGAAATAGTTGTAGTAGCTTCCGAACGAGCGGTGATACAAACGGCTTTTAATGTACCTTTTGAACGAGTAGAAGAACTCTCTCCAGGGGCAGCTATCCTTATCAAGCATGATGCTACAACCCAAATAGCACAAATACTCCCAGCTACAGAACGCAAGGCATGTTCCTTTGAGCGTATATACTTTTCCCGTGGTAGTGATCAAGAAATCTACAGAGAGAGAAAGAAACTAGGAGCCCTATTGCTTCCTAAAGTACTCAAATCTATTGAGAACGACCTTACCAATACTGTATTCTCCTATATACCCAATACTGCAGAAACCTCCTTCTATGGACTCATAGAAGCCGTATCAGAGCATCTTAACCAACAAAAAAAACAGCAAATACTCCAGGCGGGTAATACTCTTAGTGAGTCCCAGCTGACCCAAATTCTCTCTGTGCGCCCTCGTATAGAAAAAGTCGCGGTTAAGGACGTAAAGCTGCGTACCTTTATCACTGAAGATTCTGGAAGAGAGGACATGGTTGCCCATGTATACGACATTACCTATGGAGCTGTACGTCGCAATGAAGATAATTTAGTAATTATTGACGATAGTATAGTACGTGGTACCACCCTGAAGAAGAGTATTCTTAATATCCTCAGCCGCTTAGAACCTAAGAAAATTGTAGTACTTTCTTCCGCTCCAGAGATCCGCTATCCAGACTGCTATGGAATAGATATGGCGCGTTTGGAGGACTTGATCGCCTTCGATGCTGCCTTGGAACTACACAAAGATAGAGGTACCTATGATATAGTGGCACAGATCTACCACAAATGTATAGCTCAGAAACATAAGCCTGATAGTGAGATTGTCAACTATGTAAAAGAATTATATGTGCCCTTCACCTCAGAAGAGCTCGCCCAGAAGATTGTCCAACTATTGCGCCCTGAGACTATGACTTGTCAGTTGGATATTATCTTTCAAAGTGTAGAAGACCTCCATAAGGCCTGCCCTAAGAACTTAGGAGACTGGTACTTTACAGGAAATTACCCAACTGTAGGCGGTAATCGGGTGGTCAATCAAGCCTATATCAACTTCTATGAAGGGAATAAGGAAAGGGCTTATTAATATTTATAAAGAATTATATAACATTTTTTTACAATAATGATCCAAAAAGCAATTGTTTTTTCCAAATAAAATGTGTACCTTTGCAGTGAATTTTAACGATAAGATAATCTTTGATTATCAGCTAAAAGTAGTTATTTAAAAACCAAATTAGCATAAGAACATATGGAAAATAATCTAAAAATAAAAGGGAACATCTGGATAGAAACCGATACAGGTCTGGAGATCAATGCTGCCAAAGCATTACTTTTGGAACAAATAGATGTATTAGGTTCTATCTCAGAAGCGGCAAAGGTGCTCAATATGCCTTATCGCCGTGCTTGGGGAATGATACAGGAAATGAACAGAGACTCTTCTTTTGAGATAGTTGCTAAAGAAGCCGGAGGAAAAGCTGGTGGGCATAGTATACTCACTGAAGAAGGTCGTAACATTCTTCAACTTTTTAAGGATGTAAATGAAAGCCTAAAGCAGTATAGCAAAGGTGAAAATGGCTGTTTTACAGGCTGGAAGGAAGCATAGAGTTGTAGTAAACTCAGCTTTATCTCGAGGGGGTGTGATTCGGAGATAAAAATCCACTCCTTAAAAATTGTTTTGTCTTTTAAAAAAAGGTATAGTTTGTAAAATAAATACTGATATCTTCCCATTCTAAAGTAACTTTTATCTTTTTCATCATTTCTTCTTTAAAACAGGTGGTAATACACTAAATTATCTTCTATATCTTTTATCTATAGTCAAACAAATTTAGATTGCGAATAAATAAAAAATTTATTATTTTTGCACTGTCTATGGAACTAAGACTGTAACCAACAGAAATAGAGGAACTTAGAAAGATCCAACGCAACTTGCAAGGTCGCTCGGATTATGCCCAAGTTACTTGTATTTTGATGCTTTCTATGGGCAATACTCCTATTTTTGTTGCTGATTGCTTAGGTATAGATATTTCTACTATTTATCGTTATCGTTCCTTATATCTTGAAGGAGGACTAGATAAACTCCTTGAGAATCGTTATAGAGGTTATCAAGGTCTGCTTAATATTTTTCAAATAGAATCCTTAAAACAAGAGTTACGCACACATCTTTATACAGATGCAAAACAAGTATCTCAATGGGTTAAAGACACTTTTGGAGTTACCTATACTTCACAAGGGATGGCTGATTTACTTAACAGAATTGGTTTTTCTTACAAGAAAACAACCGAAGTGCCTTGTGAGGCAGATCCTTTAAAACAAAAACTATTTGTTGAAGCACTCTCTAAAATTCTTCAAGAAAAGGAAGAAGGGGATGTGGTGTATTTTGCCGGTGGTGTTCATCCTACGCACAACAGCCGTTCCACTTATGCTTGGATAGAGAAAGGTAAAGAGTTTCAACAACCAACAGTTAGTGGGCGTGATAGATTGAATATCAATGGTTTACTTAATGCTTATGATGTTACAGATGTAATAGCTCTTGATTGTGAATGCGTTAATGCAGAATCAACAAAAGAACTTTACGAATTAGCTCTTAAAAAGCATCCAAACGCTAAAAATATTTATATTATATCCGATAATGCTCGCTACTATCACAATAAAGAACTTCAAAACTGGGTAGAAGATAATAGAATCAAGCAAATTTTTCTTGCCTCCATACTCTCCGAACCTCAATTTAATAGAGCGCTTGTGGAAATTCTTACGAAAAAAAGTAATCAATACGGGTTTCTATCGGAACAAGACAGAATTCCGAGATGCTATAAGGAATTTCTTTGATAATATACATACTTATAAAAAGGAGTTAGAGTCACTTCTAACTCTCAATTTCCGTTTAATAAATTCACAAACCATTTCTTTTTGACTATAATAGCTTATCAACCCAAAGGCAGATGTCTGACGAGGTTTGCCTTTGTTGACATTCAGAATCTTAGAAAGAACTATCTACAATCGTTTTTTGACGGCAACTTATGGCTTAACAAACGGTGTCAGAAGACTGACACGCTTTCAAACGTGCGACTGATAGATGCCGCTTTAAACATCATCAAAGGAGGGCAAGGGTAAAGGAGAGAATTTAGATGTGCTGAAAAAATCTCCACCTTCACTTCGTGCGATCGCACGAAGTGAAGGTGGAGATTTTTTCAGTTCAAACTTTGTGTCGCTAAAACCCTACGGTTGGCATACTTCTGAAGATGAGCGCATAGGCGTCTAACAAGAAAAGTTTTTTCATTGCTAATAATATACTATTTTTCTACTTTGGTGTTCGATATATTTGCCATTCCTGTAGGTTTGTTTTAGGGTCCAGTTACCTTGAGTGTCGTACTTGTAGCGGTAGGTAGTTACGGAGGTTGCTGTGGTATTGTCTTCTTTTTTGTAGCTTAATTCTCTGCGACTTATATCGCCTTGTGGGGTGTATTGATAGCGGTATTTTTCAGCTTGATCTAGAGGGAACTTGGTGTTGTATTCAGTTTTTTCAACTACTTGATTTTTATCGTTGTATTGATATTCTGCTATAAACTGATCGTATCTTATTTCCTTGATTAATTGTCCTTTATCATTGTAGTGATATAGTTTTTCTTCTTTTAGTTCTCCTTCTTTTAGTTGGTTTTTATCGTAGTTAGTAATGCTTTTAATCTGCCTATCGGGGGTGTAGCCTATTTCTAAGCTTAAGGTATTCTTCTCACCAAAAGAACGCAAGCGCTGCAGGTTACCTTTGTCGTCATAATCAATTTTCAGGGAGAAGACCACCTCTTCACCATTATTAAAGAAGACTTCGGTGCAGTATTGTTTACCGTTCTTGGTTTGGTAATTAAAATAAACGATTTTGCCCTCTTGATAGGCAATATGGCTTATTTGTCCGTCATCATTGCGGGTGATGATACGATTTTCAGACAAGAAAAACACATCTAAGCTGCCTTGCAGGGGTGTATCTAAGAAATCTTTAACGTGAGTTTCGTGGTATTCCATCTGGTCTTGGCCTGTGAGGGAATCTTTCGAATAAGAGGGAGGATCCCAGATACATATAGGGAACTGATAGATGAAGGTTTCTTTAGTAAAGAACTCATCATTGAAGTGATCTTGGCGGAAGGTAAGACGCCCTAAGGTATCGTACTCTGAGATGATAGGCAAGGTATCATTTCTGTATTGCTGATAAGTGATGAGTTGTTTTACTCTGCCGCGAAGATGCTCTTTTTCCCAATCGGAGAAAGGATTGGAAGGTTCTGGTCTTTGAGAGCAGCTTATCATCAAGCAAGACAGGAAAAGTGCTATTTGTATTTTGGATATGTATTTCATAGAGTGTTTTGCTATGTGCGGCAAAGGTAAGCATTTATTTTGAGAGAAGCCCCTCTTTGCTGTTTTTTATTAGGTCAAACGCATCAAAATTTAAATTAATCATCTGATTATCATAATTATTCTTATCTTTGCTAAAAAAATAGGAATAAATTTATGAGTGCAGAAATTTGGAATGCTATTGCAGTTGTAAAAGACCCACGAGTTCAAGGAAGAATTGATTATCCTTTAGGGTTGATATTATTGGTAAGCTTATATGCAACTATATCAGGATGTGATGATTGGGAGCAAATTGAAGATTATGCTAATATCCATAGCGAAGACTTAAGAAATCTATATACTAAACTTTCTGGGAAAGAATTGAAGGTTAGCAGAATGCCTACTCACGATACCTTTAATCATGTATTTCAGGTAATTGACCCCAAAGAATTTTTAGAGGTTTACAAAAAATTTATAATATCAATTTACGAAACTCTTACAGGTAAAACTATCGCCATTGATGGAAAAACACCAAGAGGAATAAAACAAACAGCAAACTCACATCCTTCTAATATTGTTTCAGCCTATTGTACTGACCATCATTTTGTTATAGACCATATAAATAGTGAAGTCAAAGGACACGAATTATCCTCAATACTGGATCTTATAAAGCTATTATTTCTTGAAAATAATACGGTAACTATTGATGCAGCAGGTACTTATGTTGAAGTTATTGAGATGATTCTCTCAAAAGGAGGTAACTTTGTCTTGCCAGTAAAAGGTAATCAGAAAAAACTATTAGAGTTCATAGAAAAGGAATTTAGAGAATATCGGGGAAATACAGTATCTGCTGATACACAAGAAGATATAGGACATGGGAGGGTTGAGAAGCGAACGGTTTATTGTATTACAGAAATAAAAACAGACGATGATATAGATGGCTGTATGCAAAAGTGGAAGGGGGTAAAAACTTTGGTGAAGATAGTTCGTGAGGTATATAAGAAAGCAGATAAAAGTACCCGCATAGAAACCGTTTATTACATAACGAATTTGATAGATCCAAAAGAGATAAATCGCGCTATACGAGCACATTGGGGAATAGAAAATAATCTACATAGGTCATTAGATGTGCTGCTCAATGAAGACCATAGTCAAAAAAGTAATCATAATGTGGTTGAGAACTTCCACATAATGAGCTTATTAGCACTTTTTATAATAAAAGAGATAAGTAAACAAAGAGGAATTAGTATGAACCGTACCCGAAAACTATGTGGCTATTCTTCCCCTTCTAAACTCCTTGTTAATTAAAGAATTTTGATGCGTTTACCCTGTGGTAAACCTTATTATATGTGGCTATAGAATTCTATTCAAAGAAAAAGGATATAAAAGATAAGAAAAATTAAGATACAACAACAAAAATCTATTAAAAATAATCATTAATCGTTAATCATTAATTTTCGTTCTACTTGCTCCTATGGCAGAGGCCATGATTCCCAGAATCAGTATAGTAAGGAAGACCACTACAATCTCAGACCAACGAATGTCTATAGGGTAGGGAATAGGGATCATTGCATTAGGGTTGATATATAGCATAGGATAGGCTTTTTGAAGCCAAGCGATACCCACACCTAAGCCGATCCCAAAAATGGCGCCTAATAGGGAGATAATAGCTCCTTGTAGGAAGAAAATACGCCTTATCTGACTAAGGGTCATCCCCATGGCAAAGAGAGTATATAGGTTCTTCTGTTTGTCTAAAATCATCATAATGATTGCTCCAACAAGGTTGAATAGCGCCACAATAAGTACTAAAGTAAAGATGAGGTAAGTGGCGAGGTTCTCCGTTTGGAACATTTTGTACAAGTCTTCGTTAAGCTCCATACGGTCTTTGATGACAAAATCACTCCCCAAGACTGAAAGAAGTCGTTTTTTTCCTTCTTCAGAAGAAATACCCTTGGTCAATTTTATCTCTATGGCGGATACATCATTCTCTTTTACGCCTAATAATCGCTGAGAAAGTGATAGGGTAGTAAAGACATACTTGCTGTCCAAATCCTCTGTAACTTGGTAATAGTCAGATAGTAACACTGTTTCCTCGCGATAGGGGGTGCTGGTGGAGGTGATACTTCCTTTGCCTGCCTTAGGCACTATAATCTGTAGTGGAGTAGTGCTGGTAAAGAGGCCTAAGTTCAGTGTTTCGGCAATGATATTACCCACCACTACATAATCATCGCTAAGTAGCCACTCTTTGGGGCTTAGTACTAAGATACTATCTACAGCATTGACTTTCGGATAGTTTTCATCTACTCCCTTGATATAAGCGATATAGTTTTTGCCTTGGCTATTGAGGAATACACGTTCCTCCAAGATCTTGCTATAGTGAGCTACCGTCTTCTCTTGAGATAGGGCTTTCTCTTGTTGGGCGGTAAGGGAAAAGATTTTCCCACTCTTTGGGAGTACTTTCAGGTCAGGATCGAAATAATTGGAAAACGACATACTGAAAGTCCTCAGCCCTGAGAAGCCCGCCAGAACAATCATCAGGGAGGCACCACCTATGATAAGCACAAAGATGGACATCCAGTTGATAATATTAATCACGTTCTGCGAGCTTTTTGAGCGTACATACCGCCAAGCTATAAAGAGAGAGGCTTTCAAGAGGGGTTAAGATTTTTTACGTTTGATAAGCAATTCAGGATTCTCTATAGGGTTTTCTTCTCCCTTGAGAGAGTGCTCTATCTGGGAGAGGTATTCTAGGGAATCGTCCAAGAAAAAACTCAAATCTGGCATTTTTCTCAGTTGATGTCTCACTCGCTGTGCCACTTCATGCTTTATCTGGAAGCTGTTGGACTGTATGGCCTTAAGGATTTCTTTGCCTTGCTCACTGGGAAATACACTGATGTATACTTTAGCCAGGGTTAGATCGACCGTGATGGCTACTTTTGTCACCGATAGGATAAGGTTGGTGAGTCCACCATTTTGTACGGCACGGCCTAAAATATCTCCCAGATCTTGTTGCAGAAGTCCTGCTATTTTCTTTTGTCGATTGGTCTCCATAAATGCTATAAATACATAAAACGATGCAAAGATAAAAATAATTTGCGAATAATTGTAGGTTTGTATTATAAAAATTGTATCTTTGCACTTTCATAAATAAATTCACGTATACACTATAATGAATATGGAGAAATTAACAAAATTAACAAATAGTATCTTTTCTTTTCTTTCTTCTTTGTCTCAGAACAATAATCGAGAATGGTTTTCTGATAACAAAAAAGATTATGAAAAAGCAAAAAGTCAAGCAGATAGCTTCTTTAGGGCAGTATATGCGGCTATCCAAGAGAAAGATCACTTAGGAGCAATCAAGATATATCGTATATATAATGACTTGCGTTTTGCCAAGGATAAGCCACCTTATAAGACGCATTTTGGTCTGTATTTTGGTAGATTGCAGCCTAAGTATAGGGGAGGTTATTACCTTCATTTAAGTCCTGAACAGAGTTTTGTAGGTGGGGGATTTTTCAATCCTGAGCCTAAGGATCTCTTGCGTATTCGTCAGGAAATAGCTCAGGAAGGGGAACACTTTTCTCAGATAATGAATTCAGAGCCTATCAGGAGTTATTTCTCAGGGCAGTTATGGGGTCAGGAGGTAAAGACCACTCCCAAGGGATTCGATAAGGACGATCCTATGATTGATTTCTTGCGTAAGAAACAGTTTTTGCTCAAGCGGGATTTCACCTTGGATCAAGTGCTTGCAGACTCCTTTTTCCAAGAAGTGGTAGATACTTTTGTAGCCATGCGACCTTTTTATGACTTTATGACCCAAGCACTCACCACAGATGCTAATGGGGAACCTTTGTATAATTAAAAATGAATATAATGAAAAAGAAAATTACCCTTTTGCGAGTTATCGTTACTTCGTTTGCGATGTTTTCCATCTTTTTTGGAGCAGGAAACTTTATACTTCCTCCGCGCTTGGGGCAGCAAGCAGGGGATCACTGGTTATTAGTGGCGATTGGTTTCTGTCTTTCGGCGGTATTGATTCCTATTGCAGGAATTTTAGTACAAGCACGCTTGCAGGGCTCAGTATTAGATTTTGGTAAAAAAGTAAGCCCCGCGGTGGCACTTATCTTAGGTTGTTTGCTCTATGGGATGTGCCTAGCTTTCCCTATGCCACGTACTGCTTCGGTAAGTTATGAGATGGTATCCACTTCTTTTACAGGTACCATTCCTGCTTGGGCTAAGTACTTTTTTTACATAGTTTATTTTCTTTTAGTAGGATATTTGTGCTATCAGCGCAACAAGGTCTTGGATGTATTGGGCAAGTATCTGACTCCTATTATGGTAGGAATTATCTTTCTTCTTATCCTAAAAGCTATTTTTTCTATAAGTGATATAGAGATATCCTCTTTCCAAAAGCCTTTAGCAGAGGGGCTTAAGGAAGGATATCAGACCTATGATGCTATGTCCTCTATCATCATAGGAGGGGTAATTAGTGCTTCTTTGTTTATGGATAATTCATTAGATAAGAGCCAAGTGAAGCGCTTGACTATCTATTCAGGGATAGGGAGTGGAATCTTGCTTTTTATCACCTATACAGGCTTTATCTATGCAGGAGCTTCTCAGGGAGGGTATTTCCCAGCTATTGTTGAGCGAGTACCTCTATTGGTGGCTATTACCAAGCATGTATTGGGAGGGGTAGGAGGATTGCTCCTAAGTATAGCCGTGGGTATTTCTTGTTTTACTACAGCAGTAGGTATTATCACTGGAGGAGCTGATTTTTTCAAAGAAATTACCAAAGGAAATGAGCGTACTTATAGAATATTTGTAACTATTCTCTGTGTATATTGTGTGATTGTAGCCCCTTATGGAGTGGAGTATATCATTAAGATAGCCTATCCTGTACTGGTATTATTCTATCCAGTGGTAATCGTTTTGGTCTTTTTACATCTGTTGCCTTCTTATTTGGCTTCCAAAACGGTCTTCAAAGTGGTTTCATTGGTTACTTTTGTTACTACTATCCCTTTGTTCTTAGAACAATTGGGTTACCACTTCTTCGAAGTGCCTTTCCCCCTACACGAATATGGAGTTTCGTGGTTGTTTCCTGCTTTCTGGGCATGGATTACGACTGTACTAATAGAAAAAACAATTGTTAAATCAAAAAAATAATGTCTCTTATACTTCCTTCTTCTTTGCTCAAGGCAATAGACCAGAGAAAAAAAGAAGATGCTTTTCGTAGTCTCTCACTTAAAAATTATATAGTAGACTTTTATTCAAATGATTACTTAGGGCTTGCGCATAATCCCCAACAAAGGGAGTATGCGCAGGCTTTGCTATCCCGAGAGCCTCAGCATAATGGGAGTACAGGTTCTCGCCTGCTATCAGGGAACTACCCTTTGATAGAGCAAGCAGAGGAGCAGTTGGCTGCCTTTCATCAGGCTCCTAAGGGATTGATATTCAACTCGGGTTATGATGCCAATGTGGGGATTTTCTCCTCAATCCCTCTCAAGGGAGATGTGGTGCTATATGACCAATATATACATGCCTCCATCCGAGATGGGTTACAATTGACAAATGCTCAGAGCTTTAAGTTCAAACACAATTCTTTGGAGGATCTTAGGGAAAAATTGGAAAGATTTTCAGGGAAGTATACCACCATTTATATAGCTACCGAAGCGGTTTTCTCCATGGATGGAGACATACCTAACCTGAAGGAGATGGTTGCCTTGGCTAAACAATATCATGCCTATCTGATAGTAGATGAGGCACACTCAGTAGGAGTATTTGGAGAGAGGGGAGAGGGGCTCTGCCAGCAGTTAGGTATAGCTGATGAGGTCTTTCTTCGCTTGATTACCTTTGGTAAAGGGATTGGAGCACATGGAGCTATTGCGCTGGCTCAGGAGCCAGTAATAGACTATTTGATAAATTTTGCTCGTTCGTTCATCTATACCACAGCCCCTTCGCCAGAGAGTATAGCCTCAGTAATGGCTTCCTACAAGCTTTTGCCTGAGCTGAAGGAAAGGAAAATGTTACAAGAGCGTATCACTTTCTTTAGGGAGAAGATACCCTTTTTTCCTTCAACAGAACAGGTTTATTTTATGGATTCTCAATCTTCTATACAAGGACTCATAGTAAAGGATACACAAAGGCTGAGAAATCTTTCCTCCTTGCTACAAACTCAGGGATTGGGTATCAAGCCTATTTATGCACCTACAGTACCCAAAGGAGAAGAGCGCCTAAGGATTTGCCTGCACAGTTTCAATAGTCAGGCAGATATAGAACAACTCTTTTCATTGATTACTCAATGGCTTGAATCGCAGTAGTGGGTACTACTTCTTTTAGGTAGATGCCATCTTGCTCAAAGCATAAGGGTGTCTCAGGAAAATCCAATTGGGTAAGTCTTTTGAGCTCTTCGTATACCTTACAATTGTTGTCCAATTCCAACCCTTTGGCTTTGGTCTGCTTTACAGAAAGAACATTGGCGAAGAGAAAATCGCCTTTGCGATTGATTTTTATATCCAATAAGGGAGCAATTCCGTTAGGCCCGGCCAAGCTAAAGCGCCCATAAGTATTGAAATTTCCCATACTATAGGCAATGAATTTTCCTTTGTATACCTCTACGGCACGTGTCACGTGGGGGCCATGTCCCAGTACTATATCGGCTCCATTGTCGATAGCTGTGTGGGCAAACTCATACACGTTGCCTCGGTTCTCCCCATAGAAAGTTTCCTTTTGGCGTGTTACTCTGGTATAAGAAGCCCCCTCGGCGCCACCATGGAAGGAGACGATTAGAATATCGACCTGAGGTCGAAGCTCTTGGATGAGATTTATTACCTTTTCTGTTGCATTGATAGAGATCATGTGGCTATTGGGGGAAAAGGCACAAAAACCATACTTGATACCTTCTTTCTCAAATACAACCGACTTATTCTCCACAGGCCCTGCATGATAGATGCCTACTTCATTGAGTACTCGAGCAGTATTGAGTCGACCTTTTTCTCCAAAGTCATTGGCATGGTTGTTGGCAGTGCTCATCAGGTTGAAGCCTGCTTCCTTTAAGATAGTCCCATAGCGATCAGGCATGCGAAAGGCATAGCAAGAACCTTCTTCCTTATCCTTGCACTTATCAGAATCTCCTTCGTTCAGGATAGCCCCTTCTAAATTGCCAAAAACAATGTCTCCCTTTAGGTAAGGCTTTACCTGCTTGAAACTCTCTATAGCATCGTCCTTGGGAAGATACCCAAGGGGAAAGGCCGATCCTATCATCACATCACCTACTGCTACTATAGAAAGGGTGTCCTTGGTAGGGGAGAGGGCAAGGGGGGCTTTAGATAGAGAAGAAGCAAGGGTGTCCCGCTGGACAGGAATAAGGGTAGGTCTTATCTGTCCGTAAGATAAATTACAGAAAATCAGCGATATAAATAGAAAATATTTGTAAGACATAGACTTGTATTACATTCAAAAAATAATGGATTAGTAGACCAAATCACCTACTTTTCTTTCTTTGTAGACCCCTTTTTCGATCTGCCAACATACTTTATAAGGACGTTCAGCATAATTATTATTTGCTACTATATAAAGTATATCGTTTTCCTTGTCATAATGGACAGAATTATGGTCTATAGAAAAAGTAGGTTCATACAAATCGCTATAAGCATCCTTGGGGAGGGACACTTGTTTTCCATGAATGTTTATCACAATACTTTTATATTCTGTAGTTGGCATTTTTCCATCAGTACCATAGGGAAGCTTATCATCTATTACTTCTACTCCACTTGGTGAGTCTTTGTAGTATTCAAAAGAATGTTTACTCTTGTCGAACTTTCCAGAAGTAAGAACAACTTGAATTTCTTTTCCTTCAAAGACAATAGTATTTCCTTTGGCAATGCCTTTGGCTATTATAGGGAATTCATGTATCCACTTGACCCTATCATTATAAATAAACCCCTCCTCATCGGTGTAAATCCAATTACCATCGATTGCCTTATCGTAGTTATACGCAAAAACAATGGTCTTGTTATTGAGCCTTTTGAGCACTTTGCTTTGGGCACTTTTTCCTTTTCGTACATTTACATAACCATCTTTGTCATAGATTACCCCAAAGGCTTCTTCTTGAGCATGAACAAAAGCAAACTGACAAAAAAACAGAAAAGTTAAGAATAGTTTCTTCATAATAATAGGTTTTTAGTTAGGACTATAAAAGTATAGTCTAAGAGATGTGATCTATATTTTAGAAAGGAATACCTACTTTTCTTCCTTTGTAGACACCCTTTTCTATCTGCCAACAAACCATATAAGCCCCTGCACCGTCACCATTATCTGCTACTATATAGAGAATATCATTGTCTTTATCATAATAGACAGAATTGAATTCTGTATATAAATAAGATTCATACAAATCGCTATAGGCGCTTTTGGGAATGGAGACTTGTTTTCCTCGAATCTTTACCTCAATACTCTTATATTCCTTCTTTGGTATATTACCATCTGTTCCCCAGAAAGGTTTTCCATCTATTTTTTCTATTATATCACGATATTCTTTGTGATATTTGAAGGAATGTTTGTCCTTATCAAACTTTTCAGTAGCGAGAGTTACCTGAATCTCTTTTCCTTCAAAAACAATAGTATTTCCTCTGGCAATACCCTTAGCTATTTTGGGTAATTTTTCTATCCATTTGACCCTATCGTTGTAAATGTATCCTTCATTATCAGCATAAATCCAATTGCCTTCTTGAGCCTTATCATATTCAAAAACAAAAATAAGGGTATTGTTATCAAGTTTTTTAAGCACTTTGCTGTGGACACTCTTTTCTTTTCGCACATTTACATAACCATCTTTGTCATTGATTACAGCAAAGCCTCCTTCTATAGCTTGAGCCACAACAAATTGACAAAATAGTAGCAGAAAGGGGACTACTAACTTTTTCATAGTAAGCAAATTTTCTTAGTTAAGGCTATAAGAGGTTCCTTCCTTGCCGTCCTTGAGCTGGATACCGAGTGCTAAGAGTTCATCGCGAATCTTGTCGGAGAGGGCAAAATCCTTGTTGGCACGAGCTTCCATACGCATATTGATCAGCAGCTGGAGTACGCCATCGAGTCTGTCATTATTTGCGGCATTTAGCTCTTCATTTTTTAGTCCTAAGACATCAAAAACAAAGGCATTGACAAGGCTGCGAAGCTCTTCAAGTTCTTGGATGGAGATTTTTTCTTCCCCGCTTTTCACTTGGAAGATCCACTTAACCGCCTCAAAGAGGTGAGCAATGAGAATAGGCGCATTGAAATCGTCCAAGAGGGCATCGTAACACTTTTGTTTCCATTGTTCTATCTCAGAGGAAAGAGGTCCTGGGTGTTCTATCTCAGAGGTTAGCTCATTGAGGATTTTTACAGCCTCCATCAGTCTATTGAAGCCCTTTTCAGCGGCGAGCATAGCCTCGTTGGAGATATCCAATACGCTACGGTAGTGTGCTTGCATAAAGCAAAAACGAATCACCGCAGGAGCGAATGGTTTTTCAAAGAAAGTGTTATCCCCAGAGATAAGCTGCATCGGGAGGATATAGTTTCCGGTAGATTTGCTCATACGCTGTCCGTTCATGGTAAGCATATTGGCATGCATCCAGTAGCGTACAGGGCTCTGGCCATGTCCGGCCTTGCCTTGAGCTATTTCACATTCGTGGTGAGGGAATTTCAGATCCATCCCCCCTCCGTGGATATCGAATTGGTCACCGAGGTATTTAGTACTCATCACAGTACACTCCAAGTGCCAGCCGGGGAAGCCATCCCCCCAAGGAGAAGCCCAACGCATGATATGAGCAGGAGAAGCTTTCTTCCACAGGGCAAAATCCTGAGGATTGCGCTTTTCTCCCTGTCCGTCGAGGTCACGGGTATTGGCAAAGAGCTCTTCTATATTGCGACGAGAAAGTTCCCCATAGTTCAGTCCTCGCCTGTTGTATTCGAGTACGTCAAAATATACAGAACCGTTGCTTTCGTAAGCAAAACCATCTTTTAAGAGTTTTTCAGTTAGCTGTATCTGTTCCAAGATATGTCCTGTAGCAGTAGGCTCGATAGTAGGGGGGAGTAGGTTGAAGATTTCCAAAACCTTGTGGAAATCCACAGTATATTTCTGAACAATCTCCATAGGTTCGAGCTTTTCGAGGCGAGATTGCTTTACGAAACGATCGTTGTTCACATCGCCATCATCGGTGAGGTGACCGGCATCAGTGATATTGCGCACATAGCGTACTTTGTAACCTAAGAATCTGAGTGCGCGATAGATAAAGTCAAAAGACATAAAGGTACGTACATTGCCCAAGTGTACATTACTATACACTGTAGGGCCACATACATACATACCTACATTATTAGCATGTAGGGGAACAAAGATTTCTTTTTCTCCTGTAAGGGAGTTGAATATTTTTAGTTGATGATTCATAATTGTATTTCTAATTAAAATTAGGACAAAGGTAAGAAAAATATTTTATAGATAAACTGTTTTTATAAAATAAATTTTTACTCTTCAGGTTCGAGACCTAATTCACGTGCAGCAATCTCACGCATTTCCACTTTGCGGATTTTTCCAGAAATGGTCATAGGGAATTCGCTAACGAATTTCCAATATTTGGGTATTTTATAGTGAGCAATTCTATCCTTACAGAAGTCACGGATTTCTTCTTCGGTGATGGTAACCCCTTCCTTGGGCTTGATCCATGCCATGATTTCCTCTCCATATTTCTCACTGGGTACCCCTATCACTTGGGCATCCATCACCCCTTTGTACGTATAGAGGAAGTCCTCGATTTCTTTTGGAGAGATATTTTCCCCGCCACGTATGATAAGGTCTTTGATACGACCAGAGATGTGCAAATATCCCTCTTCATCCATCATAGCCAAGTCGCCAGTGTGCATCCAGCGCTGCTCGTCCAATACCTGATGGGTAGCATCGGGACTGTTCCAGTACTTGAGCATCACCGAATAGCCACGAGTACAGAGTTCCCCACTTTCTCCACGCTTGAGAGTGGCTTTGGTCTCTGGATCTATAATCTTGATTTCCAAGTGGTCATGTATAGTCCCTACCGAGTAGATTTGTTTTTCGAAAGGTACGCCAATCTTCGTTTGGGTAGAGACAGGTGAAGTCTCTGTCATTCCATAACAGATGGTAATCTCGTGCATATTCATCTGTTCCTTGACCTTCTTCATGATTTCAGGTGGGCACAAGGAGCCAGCCATTACCCCAGTACGGAGGGAAGAAAGGTCATAGGTCTTCTGTTCCATTTCTTGCAGTTCGGCTATGAACATGGTAGGCACTCCATAGAGAGAAGTACAGCGCTCACGCTCTACCGTCTCCAAGGTTTTTACAGGATCAAAGCTATCGTTGGGGATTACCATAGTTGCCCCATGAACAGTACAAGCTAAATTGCCTATGACCATACCGAAACAATGGTAAAAAGGCACAGGAATACAAACTCTATCCACATGACTATAGTTCATACGTATTCCTATGAAATAGGCATTGTTCAATATATTATGGTGAGAGAGAGTTACTCCCTTGGGATTACCTGTAGTACCAGAAGTGTATTGGATATTGACAGGATCATCAAACTGAACCTTTCCCTCACGCTTGCGCAGGGTCTCATCGGAGATACGTTCCCCTTCCTTGAGAAAATGATCCCAACTTTTATCCCAAAAAATAGTCTTTCGGATCGTATCTGTGAACTCACGTGCATCGTCCATCATCTTCTTGTAGTTGCTGCTCTTGAACTGGAGTGCGGAGAACATGACCGATAAGCCTGATTGATTGATTACATAGATCAGCTCACTGGTACGATAGGCAGGGTTGATATTTACCAAAATTGCTCCAATCTTGGCCGTAGCATACTGCAAGAGTGTCCATTGGTAGCAGTTGGGTGACCATACCCCTACACGGTCGCCACGCTTTACGCCTAAGGCGATTAGTCCTTTGGCCACTTGTATGACCTGCTCATAGAACTCCCTATAGGTAGCCCTATAGTTCTGGTGAGCACAGATAAGTGCCTCTTGGTCAGGGTATTTCTCAACCGTTTTTTTCAAATTTTCATCGATGGTTTCTCCTAACAAAGGGATAGAAGAAGCCCCATGGGTGTAAGCATAATTAGTACTCATAGTATAAAAGTTTTTGAGGTTATGATTTTTTTCGCATGCGCATATTGAGGAACTCTATGCCCAAAGAAAAAGCAATAGCAAAGTATAAATATCCTTTAGGAATGGCGCCTACCTCTTTGCCAAAGATAACCGCATGAGATAAGTGCATACTTTCGGTTAGAAGCATGAACCCAATAAGGATCAAAAAGGATAGAGCTAAGATCTGGATAGAAGGGTTACGATTGACAAAGTTGCCCACAGGAACCGCAAAGAGCATCATAATGCCTACCGAGAGGATAACCGCGATGATCATTATCAGTAGGGCACCTTCTAAGCCATTGGTCATCCCCACAGCTGTAAGGATACTGTCCAAAGAGAAAATGATATCAATCATAAGAATCTGAACAATAGTTCCCCAGAAAGAACTCCTACGAGATTTCTCCGCTTGGGATGAATCGGTAATGTGTTCTATATGGTTTACCTTGGAGTGAATCTCGTGAGTGGACTTGTAGAGAAGAAAGATTCCTCCCACCAGTAGGATAAGTGCTTGTCCATTAAAGTCCGCTCGGCACCAACCATAATCAAAACTGATCCAAGGCTCCTTAAGCTGAACTAGCCAAGAGATACATAAGAGCAGAAGGATACGGATGAACATAGCCAAGAAGAGCCCTACACGAGTAGCTTTCTTTCGTTGTTGCTCAGGGAGCTTGCCGGTGACAATAGAGATGAATATAACATTGTCAATCCCTAATACGATTTCCAAAAATGTAAGGGTCAGCAAAGCGATCATAGCATCGGCGGTGAATAAGTGTTCTATCATAAACCAAATAATATTTATTTCACAAATGTAAACTATCTTATACTTTATTAAAAAGCAAATATACTACAAATTTTCAAATATCTCAAAAGAATTATCTTTATAGAAGAAAATAATTTTCTGTACTTCTTTTTTAGGAATATCTTTCAGAGGAACGTTTTTTTCTATAGGCTTTTCTTGAGCGGGTTCTATAGGAGGAAAAGGAATCTCAGGAGGCGTAATAGGAGTTACTTTTTTAGGAGGTAATTTCTCTTTAGGCTCTTCACGAGGTTCTTCTTTGGGGAAAGAGCCCTTTCCATAAAGTAACCAATAGAGGTCTATTTCTGGATATTTTTCTGTAATCTTGAGTACAAAATCCAAACTAGGCTTGTTCCTCTCGGATAATAAATGTGAAATGCTGGAGCGCAAAACCCCTAAACTATCAGCCAAAGTAGAAGCGTTGATTTCATAATAATTCATGATCTTCTGTAGACGGGCTATGAATTTCTGTTGGTCGAACATAAGTAAAATGTGTAAAAGTTTTAAGGTTACAAAAGTAATTATTATTTTAATAATCGCCAAATTATTTTACAGAAATAAATTTACAATATTTTACAAACATAAATTATATTATATTTACTTTTGTAAAAAATATATAGATATGAATTTCGTATATACAACCGATACAAGAATCAAAGGGAAATATCTCTATAGTGGGAAGCTCCATCAGATACTCCACAATTATAATCTATGGAAATACCAAGAAGGAACCTCAGAGGAAGGGCAGCCTATCCCCTTGTATAGAATAGGTGAGGGGAGTAAGCGGATACTACTATGGTCACAGATGCATGGCAATGAAAGTACTACTACTCGGGCGCTCATAGATCTCTTTAAGCTCTTTGCTACTGAGGGCTATCCCTTTGACAACTGTCAATTGTATATCATCCCGATGCTCAATCCCGATGGAGCTGACCTATATACCAGAGAGAATGCCCGAGGAGTAGACCTTAATCGAGATGCTGTAAATCTCTCTCAAAAAGAAAGTATTTTTTTACGAAAAATATACCAAGAAGTAAAGCCAGATTTTTGTTTTAACCTACACGACCAACGTACTATTTTTGGAGTAGGGCAGAAGCCTGCTACAGTATCTTTCTTAGCCCCTTCGGTAGATGTGACCAGAAGTATTACTCCTGTAAGAAAGAAAGCTATGCAAATTGTTATAAAAATAAACAACTGTTTACAATTGTTAATACCTGAGCAAATAGGTCGATTTGATGATAGTTTTAATCCCAACTGTACTGGAGATCAGTATTCACTATTAGGGACTCCTACTATTCTAATAGAATCTGGGTTTTATCCTGAGGATTACATACGTGAGCAGACCCGCAGGTATGTAGCAGAGGCGATTTTCAGAGGGATAGAATATATCAATGATACAGAAGTAACAGGCGAAGGATATGCTCCTTATTTTGATATTCCTGAGAATAAGAAATCTTTCAGAGATTACTGTATTGTAGATGATAAAGAACCTACTCGAAGGGTGTATGTACAATTGGAAGAACAGCTATCAGAAGGGAAGATTGTTTTTGTTCCTAAAGTAGTGGACAAGAGTGAGGGAGAGGAATTTTATGCCCATACGACCTATAAATTCTCAGAAATTTGTCGATACCCCAATAATGATATATATACAATGATTCCTGATATTTTGGAGTATATTCGAAAAGAAGTAGAGAAAATATAATTTTTTTGCTGTTTTTCTTATTTTTATTGCAAAAAAAGTTATACCTTTGCGCACAAAAATAAAAGTATGGCTTCACGATTTAAATTAGACGAAATTGACCACAAAATTCTCGATATGCTTATCGAAAATACTCGTATGCCCTTTACAGATATAGCCAAGGCTTTGGATGTATCAGCAGGGACTATTCATATACGAGTGAGAAAAATGGAGGAATCAGGGATTATCAAAAGCTCCACCCTTACGGTAGATTATGATAAGATAGGGTATACTTTTGTAGCTTATGTAGGTATTTTCTTGGAGAAGAACCATCAAACTCAGTTTGTTATAGAGCGACTCACTGAGATTCCATACATTACCCAAGCCAGTATCATCAGTGGGAAGTATAATATCCTTTGTAAGATAAGAGCCCGTGATACCAAGCATGCTAAGGAAATTATCTTTATGATTGATGACATTCAGGGAGTCTACCGTACAGAGAGTATGATTTCTATGGAGGAGAGTATCAGTGATAAGAAACGCTTGTTACACACCGTATTTAAAGAGTTGTAGAAAGAATTTTGTAAAAAAAAGAATATGAATATGTTATCCTTTATCCCATTGTACAATCATACCAATGGAACCATGATGATTCTGCTTTTTGCTTTGGTTTGTCTTATGCTTACCTATGCAGTGGCTTCTATCATTAATAAAAACCAAAAGAGAAAGCAATAATTTTAGGATTAAAGAAAAATAAAGGGCTATAGGTTTTTTGCAAAAAACCTATAGCCCTTTATTTCTTCATTCTCCCCTTAAATAACTATAACTCAAAGACCTGTTTCATAAAGAGAAGGCTTTCCTCGGGGGTGCTGCTTTCCTTTAGGTGATTGATGAATTTGGTAGTGATTTTTTGAATGATTCTATCACTAATGATACTGGCTTGAAGTTCGTTGAAGTCAGTTGTTTTTTTGCGTTGGAAATCGATTTCTCCTTCTTTGAGAGTTTCTAAGGATTGCTTGAGTGCTTGTATGGCAGGGGCAAAACGTCGGTTCTGTAGCCATTGGTCGAACTCTTCCTTTATTTCTTCTATAATTTGCTGAGCTTGAGGTATAAAAGCCTTTCTACGCTCCAGAGTATCATCTGTCATTTGGGAGAGATAGTCCATATGGATAAGCCTTACCTTACTAAGTTCTTCTACATCTGTGGCAACATTCTTAGGAATGGATAGATCGAGGATAAGCATTTCTTTGTCAGAAGGCAGCATTTCCTTGGTAATCGTAGGAGTCTTGCTACCTGTAGCCACTACTAAAACATCTGTTTGGGTAAGTTCTTCTTCGAGCAGCGCAAAATCTTTTACCAAAACATTGAACCTTCCGGCAATCTCTTGAGCTTTCTCCTTAGTGCGATTGATCAAGGTGATATGCTCATTTTGGGTATGCTTGATGAGGTTTTCACAGGTATTGCGACCAATCTTCCCCGTACCGAAAAGGAGAATATTTTTCTGAGAAATATCCACTACATTTTGTAGTATATACTGTACCGAAGCGAAAGAGACAGAAGTAGCGCCAGAGGAAAGTTCTGTTTCGTTTTTGATGCGTTTGCTTGCTTGGATTACAGAGTTTAGCAAGCGGTCCATGAAGGCGTTGATTAGGTTGTATTTTTTGGCTAAGGAGAAAGATTTCTTTAGCTGGCTAATCACCTCAAAGTCACCCAGAATCTGGCTATCCAATCCTGTACCCACATTGAAGAGGTGGTTAATAGCCTCCTTATTTTTGTAGATATATCCTACCTTTTCAAAGTCTTCAAGAGTTGCCTTGGAGTGGGCACATAGTTTCTGAATCAGCTGGAAAGGATGCTGGGCAAAGCCATAGAGTTCTGTTCGATTACAAGTAGAGAGGATCGCCAGTCCCTCCATTCCCTCCTGCTGAGAGAGGGAGAGAATACGCTCTTGATGCTCAGCATCAAGGCTAAAAAGCCCACGCATATCTGCATCTGCCTTTTTGTAGCTAATTCCAATAGTATAAAAATGAGTTTCTTTTTGAGTTGTATTTTGAGTCATCTCCATATCCATAAAACGAATGCAAAAATACAGCTATATTATGAAAAAAAATATCGCTAAAAGTTCTTTTTTTTACTCTAAAAGTACTATCTTTGCACTCAGATTTATTTTTTATTGAAAACCAATATTTTACTATATCTATTTATGTAAAATATAGAAAAAGTCTAAATAAGAAATGTAAGATATATTCGATTATGAGAGAAGAAAATATCGCCCGAAGTGCCTCCCTTTTTCAGGAAGTAGAAGAGGGAGTTTTTATCCTACACAAGGAGAATGAAAGTAATGATTATAAGATAGTTAGTCAAGAGATTAAGCAACATTTTATCCAGTTTCATTTCTGCGATAGGGCAGAGGTAGCCTTTGTATTCCATGGAGGAAACTACTCTTTGCCGCTGAAGGAGATGGAGAGTCTTCTGCTGTATAATCCCAAAGAAATATTGCCCTTGCAGGTAAGATTAGCACCAGGAGCGGCTCTATTTTCGTTATTTATTACCATAGGAAAGTTCCATTCACTATTTTTGGAAGAGTCCGGTTTGATAGATTTTCTCTCTCCAGGGCGCCAGCATGAGAAGTACTATACCACAGGAACTATATCGCCCCATCTGTCGGTGATTCTGCATCAGATACGTACAGTACACCTACCTAAAAGCCTTCATTTACTATATCTTAAGGCAAAGGTTTATGAACTGCTGAGCTTATATTTTAATAAGAATCAAGATAATGAGGGAGAGGCTTGTCCATTTCTTTCCAATGAAGATAATGTACAAAAAATTCGTCAGGCTAAGGAGCTTCTTCTTAGTCGTATGACCTCGCCCCCTTCTTTACAGGAACTCTCCGAAGAGGTGGGATTACCCCTGAAGAAGCTCAAGAGTGGTTTTAAGCAGATCTATGGAGAGTCCGTCTATGGCTTTCTCTTTGATTACAAGATGGAGCTGGCGCGTAAGTGGCTGACCACCGAGCAGTACAATGTCAATGAGCTCTCTCTAAAGCTCGGCTATAGTATGCCCAGCCACTTTATAGCTGCCTTTAAAAAGAAGTTTGGCACTACTCCCAAGAGATATATCCTTACGAAAAATACCCTAATAAAGCAATGATAAACTACAAAGCTTTTCTCACTTATTTGGCGGCTATTTTTTGCTTTGCTCCCAGTTTCTTTGTGTTTTACAAAACAATCACCACCTATCAGAGAATAGATACTTTGGAGAAGAAAACCATTTGGGTAAAGGAAGTATTCTATCCTAAGAAAAGAAGGAAAGGAAGTATAAAGCCGATTGAAATTCATATAGGAAATGAAAAAGAGGTTAAAGCAATGACCATTTATGACAAAGTAGAGAAAAGAGAAGCTGATATTTTTATAAGTAGAGAAGGATGGCTTAGGAGAAGCCCTAAAATACACTGGAAGGACAAAGTAACTTACTATGTACTGAATGATCCTTATCTGAAATACACCTCCCTAACTCAAATAATAGGAACTTATAGTATGGGAGGTACTCCCAATATCGTAGGAGTTTGCACAACACATTACACGAGAAGTTCTTTTCAATTATTTTTGGATATACTTCATCACTATGTGAATATTGGGTATCTAATTTTAGTAGTGGCACTTTTTTCTTTTATTAAAGAATCTATTGTTGATTTGGATCATTATAATTGGGCAAAGATTATTTGGATGTTTTCCCTATCTATTCAGATATTGATTTATTTCTTGGTGGGCTAAAAAAAGGAAGGTGGGTAATAGTCCAAAAATATAAATAGTTTGTGATATTCTTAGAAAAATATTACTTTTGTCTCTTAAAAATACACGATAATGAAACCTACATTTGAACTTATGGCACCGCTGTGGATTGCGTTCCCTGCTTATACTGAATTTACGATAGGCTGGCGTATGGGCGCTGGCGAAGATTATAAATCCAAGTTTTGGGACTGGTATGAGTCCCTTACCCCAGCACAACAAAAAGAGTACCAAGCACTTTTTCCGTATCCTTGTTTTTGGCATTACAACAGATGGGAAGAGGATGACCAAGATATAGATGACGAGGAGGATTATTACTACGAAGGAATTCCGGTTTGGCAGCCCAAAGGCGCTTATAAATATTCTAAAGCAACCTTTATCCATTCGGCAAAGAAGCTCAAGTTTGTTTTCTTTTGGAAACCCAATGCAGAGGTAGTAGATGAATCTTGTTTTTCGCAATGGCAACCCTCACCTTTTTGTGTAGATGGTGATGAGTATTACTGTGCTGAACAGTATATGATGGCTGAAAAAGCGCGTTTGTTTGGTGATGAAGAAGTAGAAAAGGAGATAATGAACACTTCTGACCCTAAACTGATGAAAGCCTTGGGAAGGAAAGTGCGCAACTTTGACCCTCAGGTGTGGGACAAACTCAAATACAGTATTGTACTGAATGGAAATTACTACAAATTCACTCAAAATAAGGAAATGATGGACTTTTTGCTCTCTACTGGTGATAAAATACTAGTAGAAGCGAGTCCGCTCGATACCATTTGGGGGATAGGCTTGGGAAAAGACAACGAGAAAGCACATAATATCGCTTCGTGGCGTGGCAAGAACCTCTTGGGCTTTGCGCTCATGGAAGTAAGAGACGAGATAAGAAAGGTATATCAAAATGTACATTTGCTAAAATAAAAGAAATGAATACAACAGAAAAATACGCTGAAGAAATCCTACAAGGGATAGCAAAAGGGTTTGGTAAATATATTGTGAAACCTCCTTATCAGAAGTGGTATCTTGATGAAGGGCTGGCTGATTATATTGTTGTGAAACAAAACAATAATAGAATTGAAGTGGCTTTAGATAGAGATGGTTTTGGATCTGTAGCTACTAAAATAGAAGGTATAGAAAGGCTCTCGGGGGAGGAAATAGAGGAAATTCTCAGTATTGTACAAGAGAAAATTACTGAAATGTTCTTTGATGAGGTACATTTTGGGAAGTTTCAGTACCAACTGACAGTTGTACTAAACTTTAAGCAGGCTAATAAGGAGTTTTATTTGGTGAATGAACCTCGCAAAGTGGAACTTAGAGAGCGCTTTGATAGTTATGTGCAGGAAACTACTATTGATGGTAGTAGGAAGGTGATAGAAAATGAATGGATTAGTTTTTTAGACAAGTTATTCGACACAAATCTTACTCAATACACTGAAAGCCAAATTATAGCAGTGGCTGAAAAGTATATGAAAAGTATAGAGGCTATGCAGAATAGAAACTTTCTTAAAGAGTATCGGAGTTCATTGATTCATCGGGCTGGAAAGTGGAAAAAGGCGGTGTTTATGCCACTTTATTACCAAGTGAAAGGGAATGAAAAATGCGATAAAGAATACATTCTGAAGGCAGAAATTGCCCCTGAAAAGGTTGATGCGGAGAAATTAAAACTATTTGTACAGCAGGCTCTTTGGAAAATTAAATACAAACAATACAGTTGGGATGTGAAGTTTGCTTGTGAAGACTTGGAACGAGCTGCCAATGAACTGGCTTCCGGGAAAGCTAAGCAATACCTTAAAAAAGGTACGGGCGAGCTACCCGATAACCTAATTCACTACAAAGATAGCGACTTGGAAGCTGATGCTAATGATGTATTTGCTACTATTAGCCTTAAAATCAAGCAAGAGACTGCTGAGGCTTATGGCAAAGCATTGGATTTTATCATTGCGCTGCTTAAAGCAGGTTTCTCACATAGTTATCAGATAAAATTCAGTTCTAAAGCCCCTAAACACTTTTTGGATATAAAAGGTCTTGCAAAATCAAGCACTCATCGCTTTTTTGCACAAGCATTGCAATATGAAACCTTACATCCTAAATTAGAGAAATATGCAAAGGTAGCGATGAAAGAGTTTGAATGGTATACCGATGTGGAAGAAGGGGAGAAGAGCTGTATGCCAGGGAGCTATGCTGTATTTGGCTTGGGACTCACTGACAAGAAGTATTTTCCTTTGGTTATAGAATACTTTAAGTTAGTAGATGATGAGCACCAGATGGTACACAAAAACTTTGTGAGTGCACTGATAGAGCAGTATGGATTTAGTGCAGAGACCTTGCCTGTGATATATGAGGGAGTGATTTCTTCACAAGATGAGGTGATATTCAAATCGCTTACAGAGTCGATGAAAAATCCTGAAAACAAAGCACTGCTCAACGACTTTTTGAAAGACAAAGAGGATTACTATCAAGAAGCGATATATTATGCCGTGTATGGCAAAAATTGGGAGAAGAAAAAATAGGGGAGAGTTACCAGTGTATCTTAGATGATAAGAAAAATGATTATCTTTGCACCAAATTTTAAATATAACAACAATGAAAGAATTACTTACACCAGAGGCACTACTGACCAATTTCAAGGATGTACGTGCCCTTACTCGCAAAGTTATTGAGGCTTTTCCAGAGAAAGACCTTTTTGAGTTTAGCATCGCTAATCTACGTCCTTTTTCAGAGATGGTAGAGGAGTTTCTAATGATAACCAATTATATCTTTAGAGAAACCTTACACGAGAAACATACACCCTTTTATACTGAAGGAGAATTTCCTACTACCAAAGAAGGGGTATTGGCCTTGTGGGACAAGGTTACAGAAATCATTGAGCGTGAATGGAAAGAAATAGTAGACTACACCCAGTCACTTACTATTTATCAAATGACCTTTACTTTTGCTCAATGGATACTCTATGCCATAGAAAACGAAAGTCATCATAGGGGACAGGGGTATACTTACCTTAGAGCCTTACATATAGATCCACCTTTCTTTTGGGGTAGAGAAAGCTTTCAATAAAGATTAATGTCAACAATGATTAATACCTGATGCCAGTATGATTTGTGATATTAATCATTAATAAGTGAACATTATTTTGTTTTTTCTTTGAAAATTAAAAATAAATGATTAACTTTGTGCTCTAAAAAATTCAAACCAATGAGTGTATTAGTAAATAAAAATTCAAAAATCCTTGTACAAGGTTTTACAGGGAGTGAAGGGACTTTCCATGCAGAGCAGATGATTCAATATGGAACCAACGTAGTAGGAGGGGTAACTCCGAACAAAGGAGGACAAACACACTTAGGAAAACCTGTTTTCAACTCTGTTAAGGAAGCGGTAGAAAAAGTAGGAGCGGATACTTCTATTATCTTTGTTCCGCCTGCATTTGCTGCGGATGCCATTATGGAAGCTGCCGAAGCAGGAATTAAGGTGATTATTACCATTACCGAAGGGATTCCTGTGGCTGATATGGTAAAGGTAGCCGCTTATATCAAAGATAAAGATTGTCGCCTCATAGGACCTAACTGTCCAGGGGTGATCACTCCAGAAGAGGCGAAAGTAGGGATCATGCCTGGTTTCGTATTCAAAAAAGGAAAAGTAGGTATCGTCTCCAAGTCAGGTACTTTGACTTATGAAGCGGCGGATCAAGTAGTACGCCAAGGATTAGGTATTTCTACTGCGATAGGTATTGGAGGAGATCCTATCATAGGAACTACTACCAAGGAGGCGGTAGAACTCTTCATGAATGATCCTGAAACAGAACTTATCGTGATGATAGGTGAAATTGGTGGTCAGTTAGAAGTAGAAGCTGCTCGCTGGATTAAGGAAACAGGTAACAAGAAACCAGTAGTAGGCTTTATTGCTGGAGAAACAGCACCTAAGGGGCGTACTATGGGACATGCTGGAGCTATTGTAGGTGGTAGTGAGGATACTGCTGAGGCCAAAAAACGTATTATGCGCGAATGTGGTATCCATGTAGTAGATTCACCAGCAAAGATTGGTGAGAAAGTAAAAGAAGTATTGAAATAACCTCCACATAATACTTAGAATTAACGTGTTGAGAGGCGACCATAAAACAGTGGTTAGCCTCTTTTCTTTTGACGGTTTTAAAATACCTATAATTTATATTATGTAAAATAGAATAATAATGATTAATGCCAATAATGATCTATGATGATATTTCTCTTGTTCATTAATCATTATTGGCATTCTGTCTTAATCATTACTTATTGATCCATTCTATGACTTCGGCATCATTAGGTAAGGTTTTCGGTGCGATGACTTTCTCTAAGTGACCATCCTTACCAATGAGATATTTTTGAAAGTTCCAGCTCACTTTTGAATCCATGACACCATTCTTGGACTTCTGTGTAAGAAACTGATACAGAGGGTGCATATCCTTGCCCTTGACAGAGATTTTACTCATCATAGGAAAACTTACCCCATAATTCACCTGGCAGAATGAGGCAATCTCTTCATTGGTTCCTGGTTCTTGTTTGAGAAAATTATTGGCTGGAAAGCCTATAATGACAAAATCCTTATCCTTATACTGTTGGTACAGTGCTTCTAACTCCTTATACTGAGGGGTCAGTCCGCACTTGGAGGCGGTATTGACAATCATTACTTTCTTGCCTTGTAGACTTGACAATGGGAACGCTTTTCCTGTAATGTCCTCTACTTCAAATTGGTAAATGGTTTGGTCGTTCATTTGTTTTTTGGTTTGTGCTTTTCCTAACATGATTCCTATGAGGAAAAGGAAGATTAATTTACTTACTTTCATTTTAATTATTAATGGTTTATTATTAATGGTGTTTCTCAAATAAATAGAAAAATAATCGTATAAATGATACAGAAAAGTTTTATACTCTTATCACTACTATCTACATAACAGTAAAAGGCGCAATTAAGAAAAAATAAGGCATAGAACAGTACATTTTTATAGTAACTAAAAATATCCAAAAACAATTGAAAATCACTTCTTTGGTATTTTTCAGTGGAAATCCCTACTTTGTTGGTAGTACTAAAAACATCATCTTTATTAAAATAGCATTTTTCTATCTCATAATAAGTAATTTCTTCCTTATCCTTTATTTGAGGAACTTGTCTGATAGAAAACAATCCAGTAGCTCTGTATAAAAATGTAATTTTATATTTTTGTTTTATATCATCTATTTTTTCAAGATATGCCCTTAGTTTAAGTCCTTGCTTATAACAAGCATTTACCAAAGCTGTTGTCTTTTTCATTGTATCTATTTGGCTATAAATAGCTATTGTTTTATAAAAAACAAAAGAAATATAAACAGCACTTGCTATAATGAGTATATGAATAAGGATTTTTTTCATCTCAGAGCTAATCTTTTATCTTTTTCTTCCATTGCTTGCCGTAGATCGCGTAATAGATATCTTCTTCGTAATATTTGTAGAAACCGGGTTCTTTGTTGGCAATAAAGAAGGCTTCTTTTTCCTTAAGGAATTTTGCGAGTAACTGCTTGTTCTCTGGCTTTTCCATTTCTTTTTCCAAATTCTTAAACACCATATCAAACTGTGCCGAGGTGATTCCTTGGCAGATAAGCGGTAAGGATTTTTCATTCACTCCATAACGATCGATAAGGGCGCTCACAAAGTATTTGTGTATCATTTGGTGTTCGTCATCCAACAGCGAAAAGTATTGGCTCACCAAAGGAAAGTACTCCTCCCCTATCAAGCCCAAACCAAAGACCGCATAACTGCCCGGCATACAGCTTTTCTCGCCTTCTTCTACATCATTATACCACTGAAATTCTTTCATAGCCACCTCAGCATAAGCTACCAATTTAGGACGCAACTCCTCGTATTGCAGTGCTTGGGCAAAAAAGCGATGAGTAGGCGATTTGGCAATGCCTTTGATATCTAAAAACTGTTTAGGGGCTTTACTGCTGAACTTGATATAGTAACTCGCAGGGAAATCGGCTTTGAGCAGAGCAATGATAAAATCTAAAGCCTTGTCATAAGCCGTGGCTGACTCTTGTTTGATTTTCACACTGATCTGAGCAAAAACATCATTGGCATCACATTCCACTTCACTATCCTTGTAATGGATAAGTTCGTTAGGCAAGATACCTGTCCCCTCTTTGAGGTACATCGCTGCTTTTTTAGAGCCTAATTCCTTAGCGGCACGCTCTAAATCCTCACAAGCAAACTCTACATCCCAACTATATTTTTTGTATTTGATACGCCAAAGGGCTTGTGCCACAAATAGGTTTAGTTTGGTGTTATCTATATCTTTTTCTTTCAAACCTTCCTTAAGTGTATATTTCTTTGACCAATCACTTCCTTCTACTTTGTAATATAGTTTCATAAAAACCTTTTCTTTCCACTCTCGTGTATGGTAAAGCAAGCTCCATTGATATTCTTCTAAAGTCTTTTTCCACTTAGGATCTATGAGGGTAATCCCTTTATCGAGGATTTCAATTACCTTGTCCTCACTATAACCTGTGAGTTCAAAATCAAAGAGCTTATCAAAGAAGCTATGCACTTCCTTCTCTTTCATTTTCTCAGTAGCCTCATAGATTACCTTTTGCACATAGGTATCCAAGCGCTCTTTGAGTTCTGCCTTGCGCTCGGGGTGTTCCAATCGCACTTGTTTGCGGGCGTGATGCCCAGTGGCGGTAAGAAAATCAAGTACTAAGGCAAGTTTGTACTGAAAGCGATAATACAACTCAGGATTGAAGAACATTTGAGTAAATTGTTCTTCCAAAGCAGGAAGCAACTCATTGTCTATAAAATCGTCTGGAAGCTGCTCAAAGTCTTTAATGGTAATAGAAGGACAAGTATATTCTTCCTCATTATTATGAAACTCTATTTTGTTCTTTCTCTGTTTTATTTTGAAATAATCGGTGATACCTTCCCAGAGTTCATTTCTGCCATAGGGCTTTTTAGGAAGGTCTAATTCGTCAAAAGCAGTAGTTACCCCTGTTAGGATTTCATGGATGATGTTTTCCTTATTCATTATTTTTTAGTTTTAAATTTTGAGTATAAGCTTTTCATAAATAAAGAGCTGCAAGCTCTATCCATAGTAGGCACGAGCTAAAGTCGTTGAATACTTGGAAGCGATCATGTGACTCGCGCCAGCTTAGGAATTGCCTTAGTTATAGGGCGAATTGCAATTCGCCCCTACATACCCTGTCAAAGAAAAATTTCAATTCTTGAGAGAAAATCTCGATAGGATAACTATGCGCCATATTTTGTATAAGATGTATATCCACTTGTTGTTCAGGGGCTTTGTCTGTTAAAGCTATAGGCAGACTCTCCTTATAGGGGATCACCTCATCCTGCATACCTATGACAAGGAGCATATACTCCTTATAATGCTTATCCCAAAAAGGGGCAAAGGGCATTTCGTGCTGATAATTCAGTGCAGGATTGAACAAAGCACAGGGTTTTTGTAACTTTTGAGCCAAGAAATAACCGATAAGTCCCCCTGCACTGGAGCCGATAATCACATCAATATTTTGGTATTCCTCACATAAATGAGTGAATAACTCAGGGTTATTTTTGTAATCAAAGACAGGTGCAAGTATTTCCCCATAAGGTGCAAGTACCTCTTCCCTATCGGCGTGTAGATAGCTATCTAAGCCATGCAAATATAAGATTTTTCTCATCACACTATGTGGACAGTTAAGGTTATTTTACAGGAGGTATTGCCTCATAATAGGTATATTTCACCTCTGTTTTCGAGGTGATTTTTTGATCTCGATAGGTTATTTTCTCGGTAAGATTTCCCTTGACATCATATCGGTAGAGGGTACGTTCGTCTTCGGTATTGTTCTTGTAAGTGACATCCTCCAAACGCTCTCTGAAGGGAGTATATAGGTGAAATATACGTTTTTTTTCGAATCCTTCAGGGGTATACTCTACATACTTGGTGATTTCCCCTTGGGGATTGTACTCAAAAGAGACCATGGAGGTGATACTATCCTTAGGGTTGATATAGGTTACTTCCTGTAATAGTCCTTTGTAGCGATAGAGCACACGACTGGGTAGGTTGTGTAGCTTATAGTTATAGAAGAGTTTTTCTACCAATAAGCTATCTTTTTCATATCGAGAAATCTTTTTTTCCTGCAGCATCCATAGGGCTCTATAATAATAGTAAGATTCTTTTTCCTGTTCGTATCCCTTGGTATTGTATTTGTATACCTCCCTATCGGAGAGTTGCCAATCGTTTTGTTCGAAAACAGACTTGACTACACTTTGTATATTTCCATCCTTGTCATACTCGGTATCGAAGCGAGTAACCTTAGGTAAGGAATCAGAGTAATCATACCGAAGGCGAGAGACCTCATACCCTAAGGTATCATACTGATAGTGGGTAAGAGTCATTTTTATTTCGTTATTTTTCAGTGACTTATGCATATAGTTTTCGACAATCACTCTGTGTTCTTCATCATAGTAGAAGCGTGTTTGTTCCTGTAGAGAGTCGTCCTGATAGGAGTTTTCTATCAGATATCCCTGAGGGTCGTAAGTGATGGAGAGCTCATAGGCTTTTTGCTGAAGAGTCTTCTTAGTAAGGGTGTCTTCTATAAAAATATAGTTCACTTGTGTCTGTGTTCTGATACTTCCCTGTAGGGTATCCCTTTTTAGGTCAGGATGTGGTTTTTTCGCCTTAGGTTTCTCAGGCGTAGAAGTACAAGAAAGTAGGAATAAAAGTGAAAAAAAATATAGTAATCTCATGAGGTGGTTTAGGTCTGAAGGAAACAATGTTTATTTTTCTATACTAAATATGGGATATATCCAAAGACTATCCTTAGGGGTTGGGAGCAAAGGGAGCATATTGGTCTTCATAAATCCATTTTCTGAATAAGGTTCGAGGGTTTCCAACAAGTATTTTCTTCCTTTCTGCCCAGTAGGCACCCATATATCTCCTTTGCGAATAGCTATTTTTTGTTTTTTTAGGGTCATTTTTTTCTCCATAGCTTCCTTAGTAAGGAAAGATAAGCTATCTTTGGGAGCTTTTAGGGTATAGGCATATACACTTAGTAGCGAATCTTTCTCAAAACGATGCAATTCTATATGATTTCGTTTGAGATTGTCGATAATTTTTGTCAGCAGCTGAGGAATTACATAGCTTTTTGCAATAGCAATAGTATCCTTAGGCTCATAGAGTGTTTTCTCTATAGGCAAGCTGTCTTTGGCAGAGACAAGCCTATAGGATAGGATATACTTTTGTTGCTTGAGCATTTCCTTACCTTCCAAATCCTGTAGATTCTCTATCAGTTCTTTGTGAGAATCGACAAGTAAGAGGATGTTTTTCAGTGCATTGTACATATCTTCCACACGGTTTTTATAAGGGTTTTTCATGCGGCTGGCCACTTGTATTCCTATAGTGTTCCATAGGGATGCATACCCAACGATGGAGGCTGTAGAGGCAAAAGACTGAGGTGAAGGATAAGCCAGTAGTTTTCTGGAGGCTCTACCAAGGGTATCCTCCGCAGGGTGCTTGGCCAAAGAATCACTAAGCTGGGGTATGAAATTCTCTTCCAAATAGTACTTTACTTTGCCTAATTTTTCAGGAATAATGGTCTGGTAAAAAAGGCTTTGTGAGGGCACATCTCCAGCCAAGGAATATGTATCCACCAAAAAGTGTGGGTTTACCTGATGGAAAATCTCCACAAATGAGCGGGTATTGAGACTTTTATTTTCTATGAAATCCTCGTTGAGATTTCGCTCCAAAAAGGTGTTGATCTGCCCCTTGAAAAGAGCCTCCTGCTCCATCTGTCCTAAGTAGTTCATGATGGGAATTGTTACGACTACTGTATGAGCGGGAATTTCTATTTGTTTCTGCGCTAAGTTTCTCATCAGCTGCATAGTAGCATCAACCCCTTCACGTGCTTTTTCATTCATTCCGTTGGTGATGAAAAGAATCATCTTGTTTTTTCGAATACGGTTGAAGTCAAAAATACCATCGCTGTTGAAGATGACCAAGTACAATGGTAAACCGCTATCGGTAGTGGACATAGTTTTCAGAGAAACAGAACTGTAATTGGTAGCTAATTTCTTATAAAAATCGATAGTCTCCTCATAGGATGTCCCCCCTCCCCCATCAGTAAGCTCAAAAGGAGTGATAAAGTCCTCCTCAGGAGTGAAAAGTGGAGTGTCACAGCTGGCAAAGAGAGTTACTAAGGATAATATCTTGATGATTCTCATGCTTTTTCTTTTTTTCTATGTACAAAAACACTCCCTACAGCGATCACAACAAAGGCTAAGGATGCCGAAAGGCTGATCCACCCGCCTGTTTTTACGATTGTAGGAGCAAAGACAAACTCAATGGTATGCTTACCAGCGGGAATCTCAACTCCTCTGAAGGTATAGTCTACCTGATGAATAGTGAGTTCTTGGGAACCATCAAGTATAGCTTTCCAGCCATGTGGGTAATAGATTTCGGAGAAGACCGCCAAGCCCTCCTGAGGGTTGTCAGTGGAGTAAACGAGCCTGTCCGGCTCATAACTTCTGAGCTCGATAGTAGCTGTGCTATCTACCTGATATGTCTTATTGCTAAGTGACGAATCATAGGTGATAGCCTCAGCCTTAGGATCAAGAGTACTCATTCCTTGCATTGCCTGATCAGCATTGCTCACTTTAGAAAGTTTTTTGACAAACCATGCATTGCCCAGAGCATCAGGATTCTCCATCACAACCATCCCATTCTTGTCATTCTGGAGTATATACTTGACATTCAGTAGGTTAAGTACTTGTGCATTTTTATTTCTATAAAACTGATAATCAAAGAGTTCCTGTATTCTTCTGGGTTTGGCTGCATGATACCCCCCAGGAGAGTGGAAGAAGTAGGAGGTACGAGCACCATTGAGTGCTTCGCTTAGCGAGAATACACGGAAATACCCTTTGTCCTCGAGAATTTTAGTTTCTTCTTTAGAAGGGAGGAAGTAGTCTGCGGTCTGAGAAGGAAGCCAATAGTTGTCTTCACTTAAATAACGATAAGTAACATTTCCTGTATCGGTTACCAAAGTCAATGAGACTAAGGCAAAAGCAATCTTTTCGTTGATTTTTCCTATAGAAAAGAGGTATACTATAGCGAAAGTAGCCACTACATAGAGCAAGCTCCTTAGGATATCAGTTGTATACATACTTTCCCTATCCTGGCGGATAAGGCGGATAAGATCTTCCCCATACGCTTGTGCATAGTAGGCATCATTAGGAGCTTCAAAGGAAAGACCTCCCTTAGCAAGCCATAAAAGTAAAAGTGTTCCTCCCACAATACCTGCGGTGTAATACAGATAGCGAGAGTAAATTTCTTTCTTATAGTGGACTAAGTATTGGTAAAGCCCCAAAATAGCCAAGGCAGGCATACAGAATTCCAAGATAGTCTGTACAGAAGAGACCGCACGGAACTTGTTGTACAAAGGGAAATAGTCGATCATAAGGTCAGTGAGCAGGGCAAAATTCTTTCCCCACGAGAGTAGTAAGGAGAGGATTACCCCAGATAGGAGCCACCACTTGATGCGTCGTTTGACCACGAAAAGTGCTAATACAAAGAAAAAGAAGACTACTACCCCTATGTAAGCAGGAGCTGCTACAATAGGCTGATCGCCCCAGTAGGTAGGTAGCTGACGGGTGAATTGTCCTACGACAATAGGGTCATATCCCTGTGCCACTAAGAAGCTATAAGTAGCGGATTTTTCTCCTATATTTTCGTGGTTAGAGCCTCCCAACAGGCGAGGAACAATTAGGTTTAGGCTCTCATAGACTCCATAGCTATACTCAGTAATATATTCCTTAGAAAGCCCATGAGTATTAGTCTTGGGTGTACCTTCAGCAGTGAGGGTTAGTTCCGAGTTGCCTCGGGTACTAAAGCGTTCATACTCTTTGGTAGTCAAAAGTAGGGTAGCATTCATCAGTACAGCCAAAAGAGCCGCTACTGAGAGGACACCTACCCCCTTGAAGAAAGGTCTTAGTGTCCCTCCCTTCCAAGCATGATAGAGTTTGATTCCTCCCAGAAGTAAGACTAATAGGAGGAGATAGTAAGTCATTTGGAAGTGGTTGGCATTGATCTCCAACGCTAAAGCCAAGGTAGTGAGCAGAAAACCCCATAAGTACTTTCGCTGGAAGGCCATAAGTATACCTGCTAAGACAAACCCAAAATAACCTATAGCATGTGCTTTGGCATTGTGACCTACTGTGAGTATGATGATCAGATAAGTGGAGAACCCAAAAGCCAAAGACCCTAAGAAGGCATATCGGTAAGGGACTTTTACCACCAACAGAAAGAGGTAAAAGCCAACAAAATAAAGAAATAGATAATCGGCAGGGCGAGGTAAGAAGCGTATGACCTTATCTAACTTCTTTATATAGTTATGAGGATATTCAGCGCCTAACTGATAAGTAGGCATTCCCCCAAAGGCACTATTAGTCCAATAACTCTCCCTAACGGATCTGAAGTCATTGCGCTCTTTGGACATGCCTATGTACTGTATAATATCACTCTGTTGCATTTCCTTGCCCTGTAAGAGAGGGTAAAAGAAAGCCATTGCAATCCCCATGAAAAGGAGCAAGCACACCCCATGAGGGAGTAGCTGTTGGATTTTTATCTTCATACTATTCTATTTCTTCGTAATCTATGTATTCTCCTACAATTTTTTTCTCTTTGGATTGTTTGGATTGTTGAGAATGACCTGTTTGCCCAGTATAATTGGTAGAGGAGTTGTAATATCTCTGCTGGGTATTTCTCTGTTCTTCTTTCATCTCTTGGTTGAATTGCTTTTGAAAGGCATCTACTTTTCTACCTATCCAAAAGCGCAAAAAGGTAGGTACTAAGAGAGCAAGGAGCCAAAAACCAATAACAAATACAATAAGGACAGTGAAGAGTCCTCCTAAAAAGTCCATAAAAGAGGCTTGTTGTATCATAATTCAAAATTTTCGTCAAAAGTACATTTTTTCTGATAACCTACCAAATTTTCTAATGAAAAACTTTTGCTAAATAAAAAAATCATCTCAAAAGAAATTTTTTGAGATGATAAAATTAAAAATGTAATAAATATGAAAAATTAATTTTTAAAGGTGCCTTTGAAGGTTTTTAGATACTTATCATAAGCCTCCTGAGTGGTTACTGTAAGATAAGTATTGTTGCCTACGAACTTGATATGAGGTTCCAGCTGGGTGGCAGTAAGGTAGCCTGTGATAGGAAATACAGGAGTACCTTTCTCATCGAAAATGAGCATCGTAGGGTAAGCACTTACGCCCAAAGCTCCTGCAAAATCATGCATACCATTGCGAGTGTTGGCCTTGGCCGGATCATAGTTGTTGTTTTTATAAGTAGTTCCATTGTATACTACCTCCTCGTTGCCTTCAGCATTGAACTTTACAGCATAGAAATTATCATTGATGTATTTTACCAAGTCTTTGTTCTTGAAAGTTTTTTCAGAGAGCAATCTACAAGGACCACACCATGTAGTGTATACATCCATAAATATCTTTTTAGGAGTTTTCTTTTGAGCAGCTAAAGCATCATTCATGCTCATCCACTTGATCTCCTGAGCGGAAGCCACTACAGCTACCAACATAAGGAATATCGAAAAAATTTTTTTCATTGAAAATTTCTTTTTTTAATTACAGAACGATATCCATCAAAAATAATGCCAAACTTTTTAATTACCATTTTTAGTATTTTTCTCAAGAGTAAAAAACTCCTCCAGCTCAATGGTATATTTTACTTTCTTATCATGATTAATTATTTAATAATATATTGAATATCAATTATTTAAATTACTTTATATAAAGTAAAACATGAAATAATTTCAAATAATTTTTTTATAAATACTTGATAATCAAATGATTATATTGATAGTAATGTATTAAATACCATATATTTATATTTTAATTAATTGTAAAATATATTTGTTTTTTAGTTTATATATTATTTTATAATTATATGATAATCATATTTTTATACAATAAATATAATTAATGCTATGAGAATAGTATTTTTTTGTGTAATTTTGCGTGTAAATAAAAATAACTCTAAGCAGAAAAATTTATTCTCTGATGGAAAAAAATCTTCCTTATAGAACCATTGGTTTTAGCATTTTTGGAAATATACTCTTGGCTATAGTCAAAATAGCCGCAGGTATTTTAGGAAATTCGTATGCCTTGGTAGCTGATGGGATAGAATCCGTATCTGATGTTTTTTCCTCTATATTGGTACTGGTAGGGCTCAGGTATGCACAAGAGCCAGCTGATAAGAACCATCCTTATGGTCATGGGAAGATAGAACCCTTGGTAACCTTTGTCATTGTGGGCTTTCTTATCGCCTCTTCCCTACTGATTGCCTACCAGAGTTACCAAAATATCCTCACTCCCCACCAAGCACCTAAGGCTTGGACATTATTGCTATTGGGTGGGATTATTCTGTGGAAGGAGTTGAGCTACCGTATCGTACTTAGAAATAGCAAACTCACAGGGAGTTCTTCTCTCAAGGCTGATGCTTGGCACCATCGAGCAGATGCGATTACCTCTGTAGCCGCATTTATAGGAATTGGTATTGCTCTGTGTATGGGTGAAGGCTATGAGACAGCTGATGATTGGGCAGCGCTGTTAGCCTCTGGGATTATTCTATACAATGCTTATAAAATCTTCCGTCCAGCATTGGGAGAAATATTGGATGAGGATATGTATGAAGATATATCACTAAAAATCAAAGAAGTAGCGAGAGAAGTTCCTGGCGTTATGGCTATAGAGAAGTGCCATATTCGCAAGACGGGTATGTCCTATTGTGTGGATATTCACCTGATTGTCAATGGTAATATCACAGTGAAGGAAGGCCATGATATTGCCCATAAGCTCAAGGATACCCTACAGCGGCAGTTCCCTTCAATCGCTTCTGTACTGATACATGTGGAGCCTGACTATAAAGAAATTCGTTTTAGAGAATGTTTACAAAACTAACTTTGCTGTAATCTCTCTTTGTATTTTTCCGGATTCAGTAGTCTTAAAATGAGGTAGATAGTATATTTTTTTAGGGAGTTCGTACTTAGAGAAAACTGTTTCTTTTTGTAAATTCATAAGTAAATCTCTGTAAGCCTCTTCCCTACCCTCTATCAGAAGGATTACTTTTTCTCCTAAAAGGGTATCGGGTTCTTTCCAAATAAAAAAACGATCAGTAATGAATGCTGCAAGCCTCTCCTCAACCGATTCAGGGAATATTTTCACTCCTGCTGAATTGATGATATTGTCCAGACGTCCCTGCCATTGGAAGCTCCTATCATTATAGAGAGTAACCACATCATGGGTATATATAGGCATATCAGCCACTTCAGGACAATCAATGACCAAACAACCTTGTGGGTCTTGCCTTACAGTAATTGCTCCTATAGTAGTGTAACGAAGGCTGTGCTGTTTCTTAGGAGCGATGGGTCGTAGGGCTATATGAGAGACGGTCTCAGTCATGCCATAGGTGGCATAGATCTGTGAAGGAACCTCTTGAAAAGCCGTTTCCATAGATAGAGAGATAGGGGCACCCCCCAAGATAATTTTTCGAGCTCGGTGTAGCTGCTCTAAGGACTTGAAGGCTTGCATAGGAGTGAGGGCAACAAAGTCCACTTCTCCATCTATAGAGGCAAAAGGCGTGCTACTGGGAGCTACTACCTCAAGGGAAAGGCCTAAGACCAAGGTGCGAACAAGCATCATCTTCCCAGCTATATAGTTGGTAGGCAGTGCACAGAGGGCACGATCACCTACTTGGAGTTGTAAAAAAGCTCCAGTGAGCTGAGCCGAATGGATCATGTGCTCTTTCTTCACTGAAATCTCCTTTGGCACTCCTGTAGTTCCTGAAGTATGCAAGGTGAGGGTATTACTCTCATCGAGCCATTGAGAGAGAAAGGCAGCTGTTTTTTGCAAATGTACTTCATTGCTTTCTGCCCATAGCGTAATAAGAGATATAAGCCCCTTGCTATCGCAAGAGTATCCGTTGATTTTCGCTAATGGATGGCAATGTGTCGCCACAAGTGGATGCATGTTATATATCTTTTTCTTCTATCTTACCCAAAAGTTTTTCCTTCCAGTTGCTCCATTGGTATTTCTTAGCAAAAATAAAGAGTAGGACTACCAAAGGCAGGTAGAAAAGCAGAATATACGAAGGAGTAATAGCCGGTTCGCTCACCTCTTTGAGCAGAGAAGGTGTCTGAAAGACACTCCAAGAAGAGGAAGAGAGAAAGGCTATAAAAAAGTTATTGGCAATATGAAAACCCATAGAAAGCTCTAAACCATTGTCCATTAGGGTGATTATTCCTAAAAAAAGTCCTAAACTGATATAAAAGAAAAGGAACCCGTAGCCCAGCTTAGCAATCTCTGGGTTGGCAACATGTACCAAGCCAAAGAACACAGAGCTCAGTACCAAGGGAATCCATTTGTACTTACAGACCAAGGCCGTAGCTTGTAGGAAGTAGCCACGGAAGAAATATTCTTCGAAACTTGCCTGAAAAGGAATGAGTAATAAGGCAATTAATACCAGGAGAAAGAAAGGAACAGGATCAAAATTCCACAAGTAATCAGAAGGAGTTAGCCAATAACTCACTAAGGTCTGTAGCGAGATAATACTTCCCCATAGGAAGAAGCTAAAGAAGATACGCTTATAGTCGATTTTCTTTCTTCCAGTGGTAAGAGCTCTTATAGGTTGGGCATGTACAGCCATAACAATAAGGAGCAAAACCCCTAAGAGGAATAAGAAAACCAGCAGATTGAAAGTGAAAAAAGGCAACTCTCCGATATGCGCTACCAAAGCAGAATAATCCTGTGATGGAGAGAAAAATGCATTGAGGTTCAGTAAGATAAATAGTGAAATAGGAAGGCAGTAAAACCATTTGTTCTTGACTGAGAAACCATTTTTGATATACATGTTTTTCTGGGATTCTTAAAAATTAAGGTGACAAAGTTACAACTTTTTCTTTATAAAGAAAAAAATAGATGAAAAATTTTATTATATCCTATAAAATTTATACTTTTGCAAATGATTAATGATCAATGCTCAATCTGTTCATTGACCTCTGTTCACTGTTCACAGATCATTGATCACTATTACCTAATTACCTAAATGAAAAAAACTTTAGAGGACTTAGAGTTTCCTGCCCTTTTATCCTTAGTAGCTGCTCACACCCACACTCCCAAAGGGAAGGAAAGGGTGCTGGCGCTAAAACCTTTGACACATAGGGAAACCATCACCTCTCTCCTATTCCAGACTAATGAGTACTTGACCTCTTTGGAGACACAGAACTATATTCCTTCCCATACTTTTGATGAGGTAGATCACGAAATACGTTTTCTGGGGATAGAAAATAGTCTCTTGGAACCACATTCGTTTGCTAAAATACGTACATTGAGCCAAACAGTCAATGCACATCTGTTGTTTTTTAAGAAATTCCATGACTATTATCCTACTATTGCCGTACTTTCTCAGGATATTCCCTATACAGAAGAGATTGTCAGGGCTATAGACAGTGTCTTGGACAAGTTCGGTGAGATCAAGTCAGAAGCCTCAGAGAAACTCTCCCAAGTACGAACTGAGATAGGTACCCTTAAAGGAAAAATCAATCAGAGTTTCTCTCGAGCCCTTTCTGAGTACAATGCTTTAGACTATTTGGATGACATTCGTGAGACAGTTGTCGAAAATAGGCGTGTGCTGGCGGTTAAGGCTACCTATAAGCGCAAGGTAAGAGGTACAGTACTGGGCAGCTCTAAGACAGGAAGTATCATCTATATAGAGCCATTGGTGACTGAGCAATATTCCCGAGAACTCTCTCACCTACTCCATGAGGAAAGAGAGGAGATCAGGCGTATCTTGCTGAGACTCACCAATACCTTACGTCCCTTTGCAGCGCTACTCTCCCAAGAACAGGACTACTTAGTAGCCATAGATGTGATTGCCGCCAAGGCCTACTTTGCCAAAGAAACCCATGCACTCCTGCCAGAGCTGACCCAAGAGCGGGTATTGGAGCTTCGGGATGCCTACCATCCATTGCTCTATCTGAGCAATACTAAAAAAGGCAAACAAACCTTCCCACAGACCATTCGCTTGGACGATGAGCAACGGATTATTGTTATCTCAGGACCTAATGCAGGAGGGAAAAGTATTACCCTTAAGACCATTGGTCTGCTGCAACTGATGTTCCAAACGGGACTACTTCTTCCGGTACATCGCCTGAGTAAAGTGCCTATTTTCTCTCAGATTCTTACTGATATAGGCGATAACCAATCTATTGAAAATCACTTGAGTACCTATAGCTATCGCCTCAAGAACATGAACTATTTTCTAAGAAAATGCAATGAGACAACTCTTTTTCTCATTGATGAGTTTGGAACAGGAAGTGATCCAGAGCTTGGGGGTGCCTTAGCGGAAATTTTTTTAGAAGAGTTCTATCATCGTAAGGCTTTTGGAGTGATTACCACTCACTATGCTAATCTAAAAATATTGGCCAATGAGCTCCCTTATGCGACCAATGCTAATATGCTCTTCAATGATAAGACCTTGGAGCCTATCTACAAGCTCATTGTGGGAGAAGCTGGTAGCTCTTTTACCTTTGAGGTTGCACAGAAAAATGGTATTCCTTACAGCCTGATTAATCGTGCCAAGAAACGTATAGAAAAAGGCAAGGTACGCTTCGATGCTACCATAGCTAAGCTCCAGAAAGAACGTTCTCAGATGGAAAAAACTACTTCATCACTCAAGGAGGAAGAGGAGAAAACCAGAGAAGAAGCCAAGAGACTGGAGACACTTAACAATAAGATACAAAGTAAACTTACTTCCTATCAGGAACTCTATGACCAAAATCAGAAGTTTATCTATCTCGGTAACAAGATCAATGAAATAGCTGAGCGCTATTTCGAGGACAAGAAGCGTCGCCCACTCATTTCAGAATTTCTCAAAATTGTAGAGACGGAAAATAGTAAGAGAAAAGCCAAGAGCAAAAAAGAAAAGCAGGCCGAAGAAGCCCAAAAGAAAATTGCCCAAGAGCAGCTACACAAGGAGATAGAGGCTGTACGCCAACAGAAAAAAATAGAAAAGAAAGCGCGCGAACATTCTGAAATACAGGAAAAACTCACTCTGATACAATCACTAAAAGTGGGAGATCGGGTACGCATAAAAGATAGTAAATCAGTAGGGGTTATTGATAAAATAGAAAAAGATAAGGCGCTGATTAATTATGGTGTTTTTACTACACTCACTGCATTAGCACAATTGGAATTGGTAGAAAAAGTAAAGAAAAAATAATTAGTATGAATCGGTATATCATTACTATAATGGCATTGTTACTTTGGGGATGTCAGAAAAAGCAAATGCAACTTCCACAGGTAGAGGATACTAAAATTATCTCTGTGGAGGATTATTCTCAAGTATACCTCCCTTATGACCCTGAGACAGGTCAGGGAAAGCTCAATGCCAATGGTCTTATCAGTTCCACCAATTGGATTTTTCATATTGATAAAAGAAACAAATTGAGTGGGGTAGCCCAGCATTTTAATAGGCTACAAGAGAAGCGGACAAATCCTCGTAACCCTCATAGCAACCCCGATGCTCATCTTTATATTTCTTTGGCGGATATACCCCATAAGCGCTTAGGTTTTATGGATGTAACAAACCTCATCCTTCTCTCCTACGACCCTTTAAAGATGTCCGAATATGGGAATACACCTATATATGTATATCCTGATGGTTTTCGCCTTAAGGAAGACAAAGGAGAAAAAACACCTTGGAATAAGTTTGGAATGTATAAAAATGTATTTTATGTTTGGATCTTTAGCGGTTCTATGACTTTTCAGCAATTTGTAGATATTTATTATACAAGGTTACATCAGCAGGATGATGGGATTATCTCAAGAATAATGATTAACGACTAATATTTAATGTTCAATCCCTATATGATAGTACTTTTCTATTAGCCATTAATCATTGACCATTGTTCATTAACCATTAACCATTATAAAAGTGTTTGACTTTCTAAATTTCAAATTTGTAGATTTCTTAGACATCGTTCTGGTAGGACTGATGTTATACTACATATATCGCCTGCTCAAGGGAACGGTGGCCATTAGTATCTTTTCGGGTATCGTGATCATCTTTCTCTTTTGGAAGCTCACAGTAATTGTCAAGATGGAGCTGGTTAGCAGTATCTTAGGTCAGTTTATCAATGTGGGATTCTTTGCTCTTATTGTCGTTTTCCAGCAGGAGATTCGAAAGTTCCTTTTGGTGTTGGGTTCTACCAATGTACTTAATAGCAAAAACCTACTAAGGAAGCTATCCTTAAAGAAAACCTCGGAGGATACCGCCATTGTCCAGATGTGTGAGACCCTTGTCTCGGCTTGTCGTAAGATGGGAGCCGAGCGTACTGGAGCCCTTATTATTTTGGAGCGCAACCAGTCTTTGGAGTTTGTTCGTGCCACGGGCGACAAGATGAATATTGAACTGAACCAACCTATTTTAGAGAGTATTTTCTATAAAAACAGCCCTTTGCACGATGGGGCTATAGTTGTTCAGGACGGTTTTATTGTCGCTACTCGTGTGATTCTCCCCGTGGTAGGACAAAGTGTGATCCCTAAGGAATATGGACTAAGACACCGTGCAGCAGTTTCCATTACCGAGAAAACCGATGCTTTGGCCTTAGTAGTTTCCGAGGAGACAGGAAAAGTATCCTATATCAACAATAGTGAGTTTGTCCCTTATAATACTGATAGTGAACTAGTGGCACTCTTAGCAGAAGAACTATCCAAATGATACGTGAAGATTTCATACAATACCTCTGGGGAGCGCACCTTATTCCTACAGCTCCCTTAGAGCTCTCCACTGGAGAAGTCTTGGATATCCTTTCCTATGGGGAGGTCAATCCCTACGGAGGACCGGATTTCTTCAATGCACGCCTGCGTATCGGATCCCTTCAGTGGGCTGGCAATGTAGAGGTACACACCGCTTCGTCCTTATGGTATGCCCATCATCATGAGCAGGATCCTGCTTATGGCAATGTAATTCTCCATGTAGTCTGGGAACATGATGTAGAAGTATTTGATTTTCAACAAAATATTATTCCTACTTTAGAGCTCAAATCATTGATTTCTAATGATTTGGTAGAGAAATACACTCAGTTACAGCAAGCTAAGTCTACTTTTATACCTTGTGAGAGAGAAATTTCTTCTCTTTCTGAAGGGCTCATTACCAATTGGTTGGATAGGCTTTATACAGAGCGGCTTGAGGAGAAGACGCAGACTATTGTAGCACTTTTGCAAGAAAGTCAGCAGGATTGGGAAGCCGTTTTTTTCTTGAAGATACTGGGTAGCTTTGGTGGCAATATCAATGGAGAAGCTTTTGAGCAGGCCGCCAAGCAGCTTTCTTTTTCGGTTATCCGTAAGCAGATGCAGGATCTTTCTCAGCTCGAAGCCTTGCTTATGGGACAGTTGAGCCTTTTGGAAGCAACCGATTTGAGCTGTCCTTACTATCGTTCCCTACAGCAGGAATATCAGTATTTAGCCCATAAGTACGCTCTTGTGAAACCCTGTTTTAGAGTACAGTTTTCCAAACTACGTCCGCCCAACTTTCCCACTATTCGCTTGGCACAGATAGCCGCACTATACCACCAAGAGCAGTCACTTTTTGACCGATGTATGACCTTAGCCTCCTATGACCAAGCTTTGGAATTTTTTGGGAAAGTGATCCCGTCGCCATATTGGAAAAATCATTTTTCTTTTGGCAAGGAGAGCAAGGAGAGCCACAAGTACCTCTCCCCTATGCTGATAGCCAACCTTTGGATCAACACCATTGTTCCTATGCAGTATGCTTATGCTCGTTCTCGAGGCAAGGATACCTTGGCCGAGTGCAAAGCGAAGCTACGTGCTACCCCAGCCGAACACAACAGTATATTGGAGCGTTGGGAAGGACTTCTTCTACCTAATACCAATGCCATGGAGAGTCAAGCTATTCTCCAATTGTATAAAAAATATTGTAACAAACATGCTTGTATGGCTTGCCAAGTAGGGCAAGTCCTCCTAAAAAAGTAACCTATGAACATGACCTTTACTAAAATACGTATTTTCTTTGAGCGCAATGGTTTCAATGTTTCCACTCGCTTGGCCGAACGTCTGGGCTTAAGAGTCAAGTATGTCCGCTTGTTTTTTATCTATATAAGTTTTATCTTTGGCGCGGGCTTTGGCCTATATTTTGCTTTTGCCTTTGCCCTAAAGATCAAAGACCTTATTCGCAGAAAGCGTAGCTCTGTGTTTGACCTTTAATAGTGAAGAGTGAAAAATGAAGAGTGAAGAATCTAATACCTGTTACTTAAATGAAGCGTTACACTGAAAAATATATTCCTATTTGGAAAGAACCCCTATGGGTAACTTGCCCTGAATGTCAGGCAGTAGCACATATTACCTATACCCAAGAAGGAGCCGTTGTACAATGCTCATGCTGCTCTTTTCATTCTTCTCAAGAAGATTTGCAATATTTTGAAGCAATTACTGTCCTTAATTGCCCCAATTGTGGTACCCCTATTAGGCACTCACAGAAAGGACTTAAAGAAAAAAGTGAACTTATCAAGGTCTCATGTCCTCATTGCCATGAAGTGTATGAGGTAAAGCCACGTTATGAAACCTATTATGAATCTTTCCCAACCCAAGATAGTGGGCTTCAGTGCGATGATGTCTTTGGCTTGCCCTACTACTTCCAAGAAAATGTACGGGGACACCTCTTTTGGGCTAAGAATATCAGCCACCTACTGCTAATGGAGGACTATATAGCCTCTGACCTACGTGAGCGAGAAGGTATGACTATGGTAGCTAAACTACCTACTTTTATCAAACTCAGAAAGAACAGAGCACTACTACTCAAAATCTTACGCAGATGGAAAGAACAGCTACAACTCCCACAGAGGGATACCCCTTTAAAACCTTCAATCATGCTCTTCTTTCAAGAGAAAGAAATCAGTATTACTTCCTATTTTGAAGAGCTTGATTTTTATGGGAATTATCGCCATATTACCATCCATACATTTCTCAAAAAAGAAACTCGCCAGTGGACACAATTTGTCAGAAACAATCGTCTTTTAAGAGCTCTCTCCAAGGAAGAGCGTGCAGATATTCCCTTGGAGAATCCCGAATGTTTCTTAGTAGAATATAGTAATGCCGATTTTGGCAAAGAGGTACTTACCCATTTCCTCCAGCGTTATCTACAAACAAACCCATCTCATTCCCTCTATATAGATATGGGGGATACTCTTTATAGTGATCAAGAACTTTATGATCATTTGCTTAAAAATCCTAATTGGGATTGGAATGAGGATAGGTAATAATCTGCTTACTTTCAAAAAATTGTCATTAATCTCTTGACATTTGTTATTAAAAAGTTGTATCTTTGCCCTCAAAATATGTTATTCTAAAAAAAGAAAAAACCAAAGAAAATTTTAAGGTGGAGGGCATTGTGAAAGTATCACCTGAACTTATTTCATTGAAAAAGATGGATTTTGGGAATAGTGATTAAAATATTTAAAAATCTATTCTTTGGAGGAAAAGATTTTTTAAGTCTATTATAGCCCATCAGAAATAATTTGCGAAAAATTAGTATGAGCAGCTGTAGGGGCAAAGTCGCATAAGCAAGCATGTGAGGCAATTCGTCCTTGAAAGTGATTTCACTCGTTTTGTAAAGAAAAAAGCAACCAATCAATAAAAAATTATACCAAGATAAATATATGTTACTAATTAAGTTTGGAGGCTCCTCGGTGGGGTCAGTAGAGAATTTGCAACGTGTGGTGCAGATTGTAAAAAAGCAGATAGAGCCTTTTATCATGGTGGTCTCTGCCTTTTCTGGGGTAACCAATACCTTGCAATCCTTAGGAGAGAATGCTTTGAAGAACACGCATCAGCCTATCCTTGAGGCACTTAAAGAAAGGCATTTCACGATGGCTAAATCCCTCTTACCTATCCATAGACAAACCAATGCATTAGTACATATTGGTAAGACGACACTTGCTCTTGAGAATCTGTGTAATAGTATCAGTACGTTGGGGGAACTCTCCGAGCGTACTCAGGCACGTATCATGGCTCAGGGGGAGCTGCTTTCTTCCTTTATCATTGGTGAATACCTCAACCAAGAAGGGGTAAATGTCAGCTACTTGCCTTCTGAGGACTATATTGTAGCTCAGGGAGACCCGCTGAATGCCGTAGTGGATTTCTCTCAGACACAGTTGCGTATACAACAGATTGATACAGCAGCTTCTTATATTGCTCCTGGTTATATTGCAGCTAACCCTGCGGGGGAATTGGTCGTATTGGGTAGAGGCGGATCGGACTATACCGCTTCTATCTATGCTTATTGCTTAGGAGCTAAACAGGTGGAGCTCTGGAGTGATGTCAATGGTATGCAGAATGCCAACCCTAAGTTGGTCAAGAATACCAAGGTGATCTCTCAAATGAGCTACGAAGAGGCTTTCGAGATGGCTTATTTTGGAGCTAAGGTAATCTACCCTCCTGCCATTCGTCCGGCTATGGAAAAGAAAATTCCAGTACTACTACTCAATACCTTAGCACCTGAGGAAAAAGGTACCCGCATTCATGTGGCTACCCAAGGGCATACAGATAAGGTGTTGGGAGTTTCTACCCTAAGTGATATCAGTATGATCACCATTTCGGGAATAGGTCTGGCAGGCACTAAGGGTAGTGCTCGGCGTGTTTTCCAAGCGCTGGAGCAGGCCGATGTCAATGTAATTCTTATCACTCAAAGTTGTTCCGAGCAGAGTATCTGTTTTGGGATCAAAACCAGTGATGCCCAGAATGCTAAAGAGGCCTTGGAACGTGAATTTGCTCAAGAGATAGGATCACTTATTAATCCTATAGAGCGCACGGACAATCATGTGATCTTAGCCCTTATTGGGGACAATATGAATCACCAAACGGGTCTTAGCGGTAAGGTGTTCAGTGCCTTAGGAGCCAATGGGGTCAATATCCAAGCCATCGCACAGGGAGCATCTGAACGCAATATCTCAGTGGTGATTGATGCCCATGACGAGCATAAGGCGGTCAATGTGGTACATGAGCGCCTCTTCCAAGAAGTTATCAAGCGGGTGCACCTCTTTATCATTGGTGCAGGTAATGTAGGGGGGCAGTTTATTGATATTGTCTACAAACAACAAGAATATTTCCGCCAACAGTACAAGGTAGATCTCAAGGTGGTGATGGTGGCCAATTCTCGCCAATATGTATTTGCTGATGAAGGTTTATCCCAAGAGGCACTTTCTCTACTTTCTACAGCAGAGGCGACTCCTTATGCTTCAGCAGAAGCTTTGGCCGAACTAATTATCGCTACCAACAGGCGCAATAGTATCGTGGTGGACAATACCGCTTCAGCTCAGGTGGCAGCGATCTACCCGCAGCTGATACGCAAGTCCATATCGGTGGTTACCTGTAACAAGATTGCTGGTAGTGCCCCTTTGGAACAATACACTGCTCTGATGGAATTGGTTAAGAATCAAAACTGTGATTTCCAATATGAAACCTCGGTAGGAGCAGCACTCCCTATTATCAAGACCCTGCAGAACCTGCGTCTCAGTGGGGATACTATCCACCGTATTGATGCAGTAGTCTCTGGAAGTCTGAATTTTATCTTCAACCACTACAATGCCACTACACCTTTTGTGGAGATTGTCAAGCAGGCGCAAAAAGAAGGATATACCGAACCTGATCCACGTATAGACCTCAGTGGCTTGGATGTGATCCGAAAGATCCTAATTCTCTCCCGAGAGGCGGGTTATCGCAAAGAGATGAGCGAAGTGGTTTTTGAAAGTTTCCTCCCTGAGAAATCCTTGGAGACTCCATCGGTGGAGGCCTTTTATAAAGTATTGGAAGAAAATGAAGCCTTTTTCCAAGACCTATATCACCGAGCACAACACAAAGGTGCCAAACTCAATGTAGTTGCTCAACTCTTAGAGGGAGATATCAAGGTTTCTCTACAAGAAATCCCTGCTTCTTCTCCGTTCTACCAGCTGGATGGCAAGGACAATATTGTGGCCTTCTATACCGATATGTATCCTACCGAACCCCTTGTAATCAAAGGAGCAGGAGCAGGAGCCAAGGTAACTGCCAGTGGTGTTCTCTCCGATGTCATGTATGTTGCTAACAAACAGAAATAATACAAAAAACTATGAATCAATCGCTTAGAAAAGCAAACCCTATACAAGAAACCATTTGTGGTTTTGCCCCTGCTACCATTGCCAATGTCAATGTAGGTTTTGATGTCTTAGGAATCTCTCTTTCCTCAGTAGGAGATCGAGTGGAAGTGACCCCCAATGGCAGTGGGGAGAATAAAATTACTTTCATTGAGAGTGCCACTCCCCTACCCTATGCAGCTGAGAAAAACTCTTGTACAGTGGTGATAAGTGCCATGCAAGCACAGCTGGAAAACCCTTTGTATGTCGACGTACGTATTCGCAAAGGCTTTGCTTCAGGTAGTGGCTTGGGCTCCAGTAGTGCTAGTAGTGCAGCCGCCGCCTTTGCCTACAATACCCTGATGGGTAATCCTTTTACCTTGGAGGAACTTCTCCCTTTTGCTGCAGAAGGTGAAAGAGCCGCTTGTGGTTCCGCTCATTATGACAATGTATCTCCTGCAATTCTGGGGGGGATTGTACTTTTGTATCAGAACAAACCTATCCGTTTGCCATTGCCTAAGGGGTTACACGCTGTTTCCTTTTTTCCAAATATAGAAGTCAATACTGCTTCGGCTCGCAGCATCGTCTCTCGACATGTGTCTTTGGACATTGTCTCCAAACAGGTATCAGCCATGGGTGCTTTTGTAAGTGGTTTATACCAAGAGGATTATGACTTGCTAAGAAAAGCAGCAAAGGATTTTTTAGTGGAGCCTTCCCGTAAGATTCTCATTCCTTATTTTGATGAGATGAAAGAGGCTACTCTCTCTGTAGGAGGGATTACCTTTGGGATCTCAGGCTCAGGACCTTCTGTTTTTGCACTGGCTGAATCCCGTACAGTAGCCGAACGTATTCTCACGGAGCTGCATAAGATTTATGCTGGGCAAGGTATAGAGACGCTTTCCTTTATAGAAGATTTGGCCAATGGCAAAGGCTGTCGTCTTTCACAATTCGATGAATAATGATTAATGATCAACGATTAATATTCTTATGCTGGCGCGAGTTTGTAGCTTATGTCTCTAAAATCTAAAAAAAACAAAAGAAATCTTTTGTAGGTTTAGAAAAAAGTTGTAACTTTGCACCCGCAAAATCGCCGGTATAGCTCAGTTGGCCAGAGCACGTGATTTGTAATCTCGGGGTCGTGGGTTCGAATCCCTCTACCGGCTCTAAAGCTGTCAGCACTCTGGCAGCTTTTTCTTTTTTTCCTAACCCCGAAGGGAGGAAACTAAAAACTAAGAACTAAAAACTAAAGAAATGTCCATTTCAAAAAAAGAAACCAAGCGTGTAACGGTACAAACGCTACAGGCTATGAAGGCCCAAGGAGAGAAAATCACTATGCTTACGGCCTATGATTATACCATGGCTAAAATCATTGATGGAGCGGGTATCGACATCATTTTGGTAGGTGATTCTGCTGCCAATGTCATGGCTGGGTATGAGACAACACTTCCTATGACATTAGAGGCTATGATATACCACGCTTCGGCGGTGGTACGAGCCTGCTCTCGTGCTTTGGTAGTGGCAGATTTGCCCTTTGGGACTTACCAGTCCGACCCTCAGCGTGCTTTAGATTCAGCTATCCGTATGATGAAGGAAAGTGGAGCGCAGGCCGTGAAGCTTGAAGGTGGGCGAGAAATCGGTGAGGGAATCCGCCGTATCTTGGAAGCAGGAATCCCTGTGATAGGTCATTTAGGACTTACTCCTCAGTCGATCAATAAGTTTGGAGGATACGGTCTCCGTGCCAAAGAACAATCTGAAGCCCAAAAGCTCAAGGACGATGCTCGCTACTTACAGGAATTAGGATGCTCGGCTATCGTTTTGGAGAAAATCCCTTCGGCTTTGGCCAAAGAGGTGACTCAAAACCTATCAGTGCCGACTATTGGTATAGGAGCAGGTCATGAGGTAGACGGACAAGTACTTGTTTCCCAAGACTTTTTCGGTATGTTTGTGGATTACAAACCTAAGTTTGTACGCCAGTACCTCAACCTGCACGAGCTAATGACAGGGGCAGTAAGCCAATATATCACTGATGTAAAAGCACAAACCTTCCCCAACGAGAGCGAACAGTACTAAGGGATGAAGACAAACGCCCAGAACCTACAAGTGCTCTATGAAGATAATCACTTGATAGCTATCAACAAACGAGCAGGGGATATAGTTCAAGGAGATAAAACAGGCGATATTCCCCTGAGTGAGATCGTCAAATCCTATTTGGTGGAGAAGTACCATAAGCCAGGAGAAGCCTACCTTGGGGTAGTACACCGCTTGGACAGACCCACCACAGGAGTCGTTGTCTTTGCCAAGACCTCCAAGGCACTCCCCCGCTTGAATGCAGCCTTTGCCACCAAGGAAGAGGTAAGCAAACAGTATTGGGCTTTGGTAGAGAAAAAAGCGATTCCTCATCAAGGCACTCTGACCCACTTTTTGGTACGTAATACCTCGCAGAATAAGTCCTATGCTTATCCCGAAGAGAAGCCACAGTCTCAGAAGGCGGTGCTTACCTATAAAGTATTGGCGACACTTACCCACTACTTGTTGGTAGAAATCACCCTACTTACAGGTCGTCATCACCAGATACGTGCTCAGTTTGCCGCCTTAGGATGTCCTCTTAAGGGGGATCTAAAGTATGGAGCCAAGCGTAGCAATCCCGATGGGAGCATTTCCCTACATGCACGCGCTTTGGAACTATTGCACCCTGTAAGAAAAGAACCCCTGCATATTGTTGCGCCTCTACCAGAATCATTTTGTAAACTACTGAAAGATATACAGTTAGAAAACTCCTGATAAAAAACTCATTTTTTATTGGGAGTTTCATTTTTTTTTACTATCTTTGTGCATGTGTTTCACTGAGTCAGTGAGCATGGGTTATAATATAATTTAGTTAGATAAAAAATAAAAAATTTATGATCTTAGAAATGAAAGTCCCTTCGCCAGGGGAATCAATCACCGAAGTAGAAATCGCCACTTGGCTTGTGAAGGATGGCGATTATGTAAAGAAAGATCAAGCCATAGCTGAAGTGGATTCCGACAAAGCTACTCTTGAGCTACCAGCGGAAGCCAGTGGGGTGATTACCCTCAAAGCAAAAGAAGGAGATTCTGTAGCAGTAGGACAAGTAGTCTGTCTTATTGATACCGATGCTGCAGCTCCAGCCCAAAGTGCAGCTCCAGTGGCTGAAGTTCCTAAAGCAGAAGCTCCTGCTGCTGTAGTGGCTCCTGTAGCCCCAGCCCCTGTAGCTACTCCTGCTGCCCCAGTGGCACCAGCAGCTTCTAATAGCTATGCTACTGGAGAAGCCTCCCCAGCGGCGAAGAAAATTCTTGCTGAAAAAGAAATCCCTGCTAATGAAGTTAAGGGTACTGGCAAAGGCGGACGTATCACTAAGGAAGATGCTCTCAATGCACAGCCTGCTCGCCATAGTATGGGAACTCCTACCTTTGGCAAGAGAGGAGAAAAACGTACCAAACTCTCTATGCTACGACGTAAAGTAGCTGAGCGATTGGTATCTGTAAAGAACGAAACAGCTATGCTTACCACCTTCAATGAAGTGGATATGTCGGCCATCTATGAGATTCGCAACGAATATAAGGATGCCTTCAAAGAGCGCCACAATGTAAACTTAGGATTCATGTCCTTCTTCACTTTGGCTGTAGTGCGCGCCCTCAAGCTCTTCCCTGATGTCAACTCTATGATCGATGATAAGGAAAAAATCACTTACGAATATTGTGATATCTCTATTGCCGTTTCTGGACCTAAAGGACTGATGGTACCAGTGATCCGCAATGCAGAAAACCTATCCTTCCGTGGCGTAGAAGCTGAAGTAAAGCGCTTGGCTATCCGTGCTCGTGAAGGTCAAATCACTGTAGATGAGATGACTGGAGGAACCTTCACTATTACCAATGGAGGGGTATTCGGTAGTATGCTCTCTACTCCTATCATCAACCCTCCACAATCTGCTATCTTGGGTATGCACAATGTGGTAGACCGTGCTATCGTACGCAATGGGCAGATCGTTGTCGCTCCTGTGATGTATATAGCTCTCTCCTACGACCATCGTATCATTGACGGACGTGAATCGGTAGGTTTCTTGGTAGAGGTGAAGAATGCCCTCGAGAACCCTGTAGAGCTCCTTATGGACAACGACCTGAAGAAGGCCTTAGAACTATAGTATATTGTTGTTACTTGTCTATATAAACCAAGAGCGGTTATTCTACTAAAGAATAACCGCTCTTTTTTAGTTAGAGATTATTATTTTTTCTTAAGAACATAGAAAGACGCTAATTCCCCTTCCACTTCTTGACCTTCTTGCAAGAAAGCAATAGAACCATCTTCTTTTACCTTATATTGCTGTTCCTTTCCTTTTTCCTCAGTACTAGTAAGGGTAAGTACTTTCTTTTGAGCATCATAAGCGACACTACCCTTATCCTTGGTAGTGAGATCCTCCATTACCTCTTCGGAGGTATACCCATCTTTGTTAAGAGTGAGAGTTACATTGATTCCACTGCAATCTGCACAAGGGAAAGTACCTGTGTAAGTGCCTTCATACGAAGAACTTTGTCCGCAAGAGGCCAAGACTAAGGCTACCCCTGCTACTAACATTTTTTTCATGTGATAATATATTTTTATTTCCAAGGGACATTACAATTTCCGTGCCAAAGAGTAAAAAGAAAAGTAAATTTTATCCACTGAGTTAAATTTTTTTTAAAAAGCAGTATTACCTAATTGAAATGACTTACCTTTGCCCCATTAATAATAAAAAACTAGAGAAAGATGAAAAAAATTTTTTTATTCTTGATTGCCCTTGTAGGCATTGTAGCTTGTAGTAAAAGTGATAGTGGAAGCTCTGATAATGGAGGGTATGCTCTTAAACTTCTAAAAACAGAAGCTACTGTAGGAGCAATTGTTATACAATATCATAATAGAGTGGAAACACAAACAACTCCAATTGATCTTAGTAAAGGAGATTATATTTTAGAACTTGAAAGTAAACCTCTACAATTGGCAGTAGGAGGAACAGGAAAAAGTGATACTACTGTTCTGATAGCACAATTCTTAAAAAATGGAAAAGTTCAAAACGAGACTCGTTCAAAAGGTTTAATATTGAATTTATCCTTTTAAAAAGGATATGTTATTATTATAAAAACTGCTCCAAAAGAGCAGTTTTTATTTATCTTTTTTTAAGACGCAATAAATTTACATCTCTACCATTAGCGCTGTCCAAGCCCTCTAATGGGCTTAGTTATCTGTAGAGACGCAATTTATTGAGTCTATTTATTATGTTCCATTTTAAACCAATTCTTCCTTATTTTATTTTACATAAATATTTGTTAAAATATTATCTATATAAATATAAAGCACTATTTTTGCCTTGTGAAAATTAAAAAATGTGTAGAATGAAAAAGATTTTTTTATTTGTAGTAGCCTTAGTAGGGATAATTTCTTGTAGCAAAAGTTCTGATGATAAAGGTAATAATAGAACAGAAAACATTGATACACAAGAGACTACTACCTACAGCCCTCCTGATTGGATTATAGGTACTTGGAAAGGAGAATATGTAAGCTATGTTTTTGAAAAAAATCGCTTTTGTGTAAAACCTAAAATAGGATTGAGAAACTGTAGTACAACTAAAGGTTATGCTAAAGGAGTCGTACAAAAGAGAATTGATGCTAATAATTATTTTATCAAGATGCAATTAGTTGAAAATACTACTACTGTGATAGGGGGTACTTTCAGAAAAATATCAGATACTCAGATAGGTTGGCTTAATCCTAATGGAGAAGTAGAAGAAACCTATACCAAAGAATAAACCAAAAACTGCTCTTTCTTGAGCAGTTTTTTTATTGTATTTTTAGCACTTTACCTTGTTTCTTTCTCTTGACTTTTCTTCTTAAATGTTGTATCTTTGCACGCTATTCAGTGAACAGTGGTCAGTGAACAATGTCATTGATCATTAATCATTAATCATTTAAAAAAGATGCACGCATTCAAACTCACCGAAGAGGTTATCACCCATATCCGAGAGCTAATAGCCTCTGATCAAAAGCAAGAGCTCAAAGAATATCTTGAGAGTCTTCACTTTGCCGATATTGCCGAAATCACCAGCGAATTAGAGCTGGAAGAAGCGGCTTACTTGGTGAGTTTGCTCAACCGTGAAAAGGCCTCTGAGACCCTTACAGAGGTAGATGAAGAGGTCTTGGAGCACATTCTCGAAAACCTCTCCAACGAGGAGATAGCCCGAGACCTGCAAGAGTTGGATACGGATGATGCAGCCTACCTGATTGCAGAACTTCCTGAGGAGCGACAAACGCAAATTCTCTCTCATATAGAAGACAAGGAACACGCACAGGATATCGTAGACCTTCTCCGCTATGATGCTGATACCGCGGGAGGACTTATGGCTAAGGAGCTTGTCAAGGTCAATGAAAACTGGGGGGTAGATACTTGTGTAGCTGAGATACGCGAACAAGGACAGCATGTCACTCGGGTGCATTCCATCTATGTAGTAGATGACGATGAGGTACTCAAAGGGCGTCTTTCCCTTAAGGATCTGCTCACGGCTCCTCCTGAGGCACATATACGGGATATCTATATTCCTAAAGTGGATTTTGTTTTTGTCCATGACACCCCTGAAGAGGTGGCACATGTCATGCAGAAGTATAACCTAGAAGCTATTCCTGTAGTGGACAAGATGCATCGCCTTGTGGGGCGTATTACCATTGATGACATTGTGGATGTCATCAAGGAAGAAGCTGAGCACGACTACCAATTAGCGGCCGGGATCACCGAGGATGTGGAGGCTGACGATACCATCTGGAAACTTACCCGCGCACGCCTTCCTTGGCTGCTCATCGGAATGGTGGGAGGAATAGGAGCAGCCAGTATCATTAATGGCTTTCAGGAAGGACTCACCTCCTACCCTGTACTACTGCTCTTTATCCCACTGATACAATCTACAGCTGGGAATGTAGGGGTACAGTCTTCTGCTATTGTCGTACAAGGCTTAGCCAATAAGAGTATCGATGGAGCATTATTGGGGCGCTTGTTCAAGGAATTTCTATTGGGGTTGATCAATGGTCTGGCACTGGCATTCTTGGTATTGATTATGAGTCACTTTATCTTTGGTAGCTCTTACTGGGAATCGGCCACTGTATGTATAGCCTTGGTAACGGTGATTATCAATGCAGCTGTGGTGGGTACTTTTATCCCTATCTTCTTAGACAAAAGAGGTATAGACCCTGCTGTGGCTACCGGTCCTTTTATCACTACTAGCAATGATATATTAGGAATACTTATTTATTTTATGATTGCCAAAATTATTTTAGGATTTTAAAAATATATACTATGCAAATACAAAGAAGTCGTGCACAGGAGTCTACGGATGCTATAGAAAAACTCTATACCACTATGCGACACCTTTTCAACAGAGGATTCTATAAGCCAATGGGAGTATCTGGAGAAAGTCTCCGGGAGTCGCTCCTATTGCTACGTCCTGAGATATATGGTACCATTGCCCAACGACAAACAGAACTCAATGGGTTGCTCTATGTGCTCGAGCGCTTGCCTATAGGGATAGAACAATGTAGGTTTATCAATATGATCTCCGATGAGGGTTATCGTCAGTCGCACTTTGAACCCATTATTCCTCCTAAGCGCCGCAGAAACTGTTATCGTATCGATGAGGAGCAGATGAATATAGAAATCACTCGTGGGCGTTCGGATATTTATGATATACTCACACACCTAACGTTTCTTTTTATAGAATCTCATAAGATAGCTCATAGTGTTTTGGATGAAGAAAGCGATAAGATTAGTCGCGATTGGGAGAAAATAGAGCTACTTGCCCAAAAGAAGAAACTCACTCAGGCCGAACGTGAATTGGCACTCATCCATATAGGAAAGGTATTAGGTCGTACTTTTGAGGAAATACTCCCTGCGTATCATCAACTTTCTTCGGAGAAGAACCCTGAGCGTTTTATACAAGTCATCTATTGGTTGGGTAAAATTGCTTTGGAAGAAATACTCTCAGACAATAAGCGGGTGATTACCTTCTCCCCTATCCTAAGAGAGCGCTTGGGACATCATATTTATGGAGAGATATGGGCAAATACCCTCAAGAAAACCCTCAAAGAATACAACCTCTTAGAGCGTCCCCTACATATCATCAGTGCCAATATGCACAGTGTGATGAATGCGCTTTTTGCTAAAAAAGCTCTCGCTATCAAGGGTAAAGAAGATTCCCCATGGGATACTTACGCCTCACTAAGCGAAGAGAAGAATCACTCCCAGAGGGAAAAAGTAATGGATTATGCACTACAGCACGGAATGATTTTTATCAAAGACAAATCTGGAACCAATATAGATGTACAGATTGTAGATACTGCCCTCATCCCTGAAAATGATTTCTTTAAGAAAACAAGCTCTGATAAAGCACCTGTACTCTTGGTGATGGATTATGCCTTCGGAGAACAAGCCTATGAAACAATAGATGAGCTGTTAAAGCCTTATAAAACAGAGGGAAAGAGCCATTTTCTTAATGTAGTTTCTGTATCTATCATGGGGAAAGCAGGGATCTTAGAAGGAGAAAAGGGAGATATCATGATTCCTACAGCACATATATTTGAAGGAACTGCTGATAACTATCCGTTTGAGAATGAATTGTCTACATCTGATTTTGAGGGGAATAGCCTTAGAGTATTCGAAGGGACTATGGTAACAGTCTTAGGAACATCCTTGCAGAACAAGGATGTACTTACCTACTTTCATAAATCCACTTGGAATGTTATAGGCTTGGAGATGGAGGGAGCACACTATCAGAAAGCCATACAATCGGCCTCCAAAATTCGTAAGAGTATCCGCCGAGATGTAAAGGTACGCTATGCCTACTACGCCTCCGATAACCCCTTGGAGACAGGAAGTACTTTAGCCTCAGGAGGGTTAGGACTTATTGGAGTAAAACCTACTTACCTGATTACTTATAGAATATTAGAACAAATAGGGAGGGAGTAATCACTTCTTCCCTATCTTTTTATCTTGATATAATAATTGGATTTATCGTTTTTATTTACTTGAAAATGAGTAGGTAAGGATTTGAAAATCTTTATATAATTACTATGTCCATAGTCTTTAGGGGAAAATCTCGGAGCTAATCTTCTCAGTTCGTTGACTACCTTGCTAAGTGGGGGCAGTTCCATCGGCTTCTGCCATATTGGTCACTGCTTCTTTTAACAGTATGAGTTTTGCGTCGGTCTTATTAGCAGGCTTTCCTGCTGGTGGAGTTGTGGTTGTTTTATGGGGAGTTATCACTATTATCTTGGGCTCTTTTGCTACGATAGTAGAAGAGGCAGGGAGCTCAGCAACAATAGGAGTAGTGTAGTCGTAATCATCTGTATATTTGAACTTGTGACAAGCTTTGACAAAGGCAGGAGGTGTTTGCCTCTTACCTATACCCAAGACAAACTTGTTGTTTTCTTTGAGTTTTACTACCAATTCTGTAAAGTCACTATCACTGGAGAGAATACAGAAACCGCTAATATATGGATAGTTATAGAGTATCTCCATAGCACTGATTACCAAGGATATATCGGTACTATTTTTTCCTTTACTATGAGCAAAACTCTGTAAGGGTTTGATAGCGAAGGAGGCCATATATTGTTTCCAAGAGCTTAGTTGGGGAGTTGTCCAGTCTCCAAAAGCCCATTTGAGAATAGGATCTCCATAGAGCTTTACCTCTTCTATGGATTCAGAAAGGTATTCCGCTTGGGCATTGTCTGCATCTATTAGGACGGCTATTTTTTTAATCTCTTCCATAGTTTATGGATTGGTTGTGTTGAGTACTTCTTGGATAAAGTTCAATACAAACTCGCTGTTTTTCAGTTCGTAACTGAGACTTATAGGGGTAATGTTTTTGATAAGCAGTTTGCCATTTTGGTCGCGGGTATATCGTTTTTCTGTAGAGGTAAGGGTTATTTTGTCTTTTTGCATATTGATGTTTTGTAACTCATAAAGTTGCCACTCTCTACGATGGTCGGCAAAGAAAACTTTTTCATCTATGATTTTGGTGTTGGCAATCATATGTTTGCCTTGTAGTTCTCCTTCTTCATTGATGCCCATAGGAAAGACATCAAATCCTCCGTTTTCTTGAAAAATATCAATCGCTTCTCCGTTCTCATCGTATAGTACAGGACGTAGTTCTTTGAGCTGTCCATTTTCAGTAACCAATGTAATACTACTCCAGTGCTTTTCACGTTTAGTTAAGAGTACTTGCCCAGTATGCAAATCATAAATAGCTTTAATCCACACCTTATCCGATGGATATTGTGCCAAGAAGCAGAAGTGTTGAAGTTTATCCCTTGAAAGTACTTCAAAAGATAGTTCACTATAGTCAGGTTTTACTTGTACATTGTAAAGAGGTAGAGGAAAAGGGTCGCCATAAGGGTTCTCATCATAATAGAATTGATGTGTATCAGGATCATAATCCAAACATGCAAAGTTTTCCTCTTCCATACCTCCTAATACTACTGAAAACCAATCAAAATCACCTATTTCCACCCAGCAATAGTACAAATCTATTACTGTAGGGATAGGCTTAAAGCCATACTCCAAGGCTGCTTCACGAATAAAGTCAGTAAGCTCTTTGGTATAGCCAAGATACAAAAATCCCCAAAGGAATTCAGGCATTTCTTCTTCCTCAGGGTTATTAAAAGTAGAGAGCTGCTCGCAGAGGGTTTGTATAGCTTCTGCGAGGTAAGTCTGTTTGTCTGTGGCTTGATTAGATTTTTCTAATTTAGCCAAGAAATCCTCCAAATGAGCGTTACAGTCGGTGATGTTTTCTTCAGTATAGTAACGGTCTTCCTCTGTAGTTGCCAAGAGTTCCGCACGCATTTGCGTGATGATTTGGTCTTTTTGAGTAATAAATTTAGTCATTTGTTTTATGATTGTTTGGCATAGCAACTATAACACAAAGGCGTTGCTACGGTTACTTTTTTCTCTTCACCACAACAATGGCAGTATTTTTCTTCATAAAAACGATTGCCATACTTCGCCCATATAGGGTAGCAACTTTCACACAAAGGCATCAATGGGTTAAATGGTATTTCGGTATTACAACGTATGCAGTGTCCTTTCTTTTCTTGTTGGGTAGCTTGTGCAATAGGTTGTACTGTTTCTTGTGTTGTAACTTGTGGAGCCTCCTCTTCTACTACCTTTTCAGGTGCAGGCTCTCGTTCTGTACGTTGTCTGTTTTCCGCATTTACATAGTTTTCGGGCACAAAAGAAGAGTAACGGATAGGCTTTACCTCTTTGTTGGAGAGTATATCGTCTACCAAATCCAAATGTATGGTAGAGCCTACATAGTCTTTTGCCAACCCTAAAAACTTCTTGTTGTAGTTAGGGCGTTTGGCAAAGATAGTGTAACCGCTGTCGAGCACACTCATAATGGTATTTTTGGAAGTCTCGAAGAAGTTGTTTTTGTTCACAAGGTCGGTAAGGGCTTTTTCGGCGAGTACGCCAAACTCTACATTGTTTACCAAGGAATAGTCCATGAGGTTCATCGAGGTAATGACCGATTGTTTTTCGTTAGCATAATACTTGCCGTGCAATTCGGGGATGTAAACAATAGTAATATTTGGGAAATTCAAGAAGTATTCTATTTCCTCCCTTTTGAAACTGCGCTCTTTGTTGCGCTCGTTTTTACCAAACCCAATGAGAATATGCAGTTTGGAGTTATGGAGGTGTTGCTTAAAGATATTGTCTTTGAGGTAATCACCCAGCTGAATATAAGGCGAAATGATGATAAGTTCCTTTTCTGCCTTAAAAAGAGTATCGTAAATAGTATCCGATAGCGGTTTTCCTGTTAAAAAGTCCATAAGTATAGTTTTGAGTTTTGAGTTCTTAGTATTGAGTTTCTATAGGGAGGGTATCATATCCCAATGATTGTAAAAAGAGCAATCCATTGAGGGGAGTTATTTTTTGAGAGCCTGTCCAACCTTTTGTTTTTGCCCAATCGATGAGTTTAGGGATATATTTAGGTTCATTGAGATTGATTGTATCCTCGGTTTGTGTAATTTTGTTGAGCAATTTGATATTTCCATTAAGGGGTTGCCCCATAAAATCATCTTCGATTGTAATAAAATCAACACATAAGGGGGTATTCTTCTCGCCATTTAAGAAAATACGTACTGAAAGCAGCGAGTTATGATCCCCTTTCCTATTATAAACAGTATCTACCCGATACAAATATTCCTTATCTTTATGTACTAACTTTCGGAGTTTTTGTTTCATATCTTTTACTTTTTAGTCAGTTAGAACTTTAAAACCACCTGCACTACTGCCATAAAACAAAGAATTATTAATTTGAGAAAAGTCAGTTCCCACAAGTAAAAAGAAAAGTAATATATTTTCTTGTTTTCATAGGGGCAAAAGGTAGGTTGTTTTTATAGATAGCTAAACATAAAATATTATTTCTCAAATTGTGATATCAAAAAAGAATATCTTACATGTTCGATACTTCTATTGGCCATTACATCATCTAATAAATTAAGATATACAGCATCACCAGTATACTTTTTGCCAAATCCTAAAAAATTTGTTCCATAGTAAGGTCGTTTTACAAAAACAGTGTAACCACTATCAATTATATCCATAATTGTGTTCTTAGACGTTTCATAAAAGTTGTTTTTACCAAAAAAGTTAGAATTTCTAAGAGTAAATACCCCTAATTCAATACTATTAGTCAAAGGAAATCCAGATAACCCCATTGAAGTAATAACAGATTGGCGTTCATTAGCGTAATACTTAGCGTTGAGTTGGGGGATATATATCAAAGTAAGATTAGGGAAATTTAAAAAATACTCTAACCCACTCCCTCTAAAACCAAATATATTATCATCCTTATAGCTTTTAAAACCTATAATAATATGTAGTTTAGGATTGTTTAAGTGTAGTTTAAATATACTCTCTCTCAGATAACTATCTATCTGAATATTGGGGGAAATGATAATGAGTTCTTTTTTTGCCCTAGAAAGAGTATCATAAATAGTATCCGATAATAATTTTCCTGTCAAAAAGTCCATAATTATATTATTTTTTTTGAAGAAAATAAGTTACATTAGAAATCTATATTTCTATTAAATATTATGTTCTTTTCTAATGATTTTCTTCTTGATAAATATAAGGTTTTAATTCATAAGTTTTATCAGAATGGCCGTGCGGCTCGCACTAATCATTCAACTTCAATACCGCCATAAACGCACTTTGTGGTATCTCTACGTTACCCACTTGGCGCATACGTTTCTTACCTGCTTTCTGTTTCTCTAATAGCTTGCGCTTACGGGAAATATCCCCCCCATAACATTTGGCGGTAACGTCCTTACGCAAGGCTTTGATAGTCTCACGGGAGATGATCTTAGCCCCAATAGCGGCTTGGATAGGAATGTCAAACTGCTGACGTGGGATCAGCTCACGGAGTTTCTCGCACATCTTCTTGCCTATATTATAAGCGTTATCAGCGTGGATAAGGGCAGAGAGCGCATCTACCGATTGGGAGTTGATCAGAATATCCACTTTTACCAGATTAGAAGCACGCATGCCTATAGGCGAATAGTCAAAGGAGGCATACCCCTTGCTGACAGTCTTCAAGCGGTCGTAGAAGTCGAATACGATTTCGGCAAGAGGCATATCAAAGTTCAGCTCTACACGCTCAGGGGTCAGGTAGTGCTGGTTGGTGATAATCCCGCGCTTTTCTATACAGAGCGACATCACTTGACCCACAAAATCGGCTTTGGTGATGATACTTGCCTTGATATAGGGTTCCTCTACTCGGTCTATTTTAGAAGGATCAGGTAGATCAGAAGGGTTATTGACGATGATCGGTTTTTCAGGTTCTTTCTTCGTAAAGGCATGGTAACTTACGTTGGGTACGGTGGTAATTACGGTCATACCAAACTCGCGTTCCAGGCGCTCTTGTACGATTTCTAAGTGGAGCATACCCAAGAAACCGCAACGGAAACCAAAGCCCAAAGCAGCTGAACTCTCAGGAGTAAAGACAAGCGAAGCATCATTCAGTTGGAGCTTTTCCATGGAAGCGCGCAGCTCTTCATAATCTTCCGTATCTACGGGGTAGATACCAGCAAAAACCATCGGTTTTACGTTCTCAAAGCCGTCAATAGCTTCAGTACACCCATCTACAGCCGAGGTAATGGTATCCCCTACTTTTACCTCGCGTGCATCCTTGATACCTGTGATAAGGTAACCCACATCGCCTGTGGAGATCACGGGCTTGGGGACTTGGTTGAGCTTGAGGGTACCCACCTCGTCGGCATCATAGGTTTTGCCATTGGACATGAACTTGATTTTCTGTCCTTTGCGTATCTCTCCATTCATCACACGGAAGTAGGTTTCCACCCCGCGGAAAGAGTTGTACACCGAGTCGAAAATTAAGGCTTGTAGGGGAGCCTTAGGGTCGCCAGTAGGCGCAGGAATACGCTCAATAATCGCTTCCAAAATAGCCTCCACGCCCAAGCCGGTCTTTCCACTGGCTGGGATAATCTCATCGGGCGAACAACCGAGAAGGTCTACTATGTCGTCTTTCACCTCTTCGGGGTTGGCGCTCGGCAGGTCTATTTTGTTGAGTACAGGTATAATTTCGAGATTATTTTCCAGTGCCAAGTAGAGATTAGAAATCGTCTGTGCCTGAATGCTTTGCGCAGCATCTACGATCAGGAGTGCCCCCTCACAAGCAGCGATGGAGCGAGATACCTCATAAGAGAAATCCACGTGACCTGGGGTATCAATAAGGTTAAGGATATATTTTTCGCCTTTGTACATATATTCCATTTGGATAGCGTGACTCTTGATGGTAATCCCACGCTCACGCTCCAAGTCCATATTGTCTAAAAGTTGGTCTTGTTTTTCGCGTTCGGAAACGGTTTGGGTAAAGTCGAGCAAACGGTCGGCTAAAGTACTCTTGCCGTGGTCGATATGTGCAATAATGCAGAAATTACGTATATTTTTCATTCGTTCTTTTTACTTGTTAGTCATTAGTAGTTTGTACAGACTACTGATTAAGGGGCAAAGATACATATTTTTTTGGATTTTTCCATCAGATGATGCCCATTTTTTCCATAAGGAAGGTAGCATTTTTATTTTGGCAGATACCTTCCTTGAGGGTGTAATCAAAATAGAGCTCTCCATCTACTATCTGAGATTCGAAACACTTATTTTGCAGTACCTCTGGATATTTTTCACTCAAGGCACATACCTCTAAGTCATGGGTAGCAATTACACCAATGGCCTTGAGTAAGACCATTTTCTCTATAATCTTGAAGGTGCCAGACTGCTTGTCTTGGGAGTTGGTACCGCGGAGCAGTTCATCCAAAAGTACAAAACAAGGAGCTTGAGCTAAAGTTTCCATGATAGAACGCAGACGATTGATTTCGGCAAAGAAGTATGACTTACCATCGCTTAGTGAATCGGATAGTCGCATGGATACCAATAGCGGCATCGGGTGTATGGTTGCTTTTTGTGCACAGACGGGTAGTCCCATACTTGCCAGTAACATATTCACACCTAAGGCTCTGAGGAAGGTGCTCTTGCCGGACATATTGGAGCCTGTTAGGATCACAAAGCGATGAGGAGCAAAGGAAATACTATTGTCAATACGATCCTTAGCAGGAATCAGTGGATGGCCTAAACCTTCGAAGGAGATTAGTTGCTGGTCATTCAGCGAAGGATAGGCAAAGGTAGGATTGTTATAGGCAAAAGTAGCAAAACTGTGTAGTACCTCCATTTCAGCAATGACAGTAAGCCAAGGGGTGATGTGTTGGGCATGGGTTCGCTTCCAATCCAAGAGCTTTCTATAGGCGTGTAGGTGATAGAAGGTGAAGATATTCAGAGGGATAGAAACCAATATATTGCCTACACTATCCAAGTCGTCCAACAGGCGGGAGAGCCGAGAGATGCTCTTGCTGGCAGAAGATTGTTCTGCTGAAAGCTGTTTCTGTAGGGAGACAAACCGAGAAGAACCTAATCCAGAGGCTTGCTCTATTTGGGTGATGCTCCTTTGGAAAGCATGCAACAGGCGATAGGTATTCTCAAACCCAAGTTTGCTCTTTTGCATTTTGCCAACAAAGGAAAAGAACACTAACAGATTGACCACTATCAAGCTCTTGAATAGTATCTGGAAGAGCTCTTGCTCCCAGCCATATCCTACTATTACACTAAGAATTGCAAGGAAAGAGAGCCCCCATAGTAGTGGTGGTAAGGCACGGGGAAAGGTGTGTTCCTGCTCTTTTGCCCATTGCTCCATCTGTTGGTAGAAGTCTTGAGTATCTTCTATCTGTGAGGTCGTTGCCATAAACTCCTGACGCCACCTAAGGTGCTTCTCTTGGGAAAGTTCTTCTATAGCTTTCTGTAAAGTAGTAATATCATCAGTCTTAGGATTTAGAAAATGATCAGCCAATACTTGGCGTCCCAGAAAAGTATGAGTGCGGTTGATATACTGATAGAGAGAATGGGAACCAAAGATATCTAAATCATAAGAATACGGATGGGAATCGTCTTGAAATTCCTTTCCATCAGCGGTGAAAAACTCATTTTTTTCCAAGAAGGCTATCTCCTTTTCATTGAGGATAATTTTTGCCTGAGCTATTTGGCGCAAAAGATTGGTTTTCTTGTGCAAAGAGACCAAATATAAGAAAAGAACAAGCAAAAGCAAGATTACAAGATCAATAATCCACCTCTGAGCACTAAAAGCAAAGTAGATAGCTCCCAAAAGCACCACGGCAACTATAAGGCGTAAGGAGCCTATCATCTGGGTTTTCCTTGAGAGTTGCTTATGGGTAAGGGTAGCTTCTTGTAAAAGTTGTTGATAAGTAGAAATCATTTATAGTATATTGGTTTATAGATAGTTATTCAATAAAAGAAAAGCTACCCATATAGGATAGCTCTTGTTTTTTGCATAAAAGAGAGATTAGGCAGCTTTCTTTGCAGAGCAGCAACCTTTTTTACCAGTCTTTTTACATTCTTTTTTCTCGCTGTCAGAAGCCATACCATCTTTTTTGTCTTCTTTGCAGCAAGCCTTGTCTCCTTTGCCGTCTTTGCAGCAAGCCTTAGCTTCTTTGCTATCTTTGTCACAAACTTTTTCATCATTTTTACCATCTTTGTGACAAGCAGCACCTTCTTTTTTATCTTTGCTGCAGCAAGCCTTGGTAGTTGCTTTCTCTGGCTGTACTTGTTTGCTATTGTCCTGAGCGTTCATAGCCACAGGAGCCATAGCCATAGCTAATAGTATCAACAAATGTTTCATATGCGTTTGTTTTTTAATGATGGGGCAAAGGTATAAAAAAATAATGATATAAAAGTATTTTTTGCATTTTTTCTTTGGTGATTATTGAAAATAATCTTATTTTTGCTATACTTAAAATTTTTATCTTATGGAAATTAAGCTAAAACGTATCTATGAGCCAAAGGAAGAAGCTGATGGCTTTCGTATCTTGGTTGATAGGCTCTATCCTCGAGGCATCAAAAAAGAAGACTTACAGGTAGACCTATGGGACAAGGAAATAGCTCCCTCTGAGGAGTTGCGCAAGAAGTTCCATCTTGAGAATAATTTTGAGTCTTTCTCGAAGAAATACCTTGATGAGCTTTCCAAAAATCCTCATGCAGCAGATTTTCTCCAACAGGTAAAGGAGTATCCTTGTGTGACACTTCTTACGGCGAGCAAGGAAGTGAATTATTGCCAGCTCCCCATTCTCAAGACATTTATAGAGTGTTCTCTACAGAAAAAAGAGGCTAACTGAAGAAAAACAATTAGCCTCTCAAATTAACATCTAATATTAAGGCAACAAACTATTACAATTTGGGAGCACCTTTGAGTACTTCAGCATCAGCACCTGCTTCGAACTTCTTGAAGTTTTCGATGAAGGCTTCTGCCAATTCTTTGGATTTGGCTGCAAATTGAGCTTTGTCATCCCAAGTATTTTCAGGATTAAGAATACCTTGATCAGATATAGTAGCACAAGATTGAGGTACTTGGAATCCGAAGATAGGAAGCTCTTTGTATTCTACTTGGTTGAGAGCTCCTGTGAGCGCTGCAGTGATAAGAGCACGGGTATCTTTTAGGCTGCAACGTTTCATTTTTCCATTGTATCCAGTATTGACAAGCCATACATTCACGCCAGATTCTTTGATTTTGGCAGCCAACATTTTTCCATATTCAGCTGGGTGCAAAGGCATGAAAGCAGCACCAAAGCAAGCAGAGAAAGTCTTCTGTGGAGTGGTGATACCTACTTCAGTACCTGCTACCTTAGAAGTATATCCAGAGATGAATTGGTAAGCAGCTTGGTTAGGTGTAAGCTTAGAAATAGGAGGTAATACCCCATAAGCATCGAAGGTAAGGAAGAAGATATTCTTAGGATTGTGTCCTATAGAGCCTGGTTGGATATTGGCAATGTGATAGATAGGATAGGATACGCGGGTGTTCTCAGTAATATCGGTACGAGAGAAATCCACGACTCCCTTATCATCCATAATTACATTCTCGAGGATAGCGCCTTTTTTGATAGCTCCAAAGATTTCAGGTTCTTTTTCGGCAGTAAGGTCAATTACCTTGGCATAGCAACCTCCCTCGAAGTTGAATACTGTATTTTCAGGAGTCCAACCATGTTCGTCGTCGCCGATAAGGTGACGGTTAGGATCGGCAGAAAGGGTAGTCTTACCTGTTCCAGAAAGACCAAAGAAAATAGCTGTATCACCATCTTTACCTACGTTGGCAGAGCAGTGCATAGGCATAGTGTTGCGGAATACAGGAAGCTCAAAGTTCATAGCCGAGAAGATTCCTTTTTTGATCTCTCCAGTATATCCAGTACCTCCGATAAGCGCAATCTTACGAGTAAAGTTCAGAATAGCAAAATTCCCTTGGCGTGTACCATCTACTTCAGGGTCGGCCAAGAAGCTGGGAGCGTTGATCACTAACCAATCTTCTTTGAACCCAGCCAACTCACTGTCATCTATACGAAGAAACATATTGTTGGCGAAGAGGTTACTCCAAGGGAGTTCTGTAATTGTACGTACATTTGTACGGTATTTAGGATCGGCACATACATAACCATCATGTACGTATACTTCCTTTTTAGAGAGAAATGCTACTACTTTTTCATACAATGCGTCAAACTTCTCAGATGAGAAAGGGATGTTGATTTTTCCCCACCATACACGATCTTTGGTGATACTGTCTTCAACAATAAAACGGTCTTGAGGAGAACGTCCTGTGAACTTACCTGTGTTCACAGCCAAAGCTCCTGAGGAAGCTTCTTTACCTAAGCCTTTGGCAAGGGTTTCAGCATGTAACTCATCTGCAGTGAGTTGGTAGCGCACATTAGCATCTTTAATCCCGTATTTTTCTACGGAAAGATTTTTTGTACTCATAGATAAAATTTTTAATTATAAAATAATCAGTTAAAAAGTAATCCACTTGTTGGGATTTTGTGTCCCACAAAGGTACAACTTTTTTCTGTAACAAACAACTATTTTACACAAAAATTTTATCTTTTTTCCTCAATGCCTTATTTTAAAACTTATACCCTACTCCCGTCTGTAAGAAAATATTCTGTACTTCTCCTCTGGCGGAAAGGTTTGCCAATCCTATATTGATATTGGTATCCAAGAAAAATCCGGTACGGAAATGGTATTCAACTCCTGCTCCCAAGCCAAAATCAAAGTCGGAATTCAGGTACCTACCTTCTATTTTGGAGGAAGTGCCTCTTCGTCGTTCTCTTACGGAAGCCAAGTAACCCACATAGGCCCCCACTTTAGGACGAAGGCCTGCTACAGCATTGAACTTGAACCATAAAGGAAGGTTCAGCTGGGTAATGTGTACCTTGTCTCCTTCGTAATAATAGTCTCGAGAGTAATCGGAATCTCTACTATAGAAGCGCTTTACATTCCTATACTCGGTACCTAAAAAGGTGAGTTGAGCTCCTGGTTCGAGGTAGAATTTTTTGGCAAGAGGTATCTCTACCAAGAAGCCTACATGTCCTGTATATAGGTAATCCGTTACATACTCTACCCTACTACTATTGGAATAGCGATTGTGGGTATCGAACCCCCTACCATCAATAATAAGGTCAGAAACCGTAAAACCTGCTCGCACTCCAAAATGAGCTCTCTGCCCATAGGTTGTTGATAATGAGAATAATGCAGCGTAAAATAACAATAATTTTTTCATACGTTGTTGCTTTTAATGGGGCAAATATACAATTTTTCACTAAAAAGAGATGCTTACACTGGTAAAAATATTGCGTCCCATACGTGGGATATTCCCCCAATCGGCATAGGTACTATAATAGGTATTCAATAGGTTTTCGACCCCTACTTCCCATCTGAGACTGTTCTTTCCTAAAGGGAAAAGGTAATTGGCTGAAAGGTTATATACTATATAGGCGGGGGTACGGTCTTCTCCGTACTGGGGGGCATAGGCTGTTTGGGTAAAGTCTCCATTGACCGCAAAAGTCACGGCTAAGCGTTCCCTGAGGTATTGCAAAGAGCTCTGATAGCTCAACGGACGGATAAAGGGGAGATTTTCTCCCTGATGGTCTACACCTTGGGCATAGTTGAGACTTCCCTTCCATCGGTAATGGTCTAAGAAGTGATAACTTAAGTGTAGTGAGGTATTGAATATCTTAGCATATTCCAAGGCCTCATACTTTTTAACCCCTACCGAAGCAGCATTCATCGGGAAAGCTACACGAAGGATTTTTCCCAGTATATAGTTTTCTATATAAAAATAATTAGCTTTTACCTCAGCAATAAGAGCATTGTTCTCGAAGCTCACACTTCCATTGAGTTCATAGGAAATTTCGTTTTTTAGGTTTGGGGTGCCTATATAGTCATAGCGGTCAAAACTGTTATAAATATAGTAACCATAAGCCTCGGATACGGAGGGTGCTCTGTGACCATATCCCATTCCTAAAGAGAAGGTCAGAGGGTTTACTTTTGCTTGGTAAGAAGCGTGCATGCTAGGTAGAAAGCGGGTTCTCTCTTGGGGAGAATCGGCTGTATTCTGGTTGAATACACGAATAAAATCCAAGTACTCTATATGGTTGTGGTGTAGCCCTAGGGTTCCACCCAGAGTAAGTTGTTCCTTATCACTCAGCTCCCATTGGTTGGAGAGGGATAGTCCTCCATAATTGGTGGTAACCCCTGGCCAAGTAAAGGCAAATCCCTTGACCTTGCTTCGGTCCTTGGGATACATGGTCATCTCCGCAAGGGAGTAGTTAGAGTATCCATTGAGCTGAATATCAGCAGTGTAGTTATTTTTCTTGAGTAGTATCTTGGAGGTTAGCCCATAGGTAGTACTCCACCCTGGCATATCCATATGTACAAGGTTTTCAGGGCGGGTAGTATCATCCATGTAGTGTTCTATAGCATTGAAGTAGGCTTTGGTGTCCCATACCTTGAGTATTCCTTCCTCGAAGAGTTGTTTGAAGGAAAGAGAGGTAATCAAGGCACGAGCCAGCCAAGTATCCATAGGGAGGGCTGGGTAGCCTACATTCTTGGCTACGTCAAAGATGGCATCGGCCTTCAGGGCGGAAAGCTCTGAAGTCTTGTAAGCCAATCCTAAGGAGGTATTGTACTTCTCAAACTGAGAGTGCTTAACCTTCTCCCCTTGTCCGTCCTTATAGCTTTCAGCCTTGCGATAAGCGGCAGTACCATCAGCGACGAACCTTTGGGAGGAGTAGTATAGGTCGGCCAAGGCAAATCGGTGGGCATTGTTGTGCTGGAAGCCTACCTGAGTGCTTCCTCCCCAATCAGGAGTCTCAGAGAAGGCTACTCGCTTGCGTTGTAGGTCTATACCTCCGGCTATGGTAGCCCCATGCATACCTCCTTGTTGTCCGGAGTGTATATCCACTTTGGAGAGGTTGTTGGTCTCCACATAAGAGGTTACTGGATCCATCTTGTCCGTACATGCACCAAATACATGCATACCATCAATAGTGACAGAGGAGCGCTCAGTATTCATATTGTTGAGCATAGGTTCCCAGGCATAAGCCCCCCGCTTGATAAAACTGATATTGTCAGAAGTGGAAAGGTATTCGTCCACTGTACAAGAGAGTTTTACTTCCGACTGGATTTGTTTTTTGCGAAATTTCTCAGCAACTACTACCTCCTTGAGTTTGATGATACTATCATTACTCTTTGTTTGTCCATAGAAAGAAAGAGGTAAGAGAGGAAGTATATAATATATGGTATTTTTCATTGTGTTTTTTAGAAAAGAATATCGATATGAAGTTCACTTTGCTCACCGAAGACCCCCATTTGTACCCTTTGAGATACTTGAGTGCCTTTTATCACCTGACCAGTGGCATCTTTGAGAATAAAGTTCAGAGTCCAATAGCCCTCCATGGTATAATTTACTTTCCCATGGTAGAAGCCATCTGCTCCTTGGCGTAGGTCTTGGTTGTTAGGAGAAGAGTGGTTCCCCATATCCTCTCCAGGCATACGTGGGTCAAGCTCCAAAAGATAGCCATTGGCCACAGTATAGGTACTATCGGACTGTTGTACCCAGATACCTGCAATCAATTCGTTGACAGCCACCTTAGGAACTTCAGGAGCTGTTAGAGCTATATAGTATTGCTTGCCATCACGCCCTACAAACTGGGTCATATTCAGGTTGGGGTTGCGGGTGTCCAAGACCTCTATGCTTGTTTCTAAGGAATAAGTTGTACCATTTACTTTGTAAGTAAGGACTATATCCCAAGGGGTTTTGATTCCCGAATGGGTGGCATTGAGCACAGAATAATCCTTAGGAGTATCAAAAACGGCAAATCCTTCAAAGGATCTGTTTTTTGTAGAAGGAGTAAGTATAGGACTATGAGGCACAGACTTGGTATTGCCTTCTGTGTCCTTATGAGAAGGGGAAAAAGTCACCTCAGAGATAACATCTTGTTCATTGGAGGTGGAAATCTTTACCGCTATTTTATTGTAACCACGGAGAAATTCGCCATCAGGAGCTTCTATGCTGATAAGGTGATTATTTTTCTTGAAGTAGCCCACTTCTTGTAGCTCTCCACGAGAAGTAAAGTTGAGCCGATTGCCAAAAGGAGTTTTCTCTACTGTACAAGAGGACAACCCTATAGCTATGAATATAAGGAATATATGTATAGTTTTCATTTTTTTACTAATTTAAGAATATAGGGGTTATACCTAACCACTAATAATTAACCATTAACAATTGATAATTAACAGTTAACTGGCGGTCTGAGTGTTTCACTATCTATAGTCTCATAAGTAGAAAAATGATAATAAAAAATAAGTGACTTTTCAGTAACAGGAAGGTAAAGTGGTTCAAATGTAGGAATTTCCATACAAAAAACCTCAGCTTGGTGTTTTGTAAAATCAAATTTGATATTGGTCTGTTCCTGAGTGTTGTCCGAAGATACTTTGGCTAAGAAGCACTTCCCATCACAATGTTTTTGTACATTAGCTTTGTTTTCACAGAAAAGAGCTGTAAACTCCTTAGGAGAAAGAAGGTAATAAGAGAAAAAAAGCCCCCCACGTATGGCACTAAGTAGTACCATACAAGAGAGACAGATAAGGCTTATATGCGCTCTTTTTCTCATGAAAGATTTTTATTTGAAGAAGGAATCGACAAATTCGTATTTGTTGAATACTTGTAGGTCTTCTATGCCCTCTCCCACTCCTATGTACTTGACAGGGATCTGGAATTGGTCAGAAATACCTATGACCACGCCTCCTTTGGCTGTTCCATCCAACTTAGTAATAGCCAGAGCGTTGACCTCTGTAGCCAAGGTGAATTGTTTGGCTTGTTCAAAGGCATTTTGTCCTGTAGAGCCATCCAGTACCAAGAGAATCTCATCGGGAGTCTCAGGCAGGAGCTTTTGCATCACACGCTTCACCTTGCTTAGCTCGTTCATAAGGTTTACCTTATTGTGCAAGCGCCCAGCTGTATCGATAATCACCACATCAGCCCCTTGGGAAAGAGCAGAGGAAAGGGTATCATAGGCCACAGAAGCAGGATCGCTTCCTGTTTGTTGTTTTACAAGAGGGACACCTACACGTTCTGCCCATACCTGTAGCTGGTCAATGGCTGCGGCACGGAAAGTATCGGCAGCCCCTAAGACTACCTTAAGTCCTTTTTTCTTGAATTGATAAGCCAATTTTCCTATAGTGGTCGTCTTCCCTGCTCCATTGACCCCTACGACCATAATCACATAGGGCTTCTTGTTCGAGGGGACAGAAAAGTCCACTTCCTCCCCACGCTGAGTCTGGGAAAGTAGAGCAGCTATTTCTTCTCGAAGGATTCGATTGAGCTCGCTGGTACCTAAGTATTTCTCTTGGGCTACACGCTTTTCTATACGCTCGATGATCTTCAGGGTGGTATCTACTCCTACATCACTACTGACCAAGACCCCTTCTAACTCATCAAGGATATCATCATCTACCTTGGATTTTCCTGCAATAGCACGGGTGAGTTTGTCAAAAAAAGATGTCTTTGATTTCTCCAAGCCCTTATCTAAGGTTTCTTTCTTGTCGGAGGAAAATAATTTCTTGAAAAAGTTCATAGTCTATTATTTGAAGCCTATTTTAGGGCTGTTAGTATCTTCTTTCAGAGCCTTTGTTTCCATATTGGTCAGTTCAGCCAAGGAACAAGGCGAGGTTATGTTGGGCTCTTTGCCTATAGAACGGAGATAACTGTTACATTTCTCTACTGTAAGTTCCTTGAACTTGTATTCGGCTATGAGTCGTCCCTTTCTCAGTAGGGCGGAATCAATCTTGGATATATCCGAGTTGAAGGTACAGATCAGTTGGCACTCCAATACGTCGGAGAGCATACCATCGGCAATGTTGAGTATGGAGGATACTACATCGGTATTGCTATTGTAAGCGGTACGCTCAGCTATATAGTTTTCACAATCCTCCAAAACCAAGACTGAGTTTTTGTGATCTATCAATACTCCCATGAAGGAAGGATCCGTCAGAGAAGCAATCATAGAGGTAGGCACAAAGATAAATTTTTTATTAGGTACCTGACTAGTGAGCCACTTGATATAGTTGGTCTTGCCTGATCCTGCTATCCCATGGAAAAGAACCACCCCTTTGTTTTCATCAGTGATGCTCTTCTTTACTCTATTGTGTATTTCCAAGAAATCATCATTATACATTCGCTCGAAATCAATACGAAAAGGCTTGATCATATGAGTTTTGAGATCGAATCCGTTCTGGTTCTTTAGCAGAATAGAGACTTTTGCCTTTTTAGACTGGTGTTTCTGGAGGTATTCTGCAAAAAGAGTGGTAAGATGTTCCTTTGCTTTGGGATTTTTATTTTCATAATATACATAGTTCACCTTACAAATCCCCTCTTCGAATAGTTCGTTATCATAATCATTGGATAGATTGTAGGATATGAGTAAGAAAACCTCCAATTCTGGGTGGTAATAGCATTCCTCATCCTCATAGAGTCGGTTACTCTTGGAAGCATAGCTAAGAGTGTAAAAATCAGAACATTTTTCGAAATGTTGTAACTGATCTCTGTATATGATAAGGTCATCGTCCTCCAAATAAATATCACAGAGTATATCACTGAGTAATATACGATAAGGATTTCGATAACTAGCAAAACGGTGTTTGTCATAGAGCTGTATCTCATCATCTCCATTTACACGAAGTATATTGATTGCTCTATAATATTTGGATTCTAAAATCTTCATTAATTATCTTTTCACTAATTATTGTAATAAGTCGGGGCGGCGCTCCTCAGTACGTTTATAAGCCTGTTCTTCCCGCCAATTTTCTATCAAAGGAGTGTTGCCACTGAGGAGTATATCAGGGACTTTCCACCCTTTGTATTCGGCCGGACGGGTATATATAGGAGGCGCTAAGAGATTGTCCTGAAAGGAATCCGTAAGCGCTGAAGTCTCATCGGAGAGTACCCCTGGGATCAGGCGTACGATAGCATCGGAAAGTACTGCTGCGGCCAGTTCGCCTCCGGAGAGAACATAATCCCCTATGGAAATTTCCTTAGTGACAAAGTGGTCTCTCACTCGCTGATCTACCCCCTTGTAGTGGCCACAGAGAATGATAATATTCTCCTTGAGAGAGAGTGCATTGGCCATTGGCTGGCTTAGGGTCTCACCATCGGGGGTAAGGTAGATCACCTCATCGTAGGTACGCTCAGCCTTCAGAGCCGAAATGCAAGCGTCTATAGGCTCTATCATCAGTACCATGCCTGCTCCTCCTCCAAAACTGTAATCATCTATCTGTTTGTAATTGCCCAAGCCATACTGGCGGAGGTCATGAAAGTGTACAGTAGCTAAGCCCTTTTCTACTGCACGCTTGAAAATAGAGTGCTCGAAAGGGCTTTGGAGAAGTTCGGGAACAACGGCTATAATGTCAATACGCATCTTACGAACGATGTTTGTTGATTTCGTCCTGCAATTGGCGACGAACCTTTTGCTCGCGCTCTATAGCTTTGGTGCGATATTCCTCATATTCGTTTTGTAGAGATTCTAAATCCTTTAGTGCTCCACGGGTGATACTATTAGAACGAGAGAATCGGGATACGAATACAGCTAAGAATATTGCTAATATAATAATAATCCCCCATACAACAGCAGAATACAAGCCCTTTTCAATGGTCATTCCTAAGAACTCTATACTGTTATTACGATTTTTTTCTTTGTCCAAGTCACTCTCCAAAGAAGTGATTTTTTGGTTGAGCTGTTTTATCTGAGAGGATTGGCTGCTGATGGTGTCAAGCTTTTCTCGGAGTACCTGTTTTTGAGCCTTGAGACTATCGAGCATAAAGCGCTTGAAAGAGTAGATACTTTCCTTCTTGATAAGCTTATACTTTTCCCAATTTCCTGCTTTTTCTACCAGTTGATCATACTGCCCTTCTATGGTAGCAGGATATTGTTTTTCGTTTTCTTGAGGAGTCTGTTGAGTAGTTTGTTCTTCCTGAGCAGTAGCAAAAAAAGGAGCTAAAAGCCCAAGAGAAATGATAAACATTCTTTTTGTCATTTTTTCTATGTTATATTTTATTCCAACGGCAAAAATACTATTTTTTTCTCAATAAAAATACTTACCCCTCATTATTAACAAAAATTTGTTTCTTTTCTTGTTTTCTGCTAAGGGAAAATGAAAGAAATTATATAAGGATGGTTGTTCCTTTTACCCCTTGCTTATAAGGAATGTATTTTATACCTTTGCTGCCTTGGAAAGCATATATTCATGAATCTCTTAATCAATATAGTAGGGACTACTGCCATAGGAAAAACAGCCTTGGCTATTGTCTTAGCCCGACACTTCAAGACAGAAATACTCTCCTGTGATTCCCGACAGTTCTACCGAGAGATGTCCATAGGTACAGCCGTCCCCTCACGTGAGGAATTGGCCACAGCGCCACATCACTTTATTCAGCATAAGAGTATTTTTGACACTTATTCTGTAGGTGATTTCGAAAGAGAGGTTATGGAGCTGCTTCCTAAGCTCTTTGCTCGGAGAAAACTTGTGATCATGGTTGGGGGTAGTGGATTATACAACGATGTAATCCTCAAAGGATTGGATGAATTTCCACCCATCAAAGAGGGAGTGAGAGAATCTCTCAACGCTTTATATAAGGAAAAAGGAATAGGGGTACTACAAGAACAATTAAGGGCACTAGACCCTACCTATTGCCTTAAGGTAGATATGCAAAATCCTCAGCGTATCATACGTGCTTTGGAGGTATGCCTCAGTGGAGACTATCCTTATTCCTACTACTTACAACAGAAAAGCACTCAGCGGGATTTTTCAGTGATTTCCATAGGTCTTACTGCTGAGCGGGAGGTGATCTATGAGCGTATCAATCAGCGTATGGAAGTGATGCTTCAGGCAGGTCTCCTGCAGGAGATAGAGCGCCTTCTTCCCTACCGTCATCTCAACGCCCTACAGACAGTGGGGTATCGGGAGTTCTTTGATTTTTGGGAGGGAAAGGTCTCCCTTGCCGAGGCTATAGAGAATGCCAAAATGAATACCCGCCGCTTTGCCAAGCGACAGCTTACTTGGTTTAAGAAATCTGAGGATATTCAGTGGTTTGACTATAAGGAAGACAGAGGAAAAATCATTGAAAGGATAGAGACTCAACTCTTAAGCAAGGCATAAGCGCTCTCCCCTGCCCTACGGCTATTCCTCTGGAGGCTTAATCATAGCAAGTAGTTTTCCATCCAACCATATCCCTACTCCAAAGCTTGGAAAAGCACCTAAAAGAAGAGAAAAGGCAATCACTTCTAAGAGTTCTTCCATAGATACAAAACCTTTTCCTTGTCCAATAGAAATTATAGTAATACTTGAAAAGACTCCAAAGGAGTAGAAAAAAAGCATCAGGAGAATCCCTAATGGGAGTTTTTTGATAAGAAATTTGTTACTGCGACTCAAGTATTCTCCTATCCCTATAGCTATAGGAATACAACAGATAGCCCCTACAAGTATAAAGATAAAAAAGTTTATTATAATACCCAAGGCTTCTATACCAAAAAATAATGAGCCTACTCCCAATAAAGAGAGGAGAATAACTACAAATTCTATCATAAGGGCTCTACAGAGTAATAAAGAAATAGAAGACATGATTTCTTAATAATTAATGTGTTAATTTCTCAATAACCTCATACGTTCTACCGATAGGAATTTCGGTATCCCCTATATATACAAACTGGTGGGTGTAAGAAGTAATGTGTTGTGTATTCACTACATAACTCTTATTGACGCGTACAAATACCGATTCAGGAAGCTGGCTATGTATGTTTTTTAGATTAATCCACGTGATGTAGCGGTCGGTGAAGGTGTGGATAATCACATAATCTTTTAATGCTTCTATATAGAGGATATCGCTGTGTGCAATACGATAATTGCGCCGGTTCGCACGAATGCTGATATATTGGGCATCGGTCGCTTCTAAGTCAGTTTTTTGCTCAGAGAGCAACTGGTGATAACTTTCGGCTTTGGCAACAGCCTTTTTGAAACGCTCAGGGGTGATGGGTTTTACTAAATAATCAAGGGCATCTACCTCATAACTCTCTAAAGCATACTGACTGTAGGCTGTGGTGAAGATAACGAGTGTTTGCTCGGGTAGGATTTTAGCCAGTTCCAAACCGTTGATTCCTGGCATCTCGATATCTAAAAAAAGCAAGTGCACTTCGTTCTTTTTCAAAAAATCGGTAACACCTACCGCATTCTTAAAAGTGCCTACTACCTTCAAGTTGCTGTATTGCCTGATGAGGCGCTCCATCCCGATACGCGCCAAAGGTTCGTCGTCTATAATCAAACAATTCATAAGGGCAAAGTTAAGGTTACTATATATTCTTGTGGCAAACGCTCTTGCGACAAGCTAAAACGCTCGCCATAGAGCAATTCCAATCGCCGATTTAGGTTGGGTAAGCCTATGCCACTACACTTGTGTTTGCGATGAGGCTCTAAAGGTACCGAATTGCGTACTGAAAAGTGTAGAAGCCCTTCTTTTTCCTCACATTTCATATAAATATAAGTAGGGGAGAGGGTGTCAACACTGTGTTTTACGGCATTTTCAGCTAAGATAAGCAGAATATTAGGGGGGATTTGTATGCCTTGTAGGTTTTTTTCGCTGTAAGTAAGCTCATAAGTAAAATCATCGCGACGCATTGCTTCCAAAGAGAGATAATCGTTTAAAAAACGCAGTTCCGAACTGAGAAAAACCTGTTCTTCGTGCGTTTGATACAGCAAATGTCGCAAGAAATCGGATAGTTTTGTAATGGTATAAGAGGCTTTTTCGGGGTCGATATACAACAACGTGTTGATACTGTTGAGCATATTGAACAAAAAATGCGGTTGTATTTGGCTTCTTAGGGCTTGCAGTTCACTTTCGGTGGCTTGTCGCTCCAATTCTTGCATTCTTTCGCTATCTTTTACCCATACTTGAAAGATTTTGATAAGCGTAGAAGTCATTATAAAGGGTACTATATATACCATACTAGAAAAAATTGCTACAGAAACAGGAATTTCTGATGCTATTTTGATTTCTTTCCCAATCATATAGTCTTTCCATAGTACAAAATTGAGATAATAGGTAGAGCCCAACATAAAAAGTACCCATAGCGTAAGGAGGATGATATAGGTAGCGAGCTTCCCTTTGAAGAAAAAGCGCGGAATGAGCACATACATATTTAGGTAAAAAGTAGCAGTAATCCCCAGCCATTTCTCTATCCAATCCCAATAATCTATCATTCCTTCGTAATCACCCCATTGTCTGCCCAGTATGAAAAATAGCAATAATGAGCTACAAGCCACAATATGCCGATAGATACGAAATCTATCGGCAATAAGGAACTGCAAGAAGAAATTATTCTTTAAAAATATGTATGGATTTTCATTCATTAACCATTAATCATTATTCATTAAAATCTGTATCCTACTCCTATAAGGATAGAGCGTGTGCGCAAATAGTCACTACTGTGGCGAGGATCTTTGGTGAGGAGATTGGCTAATCCTAAATAGAAATTGGTTTCTATAAAGTACTTTTCATTGAAGTTGTATTCCAAACCGAAGAGCGCCCCATAGTCAAATTTTTCAATATCCTTTCTGGTTAATGAACGGTATTTGTTTTCAAAAGAAGTAACCCCAGGTATATAACTCACATAGCCTCCTACTTTAGGACGTAACCCACTGATATCGTATTTGATAGCCAGAGGCACATCAATTCTGTGAAGCATTGTTTTTCCCTTTCCTATAGTGGAATAATTGGTATACATTGCCCCAAGATCTAACAATAATTTCTCAGAAGCAGGGATTTCAACAAAGAAACCACCATAAGAAGAGGTGCTAAAAGGCTCTTTGTCCGTTTTGTTTTGTCCTTCATATCGGTCGTCGTGAACATCTTTGCTCATCAATCCAATTCCAGCACCCGCATGGACGCCAAATTTTACTTGTGCTGTAGCCGTAGCGGTGAGTGCTATTAAGGCTATAATTGTAATAATTTTTTTCATTTTTTATATGTGTTTATTAGTGATGAGAAACTCCGAGAAGCTCAGGGCTTTCAGGGAATCTCCGATTGTTAATTATTCATTGTTTATTGTTCATTAAAATCTGTATCCCACTCCTAAGGTATAAGAAACGTTCAAAAAGTTATTGTTACTGCTTATGTTAAGGTTTCTCACAGAGGAATTAGAGGAATTAAGTGCGTTGACCAATCCTTGATTGAAACGAATATCAATAAGGAAATGGTCGGTTACATTAAATTCAGCTCCTACCACTGCTCCAAAATCAAATTTAGCAAAATCACTTCTGTCGAGTTTTACAGTACGACCGTTGAAAGTGTTTTCAAGAGAAGGTTTGTTTACCAAAATACCCCCTTGAACTCCTGCCAAAATACCTAAATTACCTATTTTAAGGCGCGCCAAGATAGGTAGGTTGATATATTGCGTATGAAGGGTGTTGGAATATTTCTCATTTCCTTGTGTAAATTCCCATTTTGCTCCATAACTACTGAAAAGTAGTTCAGTGCGCAAGTCGAGGAAAGGAAGCAACTGAGAATCACTAAAAATACCTACGTAATACCCTGCTTTGTATTTTACATTGGTATAATTGGCTTCTGTTTTTCCATTGTATCCGGTGATGCTTCCTCCACCACGAATACCAAAACCCATACTTTCATTTTGTGCTGTAGCTGTAGCAGTGAGTGCTATCAAGGCTACAAAGGTAATAATTTTTTCATTTTTTTATATATTTATTAGTTATGAGAAACTCTGAGAAGCTCAGGGCTTTCAGGGAATTTCTAATTGTTAATTATTTAATTATGACTCTTGAGTTGTGAGAAACTCTGAGAAGCTCAGGGCTTTCAGGGAATCTCCGATTGTTAATTGTTAGTAGCCCCCGACTCACTTACTCGGCAATTGCCGACAACCCCGAAGGGGGACTATCCGCAAAAGAGGTACTTATTGTTGCTACACTTTGTTAATTATTCATTGTTCATTGTTAATTGAATCTATATCCTACTCCTACAAGGATAGAGCGTGTGCGCAAATAGTCACTACTGTGGCGTGGGTCTTCTTTTAGGAGATTGGCAAGTCCTAAGTTGAAATTAGCTTCTATAAAAAATCTATCAAAGAAGTTGTATTCCAAACCAAAAGTAGCCCCACAGTCGAATTTTTTAAGGTCGTTTTTAGTAAGTGAACGATGCTCATCTTCAAAAGAAGTAACTCCAGGGATATAGCTGGCGTAGATTCCTACTTTAGGCCGGAAGCCCGAAATATCGTATTTCACTGCAATAGGCAAATTGATATTGTGCAACATAGTACTTCCTTCGCCTATGGTTACTTGATTGATATAGATAAGTCCTATATCTAAGAACCATTTTTCAGAGGCTGACACTTCAGCGGTAAGTCCTGCATAAGCCGACCCACAACTACTCGCTGATTCGCTATGAGCTTGGTTTTCATAACGGTCGGTGTGAATACTTTTACTCACGGGGCTCAAAGTATAGCCTCCACGCACTCCAAATTTCACTTGTGCTGTAGCCGTAGCAGTGAATGCTATTAAGGCTGTTAAGATAATAATTTTTTTCATTTGTTTTTATTTGTTTATTAGTTATGAGAAACTCTGAGAAGCTCAGGGCTTTCAGGGAATCTCTAATTTACTTACTCAATAATTGTTAATTGTTAATTATTTAATTGTGACTCCAGCAGCAAAATACAAAGCAGGATTGAACTGACTGGAGCGAGAACTGCCGTCTTCATTTTTAGCTTCTGAGGCAAACATAGCACTGAGTTTGCGCTCTCTATAACGCCCTGAACGGATAAAACTTCCTCCTACAGTAAGTGGAATACTCACGTGTTTACCTATCTTGAACTCAGGTTGCAATCCTACAACAAAAGTCTGCTGACTGAATATTTCCTTTTCTCCATTGCGCCTGAGGTAAGCGGAATAACCTCCCATATTAGCTATTAATTTAAAGTCGAGGTTTTCGCGGTAGTTATACCCTAAGGCTACTTTTAGCCCATCAATACTCCCCACTTCAATAGTAAATTTATCGCTAAAAGCACCGTTGTATTTAAAATAAAATGCAGGAAATACCATAGGATACCCAAAAGTATTATTCAGCGCCACCCCACCACCTATTTCGATATTAGGTCGCCAGTGCCATACAAGCACAAAAGCGCCATTAGCTACCACATTTTCACCTATGTGAATAGACGAGAGGCGGTTTTCGGGGGTATAACTTCCCGCACCGAGTGCCATTAGCATAGACCAACGTTCTTTTAACGGACGTAAATGCAGGAATGTAGCCCCAAGGTTCATCACCTGCGAGGGAAGTTCTTTGCCAATAGGGAAGTTGTGGTTGTTCATCTTTACAAAAGAACCACTGAGCGATACGCCCCACACGGTAGGTCGCTGGTAAGGGTCGTCTTCCTTAGGGGCTTTCATCGAGAGGGGCACCAAAGCCCCTACCGAGTAAATCATCGCCGAGCCGTCGCCTATATTGCTATCACTTACCGCATCGTAGAATTTGGAATTGCTGATGTATTCTGTTTTTACGCTAATTTGAGCTGAGACACTCACTATAAATAGCAGTGCTACAAAGAAAAACGTTTTTTTCAAGAGAAGATAATTTAATATTGAGAGGCAAAGGTATAAAAAGGGAGAGTGATAAAAAGAATAAAAAGTGTTTTTCTATATCAAATGCATAATTTACTATACCAAAATTAAGTGAAGTACCAAGATTTGGAGAATTACTATCTCTTAATTCCCAAAAAAAGAGAACTGTTCACAGCTCATTAATTTTTGGCATACATCTTGCCTATATATTTCAGGTTGGTTTGTCCCAAATACCTACATAACTAAAAACCAATGGGTTAATTTTCTCTTGTAGTAAAAAAAATAGAAAGAGTATGACAAACTGACAGTATTGCATAATAATTAAGGAATTAAACTTATGAAAATAGGAAATTTTGACATCTTTTCTTCGGAGGAAGAACCTGAAATACACATGGAAGTAATTCCTATCTCTTTGTCAGAAATGGCTAAGGATGTTTCCGAAGACCAAGAGGAGAGCGAGGAGGAAGAAGATCCTTTCCCAGAGCAACTCCCCATTCTTCCTGTTAAGAATATGGTACTTTTCCCTGGAGCACTCTCCTCTATCACTATTCGCAGGGATAGTGCTCTTGAGTTGATTAACGATGCCCGTCATTCTCGCTTGATTGGGGTAGTCAGTCAGCGTAGCAATGAGGAAGAAGCCACTCCAGAGAATCTCTATTCTATAGGAGTGGTAGCACATATAATTAAGGTATTGAAAACCCCTGAGGGGACAACGCATATATTGGTACAAGGGCGTGATCGTTTCCAAATAGAATCTTTCACAGCTACTACCCCTTATATAGTGGCTAAGATAAAGGAAGTCCCTGAAATCGTCCCCAAGGAAGATGATCAAGAGTTTCTCTCCTCAGTAGAAGTAGTCAAGGATATTTCCTTAAAATTAGCCAAAGAACTCCCTGAGGGAAATCAGGAGATAGCTTTTACCATACAGAATATAGAAAACAACTATTTTTTACTCAACTATGTAGCCTCTTCCTTTCCTTTATCTGTTACAGAAAAACAGGAAATTTTAGAACAGGATAGCCTACTTACCCGTGCTTGGACTATTATCAAATATCTTGGAGTAGAGCTACAGAAGGCTTCTTTGAGAAAGGAAATACAGAAGAAAGTACATATAGACTTTGACAAACAACAACGGGATTATTTCCTTCATCAGCAGATACAGACCATTCAAAAGGAATTGGGCAATGAGTCTTTTGAGGCAGATATAGAAAAATTCAAACAGCAGGCCAAGGAAAAGAAATGGAATGAGAAAGTACAAAAACATTTTGATAAGGAATTGGCCAAACTTCAGCGCCTAAATCCTCAGATGCCTGACTATGCCATTCAGCGTAACTATATTGATTTACTTTTAGACTTACCTTGGGGGGTGTACTCCAAGGATAAGTTTGATCTGAAAAAAGCCCAAAAGATCTTGGACAAAGATCATTATGGTTTGGAAGATGTTAAGCGCCGTATCATAGAATATTTGGCAGTACTGAAACTCCGCAATGATATGAAGTCGCCTATTCTATGCCTCTATGGACCTCCTGGTGTGGGAAAAACCTCCTTAGGTCGCTCCATTGCCAAGGCTTTAGGTCGTGAGTATGTACGTATGGCTTTAGGAGGCTTGCGCGATGAAGCTGAGATACGTGGACACCGCAAAACTTATATTGGGGCGATGCCTGGGCGTATCCTCCAGCTAATCAAAAAGGCAGGCACTTCTAATCCAGTTTTTGTCCTTGATGAACTTGACAAGCTTAGCATTGGCTATGGAGGAGATCCCTCTTCGGCTATGCTGGAAGTGCTCGATCCTGAACAAAATAATGAGTTCTACGATAATTTCTTGGAGATTGGTTACGACCTCTCCAAAGTGATGTTTATCGCTACAGCTAATGATCTTAGTACCATACAGCCTGCTCTGAAGGACAGAATGGAGATTATTAATATCTCTGGATATACCATTGAAGAAAAAGTAGAAATAGCCCGACATTTTCTTCTTCCTAAAGTGCTTAAAGAACATGGCATGATGGACAAACATATTCAACTGGGTAAGAAAGAGATAGAACGTATTATCGAGGGATATACCCGAGAGTCGGGGGTGCGTAATCTTGAAAAACAAATCGCTAAGATAGTGCGCTATATAGCCCGTGCCATCGCGATGAAGGAGGAATATAACCCTAAGATATCTCTTGAGGATATCCGAAAGATACTCGGTATCCCTTCCGAACATGACAAGTATGAGGACAATGAAGTAGCAGGAGTAGTTACAGGATTGGCATGGACAAGTGTAGGGGGAGATATTCTCTTTATAGAATCAGCTTTCTCCAAAGGCAGTGGAGATCTTTCTATCACCGGAAATATAGGAACTGTGATGAAGGAATCAGCAACAATAGCCTTGGAATATATCAAATCACATGCCCAACAGTTTGGCTTGGATACGCATATTTTCGAACAATACAAGATACATATGCACATCCCAGAAGGAGCAACACCTAAGGATGGTCCCAGTGCAGGAATCGCGATGCTTACCTCTATTTTCTCTGTACTTACCCAAAGGAAAGTAAAGAAGCACTTGGCCATGACTGGAGAGATTACCCTCAGAGGGAAAGTACTTCCTGTAGGAGGACTCAAGGAAAAAATACTTGCGGCTAAGCGTGCTGGGATCAAGGAAATTATCCTTTGTAAGGAGAACGAAAAAGATATCAATGAGATAAAAACCGAGTACTTGGATGGACTTACCTTTTACTATGTTACAGACATGCAGGAAGTACTGCAACTGGCTCTAACCCAAGAAAAAGTAAAAGATGCTAAGGAATTCAGCTTTGAAAAAGTGAAAAGTTAAGAGTGTCTTCCCTATTCCTTGTTATTGGTATTAACAATTAACAATTATTTGGCGTTTTATTTCGTGAAAACAGTGTATTTTTGCACGTTTTAAAAATATAATATTTAGATAGATTATGGATAAAGAACAATTCCTAAAGGATGCACAAGATAAGATTAGTGCCCTTACTGAGAAAATCAGCTCTTTAACAGAGTCCTTAGGACTACAAAGTGGCGACCTTAAGGCTAAAGCTCAAGAGGAAATCAACAAACTTCTTGAGAACAAAAGTGCGCTTACAGAGAAGTTTGAAGCCCTAAAAAGTGTTCCAGAAGATAAGTGGGAAGAAGCTAAAAAGGCTTTCAATGAACTTCTTTCTGGCAATACAGAAGGTCTCCTTCAAAAAGGTAT
>NZ_ACLQ01000033.1 GCF_000174755.1 Capnocytophaga gingivalis ATCC 33624
TTATTTTGATAAAGACCGTGGCGCTGAAATGAATGTTTTGGCGTTAGGCGGGCGTTATTACCGGTTGATTGCCGGTGAGCCTACCGGCTTTAACCCGTTTATGCTGCCCGCGACTAAGCGTAACGTGACCTTCGTTAAGCAGTTGATGGGATTGTTGTGTACCCGCAATGGGTCAACTCTAACGCCCCGTGACGAGCAACGATTAAGCATGGCTGTGGATCGGGTAATGTATGTGCTCAAGCCTGAAAATCGTATTTATGGCGTCACGCGTTTGCTTGAAAACCTCTCTGAACCTGCCAGCAATGAGGCGCAGGAAAACGGTTTGCATATCCGGCTGGCAAAGTGGGCGCAGGGTGGAGACTACGGCTGGGTCTTTGATAATGAGTCGGACAATTTCCATATTGGAGATTGTGATAATTTTGGCATCGATGGAACGGAGTTCCTGGATAACAAAGATATTTGTGCCCCATTATCGTTCTATCTTCTGTATCGGGTAACGAGCCTGCTGGATGGCCGAAGACTCGTTATCTTTATGGATGAGTTCTGGAAGTGGCTTAATGATCCAGTTTTCGCGGATTTTGCTTATAACAAGCTAAAAACTATCCGAAAGCTGAACGGCTGTATTATCCCTCTTACACAGTCACCGGCTGAAATTATCACTAACCCGATAGCGCCAGCCGTAGTAGAGCAGTGCGCTACACAAATCTTTTCCGCTAACCCCAATGCGACAAAAGAACATTATGTTGATGGTTTGAAAGTGCCGCTTGAAGTGTTTGAGGTGATAAAAAGCATCGACCCTTCGCGCCGTCAGTATGTGGTCATTAAAAACCAGTTTCGCCGTGGAGACCTAAAGCGCTTTTCTGCCCTGGTCACGCTGGATTTATCCGGCTTGGGTGGTTATATCAAAGTGCTTTCAGGAAGCGCGGATAATCTGGAAATTTTTGACTCTATCTATCGCCCTGGAATGCAGCCTTCTGATTGGCTGGATAAATTCCTGGATAAAGCACTCTGAGGCATCAATCATGAAGCTAAAAAAATTTATGGCGACTGCGATCGCTACAGGTTTACTGTGCTCGTCACTCCAGGTTAACGCTACCGGCGTGCCTGTCGTTGATGTGGTGGGTAACACTCAGGAGCTGCAACACTGGCTGGTCAAAGTTAAGCAATGGGCTGAAACAGTAAAACATTATCAGTCAGAGATTCAGGCGTATAAAGATCAGCTTGCCGCGCAAACAGGTCTTCGTGATGTTATGGGCCTGGTCAATCAGGGTAACAGCCTTAAAAACGACCTGCTCAACCTTCAAAAGCAGGGAATAAGCCTTAGCGAGCTGTTGGTATCTGACAACGCGCCTTCCGGGGCGCTAAACAGCCTTTATGACAAATATAAAGCGTTTGATGTCTGCAATGAGAAACAGGCTGTTGGCTACTCATATGTTTGTAAACAGGAAACTGTTAATAAAGCCTATGCTATCGAACAGACTACGGAGGTTCAGGGAAAAATAAGTGAAACTCTTAACGATATATCCACGCTTTCTAATCGTGTCGCTACTGCGAAAGATTCCAAAGAATCTATGGATTTAGCAAACTCTATTCAGTTAAAAACTGTTCGGTTAAACACGCTAACCACACAATGGGAAATGAATGTGAAAGCATCGGAACAGCGCGATAAACTGCTTGCTCAAAAACGCGAAAAAGCGCGAAACGAACAGCAGCTTAATGCGCCTGTAGTCCAGTTCAATTAGATAAAGGAATGAATCATGAAACATATCAAAACCGCTGTTTTAGCCGTGTCTGTGTGTGTGCTTTTGGCCGGATGCAAAGAAGACGCTAAATCAGTTGATTGGTATAAGCAGCATCAGAGCGAACTGGCGAAGGTTTACCAGGACTGTAAAGCATCAGGTGATGATTCGGACAACTGCAAGAATGCCAAAGAAGCACACTTTGATATTCAGCAGAAGGACGCGCCTGTAACGCAGTTTCACTAACGAGGGGCGTTCCTATGGCTGGAACTATGGAGTATTTCGATCAACAAGCTATGGATGGGCTGAAAGAAGTAACCAGCGGCCAGATGATGCAATATTCATCCTGGATGATGGGCCTGGCTGGTAGCGCAGTTGCTGTTTACATCCTGGTCAAAGGTTATCAGGCAATGGCCGGAAAGCTGCAAACTCCGACGGTAGATTTGATATGGGATATGGCGCGGCTGGCTGTCGTATTCTCCTTTGTTGCCAATGTTAACGGCTATTTAGATGCAACCATTAACGCCATTGATGGGCTGAAAGAAGGATTTTCAGGGGGGGATAATATCTGGCAGCAAATGGATACGCTCTGGGCTAAGGCTCAAACGGTCGCAAAAACCCTGCATGACCTTGATGATTCGGCAGTGGTTAAAGATGAAGGAATGACGGCGCAGTTTTATGTTTGGGCAGGAATCTTGGTCGTTATGTGTACCTGCGCGTTTGTTTCCCTTATTGCAGAAGTTACCATCTTACTTCTGTCGATTACCGCACCAATCTTTATTTTCTGCCTTGCCTGGGGCGTTTTCCGTCAGATGTTCAATAACTGGCTGCAAAGCATTATCGCAGCGGTGTTAACGATTATGTTTGCTGCACTTTCACTACGAATTGTTGTAAGGATCATGGATGCGATTTTGACACAGGCAACGTCCAGCGCTCCGAATGCCAATATTGTTACTCTCGGTGCGCAGGTTTGTCTGTCTGCGATATTGGGCGCATTACTCATCTGGATATCAGCCAAAATCGCGGGCGGGCTGGCTGGCGCTAGTACCGCCGCCACCATGCAGGGCATGGCATCACTTGGCCTAGCTGCGGCAGGTTTTGGCTTGGCTAAACAAGCCGCAGGAGCAAGTAAAAACACTGCAAATCTTAAAAAGGGCTGGGATGCCGCCCATGACGGTAAAAAGAAGGCTCCTAAAGGAGGGGAAACAGGTTATAAAGCCGCTCAGGTACGCATGGCCGCTATTAAACAGATGCAACAGAGGCAAGAACAACGCTCCGCAATGGCCGCTGCTGCTCAAGCTCGCGCCCGCTTCAAAGCCTAAACTCTCCCTGTAGGGTGGTATGCGCCACCCTGATTGCTATATCTCGCGTTATACCTAATTCCACTTTTCAGAGGCAAACAACATGAAACGCTTAACTG
>NZ_ACLQ01000032.1 GCF_000174755.1 Capnocytophaga gingivalis ATCC 33624
GGGCAGGCGTCACACCGTATACGTCCACTTTCGTGTTTGCACAGTGCTGTGTTTTTAATAAACAGTTGCAGCCAGCTGGTATCTTCGACTGATTTCAGCTCCACGAGCAAGTCGCTTCACCTACATATCAGCGTGCCTTCTCCCGAAGTTACGGCACCATTTTGCCTAGTTCCTTCACCCGAGTTCTCTCAAGCGCCTTGGTATTCTCTACCTGACCACCTGTGTCGGTTTGGGGTACGATTTGATGTTACCTGATGCTTAGAGGCTTTTCCTGGAAGCAGGGCATTTGTTGCTTCAGCACCGTAGTGCCTCGTCATCACGCCTCAGCCTTGATTTTCCGGATTTGCCTGGAAAACCAGCCTACACGCTTAAACCGGGACAACCGTCGCCCGGCCAACATAGCCTTCTCCGTCCCCCCTTCGCAGTAACACCAAGTACAGGAATATTAACCTGTTTCCCATCGACTACGCCTTTCGGCCTCGCCTTAGGGGTCGACTCACCCTGCCCCGATTAACGTTGGACAGGAACCCTTGGTCTTCCGGCGAGCGGGCTTTTCACCCGCTTTATCGTTACTTATGTCAGCATTCGCACTTCTGATACCTCCAGCATGCCTCACAGCACACCTTCGACGGCTTACAGAGCGCTCCCCTACCCAACAACACATAGTGTCGCTGCCGCAGCTTCGGTGCATGGTTTAGCCCCGTTACATCTTCCGCGCAGGCCGACTCGACCAGTGAGCTATTACGCTTTCTTTAAATGATGGCTGCTTCTAAGCCAACATCCTGGCTGTCTGTGCCTTCCCACATCGTTTCCCACTTAACCATGACTTTGGGACCTTAGCTGGCGGTCTGGGTTGTTTCCCTCTTCACGACGGACGTTAGCACCCGCCGTGTGTCTCCCGTGATAACATTCTCCGGTATTCGCAGTTTGCATCGGGTTGGTAAGTCGGGATGACCCCCTTGCCGAAACAGTGCTCTACCCCCGGAGATGAATTCACGAGGCGCTACCTAAATAGCTTTCGGGGAGAACCAGCTATCTCCCGGTTTGATTGGCCTTTCACCCCCAGCCACAAGTCATCCGCTAATTTTTCAACATTAGTCGGTTCGGTCCTCCAGTTAGTGTTACCCAG
>NZ_ACLQ01000031.1 GCF_000174755.1 Capnocytophaga gingivalis ATCC 33624
TTATTGATTATTAATTAAATGTATATCGTATGGTAATTCCTGAACGAATGGTCGTCATCGGATAAGAGGTCGAAATAGCATATTTCGAGAAAGAATAATCGAAATAGAAGATTCCCGATAGGTTCTTGGAGAAAGCATAATCCGCTGTAAAGCGTGCCAGCCAGGAAGTCTGCCCATTGGTTACCTGATTATCGTCCAATTCCATATTGCGAATCACCGTATAGTCACTACGTAAGGCTATATCTGCCTTGAGGTTCAGGTCACTTTTGATAATCACATCACGCCCATTGAAGCGGGAAGCGAAGCTAATATCCTTAAAGCGGTAACCCAATCCTATACGATATTCACGGCGCATAAGTTCAGTGAGGTAGTTGTTGTCTAAGCTAATAGAGATAGTCCTATCACGGCGTATTTCTCCCATAATACTTAGCGAGTTCTGTAGCTCGGTATCTATACGTATCAGTGGAGAGAACTGCTCTACCAAGTTCACATTGGTGAAGAGTTTCTCGCTGCGGAAATTACCCCCTTGATCTAACTGATCTGGGTTCTGGTAATACTCCAAGTTGGTACGGAAATCACTTAGTGCATAGCTTGAACGATAGCCATGGGTGAGGGAGAAGCGGCGGAAATTGTGCTTGATAAACTCCAATCGCATCAGTCCCGAATAGCGTACTGTCCATGCAGGAATAGGAATACTGCGGAAAGCACCCAAAGAAACCCCCTCGGCACTACGCCCTGTATAAGCGGCATAGAAGGCAGGCATCAGTACCGCTTGACTATTCTTACCATACCCCTTAGGGAAACCATCAGCATCTATATTGTTCGGATTCGAAAGGTCAATACCTCGCTGTCTGGCCAATCGATTGGCTATGGTAAGCCTATTCTCCTTGAAAGTCTGGAAGGTCTTGGAACTATACTCATCCGATGGTGTAAAGGCCGTAAGAATCATATTGTCCGAAATCACAAAGTTACCTGTGGTATTGCCTATCAGCGGATTGTAATAACCATTGATAGCATTGAAGGTCTCTGTGAAGTTATCTATATACTCTCGATCGGCTTTCAGGTCTATCTGTAGGTCATAGGCAGGTTGCAATCCAGCGGTAATATTAAGGGTCTTATTGGTAGAGCGAACAAACTGATCATTGAAATCAGCAAAATTGGTCAGCCAACCATGACGCCCTGCCTCATAGCGAATATCATCCTGCCAGCCAAAGGCAAAAGGCAAGGAAGGTTTGGAGGTACCAAAGAAGCCTACTTGTGGTAGATACCCTGGTAGCATGGTACCATTGGTCTCGGTATAGCTTACCCCTACACGCTTGATCATAGTTGCAAAGCGCAAGAGATGATCCTTCAACGTTGTTTTCTGTCCTAATCCCTTGTTCTTCACTCCTAAAGTGGTATAGAAGCGATCGAAGGTCATATTGGCAGTGAAATTATGGGTATTGGCATTCTGCACTTTATTGATCTGATGTCCTGCTACTTCCATAAGAGCATCGGAACCTCGTTGCCAATCGAAATCTCCTGTATAGGAATACGATGCCTTGACAAAGGAGAGGTAAGGCAACTTATCCAAAGGCAATTCGTAGTTGAGCTTGAAGGCCGACATGAAGTGGTTTGGAGTTCCTGGATTCCAGAAGTCATTCCACAAGGTGAGCTCTTTGTTCGTTTGGCGCTGTCCATTCTCCCAAGTATAATAGTTGCGAACAATATTGCTATTGGTCACATCATAGCTTAGCTTGAGCGACTTGGTCAGTGAGTAGTTCAGACCATATTGCCAATCAAAAAGGTAGTTACGTTGTTGCAACTCTGGTAGGGGCACCTGATTGTTCGGATTCACTCCCAAAGGATACACCTCTCTAAACTGCTGACGGGCAAAAGTTCGTGTGATGGTAGGTCCTATATAGATATTGTTAGGCAATAGGTTGAAATTCACTTCCGATAACCATTTGAGATATTTATTGGTATTAACCTTCTGATTGGTTTTGAAAGGAGTCCATTTCACCTGTTCGAAGGCATGGGCATAGAGTACCCCTGTGCGCACATTCTGTTCCCTTTGGTTTTCTATCTCAAAATCATGGTGATCCATTTCATTATAAGCATAGTTCACCGTAAAGTTCTCTATACTATAGAATTTGGCTTTCTGCTCTTCCCCTAAATTCTTCTTGACTCCTATCAGGGAGATTCCTCTTCTTAGGGTATAGTCCTCTGCTTGGCGCTTGATAAGGTCTTTCTGCTCTTGAGTCTGTGCAGCATTGATGCGATCTTTGAGCTTAATATCCTCATACTGAGGGTCATATTCTGGCGTAGCTACTGAGGATGAACGGTTTAGCCCGATAGGCACTTGCATATTCCATTTTTTAGGGAAGAGCTTTCCTGCATTGATATTCATCATAGCATCAAGCTGTCTGAGTTCTTTGCGGCTACGTTCATTAGGTTTCTGTTCTACCGTACCAAAGCCTACAGTACTTATCTTACCTGTTACGGACATCTCCATGAAGTCAGCGGCATTGAGGTCTACGGCAGCTATCCCTGCCCAGCCTCCTTTGTTCTCAAGCTCTGCCATGCGCAATTCGTTGAACCACACTTCTCCACATACTTGATTGGAAGTAGCATTCTTGATCCCTACCATAATCACTTGTATATCAGCCAAAGACGGATTTCCCTTGATAGCATAGCGGTTCTGCCCAGCTACATGTGGGGTAGTACTTGGCGAAGAAATCAGGTTCAGTGCTGCATCATAATAGGTAAGGTTGGCCAAGTTGCCGCTATTGATTCCCTTTGCTTTGATCTGGGTGAGAGCATCCATAGGAATATCGAATCGGTTCTGAGTAGGCCATATAGCATCGGCTAAGTAAGCTCCTGCAGGGGTTACCTGTAGGGGTAGCTCTACCTGATAGAAGTTCTCTGAAAGATCTGACCCTAAGCGCACAAAGGCGACCATCTCTCCATCGGCAAGAGGTTGGTTCTTATAGCGCTCAGCATGAACAAACATCTTGATACGCTTGTACTGCCTTAGGTCGGCATTGAGGTTTTTATACACCCCGCGTGCATCTCCTGTATTAAGGTCACATACGGTATAGGAGAGGGATTGCTCATTTTGGCTAACTATTGTATTATTCTGATTGATCTGCTCTCTGTATACTCCTGGTGGCATACGATATGGGATAGGCTGGCGAGTTTCGTTCTCGATAAGGCTGACCGAACCAATCTCGGTGTGGGTACCTGTGCCAGGAGCTGAAAGATCATCCTTGAGAGACTTGGTATAGTGTCGCCAGTCACCTCGTACCAGATCCAAAGTACCAAAGCGCAAAACTACATCGGAAGAGAAGCCAGTAAGGTACATACGGATGTGAGTTACCGAGCGGAGGTCTCCCCCACCACCATATTCTCTTCGATTGGCATCCTTTACAGGTATCTTATACTGAATCCAACGGGCTAAAATAGGTTGTCCACTTGGGGTCTCAGCATATACCTCTCGGATATCGCTCACATAGCGATCGGTACGTTGTACATTGCCTCGGATAGGAACACGGTATTCGTAATAGCTATCCACAGTACTCATGGTATTGTCCTTATTAATATCCTCTACATCAGGGGTGAGTGAGGCTGCCTGACTATTCCCAGCTACAGGGGAATTCCCTTGGGTACCATTATAATTATAGTATCGACTGAGGATTCCTCCACTACGAGAGAGGTAATACTCATAGTTGTCCATAGCTGGGTCATTAGGGAACTCTGTTATATTATTGGCATAGATAGCTCTCTCCTGTGCATCAGTAAGACCATCTAAACCAATATCTTGCAAAGCTCTATTTTCTGTATTACTATCAAAAGCATAGAGGAGCGACTGTGCCACTGGAGTTTTCCCCCAAGTGGTTGCATAAGTGGGTGACTGTATAGAAAGTCCTGGTAATCCGTTTTCATATTGCTTCCTACCATCCTTGAGGATATCCTCAGAAATATTTCCTAAGTCAAAGACCAATTCGCCTGATATTGAAGGGGTAAATTCGCCCGAGGTATAAGGATCTAATACCCAGAATTGTATATATTCTATATTGTTTTCCTCAAAATTCGTTGCTGAAACCCCTCGCATAATACCTCCCCATTTGTCGGTAGCAGCTACAGAGGCCATGGCTGTAGGGTTGTTATTGTAAGGACCTTTAGCCGATGGATAATAAGCTAGGTCTAAGGTATTCTGTACCAAAAGATCTCCCTGTGCTAATTCTCGTTCTGGGAATATTTCTTTGACATAGATACGGCGGGTACTGTTTTTGGATATTTCAGTAGCACTGACATCACTAGGCTTATTATTGGTATAGAATACAGGATCTATAGTATACCAAGCCAATTTGGCACGACCATAGCCATTCTTTAAGTTCTCTGGATCATCAGGGGCAGTACCATAGAGGGTTTGGTTAGGGTAGGCTCCCTGACCAAAACGCAACGGAGTACTGGCCATTGACCAAGCTCTGAAGCCGCGTATATCTACGGTAGTTTGCGCTCCCTCGAAGTCGTCGAGATAAGCGGTAGATTCTCCATCGAAATCGGTACTCTTAGGAGCACTGGGGCGCAAGAAAGCTACCTCTCCTCTTACGGAGATATTCGAAGGCACATCGCTCTGCAAGGAAGGTACCTTGTTGAGCAAGCGGGTAAGGAAAGGCAACTCTGTGGAATAGGTTCCTCCAAATCCAAAAATGGTATTGTTCACTGGCTCTTGCCCATAATTAGCTTTCTGAGTATAAGGGCGCTCTCGCATATTGATAAGCGATCCACCTATGATGAACTTATCATTGAACTTATGCTCTATATTCACCCCCATAAAGCGGCGGCTTTGCCCACCAAATATTAAGTTATTCTCCACAGATACCTGTATTGGCATATTGGAGTTCTCTATCGTTGGGTCTATGATCTGTACGGTTCCTTGTTGGTAATTCACTACATAGTCTATCCCTTCCTGTAGGATACGCCCTCCTACAGTTACACGCACCGAACCGCGTGGTACATTGTAGGCTCCCAAGGAAATACCTCGGCTTCCTTTGGACTTGTAGCGCCCCTTGAGGGTGAATTTGTTCTTCTCAGCATCCTCCAAGGCTTTTGCCTTGATGTCTGTATAGAGCGAACGGAATACGTATTTCTTCTGGTTGGCATTCCATGCCGTTGAGGTAGATTGGTAGGCGGTAGGATCCTGATATCGATTCCCGCCTCCGAGCTTATCATAGAGATACTTCCCAAAAGGCTCTACCTTGGTAAAAATAATCTTCCCATATTCAGGGTCTATAGTGATTCCTTCGACAAAGTCAAAGAAACCATCTCCCCCATCCTGAGGGTCGTTATAGGCATTGAGTCGGTCAAAATTGAAGAGTTGAAGAAGGATCTTGCGGGTCAGTTCCCTATTCCAAGTGGTTTCATCTACAGGAGAAATATAGTTCACTGGCGAAGGGTCATTGTAGAAGATATTTAGGCGGAAGTTCTCGGGGTTGATCTGTGCGGTATTGAGAGAATATACGTTCTTCATCATCAGGTTCCAGATAGGGTCTCCCACTACCAAGCGGTTACTCTTGAGCATCTTGAGTACCAAACAGTTATTAGTGATTTTGTTTTGCCCTGCTATATAAGCATTGGTGGTTGCAGATATCCCATCATTGGCAAACTCTCCTACTTGGTATACATTTCCTTCGTAGGTATATTGGTAAGCCACTGCCAAGACTTCATCGTTATTAAGTCGCTGGCTCAGGGAGATATATCCTAATTGCTTATTCACCTTGAAGTCTCGTCCTTCTTCGAGTTTTTGGGCATTTTCCAATACGGCATAGTCAAATCCTTCATTGACCAAGGAAGACATAGAGCCGAACCCAGAACGAATAGTGGCGACATCTCGGATATTTTTTGTCAATACAGACTGGGGAGAATCCATACGAGTAGGATCGTACATATTGGCCTCATTGGTAGGTCGATCTCCTATGGATCCACGGAAGAAGCCCACAGGGGCATTGCCTGCTATACGGGTATTCTCCGCTTTGGCTTCTCCTAAGTCCTGTAGGGCTACTATATTACGAATGTTGGCAGTACGGTTGGAGCGATTGGTTGCCCACACTTCCACACGCACGATTTGCACTTTACTACGTATATAGGGATAGTTCTCAAGGGCGCGATCGTATTGGTCTCTGAAGAATTGAGAGAGGAAGTAGTTGCGGTTTTCGTCATAATCCAGGGCACGTATCTCAAAGTCTTGTAGAGTACCTCCCCCTTGAGCAGTGACGGTTTGGGACTGAGAGCGTTGTTCGGAGAAGACACCCGTTACTCGGGTACGACCGAACTGAAGTTCTGTCTTGACCCCAAAAAGGCTTTGGGCACCTGTAATCAAGGAGCTATTCAGTGGTAGGCTCACGTTCCCCAGCTCTACCTTACGCACAATATCGTCTTCATTGGGGGTGTATTCCAGCTTAAAAACATTCTGAAAATCAAAAGTCGCTTGGGTATCATACATAGCGCTCAGTGATAGGCGTGTCCCTATCTTCCCTTGTATCCCTAAGCTAATCCTCTGATCAAAGTCAAGCCCATAAGAACTTCTGTATTCAGGACTGATGGACGGGTTGTCATTCTTATTATAGCGTATCCCAAGGTCAAAAGCAACATTTCCCTGTGGGATGATATCTATATTGTTCCCACCAAAGATGGACTCAAAGAGCTCTGACTTTACATAGAACTCTGGAAGCAAATCTCGCTGTGTGTTGGCCGATTGGGGATTAGTAGCAGGCTGCATAGCTGCATTCTTCTCTCTGAAATACAAGCCCATACGCTCACGAAGCACCAAGTTCTCATACTCCTTGGGAGTGAGGAACATAGGGGTAGAGATATCATATGTCCCTACCTTTTCGGTATATACATACTTGTCCAAAGCGGCATTATACTTATACTTTCGAGAGATTCTGTCTGAATCTTTTAGCAACAAACGCCTCAGCGAGGTACTTGTCCTAACGGTATCCTTGACTTTTTCCTGGGGGGTATCCTGCTGTGCCCTAAGGGTAAGAGTAGGTGTGAGCAAAAAAAAGAAAAACAACTGTATGACTAATTTCCCGTTCATCTTTGTTTATAATTGTTTTAATGCTTGTTTGATAAGCTGTTCTACAGAGAATTCTTGTCCTGATTGGGTAAGGATTTTATTGACTACGGCTTCGGCCGCTTTCCTTGGATAGCCCAAAACTTCTAAAGCAGCCAGCGCTTCTTCTTTGTTTGATGGGCTTTGTGATGCCGCTACCAAAGAGGCATTATCGCCTGTGAGCTTAACCATCTTTTCCTTCAGATCCAATATGATTCGTTGCGCTGTCTTAGCACCTATCCCCTTGACTGACTGTATAGTACGTACGTCTGAATTGACGATCGCACTCTGAAGCTGTGCCGGAGATAGCGAGGAAAGCATCACTCGGGCAGTATTGGCCCCTACACCTGATACAGAGATAAGTAGCGAAAAAATCTCCCGCTCGAACTTATCAAAAAATCCAAAAAGCGTATGTGCATCTTCCTTTATTTGCAAGTAGGTATATATCTTCAACTGCTGTGTATCAGACAATTGTGAAAATGTATGCAATGAGATATTCACCCAATAGCCTACCCCATTACAGTCTATAACAAGGTAGGTGGGTGTCTTCTCTACTAAGCGTCCTTGTAGATGTGTTATCATAGGCTTGTGCTTTTTTATTCCCCATTGTGCATGAAATCATGCTTTTGCATAAGCTGCTCCTGGGTCTCCTTACAATTCTCATCTGGAATACAACAATCCACAGGGCACACAGCAGCACATTGTGGTTCCTCATGGAAACCTACACACTCAGTACATTTGTCGGGGACTATATAGTAATAGTCATCACTGATAGGCTTTTGTACCTCATCGGCATTGGCATGCTTTCCACTGGGCAAAATGATATTCCCACGGAGCTTGGTGCCATCACTATAGCGCCAATCATCGGCGCCTTCATAAATAGCATTGTTAGGACATTCAGGTTCGCAAGCCCCACAATTGATACAGTCGTCTGTTATTATAATTGCCATTTTTTTATTTTTTAGTAATAAAGTAATGTCAGAATTGGGGGATGTTTTATTGAGGGCAAAGATACAACATTTTCTTTGGCAAAAAGGAAAAACTATCTATTTTTAACAAAAAAACTGCTCACGTGTTTTTCACGTAGAGCAGTTTTGTGCTGTATATATAAGTTATCCCCTACAAATCAATCATTTGTATCGCTGTGATTGCTGCTTCTATTCCTTTGTTTCCATGCTTGCCTCCGCTCCTATCTATGGATTGTTGGAGAGTATTATCGGTAAGCACACAGAAGATTACAGGAATATCTTGGATGGCATTCAGGTGGGCTATTCCATAGGTAACTCCTTGGCAGACAAAGTCAAAGTGCTTAGTCTCTCCCTGTATTACACAACCTATGACGATTACGGCATCCACAGCCTCCTCTATCATACGCTTAGCGCCATTAACCAGCTCAAAAGCCCCTGGCACACTCCACTCTATGATATTCTCTGGGGAGAAACCACAATCCAAGAGGGTATCCACCGCTCCCTTACGCATATTATTGGTAATCTGCCCATTCCATTGAGAGGTGATAATCCCTACACTCTTACCCACAACCGATGGCAGAGAATCCTTATCGTAAGTAGATAGATTCTTGTTCTCTGTTGCCATATTATTGGTTCATAAGGGTTTTTACACGGCTGATTTGCATATCTACTGAAGTAGCTTCTTGAGATTTAGGATAGTCGTTTTTGATTTTCTCCAAGTACTCCAAAGCCTCTTTATAGTTCTTTTGCTCTTCTGCTACAAGAGCTGCTTTGTTCATATATATGGGAGCTGTAAGAGTGTTATCACTCTTATCAATAGCTTTTTTGTAATAATCCATCGCTTCTTTAGGTTGCTTAAGGGCTACAAAAGCATCTCCTATATTCCCTAAAGCCAAAGCACTTAGGATAGGATCCTCTGAAGAGAATTTGTCCAAGTGGGTTACCGCTTCCTTGTATTTGTTCAATTGTAGATAGGCCATTCCTGCTGAGTAATAGGCTACATTGGCTGCTTTGCTGGAAGAATAATCCTTAATCACTTGCAGAAATCCTCCATGACTCTTATCCCCATTGAGAGAAAGAGTAAATAGAGAATCGCGCTGTGCTGTTGTAGGAGCATTGAGAGCTTCATCAAATACAGTAAGGGCAAAAGATAGTTTTTCTGAGGCCTCAGTCTCACGTGGAGTGGATACAAATTGTTTATATAACATATATCCCAAACCTACCACTACGACAGCTACCACCGTCAAGAGAATAGAACGCTGATTTCTCTGCACCCATGCCTCAGTCTTTCCTGCTTTCTCATCCAATGTCTGAAACACTTCTGCAGTGGTACTCTCATGTGATAATTGCTCGCTGGTGAGCTCTTTGGTTGGCTCTTCTTGTTCTCTTTCTTTCTTTGTTTGTCGCCCAGGACGATAGTTATTCTTCTTGTAAACTGACATAAATTTTTTGCTTTAAAAAGATTTTGCAAAAATAAAATTTTTATTTGTAATAAAGGGTGTTTTTCTCAATATTTTTTTATAATTTGCGCGAGTTTTTTCAAGCCCCTTTTTAGATGTTCCTAAAACGACTTTACATATTGAATTTCAAGAATATAGAAAGCCGAGACTTTTCTTTTTCTCCCTCTCTCAATTGCCTAATTGGTGACAATGGAGTGGGAAAAACGAATTCTTTGGACGCTATTTACCACTTAGGAATGACCAAAAGCTACTTCTCTTCGTCTACTTTGATGAATATTCGCTTAGGGGAAGACTTCTATCTTATTGAGGGAAATTTCGAAAAAGAGGGACGGGAGGAGACGGTCGTTTGTAGTGTAAAAAAAGGTCAAAAAAAAATCCTCAAACGCAATGGCAAGCTTTATGAGAAACTCGCCGATCATATAGGCGCCTTTCCTATAGTGATTATCTCGCCCTCGGATCGTGACCTTATTCATGAAGGAAGTGAGGCACGTCGCAAATTCTTGGATGGACTCCTAAGCCAGCTATATCCGAGCTACCTCGACACATTACTTAGGTACAACAAAGTCTTAGCCCAGCGCAATACCCTACTCAAGTCCTTTCATGAGAGGCAATACCTTGATCCTGATACACTTGATATCTATGATGACCAGCTTTCACTATATGGGAACAAGATCTTTCAGGTGCGCTTGGCTTTTCTTGAGTCTTTCCTACCTATCTTCCAGGAACAGTATACACACCTCTCCCAAGGGAAAGAAGAGGTAAGCATCCGCTATGAGAGCCGCTTGCTTGGACAGGATTTCAAGAACCTTCTTAAGGAGAGTTTCCCTCAGGATAGTGCCGCTCAATACACCACTATAGGAATCCATAAGGATGACCTCCTCTTGGATATCAATGGACAATTGGTCAAGAAGTTCGCCAGCCAAGGCCAACAGAAATCATTCCTTATCGCACTGAAATTAGCTCAGTTCCATTGTTTGTATAAGCAGACAAATACCACTCCTATTCTTCTATTGGACGATATTTTCGACAAACTGGATTCCAAGCGTGTCGCACAGCTGATTTCCTTGGTTACTCGTCCACCCTTTGGACAGGTTTTCCTGAGTGATACCGACAAAGAACGTACGGAAAACATAGTAAAAGAAACAACCTCTAATTACCATCTTTTTTATTTGTAGAAATTTATCTACAAATATTTTTGTGTAATTAAAAAAATTCCTATATTTGCACCCTCAAACTGCATATTAGAATGAAAGATAAAAAACGCGATCTAAAAGCGTATGATATTCACTTTGCAGGATTAAAAGATGGCGAACATCTCTTTGAGTATCAAGTAGATAATCATTTTTTTGAGCTCTTTGATTATCAGGAGTTCAATAGTGTTAATCACTTAGTACAGGTGCACTTACAGAAGAAAAGTACACTCTTAGAGTTGGATTTTTCCGCTCAAGGCACTATCAATGTCAATTGTGATATCACTGATGAACCTTTTGATCTCCCCACTCAGGCTCAGTCTCACTTGGTTGTCAAGTTTGGGGAAGAATATAATGATGATAATGAAGAGCTGCTTATTCTCCCTCAGGGAGAACACACTCTCAATGTGGCTCAATATATCTATGAAATACTGGTACTATCAGTGCCTGCAAAGCGTGTGAATCCTAATACACAGAGTTTTGCACAAGCCATGGAAACTCTTGAGGCACTCAGTCCAAAAGAGCTTGACGAGGCTGAAGATGATTCCCAAATAGATCCTCGATGGAACGAATTAAGAAAATTGTTGAACAAATAAAAAAATAAGAAAATGGCACATCCCAAACGAAGACAATCCTCTACACGCAGAGACAAAAGAAGAACTCATGATAAAGCTGTAGTTCCTCAAATAGCTAAAGATGTAACTACAGGTGAGTTCCACCTATACCACCGCGCTCACTGGTTCGAAGGTAAGTTGTACTACCGTGGTCAAGTCCTTATCGACGAAACTCCTAAAGAAGCTCAAACCGAAACAAAATAAAACAAGAGGTTTTTTTATAAGAATGTTATAGGAACTCTTCCCCTTTTAGGGAAGGGTTTTTTTATGTAGATATACAAGGGCTATTTGTGGTATTTTTATAAAGATACCTTTTTTTGCATAAGCGAAGTATCTAAAGCAATGCTCCCTTACCAAGAGAATCGCTACAAATCTATAAAAATCAAAAGACTATCCTCTAAAGAGGATAGTCTTTCTTTATGAATTATAAAATAGACATTTCTGCTTATTTGTACATCACTTTCTTCACAGCTTTGATTACATCCTGTGCATTAGGCAACCATTCTTGTAACAAGGCTGGTGAATAAGGTGCTGGAGTATCAGCGGTAGTGATACGTTGGATAGGAGCATCCAAATAATCGAAGATATGTTCTTGTACTTGGTAAGTAATTTCTGAAGATACAGAGCCAAATGGCCATGCTTCTTCGAGAATCACCAAGCGGTTAGTCTTTTTCACAGAAGCGAAGATAGTTTCCCAGTCCATAGGGCGAACTGTACGAATATCTATGATTTCACATTCTATTCCTTCTTTAGCCAATTCCTCTGCTGCTATGAAGGCTTCTTTGATAATCTTACCAAAAGAAACAATAGTCACATCTTTTCCTTCTCGCTTGATATCGGCTACACCAAGTGGAATAGTGTATTCTTCTTCTGGCACTTCTCCCTTGTCGCCATACATTTGTTCTGACTCCATGAAGATCACAGGATCGTTATCACGGATAGCTGATTTGAGCAATCCCTTAGCATCATAAGGAGTAGAAGGCACCACTACTTTGAGCCCTGGACAGTTCGCAAACCAGTTTTCGAAAGCTTGTGAGTGGGTAGCTCCCAACTGTCCTGCAGAAGCGGTAGGACCACGAAATACGATAGGAATATTAATCTGTCCTCCAGACATTTGGCGCATCTTGGCTGCATTGGAAATAATCTGATCCATTGCGACCAAAGAGAAGTTAAAGGTCATAAACTCTATGATAGGACGGCATCCATTCATGGCTGACCCTACTCCGATTCCTGAAAACCCACTCTCTGCAATAGGGGTATCTATGATTCGCTTAGGACCAAATTCGTCCAACATCCCCTTGGAAGCCTTGTATGCTCCATTATATTCTGCTACTTCCTCTCCCATGAGATAAATAGAAGGATCACGACGCATTTCTTCACTCATTGCTTCGCAAACAGCTTCTCTGAATTGTATTGTTCTCATTGTATTTATTTTATATCAATCTTTTAATGACTAATGGTTTATGATCAACAGTTAGCTACTAAAACCTTAGAATCGTGCAAAGTTACGTATTTTTTTATTTTACACAAAATCTGTTATCAATTTTGTGATAAAATTTATTTGTTCTTTGTCCAATTCTGTGTGCATAGGCAAGGAGATAACTTCCTGTACCAGCTCATTGGTAGCAGGAAAATCCGCTTCACGATAGCGACTATCCTCATAGGCTTTCTGCTTGTGCAAAGGTATCGGGTAGTAGATACCAAAGGGTACTCCATGCTTTGTGAGGTGTTCGGCCAAGGCATCTCGCTTACCGCCTAATATGCGTATGGTATATTGGTGAAATACATGCGAGGTATCTCCCTGAGGAATCTCTGGGGTGATGATATTTGGATTGCCTTGCAACCCCTCGGTATAGAGACGAGCGGCTTCTCTTCTCTTTTGGTTATAGCTATCCAAGTGTGGTAATTTGGCACGAAGCACACAGGCTTGTAGAGAGTCCAAGCGAGAATTCACCCCTACTACATCGTGATGATAGCGTATGTACATCCCATGATTGACTATACCTCGTAGGATATGTGCCAACTGATCATCATTGGTAAAGATAGCTCCCCCATCTCCATAACAACCTAAGTTCTTGGAAGGGAAAAAGCTGGTAGCCCCTACATGTCCTATAGTCCCTACTTTCTGTTTGCGTCCATCACTCCAAGTGAAATCAGCCCCTATGGCTTGTGCATTGTCTTCTATGACATAGAGGTTGTACTCCTTGGCTATCTGCATGATAGCTTCCATATTGGCCGGACGACCATATAGGTGTACTGGTACGATCGCCTTGGTCTTAGGAGTAATAGCTTTGCGAATTGCTTCTATATTTATATTAAAGGTATCTTTATCCACATCTACCAGAACAGGGGTAAGTCCCAATAGGGCTATCACCTCCACTGTAGCCGCAAAAGTAAAATCAGCAGTGATTACTTCATCGCCTCTTTTTAGGCCTAAGCCCATCATGGCTATCTGGAGAGCATCCGTACCATTAGCACAAGGAATCACATGCTTCACCTGCAAATAAGTTTCCAATTCCTTCTGGAATGCTTGTACTTGAGGACCGTTGATAAAGGCAGCGGAATCCAATACTTCTGCAAAGGATGCTTGTATTTGTGCTTTCAAGGGTTCATATTGCCCTTGCAAGTCTACCATCTGAATTTTTTTCATGGTCTTTGTTTTTTATCGCCTGCAAAATTACGAAATAATGATTAATTTTTAATGATTAATGATTATTTTTTTTACTATAGGGTCGCATAACCTTCCGCCCTCTATCTTTCATAGGACAAGTGAGCTTTCCTCTATTATTTAAAGAAATGTTAAATATACAAATTAGACCAAATACAAATAATATCTTTGCAGCCTGAAATTTTTCTATATGAAGTGTTTTGCAATAGTTCTTTTTTTCTTCTTCTCTTGGAGTTACAGTCAGCAACAACTGCTCTCTGGAGTGGTACAAGATGAAAATAAAACACCATTATTAGGCGTGAGTATCATAGATAAAAATACCAAAAAATGGGCTATCACCAATGAAAAGGGACAGTTTTCCCTCCCTTTTTTAGAAGAATATGATCTTGATATTCAGCTTTTGGGCATGGAAAAGAAAGCACTCAAAGGAAAAGATACTTCTATAACCATCACTCTCAAGGAAGAGACGCTCTCCCTTAAGGAAGTTGTGGTTACTGCTGATAAGGTTAAGGACAAAACCAGCTCAGCCATTACCTTGGACAAATATGCGATCTCTCAGTTCCAATCGCTTTCCCTCTCCGATGTACTCCAACAGCTTCCAGGACAGGCGATCAAGAATATCGACCTGACAGCCCCTAAAAGTATTCAACTGCGTTCTGCACTTTCTTCGCTTAACAACGCTTTTGGGGTGGGCTTCATCATAGACGATATGTATATATCCAATGATGAAAATATGCAATCCTATGGCTATACTCGTATAGGTGGAAGTAATACTGCAGCTTTCTCTCATATGAATAGTTCTATTGACCTACGTACCATTCCCGCGGCTAATATAGAGAAGGTAGAAGTGATCAGTGGTATTGCCGATGCTAAGTATGGCAATGCTACCTCGGGGCTTATCATTATAGAGCGCAAAGCGGGAGTCTCTCCCTTGCAGCTCTCGGCTTCTATGGTAGGAGGTGGAAATACGATTAATGTACAAAAGGGTTTTAAGCTACCTCAAAAATGGGGAAGCCTGAGCCTTTCCTTGGATTACCTCAACTCCAATAGTGACCCTCGCAACGATCTAATGTCCTTCAACCGGCTCTCTGCCACAGGTATATGGAGTACTTTCAATGCTTCTCAAAAGCTAAAAAATACCCTAACACTCTCAACAAGCAGAAACTTAGATGGCAGTAAGCAGTATCAAGAATTGGACGAAGCTTTTCGCAATGGTTCTACCAAGAAGGAATATAGCTACTCACTAAGCAATCGTGTCTCTTGGCAGATAGATAACTCTTGGATAGATCTGCTGAGTGGTTCGGTAAGTATATCTTATACAAAAACAGATTCTTCCAAAGAATCCTATGTTAATGGTATTGGCAATGTTGTTCCTTTAGCAGATCGCACTTCCTTTCACCAAGGAGTCTATACCCCCGTCTCCTATATGTCGATCGAACGTACTATAGGTGAACCTCTCAACATCTCTGCATCTGTGAGTGCTTCCAAGACACTCTCACATGGTTATTTCCGCCACTCGCTCTCTGGGGGAACAGGATTCACTTATAGTGACAACATTGGTGAGGGAAAGGTCTTTGATTCGAACTCGGCCTCTATTATGACCTCTCTTATGCCCAACAGAAGTGGGGACAGTCAACAGGGAGTACGCCCACTGAATTTCAATAGATATGTAATTGCCAATAAGCTCTTTCACTTTTACTTACAGGACAATATCTCTTATACCTTCAATGACCGTCAGTCTCTACTGGCCAATATAGGGCTTCGCTATGAAAACCAAAATGGGTTTTCCTCTCTTAGCCCGCGTATCAATACCGCTTTTGTCCTCTCCCCTTCTGTGAAGTTTCGTGCAGGCGTGGGGCTCTCTACCAAAGCTCCTTCTCTGGTGAATCGCTTTCCTGGCAATGTCTTTTTTGACGTCTTGGTCAAGGACTTGCGTACACGCGACTATGCAGTGAACTATATACAGACACATGTAGTTGAGCGCCCCGAGGTGTCTCTCTTGCCTGCCAAAGCTTGGAAATATGAAGTAGGAGCGGACTTCAATCTTCCTTTCGTTCGTATGAACCTTACAGGCTTCCTCAATCATAATTTTGACAACTTTGAGAACACCCCTCACTTAGGACTTTATCCTATTCCTGAGCTGAGCTTTACTAACAATCCAAACCCCACACTCCCTCCTTCCTATACCATTACAGGATATAAGGATATTGTCTTAGAATACCAGACGACAGGGAACACCAAACGAAGCAAGGATATAGGGGTGGAACTGATGATGCACTTCAACAAAATTGAGGCGCTCAATACCCAATTTACACTCTCTGGTAGCTATGTATACTCTGAGTCCGATAGTACTTTGCCCAATCGTGAAGCCAATGCCAATGTAGCAGATACCGAGCATAAATATATCTTTTATCCCAGAGACATCAATCGTGCTGATAAGCTCAGCCTACGACTTACCACCTCTTACCACCTATCTTTCTTGGGACTGCTCGCCTCCCTAACTATTGAACAATTTACCTTTAGCAATGCTTTTGCCTCCATTAAGGATATTTATCCCTTGGGGTATCTCAATGATCGCTTGGAATATACAGAAATTCCTCCATCGGAACGTACTAATAATCAATATCAGGCACTACATAGAGTTACTAAAGAAAAAAATAGGGATAGTCGTACACCTATATATCACAATTTCCACCTGCGTCTGACCAAGGAGCTCCAGAATGGACTTTCACTCTCTTTTTATATCAACAATGTGGCCAATTACCGCCCTACCATTATCATTAATGGCAGTGAAAGACGTATGAATGAGGATATCTCTTTTGGAGCTACAGCTACTTTCAAATTTGGAAAATTATAATTCAGGAAGCAATAAGCAGTGGTATGTGATGAAGAATCAGCTGACCACTAACCCATAACACCTAAAACCTTTTAAAAAAATGAGAAAAATTATTTTTGCTTTATCTCTAACTGCCCTTCTGAGTGCTTGTCGCAAGGATGACGACAGCTTTGGCAGTGGAAATGACAATGGACAAGTGTCCCGCATCGCCTACACCATAGAGACTACTTATGGGGATAAGTTCAATAACCTCAAAGCCGCTGGATCTGTAGTGAAACTCACCGACACCTCTACCGGACAACAATACGAAGCCACTACCTCCGATGAAGGAAAGGCTATCCTACAGCTCCTCCCTGGTACTTATAACATAGAGGTATCCAAATCCCTTACTAAAGAACAGAACAACAGCCTTTTTGGTTTTGACAACGAGGCTAATTTCGCTGCTTCCAAGCAAGGAGTCATTATCTCCTCAACCGCTAATTCTCTCTATTTCAAGATGAGTGCGGCTCGTATGGGAGACTTGGTGATCAAGCAGATATATTATACTGGTTCTGATATAAAAAAAGCAGCCAACTATCATGATAATTTCTTTGAGGTGTACAACAACTCCTCCGATACGATCTACTTGGATGGTATCTATTTTGCCAAATTACAAGGAGCTCAAAAGTATATAGCCTCCAATGCTGGAAAAAAAGGATATACTGCCAACGGACAATATAACTGGGCAGAGGCACAAGGCTTGGAAGGATTGGGCGAAAAGGCCAATACCGATTATGTATATGCCAAAACAGTCATCGCTTTCCCTGGCACTGGCAAGGACTATCCTTTAGCTCCTGGCAAGTCTAAGATTGTAGCCAGTTCCGCTCGTAATCACAAAGAACCACTCCCTGGCAAGCCTGCAGTACAGAAACCTGAACTCACCATTGACCTAAGTCATGCCCATTTCGAGGTGTACTTAGATCCTTCTTTTGTAAAAGATGGAAAATCGTTAGACACTGATAACCCTGCTGTTACGAACATGGTCATACTTCACAAAAATGGAGGGAAGGACTTTCTCTTAGACACCCAAGGCAGAGAGGCTTATATCCTCTTTAGGGACACTAAGGAGAACTTTGAGGCTTATAAGCGTGTTCCTCTTCCAACCGTTACCAATGCTGATTCTAATAGTGCCAAATGTGTACAGATTCCTTTGGATAAAATCATCGATGGGGTCAATGCCCAGCACAATAATGCCAACAACTCTCTCCCTCATCGCCTCCCTGACAGCATAGATGCAGGAGAGCTCAAGGCTAAAAGTGCCTTCTCTTCTGAAGTATTTATTCGCAAAGTCAAAGAGGTTAAGAATGGTTTCACTCGCTATCAGGATACCAACAATTCTACCAATGATTTTCAGTTAAAAGACAATGTATTCGACCTTAGTGCCTTAAATGAATAACCTGTAGGGGCAAATTGCAATTCGCCCTTACATATTTTATATTGCAATTCACCCTTTCATATTTTCATATTGCAATTCGCCCTTTTACTTATTTTTACCATGAAAAGATTCCTTTTACCCTTGTGTATACTCTTTACACCTATTCTTTATGGACAAATAGCCCCGGATACGGATATGTTTGCCAAGATGTACACTATATACGAGCAGACTCCTATTTTTTTGACAGAAATACCTGTAAAAAATTTTACCCTCAGTAGTGTATACCTCAATCATCAAGAGGGAAATCTCCGCTTAGGACAACAACCCAAGGAACAAACTGACTTTGGCTTACAGTCCTATGGGTTTTACAAACATAAGGAAATACGTTTTTTAGGTCGGCTCAATATGCAGCGTATCTACCAAAGAAACAAGGCTTGGAATCTCTCCGAAACAGAGGTACAAGCTAATGGTCTCATGCCTGATCCTCACTACTTTGGGGTAAGCCGTCCAGCTCCTTGGGTAAACCAACAATACAATATTTTTGGAGGAGTATCCCTCCCTCTATACCAACAGGTATGGTCTCTCTCACTCTCTACCCATATCAACTATGAGGAGAAATTCCGAGAAACCTACGATCCTCGTCCTAAAACAAGCCATAACGAGCTCCATTTTGCTGCACAAACGGCCTTGCGTATTTTCCCCAAGCACAAAATAGCCCTCTCTGGAGAATATGGATTCAACAAAATGGTTGATAAAATGAAGTTTGCCGATGAAAATGGACAGAAACCACTGAACTTAACTAAGTACAACCGTTGGCAACTTGGCTATGGTAATTTTCAACTCTCTTCCTCCTCCAATAACAAACGTAAGAATGACTATTATGGCTTTGCTCTTGGCTATCATTATACAGGGCTACAGCACAAGTTCTTGGTGGAAGGAAGTTACCGAAATACCCTAACTCATACCTACCTCAATGCCAATGACAGTGAGTCTGATTTGGATATCATTGCCCGCCTATACGAAGATACTTTTATGGCTAAGGCTCATTATCTTAATCAGCTAAAAGAAGACCAAGTACTGAGTCTTTCCATAATTGCCTCCCAACGAGAAGCCTCGAACCGTCTTGTGATGCGGCAAGGACGTTCTTACCGCTCCTACCAAGAGGATATCACCTTCTCTGCCAATCTGCTAAAAAATATCGGTACTACCACTCGCGAACTCGCCTTTGAAGCTGTTTATCAAGGAGCTTATCAAAAAGATATCATTGCCAAAACCCTTACCGATCACAGTACTTTGGCTCTTTCTCTCCTATGGGCTAAGGAATATGAAGTGGACACTTTCTTGGTTCGTCCGACTGTAAAAGGTACTGTAATTTTCCCTTTGTATAACAAACTTATCAATCAAAATACAGATTATCACAAGCCCTATTCCGAAACGGACTATGCAGCCCGTACCCTACGCCTTTTCTATGAGGAAGTAGTCTACCCTGACCATGAATTTTTCCATACTACCCGCTATCAGTTTTCTTTAGGAACTGACCTGAAGAAGCGTCTTTCCAAGCAAACCTTACTGATCACAGGCATCCATTCGACCTATACGACCTCTTTCAAAGGAAAAGATCGCTATGGAGCGGCTATCTCTATTTCACTACTCAAGTAAAAATCGTATCTTTGCCTCCATAACTATACCCCTTAAATTCTATAACCCTAAAATGAAAAAAATACTTATCTTACCCCTTTGTATGGGAGTTTTCTTCTCTTTCACTCGGCTGAAAGACTCCTTATATGAACCAGAATATATCACCCAACTCCGAGAAGCCTATAGCAGTGGAGATACGAAAAACTGGGAAGTTCCTTTCTTGGACGAAAGTGTCAAGGCTTACTATGTGGAGATAGGATCCTTACCTAAACTCTCTTTCCCAGAAAACAACCCTTATTCCGATGCTAAAAAGGAGTTGGGCAAACTCCTTTTCTTCGACCCTCGCCTATCGAAATCCAAACAAATATCCTGTGCCAACTGCCATGACCCCGAATTGGCATGGGCGGATGGGCGCAGTGTCTCTTTCGGGCACAACCGCAAGAATGGGGTAAGGAACTCTCCTTCGGTGTTCAATATGGCGTATCATACTACCTTCTTCTGGGATGGAAGAGCAAGCACATTAGAATCTCAGGCTATGTTCCCACTTACCGATCCGGTGGAGATGGCCTCCCACGAGGCAGTAGCAGTAAAGCACATCAAGCGTATCAAGGGCTATCGTCCTTACTTCAAGGAAGCTTTTGGCGATGAGAAGATTACCCTTACACGTATCTTCGAGGCCATTGCCACCTACGAGCGTACCATTGTCAGCGGCAAAAGCAAGTTTGACCGCTTTATCTCTGGAGATAAAAATCTCTTCACTGATGAGGAGGTCTTGGGCTTACACCTATTCCGCACCAAGGCACGTTGTGTGAACTGTCACTTCTCTCCCCTATTCTCCGACCAGCAATTCCACAACTTAGGTCTTTCCTACTATGGGCGCAAGCATGAGGACTTAGGGCGCTTCAAGATCTCTAAGGACACTGCCGATGTAGGGCGCTTCAAGACAGCTTCCCTTCGAGAAGTAGCCCGTACCGCTCCCTACATGCACAACGGGCTTATCCCTTCCTTGGACGAGGTCATCCAGATGTATGATGCAGGCATGGCACACCCTAAACCACGCAAAGATCAGCAGAACGATCCCCTATTCCCTACCACAGATCCTCTATTACAAAAGCTCTCCCTTACCAAAGAGGAAAGAGCCGCTCTCAAGGCTTTTCTTCTAACACTCAACTCCCCTGCCAAGCGAGAAAAAATGCCTGAATTACCATGATTTAGTGATTTAGAGGTTTAGAATTTAAGGGTTATAGGGTTTTAGCTAAAATCCTATAACCCTAAATATTTCTATAAATCCTTTATCCTTACTCTACTAAACTATTGTTAATTATTGATTGATAACAACTTATATTTCATACTTTTGCCTCCTAAATATAACTATATTAAAAATAAAAAGTATGAAAAAGCTCATCTTTTCGGCTCTTGTAGCCACAGCAATATGCATTTCCTCTTGTTCCAAAGATGGAGATGGAGGAGGAAGTGGCAGCGGCCTCCCTGGTACACTCTATGTGGATTTCGCTACCGATGGCATTCAGTCCTATAACTTCTCCAATGGCAAGCTCAGCAAGGTAGTCAAAACCATGAATGGGCCAGGCATCACAGGTTGTGATATCACTTATGGTAGCAAGGAAATAGCACTGGCTATCAGTACTGATCGTTCGTTTGGCACTCAAGATACCCAAACTTTCTTATTGCGTCCTTGGGACGGTGGTCATGTATGGTTCGCCTATGATAAACTTCCAAAAACAGGCAACACTTTCTCGTTTAGCTTTACTTATGACCCTAAGGAGTTCTACAAAGAGTGTATCATTCGCCTCTCACCCAATAAGAAATTTATCGCCGTTGATTCCTATGAATGGGACGAGCGAGGGGTGCTCTTACTCAATACCGAGACAGGTAAGCTCATAGCCGACTTCACCAAGGGACTTACCCGTGACGATTTGGGCTATCAAAGCACACCTGTATGGACTGAAAACAACGAGATGTATAGTGCTATCAAGGGAGTACTTTATCGCTGGAAGGAGGGCTACGGAGACCGTGTAGAAGAAGTTCTTACACTCAACGAAGGCAAAGGTGCCAGCTATGTAACGGTAAATCCACAAGGTACTCGTGTGGCTTTTCGCTATAACAAACACCTTTGGGTACAGAATATAGACGGCAGTAACCTGCACCAAGTAACTACCTCCCAACTCACTGGCTCTAACAAAGCCGATGGTGAATATCACCCTGTATTCTCCCCCGATGGCAAGTATATTGCTCTTGTAGGAGCACCCACTGTAGGGCGTGCTTGGACAGACTATGATCCCTTGCAACCCAGCCAAGGAGGTGTTGTGGTAACAAGTGGTGGCTATGGCTATGTGTTTGTAATTCGTGATGACGGCAAACTCTATGACCTTGAAAACGACAAAAGTGGCTTCATTGTGCTCCGCCAAGGAGGAGGCATACATGGAGTACCCTCTTACTTCAGCGGGATGATGTGGAGATAATGGTCAATGATTAATGATTGATTCTATAAAAAACTGATTCTTTCGGCTCTTGTAGCCACAGCATTATTCGTTTCCTCTTGTTCCAAAAAGGGAGATGTAGGGGAGGTGATAAATATATGATGTTACTGACCCTCAAAACAAAAAAGAACTATTGCTTGCTGCGAAGAAGGTGATACTTTTGATTAGGTAAAAGAAGACAATCACTAATACAACGTTTCTAATAGACAAAAGCACCTATCCCGTTTTAGATTTAGCGAAGATAAACAAACGCTTTTCTTTGGTAATGAATACTACTTTAGTCTCACAAAAATAAATCTAAAAATTTCTTGTAACATTCAGGAAAATATTGTATTTTTGTGCGCAAAATTCTTAAATGATAAAAAAATGGATAAAAAAACTACAGCTCTCGTGTCATATATCACTCTTATTGGGTGGTTGATTGCGTTTTTTACAGGAAAAGATGACGCTGATGACTTTGTGAAATTTCATTTTCGCCAGTCTTTAGGGTTACACATTACCTCTTTTGTGTTCTGTATTGTACTAGGAATCATTATTTCCATTGTTCCTGCCTTAAGTTTCTTAGGACTTATTGGTCTTGTATTCTTTGTACTTATGGTCTTGGGAGCTATCAATGCCAACAAAGGAGAGAAAACTCCTCTTCCTATCATTGGACAATATTTCCTAGAAAAATAAAATCACAGTTCTCAGCGATCTGTAAAACAACAAACAGGTAATAGTGATTAGTAATTGATCTCTATTACCTGTTTGCTATTTATGTCGACACTCGCTAGCTTTACTCTCATACTCGCTCACGCGACTTTATCTATTACCTTACCTAACATAAAGATATCCCTTCTTCATATAAGACACTCCCTGTTGGTAATAGTGTATCACGTAAAAATACGTACCTGTGGGAAGGCGCTGTCCACTACCTACCACTCCTCGGACATTAGCATAGCCCCTAAAGACATCGCTTCCTTGTTGGTAGTGAGTACTTTCGTATACTTTCAACCCCATTTCATTAAAAATAACTACTTCTATAGGAGTGTTATCATCTGTATTCTCTATCTTAAAATAGTTTTGACTTCCACTCTCTGTAGAAATCCCATTATATACAGCTATTCCTTTATTATTTAGCTCTGGCATGAAAGCTGGAGCAGGCTTAGGCTCTGGAGTAGGAGCCGGTATATCCTTTTTAGGCTTTATAGTAATAACCTGTGTATGAGTGGCTTTATTACCATTGCTATCACTCACAACCCATTGGTAAGTAATGTGATCAGAAGTTTCTTCCTTAGTAGGAGTGGCCGTAAGAATACCCTCACAATTGTCTTGCGCTGCAAGGGGTGCACCTTCTGGTATAGGATCTCCCTGTAGGATCTCCTTAGGTTGTGGCAATTGTCCTAGCCATACAGGAGCTTTGTCATCTTTTACTGTAATAAGCTGTAAGTGAGTCACCTCCCCACAATTGTCTTTAGCTTTGTAGGTTCGCTCTATCTCGTAGTCATTAGGAGCATGTTGTACTTTTATCCTATCCTGATATGTCACTTGGGGAGTACTACAGCCTCCTGAAGTCAAAGGGAGTTGCACTGAGGGTACTTTTCCACTACAATCCACAGTAATGGACTGAGGTAGTGTATGTGCTACAAAAGAGATCGGTTGTGGGTTGTTGCTCTTTTGTGGGTTAATGGTAATAATCTGTTCATAGCGATTTTCATTATGGGCATTATCCTCTGCAAACCATATATTACGTTCTCCTATCTTTTTACCTTGTTTGTCATAGATAGGCTCAGAACTTGAAGAAACATCTACTCGAGAATCACAATTATCCGTAGCTGTAAGGGTAGGTTTGAAAGGTATTTCACTTTCATCCTTTACGGTTAGGTTCGCAGGATAAGCTGAAAATTCGGGACGCTGGGTGTCTTTTAAGAAAATTTGTTGAACATGGCGGATAGCGGGGGCATCAGCCGCATAAGCCGTCCATACACGAGTGAGCTTGTAGGCTTTCTTATCACCCTCGGTCATTTCTTCCTCGTATTCTATCTCAACCGAATCGCTTCCTTCTGCCTGCAATGTGGCTTTAGGAGGAATCTCTCCTCGGCACTGTACATGTATATCTTGGGGAAGATCTCCTACAAAATGTAGGGTCCTGGTAGGTGTTTCCTTTTCAAAATAGATATATTGAACAAAAGTGGCTTTGTTTTTACATTTATCTATAGCTACCCAACGGCGCAGTATATAGTCGGGATATGTTTCTTCTGAAAAAGAAACCATTGTATTTTTATCATTACAATAGACAGATCTAGCAGTAACCTCCGCCCTTTCTGGAATTTCTGTCCTTTTTACGGTAATGACAGGCTTGGGCAGATTATTGAAGATGATATCCGATTTTACCATGTCCTTCATATAGAGTTTATCCAAATCAACAGCATAAGCTATATGATCCAGCACTTCTATCTTAAAGAGCCCCTCCACATAACCAGCATATCCCTTCCAGCCTTTTGCTTGAGGAAAAGTTACTGTTGCTTCTCCGTTATTAGGTACCCCTTCTGCTAAAACATAGTCATAGGTCTTTCCATAGTTATCTGAGAAAAGGATACGTACCTTACTATCTGGAGCAAATAGTTTCTTATCTACACTCCAGTGCAGGGTAACATCCTCCCCCCTCTTGTAAGCTCCTGACCTACTACTCCTTACTATATTTGTAATTCTAAAAGGGGTTCCATCCTTTATTTGTACTTTGGTCTGATACACATCATAGAGAGGCGTATGGGGTTTGCCCGCTTTATAAGCACCTACAGAGCCGTCGCATACCCCTAACCAAAAAGTAAAATCTCCTGTTTCGTATTCCTCAGTGAATTTGTAAGGAACCTCTTTCCATTCATTCGTGTTATTATCCTTAGTATATGGACGATAGAAAGCAATTTTATTATCTGTAGTAGGACGGTTGGAAGGGAAACGTGCCTTACCAAACTCCTTAAAATCAGCCTGATGCGCCATATAAAGCAAAGGGTCTCCATCGGGATCACTCGCTTCTATGGTAAATTGAAAATAGGTATTAGGGGGTAAGGCATAGCTTTTTTTGAGTTTGCTACGGTCAATCATCGGTGCCTTGTTATCAGAGGGTTCTCCATAAGGTATATTGGGCTGAGGAAGACCCACAAGCTGGGTACGTGCCTTATCGGCATAATAGGCATCATGCAGATTGGTACGATTATGAATGGTATAGATAGAAGGCAAGGAAAAATAAGTGCCATAAGGGTCATTGATATAACTCATAATAGAGTTGCCCCTATCGGGTTCGGTAAAAGAAGAAGCTGTCGCACCTCCTATGGTAAAAGTATGGGCAGAACCCAATAGGTGCCCAAGCTCATGCAGAATAATATAGAACTCCTGATTGGCTACACAGCCTCCCTTGAGCTTGCCTGTAATCTCTCCCAGATGTGCCAATCCGCGATTGTCCTTATATACAGAAAAGACAATACCTGCATCGTAATTCTCCTCTCCTATGAGTTTATTAAATGTATCTGTAGCTGTATTTACAACAGTACGTACCAACGGCTTATCGGGATAGACTTCTTTTTTCTCGGTATCTCGGATGAGGCGTGCATCATCTACTAATTCAAATTGGTAACCCAACTCCCTTCCGCATACCTCATTGAGTTTGGTTTGTACATCCACCATAAAGGCCTTGGCCAGTTCCATACTCCCCTGACAATGCCCTTTGTAAAAGCTATAATCTATCAGCATGGCCAAGCGGAAAGTCCTCAGTACATGCACATTATACAGTACTCGTTTGTCCTCGGAGGGTAGAGATTCCTCTGCAAGAATTGTTCCTCGGCTAAGAACTTGTGAAGAGGGGCGTATATCACAATCCCCTTCTTGACAAGTAGCACAGGAAGTAGCTCCTCGGGAGGGGCTAACCCTAAGCAGCCCCTTCTCATCTGTGAGAAAATAGGTATGCCCTTCATGCCATATTTCTCCCGAAAAGGTATTGGAAGACAAAGAGATACTTCCTGAAAATACTCCCTCATGGTAGGCTACAAAGCTGCGAAAACCTTCTTGAGAAAGCGAATTTTGTCGAGGACGCCACTCCAGATCAAGACGTCCCTCATTAGTAGAGATTGCCCAATGAACTGGCGCTTCTGATGAAAAACGCGCTAAGACATCTGCTGTTTTCTCTTGAGCATAGAGCATGGAGGTACTAAACCATGCAAATGCCACAGAAAACAAATAATATATTTTTTTCATTTCTAATAAAATAATAATCAACGATTACTTCCTACCTACCAGTAAAAATTATCTAAGATACAAGTATCCTTTCTTTGTATAAGGTACTCCCTGATAATAATAGTGTAAGATATAAAAATAAGTTCCCGAAGGCAGGCGTTGCCCCTTGCCTACTACGCTACTCACATTGGCATAACCGCGGAAAAAAGCTCCTTTTTCTTGATAATGAGAACTCTCATATACTTTTATTCCCATTTCATTGAAGATAAGCACTTCTATGGGAGCATCAGGATCGGTATTTTCTACTTTAAAATAGTTTTGAGAATCTTCTACAGAGGAAACTCCATTATACACAACTACTTCTTTTTGCTTTAGCTCTGGTATGGGAGTAGGCACTGGTTTTGGATCGGGTTCCGGAGTAGGAGTTGGCTTAGGCTCCGGAGTAGGAACTGGCTTAGGCTCGGGAGTAGGGACCGGCTTAGGCTCCGGAGTAGGAACTGGCTTAGGCTCCGGAGTAGGGGCTGGCTTAGGATCCGGGGTAGGGACCGGCTTAGGCTCCGGAGTAGGGACCGGCTTAGGCTCCGGAGTAGGTATTTCTTTTTTAGGATTAATAGTAATTACTTGGGTATGAGCAATTCTACCCCCACAATCATCAGTAGCTATCCACTGATAGATGCGCTTTACTAGTTTACTCTCTTTCTTTTCTTCTGTTACAGAAGGAGTTACTATAGGATTATTACAAGAACTTACCGCACTAAGATGTGCCTGTTCTACGATAGGTTGTCCCTCTTCTATTGTCATATCCTGAGGAAGAACTCCTACAAAAGCCAAGGGAAGAGAAGAATCCTTCTCTATGGTAAAACCGCCTCCTTGTTGAGGATTTTCAGCAGTCACAGTGAAAGCAATTCCTTCCATCACTTCTATCTTAATCACCCCTGCCCCCACCTTGAGGTTTGTGTTCCCATAGTTTTTCTTTCCTATAGACAAGTTGGGCAAGACAAGCTCATAACTCCCCGTATTGTCCACACCTTCAGCTAAGGTATAGGGAAAGGTTTGCCCATGATCCTCAGAGAGGCGAATGCGCACCTTGGTATCCCTAAATAGCTCAGGATCCACCGTCCATGTAAGGGCGAGCCTCTGCCCTCCTCTATAGGTCTTTCCAGCTGTAGAAGTAGTGATTTTGAAGGGAATCCCATCACGCACTTCCACTTGGGTTTCTGCCAAATCATACTGTACAATATGATCCACAGTAGGAGTCTCCAAGGCATCACTCACTCCAAGCCAAAAAGTAAAAACCCCTGTTGTCTGCCCACTAATCCAGCTATTGGACACCTCTGCTCCTGTTTGTTTGCTATACTCTCTCTTGAAGGCTATCAAAGGGCTGTGGCTACGCTGAGGAATGATGTACTGTGCGATAGAAGGATCTTCGCCCAAGCGGACATCACGCTGCTGTGCCATATAAGTAAGAGATGGACTATCGGGATCTGTGGCGGAAATAGCAAACTGAAAATAGGTATCTTTGGGCAAAAGGTATTGCTTTTTTATTTTTGTCTTATCTATATGAGGAGGCTGAGTACCCAAAGGAATTCCTCCTACAGGAACCGCTGCTACCAGATGCTCACGAATCAGTTGGATACTAGAGAGGGAAAAGAAGTCTCTAGGACTACCTGTACTCATGACTGATTGCCCATTGTCATATTCGGTTTTCTCACTAGCATAGTCAAACTTTTTCCCACTAAAAGTATGCCTTCCCCCAAAAAGGTGACCTATCTCATGAGCAATAACTTCTTTGGTAGGAAAAGCAACTGCTGCCCCTTTATATTGGTCTTGATACACGCCTCGGATATGGGCAAGCCCTCGTATCCCCTTGGAACTAGTATAAGAGATACAAATTCCTACATCATAGCTATCGCTCCCTATCCGATTGTTGATAGTTTCAGTAGAAAGACCTATGACATAGCTTGCATTGTGTGCACGGGTGAAAACTTCCTCTGCAGGGACTTTGATAATCAATCGCTCATCCCTAAGTACCTCAAAGCGTACGCCTATATCACGCATATATAATTCATTAAGAAAATCCTCTGTTTTTTGCCAAAAAACCTTTACTTTCTCGGTATTCTGAGCAAAAGTAGCGCTCTTATAAGCATTATGGGTGACGTAAATAGCCAAGCGATACACCCTAAGAGTTTGCGTATTGGAGATGGTGGGTTGAGCAATTACCTTTGCTAACCCTAAGAATAACAAAAAGATACACAAAAGAGAATTTCTCATGAGAATTATTTCTTAACAAAAGGCAAAGGTAGTAAAAAATATTCTAAAAATAGTATCGATTTCTCAAAAAATTTCACCCTCTCAACATTCGTTTTAAAAATGGAAAAATGGAGACAAAAAGAATCAATACATTGCCCTCAAGCTACATCTGCCATTTTGTCAGCCTTACAAGTATGGTATTATCTTTGCTAAAGAATAGGCAAAATTCGAATACAAATGAAAGGACAAATAAACGTTTCTGTGGAAAATATCTTTCCACTCATTAAAAAATTCTTATATAGCGATCATGAGATTTTTCTTCGTGAACTAATCTCCAATGCGACAGATGCCACTCTTAAGCTCAAGCACCTTTGCCAAATTGGGGAAGCTAAAGTACCTTATGGCAATCCAATTATTGAAGTCAAGGTCGATAAGGAAGGTAAGAAAATCCATATCTTAGACCAAGGTATCGGAATGACTGAGGAAGAAGTGGAGAAATACATCAACCAAATCGCCTTCTCTGGAGCTGAAGAGTTCCTAAACAAATATAAGGACTCCGCCAAGGACACCGGTATCATCGGGCACTTTGGTCTGGGCTTCTATTCGGCTTTCATGGTAGCCGATAAGGTGGAAATCTTGACCCGTTCTTACCAAGAAGGAGCACAAGCAGTACGCTGGGAGTGTGATGGCTCCCCTGCCTATAGTATAGAACCTATCGAAAAAGAAGGACATGGAACTGAAATTATCCTTCACATTGCTGAAGACTCCACTGAGTTCTTAGAAGAAAGTAAGATCCGTGAACTCTTAGTGAAATATAACAAGTTCATGCCTATTCCTATCAAATTAGGCATGCGCAAGGAGGCACTCCCTCGTCCTGAAAATGCTCCCGAAGATTACAAAACAGAGTATAAGGAGGTAGATAATATCATTAATAACCCCACCCCTGCTTGGACAAAACAACCTTCTGACCTTACCGACGAAGACTACAAGGCTTTCTATCATGAGCTATACCCCTCGCAGTATGAGGATCCTATGTTCAGTATTCACCTGAATGTGGATTATCCTTTCCATCTGACAGGGATACTCTATTTCCCTAAACTAAGCAACGACATGCAATTGCAGAAAGATAGAATCCAACTCTACCAAAATCAAGTCTTTGTAACTGACAATGTAGAGGGTATTGTTCCTGAGTTCCTTACTCTTTTGCGTGGGGTAATCGACTCTCCAGATATTCCCTTGAATGTCTCTCGTTCGTACCTACAAGCCGATGGTAATGTAAAAAAGATTTCTAGCTATGTAACTCGTAAGGTAGCTGACAAGCTACAATCCCTTTTCAAAGAAAACCGAGAGGATTTCGAGAAAAAATGGAATGATATCAAAATCGTAATAGAATATGGGATGCTCTCCGAAGAAAAGTTCTTCGAGAAAGCTCAGAAATTTGCTCTATACCCTACTGTAAATGACAAATACTATACCTTTGAAGAGCTTTTAGAAAAGATAAAACCCTTACAAACCAATAAGGACGAGCAAACTATCATCCTCTATGCCAACAACAAGGAAGCCCAACACAGCTACATCGCTGAAGCAGAAGCTAAAGGTTATGAGGTACTCCTCTTGGACTCCCCACTGGTATCTCACTTGATTCAGAAATTGGAAACTACTCAAGAGAAAATATCTTTCGCCCGTGTAGATGCAGACTCCATAGAGAACCTTATCAAGAAAGAAGATACTCTAATCTCCAAACTTTCTGAGGAGGAAACCGAAAAGCTCAAGGACTTTGTAACCACTGCCATAGAGAATACTGCCTATACAGTACAACCTGAGGCCTTGGATAGCGAAGCAACCCCTTTCCTTATCACTCAGCCGGAATTCATCCGCCGTATGAAAGAAATGCAAGCTGTAGGGGGAGGCATGGGCTTTGGTGGCTTCCCTGAGATGTACAACTTGGTCGTAAATACCAACAGTCCCTTAGCCAGTCAAATCCTCTCCACATCGGATGAGGCTGCTCGCAAGGCACTGATTAGTCAATCCTTCGACCTAGCTCGTCTCTCCCAAGGATTACTCAAAGGAGAAGCCCTAACTGAGTTTGTCAAGCGCAGTTTTAGTTTGTTGAAATAAAATAGTAGAAATGAGGGAGTTGTACAACTCCCTTATTTATTTTATCATTCTTCGTATTTTAAAATATCCATGTTAGGACACTTATTTCACATAGAGAAATCCTTTTTTCACTTCCTTTTGTCCCCTATGTGAACAAGTAAGTATATAGAAATAAGTCCCTTGAGGCAATCTTTGTCCCTTCCCTACTACCCCACTTACATTCGCATAGCCTCGGAACACCTCTCCATTTTCTTGATAATGATTACTTTCATATACTTTTAACCCCATTTCATTAAAAATCATTACCTCCATAGGCGTAGGTATATCATACCCCTCTACCTTGAAATAGTTCTGTGAATTGTCCTGAGTAGAAACAGCGTTATATATGGCAATCTCCCTCGTTTCTTCTATAGAATCAGGTGTTGGTTCTGGCTTAGGTGCTGGTATTGGATCAGGCTTGGGAACTGGCTTAGGCTCAGGTGCTGGTTTTGGGTCTGGCTTAGGAATAGGCATTGGCTTGGGTTCAGGTGCTGGCTTTGGTTCAGGTGCTGGCTTTGGCTTGGGAGCAGGTACAGGTTCTTCTTTTTTGGGAAGAAGAGTAATTGTCTGAGTATGTGTCACCTGATTCCCACAATCGTCCTGAGCAACCCACTGATAGACTATTTTTTGCTCACTCTTCTGTTGTGTAGGCATCACCTGAAAGGTTCCTTTGCAATCATCCTGAGCTGTAAGGACTTCCCCCTGAGGAATAGCAGCACCTTGTTCTATTGTTTTGTCCTGTGGCAGTCCTCCGACAAAAACAGGAGGAAGAGCATCTTTCTTAGTGATATATTGTTCAAAGGTAAGCCTATTCTGACACTGATCTACAAAGGTATAAGTACGCTTTAGGGTATATAACTCTGGGCAATGCTTTTGTATCATCTGCTCAGAAAGAGAAAAAGTTATCTTATCACAACCTCCTTGAGTCTCTATAGAAGCTGGTGGCGGAAGAGTTTCTTTGCAGCTTAGAGTCACGTATTGTGGAGGAAGCGTTGTTGCAACAAAAGTCAAGGGTTCCTTATTAGAAGTAGGCTCTTGAGGAGTAGAGGTAGGAAACCCTATCTTGTTCTCCCCTATTCGTATGAGCTGAATATGCTCTATTGTATGCCCGCAACTATCCTTAGCGGTAAAAATACGTTCTATAGCCACATCTGGGGCATAGGATACCTCATTGCGGCGATCTTGATAGCTTACTTGAGGGGTAGAACACCCTCCCACCGCAGTGGGCAATTCCGCAGGAGGTATAGCAACCTCTTCCTTTACTGAAATATCCTGTGGAAGAGAAGCTGGAACAAACTGCAAAGGCTCTGGAGCCTGCTGATCTTTCTCTATCATAAAGCCACCCTGCTTATAGGGAGAACGTGTGGTAAGTGCATAGGCCAAGCCGTCAATAACCTCAACCTTGATAATCCCCTTCCCCTTGAGCTTGCCAAAATGACCACGAGTAGTACCTATGGCTACATTGGGAAGGGTTACCTCACAATGTCCATTATTAGGAGCTTCTTCTACCAGTACATACTTATAGCTCTTTCCTGAATCGTCAGAAAGAAGAATACGCACCTTGCTCTCTGGAGAAAAAATCTGTTCATCTACCTGCCAATGAAGCGCAAGACGTTCACCTGCACGATAGGTTCTATTGTGTGTATAAGAACCATTATCAAAATTTTGTATCTCAAATGGTTTCCCCTTCTTGATTTTTACTTTTGTTTCTACTACATCATACTTAGGGACATGATAAGGATTCGCAGGATTGTGATCGGCAACTCCTATCCAAAAAGTAAAAGTTCCTGGACGATAGGAAATAGTCCCCTTGGCAGGAGCAAAAGTATTATGTTCAGCTTCTACCCATTCCTCTTGGAAACGGATATGAGGTGTAGCAGTTCCCTTATAAGTAAGGAACTGTGCATTGGAGCGTGATGAATGAAAACGTCTGTCAGCAGGATGCGCCATATAGGTTAGTGCGTCCCCCTCTGGATCTCTACCTGTAAGATAAAACTGAAAATAAGTATTCTCAGGGATTAGATATTCTCTCTTAAGGCGCGCCTGCTCCAGTATAGGTGGTTTATTCTCGCTTTTGACACCATAGACCAAATTGTTTCCTGTATCCTTTACACGTTTTCCCGCTTCTTGAGTACGTGCCTGATCGGTATAATAAGCCATAGAATTGCCCAAAAAAGCGCGGATAATCTGTACACTGATTAAGGAAAAGAAATCACGAGCATACTCATGTCCATAGCTCATAATAGACTGTCCTCTATCTGTTTCTGTTTTTTCTGAATATTCTCCTCCATTAGAGAGAGTATGATCCGCACCGAACATATGGCCAATCTCATGTGCTATAGTCGAAGGCCCCTTGGGGCGTGCTGCTCCATTGGCTTTCTGATGTGTCTGGTAGGCAGCATATACTGCAGCTAAGCCATTGTAATTTTGTCTGAAATCGGTAATAATTACTGCCAAATCATAGTCCTTGCTATCATAATGCTTATTGAGGGTGATGGTACCCATATCTACCACCTCATTTCCACTAATAAGGGAAGGGAAAAGAGCACTTTGTGGAGTCGTGAAAATAAGCCTATCATCATCTATCACCTCGAAATGTACTCCTATATCATTGCCATAGAGTTCGTTAAGAAAAGTTTCTGTAGCATACCAGAAAGCCCTAATTTTGTTCTTATCCTTATTGAAAGGAGTTTTCATGATATAGTAACTATAGTCCACCGGCAAGGCAAGGCGATAGAGTCGCCATACTCCATCGGTATGAATAAGGCTCTTAGGATAGAGAGAGTTGTAGATGGTAGGTTGTGTGATAGGAGGATCGTTTTCGTCCTTATCTGCTTGAGGAAACATATTACGAAAGCCTATTCCTTGAGGTATAGTCTTTTTTGGGGCTTCTTTTCCCTGTGAGGGGGTTGTTCCACAGCGAGCATTTTTCTGTAGAATGACTTCCAATTTTCCTTTAGGAGAAGTCATAAGCTGATAAGATTTCCCTTTGTAGAGAATTTCTCCATAAAGCAATCCCTCAGCCAAAGAGAGTGTCCCTACAAAAGTTTCTTGGTGATAGCCTACAAAAGTACGATACCCTTTGGCATTGAAGGCTCCTTTTCGCTCTTGCCAGCGAATCAGTAAGGGTTTTTTCACAGCGGGGAGCTGAGGAGACCACTTAGGAGTTGTTTGTTCAAATAGAGCATATATCGTCTGTACATCTTCTTGTGCTTGAACCACTTGTACACTCAGCCACAAAAAGAGACAACGAAAAAAAGTTTTCATCGGATAACAAGATTACAGTAAGGCAAAAATACGATTTCTTTCTTACTTTTTAAGATTTTTCTTGTTAATATAAATGTTAATTTTAGACAATAAAAATGAGGGGGTAATACTAAACCATGCAATAAGCAAAATCACATGAATAAGTATGGGGGTAATAACACCCAATCAAGAGTTGAGAAAGAGACAACCTTTTAATTTTATAGAAAAACTACAAGCGAGTATTAGACTCTCTCAACGAAGAAGAGGCAACAATAAAGCAAAAAAATATTGACCATTAAGCTTTGATCATTGCTTATATACCAATGGTATCGAAAGAGTGCTTTCGTTTCCTACTTTATCTGCTACAGTGAGTTCAAAAAGGTAGTCTTCACCTTCAGTGAAATATTTATCAGAAAGGGTAAAGAAGAGCAGCCCTTCCTTATGTTCGTACTCCATAAGTACCCATTGTCCATTGATGGTGGCACGATATTTGCCTATCCCACTGAAATTGTCTTTGACACTGACCTTGAGCTTGTCAAGCTTGTTTATATTGTTCTTTACCTTGGAGAAGTTCAGCGGCTTTATAACTGGGGGTATCTTATCGGTGGTAAGAACAAAGTTGCCTAAGGTCTTCACTCTGGCGGTGAGTATCTTATCCTTGCGATAAGAGCCCTGATAATACTTACCCTTACCCCTTACTGAGGCGATACATACATAAGGAAGTTCTGCCTCGGAATACTTATCCCCATTGAAAACCACAGTATATTGTTTCTTTAGAGGTTGAATAGGCGCTTTTACCGATAGGGTATCTCCTTTTTGCTGCACCTCTATATAAGTATCATGGAAGAAAGTATTTTCAGGGAAGAATACTGAAGCTCGATCGGTTTTGTACATATTATCACGATTGGCTACCAAGAGGGTTCCTTTGCTAAGGGTTTCTTCAGCCTTAGGGGATAGCACTTCTTTTTTTCCTTCTATAGGAATGGTAATAGTGGATTTGTTGTGTGCAAAATCTTCTACCTCGACAGTAATAATATAGAAAAGACCGTCCTGAATCTCTATAACACCGTTATTTTCAACTAAGGTATAGTTGGATAGCTTATTGTAAGGTTCCTTGTAGAGAAGCTGTACTCGCGCCCCTGTCTTGACAAAAAGAGGAAAGTCTATCAGGGTATTGATATAGGTATCCTCCCCTGAGACAAGTTCGTCGAAAGTATATGAGAACTTAGGCGTCCCATTGACCGAGAGAGTTACCTTATACACCCCAAAGGTATTATAAGTGCCGGTCATCTTATCTATTGCCTTGATACCTATCCCAATTTTCCCTTGAGCGGTAATCTTAGCTGTGTGGTAGTCATTCTTCTCTTTAGCCAAGTATAGTGCTTTCTTTTCTTGCCTGCCCTCTATGGCAGCTGCATCGTCCAAAGGATACGCCACTACTTGATTTATGATAGGAGAGAGATCATCTGGACAAGGATAGCCAAAGAGCAAGGGATTATAGGCATTTTTGGTCTGTGTATCGCGAATTTCATAGTGTAAGTGAGGGGCAGCACTTCCGCCTGTATTGCCACTTACAGCGATCCAATCTCCTTTCTTCACAGGGAAATCAGTTGGTGTAAAGTCCCATTCCATTTCATATTTTTCGGCTTTGTACTGTTGCTCCTTAACAAACTTCTCTATCTCAGGAGCAAATTTTTGTAGGTGGGCATACACTGTAGTATAGCCATTAGGGTGATCTATATACATCACCTTGCCATAGCTATAGGTACTAACCTTAATACAAGAGATATAGCCATCGGCAGTGGCGTATACATTCAGCCCCTGCTTCCCATCTGTTTTGATATCCATCCCCCCATGAAAGTGATTGGGACGTAGCTCACAGAAATTCCCCGCATAAGAGAGGGGAATGTCCAAAGGGGAAGCAAAATAATCTGTAGGGTGTTCTCTATGGGTAGTCTGAGCCCAAAGAAAAGTTGCTGAAAAATATAATAAAAGGAAAGAGATTTTTTTTATCATCTTATATAAAATAAACAAGCGGCAAAATTACAGGTTTTTCTCTTACAAATCAAGAAGTTTTGATTGATTCTTTATCTTCTTCGTTTTACCTTGACAAGAATAGATAACAAAAAAGCACCTATATTGATAAAATCACTGATAAAAAGAGTATAAAGCCATAGCATTCCTCTGTAGAAATCACCTTTGAAAAGTATATAGAACAGATACTGATAAAGGATATGGAGCGCAAAACCCATAGCCAAAGACATAGGAATAAAATAAGACATTGCTTTTTTGGAAAAGAAATATATCCCTATAAGGAAAGGGATTGAAAGCAATAAGGCCTTCATATAGAGAGAAATATTGTCTGTTAAGACCTGATAACTCATCACTCAAATTTTCTGCAAAGGTACTAAATATTTCTCAGAACAAGAAAATCACTATCAAAAAAATCTATAGTAATAAGCCTTTTTATTTCATTTTTTGTAGTACTTTTGCTCCAATAAAAATAGACCTATATGAAACTTAGTTGGGGCACAGGGATTCTCCTGGCCATCTTAGCCTTTGTAGGCTTTATCATGTATTTCTTCGTCATTACTTTAGTGGACAAGCAGTATGATCATGAATTGGTTACTGAGAACTATTATGCTCAGGAATTAGACTTTCAGAAGGACATTGATGCTCAGAAACAGACACTTGATGCACACATGCAAGTGGAACTCTCCTACACCAAGGGTGCCAAAGAGGGGATTCGCTTTGACTTTCCTTCGGAGGTTGCAGGCAAGTCGGTGGTAGGAGTTATCTCTTTCTATCGCCCTTCGGATAGCAAAAAAGACTTTACCTTGCCTATCACCTCCTTGGATAACTGCTCTCTAAAAGTCCCTGCCGACTTGCTCACTGAAGGGCGCTGGAATATCCGTGTGGAATATAGTTTTGAAGGAAAGAATTACCTAACCCTATTTGACAAAGTTAATTATTAGATGCTCGTCCTCGCTTTCACTTTAGGACTATTTGGGAGTCTTCATTGTGTAGGTATGTGTGGCCCTATTGCCTTGCTGATTCCTCTGCAAAGACAGCGCAAGGGCTTTCGCTACCTCCAATTAGGTGCTTATTTCATAGGTAAAACCCTTACCTATGCCCTTATGGGCTTGCTCTTTGGTCTTGTAGGAGAAGGAGTTTTTATCGCTGAGTACCAGCAGGAATTTTCTATTTTTGCAGGTCTTCTGATGATTCTTATGGGACTTTTCTCCCTATTGCACCTCCGTGTAAAAGGTCTTGGCAACCCACTGCTCAAGGGATTTTCTCTACTGAAAAATGCCTTAGGAAAGCAACTTTCAAAAAAAACCGTCACAAGCTCGCTCTCTATTGGTTTTCTCAATGGGTTTCTACCTTGTGGACTTGTCTATACTGCTCTATTTGGAGCGCTGGCTATGGGCAATTGGAGGGGAAGTATGACCTATATGGCCGTATTTGGAGTGGGCACCATTCCCCTGATGCTCTTACTCATCCTCTTAGGTGATTTCTTGCCTCTTGCTCTTAGAAGAAGGCTCAACCAATGGCTACCCTTAGTGGTAATTTTGGTAGGGATATTGTTCATTTTACGCGGCTTAGGTCTAGGAATTCCATACCTCTCCCCTGCAGATACTCATCTGATACTCCACCCAAAGGCAGATTGCTAATGCTTATTATTTATGAAAAACTTTTGCTTATTACTTCTGCTCTTGTTTACCTCCTGTGGTATCTTTCATAAGAAAATAAGTCCGCCAGAGACCTCTCTATACTCTTCACAGACACCTGTGGTGGAGAATCTTCACGATTCCTTGTATTCCTTTGGGGACAACTATCTTATCCGCAACAAACAAGGAATATGGGAGCTGTACCTCTCTGGCAACCCGCTACAATTGGGACTCAATTCTGGCGCCCTGACCCAAAGACTCTACCACCGTCAGGACAGTCTTCTTTTTACCAAGCTCAAAGACTTTGTCCCCTCCGAGCGGAAACAGCGCTTTCTGTACAAATTTCTCAAATGGTTCAATCGAGATATCGATAAGAATATCCTCCCCATCTATAGAGCAGAACTCTACGGACAATCCCGCTATGCCGATAGCCTCTTTGACTATATAGCTCCTAAGTATGAGCGCAGCCTATACCTGCACTCAGCCCATGACATAGGGCATGCCTTACAGGATCTGATGCTGGTAGGGTGCTCCTCCTTAGCCGCATGGGGCAAGCATACCGAAGGGGGGAAGCTCCTTATAGGGCGCAACTTTGACTTCTACCTCTCGGACGATTTCGCCACCGAGAAAATCGTTCGCTTTGTTCGTCCCACTCAGGGGTATCCCTTTATGTCTTATGCTTGGGGAGGGATGATTGGGGTCATGTCGGGCATGAACACCGAAGGGCTTACTGTAACGATTAATGCAGGTAAGTCCAATATTCCTCTGAAAGCACGCACCCCCATCTCTCTCCTGTGTAGAGAAATATTACAATTTGCCACCACCACTGGAGAAGCTATCGCGATTGCAAAAAAAAGAAAAATATTTGTCTCCGAGGCAATTATGGTAGCAAGTGCCAAAGAACGCAAGGCTATCTTGATAGAAGTCTCCCCAAAGAAGTTTGGCGTATATGAGGTAGATAATGGTATACTACTATGTGCCAATCACTTTCAAAGCCCTACTTATGCCAAAGACAAAAAAAACCTCAAGCAAATAGCTCAAACACATACTGCCTATCGTTATGCAAAAATGCAGGAATTAGTAGCCGAAAATGAGCAACTTACTCCTGAAAAAATAGCCAATATTCTTCGTAATACCGAAGGATTACAGGGAAAATCTTTAGGCTATGGAAACGAAAAAGCCCTTAACCAACTTCTGGCTCATCATAGTGTTATCTTCTCCCCAGAGGAACGTATCGCTTGGGTCTCTACAGCTCCCTATCAGTTAGGGGAGTTTGTCGCCTATGATCTGAAAGAAATTTTCAAAGGAGAAACATATGCTCCTCATACAGTATATCCACAGACTAATGAGAATATTCCTGCGGATCCCTTTCTTTATACACAAGCCTATAAGGACTATGAAGCCTACAGACAACTCGAACAGCGACTCAGCCAGCAATTGAGAGAGAAAACTACTATACAGATAAGTGATTACCTCTCCCTAACCTCTCTTAATCCCAATTATTGGAAAGGCTATTACCTACTTGGAGAGGCTTATTGGGCAAATGGACAATATGAAGAAGCCAAAGAACAATATAAAATAGCGCTGACGAAGGAGATTCCCTATGCTGTAGAAAAGGAACGTATAGAAAAGAGACTTAAAGATTGAACCTTGGGGCTCATTCTTCCTCCGATGACAAATCAAAAGGAAGAGTATAGAAAAACTCATCAAGGAAAATTTCCCCAAAGTCCGCTGTATCAAGCTGTATTTCTTGTTTCTCTCCATTGACCAAGGTAATTATCCCTATTTTGTGAAGCAGTATAGCATCGGGCTGAGCATAGAAAGTAACATAGCTTTTGACTTGTTTTTGAGTATCCCCATCTGAATAACCGCCTTGCCCTTCTGTGGTGAAGTATTTCCCTTTGACTACAATTTCATAAGAATTACCTCCATAGAGACTACTCTTTAGGTGAAGTCCTTCATTGACAAGCACCTTGTACTGATCCTTTTCTTGGCTTAACAGTACAATAATAGGCTGTTGCGGCATTCTGGAATTGGTAGGAGAAAAAACAAAGATATGATCCTCATATCCATCCCCATTAAGGTCTGCCGACTTCTCTTTGTCCTTTGTATAGAACCCTGCCGACTCTATACGGGCTACAAAGGCGGCAGCATCGGTGATATGTACTTGATCCTTGTTGGGCTTAATCAGTTGCTCTTCCAATCCCTCTGATGCTTTAAGATATTCATAAATATTCCATGGATTATTGGTTATGGAGATAGGTTCTTCCCTTGTCCAATGCCCATCCTTGAGCTTATAGAAAATAATCTTGGCGAATTCCTTCATTCTATATCCACTGACGGAATCTGGTTCCAAATATTTCTTATCGACAATGGCAAGCAATACATTGAAGTTCTGAGCTATCTGTTGGGGAGACATCTCCTTGATAGGATTAAAAACTACATCCACCCAATCCTGTTTGTCCCCATAGTACATAGCTGCCCTAACTACTTTAGTGTCGAACTGTTCATTCTTTGGATAGAGAAAGATATCTACCTGCCCGAAAGGGTTTTCCTCCTCTGGGCAAGCCTCATTAGCAAAGTAATAACCATTTTTTTCGATATCCTTCAGCTCACTCAGGTCAAAACGTGCACAGCCGATGAGCTTGTACAATGCCGCCTCTACCTTAGGTGTGAGAGATTCATCATTGATAGTAGGGGTATGCTTAGGACACCCCCACAAAAGAAGTGCTAAAAAAACTAAGAAGATTCTATACATAATGGATTAGGGTTAATTTGCAAGAGACTACTTCACTCAAAAATATTCTATCTGTCGCTCAATAATTGTCTTTGGTTTGCCATCTTGATACTCGAAACGCTCTATCCAATTGCCGTTTTTATCATATTTGTAATGAAAGGTATTCTTCTGAGCAAAATTTCTCTTGAGCAACGAAAGAATACGGTCGTAATCTCCATGACCATTGTAGCGATACTTCCCTTTGTTGAATATATTCTCTCCTTTGTCCACTATATGTTGTTCCTGCTCCAAGAGTCGCCCTTTACTATCATAGGAAGAGTGAATTTTCATAGAAAAATCCTCTCCTAGGAAATTGCTCTCCTTAGCCAATCCCTTGTCATTATAGATAAACAAAGCAGAATACTCCAAGTCTCCATTCTGATCATAGGTCTCTTCCTTGGTCACATTGCCTTGTGCATCACAATTGAAGAGTGTAAGCCCCACCTTTTCCTTTTTCGGGTTGAGATGTAGCTTGTACTTCTTGGCTCCCTGGGCATTGTACACATACTCATAGCGAAGTGTCTCGGCATTCTTATCATCAAAATAGATTTCCAAGATAATATTTCCTTGTGAATCAAAAGTTTTTTCCAGATTCATCTCGGCTATAAGTGCCCCCTTCTGCGCCATTGCGCCATTTTCTATGACATGATACCCCTTAATACGAAGTGTTTTTATAGCTTTTTGGAGCCTTTCCCTACTCCAATCTGTCTTATGTTGTCCATAGGAGAGAGAAAAGACCCCCCAGAGACAACAGATATATAACAACCTACATATTTTCATCATTCAAGAATAAATTACTCCCTTATTTTACGCTGTTGAGCAGCTCTGATACGCTTAAGTCTAAGCATCACCTCGTCTTGATGAAGGGCTTTCTTAGCCACTTTTCCTACTGTAAGTCCCTGTACTAAGATAGAGAACAATACTACTATATAAGTAATCTGCAAAAGTGTTTCCTTCATCCCTGCATGATCCTGTGGAATAGAAAGCACCAAGGCGATAGAGACGCCCCCACGTACTCCCCCCCATACCATAGTAATGAGGGAACCTCGTGAATAGGAGCTGACCTTGCGCAAAATCGTTTGTGCAGGTATATAAATAGCCAGTGCGCGCGCCAAGAGACATACAATAATAGTGATAGCACCTAGAAGAAACTGCTTATCCAAATTGTCAATCAATAGCATCTCAAAACCTATAAAAAGAAAGAGGATAGCATTCATAATCTCATCCACAATCGCCCAGAACTTACTAAGATAATCCCTATTTTCCTCACTGCTGGCTTTCTTTCCTACATTACCCACAAAAAGTCCTGCAATAACCATTGCCAAAGGAGAGGACACATGAGAGGCCTTGGCAATAAGAAATCCTCCCATAACCACCGCAAGGGTTACTAGCACACTCACATGGTAATCATCTGCTTTTTTCATCATCTCAGAAGCAAGAAAGCCTAAAATCACTCCTAGGAAAATTCCTCCTCCTGCCTCCAAAAGAAAAAGCTTAGTAATGGCATTGAACGAAGGCTCAAAAGCCGCATCAGTAGCCAGCTTGAGTACCACGGCGAACATCACCACAGCTACCCCATCATTGAAAAGAGATTCTCCTGTGATCTTCGTCTCAATACGCTTGGGCACATTGGCCTGCTTGAGTACGCCCAAAACCACAATAGGATCCGTAGGCGAAATAAGAGTACCAAAGAGCAAGCAATATAGATAAGGGATATCCATTCCTACCCAATGAGCAATATAGTACAACAGACCAGAAATAATAAATGCTGAGAGCACCACACTCACAGTAGCATAGGTAAAAATAGGCAATTTATACTCCTTCAAATCGGAGACATTGATATGTAATGCAGCTGCAAAAAGCAGGAAATTAAGCATCGCACTCATCAAGATTTCTGTAAAGTCGAACCCCTGCAAGAGAGACTCCAACTTATGAGAGAGACCTGCAAAAATGACCTCCCCAAAGAGACGTATCCCCACCGATACCATCATGGCGACAACCATAATCCCTATAGTCATTGGGAGCTTTATGTACCTTACATTTACATAAGAAAACAAAGCTGCCAATACAATAATTACAGAAAATGCGTAGTATAATTCCATATTGTTTTTAATTTGGGCAAAAATACAAAAATAATGATAAATGACAAACGACTAAAGAGAATTTTATTCGTTATTTGTCATGCTGCCGCTCTTTAGAAGAAGGCAATATACTTTCAGCCTTATTCAACAAGTTATCTCAAGAACACCTTTTTGCAGTTTTCTCCTCAAACAGCAGCCTCTCAAGCAATTCTTTCTGATCCTACCACATTTCATAAGTGATTTTCTGGGGTTTTATCCCCCAATCGTCCAAGGAGATAAGCATCTTGACAGCATTAAGTAGCTCTCGTATAGAAGAGTAAACGGTCTTCTCCTCTTGTACTTGAGGCTGACCCCTTGACAATACACCATAGGATTTAGTAATCACTACTAAAACTCAAAACTCAAAACTTGTTTGCCATTTGTTATTATTTTTGTATTTTTGTACCCTGAAAACATTTGAAAAATGCTTAAAAAACTTACTCAAATCCTTATTTCTACACGCCTAATGGCGGTGCTTTTCTTAGTCTATGGAGCGGCTCTTGCTATGGGTACTTTTGTAGAAACATGGTACAATACTGACACCGCAAAAATCTGGATCTACAATGCTTGGTGGTTCGAACTCATCATGGTACTTTTTGTAGTGAATTTCATAGGAAACATTGGCAGGTATCGCCTACTTAAGCGTGAGAACTGGGCTGTCTTTGTCCTACATGCTTCTTGGATATTCATTATTGTAGGCGCTGGAGTTACTCGATACATCAGCGATGAGGGCAAGCTCGCCCTACGCGAAGGTGAGGAGGCTGATTTCTACACCTCGGAGCTAACCTATATTACTGCTCAGGTCGATGGCATCTACGAGGGACAACCCTTGCGTAAAGCCAAACAGACAGAGGTACTCTTCTCTGAGTTCACCTCGAACAACTACAGTTGGGCTTCGGACTTCAAGGGAAAGGATTTCCATATAGAACTCACCCGATTCATAGCCAATGCTGAGGAATCCTTTGTAGAGGATCCCTCCGGCGAGGAATACCTCAAGATTGTAGAAAGCTCTGGAGGGGAAGGACACGAACATTATCTCAAAGTAGGTAGTCTCGAGAACTTCCATGGGCTACCTATTTCCCTGAACAAACCTACCGAAGGGGCTATCAACCTACAGATTACTCCAGAAGGAAGCTATATCAGTAGCCCTTATTTGGGCAGCTATATGACTATGACAGACCAAAAGGTTTTCACTGTGGCTAAGGATAGTATGCAACCCCTCCAATATCGCTGCCTATACAACATAGGGGGCATGCGCTTTGTATTACCAGAACCTCTTAAGAAAGGAAAAATGGTTATGGCTTCTATTGCGGCAAACAAACGAACTGCGGCTGACCAAAGCGCCCTTCTGATGAAGATCAGTTGTGGTGGAGAAACCAAGGAGGTAGAGGTTCTCGGCAGGCGTGATGTGATCAACCCTCCTACTTCAGTAGAGGTAGGTGGACTTACCTTCCACCTGAACTATGGCTCGGTACGTACCCCCTTACCCTTCAAGGTGAAATTGGATGACTTTATTGCAGACAAATACCCTGGTACTGATCGTAGCTACTCTTCTTTCAAGAGCAAAGTGACCGTAACAGCACCTGAGGAGTCTTTCAAATATGATATCTACATGAATAATATCCTTAACTATAAGGGCTATCGCTTCTTCCAAGCCAATTTCTTTCCTGACGAACAGGGAACTATCCTCTCTGTTAATCATGATTTTTGGGGAACTTTACTTACTTATATCGGTTATACCCTGCTCTATATTGGCCTTATTGCCAGCATGTTCTTCGGAAAGACACGCTTTGTACAACTGAGCCAAAAACTCAAAAAACTCTCCCTCAAGCGCAAAGGAACCCTCATCCTCTTGGCTATGTTCTTCTGGGTCGGAGGTTATGCACAACATAACTCTTTTGAACTAACTCCCAAACAGATAGACTCCCTTATCAAGGCTACTACTGTGAAAAAGGAACATGCTGACCGCTTCGCTCACTTAGTAATACAAGACGAAGACGGTCGTATGAAACCTATCAATACCTTTGCTTCTGAATTGCTCAGAAAAGTCAGCAAGGCCGATACTTTCCGCGGACTGGATGCCAATCAGGTATTCCTCTCTATGCTTCTGAATCGTCAGCTATGGTACAATGTAGATTTTTTCTATATCAAGAAAGACAATGATAGTTTACATAAGATCTTAGGTGTAGAAAAAGGTCTCAAGCGTGTACGTGCTTTGGACTTCTTAGACCAAGAATATAACAACAAACTTAACCCCTACTTGGTAGAGGCTTATTCCACTTCCAACCCTAACCAATTCCAAAAAGAATTCAAAGAAGTGGACATGAAGATGCACCTTTTAGAACGTGCCCTTTCGGGAAGTATGTTGCGTATCTTTCCTCTGAAGGATAGTCCTAACAACAAGTGGATTTCCCCATTGGACATCTACGAGAATCCTCGCTATACCCAAGACTCATTGGAAGTTGGATTTATCAAACATGCCTTCCGCTGGTACCTCTCTTCGGTAAAGGAAGCTACTGAAACAGGGGATTACACGGAGGCCGACAAGATTTTGAGTTTGCTCAAGGAAAACCAACGTGCCGTAGGTAAGGCTGTGATCCCTTCTGAGAGACAAATCGATGCCGAGATTCTGTACAACAAATATGATGTTTTCAAAAGTCTCTTTAGCTGGTACTTATATGTAGGAACTCTCATGTTCGTTGTGCTAATAGCTCGTATTTTCAGAGAGCGAAAAGTGCTACGCATCATCACCCAAGTGTGTACAGGGTTACTCTTTTTCCTCTTTGCCCTACATACCGCAGGACTTGCCTTCCGCTGGTATATCTCAGGTCACGCCCCTTGGAGCGATGCCTATGAGAGTATGATCTATGTAGCATGGGCTACCATGGGTATTGGTTTGTGCTTTGCCCGTCGCTCACCGCTGAGCCTCGCCTCCACCGCCTTTGTAACCTCCATGATCCTGATGATAGCACACTGGAACTGGCTTGACCCTTCTATAGGCAACCTACAACCTGTACTCAATAGCTACTGGTTGATGCTCCATGTGGCGGTGATTGTAGGTAGCTATGGACCTTTTACCTTGGGAATGATCTTAGGAGCTATTAACCTCTTACTCATGATCCTTACCACGTCAAAGAACCGAGAAAAAATCAAGGGTGTAATAGATGAACTGACTATTGTCAATGAGTTAGCACTCACTGTAGGGCTTATTATGCTCACCATTGGGAACTTCTTGGGAGCTCAGTGGGCCAATGAGAGCTGGGGACGCTACTGGGGCTGGGATCCAAAGGAGACTTGGGCACTGGTGAGCATCATGGTTTATGCCTTTGTGATTCATATGCGTATTGTACCCTCCTTACGTGGCGTGTGGAGCTTTAACTTTGCCAGTGTGGTAGCCTTTGCCAGTATCCTGATGACCTATTTCGGGGTTAATTTCTACCTTTCAGGACTACATAGCTACGCCAGCGGAGAAAAGGTCATTACTCCAAACTTTGTCTATTATGCGGCAGTATTGGTCGTGATTTTAGGAATTGTCTCTTTTATCAGAAGGAAAAAACTTAAAGATTAATTACCCATGAAACCTGTTTATTTATTTCTCTCCAGCATACTGCTCTTTGCCAATTGTCAGAAAAACAATTCTGAAGAAACAGTTCTCTCTGTCCCTACCGATTACAGTCAGATGGAGATGAAACAGTATACAGAAAGTCAAGCAGACATTCTTAATCCTGAACGAGGATTCTATACACATCGTGGTTTCTCTGCCAATAAAAAAGAAACACTCTCTGTCAGTGATATCCAAAAATATCGCAAGGAAGGCATTTCTCTTGTTTTCACGATCTACTATTTGAAAGAATTCCGAGATAGGCCTATATCTGAAGCTTTTCTTGAGCAAATTCGTCACAATATGAGAGTACTCCGCGAAGGAGGTAATAAGGCTATTCTACGCTTTGCTTATACTTCTTCCAGAGACGAGAAACCTTGGGATGCCCCTTGGGATATTACCCAAAGACACATCGCTCAGCTCAAGCCTATTCTGCAAGAATATTCAGATGTCATTTGCCTAATGGAAGCTGGCTTTGTAGGGGTGTGGGGAGAATGGTACTATACAGATAACTATGTGTACAAGCCCAAGGAGGGAGAGTATACCCCTAGAGCTCGTGTTCTTACCGCTCTTTTGGATGCACTCCCTTCGGATAGAATGATTGCTGTACGCACGCCTCAGGCCAAACTCCTCACTCAGGGCATCAGCGCCAAAGATACTCTTAGCGCTTCGACAGCCTTTCAGGGAACTCCTCTATCTCGTATTGCCGCACATAATGATTGCTTTTTAGCAGACAACGATGATAGAGGTACCTTTGCCAACAACCTCATGTACCGCAATTTCTGGAAGGCAGAAAGCAAATATGTCGCCATGGGGGGAGAGACTTGTGCTCTTTCTTCGTTAGCTATATGTAGCAATGCCTTGGAACAACTCTCTCAGTATCACTGGTCTTACCTCAATCGAGACTATCATCAAGATGTTTTCCAACAATGGAAAGGAGGGAAATGCCTTGATGAAATCCAAAAACGATTGGGCTATCGCTTCTCTTTAGTCAAAGGGTATTTCACCAAGACTCCTAAGATAGGAAGTCCTTATCAGATAGAATTGCAGCTAAAAAATACTGGATGGGCTTCCCCTTTCAATCCTCGCAACGTAGAGCTGTTGTTCGTCTCTGAGGAAAATCCTCGTGAGAAATACAAAATCACCTTGACAGATGATCCTCGCTACTGGTTTGCTGGAAAAACAAGCACCATAAGGACTACTTTTTTGTTACCTAACAGTATGGCAAAAGGCAAATATACTATCTACCTAAACCTACCCGATCCTCGAGAGACCCTTTACCTCAAAAAGGAATATAGTATCCAACTGGCCAATAAAGATGTATGGAATCCACAGAAAGGATACAACAAAATACAAAAGGTTACTCTCTCTGAAATAGGGGAAAATAACTTAGGAAATATACGCTCTTTAGCAAAATTTACTGAATAAAAATGAGATTATTTTATTATAATTTCTTTTGAAAAGGGGATGTCCCCTATTGACCACAATTCAGGATGTACCTTACTATAATTTAGTAACGAACATCGCAGAGAAATACACATAGCTCTCCAAGCACAAGCAGATATAGGAAATCTCTTCTCTGTAAAAGCAGGAATCGCTATCAAAATTTAATCAAAAAAATCGTTATTTCTCCGATAAAAATTGTATTTTTGCACCATAACACAATTGTGATTATTCGATGAAATATACACAAAAAAAACCGGCTATAATCCTCTTGGAGGATGGCACTATTTTCTATGGGAAGGCCGTAGGAAAAGAAGGAAGTGCCTTTGGGGAAATCTGTTTTAATACAGGAATGACAGGGTATCAGGAAATTTTCACTGACCCTTCCTATTATGGACAAATTATGGTAGCTGCTACCGTTCATATAGGTAATTATGGAACTTTCTCCCAAGAGAATGAGTCCGAAGGAGTAAAAATTGCAGGGCTTGTATGTCGCAATTTTAGCGAATTTGGTTCTCGCCCTATCAGTGAAGAGACTTTAGGAAACTTCCTCGAAAAACAAGGTCTATTTGTGGTAAGTGAGGTAGATACTCGTGCCTTAGTCTCCTACATCCGTGACCATGGAAGTATGAACGCTGTACTCTCCACCGAAGTGGAGAATATAGAGGGGCTCAAAGCCCGACTTAAGGCACAACCTTCCATGAAAGGATTAGCCTTAGCTCCTAAAGTATCTACCAAAGAAGCTTATTTTGTAGGTGATGAAAATGCACCTTTCCGTGTTGCTGCTTTGGACTTAGGTATCAAGCGTAATATATTGCGTAACTTAGCTGCTCGTGGTGCCTATATCAAGGTGTTTCCTCATACAGCTACTTTTGAGCAGCTCAATGCTTTTACTCCAGATGGTTTCTTCCTCTCCAATGGTCCCGGTGACCCTGAGCCCTTGACTGAGGTAATAGCTCTTACCCAAAAACTTATTGAAAGTGGCAAACCTATTTTTGGTATCTGCTTAGGCCACCAGCTTATTGCCCTCTCCCAAGGTATCCCTACCTATAAGATGCGTAATGGACATAGAGGTATCAATCACCCTGTGAGAAACCTCCTTACAGGAAAAAGTGAGATTACTTCTCAAAACCATGGATTCGCTGTTAATAAAGAATTAGCCGAGAAAAACCCAAATATTGAGATCACTCACCTGCACCTCAATGATGGTACAGTAGCGGGTATCCGTCTTAAGAACCGCCCTGTATTCAGTGTACAATACCACCCTGAAGCCGCCCCAGGTCCTCATGATGCGAGCTATCTCTTTGATCAATTTATTGAACTAATGACCAATAATAAATAAACTAAAATAGGAAACGCCTCACAGATCTGTGAGGCGTTTCCTATGAATTGATATTCTCTATTATTCTTTCTCCAAGAGTTGTCTTTGCATATCCATCGTAAGGCGATAACTTTCCTCTATAGGAACTACCTTTCGACTGACAGCCTCTATCTGTTGTCCTTCTTTTGTCCAAAGGAAAGGAAAGAAAGAAAATACCTGATTCCCATTAAGCTTGGAAACTTCTTCCTGCCATCCATCCCAATAGAAAGGCTCATAAAACATATGTATATCTCCGCCCAGTGTCCAGCTGACAAATTCGGAATAACCACAGTTCATAGGCTCCCAAGAGAGTGTATCAGGAGCTAAATAGTACATCTGCCCTAACCCCTCTTGTCCAAACGCCCCTCCATTGATAGCAAAAAGTCCTCCTAAGATATCATCGGCTACCAAGAGGTATGCAGGTGGCTCTCCATAGTTCTCAAAAGTCTTTCCTTTATTCCACTGAAACATCCCTCTGTCCAATCTTTCACAGCCTGAACCTAAGATACGTATCCAACCGTTATTTATAAGAATGCCACCCGTCTCATAGAGAATAGCTCCCATAGGAGAACGAGTAGTTACTTGTGCATTGAGAAGCTCTGCCTCGGCTCGCTTAGCATCTCGAGGTAATACTTCGTATGGATTGGTAGCCTCTTGCATCCATTCTTCTACCAAGTCCCATCCTGGCTCTTCCTTATTGATCAATTCTTCTAATGTTCTCATATCCTGCTTTTTTATAAAAATATTGCCTTACAAAATGTAAGGCAATATCTCAAATATTAAGTCAATAATTTTATTTTACATAATTTTGAGCTACTTCTTTGGCAACTTTTTCCAATACAGCAGTAATCTCATCATTGATTTTTCCAGCTTTAAGCTCCAAGAGAACATTCTCGTGTGCTGTACGAAGGTTTTCCAAGTATTCTTTTTCGAACTCACGTACTCTCTCTACAGGAATTTGACGCAATAGGTTCTTAGACCCTACATAGATAATTGCTACCTGATCTTCTACCTTGTATGGAGTATTAGAAGATTGTTTGAGAATTTCCACGTTGCGTTTTCCTTTCTCAATCACATTGCTTGTAGCTGCATCAAGGTCAGAACCGAACTTAGCAAAAGCGGCTAATTCGCGGAACTGTGCTTGGTCAAGCTTAAGAGTACCAGCTACCTTCTTCATAGACTTGATCTGAGCCGATCCCCCTACACGAGATACAGAGATACCTACGTTGATTGCGGGGCGCACTCCAGAGTTGAAGAGGTCAGACTCAAGGAATATCTGTCCGTCAGTGATAGAAATCACGTTGGTTGGGATATAAGCAGAAACGTCTCCAGCTTGAGTCTCTATCACTGGTAATGCAGTAAGAGATCCACCACCCTTTACAAGGTGCTTGATAGAGTCTGGAAGGTCATTCATATTGCGAGCTACATTATCATCTTTGATTACCTTAGCCGCACGCTCTAAGAGACGAGAGTGTAAGTAGAACACGTCCCCAGGGTAAGCTTCACGTCCTGGTGGGCGACGAAGCAAGAGAGATACCTCACGGTAAGCCATTGCTTGCTTGGAAAGGTCATCATAGATAATAAGGGCAGGGCGACCTGTATCACGGAAGTACTCCCCTATAGCAACCCCTGCAAAAGGAGCATATACCTGCATAGGAGCTGGATCGGAAGCATTAGCCGCTACGATAGTAGTATAAGCAAGCGCTCCTGCATCTTCCAAAGTCTTGGCAATACCTGCCACTGTAGAGGCTTTCTGACCAATGGCTACATAGATACAATATACAGGGTTACCTGCATCATAAAATTCTTTTTGGTTAAGGATAGTATCGATACATACTGTTGTTTTCCCTGTCTGACGGTCACCAATCACAAGCTCACGCTGACCACGACCAATAGGAATCATGGCATCAATAGCCTTAATTCCTGTTTGCAAAGGCTCATTCACTGGTTGGCGATAGATTACCCCTGGAGCCTTTCGCTCAAAAGGCATTTCGTAAAGTTCGCCTAAGATAGGGCCTTTGCCATCGATAGGTTCCCCTAAGGTATTGATTACACGACCTACAATCCCCTCCCCTACCTTGATAGAGGCAATGGTTTTGGTACGCTTTACAGTATCTCCTTCTTTTATTTGAGTAGAAGAACCGAGGAGTACTACCCCTACATGATCTTCTTCTAGGTTGAGCACCATTCCTTCTTGTCCAGACTCAAAGTGGACAAGCTCCCCATTTTCAACTTTGGAGAGACCAAAAATGCGAGCAATCCCATCTCCTACTTCTAACACCGTCCCTACCTCTTCCAAAGATACAGACGCATCGAAGTTTGCTAGTTGTTTTTTAAGAATCGCTGAAACCTCAGCCGCCTTTATTTGTGCCATTATTTTTATGTATGAATATTCTTTTTATTTGTTCTAATTTTTCTTTTAGAAACACTTCTATAAGTTACCGCGCAAAGATACAAAAAAAAATCAAATCTACCATACTTTTACAAAGAAACTTTTTATGACTAATGCTTATATTGAAAATGATTAATACTATTGCTAGTCAAATCTTTCTGTATGGCGTATTGGTTATTACTCATTGTCTTATGCTATCTTTATTTGTCATAAGTGTTTAGAAAACAAAAAACAGCTGCAAAATGCAGCTGTTTTTTGTTGAATAGTTATTAATTGTTTCTATTGTTTGGCAAAAATAAGTTTTTTATTCATCACATCGGTAGATCCCATACCCATGTTCTTCAAAGCTTCTTGATAGTTAGCCAAGTTGATATTCTTATATGTCAAAGGATAACGGAGACGTTCTGGGAAAGGCACTCCATCTACCAATGAAGTAAAAGAGTAAGTAGTTATAGTAGAACCATTCTTATCTTGTACTGGTTCTACCATAGGTATACCTCTTTCTCCATCTTTTATAAGTACTGAAGGATATCCTGTACGGCGGTACTCTGTCCAAGCCTCATTAGGATTCATATAGAGGGCTATATACTTTTGGGTCATTACAGTTTCCTCTGTAGCAGCAGGAAGAGCCGTAACAAAAGCAGTTATCTTACTGCTTTCTACACCCCATTTTTCCATAGAAGCTTTTACTCCTTCTTTGTACTTAGCATCATCCCAAGTTCCATTCACTACATAGTTAGCTTCAGAAAGCAAGAAACATACTTCTGAATATTCCATAAACACTTCTGCATAGTCCGCAGATAGAATCTTCTGTGAGAATAGAGAAACTATACGTCCTGAACCAAATTGAGAGTCACTATAAGATTCACTAATTCCGTAAGGCATTCCTACATATTTAGTAAGATCCGTAGTTTCTTGATATTGACCATCTCTTACTTGCTCTATTTTAAGACCCTTAGGAGTCACATATTTTTGCAAACGAGGGTCCACTCCAAAGCCTAAACTCGCTCCTCTAGTTCCCTTAAGCATATCCACAAGTGTATTGGCTGGGGAATAGTCAGTTCTCTTATCTACAAAATAGTTCTTATAAATAGGAGAAGCATTTATATCATTTTTTTCATAAGGAAGCTCTACAGTATCTGCATTAGAAGCCATTACTGGATATTGAGCAGGATTTTGCACAATCTCTTTGATAACATCAATAGCTTTCTGTTTTAGTTCTGCATCTTGCACCCTTGAAAGGTGTATAGCGATACGCAAACGCAATGAGTTACCAAATTTCTCTAAGCGTTCAGGGGTCTTGAAGACCATATCTCCTGCTGTAAAGACATTTGATTTTGACTTGTTTATTTGTGCTACAGCTTCCTTAAGATCATCCAACATATCCATATAAATATCCTTCTGAGAAGCATATTTAGGAGAAATGTATTTTTCCAACTGTAGCGCTTGGAACTTAGGATTATCCTTTCCATGCCAAGAGTAATAAGGAACATCTCCAAAAGTTTCAACAACAATGCTCATCGCATAATTCATCATAATACGTGCAGCAGCTATTTGATTGTCATTATCTCCATAAAGAGCTGTTTTCTCTTTAGTCTTAGGATCTGTATTGAGTTCTATTATTTCCTTATAGATACCTGCTACTTGGTAGCAGAAACGCCAGATATAGTCTCCCGCTGTATCCGCGTAAAGAAATCTACTTTCCTTAGTATAAGCGGTTTGAGCGGTATATTGCATCCAAGTACGAATAAGCTTTCCTGAAGTAGTAGTATACCTCGTATAGTCCATTAGTCTCTTGTTAGCACCATTGAACAAAGCATAAGGAAGAGATGTTTTAGGTTTATTAGGATTCGTATTGATCTCTTCGAAATCTTTTTCACAACTAGAGGTAGCAAAAAGTAGCCCTACCCCACATAAAATAGATACTATTTTTTTCATGTTCGTCATCTTAAATTTGTTTTATAATTTTAAACCTAAGCTCATACCGAAGGAACGAGTAGAAGGCAAGGAAGTCTCACCGATACCTTTGTTAGAAGCAGCGATTTCAGGATCCATACCATCCCAATCAAGACCAGTAGTCCAAAGATTGTTTCCAAAGATAGAGATATTAACTCCTTTGATATGTTTTTTCTCTGTTAGAGGTACATCATAAGAAAGGGTTACACTTCTGAGCTTAAAGTAAGTTGCATCAAAAATATTTTGAGCATCTACCCCACGATAGAAAAGTCCTCCATATGCTTTAGGGCTGAGTCGTGCATCGTTAGGTTGTCCTGCTTTAGGAGTTCCTGGTGCAAATACTCCGGGTACTACAATACCTTTCTGTCCATCTATATATTGGGTGCTCTTTTCACGCATTCCATTATCAACGGTTTCACGTAGAGTACCTGTATACATACCTAGCATATAGGCATTAGCAAAATATTTCCCTCCTTTTTGGAAGTCAAACAAGAAAGACAAACTTACAGGACCATACTTAAATGAATTTCTAAGTCCCATTGTATAATCAGGAATAATAGTTCCTAAGGCCTTAGGTTCTGAAGTAACATATTTACCTGACTTATCTACTAATTTATTTCCTTTATCATCATATACGAAGTCTCTACCAAAAAGCTGTCCATAAGCTTCTCCTTCTATTGCATAGAGAGATACCAATCCTGAACTATCATTAGTGATTTTGTAACGAGTAGTACCTGGGTAAAGTTTTAAGAGCTTATTGTTGTTCTTAGCAAAATTCCAACTTACATTCCAAGAGAAATTTCCTACTTTCACAGGAGTAGCTGAAAGAGATACTTCTATACCTTTATTAGACATCTCTCCACTATTCACCATTTTGTTTACATACCCATTAGCTCCATCCACAGGAAGCGGAATGATTAAGTTCTTTGACAAGATATCATATACAGAAACATTCGCTGAAAGTCGATCGTTGAAGAAGCGCAATTCCAAACCTGCTTCTTTAGTTTCCTTAATCTCTGGGACTAGGTCTGGGTTATTTTGAGTAAATGGATGTAAATATACAGGACTTCCATTAAAAGGTAAGTTAATAGTAGGATAAGTAAGCAACTGATAAGGTCCTGTATCATTACCTGCTTGTGCCCATGCTCCACGTATTTTACCATAAGAAAGCCAAGATGGTTTGCTCTTCCATGCATTGGTAAATACAAATGAACCCGTTACTGAAGGATAGAAAACTGGAGCTGATACAGTAGAGAAATAATCCTGACGGCCTGTTACCTCTACGAAAGCCATTCCTTTGTATCCAAAAGAAGCCATTCCAAAAATACTATTGGTTCGTCTCCAACTACGATAATTGCTAGAAGAAGGCGTTTCTACACTATTTTCTAAGTTATAGAAGTCAGGAAGCACAAGCCCTCCATTGGTTTTTCCTTGTACCCATTGATACCTTCCTTCACGGCGAGCCAAGCCTATAAATCCTGTAAGGGTAAAGTCTTTCCCTAATTTAGGAGTATAGTGCAAACGTGTTTCATAGTTAAAATCAGAATTAGTATAATTAGTTACTACATAAGAAGCTGTCTCTTTTGAACCTACTGCTACACGAGCTTCTGTATTAAGAGCATAAATATCTCCATAGGCCTTAGCTACCCAATACAAATTATCTGTAAAATTGTAAGTGAAACCAATATTACCAAAGAAACGATGACGCTTGTCATTGCTGGTATTCTCATAGAGCGTCCAGTAAGGGTTATCTGCATAACGAGGAGTTCCATCTTCTGCTGACTTTCTATTCCAAGTACGATGTGTTCCATCAGGTGCCTTATAATAATCCTGTAATTTTTGAAGATCCAACTGACGCTGTGTCCATGCATATAATACTTTGGAAATAGGATTCTTCATTGTATAAGAGTTTTCTGGGTTCTCACGAGAAGTGATAATGTAGTTAAACCCTCCTTCACTCTTTAGCTTTTTAGAAAGAGTAGAGTTAAAGCTAATAGAGAGATTGGTTTTTTCCAATTTGGTATTAGGAATAATCCCTGTTACTTCATTATTACCTAAAGAGAAACGCAAATTAGTTCCTCCTACTGCACGAGATACAGAAACTGAATTAGAAAGGTTAACACCTGTTCTATACAATTTATCTACGTCATTCTTAGGAGCCTGCCAAGGAACTGGCTTAAGGTAATGTTGAGGAAGATATTTTTCATCAAATGCATACCAAGGTAGATAAGGTGTTCCATCATATTCAGGTCCCCAGCTCTCATCACTCTCGTAAGCAGCTATATTATAGGTTTGACCATTCTTAGTATACTTTTTAAAAGCATTAGCTCTACCACCCCCAAAACGGTTTTGCAACTTAGGAGCAATATAATGAGTTTCAAAAGCCACAGAAGACTTTACATCAATCGTTGTCTTCCCTGACTTTCCCGATTTAGTGGTGTAGATAATCACCCCATTACCTCCACGGCTACCATAAAGAGCAGTTGCAGCACCTCCTGAGAGCACGGTCACAGATTCTATATCTTCTGGGTTGATATCCCCAGCAGCATCTCCGAACTTACTATCAGCTCCTCCTACTGTTGCCATAGGCACCCCATCAATTACGATAAGTGGCTGGTTACTACCAGTGATACTCCCTACCCCACGAATGGTTACATTGGTATTACCACCCATAGAAGAAGTAGTACTAGTCTGTACCCCCGCTACGTTACCAGAAAGCCCTTGATCCGCATCTGTTTTTTGGGTAGCATATCCTACAGCGTTTTTATCACGCTTGATACCCAAAGCTCCTGCTTCTCCTTCTTGAGAGGAAGCGAGTTGAAGAACTGCATCCATGGTGGTAGAGAGACCTACCTTCATTTCTACATTCTTGTACCCTGCGGCAGAGAACTGGATCACTTCCCCTTCTTTGGCCATGATTGTATAAGTCCCCTCAGGACTCGTTTTAGTGGTACGGGTAGTGCCGAAAACCGTTACACTAGCCCCTGCTACAGGCTTTCCTGTGGCATCTTTTACGCTCCCAGAGAGATTCTGCTGAGCGAATGTCATTGTCGTAAAGACAAAGCAAATCCATAAGAATAATTTTTTTAAGTTCATATCTCTTGTATATTCATTAGTGTCACAAATTTACGTTTTTTATTTGAATTATGAACGATTTTATTTAATATTTTTTTTACATATACCCACATTAATACTCACTATTATTCATAAATTTAACACCCATTATATATTATGTTTATTATTTTGATTTAATTTGACAATATAAGAAAATAAATTCTTCATACATAATAATAAGTTGCTACTCTTTATAGATTTTTTATACACTTCTTTGAACAAAAAGATTGTCCAAAAGAGGCTTTAATAGTCTATTTTTAAAACCTCTTTGGACAATCTTAAAATGAATGAAATTAATTATATTAATGTCTTGCAAAGATTAGCTTCTTAGCCATAGAATCCTCTGACATATTCATATTTTTAAGGGCTTCTTTATAATTTTCAAAATTAATAAGCTTATATGTAGTCGGATAGTATAGGCGCTCAGGCAGGTCTGTAAGTTCCGCTACAGTAGAGGTGAAGGTATAAGTAGTCTCACCTGAAGTAGTAGGTTTGTTCAAAGGAACTGTTTCTCCCACCTTAATAAGTGTCTGAGGATATCCTGTTCTCCTATACTCAGCCCATGCTTCGTTAGGATTCATATATAATGCTATATATTTTTGGGTAATCACATTTTCCTTATTAGCTGTAGGAAGTCCATTAGCAAAATTTGTTGCTACGGTGGGGTCTACCTCCCATTTTTCCATAGAAGCAATTACTCCTTTTTTATACCATTGAGAATCCCATCCATTTACTTCAGAGAGTAAGAAACATACCTCTGCATACTCCATATAGACTTCTGCATAATCTGCCTTAAGAATCCTTTTTCCAAAGAAAGATACATCTCTTCCTGAATTAAACTGAAAGTCAGCCATGCTTTCTTCCATTCCATAAGGCATTCCTACATATTTAGAAAGATCTGTAGATTCTTGATATCCATCTCTTGCTTGGTATTTAGTAAGCCCCTTGACAGCAAAGTATTTTTGTAAGCGAGGATCCACTCCATAATTACCTCTTTGTCCTTTTAATAATTGTACAAAACTATTAGCAGGGGCATAGTCGGTACGATTATTCACATAATAGTTCCTAAATATAGGAGAAGGGTTTGTGTTGTCATTATCAAAAGGACGCTCTACTGTATCTGCATTGGACTGCATCACCTTAGTTCCATCCTTAAGCTCATTGATGGTTTCATTTGCCAAGCTCCTAAGTTGAGAATCCGTCACTTCATGTACACGAACAGCAATACGCAAACGAAGTGAATTAGCAAAACGCTTCATTTTTTGAGGCGTACCAAAGATGCGATCTCCTTGAATGAATACATAGGGCTGTGATTCATCTATCTGATCAGTTGCTTCTTTGAGTTCCTTCAGTAGATCCATATAGATTTCCTTCTGTGTAGCATATTTAGGAGAGATATATTTGTCCATCTGCAAAGCTTGGAAATTAGGATTATCCCTACCTCCCCAAGAATAATAAGGGATATCTCCAAAGGTTTCTACTAAGAGATTGAAAGTAAAAGCCATCATAATACGAGCTGCTGCTATTTGGTTGACATTACTTCCATATTTAGCAGTTTCATTCTTTGTTTTTGGATCCGTATTAAGTTCTATTATATCCTTATAATTACCAGCAGCCTTATAAGGATATCTCCATAGGTAATCTCCTGAATTATCTCGATATAAGAATCTACTTTCGGTAGTATAAGTTGTCTGTGCGGTATATTGCATCCAGGAACGCATCATCTGTCCTGAAGTAGTGTACACCCTTGTATTACTCAGAATAAGCTTATCAGAGCTATTGAACAATGCATAACTCAAAGGCTTCTGAGGTCTGTTGGGATTGGTATTGATTTTCTCAAAATCTTTCTGGCAACTAGTACTTAGTAATAATCCCACCCCACAGAATATAGTTGTTAATATATTTTTCATTTCTTTATTATATTAAATTTTTTACAATTTTAATCCTATGCTCATACCAAAAGAGCGAGTAGTTGGTAAGGAAACTTCCCCTATCCCTTTGTTAGAAGCAGCTGTTTCAGGATCCATACCATCCCAGTCAAGACCTGTAGTCCAAAGATTGTTTCCAAATAGAGTAATATTCAATCCTTTGATATTCTTCTTTTCAGGTAGAGGAACATCATAAGAGATGGAGACATTTCTCAATTTTAAGTAAGTAGCATCGAAGATATTTTGAGTATCAATACCTCCTCGATAGAATCCTTCCCCATATCTTTTAGGAGAGAGTACTTTAGTATTGCGCTGTCCATTGGCCAAAACCCCATCGAGAACAATACCTCTTTCTTCTACTCTTCCATTTCTTGTAATCAAATCACGTATCCCATTTTCAGTAGTTTCTCTCAACATACCTGTAGACATTCCCACCATGTGAGCCGCTGAGAAATACTTGCCTCCTTTTTGGAAATCAAACTTAAAGGAAACACTCAAGTGGCTATATTTGAGAGTATTGGAAAGCCCCATAGTATAATCTGGAATAATAGATCCTAAGGATTTTAACTCTGAAGGAGCGTATTTACCATTAGCTTGAATGATCTTATTTCCTTTATCATCATATTTAAAATCTCTACCATAAAGCTGTCCAAAAGCCTCTCCTTCTATAGCATAAAGAGATACCAAACCATATCTATCTGATGTTACTTTGTATCGCTTGATACCAGGAGCCAATTTGATCAATTCGTTTTTATTCTTAGCAAAATTCCAACTTACATTCCATGAAAACTTACCTACTTTCACTGGAGTTGCAGATAGAGATACCTCAATCCCTTTATTGGACATTTTTCCACTATTAACCCTTTTGCTAATAAAACCATTAGCCGCATCAACAGGAAGAGGAATAATAAGATCCTTTGAGAGAATATCGTATACAGAGACATTGGCAGAAAGGCGATCTTTGAAAAGACGTAGTTCTAATCCTGCTTCTTTAGTTTCTTTTATTTCTGGTACTAATTCTGGATTATTCGATACATCAGGACGAGAATAATCAGGAGCTCCTCCAAAAGGATTGTGTACAGTAGGATAGGTTACCAATTCATAAGGATTAGTATCATTTCCTGCCTGAGCCCAAGCTACACGTACCTTACCATAAGAAAGCCAAGAAGGTTTCTTTTTCAAAGCTGAAGTGAATACAAAGGAACCTGTTACTGAAGGATAAAATACAGGTTTGGAAACAGTCGAGAACCAATCTTGGCGTCCTGTTAGCTCAACAAAAGCCATTCCTTTATATCCGAAAGAGAGCATTCCAAATACACTATTGGTACGTCTCCATGAAGCATAATCAGAGGCTTGAGGGGTTTCTTTACTATTCGCTAAGTTATAGAAATTAGGAGAGACAAGACCTCCAACTGTTTTCCCTGAAGACCAGCCATATTTTCCATTACGACGAGAGAGCCCAATAAACCCTGTTAGTGTAAAATTCTTTGAAAGCTTAGGAGTATAGTGCAAGCGAGTTTCATAGTTGAAATCTGAGTTATTATACACTGTTTTAGTATAATAAGGAGTTCCAAAAGAACCTACTGCTTTTCTATCTTCCTTAGTGAGACTATAAATATCTCCATAGATTTTTCCTACCCAATATAATTGGCTTGAAAATTCATAAGTAAAACCAATATTTCCAAAGAAACGATGGCGCTTATCATTATTTGTGTTTTTATTAAGTTCCCAATAAGGATTGTCCACAAATTTGGGTTCAGCATTATTCCATGCTGTTCTGTTCCAAGGTCGCTGATCTCCAGCCTCATTTTCATAATATCTTTCCAAATTTCTCATATCCAACTGTCTTTGGCTCCAAGTATAATGCACTATAGCCAATGGATTATTCACTGTATTGGAAAAATCAGGATTATCGCGTTCGGTCAAGACATAGTTAACCCCTCCCTCACTTTTGAGTTTTGAAGACAACTTAGAGTTAAAATTGAAAGAGAAGTTTGTCTTCTGCAATTTGGTTGTAGGAACAATCCCAGTTACTTCATTATTTCCTAAAGAGAAGCGAAGATTGGTCCCTGACAAGGAGCGAGATACAGAAATAGAATTGGATATTCCCACTCCTGTTGTATAGAACTTATCTACGTCATTATCTGGAGCCTTCCAAGGCACTGTTTTCAGATATTTCTCTGGAAGATATTCTTTGTCGAAAGCATACCAAGGGAGGTATTGTTGGTTTTCGAATTTAGGCCCCCAGCTTTGATCTACTGCATAGCGAGCTATTTTATATTGTCGTCCATCGATATTAACTGTTTCAAATCGTTGAGAATCTCCACCTCCATACTCGTTTTGCAGCTTAGGAGCAATATATATTTTTTCAAAAGTTACCCCTGATTTCACATCAATAGAGGTCTTTCCTGCTTTTCCCGATTTGGTAGTATAGAGAATTACCCCATTACCTCCACGACTTCCGTAAAGAGCTGTAGCGGCTCCTCCCGATAGGACAGTTACAGACTCTATATCTTCAGGATTGATATCCCCAGCAGCGTCTCCGAACTTACTATCAGTACCTCCGACAGTAGCCATAGGCACTCCATCGATGACGATCAAAGGTTGGTTACTTCCTGTAATAGTACCGACCCCACGTATGGTAACGTTGGTATTTCCTCCCATAGAAGAAGTCGTATTGGTCTGCACCCCTGCTACACTCCCTGAAAGGTTATCACTGGCTCCTGCTTTTTGAGCGGTGTAACCTACAGCATTTTTATCACGCTTAATACCGAGAGCCCCTTCTTCTGCGGCAGCTTCGGCCTGTGGGAGTACCACATCAATAGTAGTAGAAACCCCTACTTTTACCTCCGTACTCTTGTAGCCAGAGGCTGAAAAATGGAGTACTTCATTTTCCTTAGCAGAGATTGTATAGGCTCCCTCTGCATTGGTTTTAGCGTTGCGCTGAGTTCCTACCACAATAACAGAAGCCTCCGGTAAGGGTTTTCCTGCACTATCCTTCACACTTCCAGAAATTTTCTGTTGAGCAAAGGTCGTAGCTGAAAAAGCTATAAAAAGATATAGCCACAATTTTTTAAAATTCATATCCTTTGTGTTTTTATTAGTAGGACAAACTTACGTTTTTTTTCTGAATATCCATCACTTTCTGTATATTTTTTTTAGCACTTTATATTTTTTTAAACATAAATCATACATAATAAATCTTATAAAAACTTAATTCATTGATTATAAAGCAGCTTAGAGACAAAGCACACCAAAAGGGGGATAGTAAAAAAAGAGACTGTCGGGAAAGACAGTCTCTTTTTGTTAAGAGATTATTTAATTACTAAAGAAACAAACTAAGGGCGACGTTGACCTCTATCAAAGATAAGTCTCTTGGTAAGAATATCTGTAGTCATCTGCATTGATTTCAATGCATTCTGGTAATTAGCCTCATTAATTACTTTGTATGCTACAGGATAAAACAAACGTTCAGGAATATCTGTAAGATCGGCTACTAAGGACTCAAATCTATATTTAGTTTGTCCTGCCTCAGTAGGAATATTTAAATCGGTTTCCTCATTTACTTTAATAAGGGTATGAGGATATCCTGTACGGCGATATTCAGCCCAAGCCTCATTTGGATTCATGTAGAGAGCAATATACTTCTGAGTCAATACATTTTCCTCATTAGCTGCAGGAATTGTATTCAAGAAGTTAGTTATCTTAGTATCAGCTACTCCCCATTTTTTCATAGAAGCTTCTACCCCTTTCTTATACCAAGTATTATCCCATCCGTTTGCTTCGGAAAGAAGGAAGCATACTTCAGAATATTCCATGAATACTTCAGCATAGTTAGGTTGGAGTATTCTACTACTGAAAAATGAAACTGCTACTCCTGATTTAAACTGAAAATCGGCCATACTTTCGTCCAAACCATAAGGCATTCCTATATAGTCATTGAGATTGTCACTTTCTGTATAGCGTCCGTCACGAGCCTGATACTTAGTAAGTCCCTTAGGAGCGAAGTATTTTTGCAAGCGAGGGTCTACTCCAAAATTTCCTCTTTGCCCTTTGAGTAACTGTACAAAGCTATTAGAAGGAGAATAATCCACACGATTGCTTACAAAGTATTCTTTGTAGATAGGGGCAGGGTTTGTATCGTCACTATCAAATTGGAGCTCTACTGTATCCGCTTCACTTTGCATTACTGCAGTACCTGCTTTTAGTTCATCAATGCTCTGTTGTGCAAGGGTTCTAAGCTCTGTATCTGATACATCTTTCAAACGAATCGCAAGGCGTAGGCGCAAAGAGTTGGCAAAACGTCTCATCTTATCAGGAGTTTCAAAGATATAATCTCCTTCCTTGAACACATAGGAATCACTGACTATTTGTGCAGCAGCTTCCTTAAGTTCTTTCAACAAATCTGTATAAATTTCCTTTTGAGTAGCATATACAGGAGAAATATATTTTTCCAACTGTAAAGCTTGGAAACGTTCTGGATTAGGAGATCCATAGGAATAGTAAGGTACATCTCCAAAAGTTTCTACCAAGAGTGCAAATGTATAGGCAAGCATGATACGTGCTGCTGCAATTTGATTTTCACTTTTTCCATAAGTAGTCATTAGTTCCTTAGTCTTAGGATCGGTATTCAAATCAATGATGTCCTTGTAGCCCCCAGCTACTTGATAAGGGTAGCGCCATAGGTAATCCCCTGCATAGTCACGGTATAGGAAACGGCTTTCCTTGGTATAGGTGTCCTGAGCTGTATATTGCATCCAAGAGCGAAACATCATTCCTGAGGTGGTATAGTTACGAGTATTCTTGAGGAAGAGTTTCGTAGATCCATTGAACAATGCTGTAGGAAGTGCCTGTTGTGGTCTATTAGGATTGGTATTAATTTCTTCAAAATCCTTTTGACAACTGGTGGTAGTACCCAAGAGAGCAAGCCCACCTAAAATTATGATTGCTAATCGTTTCATATCATATTCTATTTAAAGTTATAATTTTAATCCTACACTCATACCGAAAGAGCGTGTAGTAGGAAGAGAGATTTCTCCTATCCCTTGATTAGAGGCAGCTGTTTCAGGATCCATACCATCCCAATCCAATCCAGTTGTCCAAAGATTATTACCAAAGAAAGAAACATTCACATTCTTGATATATTTAGTACTTGGTAGAGGGACATCATAGGATAGTGACACACTTCTGAGCTTTAAGTAAGTTGCATCGAAGATATTTTGTTTGTCCACAGCACCTTGGAAGAATCCTTCTCCATAGGTCTGAGGGTCAATTCTCTTCGTATTGACAGCTCCACTTCTTGTGACACCTGGTAGAACAATCCCTTTTTGATTCTTAGGTCCTGTAGGATCGTATTCACGTATACCTCCTGCAACTGTCTCACGAAGCATACCTGTACTCATCCCTGTCATGTGAGCGGCAGAGAAGTAATTACCTCCTTTTTGGAAGTCAAATACGAAAGAGAAGTTCAAGCGACCATATCTGAAGCTATTGGTAAGTCCCATAGTATAGTCAGGGATGATATTTCCTAAGGCTTTAAGTTCAGAAGTTGCATATTTCCCATTGGATTGTACAATTCTATTTCCCTTGTCATCATATACAAAGTCTCTACCATAGAGTTCTCCAAATGGACGACCTTCTATCGCATAGAGAGATACCTGTCCATATTTGTCCCAATTCACCCTATAGGTTCTGATACCAGGAGCCAATTTTTCCAATTTGTTTTTATTCTTAGAGAAGTTCCAGCTGAGGTTCCAGTTGAATTTTTCTGTCTGTATAGGAGTTACAGACAAGGTTACTTCCACCCCTTTGTTGGACATTTCTCCACTGTTTACATATTTCCAGTTATATCCGTTGGCAGCATCTATAGGTAGTGGGATGATAAGGTCTTTGGAGAGAATATCATATATAGAAGCATTGATAGAAACACGATCCTTGAAGAAGCGAAGTTCGAGACCTGCCTCCTTAGTTTCCTTTATCTCAGGTACGAGGTCTGGATTGTTGGATGTATTGGAGCGAATATAGTCCGGACTACCTCTAAAAGGAGTATTTACGAGAGGATAGTTCATCAATCGGTAAGGACCAGTATCGTTACCCGCTTGTGCCCAAGCTACACGTGCTTTACCATAAGAAAGCCAAGAAGGTTTGCTCTTCCATGCAGAAGTAAAGACAAAGGAACCTGTTACAGAAGGATAGAATACAGGCTTGGACACAGTAGAGAACCAGTCCTGACGACCAGTTACTTCCACGAAAGCCATATTCTTGAATCCAAAAGAAGCCATTCCATATACACTATTAGTACGTTGCCAAGAAGAATAATCAGAAGCTTGTGGTACTTGCTTACTGTTAGACATATTATACAAATTAGGAACTACCAAACCTCCTACTGTTTTTCCACTTGACCAAGCATAACGGCTTTCACGACGAGACATACCCACAAATCCGGTAAGAGAGAAGTTTTCCCCTAACTTAGGAGTATAGTGTAAGCGGGTTTCATAGTTGAAATCGGTATTATTATACACAGTTTTCTGATAGCTTGGCACCCCATAAGCCCCTACTGCATTTCTATTTTCTTTGGTATAGTAATAGATATCTCCATATACTTTTCCTACTAAGTAAAGATTTTCTTTGAAGTGATAGGTAAGTCCCAAGTTTCCAAAGAAGCGGTGACGCTTATCATTATTGTAGTTCTTATATACTTCCCAATAAGGGTTATTAGCGAACTTAGGTTCTTCATTATCCCAAGCAGTACGGTTCCAAGTACGTTGTCCTCCAGCTGGATCTATGTAATATTTTTCCAAATTTCTTACATCCAACTGGCGGTGGCTCCAAGCATAGAATACATTCGCCAAATCATTATTCACCGTATTGGCATAATCTGGATTGGTACGGGAAGTTATTACATAATTGAATCCTCCTTCACTCTTAAGTTTTTTAGAAAGATCTGCACTAAAACTGAAAGCAAGGTTTGTCTTGTGCAAATCGGTATTAGGAACGATACCATTTACCTGATTGTTACCTAAGGAGAAACGTAGGTTGGTACCTGAGAGGGAACGTGTTACTGAGAAAGAGTTGGACACCCCTACCCCTGTACGATAGAATTTTTCAATACCTTTTTGTGGAGCTACCCAAGGTACAGGTTTTAGATAATGTTCTGGAAGATATTTTTGGTCAAAAGCATACCAAGGAAGGTACATTTTACTAGAATCATACTTTGGTCCCCAGCTTTGGTCTACTGCATAACGGGCTAAATTGTATTGCTGTCCATTGATTGTAGCTCTTTCAAACTGCTGAGAATCTCCACCTCCGTATTCGTTTTGAAGAACAGGAGCTATATAAGCCGTTTCAAAGGTAACTCCAGATTTGACTTCAATAGAAGTTTTTCCACCTTTACCTGATTTGGTAGTAATAAGGATTACCCCATTACCTCCACGGCTTCCGTAGAGTGCTGTTGCAGCACCTCCAGAGAGTACGCTTTGGGATTCTATATCCTCAGGGTTGATATCACTGAGCGCATCCCCTGTGTTCTTACCATCTCCTACGGTAGCCATAGGCACCCCATCAATTACGATAAGTGGTTGGTTACTACCTGTTACGGTACCTACCCCACGAAGGATGATATTGGTATTCCCACCCATAGAAGAAGAAGAACTGGTTTGAGCTCCCGCTACGGCACCTGAGAGGTTCTGCCCTCCCTCTGTATTTTGGGTATTGTACCCCACAGCATCCTTGTTACGCTCGATTCCCAAGGCACCTGCTTCCTGTTTGTTTTCCATAGGGAGCAATACTGCATTCACTACGGAGGAGAGCCCCACCTTAATTTCTACGTTTTGATACCCCTGAGCGGAGAAGCGAAGCGTTTCCTCAGCTTGTGCTTGGATCGCATATGCCCCCTCGGAGTTAGTTGTTGCACTACGGCTGGCGCCTACCACTTGCACGGTAGCTCCGGCCACGGGTTTCCCTGTGCTATCCTTCACACTCCCTTTTACAGATTGTTGTGCAAAGGCCATTGTCGTAAAGACAAGGAAACACAATAGAAGTAATTTCTTTAGGTTCATATCTCTTTATGATATTTGATTAGATACCCAAAAGTACGTTTTTTTTCGCTATTATCCTACAGCCAAAGATAAAAACCAAAAAAATTATGTCCTACTTATTATTTATAATTTTTTATACTAAAAAAGGGGAGAGTATAGCCACTAAAAAAGAAAAATATACTGTTTTTTATAATTTTATTTTTACACGGCTTTTAAGAAGAAAGAAGGGATATTTGTCTTTTTTTAGACAAAAAAAGCCATCTTTTATAAAGATGGCTTTAAAATATGATTACAAATTCACTTTTACTGACGTGTAGCGAAGATTAGTTTATGAGATCTAGCATCATTAGGATTCCCCATGTTCTTAAGGGCTTCTATATAATTTAAGTTGAGCCCAGTATAGGTATCTGGATAGTTCAATCGATCTGGTATGCCACTAACATCCTTAGCAGAAGGTTCCTTTTTGAACTCATATACAAGAGGATTTCCTTCGGGATAGTTACCTCTTACACGTTCGCCTACTTGGATCAGTGTTTTAGGATAGCCTGTTCTACGATATTCTACCCAAGCTTCATCTGGATCCATATATAAGGATATGTACTTTTGGGTAAGGACATTTTCCTCATTCGCTGCAGGGAGTGCTGCCATAAAGTTAGATTTTCTAGTACCTGTGATATCCCATCTGTCCAAAGAAGCTTCTACCCCTTTTCTATATAGAGCATTATCCCATCCTCTTAATTCAGAGAGGATAAAACATACTTCTGAGTAGTCCATAAGTACTTCTGTAGCAGTAGCTGACAATATTTCTTTAGAAAAGAGAGAAACTCTATCTCCTCCATTGTACTGGTCAGTAGTAGCTCCTTCTTGCATACCATAAGGCATCCCTACATAACTAGTAGTATCGATAGGATTGCTTTGATCTAAGGTATAACCATAGTACACATCCCATTTACCCATACCTTTAGGTGCGAAATACTTTTCCATACGAGGATCTACACTTCCAAAGTTCAGACCTCTGTCATTAGCTTTTTTATTATTTCCTGCAAGAAGTTTTACAAAATTACTAGAAGGCAGATAGTCCACACGGTTTCCTACATAATAATCATAGTAGATTGGTGCAGGATAGGTATAGTTATCCTCAAAAGATAATCCTACTCTTTCTCCTTCTCCCAAAAGTTCAGTTTCTGTACCTACAGTGGTGTAATGATTAATGATATCCGTAACTTTTTGTTTCAATTCAGCACCTAATACAGTAGCATTAGCTCCTTTCAAGTGATTAGCAATGCGCAAGCGCAAAGAGTTGGCAAATTTTTTCATTTTTGCTGGAGTACCAAAAATAAAATCTCCATCTTTAAATACATAAGAAACAGAAGTATCCATCTCACTTATGGCTTGGTCTAATTCTTTGAGAATATCCAAGTAAATATCCTTTTGAGAGGCAAATACAGGAGTTACATAAGTATCTGTCTGCAAAGCTTGGAACTTAGGATTATCGGGATCCAAAGCAGAATAATAAGGAACATCTCCAAAAGATTGTACCAAAAGACTAAAAGTATAAGCCATCATGATACGAGCTGCGGCTATCTGGTTTTCATTCTTTCCATAAGCAGCAACCAATTCTTTCGTTTTAGGATCCGTATTAAGATCTATAATAGTCTTATAATCCATAGCTCGCTTATAACCTTGAAAATAAATTGTACTAGGTCCATTAGGATCCAATAGGTAACGACTTTCCTTAGTGTAAATAGGCTGTGCGGCATATTGCATCCATACACGCATTTGCTTCATATTATCATATCCTCTTGTATTATTCATCAGAGCTTGGTTACTGCCATTGAATAAAGCGTAGGTAAGGTAATCTTCTGGTACGTTTGGGTTTTTATTAATTTCTTCAAAATCCTTTGTACAACTTCCTAAGAGGAGTCCAGCTCCTAAGGTGGCTATTAGAATTTTTTTCATGTTCGTCCAATTTTAGTTTATTATTTTATAATTTTAATCCTACACTAAGCGCATAGCTTCTGATAGTAGGCAAGGAAGAGTTCCCCATCCCTTGATTATACATAGCTGTTTCAGGATCCATACCATCCCAAGCCAAGGCTCCAGTCCAGAGGTTATAGCCAGAAAGGGTGAAGTTCAATCCCTTGATATATCTGGTCTCTGTTAGTGGCACATCATAAGAGAGTGATACACTACGAAGTTTCAAGAAAGTAGCATCAAATACAGCCTGTGCATCAATTCCTTTATAGAAAGTAGTACCATGCTGTTTAGGACTGATGGCTTTGGTATTCTTCACTCCTGTAGAAACGATACTTCCATCAGCTTGTTTGTGTCCTACAACCCCATCAAGTACAATCCCTTTTTGTCCATTAGGTCCATTGGGATCTCTTTCACGCATACCATTTTCTACTGTTTCACGGATAGTACCGGCATACATACCCAAGGCATAAGGTCCTGCATAATAGCTACCTCCATGAGAGTAGTCAAAAGTAAAGGAAAGGCTTAAATTACCATAGGTAAGAGTATTGGTAAGACCTGTAGTAAAATCAGGGTTGATATTACCTAACACCTCTTTTTTAGGAGATATGAAATAATTACCTTCTTCATCCACTAGGCGATTTCCCTTGTCGTCATATACATAATTACCTCCATAGATTTCTCCAAAAGGACGACCTTCTACGGCATATAACTCTACATTTCCATAGTATTCCCAAGTGACTTTATAACGAGAAAGCCCAGGAGCTAATTTGAGAAGTTTATTTCTGTTGCGAGAGAGATTCCAGTCCAAAGTCCAGCTAAACTTATCTGTCTGAACAGGAGTAGCAGAAAGAGTTATCTCGAAACCACGATTCACCATTTCTCCACTATTTACCTTTTTATAAGTGTAGCCATTGGCAGCATCTACAGGCATAGAAAGGATAAGATCTTTGGAGAGAATATCGTAATAAGAGAATCCTAAAGAAAGACGACCATTGAAGAATTGCAAGTCGATACCGGCTTCTTTAGTTTCTTTGATTTCAGGTCTTAGTTCTGGATTTTTCTTTTCTGTAGGCACTAAATAATATTGAGCTCCCTTGAATGGTTGGTATACAGAAGGATATGTTTTGAGTACATAAGCAGAAGCATCATTACCTACTTGAGCCCATCCTGCACGGAGCTTACCATAAGTAAACCAAGAAGGCAAGTTCTTGAAGGAATTAGAGAATACATAAGAAGCCGTCACTGAAGGATAGAAGATGGAAGTAGAGACTGTAGAGAACCAGTCATTACGCCCTGTTACTTCTACGAAGGCAGTACCTTTGTATCCAAAAGAAGCCATACCATATACACTATTGGTACGTGTCCATGAAGAATAAGTGACCCCTCTAGGTCTTTCTTTACTATTAGCTGCAGAATAATAGTTAGGAACGATTAATCCTCCTTGCGTTTCTGCCCCTACATATTCATATTTATTTTGGGCACGAGCAACTCCTATAAATCCTGTAAGAGTAAAGTTTTCTCCTAAGTCAGGATTGTAGTGCAAACGAGTTTCATAGTTGAAAGAAGAGTTGTCATAGATATATCTTGAATATTGAGAAGTATCATGAGAACCTACTGCGGTTCTGGATTCAGTAGTAAGAGCATAGATATCTCCATACATTTTACCCACCAAGAAAAGCTTATCTGTGAAGTTATAGGTAAGTCCTATATTACCAAAAAAGCGATGGCGTTTGTCATTTTGTGTATTTTCGTAGAGCATCCAATAAAGGTTGTCTGCAAAGTTAGGTTTTGGATTTTCCCAACTTGTTCTGTTCCAAGTACGTTGTTCTCCAATAGGGGATTTGTAGAATCTTCTCAAATTCTCCATATCCAATTGGCGGTGAGTATATCCATATAACACAGTAGAGAAACCTCCATTATCATTGGCATCAGCATAGGTATAGTTAGGATTTTCACGTACAGTGATAGAATAGTTCAACCCTCCTTCTGCTTTTAGTTTTTTAGAAAGCTCTGAAGTAAAGCTAAAAGCAAGACTGGTACGGCGTAGCTCTGTGGTAGGCACTATCCCTGTAGTTTCGGTATTTCCTAAAGAGAAACGCAAGTTAGTTCCTGAAATAGAACGTGTAATAGAAGCTGAGTTATTGATATTCATCCCTGTACGGAAGAACTTATCAATATCATTCTTAGGAGCTTGCCAAGGCACTGGTTTTAGGTAATGCTCTGGAAGATATTTTTTATCAAAAGCATACCAAGGTAGGTAAGGAGTCCCATCATACTTAGGACCCCAACTTTCGTCTACTTCATATTGAGGAAGATTGTAGGTAGTTCCATTGATCAGTTGTTGTGTAAAGTCCAAGCTAGAACCACCTCCATATTCGTTCTGTAATTTAGGAGAGATATAAGCTCTATCAAAGGATACAGAAGAGTTGATATCAATAGCAGTTTTTCCTCCCTTACCAGACTTAGTAGTATAGAGAATTACCCCGTTACCACCACGGCTACCATAGAGAGCAGTAGCTGCTCCTCCAGTAAGTACCGTTACAGATTCGATATCATCTTTGTTGATTTCACTGGCTGAGTCTCCATATTTGGATCCCATATCTACCATAGGTACCCCATCAATTACGATCAGTGGTTGGTTACTACCGGTAACACTTCCCTTACCACGGAGTTCCATTTTGGATCCTTGCATCCCTCCTGAGGAAGTAGCTGTAAGTCCTGCCGTTTTCCCTTTGAGGTCTTCGCCTCCTTCCAAGGTAGTATCGGTATAACCTGCGGCGTTGGCATCACGCTCTACCCCAAGAGCACCTACTTTTTTGTTTTCTTCGGTAGCCAAAGGAAGTACAATATCAATTGTGGTTTCTAAACCTACCTTTTTTTGTACATTTTGATACCCCTGAGCAGCAAATTGCAGCGTTTCCTCAGCTTGTGCCTCTATGGAATATCCTCCATCGGAGTTAGTAGTTGCAGAGCGACTGGTGCCTATCACAAGTACAGTAGCACCTGTCACAGGTTTCCCTTTGCTGTCTTTTACACTCCCCTTAATGGTCTGTTGTGCAAAAGCCATTGTTGTAAAAACAAGGGAACACAATAAAAATAGTTTTTTTAAATTCATATCTCTTTATGAAATTTGATTAGCGAACCAAAAGTACGTCTTTTTTTTTAATTGACCAACGAGAAAATAGTATTTTTTCCGCAGAAAATGTGTTAAATTTATGTTTCCATTCTAAATCATTCAAAACAAAGAAGTTCTATATTTTTAGGAGAAAATATCCGTTATTAGTTCTAAAGAAGGATAAACTACTCTCTTTGTTATAAAAATCAACCATTTATAAAAAGAAAGAAGCGATTTTTTTTCTGTTTTTAGACAATAGAATTTTTTTCGAGAAAAGTAAAGAAAGAAGGGAGAGAAGAAACCTTCGCTCGCACCAGCGAGGAGGTATGTGTTGATAAGTTGGTTAATAACTTATCTACTCTTGTGGAAAAACCCATCTTTTTCTACCTACCTTTGCCCTACCACAAAAAAAGACTTGTATATGATTTATTATTCTGACTTGCAGGTAGTTCTGCAAGAGGTGCCTGGAGAAATCAGCCTATGTGTGAGTGTGACGGGCTGTCCACTGCGCTGTAAGGGATGTCATTCACCTTTTCTTTGGAAAAAAGGTACTGGATCTGCTCTGACAGATGAGGTATTTGTTGGAGCTCTTGAGCGCTACAAGAACATGCTCTCCTGTGTACTCTTCATGGGAGGAGAATGGGAAGCAGAGGCACTGATCCACAAACTACAAATCGCACGCTCTTACTCCTTACATACTTGCTTATACACCGGACTGATAGAGGAGGAAGTGCCCCCCGCTATCAAACAAGAGCTTACTTGGCTCAAAACAGGTCCCTGGATAGCATCCTTAGGAGGACTCTCCTGCCCTACTACTAACCAACGCTTTATAAAGGTAAGTACTGGAGAAGTGCTTAACAAACTCTTTTATAAGTGAAGACCCAAGAGCGAAAAATTAAAAATCCACTCTCATAATTAAAAACTCAAAAACCCAAAACTTAATTTTATACCATAAATATATGTCTATGATTCGACTTACACAAAATCAAATTCAACAGAAGATTGACTTTATTAGCCAGTATCTGCAAGCGAGTAATGCCGCTACTGCCTCACAGGTAGATGCCAATGCCAATGTCACCAGTAAGAATATTGCTACCATGGAGGCGGAAATCAACAAGGATATCAATATCCAAATCAATCGAGAACTTGTCCGTCGCAAGATTGAGGAACTTTTCGGAGAGGAACTTTCCCGAGAGTATATTCGCCAGATAGAAGCGCATGAAATCTATGTACATGATGAGACTTCGCTCAAGCCCTATTGTGTTTCTATCAGTATGTATCCCTTCCTTTTAGATGGACTCATGAAGCTTGGCGGGGAGAGTCGTGCACCAAAGCACTTGGAAAGCTTCTGTGGAGAGTTCGTCAATTTGGTTTTTGCCATCAGCTCGCAATTTGCTGGAGCCTTGGCTACGGTAGAATTTCTCTTATACTTTGATCATTTTGCAGCCAAGGACTATGGAGAGAATTACCTGGAGACCCATCCCAAGATGATAGAGAACCACTTGCAGCATGTAATCTACGCAATCAACCAGCCTGCGGCAGCCAGAGGATATCAGTCTGTCTTTTGGAATATCTCCCTATATGACGAACCTTATTTTGATAGCATGTTTGGTGATTTTGTATTCCCAGATATGAGCAAACCTTCGTTTGCCCGCTTATTCAAGTTACAACATTTTTTCCTTAAATGGTTCAATGCCGAGCGCCTCAAGGCTATACTAACCTTCCCTGTGGTAACAGCAGCTATGCTTACCTCAGAGGGTAAGCCTGTCGATAGTGCCTTTGCCGATATGTGTGCTGAAGAGCTCAGCGAAGGCAATTCCTTCTTCGTATACCAATCTGAGAGTGCTGATAGCTTGGCCTCCTGCTGTCGCTTACGCAATGAGATTTCCGATCACACCTTCAGCTACTCACTCGGGGCAGGTGGAGTCGCAACAGGATCTATCAATGTAATCACACTAAATATGAACCGCCTTGTACAACAAAACCGCAACCTATCAGAAGAAGTACGCAAGATACACCGCTACCAAGTGGCTTTCCGCAAACTTATAGAGGAATACAAGGCAGGAGGATTGCTTCCGGTATATGATGCTGGCTTTATCTCCCTTGACAAACAATTTCTTACCATTGGAATCAATGGTATGGTGGAAGCCGCTGAGTATCTGGGAATTGCCCCAACCAACAACGAGCAATACAAGAATTTCGTGCGCCATCACCTGAAAATCATCTATGAAGAGAACCGCAAGGCACGTGAAGTGTATGGATATATGTTCAATACTGAGTTTGTCCCTGCAGAGAACTTGGGAGTGAAGAATGCCCTATGGGACAAGAAAGACGGACTTTTCTCCCCTCGTGAATGCTACAACTCCTACTTCTATGCTGTAGAAGATACACAGGTGAATGCCTTAGACAAAATTATCCTCCATGGCAAGGAGATTATCCAATACTTGGATGGAGGGTCTGCCCTACACTTGAACTTGGAGGAAACGCCCAACAAGGAAGGCTTTCTCAAGCTGCTCAACGCAACGGCATTGGCAGGTTGTAACTACTTCTGTTTCAACATTCGTATCACAATATGCAACGAATGTAACCATATAGATAAGCGTACACTCTTTGAGTGTCCTGAGTGCCACAGCGAGAATGTGGATCACGCTACTCGTGTAATTGGCTACCTAAAGCGTGTGTCCTGCTTTAGCACTGCTCGCCAGAAGGAACATGCCCTTAGACACTACCATGTACAGTGAGCAGTGAACAGTAAGCAGTGAACGGTGGCGGTGAATTTTTTATGAGAAAAATTTGTCAGATAGAAAAAAAGGCGTATCTTTGCACCCGCTAAGTAACCTCTGGCGAAGGACGTGTATGTTGCTTAGGATTCACTTAATTAATTTTATATTTTTTATGGAGTCTTTATTAAAGTACGTACAAGACAATCTCATTGCTAAAAAAGATTTTCCTGATTTTTCCACAGGGGACACAATCACAGTGTACTATGAGATCAAGGAAGGTGAAAAATCACGTGTTCAGTTCTTCAGAGGTGTGGTAATCCAACGCCGTGGTACAGGAGCTACTGAGACATTTACTATTCGTAAAATGTCTGGAGAAGTAGGGGTAGAACGTATCTTCCCTATCAATATGCCTGCTATCCAAAAAATTGAAGTGAACAAACGTGGGAAAGTACGTCGCGCTCGTATCTTCTATTACCGTGAATTGCGTGGTAAGAAAGCACGTATCAAAGAAATACGAAAATAATATTTTTATTGTATTCAAAAACAGAAAAAGGTTGTCTCTTGACAGCCTTTTTTTGTAATACTAAAGACTTTCCTTATTATTCCTGACTCATGAGTAAGATTTTTATCAATGGGCTCTCGTGTATCTCCCCACAGCCTACATTTGCAGAGGAATTTCCTATGACTCTCTTAGACCATAGCTTAGAGAATGTTCTCTGTGCTATAGAGCCCTCATACAAAGAATACATCTCTCCGGCAGCCAGCAGAAGGATGGCCAAAGGGGTAAAAATGGGTACTGCTACAGCTATGACAGCCCTAAAGCAGGCAGGTATTTCGCTACCTGATGCCATCGTGGTAGGTACCGGTCTGGGATGTATACAGGATTCCGAGAAATTCCTCAAGGGAATTTTGGACAACCAAGAGCAGCACCTCACCCCTACCTCCTTTATCCAGTCCACTCATAATACTGTAGCTGGGCAAATCGCCCTAAACCTACAGTGCAAAGGGCTGAACTTCTCCTATGTAAATGGTGCTGTTTCCTTTGAGAGTGCCCTATTGGAAAGCATACTCCTAATACAGGCAGAAGGTCTACACCATATATTGGTCGGCGCTGTGGACGAACACGCACCCCACACCATCTACCTATATGAACTCTCAGGAGCCATCAAGAGCAAAGAAGCCCTACAACAGCCCTCCCCTACTTCAGGGATTCGTATGGGAGAAGGAGCTACCTTCTTTGTCCTGAGTGATACCTTTGGCGAAGAAACCCTCGCCGAATTGGTCGATGTTACTTTCTGTAACCAATTAGAGAACAATAGTATAGAGCACTTCACACACACATTCCTCTCCCGAGAAGGGCTTGAGTTCTCGGATATAGATCTGATTGTTTCTGGTAGGAATGAAAACCAAGATGACACCCCCTATTTTGAAAACTTCGAGCGCTTGTTTCCCAATGCTACCACACTGATATACAAACACCTAACAGGAGAATTCTTCACCGCCTCCGCTATAGGAACCTGGCTGGGATGTCAGGCACTTCAAGGAAAAGAAATCCCCAAAGCCTTTTTCCTTAGAAAGAACTTAGACAAGCCTTTGCAATATGTATTACTATACAACCAATACTTAGGAAGAGAACACAGTTTAGTATTGTTAAGAAAAAAATAACATCTTTCTTACTATTAAACTTGTTGTTGGTATTATTTTTTTTCATACTTTTGTCCTTTATTACTAAAAATAAATTTTATGTCATTTACATTACCCCAACTTCCTTACGCTTATGAAGCACTTGAGCCTTCAATAGATGCGCGTACTATGGAAATTCACTACACCAAGCACCACAAAGCCTATACTGATAATCTGAATAATGCCATTGCAGGAACCCCTTTAGAAGGAAAAAGCATTGAGGATATTCTCCTACATTTGGACACAGAAAACAAAGCTGTTCGCAACAATGGTGGAGGATACTACAACCACAATTTGTTCTGGGAAATTCTTACTCCTAAGAAAGGAACTGCCCCAAGTGAAGAGCTGGCTAAGGCCATAGATGAGGCTTTTGGTTCTTTTGAGGCTTTCAAAACAGCCTTTTCCAAAGCTGCTGCTACCCAATTTGGTTCTGGATGGGCTTGGCTTACTGTACAAAAAGGAGGAAAGGTAGCAGTATTGTCCACTGCAAACCAAGACAATCCGCTAATGCCTCATGTAGGTGGTGGTACTCCCATCTTAGGATTGGATGTATGGGAACATGCTTATTACCTAAACTACCAAAATCGCCGTGCTGACTATATAGAAGCCTTTTTTGCTATTATCAACTGGGAAAAAGTTAGCCAACTATACCACCAACATGCATAGTTTTTATTATTTTTTCTTTAAATAGAAAAAATTGGCACAATTATTGATTGTATCTATAACAAATAGAAACTTTTAAAAGAAATCACCCATGAAACCTAAAAAGAACCCCAATGCCGACCTGAAAAAACGTACAGGTTTATTCTTTTCCATAGGGCTTGCTTTGGCTACTTTCGCCAGCCTATACGCTCTAAATTATCGTTCTGTAGATAAAGAAAAGGGAAAGATTGAGTTTGACAAAGTTGTAGATCTTACCGAAGATGTGAAGGACTTCACTATGGAAGAGAACACTCCTCCTCCCGCAGCTCCTCCTGAACCTCCTAAAGTAGAGGTGGAGCCAGAAGTGATCAAGCAGGTAGATGATAAACAAAAAGTAGAGACTGACTTCAAAGCCAACGATACCAACAAAGAAGACAATGCTAACACAGTTCCTCCTAAGATCAACTCAACTGGTGGGGTTGCTGGAGGTACAGGTACTGGTGATGAAGAGATAGAAAACGATGTCCAATTCTTTGCTATCGAACAAAAACCTATGTTCGAACAATGTAAGGGGTTGCCTAAGGAAGAACAAGAGAAATGCTTTAAGAAATCCTTGGATGCCTTTGTAAACAAAAATCTTGTCTATCCGGATGCAGCTATCCAAATGGGTTCTCAAGGACGTGTGGTGGTTCAGTTCCGTATCAAAAAAGACGGAAGTGTAGAGGTGATTAATACTCAAGGGAAAGACAAAATTTTAGAGAAAGAGGCTCGTCGTGTAATCGAAAAACTACCTAAGCTTATCCCTGGAAAACAACGTGATAGGCCAGTGGCGGTAATCTTCTCTTACCCTATTGTATTCAAGCTAAACTAATGATTTTTAGCAATTATATTTGAAAGAGGCTATCTGAAAGAAAAATTCTGTTTTTAGTAAGCAATTGCTATTCAAGGGCGAAATTATCCCCAAAACAGTATTCTAATTTTTTCAGATAGTTTCTTTTTTAAAGAGTACTCTCATGCATCAGAAACTAAAATCAGTGTTGTGGATAGGTAGCTGTGTAGCCTTAATAGCTTTGGCTGCATGGGGGATTCATGCCCTACGCAAAGGACAGTCTCATGGATTCTATATAGTAGGCAAAGCCCCTGCTTTCTGTCTTACTGATCAGCATGGACAGCATATCTGCAACAAAGATTTTGAGGGAAAGATCTGGGTGGTGGATTTCTTCTTTACCTCCTGTCCGACCATTTGTCCTGTGATGACAAGTCATATGGTTGCCGTACAAGATGCCTTTGCTGACCATAGTATTGGGATTGCCTCTTTCTCTATAGATCCCGAGGTAGATACTCCTGAAGTATTACAGACTTATGCTCGGGAAAAAGGTGTACGTTCTCCCCACTGGCACTTACTTACAGGGGATGAAAAGGAAATCTACCGTATTGCCAACGAAGGATTCAACATCTATGCGAAAGCAGGAGACACACCTGAGAATTTTGAGCATTCAGGACTGTTTGCTTTGGTAGATACTCAAGGAAACATTATATGCAGAAAAGAGAAAGGAAAACCCATTCTCTTTTACAATGGGATGACCCCAGAAGGCATAGCCATGCTTATAGAAGACATCAAAAAGTTAAAACAATAACCTTTTTATTTTGAAAAAATCCCCTGTTCAACCCAAGAAACATTTAGGTCAACACTTTCTTACCAACCTAAGTATTGCCCAACAGATAGCCAACACCTTATCCGAAGTAGGGTATGATAGAGTTTTGGAAATAGGTCCCGGTACTGGGGTGCTCACCCAATTCCTTTTGGGAAAAAATATAGAAGTCTTTGTCATCGAAATTGATACAGAATCGGTAACCTATCTTGAACAACACTTCTCTAAGCTCAAAGGTCATATATTGGGAGAGGATTTTCTAAAGTTCGACATTGTAAGCCATTTCTCTAAGAAACCGTTTGCCATTATTGGAAACTTCCCTTATAATATCTCTTCCCAGATTGTGTTCAAACTATTAGAGATAAGAGACTTTGTACCTGAATTTTCAGGTATGTTCCAGAAGGAAGTAGCTGAGCGCATCTGTGAGAAGGCTGGAAGCAAGACCTATGGAATTCTCTCAGTGCTTACCCAAGCCTTTTATGATACCGAATACCTCTTCACTGTAAGCGAACATGTATTCAACCCTCCCCCAAAAGTAAAAAGTGGTGTGATACGCCTCAAGCGCAAAGAGAACTACAGTCTTCCGTGTGAGGAAAAGCTCTTCTTCCAGATAGTCAAGACCGCTTTTGGCCAACGCAGAAAGACCCTACGCAACAGTCTCAAGTCCTTTCTAATAGAAAAAGAGTCGCTCAAAAGCGACCCCTTATTCGATAAGCGTCCCGAGATGCTCTCCGTGGAGGAGTTCATCACTCTTGCGCAATGGTTAGCCTAAAGTCTTAGGAATAGATTCCCCCATTGATATTGACGACCTCTCCTGTGATATAGCCTGCCTTCTGGGAGACAAGAAAACTCACTAAATCGGCCACTTCCTGAGCCTTGCCAAAGCGCCCCATAGGAATCATTCGGGAGAGTTCCTTCTCGTCCAAGGCAGCTGTCATATCCGTCTGTATAAAACCTGGAGCTACCGCATTAACCGTGATATTGCGCTTGGCTACTTCTTGTGCCAAAGCCTTGGTAGCTGCTACCAAAGCTCCCTTAGCCGCAGAATAATTTACCTGCCCTTCGGTACCCTTTACTCCTGAAACAGAAGCAACATTGACAATACGTCCATAACGATTTCTCAGCATTTTTTGGATAAAAAAATGCGTCACATTATAGAAACCATCCAAGGTTGTTTTCAGTACTTTTTCCCAATCATCATAGGGCATCCACATAAATAAGCCATCGCGAGTGATACCCGCATTATTGACAATCACCTCTACCAGTGCTTCTTTGTTCTGCTCTTGCCAGAGAGAGAGCACCTGCTCGGTTTGCTCCTTGTCAGTGACATCAAAACAAAGTAGCTCCGCAGTAGCTCCTAAGCGCTGTACTTGCTCAAGGGTCTCAGTTGCAGCAGATGCATTACTCTGATAATTAATCAGTAAGTGATAGGAAGTATCCGAGGCCAGTTGTTCGCAGATAGCCCTACCTATCCCTCGAGAACCTCCTGTTATAATAGCACATTTCTTCATTTCTACTTTTTATTAACAAACAATGATCCGTGAATAGTGTAAGAGACTGTCCGAAAAGTCCAAAAACAGTATTTTTCAAAGTTTAAATTGAATGAATATTTTAAAATTTTATTCTATTGAAAATTAGTTGTTTTGGGTTCTGTTGTAGAGGCGATTTGCAAATCGCCCTTCAGGAATAAGACTTTTCGGACAGCCCCTGAGTGATGAGCGTCATTGATTAATACAATTGAGGATATTTGATAGGATTTATCTCATTCATCATAGCATATACCTTTTCAAAGATATCCTCTGCATTGGGCTTGGAGAAATAATCCCCATCAGAAGCATAAGCAGGTCGGTGCGACTTAGCGGTAAGTGTCTGAGGTTTGCTATCGAGATAGCGGTAAGCATTCTGATTCTCTACAATCTCCTGTAATAGATAAGCCGATGCTCCTCCTTCTACATCCTCATCTACGATCAGTAAGTTATTAGTTTTTTGGACACTCTTAACCGTATCATGATTGATATCAAAAGGAATGAGCGACTGAGCATCAATAATTTCTATACTAATATCCACCCTATCCAATTCCTTAGCGACCTGTTCTACAATACGCAAGGTAGAGCCATAAGATACCACAGTGATATCCCTACCTTCACGGATTTTTTCCACTACTCCGATAGGAGTGGTGAACTCTCCTAAGTTGGTAGGCATTTTCTCCTTAGTACGGTATCCATTGAGGCATTCCACTACAAAAGCAGGCTGATCTCCTTGCAAAAGTGTATTGTAGAATCCAGCCGCTTTAGTCATATTGCGAGGCACTAATAAATATACTCCTCTAAGGAAGTTCAGCAGCCCTGCCATAGGTGATCCAGAGTGCCAGATGCCCTCCAAGCGATGGCCGCGAGTGCGAACAATCAAAGGGGCTCTCTGGTAGCCACAACTACGATAACTTAATGTAGCTAAGTCATCGGTAAGAGTCTGTATGGCATAGGGAGTATAGTCAATATACTGGATTTCAGCAATAGGGCGCAGTCCTCGCATAGCCATACCTACCCCCTGTCCTATGATAGTGGATTCACGTATACTGGTATCATTTACACGAGTGACTCCATATTTCTCTTGTAGACCTTCCATCCCCTGATTTACATCGCCTATCTTGCCCGTATCTTCACCAAAAGTAAGTAGTGTCGGATACTTAGCCAATAGCGCATCAAAGTTATCCCTTAGTACAATACGCCCGTCCACCTCTGGAGCATCTGGAGCATATTCAGGATCTACTTTCTTTACAAGAATAGGATTTTTATCCGTCTCGCTATAGAGATGAGCACTATATTTCTCTTGTAATTTTTCCTGAAGATCACCAAGCCATTTCTTAAGATTTTCTACCGCTTCATTCTCTTCACCTACAACCCAGCGCAAGACCTTGCGAGCAGTACTTACCACATCACGATAGAGGGGGGTCTCTATTTCGGCCAAGGCATCCTTCAAGCGAGAAATCTCCAAGCTATTGAAACACTCTTTTTCCATCTCATAAAGCAAGTTAATCAGCTCTCTTTTTGCTGTTTTAATAGGAGTTTGATACTCTTGCCATGCTTTATCACGTGCTTCTCTAACTTGTTTTTTTGCTTCTTCCTCTATAGCAGAGAGTTCCTCAGAAGTCGCTATCCCATTTTCAATCAACCACTTACGGAATTGTACATTACAATCGAACTCCTTTTCCCATTCCAGACGTTCACTACTTTTATAGCGTTCGTGAGAGCCCGAAGTAGAGTGTCCTTGTGGTTGGGTAAGCTCTGTAACATGTATCAAAGAAGGCACATGCTCGGTGCGTGCCAAGTGACCAGCCTTGGCATACGTATCCATCAGTGCAGGGTAGTCCCAGCCCTTGATGGTATATATCTCAAACCCCTTGTGATTAAAATCCCTTTGGAAGCCCTTGAGCGCCTCAGAGATACTTTCCTTAACTGTATGATAGGCCGCAGGTACCGAAATCCCATAATAATCGTCCCATACACTCATCACCACAGGTACCTGTAGTACTCCTATAGCATTGAAAGCCTCTAAGAAAAGGCCTTCACTGGTCGAAGCATTTCCTATGGTACCCCAAGCCACCTCGTTCCCATTGTTGGAGAACTGCTCACTTCCTTCTATAGAAAGGGTACGATACACCTTGGAAGCCTGAGCCAGCCCCACCAAGTGAGGAATCTGTCCAGCAGTACAAGACACATCGCTGGCTGTATTATATTGATCCACCAATCTTTTCCAGTTTCCTTGCTCATCAAGACTATGTGTGGAGAAGTGTCCGCCCATCTGGCGGCCACCACTATGGGGTTCGTGGGTTATATCATTATCGGCATATATCCCCGCGAAGAATTGCTTGGGGGTATACTCACCTATGGCCAGCATGAAAGTCTGGTCACGATAGTAGCCACTACGGAAATCTCCTTTTTGGAAAGCCCTTGCCATAGCCAATTGAGGCACTTCCTTTCCATCTCCAAAGATACCAAACTTAGCCTTGCCTGTAAGGACTTCCTTACGCCCCAGGAGACTACATTCGCGGCTGAGCACCGCTATAGTATAATCCTCCAAGGATTGTCTTTTCAACTCATCAAAAGGCATACTCTGTAAAAAAGAGGTCGTTGCATCCATAAAAAATTCGTTTTCTGAAATAGAGCCCAAAAGTACATAAAAAATAATTATTTGCCAAGAAAAACTGCCTAAATCTCTACTTTTAACAAATAAAAAAGGCTACCTCCAAAGAGAGCAGCCTTTGCCATAATCTAAAATGAAAAATTTAAACTTTTAGAATCTCAGCTTCTTTTTTAGCCAGTACTTCATCTATTTGTTTGATATACTTATCGGTAAGTTTCTGTACACGCTCTTCAGCATCTTTTTTTACATCGTCAGAAGCTTCCGTTTTCTTTATATCCTTATTAGCCTCTTGGCGGGCATTACGCACCCCTATCTTAGCTTCTTCGCTTTCTCCTTTGGCTTGTTTTACTAATTCTTTACGTCTTTCCTCTGTCAAGGGCGGCACACTGATAATGATTGTCTCTCCGTTGTTCATAGGGTTAAAGCCCAAATTGGCAACCATAATAGCCTTCTCTATAGTAGAAAGCATATTTTTTTCCCAAGGTTGTATACTGATAGTACGAGAATCTGGAGTATTCACATTGGCCACTTGGCTCAAGGGAGTCTGTGAACCATAGTAATCCACATACACACTGCCAAGCATCTGAGGAGAAGCCTTTCCTGCACGTATGTTGAGCAATGATTTCTCCAAGTGGTTTAGCGAACCTTGCATCGCTTCCTTAGTGCTTTCTAAAATAAAATCTATTTCTTCGTTCATAAATAGTTATTTTTGTATTTGCTACATTCTTTTTAACGCGACAAAGATACAATATTTAAGTGAAAAATAAAAAAGAGAAAGACATTTTTTTTATTTTATACTGATAAACAATATTTTACAATTAAACAAAGTTCAATAACACTTATTAACACTCAAAAACAAACTCACTGTATATCAGGATTTTAAAAATTAAACAAAGATATACTCTTTTCTACATTTACATTTATTTAAGAAATTATAGTGTTAAAATCACCTTAATTAAAGTATGAAAAGTTCATTTTTTTAACTTTGTTTTAATCAAATAAGTATTGCTTATTTAGAAAATAGATGTACTTTTGTCAAAAAGTAAAAGCGCTCTCTGTAAGAAATAATCCAACTTACAAGTATCTTGACAGAGGCAAACCTTCTAAATTACATTGCTTATGAGAAAATTTTCACTCTATAATTTCCTTTCCTTATTAGTGCTAACGTCTTGCCAGAACCAAGAACCAGACCTCATAATTGAGGATTTTGAATCGGCTTCTTTTGCCAATTGGACTGTCGAAGGTGATGCTTTTGGAGAGACACCTGCCCAAGGAAGCCTCTCGGGAGAGCAACTTGTGACAGGCTTTCAAGGGAGCTACTTAGCCAATAGCTTTCACAATGGAGATGATTCCCGAGGAATACTCACCAGTAAGCCCTTCCGCATAGAGCGTGACTTTATCAACTTTCTTATAGGAGGAGGGATGTCCGAGGACACCTATATAGAACTCCTTGTCGGTGAGCAGCGTGTAGCCAGGTCCCATAGTCCTGTAGAGAGCGAAACCCTACAACTGATGAGCTGGGATGTAAAAGCCTATAGGGGGCAAGAGGCCTCCTTACGCATCGTGGATAACCAGCGAGGTAGCTGGGGACATATCCTTATCGATGCGATAGAACAAAGTAATCAATATAAGAGTAGCATTATGGAAAACTATACCCTTACCTATGATATCTCCCAGAAATATCTCTTGCTCCCCATAGAGGACAGTGCCCCAGAAACAAAGGTACAACTCATGGTAGAAGGCAAGGAAGTGGGAGTGGCCATGGACATTCGCTTGGCCAAAACACACATTGAATATTGGCTTCCCCTCCCTGTGGATGCCTACCGAGGAAAGAAAATTTCTTTGGTTTTCGGACAAGCCATGAAGGGAGATATGGGCATCAGCCAAATAAAACCTTCAGATACTTTTGATCTGAACTATGATGAGCCTTATCGTCCTTACTATCACTTCACTCCCGAATATGGTTGGATGAATGACCCTAATGGAATGGTATATCACAACGGCGAATACCACCTCTTCTATCAGTACAATCCTTATGGAGCTCGCTGGGGAAATATGCATTGGGGACATGCAGTAAGTGAAGATATGATGCATTGGAAACACTTGCCTATAGCCCTGGCACCTGATCCATTAGGAGCTATCTTCTCAGGGAGTGCTGTGGTGGACAAGGACAACACTGCTGGCTTTGGCAAAGGGGCTATCGTGATCTTCTATACCTCGGCGGGAGAACAACAGACCCAGTCTATCGCTTATAGTTTGGATAATGGTCGCACCTTTACCAAGTACGAACACAATCCTGTGATTGCCAATCCAAATATAGCAGACTTCAGAGACCCTAAGGTATTCTGGTATGCACCCCAAAGGAAATGGATCTTGTCATTGGCCACCTCACAAACCATTACTTTTTATGCTTCTAAAAACCTTAAAGAATGGGAGCGGCTTAGTGAATTTGGCCAAAATATAGGAGCTCATACAGGCGTATGGGAATGTCCAGATCTCTTCCCCCTCTCCTATGAAGGAAAAACTAAGTGGGTGCTTTTTGTCAGTATCAACCCCGGTGGTCCTAATGGAGGCAATGCTACCCAATACTTCATTGGAGACTTTGATGGTACTACCTTCACCCCTGAGGCTCTTCCCTACCCTTTGTGGATAGACTATGGTCGGGACAACTATGCAGGAGTGACTTGGAACAATATTCCTGAGAGTGATGGACGTAGGCTTTTCTTAGGATGGATGAATAATTGGGACTATGGTAATAGCGTACCTACCAAGAATTTTCGCAGTGCGATGACTCTCCCCAGAGAGCTAAGACTACAGCACAACGGATCACACCTTGTAGTGGCCAGTTTCCCTGTAAAGGAAGTAGGTGATGAACAAGATAACCAACCTATTATTATGAATAAGCTTGCAGAAAATCCCCTACCTATTGGTGCCGATTTCTATAATAATGGGTATGTGGTAAGCTTCACTGTAAAGCTCAATGCTCTTAAGGCTTTTAGATTTGCACTCCAAAATAGCAAGGGAGAAAAGATAGTGTATTATTTTGATACAGAGGAAAAAAACTTTGTTGTAGACAGAAGAAAAAGCGGTCTTACAGACTTCAGTAACAACTTTGCTGATCCCCTGATCGTAGCTCCCCTAATCCCTAAGAAAAGCTACACTATACACTTATGGGTAGATAAAGCCTCTGTTGAAGCCTTTGTAAATGGAGGAGAAGTAGTGCAGACCAATACTGTTTTCCCTACAGAGCCTTACAACCAACTATGGTTTGACTTAAGAGGAAACACTGTTGTTAGTGTAGAGAATATCACCCTTTACAAGATAAAAAATTAATAATTTCTAAAAAAGCAGAGGAATATCGATTTCCTCTGCTTTTTATTGTATCACGACTTTAAAAATATCTGAATATGAGACATAAAATCGTAGGACTGGGAGAGATTCTCTGGGATGTTTTCCCTGAAAGAAAGGTATTAGGAGGAGCTCCTGCCAATTTTGCCTATCATATCTCCCAATTTGGGTTCGATGGTTGTACTGTAAGTGCTATTGGCAACGATCCTTTAGGCACAGAGATTTTAGATAGCTTAGCCCAGAGACAACTCAACCATCTCATAGAAAAAACTGATTTTCCCACAGGAACGGTCAAGGTCAGTATCGACAACTGGGGGGTTCCTTGTTATGAGATCTGTGAAGATGCAGCTTGGGACAACATTCCCTTTACCCCTGCCATAGCGGAGATAGCCAAAGAAACTCAAGTGGTCTGTTTCGGTTCCTTAGCCCAACGACATGAGGTTTCCCGAGCTACCATTCACGCTTTCTTGGACGCCATGCCTAAGGATAGTTTGAAAATCTTTGACATCAACCTAAGATTACATTACTATACCAAAGAGGTTATCGAAAGATCATTAGAAAGAGCTGATATACTAAAAATTAATGATGAAGAGGTGGTAAAGATAGCCCAACTCTTCGGCTGGAACCTATCTGAAAAAGAAGTGTGTAAGCGCTTACTAAGCATGTACAATCTTGATATACTGATACTTACTAAAGGAACTGAAGGTAGTTGGGTACTTACCCCTAAAGAAGAGTCCTTTTTGGCAACCCCAAAGATTAGTATTGCTGATACAGTAGGGGCGGGAGATTCCTTTACCGCTGCCTTTATTGCCTCTCACCTACATGGGCGTTGTCTTAGTGCTTCCCACCAATTGGCAGTAGAGGTATCAGCCTATGTATGCCAACAACATGGTGCTATGCCACGCCTTGCCGATGCACATTTAGAGCTATTTAAGTGATGTGTTCTGTAGGAGATAGTGATAAAATTTTTCAAAGATAATCTTGAACCATACGGTATATACCTGAGGATTTTGCTCAATATCTTCCCTTATAGCCTCTAAGGAAAGCCATTTCCAAGAAGCTACTTCCTCAGGGTTAATCTCAGGAGGAGTATCACTACAGCCTATAAGAACATGATCATACTCATGTTCGGTAAGACCATTATCAAAAGGAGCCTTATAGACAAAGGAGAAGACTTCCTGAAGGGGGACTTTCATACCCATTTCCTCCTGCAGGCGTCTCTCTCCAGCGGCTATATTGGTCTCCCCTGCTCTGGGATGACTACAACAGGTATTAGTCCAAAGGTTGGGAGAATGGTATTTACAGGCTGCACGCTGCTGTAGAAGCACTTCTTTTTTAGAATTGAAGACAAAAACAGAAAATGCCCTATGTAGAAGCCCCTTCTGGTGTGCCTCCATTTTCCCCATAAGCCCTATGGGTTCATCCTTTTCATTGACTAAGATTACCTGTTCTTCCATAAGTATCAGTCAATCAATGATTCATAGCTCATGCGATCACCTTTGGTAAGTCCTAACTTATCCGAAAGTCCTCCATTAATCTCCAATACATACATGGCATTCCCTTCTGAAGGACGAGATTCCTCAGAAAGAGGGGTAGCATTTTTGGCAATACTTACGATCTGCTTATTTTTATCCAAATATATGATATCCAAAGGGATATAAGTATTACGCATCCAAAATGAACGAGGTTGTTCCTCATGGAAGACAAAAAGCATTCCTTCGTTATCCTTCATTGATTTTCGGTACATAAGCCCTAATTCTGTTTCCTGTTGGGTACGGGCAAATTCTATCTGGAAAGTCTTGATCAGGGTACTATCTTTTTTGTAGAAAGAGAGATCACCTTCGTGGGTGAAAGGAGGTTCATACTCCCTTATAGGCTCATCATTAGGAATTATTTGCTGGGGAAGTGAATCTTCGGCTCCTCGTCCGAAGAAATAAGGCAATATTGTCGCCAACCCTACCAATAGAAGGCCTCCCATAAGAATATTGGTGAAATGTTTTCTGAAAAAATCCATGAATTATACAATTAGTTTTTTAAAGGGCAAAAGTACAAAAAAATAATGATTAATGATTAATTTTTAATGATTAATTCCTCCTTGCCAATTCCACTCCTTTTGTTATTGATCATTAATCATTGAATATTGATGGCGTTATTATATAATTTTTCCCACAAAGAAAAGCACACACATGAGAAAAGTAGAAAGTGCTACTACTTTCAGTTGAGAGTCAAAATCCTTAGGATTCTCTACCTTTTTGACATAAAACAAATGAAATACCAAAGGAATAAAAGCAATGATGTACAATACCTTATAGCGAAACTCAAAGTTCATTACACTATAGAGCATCATCAGAAACATAGGAATAATAATAAGTAGATAATGGTAATACTTAGCTAAGGGTAGACCTATTTTGACCACTATGGTCTGTTTGCCCATTTGTCTATCATTATCTATATCTCGCATGTTATTGAGGTTCAGTACCCCCATACTCAGCATTCCACAAGCAGAGGCAGGTAACAGCACCCAAGGATCAAACTGTTTGGTATAGAGCATATAAGAACCCATCACACTTACCCAACCAAAAAAGATAAATACAAATATATCTCCTAAGCCCTTGTAGCCATAGGCAGATTTTCCTACAGTATAGCGAATTGCCGAAAAAATAGCTCCCCCTCCCAAAAATGTAAAAAGGAGTGCCAAAACCCAATGTTCGCTAAAAGAAACTCCTATGAGTACTAAAGCCGCAATAGCAGAAAGAATAGCTGTGATGACAACTACACGCTTCATTTCAAGTAAGGTCATCGCTCCTGTCTGTATAGCTCGCTTAGGGCCTAAGCGCTGATCATTATCCGTTCCTTTTTGTGCATCTCCATAATCGTTGGCATAGTCGGAAAGCACTTGGAACAATACTGTTGTCAGTAGCGCTAAAAGAAAAATAGGCCACTGAAAAGCTCCTTGTCCATAGGCAATAGCACTTCCTAATAAGATTCCAGAGAGGGAAAGAGGAAGCGAGCGCAAGCGAGCAGACTGATACAAGCTATGAAATGTAATCACAATAACTATTATTTTAGTAATACACACAATACCCCAAGCACTGGCTCGGGGTATCAATATCTATAAATTAAACAAACTATCTCTCGGTACAGTTACATCCACCGATACCTTGGAACATGTCGATTCCGAGAGTAATCATATGAGAACCAGAGTTATACGAACGTATGGTGTTTAGGTTGAGGTTGTACCCATAAGCGAAGTAGAACACCCCCTTCTTCAGACCCAACATAGGTCCTACAGAAAGTGGCTTGAAGGCCTGATCATTCACAAATCGAGCAGTGGCTCCTACCCAGTAATAGTCCTCAAAATCAAACCAACGGAACTTTACATTCGCATCGGTTAGAGAGCGGCTATCTCCCTCTCTGTATTGCACAAATACAGAGGGCTCTATCTCCAAGATACTGTTGGGAGTACGCTTATAACGGTACCCTGCGTATAGGTTATAGTTTCTTAGGGTAGTAGGCTCCTTTACATCGAACATCTCTTTGTTCTTATTCAGGATATTCGTCGCTGCCAAGCTGGCAAAAATACCCTTATAACGATAGAGCACCCCTACCTCAAAGTTGTGATTAATCATCGCTCGGTTATCCGTTACAGCAGCATCCGCTCTAGGACGCCCTGCCTCGGTAAACTTGTCGATATCTATACGGAAGGCATTGACCAAGTAAGAGATCCCAAACGACACAAAATGGCTATCGTAACTATCCAAAGTCAAGTGGTGGGAGAAGGTCGCCTTCGCTCCCATCTGCTTGGTGTATCCATTTCGGTCATTATACAAGCTCAACCCCAGTCCACTGCGGTTCCCCAAGCGCATATCTCCCGATAAGCTCTGGTAGTCCGGTGCCTCCTTGAGACCTACCCATTGGCTGGTTGCCGATAGGCGCACCCGTACGTTGTTACCTATACCCGCATAAGTGGGCATAATCAAAAATTCACTGTCGGCCAAGTACTGATTCCCTGAGGGTAATTGCAACTCTTGCCCAAACACACTCGGCATGCCCATAAGCACACATATGTATAACGCTAGTTTTTTCATCATCCTTTTTTTAAAATTTATTTATAAACTCTCAGTCGTCAGTTGTCAGTTATTGGAAACTGACAACTGATAACTGACAGCTGATAACTGTTATCTGTATAAAGTAAAGTGTCCTTTGAATTCTCTACCATCGGATTCCTCACCCAAGGTGATGATATACCAATAGTCTCCCGTAGGCATTTCCTTACCATTGTAAGTACCATCCCAGCTTTGTCCCTGAGAAAGTTCCTTGAGCAAGCGACCATAACGATCGAATATCAAGGTCTGGATATTCGGATACTGCTGCGTATTGCGCGGTGCCCAAGTATCGTTCTCACCATCTCCTGTAGGAGTGAAGAAACGTGGGATTTCTATATCATAGTATTCTACATAGAATACCTCTTCTGCCGTACATCCCTTGCTATCTTCCACTCGCGCTTCTATACGCTTCTTGAGCTTATTGTCGCTTGGGTCTACTCCCTCTGGGTCTTGCTTCCTTACGATGTAAGTGCCATTGTTACCCTGATGTACCCCATTGATATAGTAAGTATAATCCGGAACCCCGTTCTTACCTAAGAGCGGTAATTCGTTGATATCTGGATGACGACTTGGATCCTTGATCAAAGTCAACTTCTCTACCACTGGGATCACCACTGGGTTGGTCTCTCCCTCACAGTTAGTTCCCGCATCGCTATAGTATAGCTTGATAGACTGTGGCAAGGACGAAGGCCTTACACTGCTGTGTGTACGACTGATGCGTGCCTGTGCTCCAGAGGTCATACCTGCGGCAAAAGAGTGCTTAGTGACTCCATTGTCAAAAGAGTATTGTACCTTGGTGAAGTCCACCGTAGCATCCTCAAAGGTCAGTACTACATAGCCCTGATATTCATTGTCCTCACAGTTGTCCTCATAAGTGGCCTTAATGTCTAACTTAGGTGCCGCAGTTAGTGAGAACAAATCGGATTCTCCTGCACAACGCTTGCCGTCCATCGCTCTTACTCGGTAGTTCACTCCTGCCCTGAGACCTGCTATCTCTTTAGGGAAATCTGCCATCTTGACCTTATCCAAGCGATTGACTACTACATCGCGGTCTGCCTCTACCAATTCCAAACTGTAAATGTATGCCAAAGCACCTCCTGCATCTGGATCTGGAGTCTGTGTTCCTCCTGTGACAGAGACACTTACCTTACCTGTATCCCCATGGCATACCAAGTTGCTATTGCTCACTCGGGTTACCTGTATCTCCGGTGGAGTACCCAAGGTAAACTGTACACTCTTCTCACAGTTCCAACGGTCTCTTACATACAAGGTATAGTTACCTGCTGGTAGCTCGGTGAACTCATTGCTTAACTGCAATGGTCTGATGGCTCCTTCTATATCGTGATATAGTTCGTAATAGTAAGTGGTTGTCAGGGTCGTTGCTGTAGGATCATCCACAGCTCCTCCTCGTGCATTCTTCACCACTACCTTACCATCACGCTCATTCTTACAAGATACCATGGTGATCTCTGGGTCGTCAAAGTCTATTGGATCTGGCTTGACAACTTTATTTACATTCACCGTAGGAGTTACCACACAGCCCCATGCATCTTCTATCTGGAAGGTGAAGGTAGCCCTGGTGCTGCCGCTCCTGGCACTCCAGTGAAGAGCCAACGGTTGTATACCTGATTGGCTGTCTGAGTGTGGCCATTATCTCCTGTCATCGTTACCTTATAAGGCGCTATACCTCCGGTGATATCAATAGAGATTTCCGCGCTACCTGTGGCACTACAATCATCCGGTACTCTAAGCTTAGCTGCCATATTGATAGGCTGGTCTGCCTGACGGATGGTAAAGTTTGCCGGAATCTTAGTGATACAGCCCGTAGAAGTGGATTCCGCTTCTGCTGTATAGGAACCATATGCTAAGGTATTGAGCGTATGGGTAGCTGAACCTGCCGGAACAGTCACTGTTATAATCGGATCTGTAGGACGGGTAAGGCTCTTGATTCTTAGGGTATACCCTTGGGTAGCCTGGTTCACCCCACCGCTGTTCTCTAAGTCTAAGTCTTCCAAGGTAAAGGTGATAGAACCATCATTACCTCCGTAACACTTCACTGGCTTTTCCTCTGTCGCGGTGAGCGAGAAGGTATTCGGATCCTGTACCTTGTAGGTAGTACCATAGGTCACACAGCCAGTTTCATCATTGGTTGCCACCACACTGTAGTTGCCCATAGGCACATTGGTAAAGGTATGAGTTGCCGTAGTTGCTCCCGCAGGTACTGTTATCTGTACCATTTGGTGAGAGCTATTCGTTACACTTCTTAGTGACAAGCTTACTTTTATAGGATCCCCTCCAGCTGGTGCAAGGGTGGCTTCCACCTTCACATCCTCGCCTGCGCGACAAGTAATATCGGTAACCTCTGTGGCGGTGACTGTAGTGAGCTTCACAAACGGCTTGATCGCTGTTGGGAATGGCTTGGTCACCTCTGCACATTGGTACTGTGCATCCTCTACTCTTAGGGTAAAGTTACCTCCTGTCTCATCCGAGATAGTGAAGGTAGGCTCGGTAAGGTCTATATTACCCTGTACTGGAGTTCCTCCCTTGAGTAGGGTGAAGCGGTAGCGTCCACTACCTCCAGTGATGGCGGTCTTTGGTAAGCTCAGCTTAGCCAATACCTCCTGATTCCCACTACACTGGAACTGGGTCACTGCCTCTTGGGTCATATCTATCTCTATAGGTTTCACCCCATAGATCGTAAATTCTGTTGTTGCAGTACAGCCATTGGCTGCCTTAGCCTCTACTGTATAGATGATTCCTCTTACATCTCCTAACAAGCCCTTGAAGGTTACCTGTCTACCATTGTTCTGCCAATCCACATAGGTATTGGACGCTGTTACATTGGTATGGGTCGCTGGGATGGTCGCCAGTGCAGTCACTGCACTATTATCATCCGCATAGCGGGCTGCCTTCAGACTATAGCTCATCGGAAGCTGGCTCTCTGGAGCCGCTACCAAGGTCGCTGATCCTCCTCCATTTACATCCAAGAGGTCTTGGTTGGCATTATAACACTTCGAGTCGGTACTGTTGTCCAATGACAATATCGGTAACACCTTGTCATTGACCGTAAGGGTACGGCTGAATGGACAACCTCCGTGGGTGGTATCCACAATCTCTACTCTATAGCGTCCTGGCTGGGTGATTGGCACAGTAAAGGCACCAAATCCACTCATCGGAGTATCATTCACTATCACGATATCTCCTCCTGCATCTTCCTTCAATACCCTATAGATATGTGGGTTCGCAGGATTATGGTTAGCGATATTATCTATCTTGAGCTCTCCATTGCCTGCCACACCTGGCTGACAGGTGATAGGCTTGGACTGTGTCAAGTCAAAGCTGATCTTGCCTTGGAAGACAAAGTTTACTGCCGCACTCTTACATCCGTTCTGGTCATAGATGGTGATATCACGTGCCACAGAAGATGCATATACTCGGTAGATATATCCTTCCCATACACTTGGACCTGTCTGGGTAAACTGTATTGGCTGTTGTGGCCCTTCTGTTCCTCCCGCTGGCTTAAAGGTATAGTAGTGTTGTCCCTTACCTATCTGGCTGAGGGTTACTTTCACTGTATATTCTGTACCTACCACACAAGGGTTCTCTACCTCTGCTTTGGTAGCCGCTGGGGCAGGATCTTCCTTCACTGTTACCGCTTGAGAAATATGACAGTCATTAGCATCTCTTACATGTACATACCATGTAGCTCCCGTTGGAGTACCCTTGATCTTGCCTCCAAAGGTAGTCTCAAAAGTCTGATCCAAAAGCACATCACGGCTATTGGTTGGCAATACAGCTGCATGTGCCCACTGAGTATCCGTAGGCTCTGTGCTAGCTTGGCTTATTGTATATTTGTAAGGGCCTACTCCATCCTTGATGGTTACCTTCACCTGAGCTGTCTCATTTGCCGAACCTGAACAAGCTGAGTTTCTCAACAAGTCTGTCTGTACAAAGGCCAATGGCTGAGCAGCGCGAAGTACCGTAAAGATTTCGGTACCCATTACGCAGTTATTCGCCGTTCCATCTCTTACCACCAAGATATATGTCTTGTTCTCAGTAAGGCCTGTTACCGTTTGCTTAATCTCACTCTTACCTCCCGATGGAGTCGAAGCTGTACCTGTAGCTATTGGACTTTGTGCTCCTGGACGAGTATCAAATGGATAAGTATACAACTCCCACTTAGGTGCCGTACTACCTGCAAAGGCACTCAACTCATAGTGTAATGTTACTGATCCTGTAGCACCTGCTCCACAGAGGTTTGGCTTACGTTTTTCAGTAATTGTTACCCCTGGAGTAGCTATATTCGGTGTGAATTTACCATCCAACAAGGTCTTACAGCCCTTATACTCTACTGCAATTCTATAAGGAGTCTTCGCCAAGAGGGTAAACTCTATTTCTACTTTCTTGTTGTTTCCTGTACCTGTGATCGTTCCTGTAGTACCTGGTATCCAAGTGAGCAATCCACTGCCCAGCGGTCCATCTCGGTAGATGGCTACCTTAAGCTGGGTCTCATCTATTTCTGCACCATCCTCAAAGAACTCTATCTTTTGCTTAGCTGTATTACAGTCTACCTGTTGTGCAGGTATCGCATTGGCTTTGATCTGAGAGCCTCCTATCTGTACCATTGGTAATTTTACCTTACAGCCCGTAGCCATATTGGTAATCGCTGGATAGTAATCCCCTGGTGGCAAGTGATCAAAAATCTTAGTAGCTCCTGTGGAGTTCACATAGTTCTCTCCTGTCACCTGTGGCGTACCTGCATGATTCTGTGCAGGGGTAGTATAGTTACTATCAGTATACAAGGCCATATAATAGTTGCCTTGTAAGCCTGTGGTAAACCTTAACTCTATCTCTCCTAAGCTGCTTGCTCCTGAGGTACAAGTGATGTCTTTCTTCCTTACCAAGGTAAGCACTGGTGCTTCTATTTCTTTGATTTCCAAATCTACAGAAGTCTTACATCCCTTAGCATCAGAAAGCTCTACCTTATACCAGCCTTTGCTCAAGTCTCGACCGGTATTGCTTGACTGTAGGGTCTCTGCACTACCTGGAGTGGTAGCATATTTGTAGATCTTTATCACATAAGGAGCTACTCCCTTAGTTCTATCAATCGCATCTGTTATCGGTAAGTAAGCCGTTCCATCATATACACCTATCACTCCCGTAGACTCTCCTGTACAAGCTACCATGCTGGCAGAAAGACCAGGATTTG
>NZ_ACLQ01000030.1 GCF_000174755.1 Capnocytophaga gingivalis ATCC 33624
ATTTTTTTTTGCTGAATGGAATTGTATAAACCTTGCTTCGCAAGATCGGCATTCATCCTATCTAATTTTCCAATAGGCAAAGAGTTTCTTTCACAGAGTTCCCGCAGACTTGTTTCTAATACTGTTCCTGCTATGACTGCGGCGGCTGTAAAGTAGCCAGCTTCGAGAAGAGACTTAGCTTGTTCAAGTTCGCTATCAAACAATTCAGCTTGGATAATTGATTTGTAGGATGTTAAGTAACCACTTTCAAAATCATCCTTGATGGCGATAAATATAGACTTCAACCTTTTGAATTTTCCTTCATTAGTCTCCAACCCTTTTATTTGGTTTGCTTCTGTAAAGGTTACATAGTAAGTAGAAGTGCTTCCACAAATGCTATGAACTAAGTTTTCTGTTTTAGTAACCCATTGAACCAACAGCTCATTATCCACATAAGTACCAGAGGAAAATTGAGATCTGGAAGTAAAAGTGCTTTCAGAAATTCTATTGGCTAAAGACAGTAAATCATCAAAGCGTTGTTGAATTTTATTAGACATTTTTATCCTTGAACGCATAGGTTCGTCATACTAAAAGAGTGTGTAGTTTGGGTCATACTCATCAATAAACTCTGTTGCTCTGCGCTGTATCTCTTCCAAGCAAAGCAAATAGTCCAACCCGTAAGCCAGTGAGATAGGTTTTTCTATTTCAAAAATGAAACAGTCATCGTAGGTGCGCCCGAGCCAGTAACCACCTCCGCTTTCCTTGCTGCGCTGAAAGAAAACGTACCCGCCCGGACGGTAGAAAGGGAGCGTTTCACCCCGATAAACTACCTGATAATTGGTGTCTTTGCCGCCCATATAACCCCTAAAAACATACTGTATTTATATACAGTATGTTTTGGAGGGCTAGACACGTCAATTAACAGATTTAGAAATGCAAGATTTACCACATGTTGTGCATCAAGCTTCAATATGCTCACTACATATTGAATATAGTGTCCGACTACCTGTGTTGATCATAGATAGCTGGCAATTCTCTGTCCCCAAGAAACTTGCGAATGTAAGCTACTGATAGGTCGTGCGGCTGGTCTTGTTGCAGAACTGAAATGTAGTCCTCTACCAGTTTATAAGCCCGCTCGCTGAGTTCGGCTTTCTCTAGATGATCGTCTTGATAGATAACCGTTACCATAGCGAAGGCCAGATTCTTACATCCTCCACCTTTGTAACCCCAGGTATACCCACCAGGGGAAGGGAAAAGATTGCCCTTCTGGATCAAAATAGTTGGTGTGCTCTCTGGATCAGATTGCCATAAGGCGACACCGGCGCCTTCCACGATGCGCAGAAGAATCCTTGCTTTGTTTTCCGTAGGTGGACCAGGATTAACCTTAACTCGGCTAAAGTCAAAATCTGACAGGGTAGGGCGTTTTTCTACAGTCATTTTTACCTCACTTTGGCGATGTTTTTTATATATCATACATATTAGTGAAATGGGCATTTTTTTGGTTAGCTATATTTAGTTACAACTAACTATAGATGGTAGATGATTTGCACTGGCACTGGTTAAAATATTTATTGCTAATTAGGATAAATTATCCTAATATGGTTTATGCGGGGGCGACAGAAAGCCACTCGTTTCGGGAAGGCTAAGCCCTCAAGGGAAACGAATGAAACTTTCAGATGTGGCAACCATAAAGACTAATTATCCTGAAGCTGATTTTTGGATTATTCGTCGAGGCTCTTTAAACACTGTTGGCAAGCCTTCCTATGATTTCTATTCAGAAAGTATCGGGATTAAGGTACTAAGGACAGACATAGTATTACCTCGGTTTTTGTACTATTGCTTTCTTAATATTCATAATCAAGGACGATGGAAGGATTTAGCCAAGGGTAGTTTAAGTCTGGTTAACATCCGGGTTTCTGATGTAAGCTCAATAAAGTTAACGCCGCAATAAAGATAGCAAAAAGGGGAGGGAACCCCTTTATGCTAAAAAATAAAGGAAAATCAAATGCTTGATGATATAAAAAAACACGTAGTTAAGTTTGATTTTGTACATGGCATAATTCAAGGAATTGTTTACTTGAGTATGATGCTTGTGATTTTTAAATATGGTGATCTTAGTAATCCATCAATGAGGTTAGGAGGGTTATTATCCATCATCTCATATATTATCGTTGTAGGTTCTCCAATAGTAAGCAGAAAGTCTAGCGCATGGGATAAAGATTGCTATGAGTTTTATATACTCCCTGCAATAGTATTGATTACCGGCATTGTGGCCTATCTTGGATGTTCTTTCTATTACTGGGATTTGGCGATTAATACTTTAAAAGTATGCGTCTTTAATGTTATCTATTTGTGTTTGAGTCCATTAATGGCGCTTGGTATATATTATGCACGTATATTGGCTACATGGGAGTCATAAGTGAAAGATAAAGATATCATTTCTTTTGATGTTCCAGATGTTTCTGAACAACGTATTTTTCTGCTAGAGCAGGGGGTAGATGAAGGGATTAAAACCTTGAAAAATAATCTTACTGCAAGGCGATTCCCTAAGTCTAAACAGGTTGATTATAACGCTCTTAGCGACAAGTTTTTTCTTACTCAGGATCAGGGTTGGTCTGCGCCGCCTGGTACGCTTGTCGATGCCTGGTTTGAGCAATTTAAATCGTCCTTCCCTGAGTACGGTTCTGATGAAAAGTTAGCCAATCTTTTAGGGATAAGAAGTAAAGGTGCATCAAGGCAGATAAGAGCATTTAGGAGCGGGGAAAAAGATATTCCATATGGCATTTGGCGCCGCTTCCTGGTGATAACTGGCCGTGCATCACAGGAGATTTATCCTGTGCTTGGCATCTTTGATATTGATGAAGGATTTTGAAGTAGATGAGTTTTAAAGATTTCAGAGTCTTTGAAAATGAGTAGGGAACGGCGAGAGACGGAAAAACTTGTTTTTCAGTCGGGTCGACGTTGAGCAACTGAGCGAAGCGAGGGCGGTAGCGATGTTAAAAAACACCAATATCGAAGTAAGAGATAACGTTTTTTACTTACCTAATGCGCGTAAGACCGAAAATGTTACATTGAACGCAAAGACAGAAGTTGGCGCGACTAAGGTATTGAAGCGTATTTTGTATGGAGTTCGGTTATTGCTCGCCTGCGCTCTGCACTATCCACTTATGACAGTGCTTTTACTGTTGCTACGGTTTAGGGTTCCAGCTCTGATTTTAAGCGCTGCATACTGCCTGAATTTCTTTTTTTCGCACAACAAAAATCTGTGGGTATCGGGTGATTTCAGCGCTCTTTATGCAACTGGCATTTGTGTGCTGTTAGTCGCTGTAGAAAGGCTCACAGCCGTAGTAGAATCAGCGAAACCGTTTCACCGGCTGCTTCGTGTAGGCAGTAATTTACATAAATTTGAGATTGGTCAGGTTAACAGTGCTGCAAACGACGACTAAACACGCCATATTGTAAGATATATTTATACATGGTAGTTTACGTGTCAGATTTTGAGATGAACATGGTTAGGCGCGCCAGAAAGCGCTAAGGAAGTGTGGCTAAGGCCATAAAGTAAAAACCCCCTGACTCCTCTTCTACACCTTGGCCGGATGGAAGGAAATCAGGGGGCTTGTACAAACTGCATCGGAAGGATTATAACAGATGTATACATCAAAGCAATCTCCCCGCCCGGCCATAAGTACGGGCTACAGTGCATGATAATTCTCTTTTTCGCTCTCCTTGCGGCCGCGTAAAAAACCCTGATCCTGTTTTCACTCCGAAATCAGGTAGTAGCACTCTTCCATTCAATGAAAAGTTGATGAAAGCCAGCGCTGGGTTTACCTCTAAATTCGTCTTTTCTATGTTCGTGGCCTTTGCCCGTCAACGTGGCGTTCGGCATCGTATGCCGAGACTTGATGTGCGTAAGGCTGTAGAGTCTCTGTTACAAGGGCTTTGCTATCATTACGATCCTTTAGCTGGCCGTGTGAACGTCACACTAACAACACTGGCTATCGAATGTGGCCTTGCCACTGAGTCCGTTAATTTAAACTTGGCCATAACCCGCGCAACTCGTACTCTCAAGTTACTCGAAGTTCTAGGGTTAATTACCTATAAAACTGAGTTCTGCAAAGATTTGGGTTGTAACTTCCCAACCGATATTACTTTCACTAATGACTTTTTTAACGCGATTGAAATCTCTGAAAGAGCTTTAGAAGGCGTTGTGAGAGAACGAGCTGGATGGAAGAATCGAGAGCGTTCAAAGCGTGGGCTACCTGCACTAAGCATTGAAGAGCACATTTCAGAAGCCTGGGGAGCCTTTCGTAAACGTTTTTACGATTATCGGCTCAAGCGTAAGCGTCAGGGCGAAAAGCGCGCAAAAGCCAATCGAGATAAAGAGCGTACACGCCAGGAAATAGAAAATCTGGTAAGACGTGAACTCTCAAAAGAAATCGCCTCCGGCGCTTTCCCTGCTGAGAAAAACGCTGTATTTGATGAGGTTGCACGTCGCGTCAAAGAGCGGCTAATCATGTCCAGAGGCAATTTCACCAGGTTGGCCGCCTAACTCATTATGCCCCCCTCAAATTCTCCGGCGCAGCCGGAGGACTCTTTACGCCTGCACCTTTTTATCATGGCTGTCTACTCCCAAAAATGACGATTTCCCCTTATTGATCTCCTCTTTCGCGTCAAATTCTGCCCCAATTTCATAGTTAGAGCTGGCCTCAATCCTCTTTAGCTTAGTTATCAACTCTTAAGTGCAAGGGAGATACTCCAATGACTGCATTACGGATAGGTTTGTTAAGTGCTTGGAGTCTTTTAAAAGTCTTTTATTAGTTATCTTTTAAAAAGAATACCTATTCAGCACCTGTCCTGTGGACAGTAATAATGACTTCGCTTGCTATGGCTTGCAGCCATGCCGCTCAGAGAATAAGTAGCTCCCATCGTTCCGATGGGCAAAAAGTGAAAGTAGGCTCACTGATCGATGTCCACTGTAGCGCCACCTGTCCCGGCCAAAGGCCGGAAACAGTTCGCGCTATAATGGATGGTGTAACTACATCATTCACTTCGATAAAATTGCTATAGGTTTAACGTACACGCTCGTAAGCGTCCTAAAGGCCGCTAACGCGGAGATACGCCCCGGCTGCGGCTTTGCCTTGCCGTGACCACTCCGACCGCGCAATGAGGGGCTTAAGTTGGTTTTAGGCCGCATGGCTTGCAGGGCGAAGTGGGGTTTAGCAGAATATGATTTAACGTAGCCGCCTACGGCGGGCTACCGCCGACGTTTAAGAAAGGCGTTCTCTGTGGCAGCAGTTGTCGGCTTCCTTTAAAAACCCTGAAACCTGTTGTTGTTTGGGACCAGGCTGTTTTATCAGCCTGGAGGTTAAGAAGGGATGTTTAACTTTGAAATCCGTTGGTGGGATTACATTTGCTGTTAATCGTTAACAGCGGGCCTGGTGATATTTAAAGTATAAAATTTAGGCTTCTATATAAGCCTGATGATAGTTAATTGCTTATTTTGCTGATGCTTTTTTTAATAGGTCGTGTAATTCACTGCATAATTTTTCAGCATGGTGGATAGTATTAAGATAAGGGTTATGCGATGAATTATTTTTATTAAGATGAATTTCCAGAATTGTCTGAGCTAATGCGTCGTCAATTGTGTAAAAATAGCATTCTGGATAGTTAAGGACTGCCGCTATTTTTACCATCAAATTAAATGACGGCTCAACCCTGCCAACTTCATAGCTGGAAATTCTGGAACGGATATTTATTCCTTCCACATCAACCAGTTCTGCAAGTTTCTCCTGCGATATACCGGCGTTCTTTCTGGCGTCTCTCAGTCGTTTAGGAATCATAATTTTCTCCACTATTTTTAGCATCTTACAAACTTCCCTGTCCTACTTTGTATGATTATCTAATCAATGGTTGTTTATTCATACATCAGGTGTATAATGTATTAACAATGTTAAGGTTGACCTGCGCCAATCAGAATCTGTATATTTATACAGTAGTTTCTGTAAGGTTAGGATTTCCCTGCATTAATTTGAGTTAAGTCACATAGTTCTATCGCTCTTTATCATCGATGGGGTTTGCCCCGCAGCAATGCGGGATTCTGACGTTTTATTGTTTTTCTGGTGCCTGGGATCTGCCCTTTGCACCATAAAAGCAATAACCGGAGGGAATCTATGACAGTCGTAATCACCTTAATGGCATCCGATAATGCCAAAAACAGGCGCAGAATGAGACGCGCATCTGAAAGGGAACAAGAGTCAGATAAAGAGCGAGAAGAAAGACGCAATTATTATTTGTCTAATAAGGGGTGTGTGAAAGCAGCTAAAGCTGTTAAGGCTGTAGATATATCAGGTCCAATTATTTCAAGACAAAATAGAGCAAACCCCGACGCTTCTCCTCCGCGTAAAACTAATTCTGATCGCTATACTCGCCTTACCTGTAGGGCAAGACAGAAAGTTAAATTAGGAGAAAAACCCCTCATCAAATATTGAATTTCCTTTTTCACAATCCAGTCGCTTAAGCGGCTTTTTTTTGCTTAAAATTCGGGAGTTAGATAATTAATGCCACCTCCGCAAGATAATGAATCTACCAGCGCGATTGTTTATATAGGTAAGGAGCGCTGGCAATCAGCGTGTAAACACGCAAGAGATATTTCCTTTCACGCTCAATCAAACGTCAAGCCAAGTTCATTTGTTCAATACGTTCTTGATAATTTTAGCGATCAGGCTCGTGCCGCGCTTCTCATGGAGCTGCGTCATGAGTCGCCAAAAAAGGAGTGAAAATGATGAGCAGTAAGCCAACACATACAGCTTTTCTGACTCAAGAATATGAGCAGGCAGGCGAGAAAAAAACTATGTGGCATCGGGTCGGTTCGGTGTGGCCGCACAATGCCGGTAACGGTATGACGCTTGTGATCACGCCTGGCATGTCGGTAAGTGGAAAAGTAGTGATCATGCCTGTGAAGGATGACGAGGCACCAATCAACTTTTGAGCGGAGGCCGTTTATGCTTAGCACTGCTGCTTTTATGGCAATTGCTATGCAGTGTGCCGTTTCAGTCCATCCCGATACCGCGCACGACGTAGCTAAAACAGAGTCCGGCTTTAACCCTTATGCAATAGGAGTCGTTAACGGTAAATCCCTTTTTCCTTCCTCTAAAGCTGAGGCTTTAGCGCATGTTAATGAGCTGAAAGCAAAAGGAAAAAATTTCTCTGTCGGACTGATGCAAATCAATAAGACTAATTTTTCAAAGTACGATGTTACCGCCTCTCAGTTGTTCGATCCCTGCACCAACCTCAAGGTTTTTGAAAAGATAATTATCGATTGCTACCGGCGCGGCGGCTCTCTCAAAAGGGCGCTTAGTTGCTATTAC
>NZ_ACLQ01000029.1 GCF_000174755.1 Capnocytophaga gingivalis ATCC 33624
TCATTGATCGCTACCTATAAAGGGTGAAGTGGCCTTTGAAGGTACGGCTGTCATCTGGCTCGTTCAGACGAAGTACATACCAGTAATCTCCCGTTGGAAGTGGTTCGCCTCCGTAGGTACCATCCCACTCTTGACGGTTGTTCAAGGTCGCTATCTGGCGGCCGTAGCGGTCATAGATGATCGTTTCGGCATGTGGATAGCTGGCCAAGTTCAACGGTGCCCATGTGTCATACTCGCCATCTCCATTCGGTGTGAAGTAGTTCGGTATCACCACATCCATATATTCCTTATAGATAAATACTGAATGAGCACATACCTGCTTGCCTCCATTCTCTTGCTTGAGCTCGCCCTTGCTGTCCTCTACATATACACGGACTTTCTTCTCTACCTTGCCTGTGGCTGGGTTCACCTCTTCATAATCCGTCTTCTGTACGTAGTAAACTACCTCATCTCCTGCCTTCACATCGTCCACCTTCTGTACATAGTGCGCCTTAACCTCTTCTCCTGTGTGGTATTGAGCTCCACTAAAGTATACCGTATAGCGCTCTTTACCTCCCTCTACTTTCACTTTTACTAAGTTAAGGTCGTTGGCGATACTCTGGTTGGTGATCTTGATCGGTGGATAGTACTCAATATTGAGTTCTCTCACTTCCTGACACAATGGCGGATCACTCATCGCTGGGTTATCCTTATTGAAATAGTACAAGTGCAATTCGTATTTGTTCAAGCCTTCTTGCAACGGACGTACCGCATTGAGCTGTGCAAGTAGCGATGCATGGGCTATCTTGTACATATTGTGCGTATTATCAGTTCCTGTAGGCGTAGTTCCATTGAACTCATATCGCTGGATTGGGGATCCACCCTGGGTGGTAATCGCATATCGCAAGCGGTTTATCGCTCCTCCTGAACTTGGGTTGATTACCAAGTATGGAGTCGTTACCGATACATATACATCGTAAGTAGCTTCGGCAGCTGTGTCACTATTAGGACCTGAACCATCCACTACCAAGACCTTGTTGTTCTCACTGATATCCGCATTACACTGATAGTGTTGTGTGATCACTCCTTTGAGGTCTACCCCTTCTATGATCTCAAACTCTTTCTTCTGGCTACAACCCTTAGCGTCTTTCACCACCAAGAGGTATTTACCAGCCTTAAGACCTTGTATCTTGAATGGTGTAGCTTCTCTCTCTCCTGTACCTCGCTTAGAAGTGCTTTCTCCGTTTTCGAAGAATACCTCCCAGCTATACTGAGGATTTCCTCCCTTGAGTACATACTCTATCTCTCCATTGGCTTCGCCCTTACATCCTACATGGGTGATGCTATTCTGAGTGATCAGTATCGGTGTAGGTGCGATGATCGCTGTATTGACTACCTCATAGATACATCCATATTCTGTATCTTTCACTCCTACCGTGTAAGAGCCTACAGAAAGGTCCTTGAACTGGTTGTTCGTACCCTGCCATCTGTAAGAGCCATCGGCTTGTTTAAGTCCATATTCGTACTTACCTGAGCCTCCCTGAGCTACTACCTCGAAGGAACCATCAGCGCCATCGTGACAGCTTACGCTAGTGATCTTATCTGCCTGCGCCTTAAGCGGTGTCTTTGGAGCTACCAGAATCGGTGCAGAGTCTTTTCTACATTCTCCATGACCTGCTACCTTATGGATTACAGAGATTACATAGCTCTTAGTTGTATTGGTCTGAAGATCCACATCCAACTCAAAGCGGGTATTGTTATGAGCTACTCCATCGAGCAAGTAACGTACATTAAGCGCTGCTGATGCAGGTTCTACACTGGCCTCTACCACATACTTAATCACATTGTTCACACACTCGTACTTACCTTCGCTGAGCTTGAGGGTCACCTCTGAGCCCGCTTCTATGGTAAGGGTTGCTTCGGCTTGACAGCCATTCTTATCTCTTATCTTGATGGTATGGTCGCCAGGGGCTAAGCCATCTATGAGGGTACCATTACCATCACTATGGTATTCAACCCATGTAGTGCCTCCATCCTTAGAGTATTCGTATACCTTATCATTGCCCACTGTTCTTAGTGGTGTTCCTCCAATCACTCGCAAGTAAGCCTTTCCGTCATTGCTTCCAGCACAGCTTTCGTGCTCTACCGTATCCATACGTACTGTTACGCTTAGCGGATCCGGTTCGGTGATGGTAAACTCTATAATATCGGTTCCAAGTGGTGTAGGTTGACCTTTCTCCTTAATCTCATTAGGACGACAACCATTTTCATCCTGTACAATCACATAGTACTTACCTGGAGCTAAGCCTTCGAACTTACCACCATTGTCCAAGAAGCGGTCTAAGCGAGGACTAATCGCATAGGTAAGCTTTCTCTGAGTACCATCAAGTTTGGTCTGACCTGAAGTTGTAGTGATCTCGATAGAACCATCATGATCTCCGTTACAAGTCACCTGTTTCACTTCGTATTCTACCGTGTACTTGGTTTCTTGTTTTATCGGTACTTGAACTACCTTAGGAATACATACTCCCACGGCTTGGCTAATCTCTACGCTATAGTCATCAGAGGCATCAAGTCCTTCAAATACTCCTTGTGCATTCGGATTCGGTGTAGATAAGCCTGGTACAACACTTCCATTTCTCTTAAGGGTAAAGACATAAGGCTCATCGTTCTTACCTCCTGTAGCTGTTACCACAATCTTACCATAAGAGCTACCATAGCACTTGAGGCTTGTCACACTCTTATCATTATCTATAGCGCCATCTATCGGATTCACTTTGGCTACATGTACCTCGTTGGATTCTCCTTCGCAAGCACCTGTACCTCCACCGTTATCCATTACCTTAGCATAGTATACTCTATCCGAGCTTACTGGTGTAGTTACTGCTGCGGCAAAGACAGCCGTTACTCCTGTCTGGTAAGCTCCCGTAATAGTTGGGGTTACTGGCACTAAAGTACCTGGACGACCTGCACTAATGTCATAGAGTTCTACCTTATAAGTACCTCTTGTAGGATTCATATTCGGTCTGCCCTCTATCTGTACGGTGATGTCACCTGCTGTATTACAGCCTGGGTACTTAGTCAATTCCGCTCTGGCAATGATTGTACCTGGGTCATTGACTGTTACAGGTTGTGAATCAACCTTGTCATCGGCACAAAGCATATCCGAGGTGATTCTGATAAAGTACTTACCAGCTCCTAAACCAGAGAAGGTTACCGTACCACGAGTGGTTGGGTTATCATCTGGCAAGATTCTACCTAAGGATCTTTCTGTGGTCGCATCGAACAACTCGTAAGACAAGCGTCCTTCTACCAACGTTGGTGTAGATCCTGAAGGTGATGGTGTGGTAGCTGTTACACTACCTCCTATTACCCCAGTGAGCTTAATCTCTCCATCCTGAGAGCCTACACAGCTTGGTATCTTGGTCGCTGTTGGTGCATTCGGTGCTTGTAGCTGCATAGATGGACCATGGTAAGGCACAAAGGTAAAGCTATCCAATTTCCTTGTACATCCGCGTGAGTCTCTCACTTCTATATAGTGGGTACCCACCCCTACGGTAAAGGTCATCTGATCGGTGAAGCTACCTGCATTACCATCGGTTACTACTCGGTATTGGTATGGTGCTCCCCAACCTCCTGTCGGAGCTGAGGTAACCCCTATCTGAGCATCGTTCTGAGCTTCTCCATTACAGTAAGTCATATAGCGCAATACCTTGCTCACTGCATTGATATTCTGTGGACGGGTAGCTGTAAGCTGCGCCGCTGTCTTACACTGTGTACCCACTACAGTTACCTCAGTCTCAAAAGTTATCGCAGTACCCTGTGGTACATCTCCTACAGGTATATGTACGGTCATCTGGTCTGAAGCTCCATGCCCTGTCTGGGTACCATAGGTAGTTCCTCCTGACTTCTTCACAAACCAAGTATATCCTCCAGTACCTATTTCCCCTTCTACTTCTACTCTGAAGGTTACACCAACTGTACCTGGAGCAGGTGAAGCAGTATCTCCACAGATTCCTGCCGTTACAAAGAAGTTCACTCGTGGTGCTTTAGCCTTCTCTACTCTATATCCACTTGGTACCACAAAAGTACATCCCGTATCCTTTATCGGTCAAGGTAATCTCATAATCGGCACTTTCTTCGGCGATCTGAGGGAAGGTAATCGTACCTACCCCTGTACCCCCTATCTGAGCAGTACCCGCTGTTCTGGCAGCTGAGTCATAGCCTGCTACCTCAGTAGGAGCTCCTGCTCCGGTCATCTTTCTTATATATACATTGTATCCTCCTGTATTTGAACCATTCGTACGGGTCACTGTCATGGTCACCTGTTCCGTACCCGTTGGCTGACAGCTCATCTGTTGGGTACGATGGAAGGTTGCCCCTGTGATCTTTTGTAGTGTCTTAACAGTTCCTACGAATGAACCTGGAATAGCCAATACACATCCGTTCGCATCCGTTACTTTTACTACTATCGTATAATCCACATCCTTAGCAGGAAGGTCTATAGTGGCATTCGCTGTGTACACTGTAGGTCCTGGGTAAGGTGCTGGAGGTGTAGTAGAGGTTACTGTCTGAGTAAGGATTACATTACCTGCCTCATAAATCTCTACCTTATAAGGTGCAGTACCTCCCTTAATATTGAGGTAGAGCTGTGCATTGGACTGCTTAGGCGTTACCCCATAGGAAGTGGCAGCACCACAACCTGCCTGAACAATCTCTATACCTGGGTTGGCAGGTGGGTTGGCATCAAAGGCTGGGATAGGACGTTCTGTTATCTGAACTACCCCTCAGAGAAGCCTGTAACATCCTGACCACAACTACCATTGGCTGAGCTCTTCACTCTGAGCTGGTAGTAACCCGCCTTAAGTCCTGTTACCTTATAGCGAACTGTACTTGTAGTACGCTCTATGATGTCTCCATCACCTACTGTACCTGATCCTATAAATGAACTTGCAGCTCCTGTCGTACTGTAGTATAACTCATATACAAAGGATACATTCTCTCTTCCTGTGGTAATGGTACGGGTAAACTCAAAGCTACCAGTAGTACCTCCTGGGGTACAACCTACTACATTGCTAATCTTCGCTGGGTCTATCGTATGGCGTGCCTTTAGATTGTTAGGATCTTCCGCAGGATTCACCACAATAGGCGCACTGGCTACATACTCATCACAATACTTGTTACCCAAATCCTTCACCCATACGTTGTACGTAATTGGTGCTGTTGGGAATGGTGGTACTGTATAAGTTACCTTAATCTCCTGGTTATGTAAATTTGTACCTACAGGGGTTACCGCTGTGGTAAAGGTAGTACCTGCTGGTGCTGTGGTCAAGGCATTTCTTGTGCCTGCGGCTACTCCTGTACCCTCAGTTACCTTGATCAGATAACGATTACCTGCTGGTGTAAATGGTGCAGGTACCGTAGGTGAGGTCACAAAGTCTGAACCACTAGTGATCTTCAAGTCAAACGTCGCTGTATATACCCCTGCATTGTCACAAGCCATATCCGTCTTCTTCTCAGCGGTAAACTTAAGCTTAGGATATGTCAAACGCTCGTTAGCTCCCGGTGGCGTTCCTCCTGCATAAGTAATGTTCGCTTCACAAAGACTCTCTTTAGATCTTACCTTAACCTTATTCTGATCAAAGAGCGCTGGTATATCTACCTCAACCGTTGCGGCTGGGAAGGTCGTATAGGTACCTCCTCCATCAATAGAGTATTCGTAATCAGCAAAGGTAAGTGCCGTACCCACTGTCGCATTGATATTCGACAAGGTAATCTTCAGCTTATAGTTCACATCGTTGGCATCACAAGCATTCGCTCCTGTAGCAGTCTTGTTGATATCCAAGGTCGCTGTAGCAGTATGCTTGCTATTGAGGAACTTACCTAAGTTATTTCCTGTTACTGTAACTATTTCCTCACAGCCTGTTGCCTGGTCAGTAATTCTAAAGGTAAAGGTAATACCTGAATATACCGTTCCTGGCACAAAGTCAGTGTCTCTGAGGTCAAACTCAACATTGGTATTGAAATTTGGCACATTACGTTTTACTATATTTCTTCTTAAGAAAGCATTATCTGCCATCAACAAGCTATAGGTAAATGGCCCTGTACCTCCCGTAGCTCCACCTTTTACAACCAACTTAGCAGCCCCTGTCTGGCAGCTCATCGCTGTGGTAGAAGCCTCTACCGATAAGGTACCCGCAGTCAATGCATTGGTAGGTGGTGGCGTTACAAATATATCATGTGTAAACGATTCACATCCAGAAGCATCTATCAAGGACAATACATAACGCTGACCTGGAGCGGTAATTGTCTGACCTGGTAAGGATAGTAGGTAAGGATTTGCTCCAGAGATTGTTCCATTACCCACCTGAGTAAGTATCCCTGAATCCGCCTTGGTATAAACCTTATAAGTTAAGGCCGTTCCGGAAGTTACCGTTACCTTGAAGTTCACCGTAGTAGTGATTCCTGGAGAACAAGCCACTCCTGAGAGTGTATTGTTGTCCACCTGTACATTTGGCCTATTATTAGCATCCTCTGGTACATCTACCGCTTGCTTACATACAGTAGTAGATCCATGTTCTTTATAATGAATATATACCTTATAGGTTCTACCTTTCTGTAAGTTATTGAAAGTATACGTATTTCCTCCTGTAAAAGATGCCATCAATGGTGATTGTGCTTCTGCTGTAGGACCATCATGATTGAGGAAGAACTCTACATCATCATATGGCACTCCTGATGCTCCAAACTGCACTTTCAGATCATAATTACAAGTTCCTGAAGGAGCTGTTGTTAGTCTTACATTGGATGGTGTACCCGTAAGGGTAAACTCTGGAATATCCTTAGTACATACTACCGAATTATCAGACTTCCTTCTCACTCCTACCTGAGCGGTAAAGCGATCTCCTAAGTTATAACCTGCATACATTGCCCCTTGTAGTCCCTGAAGGATGTATGGTGCTTGCACTGGCCTATTAGCCTCTGTATCCCACTGTGCATCCGCTCCGGTTACCGCATTGCCGTTACGTCTTACCAAGCGGTATACGATCTCGTATTCAGCAGCTGGTTGAATGTCATTATTCGCCTTCAAGGCAAAAGCTATGGTCGTAGTACAACCTGACAAAGATTGTGTTACCGCTCCCCCTGTTGGGAAAGTGAAGGTCATCGCATCAATAGTAAAGGTATATCCTGCTGCACCTAACGGATCACAGTCTCCATTACCCTCATCTTTAATATGCAACTCATAATTGATATTTGTCTGTAGATTTCCTATCTCATAATTCTCTACCACCATTCTACCAGAAGCTTCTAGTGTTACCTTACCTGGTACCGCTGTACGAGGTATAGTATAGGTAGCGGTAGTGTTATTGGTGTTATCCTTAAGTTCCAATCTGAAAGGCCCTTTACCCCAGAACTTCTTAATCCTAAGTTTACCACCCTGACCATCTTCACAGATAGCACTGTATTTGTCCACAGCTAAGCTTCCTCCTGATTTCTCTACATCTGTAGAAATAGGATTGTCTATCTTAATAGATTGAGTATTCACCTTCTTACCACAAGTAGGAGGCGTTGCCGCTATATCCTTAATATATATATCCCATTCGCCACCAGTGATGATACCTGACTTGGTATTACTTGCTGTATAGTCTGTATCTTGTGGTGTAGAACCTTTCGGTACAAAAGCATAGTGATAAGTAGGATTTGGACTACCTCCTCGTACATGGTTCACGGTAATGCTTCCTGGAACTACAGTTGTAGCACCACAAGCAATAGTAGGATGAACTACGGTATAGTCTGCCGTGGTTAGGCTCTCAATCTCTACTGGGATTGATACCTCTATCTCTTTCTCACAACTGTACTCATCCTTAGCGCGGATAAGGTAAGTAACTCCTTTTGTCCAACCATCAAGGGTTGTTTTAGGAATGGTATTACCAGACACCGCTGTCCATGTAGCATCACCCTGTTTCTTCCAATCATAGGTTACTGGCTTGCCATTGCTTGCACCTCCAATGAAAGTGTGGCTAAGCTCCATGTCACCTATACCATTGGCAACCACACAGTTTTTGTACTCTGCTTTCACAGTACCAATCTTATGGCGTGCTTCTACCTTGTAGGTGAAGGTGCCATGACCTCCATTACAGTTGTTGTCGTCTGTAATAGTTATCTGGTAAGTACCTGCTACCACTACATAACGGTAGTTTCCATTCGAATCTGGAGTGAGAATATCGGTAGCTCCTGAAGGAATTTTTACTACCTTAATCGTATATCTCAGCGGCGCGCTCGGTGTCTGCTTACCTCCCATGATGTTGAACACTCCTTGGTTAGTACCCGTTGCATTCTGAGAGAAGATAAGCATCTGCTTCCTATCTATATTACAGTCTAGGTAATCTATAGTCCTATTCTGAGTTACTGTTACCTTAGCATTTCTCTTGATCTCAAAGTCCTGTGTAACCTCACAAGCCTGATCATTGCTGAACTTCTTCTGATGTCCAGAGGTAATCTTCAACGTATAAAGACCTGGAGCTAAGTTGTTCACAGTAAGGCCTGCTGTGTTATTAGTGCCTCCCTGTACCTGAGTGGTAGTGCCTCGTGTTACTACCTTCCAAGTATATGCCACATTGCCATAGTTGGCTACTCCAAAGGTAAGCTTACCATCATTCGAACCATTACAAGTCTCATCTATAGTAGTATGAGAGGTGATTTTCATTTCTTTGCCAGCCTCAATTGGTAAGGCTACATCCACCTTGAGGGTAGGACAGCTTACAGGTCCTTGGAATACATAGATGTCATCAATAGCAAAGTCATTACCCATACGATGGTTATGGGTGTTTTGTATCTTGATACGAACACGAGTATTATTACCTGGGTTGATATCTCCTAACTGATCAGAAGAGATACGTACCCAATTAGTATTTCCTATATCATTATATGGTATATCTCCAGAAGTTACTTCTCCAATTACGTTGTCAGAGAGGTCTGTTACTTGTACACGAATGTTTGGAAGTTCCCAACGAGAAGCACTCCTATTAAGGTTCATTACATAGACCTCAAATCCAATAGGACCATTAGGCACTATATCTACCTCTTTTTGGTATAGAGTCATTCCTTGAGGAATATTCTCATACATATCTATGAACATATAGCGTCCATTAGGAAGACCTGTGTGATCTTCAGGAGCATCTTGTATCCAGTTTGGACTGCCTAAACGAAGACCTGGCCATCCAGTATCATAGAAATCCTTATAGTTTGTAATAGAATATTCCTGCCAACTTACATGTCCTGGAGGAGTTTTATATCTTAATAATGGAGAGATACTTACTCCTACTCTATTAAGTCCAGCGATATCAGTAGGTTCTCCTACCCCGAAGTCCTCACGAATAAGTTCACGCTTAGGCATTACAGTTCTCTTATAGAAGACACGGGCATATTGAGTAGTACCTGCTTTAGATTTATCAATAGTCAATTTGTTAATAGTACCTGTACCTTCATAGTTACCATTCCATTCGGTAGGTAGTGAAGATAGCGGTGAACCTATCTCTACATGATAGCTATAGTCGCTACGAGAAGTAACGAAAGTAGCCTGAGCAGAGCCCTCACAGTCGTAAGTAAGGGTACTAGTGATCTCAGGTGCCAAAAGCGGTGCTTCTACCTTTACAGTATACTCTATTTCACAGGCTGTTACCCCTCCGGCAGGAGCATGGCTACGTACCTTGACGTTGTAAGTACCTATAGGCACATTGTCCCAACGCAAGTCGTTAGCATCCCAAGTAATGGTAGTCCCTGCTGGGATAGCATTCCAAGTAATTCCACCATTCAAAGAGACATCATACTTGCCACCAGGTCCTACCCCGCCAGCAGTACCGTTACCACCACCGAGACCAGAAACACGTACAGAAGCGTGAGCATGTCCGGTTGGGTTTTCTCCTACCTTACAAGCCAAGTGAGATACGTTGGCAAAACCAGTAAGAGGTCCATTACCCTCATCAATAGTGACAATTTGATCATCAAAGTCAGGGCCTGTGAGATATTCGAGACGACCATTATTCATTACCTGATAGGTTTCTTCTGGCCAAGAACACTCCTTACTACCGCGCTTGTAGTATACACGGAGACGATACTTACCAGAGGTAAGACCAGTAAAGGTCTTGTTCGGATAATCTTGGAACATCCAGTTGCCTGAGAAAGTACCTCCTGCATTAGCTTTTTCAATAGCATAACGCACAGAGTATTTGGTCACATCGAACAATGGATTGTTGATGGTCATGGTTATAGTACCTGCTGTAGTAGAACAATCCGCTGAAGTAGAAGCCTTGGTAAAGGTAGGCTTAGGCTGCAACTGGAAAGGTACCATTTTCGTTACCACACAACCATTAGTATCAGTTACTTTTACCTGATATGTTTTAGAACCAGAAGTAAAAGTAGGATCATTAATTTCAAAGGTATAAGCAGTTACATTTCCTACATTAGGTTGTTGTGTTGCGATACCTATACCTGATATCTCCAGACTATATGGAGGCGTACCTCCTGAGTAAGTCACTGAGATTTTTTTATTAGGCCCACAAGAAGGATCCTCAGGTGTTACGGTAAGTAGCTTTAATTCAGGCAACTCATTGATTTCTACTATCTGAGCTGGAGTAGTACAGTTGCGCTGGTTAGGTACTACTGTAACTTCATATTTTCCTTTGCCTAAGGTGCTGATAGCCGCTTTGGAAACATTGTCCCAATTATTAGAATCGCGCTTGCTATCATTATCTACCCTTACACGGACTATCTGAGACCCTGCTTGTTTTTTGACGATGACATCCACCGGCAAGGTTACATTGCCATGTACCATAACATGAATGGCTCCTCCAGAAGGAGTCTGTGCCACACACTGTACATCCTTTTTGGTGAGGGTCAAGGTTGGATCTGCTCCAGAGGTAGTAGTCTCCTGCACGGTGATCTTCTGTTCAAAAGTACATACATTATTTTGGAACTGAGAAGAGCCTCCTGCGAGTTTCGGACGTAGGGTCACAGTATATTCCCCACGGGCAGAGACTTGATGTTCGAAGTTGTTATTACCTCCAGGTACATCCGTCCAACCCACAGAGGCAGAAGGTCCATCTATTTTATATTGGTATTGTCCATTAGGAATATTAGTTATCTTGAGCCAACCCTGAGAGGTAGCTGTAGTAGCCCCGTTACACATGAGCGACAAGATATTTTCCTTAGCCAAAGTATAACTACCTGATGCCTTGTAAGCACGGAAGTAATAATCCGCGTCACAATTGCCTGGATTCTTAAGGACAATAGCGAAGTGAGTACCATTGTTGCTCACCTGATTGTCGTTGATTGTAAAAGTTTTTCCTGTACCCAAGCGTTCCCAGTTGGCTGGTTCAGCAGCTACAGAAGCTGGAGGACAAGAAGGTACTAGCTGAGAAGTATTTCCCTTATAACGGTACCAGATCACATCACTATCGGGGAGACTTACTCCAGTGGTAGAGAGGGTCACTGAAGGACCACAAAGTGCCACCTGTAGGTACTCAAGACCTGTATTGTTACAAGTCTGACGCTCCACCACACGACTATTGTTGCGCAATGGATGTAGGGCATCGTTGCCAGTACGAGGTGTGATGTTGAAAGTCAAGGTTGTAGGGTTCTGACAAGCAGAAGCTCCTCTTTCGAGTACATAAACACCAGCCTCAGTGATGCGGTACTTACGCTCGGTACTAAGTACTTGGGTACTTCCTTGTCGTGTCCACTTATAAGAAGGATAACCAGCCCCTCCATCGAGCTCAAAGGCAGCACAATACGGATAGGTATTGTTGGCGGATTGGCTACAAGGAGTATCATCAATAAAAAAGGTTGTAGGCTTAGGTTCACAGTCAGTAAGCTTGTTGTAAGAGAGCTGTTCTAAGTTTTCATTAGGTCCTACTACACTGTACTTAAGGACAGGCTGGAACTCAAGTTTGTTAGAACAAGCATCACGCAAAGCTCCACAATCAGATACGGCCTTTACATTAATTGTAATTGGCGCAGACATAGGAGCATTAGCATTGGCAGGAAGACCTGCTGCAGGAATGGTAAACTTGAGCAAGGAACGACCTGTGTTGTTATAATTATTGGTCTTACCTGCGAAAGTAGCTCCCAGCGGCAAGGCTTCATGACTTACATAGTTAAGATTCTTAGGTAGTAACGCCTCCAAGGTAATGGTTGAGGATGCATTACCAGAGCCTACATTGCGTAGGGTAATTTCATATTTAGCAGTAGCTCCTAAGGCAATACGCTGACCTGAGATGTCAGTACCAGCGGAGTTTTTCACGGAGGTAACCATCTCGAAAGCAGGTCGTGCAGTAGGTATAGAAGCTACATTAGCAATATTAATAAAGGCATCATAACCTCCATCACTTGCTTTGTATTTTACAGTAGTAGAGGTAGCTCCTGCTGCAGGATTCTGCGCACCAAAAACAGACACATCCCACCCAACAGAAGGTTGTGAAGCATCATTTTCGCGAGTAATTATTCCTTTGAAAAAATTATTAGCTTGTCTTCCATTATAAGGATTCGCAGTACCATTCACTTCTACTTTATCCCCACTTACAGAGGCTTCCCCTCCGAGTGCTACTTGTCCATATTTAGGCCATATATTATTGTGAGCTCCTGGTGGAGTAGTTGCTGCTGCAGCTACAAAACCACTATAGTTATACGTAAACTCTGTAGGAGCTCCCGCTCCTACTCGTTGGAAAGGGTTGTGTACCTCAATCCATTTGCTGACTGTTGTCCCTTTAGCTTTAGGATCTTCGTAGACTACTACCAAAGCCCAACCAGGCTGAAACTTCCAAGAAGTTCCGCCATCATTATATATATCATTTACTTGAAATTGACCATTGAGATTTCCTGCACGAGCTAAAGCTTGCAGATCAGCAGTCACATCTGCCCAACGATAGTAGTAAGAATCATCATCGACACGAGTACCATCATTAACAATTGTTTTGGTAGCATCCACAACATTACTTTGTCCTAAGTACTCTTGTCCTCCTCCTATGGTAGATGATTTTTTCCAAAGAATACGACCATCAGAAGGATTATACACAAACTCTCCAAAGTGGTACATATCACCTGTAGGCACATTTGTCCACTTATTTCCATTACAAGCTCCATTATATTTTGCCAACTGTATAGGGAAAGTTGCTTCTCCTACTTTTTGAGCTCCAGGAGCTGGTATCCAGTTGAAACGATCAGCTGGATCGTTTATCATTTCTCCTCTGTAGGCTTCTGCTTTGATAGCCATATTCCCTGATACATACCTTCTAAACCATCCTGCATAGAAGTTCATAACAATATCTTGAGAAGAAGGATGCGTCTGTTTTATCTTTTTTACATTGATAATAATAGACTCCAAACCAACTCCTGTATTATCACCACTCCACATTGCAAAATTTCCCGAAGGAGCAGCTCCCCTTATTGGCATATCTTGAGAGGAGAATTTACCTCGACAATATCCTGCACGATATCTTACAGGAGAAGTAATTTCAGCTGCAATATCCAAATCGGTACCATCATTACTAGTAAAATAGAAACGATATATAAGGTAGTCAGCATCTGCCCATACTACCCCATTTGTTTCTTCATTACCTCCACCTTTGGTAATGGATTTATTAAGACCTCCAGGACCTACTAAACGCACCTGATCTTTGTTGCCCCCACCTGAGTGTCCTCCCCAATAGAGGCGTGCCCACTTGATATTGACGGGACAGTTAGGGTCTGTCTGAGGTATATTAAGGGTATAAGGAGCGTCCGAATGGTTACCTATAAGCTCAAAATCTCCCTTAACCACTGCCTTATAGGCAGGTGCCCCCTGTGCGAAAGCCGTGATCCCTGAAAGCAATAGGGTCACGGTACAGAGAAAATGAAATAGTTTTTTCACAATTGTTTTTTTTAAAAAAATGGTATCCATAATTGTTTAGTTTTTATTCCTCTTATCCCTACCTCCTGAAGAGGAATTAGGATTTGAAGAGATGGCTGAGATGGATTTGTTTATTTTAGTTTTGCATACTTCTACCTACTTTGCATTTATTCATAGAAGGTGAAATAAACAAAAAAGTCAAATACATGAGAGTAGCTGTGTTTTTCTATAAACACATTTAAGGAAAATAAATTGTTAATTAATTAAGAATCAATTTATTACAAATACTATTCCCCCTTACCCTAAAAGACTACTTTTTATGGGCAAATATATATATTTTTTTAGAAATCAAAAGGCTATTTTTGTTAAAATAAAAACTTTATAATTTGTTTAACAGTAGCCAGTGATTAGACCACTGACTACTGAATTTTTAATACTTTTTTTTCTTACAAAGCCTTCACTTCTAACACCCAAATACCTCCCACAAAATCAACATTGATCATCTGTTTACGCATGAGGTTTTGAGCTTCTTCGAGAGACATGCTTCCCTTGCCAAGGTACACATAGTTCAAGCCATTTTTCTTATTTACAAAAGTACCTACTTCATAACGTTTGGCCATTTGCTGACGGAAATTGAAGGCATTACGTGCAATTGCATATACCCCAATGATGACATAGTGTCCAGGAGGTACACCTTCCATAGTTTCTATCTTAACAGAAATTGGTGCTTGATTTGGTTTTACAGGCATTTTTGTCAAATCAGGTTGCTTCACCAAAGGTTCTTTTTCTTTAGGTTCTTCTGGAGTTACTTGTACAATAGGAGGTCTCTTGGTACTTGGTTGTCTTGGAGTCGGAGCAGGAGCTACTTTCTGTCGTTCGCCACCGAACTGTACATTGAGATACACCCCAAAGGTGCTACCCAGCTGAGGAATTTTTACCCCTATAGGGTTTTCATACTCTACCCCAAGGCTCCACTGCTGGCGTAGATTGACCCCTACTCCGGCTAAGAGCCCGTTGCGCTGGGTGTAGCCCACATTGAGCCATCCCAAGGCGGGGAGATCGAGCATGGCACTACCGCCAAAGTTGTAACCATCATATTCCTTAGTCGCACGAAAAGCCGCTGACCAATAGCCGTTTTCCAAGAGGCTGTTGTTGCTCTCCAAAGCGGTGCGATACATCAGGTGTGCGGTAAAAGTCTTGTCACGGAACTCGGTCATGGCCTTGCCTGCTCCGGAGGAATAGTCAATAAGGTTCTCTGCCATCCCTGCTATATAGAAGTCTCCAAAGGCAATATATCCCCCTGGTTGGACATTGATATCGAAAGAGTTACCTACATTGAGCAAGGGATCAGTAGGATCGGCTGCACGAATGCGCCCCTTGTCCAAGCCGCTGAAGGATGGCACTACACTGAGTCCCAATCCTATACGCACCTGATCGGAAAGGGTGATAAGGTGACCATAGTTGAGCACGACGCCGTAATTGGTCATCACTGTAGCATTGCGCTTGAAGACCATTGCATTCATTGAGCTAGTTTCTCTCCAGTTGCGGCCATAGGAAAGCCCCATAAGAGAGAAGTTGTCATTCTTATAGCCCGACCACTGGTTACGATAGTATAGACCTACATTGTGCTCTTGGTAGTTGACAATAAGCGGGAAAGCTGGATTGGCAACAAATGTATTGAAGCGCACAAAAGCATGGGTAGGCATCTGGTAAGGCATATAATACCCCTTCTGCTCTTGCGCCAAGGCGAAGGCAGAGATGAGAAAGCAAAGCCAAATCTTATATGAGAGTCCTATTTTCATTTTTAATGGAATATGGTTATAGTTCCGCGCTGCGTTTTACCATTTTTTTCTAACTCATAGAAGAAGTAGATAGCAGCACCTTCACGAGAAGGTATTGATTCGAAATTTGGAAAATCGTTGTTGTATTGGTTAGCTTGGTATACAATTTCACCAGTTTGTTTGTATATAGTTACTTTGGCACCTGCCCACTGGGAGGGGAGTATCCACTTGCGGTTGAGGTCTTCTCCACGAAGGAGCAAGATATTAGGTACCTCTACCCCATCATAGTTGAGCACATACCTTATATTAATCACCCCTTCGGTACCTCCACAAGCAGCAGCATAGGGTGTAAGGTCAATACTCTGTCCGCCTATGCTTACGTTGCCTTCCTTGAGTTTGGCCACAAACTGATATTCGCCTGCAAGCGATCTGAAGGCAGGATCCTTCTGAGAGGTGGCAGGGATCACATATTTTTTGTCTGTTTCACCTGTTACATCTTTTTTCTCTTCCCAAGGCTGGGTGTTGTCCTTACGGTGATACCACTTATAGGTAAAGAGTTCCTGTTGGAAGTTTCCAGAGAGGGTTGGGATAAGTTCGAGAGCACGATCACTTTCGAGCTCAGTAGCCCCTGTGCTGGTAGTAATGGAGATCGCTGTAGGGACATCAACATTCATGAGCTTGATCTCATTGGAGTTGAAAGCGCCGCTGACCATCAAGTGATAGACACTCACCGTATTGGTACTGGTCACCGAGAGTTCCTTGCCAGAGCCTACTGCTACGCCATCCTTTTTCCATTGGAAAGTATACTGATCATAATCCGCATTGGGAACAAGAGTTTTTTTCTGTTCAGAACCTATTACAATCACCGCCTCGAGCTTGGAGAGCTCCAAGATTGCCTGAGAGGCACCACAAGGAGCATTACCCTGCTTGAAGCCAATGGTAGGGATATAGCGAGAAGGCTCTTTCACCTGAAGCTTGAGTACACCCGTATTCACCTTAGTACCACAAGCATCGTATACCTCCGCCACGAAAGTCCCTTCTGAAGGTACTTGAAAAGAGCGGGTGGTATTCTCCTGAAGGATATTGGAAGGGTCATTTTCCTTGAACCACTTGACTGTAAGGGTCTCTGTAGAAGGAATGTCCAACTCTATAACTGGACGACGATAAGGGAAAGAAAAGATCACATCGTTATTCTCATGGCCGAGCCACTTGATATCGCCAGGGTTCACCCCAGAGCGATCGGTAACGGTCACAGTATTGGACTTGATCACACAACCATCAGTCTCGGTAAGAGTGACATAGTAGCTACCAGTATCACTTACCGTATAAGTATTGGTAGAGGCACCCGATATTTCTGTATTGTTTTTATACCATTTGTATATACCCGTAAGAGAAGGATTGGAAAGTACAGAAGTCAGCGTGATGGTTTGTGCAGGACACTTCACCTGAGTTTCTCCACCAGAGATAGTGAGCAAGCCAGCCGTGTTGCGCTCGGTGACTTTGATCACATTGGAAGTAAGCGGACAAGCACCCGCTGCGGTAGCTGTTACCTTATAGTCTCCCGCCTCAGTAACATTGTAAGTAGCAGTAGAAGCCCCTGTGATGGCCACTTCCCCCTTATACCACTGATAGGTAAAGGTATTGGATCCACCATTTTCGACTTCTGTCTCAAGTGTAGTGGGAACACCTGCGCAGATTTCACGAGGAGAAGCCCCCTTGATCTTGAGTACCATAGAGCCTGAAGAGCCTGCTAAGGTAGCGGTAACCTGATTGGAGCGCAAGGAAGTAGAACAACGGCCAAAATCAGGGTCCACAGCATATACTCCGGGAGTAGTTACTGTATAGCTGCTACCAGTAGCCCCAGGGATAAGTTGGCCATCCTTATACCACTTATATACAGCGGCAGTACTTCCTCCTGTGACAGAGATAGTACGTCCACCAGCCCCAGGACAGAGCTCTACATTGTTAAAATTGTTCAGCTGAGTAGGAGTAGCATCGCCTAAGTGGTGTGCCTCGAAGGGAGCACTCACCCCAATAACCTCAGGCGAGGTACTACGGATACGGATCTTATAAGCCAGACCATCAGTACCTGCTGGCAGGTGGAAGAGAATTTCAAAAACCTGTACCTGGTTTCCACGCTCGGTGATCTCACCAAGCTTTATAGGAGAACCAAAATTCCCATTGGCATCGGAGAGTTCTGCGATGAACTTATTATCAACATTTGCTTTGGTACCCCTCCACTTGAAGTATACCTTGACCTGACCGGAGGAATTGCGCACACAATAATAATTATTGGATTCGCTACTTCCTGTCTGGATGCTATATATCTCACGTGCTGTCTGTCCATAGATCATCCCTGTTACCAAGAGCAGGAACAGACAAGCAATGTATTTCATTTTTTTCATAGTACGTTTTATTGATTAAAAAGTTTCATAAAATTTGGTATATTACCATAATGGAACATTGATTCTTTTCTTTACTTTTTACAAGGCGTAGAAAAGCGATGCAAATATATAAAAAAGTTTTTATACGTTGTTTTTTTCTTAAAAGTTTCAAGGAGGTCTTAGGTAAAATTCCATAAGATTTCAAGGGGAGAATACGCCTATACCCCGCATAAATACAAGGCTTTAGAAAAAATAAACTCTCAGAAAATCGCTTTCCTAAAAAGTTATTAACATTTTTTAAAATTATAAACAGCAATCAATGAATAATGGTCAATGGTTAATGAGTAACGAGTAATGAAAAAAATTTGTTTGTTATAGAAAAAACATTTACTTTTGTAATCGTGAAAGCGCTATGTCGAAAATATCTCCTTGCTGCTATAGGCTATGCCCGTCGCCACAAAATCCGTGTGGGGATCGGGATTATACTATTATTATGGTATAGTCTGTGCCTGCCACGAGACCTTTTCCCTCAGGGGTATGCTACTATAGTCGAAAGCAGTGATGGCAAGCTCTTAGGAGGCAAAATCGCTCCCGATGGGCAGTGGCGCTTTCCCGAATTAGACAGTGTCCCCCACAAGCTTAAAGAGGCTATCTTAGCCTACGAAGATGCTCATTTCTACTATCATTTAGGGGTGAACCCCATCTCCACAGGCAAAGCCCTGCTTACAAACCTACGCTATGGACGTACCCGACGTGGAGGCAGTACCCTTACCCAACAAGTGATTCGCTTGGCTCGTAAGAACAAAAAGCGCACTTATGGCGAAAAACTCATCGAGGCCATTTGGGCGACACGCCTTGAGCTACGCTATAGCAAGGAGCACATTCTCCGTCTCTATGCCTCCCACGCACCCTTTGGCGGGAATATCATCGGAGCTGAGATGGCCGCTTGGCGCTACTTTGGGGTACCTGTATGGCAGCTCTCCTGGGCAGAAGCTTGTACCCTTGCGGTATTGCCCAATGCTCCAGGACTTATCTACCCAGGGAAAAACCAAACCTCCCTGAAGCATAAGAGAGATTTTCTCTTAGGCAAACTGTACAAAAATCATACCATAGATAAAACCACCTACGAGCTTGCCCTGAGCGAATCCCTGCCTGAGAAGCCCCATGAGCTACCCAATATGGCACCTCACTTGGTGGAGCGCATTGCCAAAAGCCACCGTGGAGAGCGCAAGCGAAGTACTATAGACTATCCCCTACAGGAGAAAGTCAACCAGATCGTAGAGAAGTACTATCGCTACTACAAGCGCTTTGAAGTACATAACCTCTGTGCCATGGTTGTAGACATTCAGCGGCAAGAAGTCCTCGCCTATGTAGGGAATAGCCCCACCGATGGTGAGCACCAGAAGGATGTAAATATCATTCACCGACCTCGCAGTACCGGAAGTGTACTCAAGCCCTTCCTCTACGCGGCTATGCTCGACAGTGGGGAGCTGCTACCTGAAGAGTTCGTTGCCGATGTGCCTACCCATATAGCAGGCTATGCCCCCCAGAACTTTGAAAACACCTATGAGGGAGTAGTACCCGCCCATGAGGCGCTATATCGCTCGCTGAATATTCCCTTTGTACTACTCTTACGACAGTATGGCATCAGTAGGTTCTACCAACAACTACGCAAGCATAGGCTGTACTCCATCAACCGCCACCCCGACCACTACGGGCTTTCCTTGATCCTGGGAGGTGCTGAGAGCAGCCTATGGGAACTCTCACAAGCCTATGCTCATATGGGGTTTGAACTCAACCATTACAACCAAAAGCACAGCTACCTCTCCCAGTCCTTTCAGCCATTGAGCTATCTGCCCCGAGAGCGTAACTATGGCAAGGAGCAGCAAGAGAAAACCCACCTAAGTGCAGGAGCTATCTATAAAACCTTAGAAGCTCTCACCCAGGTGAACCGTCCCTCTTTCGACTCAGCTTGGCGCTATTATGCCTCCTCAAGAAAAATCTCTTGGAAGACAGGTACCAGTTTTGGCAACCGCGATGCATGGTCTATAGGGATGAATGCCAATTACTTAGTAGGCGTATGGGTTGGCAATGCCTCCGGAGAAGGACGACCAGAGCTCACAGGAGTAGGTACTGCCTCCCCTGTGATGTTGGAGATATTCCAGTGGCTTGCGAAGAACCAATGGTTTGTCTCTCCAAAAGAAGATTTACAACAAATAGAAGTATGTGCCATAAGTGGGATGCTCGCCAGTGACATCTGCCCTAAGAAGCTGATAACTACTGCCAAAGCAAGCCTATTAGGCACTCCATGTAAATATCATAAGTGGGTACACCTCAGCCCTGATCATAAGTGGCAAGTGACGGCGGATTGTCAGCCCATCTCAGCGATAGACTCCAAGAGCTGGTTTGTATTGCCCCCTTTGATGGAATGGTTCTACCGCAAGGGACACCCCACTTACCTACCCTTACCACCCCTACGAGAAGACTGCCAGGGGGGAGAGCGCCAAGCAGCCTTGGACTTTATCTACCCCAAGGATGGTACTGTTCTTCACCAAGCCAAAGGCTTCGGAGGAGAAGTGCAGCCTATTGTAGCCCGTGTGGCCTATAAGCACAGTGGTAAGCTGTTTTGGTACTTGGACGAGACCTATCTGGGAGAGACCCTCCACTTCCACGACATGCAATTGCAACTCAGCCCAGGGGAACACCTTCTGCGATGTATGGATACACAAGGAAATGAGAAAACCATTTCAATAATGGTTAATGACTAATGATTAATGTTCAATGACTAATGTTCAATGATTAATCCACCCTTTTGCATTATTCATTAATCATTATTGGCATTATTCATTAAATAATTCCCTCTTGTATGAGATTGTGAAGATGGATGACCCCCATATAGCGACTAGAGTGAGTGACCAATAACTGGGTGATCTTGTGATTTTGCATGAAGTCTAAAGCATCGACTGCTAAGACACTACTTTCTATTGTCTTAGGATGGGAGGACATAATATCCTTGGCCTTGAGTCCCTTTATATCCTCATAGCGGCTAAGCATACGACGGATATCCCCATCGGTGATGACCCCGACAATGGCATCACCCTCAAGTACAGCAGTGACCCCGAGCATCTTTTGAGAAATCTCGACAATGACCTGTCTTATATCCGTATCAGGGGCTACCGATGGCACTTGGTTGCGTGCAATGGCCTCGCCTACAGTTAGGTAGAGGCGCTTGCCCAAGGCACCACCTGGATGATACTTAGCAAAGTCCTCACTCCCAAAAGATTTCATACGCATGAGTGCTACAGAGAGCGCATCGCCCATGACCAGCTGAGCGGTGGTCGAGGTTGTCGGCGCTAAGTTGTTAGGACAAGCCTCCTTCTGGGTATAGGCATAGAGAACATAATTAGCCTGAGTGGCCAGGAAAGACTCCCTATTGGCAGTAATGGCAATCAAGGGATTTCCCTCACGCTTGAGCAGAGGCACCAACACTTTGATTTCTGGAGTGTTACCACTCTTAGAAATACAGATAATCACATCCTTGGGCTGGATCATCCCCAAGTCCCCATGGATAGCATCCGCTGCGTGCATAAAAAGGGAAGGTGTACCGGTGGAATTCATTGTGGCAACAATTTTTTGTGCGATAATTGCACTCTTTCCGATGCCTGTAACCACGACCCTCCCCCCACTTTCAAGGATTGTTTGGACGGAAAGAGCGAAATCTTTGTCTAAAAAATTTGTTAATTTCCCTAAAGAATACAGCTCAGTTTCAATGGTTTCCCGAGCAAAATCGAGTATTTTATTAAAGTTTTCCAAAATAGTAATATTTAGATTTGCTACTTAAAAAAAAGTTGTAATTTTATCCTGCAAAAGTAAGAAAAAAATACTACATATTATATTATGAGTACAACAAATGTTGAATTACAAAAAGCGTTAAAAAGCATTTTTGGCTTCAGTGCCTTCAAAGGAAAGCAAGAGGAGATTATTCGCAGTATCATGGACAATCATCACACCTTCGTTTTGATGCCCACCGGTGGCGGAAAATCCCTTTGTTACCAGCTCCCTGCCTTGCTCAAGGAAGGAACTGCTATTGTGATTTCTCCACTTATTGCCCTGATGAAGAACCAAGTAGATGTCATAAGAGGCATCTCCGGCACTGATAAAATAGCCCACGTATTGAACTCCTCCCTCACCAAAGGAGAGATCCGTAATGTAATGGAGGATATTCGTAATGGCGACACCAAGTTGCTATATGTGGCTCCAGAATCACTCACCAAGGATGAATATGCGGACTTCTTAAAAACTATCAATATCTCCTTTGTCGCGGTAGATGAAGCGCACTGTATTTCCGAATGGGGACATGACTTTCGCCCTGAATATCGAAATATAAAAACCATCATAGAACGCTTAGGAGAAGGAATCCCTATCATCGCTCTAACGGCAACGGCCACTACCAAAGTACAGGAGGACATTCTCAAGAACTTAGGAGTGCCCGAGGCTAATGTATTCAAGTCCTCCTTCAACCGTCCTAACCTATACTATGAGGTACGCCCCAAGACAAAAAACATCAATAGTGATATCATTCGCTTTGTCAAACAACGTCCTGGACAATCGGGAATTATCTACTGTCTGAGCCGCAAGAGTGTAGAGGAACTTGCCCAAACCCTACAGGTGAATGGGATCACTGCTATCCCCTACCATGCAGGCTTGGATGCCAAGACACGTGCCAAGCACCAAGATATGTTCCTGATGGAAGAAGTAGACGTAGTGGTAGCTACCATCGCTTTTGGAATGGGAATTGATAAGCCCGATGTTCGCTTTGTCATCCACTACGACATTCCTAAGAGTATCGAAAGCTACTACCAAGAAACTGGGCGTGCTGGACGTGATGGTGGAGAAGGGTATTGCCTTGCTTTCTACTGCTATAAGGATATAGAGAAATTGGAGAAATTCATGGTAGGCAAGCCTATTGCTGAGCAAGAGGTAGGACAAGCCCTCTTGCAGGACATGGTAGCCTATGCAGAGACCTCCAGCTCTCGTAGGAAGTTCATCCTACACTATTTCGGAGAAGAGTTCGACGAGATCAATGGGGAAGGTGCCAATATGGATGACAATATGCGCTATCCTAAGACCAAGAAAGAGGCTAAAGAACAAGTTACTATGCTTTTGGACGTTATTGACAAAACCCGCCAAAGACTCAAAGCCAAAGACTTGGTCAATGTACTTACTGGCAAATATTCAGCTATCATCAAGTCCAATCGTTTTGACGAACAGGATTTCTTCGGCTGTGGTAGTGACTTAGATGGACATTTCTGGATGTCACTCATTCGCCAAGTAATGGTCAATGATTACATACGCAAGGATATAGAGACCTATGGGGTGATGTTCCTTACCGACAAGGGGCGCGCCTTCCTCAAGGAACCTCATTCGTTCATGATGACGGAGGATCACAACTTCGATGAAGATCCTGACGAACCAGCTAAGAATACCGTTTCAGCCTTGGATGATACACTACTGAAGTACCTGAAGGACTTGCGTAAAAAGGTAGCTAAGGAATTTGGCGTACCTCCTTTTGTAGTGTTCCAAGACACCTCTTTAGAGGATATGTGTATGAAATATCCTATCAATATCACAGAACTCACCAATGTATTTGGTGTAGGAGAAGGGAAGGCTAAAAAATATGGAAAAGAGTTTGTCTCTCTCATAGCCAAATATGTAGAAGAGAATGATATCATCCGTCCAGAAGATCTAATTGTAAAAACCACAGGAGCTAATTCTGCGCTAAAACTCTTTATCATCCAGAATGTAGACAAGAAGCTCCCTCTTCCTGATATTGCTAAAGCAAAGGGACTGTCCATGGATGAGTTCCTCAAGGAAATGGAACAAATCGTATACAGTGGTACCAAGCTGAATATCAACTACTGGATAGATGAAATTCTTGATGAAGAGCAACAAGAAGAGCTCCATGATTACTTCTTGGATGCCGAGACAGATAAAATATCTGTAGCTTCCAAAGAATTTGGTGGGGATTACGAAGATGACGAGCTACGTCTGTATCGTATTAAGTTTATCAGTGAAGTAGGAAACTAAATAATGATTAATGACCAATGGTTAATGAAATATTTGCTTTTACTATTCTTTCCTTTTCTCATGAAGGGACAAGTGACGGGGGTGCGTACAGCTTATACCTTTACTAATGGAGTGTATCACTATGGATTTGTAGGCGCCTCCCAAAACTCTGAGCCTTTCTATGCGGGCTTTTCCTATTACGGGGGCACACACATCGGTAGCCATAAGGGTACGGTACAGTTTGTCCCCGAAATAGGAGCGGAGTTCTATATGATGCTCTTCGGAATGGGACT
>NZ_ACLQ01000028.1 GCF_000174755.1 Capnocytophaga gingivalis ATCC 33624
CCAAGCCTGCTAAGAAATCTCCAGCCCCCCCCTTTACTACCTCTACCCTACAGCAGGAAGCCGCCCGCAAGCTCCACTTCTCTGTATCCAAAACCATGCAACTGGCACAACGCCTTTACGAATCAGGGCTTATCACCTATATGCGTACCGATAGTGTAAACCTATCTCCTGAGGCACTCTCTGCTGCCAAGCAGGAGATTGTCAAGTCTTATGGAGAGGCTTACAGTAAGACCCGCCAATATACCTCCCACTCCAAGGGGGCTCAGGAAGCCCATGAGGCTATCCGCCCTACCGATATGGCCGCTCATACCGTAAGAGCAGAAGCTGATCAAGTACGCCTATACGAACTAATATGGAAGCGTACCATTGCCTCCCAGATGAGTGATGCCTCTCTGGAACGTACTCAGGTGAAGGTCAATGCTTCTACCCACACAGAGCCTTTTATAGGTAGTGGCGAGGTGATCGTATTTGACGGATTCCTTAAGGTATATCTCGAGGGTAAGGACGACGAAGAAGAGGAAGACGAAGGCATGCTACCTGCTATGAAAGTAGGGGAGTCCCTCACGAGCAAACATATTACAGCTACCCAGCGCTTTACCCGTCCGCCCTTCCGCTATACAGAAGCCTCCTTGGTCAAGAAGTTGGAAGAGCTGGGTATTGGCCGTCCTTCTACCTATGCGGCTACCATCTCCACTATACAGAACCGAGGCTATGTAGAGCGTAGTAGCTTGGAGGGCGAAAGCCGTCCTTACTTACAGCTCTCCTTGATCAAAAATGAAATCAAGGAAAAGAAACTCACAGAGAATGTAGGTGCTGATAAGGGTAAACTCATTCCTACCGATATAGGTATGATCGTCAATGACTTTTTGATCACCCACTTTGCTACCATTGTGGATTATAATTTTACTGCTAAAGTCGAAGAAGAGTTCGATGATATCGCCTCAGGCAAAGAAGACTGGGCAAAAATGGTTGGCCGTTTTTACGATACTTTTCATCCTACGGTAGCCCATGTAGAGCAAAATGCAGTGCGCGAGACCGGAGAGCGTATCTTAGGTACCGATCCTGCCACTGGTAAGCCTGTGAGTGTACGCCTTGGTCGCTATGGTGCCATGGTGCAGATTGGTACTGTGGAGGATGAGGAAAAACCACGCTTTGCTAGCCTCTTGCCTCACCAGACCATTGATAGTATCACCTTCGAGGAAGCTATGAAGCTCTTCGAACTCCCCCGTAAGTTGGGCGTATATCAGGGTAAGGAAGTAGAATCCAACATAGGCCGCTTTGGCCCTTATATCCGCTTTGGTGATGTCTTTATTTCCTTGGATAAGTCCTTGGATGTCTTTTCCATAACCTTTGACGAGGCTAAGGAGGTTATCGACCAAAAACAGAAAGCTGATGCCCCCATCTCCGTATACGATGGTAAGGAAGTTACCAAGGGAACAGGTCGTTTTGGCCCTTTTATCAAGTGGAACAATATGTTCATTAGCGTAAGTAAGAAGTACGATTTTGAGCATCTCTCCCAGAGTGATATCATCTTTTTGATAGAAGAGAAACTCAAGAAAGAATCCGAGAAAGTAGTTAAGGAATGGCCAGAGGAAGGTATACATATAGAAAAAGCCCGCTGGGGGCGCTACCACCTCCTTAAAGGAAAGACCAAAGTAGAGCTCAGCAAGGATACGAATATAGAAGCCTTTACCTTAGCCGAAGCCCAAAGCCTCTTGGCCACTAAGGAAAAGCCTAAGAAGACCCCTGCTACTAAGAAGGCGCCCACTGCCAAGAAAGCGCCCGCCAAAGCCTCTAAGACTGTTGCAAAGAAAACAGTAAAAAAATAATTTAAAAATTTAACAAATAAAGTTGGTGTACTATCATAATTTTTGCTATCTTTGCCGTAGCAAATAAGATAATGAAATTATGAATATTTAAGAGTTAAACGCAATGCAAGCTCTTATTATGTCTTAGTTTAAGCAATTCGTATATAAAAATATTTGAGAAAAGCAAGCCTGCTTACAAAATTTTTTCATGAGTAGGTTTGCTTTTTTGTTATGTTAAAATAACAAGTCGGTCGTAGCTTGACTACCCAGCACTCTATCTTTGCACTCAGAAATAAAACAGCTGTCCAAAGGGCTGTGTTTATATAAGGCGAAAACCCGAAAAGCCTGTAATAGAGTAGGGAAGAAGATTAAAATTTTTATAAGATGAAAAAAATTGTAATAGCAATGGCTATAATAGGACTGCTCACTATTAGCAGTTGTGGAAAAGAAACCGAAAAAGTAATTGAACGTGTAGAAGTTCAAAAAGGTAGTCAAATTCTTTCAGGTGAAGGTGCTCCCAATACTTCTCTTGGAAGTATAGGAGATTATTATCTTGATAAAAATGCTATGAATTTGTATGGAGCAAAAACTATAGAAGGCTGGGGAAATCCTATATCCTTTAAAGGTACTCAAGGACAAGCTGGTAGTAAAATACTATCTGGAACTGTAGCTCCTACTACACAAGGAAATATAGGAGATTGGTATATTGATACGCAGAATAAGAATCTCTATGGACCTAAAACAGAGAATGGCTGGGGAAGTGGAATTTCTTTGATAGGAAGTAACAATATTGCTCAAAAAGTGGATTTTTTAATAAGTGATGATGCAACTACCTTACTAGAGTGGAGAAATAAAAATGTCACAACTATCGATATGACAAATATTCCAGAATTAGCTAATATTACCAAAATAGGAAATGAGGCATTTCGAGGATGTAGAGATTTAACTACTATTAAATTTACAGAAAAAATAACTACTATAGGTCATTCTGCATTTAGAAATTGTACAGTTTTAGAAGAAATTCATTTTACTAAAAATATTACTTCGATAGGATATCTCGTATTCCAGAATACAGATATTAAGAATGTTTACATAGAAGCTACTATTCCTCCTACTCTTCTTAGTTCAAGAAGAAATGATTCTTTTGGAAAAAGTGATATTCAAAATTTTTATGTTCCTGCAAGTGCTTTGAATGCTTATAAAGCTAATGCACAATGGAAAACTGCTACAGATATAAAGGAGTATGACCCTAACACTCATCAACTAGTAGTAACAGGAAGTAAATTAAAAGCAATGCCTTAATTTAATAGAACACTATAGAACAATGGAACGAATTGTGCTATATAGCACATACACATCTTTTTTATAAAAACAATTAGAGAAAATATAAGAAAGTAAAGTTATAAATGAAATTCAAGAGTATGTGGAAGAACAGCTTTCTCATTTGCAAGATAAACTATACAAAGAACTACAAGAAGAATATGATTCTAAACTTGTAAAAAAAAGTGTTTGAGCATTTGAATATTGCTATCTCACCCATTGCTGTTGAAGAAGTATCTCTAAACAACCTTGATACTACTTCTATTGAGAAACTGCCTATTGAGTTTGTTCCTAATGATTTAGAAGTCTTTAAAAAATTACTTTAAGAAAAAAAGAATCTATTAAAAATAGTTAGATTTCGGCAATAATATTTATTTATTGCCGAAATCTAAGTGGATTTTTAAGTAACAAAGAAAGCGAGATCATAAGAGAAATCTCGCTTTTTTTATCATTGCTCATTGCTCATTATCTTGAATAATTTGGAGCTTCTTTGGTGATAGTTACATTGTGTGGGTGGCTCTCTGCAATACCACTGGCGGTGATACGGACAAACTTACCCGTCTCCTTGAGCGTGGCGATGTCCTTAGCACCACAATAGCCCATACCAGCGCGTAAGCCTCCGATAAACTGGTGCATGCTTTCTTGTAGCTCTCCCTTATAGGGTACACGCCCTACGATGCCCTCTGGGACAAGCTTCTTGATATCGTCTTCTACATCTTGGAAATAACGATCCTTGCTACCATGCTGCATGGCTTCCACAGATCCCATACCACGGTAGGACTTGAATTTTCTTCCTTCGAAGATGATCGTTTCCCCTGGGGACTCCTTGATACCTGCCAGTAGGGAACCGAGCATAACGCAATCAGCTCCTGCCGCTATAGCTTTTACAATATCTCCTGTGTATCGGATACCTCCATCTGCAATCACTGGAATAGAAATATTTTGTTGCTTAAGTGCTGCTGCTACTTGCATCACGGCAGAAAGCTGAGGATAACCAACTCCCGCTACTACCCGTGTAGTACAGATAGAGCCAGGGCCTATACCTACTTTTACAGCATCAGCTCCTGCCTTAGCTAAATAAAGAGCCGCTTCTGCTGTGGCAATATTTCCTACTACCACATCCAGTTGAGGGAACTGTTCTTTAACTTTCTTAAGTACAGTAACTACACCACGAGTATGTCCATGTGCAGTATCTATCACTACAGCATCTACACCTGCATGTACAAGAGCTTCTGCACGCTCTACCGCATCGGCAGTTACTCCAAGGGCAGCAGCCACACGTAGGCGACCGATGTTGTCTTTGTTGGAAATGGATTTGCTTTGTAGGTTCGCTATATCGCGGAAGGTAATCAGTCCTACAAGTTTGTTATCTTTATTGACAACAGGAAGTTTTTCTATTTTATTGTTTTCTAGTATCTTCTCTGCATCCTTCATGGAAATTCCTTCAGGAGCTGTGATAAGGTTCTCATAGGTCATCACTTGAGTGATGGGGCGAGTATTATCACGTTCAAATCGTAAGTCACGATTGGTGACAATCCCTTTGAGAATTCCTTGTTCATCTACAATAGGAATCCCTCCTATACTGTGTTCTTTCATACAGTGCTTAGCATCACCTACTGTAGAGGAAAGAGAGAGGGTCACTGGATCTATGATCATACCACTTTCAGCGCGTTTTACCTTTCTTACTTGTAGCGCTTGTTCCTCTATAGTCATGTTCTTGTGTAACACACCTATGCCTCCTTCACGAGCAATAGCTATAGCCATTGCTGATTCTGTAACCGTATCCATTGCGGCAGAGACAATAGGTACATTCAGCGGAATATTTCTACTAAAAAAAGATTGAATAGAGACTTCGCGGGGAAGCACTTCTGAGTAGTGGGGAACGAGCAATACATCATCATAGGTAAGCCCTTCACTGATAATTTTTGGATTGTGGGAATTCATAAATGATACGTTTTGGAATAAGGACACAAAGTTACATTTTTAAAAATAAAATCTCTGATTTTTAACATTACTTTTTAATTAAATAACAGGGAAAAGAGAATAGTAGCCACGAGCTACAAGCTCACGCCAATGTAGGGTTCATTGCCCTCTGTTCACTATTCCCCTCTTCGGTCAATGAATTTTACGGGTTTACGACTGCCCTTGGGGTAGAGTTGTTGTTCTATAGTATCCACAGGGTAAAACTCTATCTTGGGGACTACTCGCATTTTAGCGCGAAAGTGATTGGCGATTTCTTCTTTTAGTGCTTCAGAGGGTTCACAAGTGCCTATCTTGATCAGAATCTCATCAGTAAGGATCTCATTGCTACTAATTTCTATAATATAGTTCTCTACCTGAGCAAATTCGGTAAGTAAGTCCATCAGTGCTGGTGGATATAGGGTAGTTCCTTTGTACTTGATCATCTGCTGTTTTCTCCCCACCACAGGGCTTACCCTGAGGGTATTTCTTCCACATGAACAAGGAGTATCATACAGGGTCACCATATCTCCAGTACGGAAACGCAACAGAGGCATTCCCTCTACTCCAAGGGTGGTAATGGTTAGCTCTCCCAATTGCCCATAGGGGAGGGGATTCCCCTCATCGTCCAATACCTCAGTAATGATCAACTCCGGATGATGATGCCCCCCCTGCTGAGCATCACACTCGGTAAAGGTGGTACTCATCTCAGTAGAGGCATAGGTGGAGTATAGCCTAAGTTCAGGCCATTTTTCCATAATCTTATCAGTCAGTAGGTTAGGTGAGAAATCCTGCTGACGAAGGGTCTCTCCTATACACACCACACCTTTCACTGATGAATGGCGGTAGTCTATGTCATTTTTCTCGGCATATTCTATGAGCTTGAGCAAGAAGGAAGGTACTGCAATGAGGTAGGTTGGGTGATAGGATAGGATAGAGTCCCATTGTAGTTCTGGGATACCTGCTCCTATACGTACAATACTTGCTCCTAAGTGGCGTATTCCTAAGAAATAAGCTAAGCCTGCCATAAAGCGACGATCTATAGTGGTCATCAGCTGTACTACATCGCCCTGAGAAATACCTGCACAGGAGAGGGAAATTGCTTCGTTATATGCCAAGCGTTCTAAGTCTCTATCAGTAAGCCCAAAGGTAACAGGCTTGCCCAAGGTACCTGAGGTAGAGGCATAGTCTACTATTGCTTCCTTAGGTACACAGAGAAAGTCATCATTATAGCGCTGAAGGTCATCCTTGGAGGTTGTAGGCAATCTCTGAAGGTCTTCCAGATGCTGTATTTGTGTGATATCTATGTTGTTTTCTCGAAATAGACGCTGGTAATAAGGGGATTTTTCTTTCAAATATTGCAAGAGTTCTCGAAGTTTTTCCTCTTGAAAAAGGCGAATAGCATCTTTACTTTGTGTTTCTATAATAGGAATAGGAAAGGACATAACAGAATTAGGCTTTCAGGGATTGGTTAATAGTTTCTATATAGGAGAGGAGGTCTTCCTTTCCCAGTCTATTTTCTGAAGAAGTGATAAAATAAGGGGGCATTTCCTCCCATTGCTGTAGGAGGATTTCACTATAAGAAGTTACATGCTCTTGAATTTGTTTTTCAGTAAGCTTATCGGCTTTGGTAAAGACAATGGCAAAGGGAATGGCATTCTCACCCAGCCACTGCATGAACTCTAAATCTATTTTCTGAGGCTCGTGACGTATATCCACCAAGACAAAGGCATTGACAAGCTCTCGACGCTTTTTGAAATAGTCGGTAATAAACTGTTGGAAGGTTTTTTTGGATTGCTTGGATACTTTCGCATAGCCATAGCCAGGTAGGTCTACCAAGTACCATTCTTTGTTGATAAGGAAATGGTTGATCAGCTGTGTTTTCCCTGGTTTTGAGGAGGTTTTGGCCAATCCTTTGTGATTGGTTAGCATATTGATTAAGGAAGATTTTCCTACATTGGAGCGACCAATAAAAGCGTATTCAGGTAGCTTGTGCGTGGGGCACTTAGCTACCTGAGTATTACTTACTACAAATGCGGCTTGTTTGATTTCCATGCTACAAGTCTTTGTCTGTGAGCCAGTTATTTAGTGTTTTGTTGAACTCTTCTGGATGTTCCATCATAGGGGCATGCCCACACTTATCTATCCAGTACAGAGTAGCATTAGGGAACAACTCATTGAATTCCTCAGCTACTCTCGGAGGAGTTACAGGGTCGTTCTTTCCCCAGATAAGACAAACTGGCAGGGTCATCTTAGGTAAGTCCTTGGCCATATTATGGCGGATAGCACTCTTGGCAATAGCAAGGGTCTTGATAACTTTAGTACGGTCATTGACTATTGCAAAGACTTCATCAACCAATTCCTTGGTTGCAGTCTTAGGGTCATAGAATACATCTTGACATTTCTTTTCGATGAACTCATAACTACCACGCTTGGGGTAGCTATCCCCCATAGCACTTTCGTACAACCCAGAACTTCCAGTAAGGATGAGTGCTTTCACCTTTTTCGGATGAAGCTTGGTATAGAGCAGACCTATGTGTCCTCCTAAGGAATTTCCCAAGAGAATTACTTGGTCAAATCCTTTGTAGGAGATAAAGCGCGCCAACCAATTGGTCAGACTCTTTACAGTACTGGAGAGCAAAGGAAGATCATAGATAGGCAACTCGGGAGCCACCACTTTGTATTTTTTTGAGAAAAAATCAATGGTACTCTCAAAGTTGCTCAATGCTCCCATTAGCCCATGTAAGAGGATGATAGGAGTGCCTTCGCCCTTTTCTATATAGGAAAATTTGTCTTCTTTTTTACGAAAAAGATTTATCATTTTATATCCAATTCTTGCGACTACAAAAATAATAAATATTTATCACATAGTAGTCATTATCACTAATTTTTTTTGCGAAAAATTATTTATTTGTAAGTAATTAAGTAACAGTACGTTATTCCACAATAAGAATCCACACGTCTTTCACCTTCTGCAATTCAGGGTTTTGGCTTTTCGCACTATTGATTTCACGCTGTTTCTTTAGTGCCGTTTCATAGTCTGTTACATAGGCCGCATAGGCATAGTGGAGGTTCTTAGCCGGATATAGGAAGGAGCCTTCTGCACGCATACCTTTCTGGCGTAATCCGAATATATACTTATCTGCATTTTGCTTGTTTGAGTATACTCCTAGAATTAGGTAGAATCCTTTTTTGACATTCTCTGCATTGATCTTACGCACATTGTCGGGTACTCCAGCAGTAGGTTGTGTAGCAGCCACTTGTCCTTGTGAAGTGGTCGTATTCTGCCCACCTTGAACAGGTGTAGTAGTTGTTTTTCCTTGGGTAGCAGCCACTTGCCCTTGAGGAGTGGTCACATTTTGTCCACTTTGAATAGGTGTAGTAGTTGTTTTTCCTTGGGTGGCAGCCACTTGTCCCTGAGGAGTGATTGTAGCTTGTCCTGTGACAGCTGTTTGTGGTTTTATTGCTGGTTTTTTTCCTAAAAGCTTATCTACTTCGGCATCGCGAAGGGTGGTATTTTCTTCGGTATTTATCGCCAATCCTAAAAGAAAAGCATAATAAGTATCTGTAGTAGAGGAGAAGTTAACCCTTAAGTACTCATTACCTACAGGAAAGACTTCAAAGTCATAGTTAGGTACCACAATAGAGAAGATGTCAAAGCCTAAGGTATTCTTACTATTAGGTTTTCTTTCCTTGACATAGTCTTCCAAATAAGTGATAGAGCTATTGAAGAAGTTCTTTACACTTCGGGTTTTGGTTTCTGCATAGAAGCCTACTTTTTCAGAGAAGATACCCAACTTGTTTTCTCCTTGATTGAAATCCGCATCGAGTACGCCACCTACTAAGCGAGGGAAGGCCTCTTTCACAGAAGGAATTTTATAGTTGGTAAAGCTAATATTTTTACTTCCTTTTACTGAGAGGAAACCATCTTTGATATCTATTTTTCGCAAGGGTTCCTGAGGGTTTTCATAAGCAATCACCAAAGTCCATCCTCCACAAGAACCTCCTTCTATAGCACCTCCAGCAGCTCTTACATTAGCTACAGTATATTCTCCATCTTTGCGCTTAGCATCTTGTAGGAGTTTGGTCACATCGGCAAACATTACATAGGGAGCATTCTTGCCCATATAGCGGGAATCAGTACTACCATCAAAGACAAATTCCCCTTTTATAGGAACATACTTTTCCTTAGGGAGCTTTAGAAGTACTTCGTCTACCGATTCACGTTTGTCATCCTTCACTACGATCTTGCCTCCACTGCTCTCTCCCAATTCAAAAGGATAGGTAGCTGCCCAGTAGAGCCCTGCAAAGAGGATTCTACTGTTCTTAGGTAGGGATACCTCTGCACTACTGGAGGAAAATGTTTTTTTATCTTTATCAATATCAATATATTGCATATTCTGGCTATCGTTGAGCTTGACACCTCCCACCAGATCGTTGAAGGGAGTATTAGGATTGTTTTTTCCTTCCTGACGGCTCAAAATATTGTTCCCCGTAATAAAGATATTTCCTTTGGAAAGTACCTTGTAACGGGTTGTTAGCGTATCACTATCTTGTGCCATAAGAGGGCTTACCAAGGTGAGTGAGAATAGTAGGCTACAAAGAATTCTCATAAGCTTAGTTTGATAAAAATTTCGGTGGCAAATGTACGGAAAAAAAATAAATTCTCCCAGAAATAGCAATATATTTTTGTTAAAAAGCATTCCAGCCACGTGCTTTTAGGGGGATCGCCTCATTGGCACGGGTGATGAGGTTGCACCCTAAACTCTCATCGGTGATATATCCAATGACTGTGAGGTTTGGATTTCCTTTAATCTTATCGTAATCAGCCGGAGCAATAGTCATCAATAGTTCATAGTCCTCACCTCCGCTGAGGGCTACCATGGTACTACTTAGGGCAAATTCCTCACATACATTGATTAGGGTAGGATCCAAGGGGATTTTGTCCTCCATTAGGCGACATCCTACATGGGATTGCTTACATATATGTAATAATTCAGAGGATAAGCCATCGCTGATATCCATCATGGAGGTAGGACGTACCTCTAAGGCTTCGAGTAAGGAGATAATATCCTTACGTGCTTCAGGCTTGAGCTGTCGCTCGATAAGGTATTGATAAGGCTCTAAGTCGGGTTGAAGGTTTGGGTTTACCTTGAAAACCTCATTTTCTCTTTCAAGTATCTGAAGCCCCATATAAGCTGCTCCTAAGTCGCCCGTAACGACAATAAGATCATTCTCTTTGGCGCCATTTCGGTAGACAATTTTCTCTAAGGGAGCCTTGCCTATAGCTGTAACCGAGAGGATAAGCCCACGAGTGGAAGAGGTTGTATCGCCCCCTACAAGGTCTACCTTATAGATATCACAGGCTAGGCGTATGCCTTCGTAGAGCTCCTCCAAGGCCTCTACCGGAAAACGGTTAGAAACAGCCAAGGAGACAGTCACCTGCGTAGGAAGGGCATTCATCGCACAGATGTCTGAGAGATTAACCATGATAGCCTTGTACCCCAAGTGCTTTAGAGGCATATAAGCTAAGTTGAAGTGTACGCCTTCGATAAGCAAATCGGTGGAAACAACTGCCTTTTCCTCCCCGAAGTCTATCACTGCTGCATCATCACCTATTCCCTTGAGCGAAGAGGGATTATGAAGCGGGAAATCACGAGTAAGTAGGTCTATCAAGCCAAACTCTCCTAGCTGAGAGAGGTCTGTTCTATGGGTGTTTTTATCTTCTAACATACTTTGTTGGGTATACTAATTCCGCGCAAAGATACGAATTTTTTATCTCAAAAAATCAAGATTGGCAAAGAGGATAATTCTTCTTTTTTCACTTTTCTTTGGAGAGGGCTTTTTCAGTTAATAAATTTTCGTTAATCCCCTGTTTTTTGCTTAAAAAGAAGTATATTTGCACCCAATAAATTTTTATAGTGTCTTTTAGAAGAAAAATAGAGAAATATGAGTATAGAGAAATTCAAAGAAGTGATAGAGGCGGGATATACCGTTTCTGGAAAATATATCACCTTGGGTGGTGCTATGTATGAAGGCAAGGCCATTGCTAATTTGTTTGTCAATATTCCCTTGAAAAATCTTAACCGTCATGGGCTTATTGCAGGAGCAACGGGAACAGGGAAAACCAAGACCTTACAAGCCCTCACCGAGAATCTCTCCAAAGAGGGAGTACCTACCCTTCTGATGGATCTCAAGGGTGACCTCAGTGGAATTGCAGCCATAGGAGAAGAAAAATCTTTTATCAAAGAGCGTCACGCTCAGATGAACCTACCTTATACACCAGAGGCATTCCCCGTGGAGCTTCTGACCATATCCAAACAAGATGGAGTGCGTATGCGTGCCACTGTCTCTGAGTTTGGATCCGTATTGCTCTCTCGTATCTTAGACCTATCCGATGTACAAGAAGGGGTACTGGCTGTAGTATTCAAGTATTGTGATGACCACCAATATCCTCTTTTAGACCTCAAAGACCTCAAGAAAGTACTACAATACGCTACCGAAGAGGGCAAAAGTGAGTTCGAATCAGAGTACGGACGTGTAGCCGCTTCTTCCACCAGTGCTATTTTGCGCAAGATTGTAGAGCTGGAGAACCAAGGAGCTGAACTCTTCTTTGGAGAAAGAAGTTTTGAAACCGAAGACCTCCTCCACACTGATGAAAAGGGTAGGGGAGTGGTCAATATCATCCGCCTTACCGACATACAGGATCGTCCTAAGATGTTCTCTACCTTCATGCTCTGTCTCTTGGCTGAGATATACAACACCTTTCCTGAGATAGGAGACCAGGAGAAACCTAAGTTGGTCATTTTCATAGATGAAGCCCACTTGATATTCAACCAAGCCTCCAAAGCCTTGCTCAACCAATTGGAGAATATTGTCAAGCTCATACGCTCCAAGGGAGTGGGACTGATCTTCTGTACTCAGACTCCTACCGATGTTCCTGATGCAGTACTCTCCCAGCTGGGACTCAAGATACAACATGCTTTGCGTGCCTTTACAGCCAAAGACCGTCAAGCCATCAAACTCACCGCACAGAACTACCCTGAGACCAGCTTTTACAATGTTCCAGAATACCTCACTTCCTTAGGTACAGGAGAGGCTTTTGTTACCGCTCTGGACAGTAAGGGACGCCCTACCCCTTTGGTAGCTACTATGATGCGTACCCCTATGAGCCGTATGGATATTCTTACAGATACCGAGATCAAAGCTCTTTTAGACAAATCCGCTCTCAAGACAAAATACAACGAAGTCATAGACCGAGAAAGTGCCTATGAGATACTCAATGCTAAGATTGCCAATGAAGCTCCTAAGGAAGAAGCACCTAAGAAAACTGAGACCAAAAGTACTGCTGCTCCCAAGACTTCTTCTGCTCCCAAAAAGAGTACCGCACAAAATCCTATTATAAAGATGCTCACCAGTGCAACCTTTGTACGTGGGGTATTTGGAGTTCTTAGCAAGCTAATGAAAAAATAGAAATGTAATGAAACTGAAAAAACATATATTCCCCCCTGCTTTTTTTTTGGCAGGTATAACTTCTTTATTGGTAGGATGCTCCCAAGTTGATAAAAAATTCCTTATCACGGATAGTAGTGTAGGGCTACTTACCCGCGGGACAAAAATAACCCAGTTGGATTCCCTCTATCAGAAGGATTCCTTGGTAAAAACCTCTTTGGAAGGAGAGTTTCGCTATATCAGTGAGGAGCGTTTCCTTATCTATGAGCGAGGTAAGGAGAAAAAGCAACTTTTGGAGCTAACACCCAATATTCCTTTGGATGGAAGCACTCAGTATATACAGGGAGTACAAGTCTTGGACGATCGCTATACTACTAAGGAGGGGATATCTCTCAATAGTACTTTTGGGGATATAAAGAAAGTGTACAAGGAATTTGATTTTGAGCAACTACTCTCCACAGTTATTGTTATGCCAAAGGGGAGCAATCTCTATTTTGCATTTGATCAAAAAGAACTCTTGCCCGCTCTGGACGACACCTATACTATAGAGAGTATTCCTGATACGGCCAAGGTAAAGCGTTTATTGCTCAATTGGGCTGAGGGGACACCTCCTACTCAATAGTTTTTTTGTAAGTAGCTCTACGGGAGAAAGTGGTTGGGTTGAAGTTTTTCCATAGCTTCTGTACTAGGATATTATCCTCCAACTCGGGAGTGATGATACACTGCTCAACTCCTTTCTCTTTGAAGAGCAGATAGCAATCCCTAAAGAGCATAGCAGGGATACCTTTGGACTGATATTCAGGACTGATCCCTATGAGGTAGAACTCCAATACTTTGGGGTTTCTTCGAGCTTTCCATAGGTGATAGAACCCAAAGGGGAATAGTTTTCCTTTGGCCTTCTGTAGCGCCTCTGAGAAAGATGGAATCATGATGGCAAAGCAAATAATCTTTCCCTCTTTGTCTAAAATGAATTTAATAAATTCAGGCAAGACAAAAGGGATATATTTTTTCTTAAAGTATTCCTTTTGCTTATCTGATACAGGGATAAAGGAGGAAAGATTTGCATAAGAAGTATTGAAAAGATTGAACATTTCATCTACATAAGGGAGAATGTCCTTATTGGTCTTGATAGGAGCATAGCTAAGGCCATAGCGGCGCTCTACTACATCACCTGCCTTTTTATAAGGTTCGAAATCAACATCTTTAAGGTAGAAAAAGGACTCTATATAACCTTTTTCCTTGACCCAACCAAGTTTTTCTAAATGTTGTGCATAGTAGGGATAGTTAGTCCAAGTAGCCATACCTCCGATATGTTCGAAACCAAAAGTTTGTATCCCTACCTTATCCATATTAGAAAAGCCCATAGGACCTTCTACATACAAAAGTCCCAGTTCGTGTGCTTTGTCCAAAGCTTTTTTTAGCAAGGCATCAGTAACCTTCAGATCATCAATCATGTCCAACCATCCAAAACGTACTTTGCGTACTCCTCGATTGATTTCATAATGATTAATAATGACAGCAATACGCCCTACTATAGTTCCTTTTTCGTTATAAGCCAAGAAAAAAGTGGCTTCACAATTCTCAAAAGCAGGATTTTTTTTAGGGTCAAAGGTAGCCAACTCCTCTGAAATCAAAGGAGGTACCCAAGTTTTACTATCTTTATATAAGAAAAAAGGGAACTTCACAAAGTCAAGCATTCCCTTGGTATTATCAACTCTTTTTACAGTAATCATTCGTGATGTGTTAATCGCTTGCAAAAATACAAAATAAAGACTAATGAAAGAATGATTAATAATTAATTAACATTTTAGAAAAGATTGGAATAAAATTGATTGATTATCACTATTTTTTTGTACATTTGCGCTTTATTTCAGTGAACAGTTGTCTGAGAATAGTAAGCGGTAAGCAGTTGCCAGTGAACAATGAGCAGTAGTTAGGATTTCTTATAATATTTAATCATTAAAATTGAGTGCTTTTCATTCCTTAAGATTTCGTATTTTTGTGAGCCTTATTGGTATTACAATACTATCCTTTATCACCATAGCGATAGTAACTATCTACCAATATCGCAATCAGTCGCGCATATATCACAATGAGCGCTTATTACGTAAGGAACAACAATTGGCTATGCAACTGCGATATGTATTTTCTCAGACTACTTTTCCCTTGGAAGATAAGTATATCCCAGTAATTTTCAGAGAAGAAATATATCGTATTGCCGATATAGAGAATATCAATTTCAATCTATATACCATCAATGGTACATTCCTGATCAGCTCTCAAGCAGGACTAAGAGAAAATAAGGAACTACATTGTATTCCTGATAGTATCCTCACTGCCTTATCCTCATCTGTGGATAAGCGCTTGGTCTTCCAAGCTCCAGAGGAGGGGGGAAGCTATCAATATTCTTATTCGTATGTCAATAATCTACAATATAAGCCTTTGCTTATTGTACATATTCCTCATTTTGAGAATGATACCTTTAACGAAGGGTTTCTTCAGGACTCATTGTATAACTTAGGAAGTGCCTATGGAGCCATATTATTACTCACAATAGTAGTTGCTTTGGTCATTTCTCGTTATATCACCCGCTCACTCAAGGAGATACAACATAGGCTAAGAACCACTCATTTCTTAGGGAAGAATGAAAAAATAAATGTGAAGAATACCACTACTGAGATAGGAGAATTGATCTTTTCCTATAATGAAATGGTGGATGAGATAGAGAAGAGTAAGAAAGCCTTGGCTAAGATAGAGCGCGAGAAGATGTGGAAGGACATGGCCAAACAAATCGCTCATGAAATAAAGAACCCACTTACCCCAATGCGACTGAGTGTGCAGAACTTTGAGCGCAGATTCACTCCTGAGGATCCTCAATGTAGGGAAAAAGTGGCCAATTTTACCCAGATGCTTCTACAGCACATTGATACTCTTTCGGATATATCTGATGCGTTTTCCTCTTTTGTATCTATGCCAGCTCAGAAGAAGGAGCTATCCGACATCAACGCAATTATTCGTCGTACTATAGCGGTCTTTGACCTACCTTATATCCAATTTGAGAGCTCGCAAGAGACTATTGAACTCTGTGTGGACAGGAACCAGATGAATCGCATGCTTACCAATTTACTCAAGAATGCACTTTATGCTACCGATAGCACTCCTACTCCTTTGATAGAAGTAACTTCCTTCACCGAAGGAAATTATGCCTATATTGTAGTCAAGGACAATGGTTCAGGGGTGCCTATAGAACTTCAGGAACGTATTTTCGAACCTAAGTTTACCACTAAGAATACAGCTGGCTCTGGGCTTGGTCTGGCCATGGTCAAGCATATTGTTAGTGCTCATGCTGGAGAGATAACTCTTAGCTCTGAAGTAGGAAAAGGAGCCTCTTTTACGATTAAGCTGTCTGGGGTTAGACAAAATACTAATCTCTAAAAACCGAAAACTTAACAAATTCAAAACTTAAAAATATTACAATGGAAAGAAGAAATTTTTTAAAGAACTCTCTTTTAGCAGGCTTAGGATCCCTATTGGTTCCTTCTGTGGCACAAGCTCAAGCTTCTGAGTCTTTTGGTCGTAAAAGAGCCAAAAACATCATTTACTTGGTTAGTGATGGAATGAGTATTGGTACCTTAGTAATGGCCGATCTATATTCTAAGCGTATTTTAGGGCGTAGTAGTGCTTGGTTTAGCCTTTATGAACAGAAATTGGCAGTGAAAGCCTCTATGGATATGCAGTCTGCCAGTTCTGTAGTTACGGACTCTTCAGCAGCCAGCTCCTCATGGGGATCTGGACACCGTATCATCAATGGAATGATTAATGTAGGGGTTAATGGAGAACAATATACTCCTATCTTACAAAAATTCAAAAAAGCAGGCAAGAAAGTAGGCTGTGTAACTACTGTACCTATCACCCATGCCACTCCCGCAGGCTTCTGTACCAATAGCAAAGAGCGAAAAGCACAGCCTAAAATAGCAGAAAATTACCTTGATCTTCGCTTTGATGTCATGATGGGAGGTGGAGATAACTATTTCAATGCAGAAAAGCGCAAGGACAAACAAGATATGTATGCCAAATATGTGGAAAAAGGCTTTACTGTAGTAAAAAATGTAAGCCAAATGAATGCCGCTCCTAAGAATGTTCCCCTACTTGGAGTGTTTGACAAAGACGCTTTGCCCTATACCCTTGATGAAAATAACACAACGAAGAATGCAACCATACCTACCTTAGCACAAATGACTCAAAAGGCCATTGATATGATGGCAGACCACAAACAAGGTTTTGTACTACAAGTAGAAGGCGGGAAGGTAGACTGGGCTGCTCATGGCAATGATATAGGTGCTTTGCTCTTTGACCAATTAGCTTTCGATGATGCCGTACGTGTAGCAATAGACTTTGCCAAAAAAGATGGCAACACTTTGGTTGTTATTACCTCCGATCATGGCAACGCTAATCCTGGGCTTATCTACGGAAAAGAATGTAATAAGAACTTTGACAATTTGGCTCATTTCCTCCATACCAATGACTTTACTCTGCAGAGTATCAACCTGACAGACTCAGTATCACAAGTGAGAGACTTGCTTACACATAATTTTGGAAATATTCCTTTTTCTCAGGAAGAAGCCAAGGAAATCCTCTCTTTCTATACCGAAGGTAAGCAAGAAGATGGACTCTACAACTACAAGAAACTCCCTTATCGTCTTTTAGCTGAGATACAGAAGAAACATACTTCAGTAGGCTGGATAAGTATGGATCACTCTTCTGATTATACAGAACTGGCTATGTATGGTCCTGGAAGCCAAAACCTGCCTCCTTTTATAGAAAACTATAAAATGCACAACTTCCTGCTCGAAGCTGCGGAGGTGGATATGTTGGAGAAATATTAATAGTATACAAATCAATCAGGTTATGGCTTATAAAATTCTCTTTTCGGATATAGATGGTACCCTGCTGGATGCTGAGCGGACTCTCTCGGAGAAAACCATTAAGGTACTCTCTCACCTGAAGTATCAGTTTCCTATAGTGCTGATATCCTCACGTATGCCTATACAGATGCATTATTTACAAGAGAAAGCAGGTATCTTGGGCATGCCCTTGATTGCCTACAATGGTGCCTTAGTTATAGATAAAGATAGGAAAGTACTTCGCTCTACAGAAATTCCTTTTTCTCTCTGTCAGCAGATTGTGGCGCTCAACCAGCAATATACAGGAGGGAATTTACATATCAGTTTCTATCATTTTAATGAGTGGTATGTTCCCAAAGCCGATCAGTGGGCACAGCGTGAAGAGCGCAATACCTGTACCACCCCTGTGGTGAAAACTAACCAAGAGGTACTTTCCTTATGGAGTTCCCAGAACAAAGGTGCTCACAAGCTTATGCTCATGGGAGAAGAGGAGTTGGTAGAGGCGATGTGGCAGGCACTGCAAAGGGAAATGACAGGACAACTCCAGCTCTATAGAGCAAAGAACACCTATATAGAAATCACTCTACAGGGTGTTTCCAAGCTCACAGGTATAGAGGCTTTCTTAGCTCACCAAAAGGGAATAACCCTAGGGGATGCTATTGCTTTTGGAGATAATTATAATGACCAAGAAATGCTTCAGTCCGTTGGTCTGGGGGTAGCTGTAGCCAATGCCCGTGACGAGGTAAAAGCTGTAGCCAATGATACTACCCATCACCACAAGGAAGACGGGGTAGCTCGCTACTTGGCTAAAATGTTCGATATAGAATTATAACGATATATGGTAAAGATAGGTAATGTTACCTTAGGGGAATTTCCCTTACTTTTGGCTCCTATGGAAGATGTAAGTGATCCTCCTTTTCGCCGATTGTGTAAAAAGTATGGGGCGGATATGCTTTATAGTGAGTTTATCTCTTCCGAGGGACTAATTCGCGATGCAATAAAAAGCCGCAAAAAACTCGATATCTTCGATGATGAGCGCCCAGTGGGTATACAAATATTTGGTGGTGATGAGGAAGCAATGGCACTTTCGGCTCGTATAGTGGAGACTGTTTCCCCTGATGTAGTGGATATTAATTTTGGCTGTCCAGTCAAGAAAGTAGTAGCCAAGGGTGCTGGAGCTGCAGTACTCAAGGACATAGACCTTATGGTTCGCCTTACGCAAGCGGTAGTGAAGAGCACTCACCTTCCTGTAACAGTCAAAACGCGATTGGGTTGGGATAGTGAGACAATTAACATAGAAGAGGTAGCCGAGCGCCTACAGGATGTGGGCATACAAGCTCTCTCCATTCATGCCCGTACCCGTGTACAGATGTACAAAGGTCATTCCGACTGGTCGTATATAGCCAAGGTGAAGAACAACCCTCGTATCCATATTCCTATTTTTGGTAATGGGGATATAGATTCTCCCGAGAAAGCCCTAGAGTACAAGGAACGATATGGAGTAGATGGCATCATGATAGGTCGTGCCGCTATAGGCTATCCTTGGATTTTCCAAGAGATCAAGCACTACATGGCTACAAGGGAGCTATTACCCCCTCCTACATTATCCGAAAGAGCTGAAGCAGCCCTACAGCACCTACTCTGGGCAGTAGAGTGGAAGGGAGAGCGCTTAGGTATCCTTGAGACACGCCGTCATTACAGCAACTACTTCAAGGGGATTCCTCACTTCAAGGAGTACAAACAACAATTAGTCACCCTCGACGATCTCAAAGCTCTCAAAGAACTCCTTATTAGAGTAAAAAATGAAGAGTAAGAGAGTTTAAAATAATGATCAATGATTAATAGATACTTTTGTTAGTATCGCCATTAATCATTGATCATTAATTTTTAATCTTTAATAATTGATCATTATTGCATATCCTCCACCACGAGCGGCTTTTAGGGTTAGCTTAGTTTTAGCATTGACTTTTTTCTTAGTGATTGTATAGGCTTTGGCATTGTTTTGGAAGTCAGCCTCAGGAGCATCTGCATAGATCGTAGCCTCATATACATGTCCTTTGTCCAAGAAATCTAAAGAAATTATGGAAGTATGTCCATTCTCATTACTAGTGTTGCCCACAAACCAATTATTACTATGCTTATCCTTACGAGCGATGGTAATATATTGTCCTGGCTCGGCTTCTAAATAAAGACTTTTCTGCCAATCTACAGGTACTTTTTTAATAAACTCGAAAGCATCTAAGAATTTCTCATAGTTTTCAGGAAGATCTGCGGCCATCTGTAAGGGACTATACATGGTTACATATAAGCCTAATTGCTTAGCCAAAGTGCTACTGAGCTTATGAGGGTTCTGAGGATTTACCTTGGAGATATCTGTTTCAAAGATACCAGGAGTATAATCCATAGGGCCTCCTTGCAGACGAGTAAAAGGAAGGATAGTTGTATGGAAAGGCTTTATAGTTTCTAAAGCTTCATACTCTGTACCACGAGCGGATTCGTTGCCTATGAGGTTAGGGTAAGTACGGCATAGCCCTGTAGGACGTATAGCCTCATGAGCATTGACCATTATTTTATGTTTGGCAGCTTCTTTGATGGCATAAAGGTAGTGATTCACTGCCCATTGTCCATAATGGTATTCTCCACGAGGGATGATACTACCTACATAGCCACTTTTTACAGAATTATATCCATAATCATTCATGAGTTGATAGGCTTTTTCCATGTGACGTTCGTAGTTGCGTAAAGAAGCTGAGGTTTCATGGTGCATCATCAGTTTTACCCCTTTACTATGAGCATAGGCATTGAGCCCTTTGAGGTCGAAGTCAGGATACGGAGTCACAAAGTCAAAGACATAATCCTTGGAATTGTCAAACCAATCCTCCCAACCTATATTCCAGCCTTCTACGAGGACTTGGTCAAACCCATGTTGGGAAGCAAAGTCAATATAGCGACGTACTTTCTCATTATTAGCAGCATGGGTGCCATTGGGACAGGCTTTGGTGTAATTCACCTTGTCTAAATCAACAGTAGGGAAGTCATTGGTATAAGCCCAAGAAGACTTACCTGTAATCATTTCCCACCATACCCCTATATATTTAACAGGTTTTATCCAAGAAGTGTCGGAGAGTGCACAAGGGTCATTGAGGTTCAGGATAAGGCGGGAGGCTAAGATCTCACGAGCATCATCACTGACCATTATAGTGCGCCAAGGGGTATGACAGGGCGTGTATAGATGCCCCTTATCTCCCTTAGCATCAGGAGTAAGATGTGATTGGAAGATTAGGTGTTGCTCGTCTAATTTCAGGTTCATACAAGGATAATTCACTAGGGCGGCCTCATGTAGGTTGATATACAAACCATCTTGGCTCTTGAGCATAAGTGATGTCTGCACTCCAGTAGGGGAGAAGGGTGTCTGACATACATTCTTAATCACTGCCTGAGGCATAAAGCTACGTATCTGCGAGAGCTTACTCTGGGTATAGTCATACTCTTGGGTATCGTAATCTCCTGGAATCCACCAGGCGGTATGGTCACCTGTCATGGCAAACTGACTTAGTTCCTCTGCGATCACAAAGTAGGTGAGCTCCTTTTGCTCAGGAAATTCATAGCGGAAACCAACTCCTTCATTGTATACACGAAAGCGTAGATTCATCTTTCTGTGAGTAGTGGTTTGCTCCAAAAAGACACATAACTCATTGTAGTGATTGAGGATATCACTTTCCTCCCCCCATACGGGGCGCCATGTTTCCTTGAAAGTAGTTCTTTTACTATCAACTACCTTAAAATGAGCGTTGAGAGATTCCCCCTTTTTCAAGAGAAAACCTAAAGTGCTTTCCTTGATTACAGATTTGTTCTTATAGCTAATCTTATAAGAAGGAGTACCTTCTTTAGTAAGAGAGAAGGAAAGAACTACTTTTCCATTGGGAGAAGCCAACTCCTGTGCTTTCACAGGAGAAAATGTATAGGCAAATAGCCATACAGACAAAGTTAAAATAAATGATTTCATGTTAGTTTTGAATTTTTCGTTTATCCTATAACCAAGTTTCCTCACTTGGTTGCATTTTTTGCTTTTTACTCTTCATTTTTCACTTCCTTAATTTTCTCTATCTCTTCGTTCGTTACTTTTATCTCTTCGTCTTTAACAGAGATAAAGTACAGACAACTTACAGCCCATCCCAACCAGAAGAGATAGAAACCAAAGTGAAACTTAGCTTTCATCACTTTGTGCATAGTGTGGGAGAAATCCCAATAGGTAGCCCCCGCCCCTAAAATTCCGACAAGGAGCAATATCCAAGCCACTTTTTTAGCAGAGGAAAGACTCATTGCCTTGCGTACTCCATAGAATAGTGCTAAAAGTAGACACTGTACAGCAAAAAGCAATAAGGCAGTCTTCCACCAAGAACGGAATACTAAGAACTGTCGGTACATAGTATGAATACCAATACGTCCCAACAATGACATTTGGGTAATAAGAATACCAGAGACTACCGAAATAAGCCCTTGAAAGAGCAATATAGAGGTGCTTTTTTTCATTTTCTAAGGAAAAAGATTTATAAAATTACTAGGAATAAAGGGTTACTTAGAGAGTGTCCATCCCTCTTTTTCCCGATATTTGGCTTTATACTTCTTCTGAATAAAATCCTGTCCACCTGCTTTTTTGTTAAGAAAGCTAAAAGGAGTTTCTTTTTTCAATAATGTAGCCGTAATGGTAGCTGTTTTCTCTCCTTTTTGTTCTACAGTCACCTCGTCGGAAAGGGTGTACTCAAGGGTTTTCACCTTGGCACGTGTTTCTTTCAGTTCTATGATGTAAGGGAGCGCCTTATCTGTACACTTGATATTGACTACCCACACGCTATCATTGGAGAGCCATTTCTTTTTCATCTTTATTTCTTCCAGAGAAAGATAGTCCTCGTTCTCCAAACGTTTGATTTGTTTAATTTTCTCCCCATCTTTTTGGGTACGCAGCTTCACCTCTCCCAGAGTGATGTAAGCCGTTTCATACAGAGGTTTGCCCTCAAGAGATTCCTCTACCAAGTCCTTAGCTTGAGAGGGAGTAAGCTTGCCATCAGAGCAAGCCGTAAGGCTTAAAAAAGCCACTAAAAGAATAATGTATTTTCTCATTGAACTTTAATTTAGGTGTTAGGAGTTAAGGAGTGAATATGTGAGGAAGACACTTTTTCATTCTTCACTTTCCTTTACTCAACTACTTGGGTATCATAGTAATTTCGATATTGTTCATTCTCTTGGTATAGCTTGGCATGGGTACCTTCACCTATGAGTTGTCCTTGGTCTAAAAATAGGATATAATCAGCATTTCGAGCTACCGATACACGGTGGCTAACAATAATACGAGTGGTTTGCTGGGCTACTTGTGAGAGATTCTGAAGAATCTTTTCCTCCGTATCAGTATCTACCGCTGAGAGACAGTCATCAAAGAGGTATATCTGAGCTTCCTTGAGCAAAGCTCTGGCTATGGATACTCGTTGGCGCTGACCACCACTAAGGGTAATACCTCTCTCTCCCAGTACTGTTTGGTAATTATCCTTAAAATCCATGATATTGTCATGTACTTGTGCCAGCTTGGCCACTTGAATAACTTCGGCTTCACTTGCCTGAGGTTTGCCAAACTTAATATTGTGTGCTATCGTATCCGAGAAAAGGAAACAATCCTGAGGAACGACAGAGATGGACTTTCTCAAATCATTAAGATTCAGCTCTTTAATATTTCTTTCATCTATAAGAATCTGTCCCTGTTCTACATCATACATACGAGTAATTAGCTCTAATATAGTTGATTTTCCAGAGCCTGTACGCCCTATAATAGCGATACTTTTCCCCTTAGGAATATGAAAAGAAATATCCTTAAGTGCTGTCACTTGGGTATCGGGATAAGTGAAAGTGACATGATCAAAACGTATATCTCCAAAAATAGGAGTAGAAGAGAGGCAAGTATTTTCTATATGAGGCTTCTCCTGTAGAAACTCGTTGATACGTCCTTGTGAGGCTTCCGCTTGTTGGACAATATTACTTACCCAACCTACCGTAGCCACTGGCCAAGTAAGCATCATTACATAAATGGTAAACTCGGTAATAACCCCTATAGAATCTATCTCTCCTTTGATATACAAGCGTCCTCCTATGAAAATAACAAAGATGACACTAATACCAATAAGGAAAATCATAATAGGAAAAAACCAAGCTTGTATCCTCAATAGTTGCAAATTCTTCTTACGTCCCTCCCTACTGAGTGCTTTCATACGTTCTTGGGTAGGAGTTTCCAAAGCAAAAGCTTTGATCGTCTGAATCCCAGAAAAAGTCTCCTGAGAGAAAGAAGAAATATCCGATAGAAAGCGCTGTACCTCAAGGGTTTTTACATTGATTTTTCGGCTAATAAAGTATACCAATACTGCTAATATAGGCAAAGGTAACAATGCATAAGAAGCCAAAGTAGGGGAGGTATAGAACATCAGCGGAATACTACATAAAAAGAGAGTAATTGTCTGTACACTATACATCAGTGCCGGGCCAGTATACATACGTACCTTTCCCACATCTTCACTGATGCGGTTCATCAGATCACCAGTGCGATGTTGCTTATAGAACTGCTGAGAGAGTACTTGATATTTCTGATATACCTCATTCTTCATGTCATACTCTATATAACGAGATACATTGATAATAAGCTGTCTCATCCAAAAGGTAAAAAAACCTGAAAGTAGGGTAGCTCCTATGATAACCAAACAATACAATAGGAGATCACTCCCTATACTTTTTTGAGAAGTAGGCGAAGCAAGATAATCCTCTACTGCTTTGATGGCATATTGCACACTTTTGGGCATGACCAAAGAAAAAAGTCGCGCAATAATGGTAATGAGTACCCCCCAGATAAGCTGCTTACGGTATTTATAAAAATATTTGTTTACGTAGGTTAAGTGTTTCATTCTTATAGTTCTTTTCTAAGACGCGCCACTGGTATATCCAATTGTTCTCGGTACTTGGCAATAGTGCGGCGTGCGATGGGGTAGCCCTCCTGCTTGAGTAGCTCCATGAGCTTATCATCGGTGTAGGGCTTGCGCTTATCCTCTCCTTCGATAATAGTTTGGAGAATCTTCTTGACTTCATGGGTAGAGATATCCTCACCTTCGTCATTCTTAATGGCTTCTGAGAAGAAAGCTTTGACAGGCTTGGTACCATAGGGTGTACTGACAAATTTGCTATTAGCCACACGTGATACGGTAGATATATCCATACCTATACTCTCAGCTATATCTTTGAGAATAAGAGGCTTTATCTTAGTCTCATCACCAGTTAGGAAATATTCCTTCTGGTGGAGCATGATGGCATTCATAGTGACCAATAGGGTATTCTGTCGTTGCTTGATAGCATCAATAAACCACTTAGCTGCATCGAGTTTTTGTTTGATAAACTCAACCGCTTCTTTCTGTTTTTGTTTGTCCTTCTCTGCTGAATCCCGATAAGTTTTGAACATCTCAGTATATTCCTGAGAGATATGCAACTGCGGAGTATTACGGCCATTCAGGGATAGTTCCAATTGACCATCATTGACCGTAATAGTAAAGTCAGGTACTATCTGTTCAGAATATTTTCCTCCTTCAGAATAAGAACTCCCCGGCTTGGGATTGAGCTTCTCTATCTCTTGAATAACCTCTTTGAGGTATTCTTCAGAGATATCATATCGCTGAGTGAGCTTATCATAATGCTTCTTACTGAAGAGATCAAAATTTTCTTCAAGAATACGAATTGCCAATTCAGTAATAGCTGTTTGAGGCTTGTGCTTGAGCTGAATAATGAGACATTCCTGCAGGTTACGGGCGCCAATACCTGCGGGTTCCATTTGGAAAATGACTGTCTTGAGTACACGTTCAACCTCCTCTTCTGTAGTATATAAGTTTTGGGTAAAAGCCAAGTCATCAGCTATATCACGCATAGAACGGCGTATATATCCGTTGTCATTGATACTCCCAATAAGGAATTCGGCTATATCATGCTGCCGATCATCCAGACGGAAAGTACTGAGCTGATCTAAGAGGTACTGATGGAAAGAGAGTTCCTCACGATAGGGCTGCCCGTATTCCTCATCAGAATTGTTATAACTATTGGAGTAGAGACGATAATCAGGTATCTCATCATCACTGAGATACTCATCTACATTGATAGCATCTGCCTGTATGATCTGACTATCCTCATAAGCCTCTTGACCTGTGTCAAAAGGATCTTCATAATCTTCTTCTTCGTCCCAATTCTCGTTGTCAGAAGGCTCCAAGGCAGGATTCTCATCTAACTCCTCTTTCACTCGTTGTTCAAAAGCTACAGTAGGGAGCTGTACGAGCTTCATGAGCTGTATCTGTTGTGGGGATAGTTTTTGGGTAAGCTTGAGTTGTAACTGTTGTTTTAACATAATTTGTTTTAAGAAAACGGTAGATTACAAGTACTGTAAACAGATGGTATTGTCCTTACAGTAGTCTATATTGATAGCTATAATCTCGTTTTTATCATTTACGACAATAGGAAAACGCACTAAAAAACGCTTGTATCGGGGCAAATACACATAGAACACTACTCCTTTTTCAGAAGTGAGTATATCTGAAGCCCTATAATTCCCAGTCTCTCGACTGATGAGATCCAAGGCCTCTTCGGAAGAATAGATTACAAAATCATGATTTTGCAACTGATTCTTTAGAACAGAGAATACCTGGCTGAGCTTAGCCATACCTCCTTCTTCGGGAGGTATGATCTTGGAAATCTTGAGCATTGGATATAGTACAGGATAATCTTCCTCGGAGGTATTGATTACAGCCTCTATAAATCGTTGAGCAGAGGCTTTCTGAGCTTCTTGTGCTTGTAGAGCGAAGCAAAACAATATACTGACTAAGGTGAAAAAATTTTTCATATAACAGTACTATTACGATTAATAATGCGCAAGTTACTACTTTTTTTTAAATAAACAAGAAAAAAAGTAAGAATTAACATTCTTAATAAGTAGGCTAAATGTCCTTTTGTTTCCAAGAGCATTCACTCTACAAAAAATCCGATAGGCATCAGGAACACCTATCGGAAAAATCAAATAATTATGAAAAACTTAAATCTTTATGAATAAAGTACTTTTCTATTCTTCTTCTAACTCTTTGATATACTCTTTAATATCTCCAAGGGAGGAGAAACTGTTAAAGGTAAGTTTCACGTCATTAGCTTCGACTTCTTCGATAAGGGAGCTCAAAAGACGCAAAGGTGCTTCTTCATAACCAAACAGAGTACTGTCAAAGTCTATACCAGCTACTATATCTTCCTGAGCCATACCTAAACACCAGTTTTCCATAAATTCAGCTAAAGGAATCTCACTAAGGTGATACCCCTCCCATTCTTCTTGTTTGCAGTTTTCGGCACCTTCTTTGTCTGACCAGAAAGCAAGTACTCCTACTTCTTCATCATCCTCTGTGGTAAACTGAGAGGATATGCAAGAAGCAACATATTCTTTCTCATCCTTAAGACAATAGACAACACCTTTGGCTACTACCTCTCTTACAAAATGATAGTAACTATCTATTAATTCTTGTTGCATTTTTTATTACGTTTTGAATTTTATGTTTCAATTTTTGAATTTTACATTCTTGGCATGGATTGCATCATACGCATCATTTGTTTGGCTCCTCCTCCTTGCATCATTTTCATCATTTTACTCATTTGGTCAAACTGTTTGAGAAGCTGGTTTACCTCACTTATATTACGTCCACTTCCCTTAGCAATACGATTTTTGCGAGAAGTATTGATAATAGCAGGGTTACTACGCTCCTCTGGAGTCATCGAATAGATAATCGCCTCGATATACTTAAAAGCATCATCACTGATATCCAAATCCTTGACAGCCTTACCTACTCCTGGAATCATTCCTAAGAGGTCTTTCATGCTCCCCATTTTCTTAATCTGCTGTATCTGGGAAAGGAAGTCGTCAAAACCAAATTGGTTCTTAGCGATTTTCTTCTGTAGTTTTCGTGCTTGCTCCTCGTCGAACTGTTCTTGAGCTCGCTCTACCAAGGAAACCACGTCACCCATTCCTAAGATACGATCCGCCATACGTGAGGGATAGAAGATGTCAATAGCATCCATTTTCTCCCCAGTACCGACGAACTTGATAGGCTTGTTCACTACTGATTTGATAGAGATGGCGGCCCCTCCACGAGTATCTCCATCAAGCTTGGTAAGCACTACCCCATCGAAGTTCAAGACATCATTGAAGGCTTTAGCTGTATTCACAGCATCCTGTCCGGTCATGGCGTCAACCACGAAGAGTGTTTCCTGAGGAGTTACAGCATGGTGTATGTCCGCAATCTCCTTCATCATTTGCTCATCCACAGCCAAGCGCCCTGCAGTATCTATGATTACCACATTGTAGCCGTTACTTTTGGCATAAGCCAATCCTTTTTGAGCAATATCCACTGGGTTACGGTTCTCCTTTTCTGAGAAAACCTCGACACCGATTTGTTGCCCTACAATATGCAGCTGGTCAATCGCTGCTGGACGATATACGTCACAGGCTACCAACAGAGGTTTTTTATTTTTTTTATTTTTGAGAAAATTGGCTAACTTTCCAGAGAAAGTTGTCTTACCAGACCCCTGTAAGCCCGACATAAGAATCACTGAGGGATTTCCACTGAGGTTTACCCCTGTAGCGTCGCCCCCCATCAGTTCGGTAAGTTCATCATGAACTATTTTGACCATCAACTGTCCAGGCTGTAGGGTAGTGAGTACGTTAGACCCCAAGGCTTTGGCTTTCACCTTGGCTGTGAATTCCTTAGCTATAGCATAGTTCACGTCGGCATCCAAGAGGGCACGGCGTACCTCCTTGAGAGTCTCAGCGACATTGATTTCAGTAATCTGACCATGCCCTTTGAGGACATGTAGCGCTTTCTCTAATTTGTTACTTAAGTTATCAAACATTTTAGTTATTGTTGTAGATACGAATCACCTAATTATGTAAGGGCAATTATTATTCGCCCTTACAGA
>NZ_ACLQ01000027.1 GCF_000174755.1 Capnocytophaga gingivalis ATCC 33624
CTAAATCCACCTGGTATTTTTTAGACCTTAGATCAATTAAGGCAAATGGTTTGCCAGCCGCACGGCATGCCTCCCTGTACAAATGGGGCGCCCATTCATCATCCTTTGGATCAAGAACAAAAACCCCTTCATCTGCAATTATGCTTTGATAAAGTAATATTGCTGTCGCCACACCTTTACCAGCACCTGTAGTGCCTATTATGCCGGCGTGCTGTGTTGGAACCGAAAGGGTTTGAATTCAAACCCTGAGCGGG
>NZ_ACLQ01000026.1 GCF_000174755.1 Capnocytophaga gingivalis ATCC 33624
TATCCAAAACTGCAAGAGTCCTTTTTGGGGGTACAAAGTATTCTCCAGCAACTGCTCACAATTGATTTGCGCCAACATAAACAGCGGTTTGCCATTGACACTGGTAGGTAGAGTGCCGTCCTTAGGGATATAGGGTGTTCCACCAAATTTGCTATCGGTAAGGGCTAAGTTATCAGCTAAAGACAGCGAAATACGAATCACCTCCCGCTGGGTAGTAGCATTGAGGTTAGCAACGAATTGTTCGATTTGTGCTTGTGTAGGGGTCATATACTAAAAATTAAAAACTCAAAACTACATCAAGGATTCTTGTACTACCTTTTGGATTTTGGCGCGGATATTCTCGGTAATCAGTTTTTTGTTATCAGAAGTGGGAAAGGTACGGTTGGAGAGGAATACATAAATGGTCTGAGTGGCGGGGTCTGCCCAAGCCAAGGTACCTGTAAAACCTGTATGACCAAAGCTCTCAGGCGATACACAGCCACAGGTATAACCTCCCTGCCCTGGAAGCTGAGGTTTGTCAAAGCCCAAGGCACGGCGATTGCGTTCGGAGATAAAATAACTCTTATTAAAAGCATCAAAAGCATTGGCGGAGAAGTAGCGCACTCCCCCATAGTAACCTTTCTGTAGGAAAAGCTGCATCATCTTGGCTACATCATTGGCCGTACCGAAAAGCCCTGCATGACCAGCTACTCCACCGAGCATCGCCGCTCCCTGATCATTTACATAACCTCGAAGAAGCTGTTGGCGAAAACTCTTATCATCCTCAGAAGGCGCTATCTGTTCTTTAGGAAAGTGCTTTAGGGGTAGAAAAGTGAGCTGATAAGCACCCATACTTTGGTAAAAATCCTTTTCCACAGCCTCATTCAGTGGTTTTCCCTTAGTCATTTCTATATATTTCTGAAAAAGGTAATAGGAAAGATCACTATAAAGGTATTTTTTTGCTTTATAAGATCACTTTGGGCTATTGATTGAAGGATAGTATCGCGATAATTTTCCTTTATAAAAATATTCTCCGCTACTTGAGTAGGATATTTTGATGTAAGTGTTGCATTATAGATGTCAGTAGAAAGAACTTTTGTCTTGCTATCAATAGTTTTACGATAGAAAGGTAACCAAGCTTGTAACTGTCCATAGTGAGAAAGAGCTTCCTTGACTGTGATATCTGCTTTGTTGGTCCCGCTAAGCATAGGCAACAGGGTAGCGAGAGAAGCATTGAGTTTGATTTTTTGTTTGTCATACAGATCAATCAACTCAGGTACTGTAGCGAGTATCTTGGTAAGAGAAGCTAAGTCATATAAAGTATTATTGGTTACTTGTTCGGCATTCTTGTCATAGGTGCAGCGTCCAAAACTTTTTTGATAAACCACTACTCCATTGCGTGCCACCAATACTTGTGCCGAAGGAGTCATCTGTTTTTGGATAGCATCGGTTACAATGGAGTCTATTTTGTAGAAATTGGCTGAGTTCAACCCTGCATTCTCCGCTAATCCATAAGCCAAGCGGTTCAGGGGCTTGGTCGGAAGGTTACGCCCAAAAAGAACTCCTTTGTGAGCTGTTACTGGTAATACCCCTTCAAAGGGAATCGCCCCATAGATGAGTTGGGCGGCCTTCTGCTGAGCAAAAGGAGCATTCTGATAAGCTACAACCACCGCAGCAAAAGGGCTTAGGTCTGGCACATCCAAAAGCGCATAGGGCTTAGTAAAGACCGTAAGTATCACTTCCTTCTTCTCACCTATTATTTTTTGTAGTAGAGCAAGCTCTTGGGCATTGAACTTATAGTCTGCCCAAGGAGAAGCATTGGATCGGTGCAAACCTATGATAATACGATCAAAGGGTGCCATTTCCTTCTTGAGTGATTCCCAAGAGCCACTCTTGAGCTGTACTACATCCTGATAGTAGCGCAAGTTCTTGAAAAACTCCCAACCTGAATCGTCTCCAAACTTGATATAAGCAGTTTTCTTAGTATCTAAGTTCTTCAAAGGGAGTACATTTTTGGCATTCTGCAGAAGAGTAATAGCTTTCTCATAAATCTTCTCAGTAAGAAGATCGTCCTCCTTGGTATTGAGGTCTTTGGTCAGATTAGTCAGAGCCACTGGTTTGTACTTATTGAGTCCTGCCCAATACTTAGCTTTAAGAATTTTCTTGACAGAATGTGCCAAACGATATTCGTTGATGGTACCAGCACTATACGCATTTTTGAGTGTCTCTATTCCCTTAATAGGATCAGAGGACATAAGTAGTACATCATTTCCTGCCAAAAAGGCCTGTAAATCCACCTGAGAGGATTCTGCATAATCGGCTACCCCTTTCATCCCTAAAGCATCAGAGAAGATCAGCCCTTGGAAACCCAGCTGTTGCTTTATGAGCCCAGAGACGATTTTATAAGAAATAGATGCTGGCTTACCTTCGTCCAAGGCAGGAACATTCAGGTGTCCTACCATTAGGGAGGCTACCCCTGCTCCAATGAGTTTTTGGAAGGGGAAAAACTCGGTACTTTCCAAGCGTTCGCGGGAAAAAGAAACTGTAGGAAGGGTCTTATGAGAATCTTTTTCAGTATCACCATGCCCAGGGAAGTGCTTTCCACAGGCCAAGACTCCTACACTCTGCATCCCTTTGGTAAAAGCCACCCCCTTTTGAGCAACATTGAACTTGCTTTCGCCAAAGGATCTGTTGCCTATGATAGGGTTTTGTGGATTGGTATTGATATCTATATCAGGAGCAAAATCAATATGTACGCCTAAGCGCTTACAGTGCTGAGCGATACGCTTTCCTGCTTGCTCCACCAAGGCATTATCCTTGAGAGCTCCGAGAGTCATATTCCACGGAAAGGCATATACAGAGTCCAAGCGCATAGCCAGTCCCCATTCGGCATCCATGGCTATCATTAAGGGTACCTGAGCGGCTTCTTGAAACTCATTGGTGAGCTTGGCTTGAGCTACAGGACTTCCCTTGGAGAAGATAATCCCTCCTATATGGTACTTTTTGACAAGTTCCTTGATAGGTTTTTGTTGCTTGGCTGTATGTGAGCTAAATGCTTGTACCATAAAAAGTTGCCCTATCTTTTGCTCTAAGCTCATCGTTTTATAGATACTATCGACCCAGCGGGTTTGTGCTTGTTCGTCTTTGGTACGAAGTGGATCTATATTCTGCGAAAAAGAAAAAATAGGAATAAAAAGTAGTAAGGTAAAAAATCTCATTTTTGGTTTTTGTATTTTAAAGAGCAAAAATAAGGAAAAATAGCTCCTCACCAAAAGATAATTTATAAACAATTGCTAAATGAGCTCATTAGCAATTTGGCGGATCATCTACTGCCTTAGTGAGATAATAAAAGAACAAATTGAAGAAAATACATGGGGTGAATTGAAAGAAATACATAGGGTAAATTACAAAATACAAAGGGAAATTTGTAAAAATACAAAAGAGCGAATTGCAAAAATACAAAAGGGCGAATTGTAAAAATATAAAAGGGCGAATTGCAATTCGCCCCTACGAGATTAACAATTAACCATTAACAATTAATAATTATTTAAAAAGTGTATTTATCTGAATAATGGTTTGATCAAGGTCGCCCGAGGAGGTAAGAGCGACAATGCTGGTACCGACAATCACTCCATCAGCATACTGCCGCATCTGTTCCACATCGGCATGGGTTTTGATGCCAAAACCTAAAGATACGGGAAGGGAAGTCTGTGCTCTTACCTGAGTGATAAACTCCTTGAGACGTGGTAGATCCACCTGCTTACTTCCTGTAACCCCCAAGGAACCAATTGCATATACAAAACCTTCTCCCAAGGAAACAATAGGAGCAATACGCCCCTGAGAGGTTACACTTACCAATGGGATAAAGGCTATATGATGTGCTCTAAGCTTTTCTACTAACTCTTGTGCTTCTTCATAAGGCAAGTCTGGAATAATCAATCCTCGAATGCCTACCACTACACATTTCTCTAAAAAAGCATCTATCCCATAGGCAAAAATCAAATTGTAATAAACTAAGAAGACCAAGGGCTTATGCACCTGCCCTTTTACCGAAGAGAGCAGGTCAAAAACGGTATCGGTGGTTACTCCTGCTTGGGAAGCAGCAAAGGAGGCCTGTGAGATGAGCTTACCATCGGCCAAGGGATCAGAGTAAGGAATACCTATTTCCAAGATATCTATAGCAGTTCTATCAAGCTGAGAGAGAAACGCCTTAGTAAAATCCACATTGGGATAACCCGCTACAATATAGCCTATATTGACCTTTTCTTTTGCTGCGAATACTGAATTTATACTATTATTATTCATATTTTTCTCCTTTTAAGATTGAAAAAACGGTGTGCATATCCTTGTCTCCCCTACCCGATACATTCACTACAATAGTTTGTTTCTTATCCTTAGGAAGCGTCGGACAGAGTTTGCTTAGATAAGCCAAAGCATGGGCGCTCTCTATAGCGGGGATAATTCCCTCCTTACGAGTCGTGAGCAATAGAGCCTCCATAGCCTCAGTATCGGTAATAGGAGCATAGTGAGCTCGCTTGGTTTGGAACAGATGGGCATGCTCAGGGCCTATACCTGGGTAATCTAAGCCAGCAGAGATAGAATGTACAGGGCTTATCTGGCCGTACTTATCCTGCAGAACATAGGTTTTCATCCCGTGAATAATTCCCTCTCGCCCCAGAGTAAGAGTAGCCGCATGTCGGTCTGTATCTATCCCTTCACCTCCGGCTTCTACCCCATAGAGCTGAGTGGCAGGATCGTCCAAGAAACCTGCAAAGATACCTATAGCATTGCTTCCTCCTCCTACACAAGCGATAACATGATCGGCATGCTTGTCCTGAGTAGATAGTTGCTTACGAGCTTCACGACCTATCACGGACTGAAAATCTCTCACTATAGTGGGATAAGGATGAGGTCCCACCACAGAACCAATCACATAGAAAACAGTTTCTATCTCGGCCACCCAAGACTGTATGGCCGCTGTAGTAGCTTCTTTGAGGGTCTTGAGACCGTCCTCTATAGCCACCACCTTGGCACCCAAGAGCTCCATACGAAAGACATTCAACTGCTGACGCTCCATATCTACAGCTCCCATATACACCTCACATTCTAATCCTAAGAGGGCAGCAGCGGTGGCGGTAGCCACTCCATGCTGACCTGCCCCTGTCTCGGCAATCACCTTTTTCTTGCCCATACGCTTGGCTAAGAGTACCTGTCCTAAAGCATTGTTGATCTTATGTGCACCTGTATGGTTAAGATCTTCCCGCTTAAGAAAGATATCATGTCCGTAGTGTGCGCTAAGGTTCTTTGCATAGTATAAGGGTGTTGGGCGTCCTACATAATTCTTAAGCAAATCCTCCAATTCTGCCTGAAAACAAGGATCATTTTTAGCTTTTTCATATTCTTTCTCCAACTCTATGAGAGCAAACATGGCCGTTTCAGGCACATATTGCCCCCCAAAGTTTCCAAAATAGGCTTTATTTGTCATATTATTAGGTTATTTATTATATTTCTGTATTCCACTCCTATATTTCTCTATTTCTTTTATCAGCTTTTCTATAAGCTGGCGACTCTTTCGGTTGTTCTGCTCCACTTTGCTATTGACATCTATGATCGCAGGTTGGTAGCTAAGTGCCTTTTGTACATTCTCTACAGAGATTCCTCCTGCCAAGATAAAGCTATAAGGTGTAAGCCTCTCCAATAGTTGCCAATTGAAAACCAATCCATTGCCTCCTTCGGATACCCCCTTAGTATCCAACAGAGGTAAATCCATATAGGGCAAATAGTCCTCCATAGGTAAAAGCTTATCCTTTATAGAAAATACCTTCCATACCGTTATCCCTTTTGTTGTCAGCATCTTACAAATATCTGGAGATTCTTCTCCATGGAGTTGTACCACATCTATCCCTGTAAGGTTCACTGTATCTGCTATTTGCTCAAGTGGAGCATTTACAAAGACTCCTACAGTCTGCTTGCCTTCGCTATGAGCTATCTCGGTAATTTCTTTGGCTAATGCCACTGATACACAGCGAGGACTCCTTGGAGCAAAGATACACCCAAAATAATCAATGGGCAAGTCCTTCAAGTCTTGTATCTCCTCCAAACTACGGATACCGCATATTTTCAAAGCTGTTTTTTCCATCAGAATAAAAGTCCTTTCATGAGAGCTTCCCCTATAAGAAGTGCATCCACTCCAAGAGTCTCGGCATAATGTAGATCTTCCTTACTAAGGTAGCCACTCTCACTTACCACCAGGAGTGAAGTGCGTTGCTCTTCGGAAATCAAAGAAAGCAAACGTTCAGTAGTCTGCAGGGAAACCTCAAAAGTATTGAGGTTACGGTTATTAATTCCCAATATCTTCAACTGAGGAATACGTAATGCTCTCTGCAGTTCAGCTTCATCATGCACCTCCACCAATACATCCATTTGCAAGTCATAGGCCAAGGCATGTAGTGCTTGTAATTGCTCATCAGAAAGCATTCTGACAATCAACAAGATAGCAGAAGCCCCTAAGAACTTAGCTTGTGCTACCTGAAAAGGAGTATAGATAAAGTCTTTTCTAAGGATTGGCACTTTAGGAAAAGCCTCCACCACTTGGGGAATAAAAGTGTTATCTCCCTTGAAATAAGCCTCTTCCGTTAGGATAGAAAAAGCTGCTACCCCATGCTCCACGTAATGAGTTGCCTGTTTTAAGAGGTCGAAATTCTCCAGTGCGATCTGTCCCTTGGAGGGAGAAGCCCGCTTGATCTCGCCTATAATACGTATGCCTTCTTGTGACAGCGCTTTATGGAAAGAAGGACGCACCACAGAGTCCAGCTCCCGCTGGAGTTGGAGGTCTCTTTGCTGTTTTATTTGTGATAGTATATCCAAAGTAACTGTTAATTATCAATTATTAATTATTAATGCTTTCTATTTCTTTAATGAGCCTATTTGTCAGAAGAACATATATAAGCATAAGCATAGGAAAATACCTATAAGAATCCCAAAATATGGTAATCCATGTCTCCTTTAGAGAGTAAGTACTCCAAGCGGCTACTCTATCTACAAAGAGCATATAATCAATACTGTAGAATATGGATAATAGAGAAATCAAAATCAGCCCATACAAATACCCTCTTTTTTTCACTATTCTAAATAAAATAGTGAGTAGTATAGCCAAAACACCCATTCCTATAAGTAAAAATACAAAAATATCTTTCCAAAAAGAGCATTCTAAGCAAGAGGAGGACATACTATCCTTATAATCCTTCATGGATAAGAATAAGAAAACAGCATCTGTTACAAAGATAGCCATTATAAATAGTACGTATTTTAGTAGTTTTTGTCTCATTATTTCTGAAATGATTACTCTTTGTTGGCATTAATCATTTTAAGATAGTGTTCATACACTTTTCCACTACGAATAGCCTCCTGAATAAGAGGTTTAGCATCGGCAGGGTGCTTGACAAAGTCAGCTGTATAGAGTGCAAACATAGCATTAAGAATCACTATATCCGACTTGGGAGATTGCTCTTCTCCCTTGAGCGTTCTTAGAAGTATCTCAGCATTTTCCTCTGGGGTGCCTCCCTGTATATCCGCATGGAAAGCCCTTTTGAAACCAAACATCTCGGGAGCGATGGTATATTCAAGGATCTTTCCGTCCTTGACTTCTACTATCTTAGTCTCATCGCAGAGAGTAATCTCGTCCAAGCCATCATTACCCCTTACGACCAAGGCATGTTTCCTACCCAATAGCTGGAGTGTCTCGGCATATAAGCGCTGTACAGGCTCGTGGTAGAGACCTACCAGCTGATACTTGAGCTTGGTATTGGGGTGTAATAGAGGGCCTAACACATTGAATACTGTACGTATACCAAGCCTCTGTCGTACCTCCTTCACCTCCCCTACCAAAAGATGGAAAAAAGGTGCATGGAAGAAAGCCAAGTGTTCCTTTTGTAGGTGTTCCAGTTGGGTTAAAAGGTTGCTTTCCAAAGGAATCCCCAACCGACCTAATACATCGGAGCTACCACTCTGGCTGGTTACTGAGCGGTTGCCATGCTTGGCTACCTTCACCCCCATAGCTGCTACAATAAAGGCTACCGTGGTAGAGATATTGATTGTTTTGAGGCCATCCCCCCCTGTACCACAAAGGTCTATCATAGGACTCTCATCAGCAAAGGTGGCACTATAGGCTAAAATATTCCTTACAAAAGCTGTTAAGGATTCCGGATAGAGACTTTTTTCAGAGATTAAAACCAAAAGAGCTCCTAACTGAACGATATCATACTGTTTGGTATGGATAACTGCACAAATTTCCTTGAAATCTCCATCGGTTAAAGGAATATTTTCCTGTAACTTCTTTAGTGCTGTCTTGAACACCTCATTGGCTCTTGCCCTCTCTTGAGCATGGTTGTCAGCCACTGAGGGTTGTAGCTTCTGAGTATAGGTGATAAAGTTCTTAATAATGTGTTTGCCATACTCAGTAAAGAACGATTCGGGGTGAAACTGTATACTATATATAGGCTTTTCCTTATGTTCTAAAGCCATAATGATATCATCGTCTGAAAGAGCTGTAATACGAATATTCTCAGGAAGTTGCTCCTTTCCTACATAGAGAGAGTGGTAGCGCATTACCTGAAACTGCTTAGGCAACCCTCTAAAGAGTAAGGTGTTATCATCAGTTACCCTTAGAGCAGAGGTTTTCCCATGTAGCGGCACTTCCATACGGTTAATTTCTGCCCCATTGACCAAGCCAAAAGCCTGATGTCCTAAGCAAATTCCTAAGACAGGAATAGTAGTGTTTTTCTGAAGAATCTCCAAACAAATTCCACTATCCTTAGGATGCTTTGGTCCTGGGGAAAGTACGATGCGAGAGGGATTTAGAGCTGTGATCTCCTCCCATGTAATGGCATCATTACGCACTGTTTTGACCTCCTCTTCTGTGAGTTCCTGGAGATATTGTGCTACATTGAATACAAAAGAATCGTAATTATCTATCAGTAGTATCATTTCTCTTTGCAATTTTTAGTAAATACATTCAGTACAGAAGCCCGCTTGTGGCAGATCTCGTCATATTCCTTCTCCGAAACCGAGTCATATACAATACCGGCTCCTGCTTGGATAAAGACCTTTGATACTTGCTCATTCTCAGCATTGGCTTTTTCAAAGAAGGCACTACGTATAACTATGGCCAATTGTACATTGCCGTTGAAATGCAGAAATCCGATCCCCCCTCCATAGACATTGCGCCTAAAAGATTCTAATTCATTAATAATCTCCATAGCCCGTATTTTCGGAGCACCACTGAGGGTTCCTGCAGGAAAGACGATGGAAATCACCTCAAAAGGAGACACTTCAGTTCGCTTGTCTCCATACACATGGGATTCTATATGCATGATATGTTCGTAGCGAAGTATGTGCATCATGTCCTTGACTACCACAGAACCCTTTTGAGCGAATTTGCCTATATCATTACGCGCCAAATCCACCAACATACGATGCTCGGCACACTCTTTAGGATCAGCCAATAGCTCCTGTTCCAAGCGCAAGTCCTCATTAGCATCCTTCCCACGTGGACGTGAGCCTGCTATAGGGGCTATATGAATCTGACTACCTATGATATCTACCAGAATCTCAGGCGAAGAGCCTACTACCTCGCCATAAGGAGTAGGAAAGTGAAACATATAGGGAGAAGGATTGGCCTGACTTAGGTAACGATAGAAATCTAATGAATCCAAGTTACTTTCCAAAGATAACTGCTCACTTAGTACCACCTGGAAAATATCGCCAGAGCGTATATACTCCTTGGCTTTCTCTACCATTTGGTAGAAATGAGCCCGCTCTTGTGCAAGATCTGTATGCAATTGGTAGAAAACCTCAGGACTTGTAGGATTCTCTTGAACGGTAGCTTCTTCTAAGAAGTGAAAATACTGCTGCTCATCCCCATAAAAAGAATATACTTTGCTCACCTTAGAATAGTGCAGATAAGCCTTGGCGTTGGCAAAAACAAAAGCAGGAAAGTCATATTGCTTTTGACTTTTCTCAGGAATTTGTTCAAAAAAATGAATAGTCTCATAAGAGAACACCCCGAAAAGCCCTGCAAAAGGAGCAATAGATTTCTGTCTTTGGTGGTATTGCTCTAAGGAAGTATAACTATACTTGTAGGCATCCAAGTAATCACAGTCAATCCCAATAATCACCTGATTGACATCCTCGGCCAAGTAGGAATTCTTATATCTTTCTTTGATAAAAGTATAATAAAAAAGAGGAGGAGCAGTTAAGAACATATTTTCAGTTGTTAGTGATTAAAGGCGCAAAGATATTAAATTAATTAAAGAAAAACAAGAAAATTTTCATACATTTGAGAAAGAAAATAATTTTTTTATCTAACATAAGCTATCAAACAATAAATATTCGTATCTTTGTCCCCAATAGCTTCTATGTAAAGAAACTGGCAAGACTTTTGCATATAGAAATCTTAAAAAATTTATTTTAAAAGTAAAATAAAATGGCGAAGACAAAAACCGCTTTTTTCTGTCAGAATTGTGGGGCTCAATATAGCAAATGGCAAGGACAGTGTTATGCCTGTAAGGAGTGGAATACCATTGTGGAAGAAGTAATCCAAAAGGAAGAAAAGCACCAATGGAAAAAGGACGATGAGTCAGATACTCCTCGCTCGAAGAAAACTAACAAATACATTCCCCTGCATGAGATTACCACGGAAAAGGAAATGCGATTGGACAGTGGTGACCAAGAACTGAACAACGTACTTGGGGGCGGGATTGTCCCTGGATCGGTGGTGCTTATAGGAGGCGAACCTGGAATAGGAAAAAGTACATTGTTGCTACAGATTGCCATGCGCATGCCCTACAAAACCCTATATGTATCGGGTGAAGAAAGCCAAAAGCAAATCAAAATGCGTGGGGAGCGTATCACCAATGCCCGCAACAACTGCTATATACTTACCGAGACGAAGACTCAAAACATCTTCCAACAGATAAAAGAACTTGATCCTGAAATCCTTATCATAGACTCTATACAGACCCTCCACTCGGACTATATAGAGGCCTCTGCAGGAAGTATCTCCCAAATACGAGAATGTACAGCAGAGCTCATCAAATATGCCAAACTCACAGGAGTACCCGTGATCATTGTAGGGCATATCACCAAGGACGGTACCATAGCAGGCCCTAAAATATTAGAACACATGGTAGATACTGTTCTACAGTTCGAGGGCGACCGCAACCATGTATTCCGTATCCTCAGAGCGCTGAAAAACCGCTTTGGTTCTACCTCCGAATTGGGCATCTATGAGATGCTTTCCACAGGCCTTAGAGAAGTGAGCAATCCCTCAGAAGTACTGCTCTCCAAGACAGATGAAAACAGTTCTGGTACCGCCATTGTAGCTACTATAGAGGGTATGCGCCCACTCATGATTGAGATACAAGCCCTTGTGAGTAGCGCTGTATATGGAACCCCTCAACGCTCTACTACAGGATTCAATGCTAAGCGCCTGAATATGCTCCTCGCGGTACTGGAGAAGCGTGCAGGCTTTCGCTTAGGGAGTAAGGACGTGTTTCTGAACATCACAGGGGGTATCTCGGTAGATGATCCTTCCACGGACTTGGGTGTGGCTATGGCGATACTCTCCTCCAACGAAGATGTGGCGATCCCTAAGACCTTTTGCTTTGCCGCCGAAGTAGGTTTAGGAGGAGAAATACGACCCGTACAGCGAGTAGAACAACGTATCTCGGAGGCAGAAAAGCTCGGTTTTGATACCATTTTTATCTCCAAATACTGTAAGCTCACCGCTGGTAAAAGCAATATCAATGTCATCACTTATGCCAAAGTAGAAGAGGTCATCGCTCACCTATTTGGCTAACTGAAATATTCCGACAAGGCACTCATAATTGGAAATTTTAGAAGGAATCACTACCAAAAATACTCCGTTCTGTAAGATAATTTTAATTTATAATACTATGAAAAACTATTTATTCCCCGTTTTATTCCTTTTCTCTATTGTTATATGGGGACAAAATGATCCTTTACCGAGAAAAAATAGAAAAACACATAAAACAATAGGCGATTTTTTTGGAAAAGTAAAATCTCTAAGTTCTATTAGCTGTAAGGTTATAAACAATTATAAAGGAGATATCATAAGAACGACTTGTGAGAATTATGATCATGAATATTATTATCTTTTTGATGAAAAAGGTAATATAACTCAAACTAATAAATATGATAATTCAAACAAACTCATAGAAGAGAAAAAATTTCTATACTCCTATAATGAAAATGACTTACTTATAAAAGAATTATATTATAAAAACAATGATTTGATAGGAAGCTATACTTACAAATATGACAAACACGCCAATAAAATAGAAGAAACCTATGAAGATACTCAAAAAAACTACAAATATATAAGAAAATATAAGTATGATAACAAAAACCGCCTTATTTTTGTAAAAGAAAAAAACACCGATAGAGAAGACACACTCAATATTTTCAAAAGAACTTACAAAGATGATTTACTAATGGAAGAATATTATGGAGAAAAAAACTATTCTTATACCCATACTTATTTCTATGAAAATAAAAAATTAAAAACTAAAAAAGAAGAAAGTAGCAGTTTTGAAGGGTGTTATTTTACAAATACAGAAACTATATATACACACAATGACAAAGAACTTCCTATATCTTGTGATGTCTATATAAGTCATAAATTACAAAATAACATAACATATGAGTATGATGAAAAAGGAAGAAAAATAAAAAATGTCTACACCTTTCCTGATGATAGTCAATATAATTCTTATGCTACATACCAATATGATAAAAAGGGAAATTTGATTGAAGAAAATAATAGTCGTCTTTCTCAAAAAATAATCTATTTTTATGACGAGCATAATAACTGGATCAAGCAGGAAGTATATTACAACGACAAACTATCCCATATCTACGAAAGAATCTTTACCTATTATGAATAAAATATTTTAGTCTTATGAAACAGCTTTTAATTCCCTTTCTATTCTTTTGTATCACCATAGTTACTCAAAATACAGCTAATAAAGATACTATTCCCTATAAAACAAACGAAAGATACGATCAGTTTTTTCCTAAACCTCTTCGTGGAAAAATAAAAACGATCCATACGGTCGGTTGTAGGATAGAATATCAGGGAGATACTCCTGTTGCTGTATATCATCTTTTCCATAAGAATAAAATTAATCCTTATACCTACACTTATCACTTTGATAAAAGAGGTAATGATATAGCTTTTTATACTTATGATGCGCTAGGAAATCTTATGGATTGGGAGATAAAAACATTCAATAAGGCAGACAGTCTCACCTACCGAAAAATCTCTTATGTAATAGATAGTATTCGCCACTCTGCAGAAAGGTTCAATCTATATAATGATAAAAACTTACTTGTAGAGAGAGAAGACATAGACCGTTATGGTTCAAAAGTTTCTCTATATTTTTATAATGAGGCAGACAATATAATCAAAGAGGAAGACTATTATAAGGACAAATTATTCTATACTGCTCTCTATACTTACGATGCTAAGGGTAAACTCCTCGAAAAAAAAGAAAAAGAGAAAAATCCTAAAAAACATTCCACTACTATATACGAATATGATACCTTAGGAAATCTTATTCGTATTACAGAAAAAGAAAAAGGAGAAAAAACCTATGTCCTTACCAATAGAATTTATGAAAATAATACACTTATTAAAGAATATGATGATCATTCCTACTTATTATACACTTATAAAGAAGGAAAACTTATAGAAACAGAAAGTTACTATACAGGAATAGGAATTGACTATATCATAGATAGAAAAGTTATTACAAAATATAACGAAAAAGGTCAAATAATTAAAAAATTAGAATATCAAGGAAATATTTTAGAGCAAGAAACGAACTATTTCTATGATGAAAACAGAAAAGAAATCAAAGGTACTTCTTATAAGAAAGGACAAGAAAAATCCACTTGGGAAAATAAGTATTCTCCTGAAGGATACCTTATAGAAAAAGCTTGGAAAAGGGAAAAAGGAAATCCAAAAACACTTTACTATTATGATGCTATAGGAAATTGTATCAAAATAGAGGAATATTATAAAGGAAAACTAACTAATATCTATGAAAGAATTTTTACCTACTACAAATAATATTTTAGTCTTATGAAACATCTTTTAATCCCATTTCTATTCATTACTACTGTAATAGTTGCACAAAATACAGCTAACAAAGTAGAAAAATACAAAATAGATTCTGACTTAGCTTATCCTTTTGAGAAACCTCTTTTAGGAAAAGTAAAAAAAGTACATACAGCTCACTATTCTACAGTTGTAACTGTATTGAAAGATACTATCAAACGAGGACATTTTGTTGAAAATTATACTTATGGCTTTGATGAAAGAGGAAATGAAATAGAATTTATCAAGTATGATAAAGAAGGGAATATTTGGAATAAAGAAATAAAAAAATATAATGAAAAAGACCGTTTGCTCTATTCAAAAGAGACAAAAATCTTGGGTGAAGATGAAACTTATATAGAAGAAAACTCCTATTCATATAATGATAAAGGGTTTCTCATTGAAGAAAAAAGTTATGAAGAAGATCCTGATACAGGTATCTCCCATAGAAGAGAACTTTATAAATACAATAATGATCAAAAACTTATAGAAAACTCTTATTACTCAAATGATTCTTTGAAGAGACAAGTTCTTTATTGGTATGATAATAAAGGAAATCTTTTAAGGAAACTTTTTTATCTTGATAATAAGCCATATACTGATACAAAATTTGAATACAATCATATCGGAAACCTTATAAAAAAGACTGAAAACTATATAAAAACAGATTATAAACACGTAAAACAATACGAATATGATGCAAAAAACAGACTTATTCTTTTTACAAAGGAAGATGATGATACAAAAGAAATTATTTTAAAGATTATATATAAAGATGACTTAATTATAGAAATTTATGATAATAGAGATGATGAAGAGGTACATATTTTTTATTCTTACAAGAATAAAAAATTGATAAATAAAGTTATTTCTAAAAGTTTCTTTAATGGATGTTATTATGATTATATCAAAGAGAAGATTTTATATGATGAAAAGGGTCGTATAAAAAAATCATTTGATTACAAACAAAATAAAATAAAAAAAACCTACACCTATTATTACGATAACAAAGACAGAGTCATAAAGACAGAGCTATTATATACAGGAGACAAAAAGGAATATTGGATAGATAATTATGACACAATAGGAAACCTAATAGAAACTATTTATAAGAACAATGATTATAGAGACAAAGATAGCTATACTTATGACAACAACAATAACTTGCTTTCTAAAATAACTTACAAAGGAAATAAAGCAATAGAAAAAACATTTTATACTTATGATAAGTACCAAAATATTATAAAAATAGAAAAATATAATAATGGAAAGAACTATATTTACAAAAGAACATTTACCTATTATGAATAAAATATTTTAGTCTTATGAAACAGCTTTTAATTCCCTTTCTATTCTTTTGTATCACCATAGTTGCTCAAAATACAGCTAACAAAGTAGAGAAATACAAAATAAATCCTGCTATAAATGATGAGTTCAAAAAACCTCTTTTAGGAAAGGTAAAAACTATGCATACTGCCCATTATTTTATAGAGTATAATAAATATGACACTATAAAAAAGGAGCTTTTTGATAATAATTATACTTATGGCTTTGATAAAGAAGGAAGAGAAATTCTATTTATCAAATATGATATGCACGGCAATATAAGTAGCAAATATGAAAGGAGATACAACGAAAAAGATAGTCTTATTTATCTAAGAGAATTTATATGGGGAGAAAACTTTGGAACTTATATAGAAGAAAAATCTTATTTCTATAATCCATTAGGACTATTACAAGAATTAAAAGGTTATAGTCTTAAAGAAAGTGATCCCCTTTCTCTTTACCGAGAGCTATACAAATATAATGACAAGCAACAGCTCTTAGAAAGTCATTATTACAACAAAGATACACTCACAGAAACTGCTATCTATTCTTATAATAACAAGGGAAAGCTTATAAAGAAGCTTGATTATTCAAAAGGAAAATTACGCTCTGAATACAAACTTGAATATGATGAAAGAGACAACCTTATCAAAAAAGATTATTATTTTACACAATTCTCTATCAGTCAAAAAAGTATCACTAAGTACCAATATGATGACCAGAACAGACTTATCTTGGCTACAGAAAATATAGATGGAGATGAGAATATTCTCATTAAGAACATTTATAAAGACAACTTACCTATAGAAATTTATGAGAAGAATAGAAGTGGAGACGAAATACATATATTTTATCATTATAAAGACAACCAACTTATAGAAGAAAAATCTACCAGATTTTTTAATGGACATTATTACAGTACTACTAAAGAAAAAATACAATATGATGAAAAATGTCGTATAAAGAAATTCTATGATTATGAAGGAAAAGAAATAGCAAGAACTTATATTCATTATTATGATGATAAGGATAGAATAATAAAAACAGAACTATTATACAGCAATAATAAAAAAGAATATTGGACAAATAGTTATGATATGGCTAATAATCTTACAAAAACTATTTATAATAATAATAAAGAAGCCGATAAAGATATTTATAGATATGACAAAAACAATAACTTACTCTCTAAAATAATTTATAAAGGAAATAAAGAAGTATATAAAGTACTTTATACTTATGACAAAGATAATAACTTACTTTCTAAAACAACTTACAAAGGAAATAAAGCAATAGAAAAAACATTTTATACTTATGATAGCTATCAAAATCTTATCAAAATAGAAAAATATAATAACGGAAAGAACTATATCTACGAAAGAACTTTTACCTATTACGAATAAAATATTTTAATACTATGAAACATTTTTTATTTATCTTATTATTTTATTTTTCTTCTTGTTTTTATGTATCTCTTCTGTCTCAAGAAGATGACCCTAATAGATATACTAACGAACATCTTAGAAACTTAGGTATTACTCCTCAAGGGAAAGTAAAATCAGTAGAGAAATTTATTTATCACTATGACACTAAAAATGGGAAAGAGGCAAAGATATTCCCTAAAAATGCCAAAGTAGAACGCATGCCCGTACACAGCCGATACGTCTTTGATAAAAAGGGAAATATCATAGAATTTTATAACTACTATACCGATGGAAAACTTTTCCAAAAGATATTTTACCAATACAACACGGACAATCTACTTACAAAAGCTGATGAATACAAATACATAGAAGAAAACAATCCCCAGCTCACAGAAGAAGAAATTTTCTACGAGGGAAAAGTAATGATCTCTAAAAAATACAAGATTGATGGTATTTTATCTAAAGTAGAAATGTTATTTGATAAAAACAAAAGGAAAAAAGCTATTTTGGAATACAGAAATGATACACTTATCAATAAAAAGAAGTATTCCTATAATAGTAAAGGGAATATTACACACGAAAAAAACAAATCTACCAGTCTTTTAAGTGATGAAGCTAATGAGACTTGGTATAAATATACTAAAGAAGGTACACTAGTTGCTGAAAAGAAAGAATGCTATTCTATGTTTTGCTTTTATACTACTTACCAATATTTATCCAATGGTGAAGTATATGAAGAGACTACCTATACAACACCTTTACACGATGATAAAGATATCTCTGATAAGAAAACAAAATACTACATCTATGACTCCAAAGGAGCTATAGTAGAGATACAAATATACAAAGGAAAAGAATTTCGTTCCTATCATTGTATTGAAAATGACAAGGAAGTAGAAAGTTATAGTTATTTTCTAGAAGGAGAGGTTAGAAAGACTCTTTTTTCTTACAATAAGGATAACCAACTTATCAAGGAAGAAAATTTTGATTTACTCAATGGAAATTTTATTTCTGGAACGTATTATACATATGATGAGAAAGGAAATTTGCTACAAATAAGTGATAAACCTACTTCCTCTCCTAATAGAACAATTTACCACTATGACAAATACAATAACTGTACAGAGGAAATCTATTACAAGAATAATAAGCGTGCTGCCGTTGTAGAAAGAATATTCACCTATTATTAATGACTAATGACAAGAGGCTTCCCTTCTACTTATCAAAGACAAATGCTAAAAAGCATCCTGTAGCATAGCAAAGAATATCTTCAAAAGAGAAATAATTTCCTAGCAGAATATACCCAAGGGTACCTTTGCCAAAGCCAAAGAAAGCTGCCAGTTTAAAGTATTGTAGTATCTCTACAAATACGGCAAAGCAGAAAATCCCTATAAGTAATTTCTTGGTGTTCTTGATATGAAAAAAAGCTCTAATAAAACAATAGATGAGTATTACTACCAAAATATCTCCTAAGTATGCCCTTACAAAGGGAACACTCTTGAATACAGTGGCTATGGCTACCTCTACCAAAAAGATAATTAGGGCAGCGAAGAAGTATTTGGAATTGAATTTCATTGGTTTAAGTAATATTTTTCAATGACTGTTTTTACAGAGACAAAACCTATTTTACCTAAGTCTATTTCAGATATGGGAATCCATTGTAAAGACTTGATTTCATCTTCCGCTCTTACAGAAACAGGGACATCCAAAGGACATTCATAAAAAATATCCATAGTACGATAAGGAATATTTTTGTACAAATAGTGATTGGGCTGGGTAGTAAGGTATTTTAGCTGATTAGATACTATCTGCAAACCCAATTCCTCATTTACTTCACGACAAACAGCGGCTTCGGCATTCTCATCAGGATCTATAAATCCCCCAGGTAAGTCAAGCTTGCCCTTGTCTGGGTCTATATTGCGCACTGTAAAAAGGATTTCATCCTTACGCCTAAAGATAACCGCTACTGCAGCAGCTATATTGTGATAATACACAAAGCCACATTGGTGACAAAGAAAACGTACCAAGCGAGGAAACTCGACATCTGTGCTGCCACAATGAGGACAATAGGTAAAAATATTCTCCATGATTACTCATTTTACAAGGACAAAGGTAGTAAAAATTGCACATATAAACACACAGAAAAAGAAAAATCATTTTATAGTCCAAAAGTCATTATTTTTTTGTATATTTGCTCTGCACAAAAATTATCTATTCAAAAACAAAGATCATGTTAGTAAAGATCTATGGCAGTGCTGTTTATGGTGTAGAAGCCATCACTATTACCATTGAAGTAAATATAGATAAGGGTGTAGGCTATCACTTAGTAGGTCTCCCAGACAATGCCATCAAGGAGAGTAACTACCGCATAGAAGCCGCCCTACACAACAACCAATATAAAATCCCAGGAAAGAAAATCACCATCAATATGGCTCCTGCCGATATGCGCAAGGAGGGCTCGGCGTATGACCTAAGTTTTGCTATAGGAATTTTAGCTGCTAACGGACAGATACAATGTGAGGAGATAGAGCGATATATCATCATGGGAGAACTCTCTCTGGATGGCAGCCTGCAACCCATCAAAGGGGCACTCCCTATTGCCATACAAGCCAGAAAGGAAGGGTTCAAGGGCTTTATTCTACCTATACAGAATGCCAAAGAAGCCGCTATTGTGAACAACTTAGAGGTATATGGAGCAGAGAATATCAAGCAGGTTATAGACTTTCTCAATGGAGAAAATACCCTCCAGCGAGTGGAGATCAATACCCGTGAGGAGTTTTTCAAACATGTAGAGACCCCTGAGTTTGACTTTGCCGATGTAAAAGGCCAAGAGAGTGTCAAGCGGTGTATGGAGATTGCTGCAGCGGGTGGGCATAACATCATACTGATAGGCCCTCCAGGTTCAGGAAAGACGATGCTCGCTAAGCGCCTTCCTGGCATACTTCCGCCTATGACCCTACAAGAAGCCTTAGAAACCACTAAAATTCATAGTGTAGTAGGGCGGGTAAAGGACAACGGACTTATCTGTCAGCGCCCTTTTCGTAGTCCGCACCATACTATTTCGGACGTGGCACTGGTAGGAGGGGGCAGCTATCCCCAGCCTGGGGAAATCTCCTTGGCACACAATGGTGTGCTCTTTTTGGACGAACTGCCAGAATTCAAGCGTAGTGTATTGGAAGTGATGCGCCAACCTTTGGAGGACAGGGAGGTTACCATCTCACGTACTAAGTTCTCCATCACCTATCCCGCTTCGTTCATGTTGGTCGCCAGTATGAACCCTTCACCCAGTGGTTACTTCAATGACCCTGACGCGCCTATGACCAGCTCTCCTGCCGAGATGCAGCGCTACTTGAGCAAAATCTCAGGCCCCTTGCTTGATCGTATAGACATTCATATAGAAGTGAATCCAGTACCCTTTGAGAAACTTTCTCAACGGGAAAAAGCAGAAAGCAGCACCTCTATCCGTGAACGGGTGATACAAGCTCGAGAGATACAAACACAGCGGTTTGCCCAGTACGAACACATCCACTACAATGCCCAGATGGGGAGCAAACAGATCAGGGAATATTGCCATGTAGAAGAAGCCTCCTTAGCTATGCTCAAGAAGGCAATGGAGCGACTAAGCCTCTCGGCACGTGCCTACGACCGTATCCTTAAGGTAGCCCGTACCATAGCCGATTTGGAAGGTAGTGAAAGCATTAAGGAATACCATATAGGAGAGGCCATCCAGTACCGAAGTTTGGATCGTGAAGGTTGGTTAGGAGGACTTTAGCAAGTGAGAAAGCTATTTTTTGTACATTTCAACAGGTTGTACACTGAGCAAGTCCTCTACAAGATTCTGAAACAACAGCTGTGCTATACGTTCAGTTCCTTTATCTGAAAAATGTACCAAATCACTGGCAGCCATACGGTTATCATACCATATTTTCATAGAGTTTTTTCCACCCATTGCCTCATACATACTGAAGAAAGCAAAGCCATTTTCGGCGGCTTGTTTTTTCATTTCTGCTACCAGCTCAGGGATAATATCATAGGTAGTTTTGCTACTTCTACGGAGCATATCACTTGGCCCTATGAGCAAAAAGAGAGCATCAGGATTGCGCTTCTGTACCCATTGCATATTGGTAATAATACGTTTTACACTGGGAACTACCTTATTCTTGGTAAGATAAGGAACAAGATTCCCACCAAACTGGAAAATAATAATATCCGGTTTAAGCTCTCGGCTCATCGCATCATAAGTATCTTGTATACGTGTAAAATGGAAGCCAGAATCTCCACGTGTGGGAATATTATCAACTTGTACTCCCTGAGCACTCCCGACAGTTACCCCATAGAAATCAGGACTTTTGGTGCCAGAAAACTGAAATCTAAGCTTCTTCGGAGTGGCTGAGAGGTGAAGCTTATAGGCATGATAAGCACCATCGGCTATAAGTGTATCCTTCTTTATCTCTGTATTATTTTCATAGACTGTAACTAAAACAGGAACTGTACAATTACCATAGTGAACAGAAATATCTGTATATTGGCTCAGTGTAGGATAGTAGGAATAAGAGGGCGAAATAGTAAAAGAAGCTGTCTTTAGCCCAGCTGTTTCTCCACGAGCTGGTGCAAAACGACATACATTGGCATAGAGCCCATATTGGTTATTTGTCAAAAGATCTTTATTCTTACGCTGTTCAGCATTAAAGAGGGCATATCGATACCAATTTCCAGAAGTTTGCTCTATAATACTATGCTGTCCATAAGGCATCTTAATGGGGAAATACCCCGGTCCTGTCCCCCCATAGAGTAGCTGCAGGCCATTGCGCAAATAGGCTGTAATACGGTCTCCTTCTATTTTGGAATCTCCATAATGTAAAATACGACATGAAGGTTGGCTAAGCTTCTGGTGGAGCTTCTTAACAAAATCTCTTGGCGGATTAGGATAATATATCTGCCCCTCTACATTGCTCACAAGTTTAGGATTCCCGCCTTCCAAGAACACACCTATGGAATCTCTTAGCTGGGTCATATCCTCTGGAAAGACAAACGTTTTTGTATTGAATTGACCGGTTGCCAGAGTATCCTTTTTAGAAGTATTCTCTGGTGATTTCCCTTGTATAATGGCCATAGCCTTATCATTCTTGATGGCCTCTGTATGAGAGAATATATCCCAAAAGGTAGGGTATTTTAACTGAAAACTACCTATCTTTATTCCATGGGCAACCTCATTCTCTTCGTCCATATATTCATGACTGAGAAAGGTAAGCCATAGAAGAGATACCAAGACACTAATCATAAAGATTACTATTTTTTTAGGGGACATGTATGCTTCTTTTTTTCGGGTGCAAATATAGGAATAAAAATACAATCATAGGGGAACGGCTTTGTTTTTTAATCAATTACTTTTCAACAAAAGGAAGTTCTGGATCATATATTTCTTTAAGTAGTTCGATCAATTTCTGTTCAAATTCTTCACGTACTTGACTATCCACAAGGCTTATTTCCTTATCTTTTTGATTTCTAAACCCTATAAATCCCAGTTTCAATCTCCTAAAAGAATAGTTACCTACATATACATTGTCCGCATCTTGTATTATACCCATTTTGAATAATAGATAAGCATACATCAGCAGTTGAAAGGCTTTTGAATATTTGTAGTCTAATATAAGATTTTCCCAACCTTTATCCGAGAGTTTTACATCTTCCCTATCCACAATACCGGACTTATAATCCACTATATAAATATCGTTCCCTCGTCGTTCTACGCGGTCAATTGTTCCATTGAAACATATTGGGAAAGGAAATTCATCAAACTTTATATCTATCTGTATTTTTTGCTCTACAGAAAGTAATGTTACTACATTTTCAGAGACATTTTTTTCATCTATCGCTAAGAATTTCATTACATATTCTTCTATTGTCTGCTGTACAAATATATTTTTCCCAGATATTTCATCATTTTGTTGGTACTCTTTGAATACTATTTCTGTAGTTTCCCTTACTTTTTTTCTTATTTCATCTATATTCTTCTTAGAAATTATAGAATTTACATAAGGGGTATAAAGTAATTCGAGTATTCTATGTATAATGGTTCCCAAGGAACGATCCTCTACGATTTCTTCTACTTCTGCCTCATCTCTTATATCTAATATTTGTTGCTGATAGAAATCTATAGGATTTCTTACATAAGTCGTAAGAGAAGAGGGAGAGAATCCTTTTCTATGTTTGGGATCTATTTTTGTAGCTATAGCAACCAATTTCTCTATAATATTCTTATCTTTTTCGATTTCTATTTGATTTTGTTTTATTATTTTCACCTCAGGGAACTTCACTTGAGATCTTATTCTATAATCAGATAACAATTGTAATACGAATCGACTTCTTTCACTTCCTCTGAGACCATCTGTATCTGTATTATAGAGCAGTATCGCTCGGTGAGTATGCTGGAGTATTCTATAAAAATAGTAAGAATACATATAGTCCGATTCTTTGTAAGTTGGCAATCCTAAATTAGCTCTTACATCAAAGGGGATTAACGAATTTACGGCATTCCCTTTAGGAAATATGCCCTCATTCATAGAGGTTATTAGCACATTTTTAAAATGTATATTCTGTGCTTCCAACACTCCCATTATTTGCAAACCTCTCAGAGGTTCTCCTCTGAAACTTAACTTCTGTTTCACAAGTAAATCATTATATATATAGTACAAAGACTTCACACTATCTATATAATTATATTTTTTTTGCAAATAATGTATCTGGTTGAACAATTCATAGAAATTATATATATACTCTAAGTTTAATACATTCTCTTTATCACTTTTTTCTAAAGATTCTTTGATAAAAAACAAGAGTTTTATAACATTTTCTATTAATTTACTTACCGAAATATCCTTTTCATCATCAAATAAAAGATTTATAAGCTCCCTATCTTCTTCTTTTACATACAAATCTAAAATTTTCTTATATACATAAGAAAAATTATGCTCATTTATATAAGTTATTGTATCTTTTTTATAGTTTTCAGAAAGCAAATTAGTCAAAAAAGGTTGTTCTAATAGTGCTTTTATTTCCTTATGATACCATCTACCAGAGATATATAACTTAAAATAAGCTGAAATCAAGTCATGTACAGGGGTCTGCTGCAGAGGATACCCCATAGTGATATTGATTGGGAGTTTATTGGTATCTATAGCTTGTAGTAAGGGAAGTAACATATCACTATCACTAAGCACAATAGCTGTTTGTTCCCATTCCTCCTCAGGGATTTCATCTAAGAGAGTTGTCAGCAGATGTATTTGATTGACTTGCTTAGGAGTTCCATATATTTTTATCTCAGGCAAAGTCTTTTCCTCTGTAATCCATTTAGGTTTTCTTTCTCTTTGATAGTACTTCCATCTTTTTAGATAATTTTCTATAAAGTATCCTGCACTGTGTTGGTTATTGAGGAAATGCTTTTCTATGTCCCAATAGATATCCGCTTGCATTTCTTCCAGAATATATTGTATAATCTTTTCTTGAGCCACACTTAGCGCATTGAAGCCAACAAAAAGGTGTAATTTTTCTTTGTTCGCCTGTCTATAAGCATCAATCTGTTCGTAAGCTATTCTCGCGATAAATCCTTGATATCCTTGTTTTTGTTGGTACATCACCTTGTGGATTGCATTGTAGTATGTACCCAAAGTACGCCAGAACTCCAAGTGTCTTTGCTGCATAGGGGTAAGCTCCTCCCCTACCGACCAATGTTCGACCTCCTTGATTGCCTCCATATAAGGGAATATATCCTTATAGGCAATCAGGTACTGGTCTATATCACTAAAATCCTTCCACAACATTCGTCCCCAGCCAACAAATTTTTCAAAATCATCGACCTCAGATTCTGTATGTTCCTTATACACCTTATAGAGTTGAAACAATCCCTGTAAGTCTGGCATCTTCTTTATTCCAGAGATGCGCTCCAAAAGATTGTCTAAAGTAATAAATTCTGGTGATATAGCAGCTTTGTGCACTTTTTCTGAGAAAATTTTCCTTAAAAAAAGAGCAGAACGCCTATGAGGGGTTATAAATATAACCTCCCCAGTAGGCGTATCAGCATAGTTTTCTAAATAGTCCTCAATAACTTGCTCTAAAAACATAACAATTTGAGTTTTCAGTTCTTAGTTTTAAGTTTGAGCCATACAACAACTCAAAACTCAAAACTATTTATCATTTTCTCTTTTTATTCTTAGGCTCTTTGTTATTTTTATTATATTTGTGGTAGTAAGCCAACATTTTATAATAAAGCTTGGCCGCCAAGAAAGCCGTAGGTTTTGCTTGAGGACTATCCATGAGTTCTACTATATCAAAAGCTACTACATTACACTTTTTAAAAACCTTTTTCAGTAATTTTAGCGTAGGATACCACTGCAAACCACCTGGTTCAGGAGTTCCAGTAGAGGGGGCTATAGAAGGATCAAAAGCATCCAAATCTATCGTAATATATACATTACCTGATACTTTATCCAATACATCCTTAATCCAATTGTCATTCTTAGCAATCTCATGAGCGAAGAAAACTCTTTTGTGAGGCAGGTATTGCTTTTCCTCTGCATCCATTGAGCGAATGCCTACCTGCACAAGCTTGTGTTTTTGATTGGCCTCGAAAACCGCACAAGCATGATTGTTCTTAGATCCGTGATACTCAGGACGCAAGTCGGTATGTGCATCGAGCTGTAGGACAGTTAGGTTATGGTACTCCTCACCTACTGCTCTTATAGAACCTATTGAAACAGAGTGCTCTCCCCCTATTAGGGTAAATAATTTTTCTCTATCCTTAACCAATTCCTTTGTTTTTTGGTACACAGCCTCTACCATCTTCTCTGGAGAGCTTTTTTCAGAGACTTCCCCTGCCATATAGACCCCTTGCAAATAAGGTTCTGTATCTGTCTCTATATCATATAGTTCCATATTCTCAGAAGCATCCAAGAATAATTCTGGCCCTTTGTCAGCGCCTTTTCCCCAAGTGGAGGTACCATCATAAGGTACTGTTACCAATACTACTTTTGAATTTTCATAAGTCGCATTCTCAGCAGGTATACCTGCATATGTATTTTCCATCTTTGTATGTTTTTAAAATAGGGGTAAAAGTACAACTTATTAAGGAAATCACCATTGGATTTAACTGTATTTTATGAATTTTATTTATTACTTTATTTGTGTAGATATTCTTTCTATATGTGGTAAAAAATATGTACTTTTGTGCGCTTTTCTCCCCTTAGTAAGGAGAGAGACTTCTTAACCCCTCTTTTTATGGACTTTGAAACGGTTATAAGCAATTCGTTTGCTGTCAAATATCTAAAAGAAACTATCGAGAATGATCGTATAGCCCATGCCCAACTATTCTCTGGAGAGGAAGGAGTGGGTACCCTAGCGATGGCCATTGCTTATGCTACAGAACTGTTGAGCAAAACAGGAGATGCTAATACCAAGCTCAAGTGTGAGCACCTCACTCATCCAGACTTACACTTTGCCTATCCCACTGCCACTACCATCAGGGTAAAGGATCACCCTACAAGTTCACTTTTTTTAGAAGAATGGCGTGAGTTTGTTCTTAGAAATCCCTATGGAAGTCTCTTTGACTGGTATCAGTTCATTGGAATTGCCAACAAACAGGGAAAGATAGGAGTGGATGATGCTAAGGAAATCACCTCTAAACTCTCTTTGAAATCCTTCGAGGGCGGGTACAAAGTGATGATTATTTGGATGGCAGAGCTAATGAATACCGAGTGTTCCAATAAGCTCCTAAAACTCTTAGAAGAACCTCCTGCACAGACTATTTTCATTTTGGTAGTAGAGAATGAAAATCTCCTCTTGGACACCATTCTTTCTCGCTGCCAGATCACACGTTTTACCAAATTGGGAGATGAGGTTATCTCCGATGCTCTGATAAAACAAGGTATAGATCCCTCTCAAGCACAGAAAATAGCCATTCGAGCCCAGGGAAACTACAACAAAGCGCTTTCTTTTCTGAATCAGAATAACGACAACCAATTCGAAGATTGGTTTGTTCGCTGGGTACGTATGGCCTACAGTGCTAAAGGAAATACAGAAGTACTTCCTCTCATACTTGCTTGGAGTGAAGAAATAGCCAAAGAAGGACGAGAGACACAAAAACTATTCTTGGAATACTGCTTAGAGGTATTCCGCCAAGCACTCCTTGCCAACTATGGAGTAGAGAGCTTGGTATATATGCAGTTCAATTCCAATTTCAAAATACAGAATTTCGCCCCTTTTGTCCATCAGAACAATATCCAAGCCATTCAGAAGAATATAGAAGAGGCTATCTATCATGTCGGGAGAAATGGAAACTCTAAGCTGATACTTACTGACCTTTCCATCAAGCTCATTCGCCTGATTCACACCAAGGGATAAGGGGGTAAATATATTTCCCCTTGACTTTTCTCTGAAAATATTGTAACTTTGCAGTCCATAAATAAGTGAAAAGTGACGACCGACGACTGACAACTGACAACTAATTTCTGATAACTGACAACTAAAAAAACATCTAAATGTCTGAACGTTATACCATTACGGCAGCTTTGCCTTATACCAATGGACCTATACACATAGGCCATCTTGCAGGTGTGTATGTACCTGCTGATATTTTTGCTCGTTACCAACGATTGAAAAACAATGATGTTGCTTTTATCTGTGGTAGTGATGAACATGGCGTGGCTATCTCCATCAAAGCAAAAAAAGAGGGGACTACTCCTCAAGAGATTATCGACAAATACAACAAAATCATCAAGGATTCTCTCTTTGACTTTGGGATTTCTTTTGATAACTATTCCCGTACTTCCTTACCAATACATTACCAAACAGCTTCAGAGTTCTTCCGCACCCTCTATGACAAAGGAGATTTTATAGAAGAAACCTCTGAGCAACTCTATGACGAGCAAGCGGGGCAATTCTTAGCAGATCGCTTTGTTATAGGTACCTGCCCTAAGTGTGGCAATGAGGAAGCTTATGGAGATCAGTGTGAACGCTGTGGTACATCGCTCAATGCTACCGACCTTATCAATCCTAAGTCCACCCTTACAGGGAGCAAACCTGTACTTAGACAGACCAAACACTGGTTTCTACCCCTACAAGATTATACTGAATTTCTCGAAAAATGGATCATCGAAGGCCACAAAAACGATTGGAAACCCAATGTATATGGTCAGGTGAAAAGTTGGATAGATGATGGGTTACGTCCTCGTGCAGTAACACGTGACTTGGACTGGGGGATTCCTGTTCCTGTAGAGGGAGCTGAAGGAAAGGTACTCTATGTATGGTTTGATGCCCCTATCGGCTATATCTCCTCTACCAAGGAGTGGGCTGCTCGTGAGGGAAAGGATTGGGAACCCTATTGGAAAGATAAGAAAACCAAGCTCATTCACTTTATTGGAAAGGATAATATTGTATTCCATTGTATCATCTTCCCTGCCATGCTCAAGGCAGAAGGTTCCTATATCCTTCCTGAAAATGTGCCTGCTAATGAGTTTCTGAATCTCGAAGGCAACAAACTCTCCACCTCTAAGAATTGGGCTGTATGGCTCAATGAATATTTAGAAGAATTTCCTTCCCAACAGGATACACTGAGATATGTGATCACAGCCAATGCCCCTGAAACTAAGGATAATGACTTCACTTGGAAAGACTTCCAAGCCAGAAACAACAACGAATTGGTAGCTATCTACGGAAACTTTATCAATCGTGTGATGGTACTGACCGATAAGTACTACAAGGGAGTTGTCCCTTCTGTAGGAGAACTTACTCAAGTAGATAGGGAGGTTTTTGCCCAGATCAAAGAACTTATCCAAAAGATAGAACAATCCTTGGAGCGCTATCGTTTCCGTGAAGCCCAACAGGAACTGATGAACATAGCCCGCTTAGGTAATAAGTACTTGGCCGACGAAGAGCCTTGGAAACTTATTAAGGAAGACCCCAAAAGAGTAGAGACTATCATGTACATAGCTTTACATATAGCCACAGCTCTGGCTGTAACTTCTGAACCTTTCTTGCCTTTTACCTCTGAAAAACTCAAGCGCATGCTCAATTTTTCTACTATGGAAAAGGCACCTACTTGGCAGGATATACCTCTTTCGGATCGCTTGATCCCTCAGGGACACACTATAGGTGAGTCTGTCTTGCTCTTTGAAAAAATAGAAGATGAGGCTATAGAGAAGCAAATAGCAAAATTGGAAAAAAGCAAACAGGCCAATAAGCAAGCCATTACAAATGACCATACTACTGTAGTTCCTCAAAAAGAACTTATCTCCTATGAGGATTTCGCTAAGATGGATATTCGTATAGGTACTATCTTGGAGGCCGAGAAAATGCCTAAGGCGGATAAGCTCCTTATTCTAAAAGTAGATACTGGCATCGACCAGCGTACTATCGTCTCTGGAATCGCTCAAAGCTTTGATCCTAAGGAAATTATAGGAAAGAAGGTTACCGTACTTGCCAACCTCGCTCCTCGCAAACTACGTGGTGTGGAAAGTCATGGTATGATTCTTATGGTTGAAAATAGTGCTGGAAAATATGTATTCCTAAACCCTGATGCAGAGGGGATTGCCAATGGAACTGAAGTAAAATAAATTCAAAATAGCATCATGAAACAGCTTACATTACCTTTATTTTTATTAGGAAGTACCCTTGTACTTTCTTGTAAGAATAACACAGAAGAGAAAAAGATCTCTGAGAAGGAGAATACAACCATATCAGTAGAACGCCTGCAAGATTCCATTCAAAAGCTTTCTGACGATTTGGCTGAAGAGCGGTATTTTGATATCTCCTTTAACGAAGATGCGAGATACTTCTTCCATGAAAATGGAATAGATGACCCAAAAGAGTTTGTATTACAGCAACTTATGGCAACCAATATCACCAAGGACGAAAACCACCCCTTGATCTCTTACCGCCCTCGTCGCAACGCTAAGTTCCAAATCAATAAGATAAAACTGCTCAATCACCGATGGGTAATTTGCGACTTTTCGGATGGTTTGGATTGGGGAGAATTGTTACTGAAAATGACTCTTAATGACAACAAAACGCTTTCCTTTGAAGTATTGGATCAAACACTCTATGTAAGCGAACAAAAACCTTAGTATTATGAACATAAAGAATGCACAACTTGCCGTAGATAATTGGATAAAAGAACATGGTGTACGCTACTTCAATGAGTTAACAAATATGGCTCAGCTAACCGAAGAAGTTGGTGAAGTGGCGCGTATTATTGCCCGCCGTTATGGTGAGCAATCTGAGAAAGAAAGTGACAAGGCCAAAGACCTCGGAGAGGAACTTGCCGATGTTGTTTTTGTGGTGCTCTGTTTGGCTAATCAGACAGGGATTGACCTACAAGAGGCCTTTGATAAAAAAATGGAAGCCAAGACTAAGCGTGACCACGACCGACACCAAAACAATCCTAAGTTGAAATAACTCCTTTTTGACACCTATCTATGAAGCAGTTTTTCCTCTACCTATTACTTTTCTTTGTAGGCAACTCTCTCTATAGCCAAGAAAAAATCCGTTCGCTTACAGATCTCAAGGGCAAGGACCTCAAAGTAGGTTTAGTCCTTAGTGGCGGTGGTGCTAAGGGGCTGGCTCACATAGCTGCCTTGGAAGCAATTGAACAGGCAGGGGTAAAGATTGACTATATAGGAGGTACCAGTATGGGGGCTATCATTGGGGGGTTATATGCTGCGGGATATACCTCTCATCAGTTGGATTCTATCTTCCATTCAGTAGACTTTGAACGCATCATTCAGGACAATGTTCCCCGCTCAGCACAGAATTTTTACGAAAAGGAAAACCGAGATCGGTATATGATTTCTTTAGCTTTGCGCGATGGTAAGTTTGGTCTCCCTGCGGGACTCTCTCAGGGAGTGAATCTCTATAATTTCCTTAGCCAACTCACCTTTGGAGTCAGAAAGATTGATGATTTCTCCAAGCTGCCTATTCCCTTTCTCTGTATGGCTACCGATGTAGAGACCGGAGAGGAGGTTATCCTCGAACATGGGGATCTGGCACAAGCAATCATGGCCAGTGGCTCCTTCCCTACCCTGTTTGCTCCAGTAGAGATGGAAGGACGCTTTCTTACCGATGGGGGGGTGATGAACAATTACCCTATAGACGAAGTAAGGGCTAAGGGAATGGATATCATCATCGGGGTAGATGTACAATCTCCCCTAAAAACACGCAAGGACTTACGCTCTGCCAATAGTGTCTTATTGCAAATTACAAGCTATAAGATAGCCAATGATATGAAGGAAAAGCGGGAGAAAACGGACATCTATATTCATCCGGATATGAGCAACTACAATGTCATCTCCTTTGCTGAAGGACAAGCTATTATTGATTCCGGACGGGTAGCTACCAAAAAAGTATTCCCTCACCTACAATGGCTTGGGGACTTCCTTAAAAAAGAGGAAAAGCCTTTGCCTAAGATAAAAGTACATGATTCACTGCATATTGGCAACATAAGTTTTTCTGGTAACAAACACTATTCAGATGCCTATCTCCGTGGAAAATTAGGATTCCAATGGGGGGAAAAGATCTCTTTCAAAAATCTCAGAGATGGAGTGCAAAACATCATGGCCACTCAGAACTTTAAGAATATCAACTACCACATCTGTTCCATGGAGGAAGGGGAAGAATTACGGTTCAACATAGAAGAAGCCCCCGCACAGACTTGGCTGAAGATGGCTGTTCACTACGACAATCTATACAAAACAGGAGTGTTGCTCAATGTAAGCCGCTCCAGCCTCTTACAGAAAGACGACTTGTTCTCCTTTGATTTTATCGCAGGAGACAATATACGATACAAGCTAGATTATTATGTAGATAAGGGGTTCTATACCAGTTATGGTTTTCAAAGTCGGTATGATCGTTTCCGTCGAGACATTGCCTTCACTGGGTTTTCCCTCAACACAGGAGATACCAATATAGCACTCACCAGGCTCAAGAACCAATTCTATATACAATCCATCTTCCTTAGACAAAAATTTCTTGTAGGAATAGGCGGGGAACACGAATTGTATAATATAAAGCTACAACCTGATAACTTCAACGGTCAAGTGAACTACTACTCTGCTTTTGGATACCTAAGATATGACTCCCTGGATGATGCTCATTTCCCAACAGAAGGAATATACTTCAATGCCACAGGACACTGGTACTTACATTCTCAAGGATATGGAGAAAGAATCAACCCCCTCTTTTTAGCTAAAGCAGATTTAGGTGGTGCTTGGAGATTTTCAGAAAGACTTTCTGCTAAGGCTATTTTCTCTGGCGGATTTCATTTAGGGCTTCCCAATGCACCCTTTCTTCAGTATGTGTTTGGAGGACAAGGAGATAACCTATTCGGCAACTTACTTCCTTTCTATGGATATGATTACCTCAGTTTTGGGAATTATGACTTTCTCAAGGGGGAAATGACCCTAAGCTATCGTTTCTATAAGCGAAACTACATAAAAGCCATTGCCAATATAGCCAATGCCGAAGATAACATGTTTACTGAAAACAAATGGTTTTCTAGGCCTAAGTATACAGGATATGCCTTAGGGTTGAGTTCGGATACTATCATAGGCCCTATTGAGATCAAAGCCACTTACTCGCCCGAGACGAATAAGTTTCTTTGGCTTTTTAACATTGGTTTTTGGTTCTAATTTTCAAGTAGTTTTTGGATAATTGCCCCTGCCATATGTATACCAAAAAGGGCAGGCATATAGCTCATAGTCCCATAGTAAGAACGCTTGAAATTGGCACCATCGGTAAGTTCCATCATATCTTTGGCAGGCAATTCCAAGGAAAAGACAGCCTTGAACTTAGGATTAATTTTTTCCTTTTTGAGACGTTTGCGTATATGTCGAGCTAAAGGACAGTCTCTTGTTTTGGAAATATCAGCTACTTTTACCTTGGTAGGATCCAGTATGCCCCCTGCTCCCATACTACTGATAACCCTCATACGGTTGTCATGGCAGGCTCTTAGTAGGTTTAGCTTAGGGGTTATACTATCTATGCAATCAGCCACGTAGGAAAAAGTCTGCTCACTGACCAATTGATAGGCCATCTCAGGGGTGAGGAATTCATTGATAATAGTAAGTTTTAAGTCTTTATTGATGTCCTTAAGGCGTTCACCCATGAGTTGCGCTTTGCTTTTACCCATAGTAGAATCAAGGGCAACGAGTTGTCGGTTTTTATTGGTTGTATCCACCACATCTCCATCTACAATAGTTAGTTCTCCTACCCCAGCACGAGCTAAGAATTCTGCTACAAAGGCACCTACTCCTCCCAATCCTACCACAAGGACATGTGATTGCTCCAGCTTATGTATTCCTTCGTCCTTAATTACTAATCTTGTTCTTTCTCTCCACATGGTATTTAATGATTAATGTTCAATGATTAATGATAATAATCCAAATATTTATGCTATAGGCGAATTTTCTGACATATTCAATGATTCCAACTCGCAGACTTCACCCCTATACAATACTTTTCTGTCTTCATTTTTCATTCTTCACCGAATTTTGGCGGGCAAAGATACAATCTTTTTGTTAAAAGACAAAGTAAAAAACACCTTAACTCAAAATATTTCTCTAAGCCATTGTATTTCTTATTATTTTTCCCTACTTTTGCCCCTAAAAACATATACCATGAGAGTAATACATTTCTACAAATATCAAGGCACTGGCAATGATTTTATCTTAATTGACAATCGACTCAATACCTTTCCTAAAGAGGATACCAAGCTTGTAGCTCAACTATGTGAGCGCCGCTTTGGGGTAGGAGGCGATGGACTTATCCTTTTAGAGGATGACCCTGAGCATGACTTTTCGATGATATATTACAATTCCGATGGGAACCCAAGTTCCATGTGTGGTAATGGAGGGAGATGTATTGTAGCCTTTGCCCAAAAATTAGGCGTTATCCAAAAAGAAGAAACTACCTTCTCTGCCCCAGATGGACTGCACAAAGCACTTTTCAAAAACAACCTTATCCACCTACAAATGCAGGATGTAAGCCATATTGAAAAAGTAAAAAAAGGACTATTCCTCAATACTGGCTCTCCTCATTATGTAGAAGTAGTAAAAAACTTGGATAGCATGGATGTCAAGAAAAAAGGAGCAGAAATACGCTATGGAGTCCCCTTCAATATAGAAGGTGTCAATGTTAATTTTGTAGAGCCTATCGACGAAAATCATTTTAAGGTACGCACCTATGAGCGTGGCGTGGAGGATGAAACCTATTCCTGTGGCACCGGTGCTACTGCCACCGCTATTGCTATGTACAAAGGAGGGAAAACCAAGGCTGAGTACATCATCCTAGAAACCAAAGGAGGAAACTTAGAAGTTACTTTCGAAGTAAAAAAAGAATTTCTTGGACTAAAAATAAAAGAGTATACCAATGTATGGCTCATCGGAGAAGCGAACTTTGTTTTTGAAGGAACGATAACTGTATAGTTTTATGGTACGATTACGCGCTTTGGAGAAAACTGATTTGGATTTCCTTTACCAGTTAGAGAACGATCAGAGCCTATGGGAGGTGAGTGAGACACAAGCTCCTTTTTCCCATGAGACCCTCAGAAGCTACCTCGAAAATGCCCATCTGGATATATATGAGGCACGACAACTGCGTTTTGTCATTACGTACAAGGACAAAGCAGTAGGATGTATTGACCTATATGATTATAACCCGAAGAACAACCGGGCTTCTATAGGCATTGCTCTTATGGATTCTTTCAGGGGAAAAGGCATTGCCCATAGTGCCTTGCAACAATTGTGTAATTATGCTTTTTCTTACCTGAATATACATCAGTTGATAGCCTATATACCTCAGGACAATCTCCCTAGCCAAAAGCTTTTCAAAAACATAGGTTTTTTATGTATAGCCACTCTCAAGGATTGGTTGTTCTTCGAAGGAAAATACAAAAATGTGCTCATGTATCAGTACTTAAAAACTTAACCATAAGAGGTCTGTTAAGAAAAAATATACTTTATTGCACCACAATTCGTATTTTTTTCGTAACTTGCGCCTCTATTTCATAGGCTCTTTTTATAGAGCCATTAAACTTGGATTCTTATGACAAAAATTACAGCTGCTATAACAGGTGTAGGAGGATATGTACCTGATTTTGTGCTATCTAATAGTTTATTAGAGCAAATGGTTGATACTACTGATGAGTGGATTACCACTCGTACAGGTATCAAGGAAAGACGTATTTTAAAGGAAGAAGGCAAGGGGGCTTCATTCTTAGGAAAGAAAGCCGTGGAGGATTTGTTCAGAAAAACAGGAACCAATCCAGCTGATATTGATTTGGTAATTTTCGCCAGTGTGACCCCCGATATGCCTGTGGCCATCTCTGGTGCTTACTTGGCTACCGAAATAGGTGCTGTCAACGCCTTTGCTATTGACCTTCAAGCAGCTTGCTCCAGTTTCCTATATGGAATGTCGGTAGCTGCCCGATACATTGAGTCTGGAAGATACAAAAAGGTACTCTTGGTAGGTGCTGACAAAATGTCCTCTATCATTGATTATACAGACCGAGCCACTTGTATCATTTTTGGAGATGGAGCAGGAGCAGTACTCTTTGAACCTAATTACGAAGGATTAGGAGTACAGGACGAGTACTTACGCAGTGATGGTACAGGGCGTGAATACTTGAAAATAGAAGCAGGAGGCTCTATACTTCCCACTACTATAGAGACTCTACAAGAGGGTAAAAACAACCTCTACCAAGATGGTAAAACTGTCTTCAAATATGCAGTATCTCGTATGGCTGATGTGACTGATATCATCCTTGAGCGCAACCACCTGAATGCTGAAAACTTAAATTGGTTGGTTCCTCACCAAGCCAACAAACGTATTATTGATGCGACTGCTGATCGTATGGGACTTACTCATGACAAAGTAATGGTCAATATCCAACACTATGGAAATACCACTTCGGCAACTCTTCCTTTGGCTTTGTATGATTACGAAAAGCAGCTCAGAAAGGGCGACAATATCATCTTTGTTGCTTTCGGAGGAGGATTCACTTGGGGAGCTTTGTACCTCAAATGGGCATATAACCCCATACAATAACCTTTAGATTCTGGCAAAAAAGATAGAATTTGTTTAGGAAAATAGAAAGTGATTCCTATATAAAATAATTTTAGTATCTTTGCGCAGAATTATTTCACCTTTTATTAACTTATTAGATAATGTTTAACTCATTGAAAATATAATTATTTGCTATGGATTTAAGAGACATTCAGAATCTGATCAGATTCGTTGCCAAGTCAGGTGCCAGTGAAGTAAAATTAGAAATGGAAGATATCAAAATCACCATTAAAACCTCTGGAGAGGAAGGACGCCCTGAGACTGTTTTTGTTCAACAACCTTATGTAGCACAAGGACTTCCACCACAAGTACCTGTAGCTCCAATACCTCCTATGCCTGTGAGTGATCCTGCCAACATAGTGGCTACCAAAGAACATGATGATGAAGAAAACGGTAAGTATATCACCATCAAATCCCCTATTATTGGTACTTTCTACCGAAGACAAGCGCCTAACAAACCCTTATTTGTAGAGGTAGGTGATAATATCGTACAAGGACAAACCCTTTGCGTGATTGAGGCCATGAAGCTATTCAATGAAATAGAATCCGAAGTATCTGGTAAGATCGTCAAAGTATTGGTGGACGATGCTTCCCCTGTGGAGTATGACCAACCTCTCTTCTTGGTAGATCCTTCCTAAGATGTTGTGCTAACAAACACTTCCTTAAGAGAAACAACTTAACTAACATTATATACTATATTGTATAGTATGACCTAAATAGTAAAGAAATGTTTAAAAAAATATTGATTGCTAATCGTGGTGAAATTGCTCTTAGAGTGATTCGTACCTGTAGAGAAATGGGAATAAAGATCGTTGCGGTATATTCCACAGCGGATGCCGATAGCCTACATGTACGCTTTGCCGACGAGGCTGTATGTATAGGCCCCGCTCCTAGCAAAGATTCCTACCTAAAAATAACAAATATTATCGCAGCAGCGGAAATCACCAATGCTGATGCCATCCACCCTGGTTATGGTTTCCTTTCAGAAAACGCTAAATTTTCTAAAATATGCGCAGAGAATGGAATCAAATTCATTGGGGCTTCTGCAGAAATGATTGACAAAATGGGAGACAAGGCAACAGCCAAAGCTACCATGAAAGCGGCTGGAGTACCTACCATTCCTGGCTCTGACGGGCTACTGAAGGACATTGCTGAAGCTAAGAAAATAGCTAAAAAAATGGGCTATCCTGTAATGCTCAAAGCCACTGCCGGAGGTGGAGGAAAAGGAATGCGTGCTGTATGGAAAGAAGAAGATCTTGAAAAAGCGTTCGAGAGTGCTACTCAGGAGGCTGCTGCAGCTTTCGGTAATGATGGTATGTATATGGAAAAACTCATAGAAGAGCCTCGCCATATCGAAATCCAAATCGTAGGTGACCAATATGGAAAAGCTTGCCACCTTTCCGAACGAGATTGCTCTGTACAACGCCGTCACCAAAAACTCACAGAGGAGACTCCTTCGCCTTTTATGACCGATGAACTTCGTGCCAAAATGGGGGAAGCAGCTGTAAAGGCAGCTGAATCCATCAAATATGAGGGTGCTGGTACTGTAGAATTCTTGGTAGACAAGCACCGCAACTTCTACTTTATGGAAATGAATACACGTATCCAAGTAGAACACCCTATTACCGAACAGGTAATTGATTATGATCTTATCAAAGAGCAAATCTTAGTGGCTGCTGGAGTACCTATCTCCGGACGCAACTATACTCCAAAACTACATGCTATTGAGTGCCGTATCAATGCGGAAGATCCATTCAACGATTTCCGTCCTTCCCCTGGTCGTATCACTGCTTTCCATGCTCCAGGTGGCTTCGGGGTACGTCTTGATACCCATGTGTATGCGGGTTATACAATCCCACCTAACTATGATTCCATGATCGCCAAACTTATCGTTACTGCTCAGACCCGTGAGGAAGCAATTGCTAAGATGAAGCGCGCCTTGGACGAATTTGTAGTAGAAGGTATCAAAACAACTATTCCTTTCCACAAACAACTTATGGAAAATCCTGACTATATAGCAGGAAACTACACTACCAAATTCATGGAAGATTTCGTCCTCCAACCTAAAGAGGAAGACGAATAGTATTATCTCTTAGAATATACAACTATGTCTGTTGAAAAAATAAAATGCTTAATTATAGGCTCTGGCCCAGCTGGCTATACTGCAGCTATCTATGCTTCTAGAGCCAACCTTTCTCCTGTCCTTTACCAAGGGGAACAACCAGGAGGACAACTTACTACTACCAATGAGGTAGAAAACTTCCCTGGCTACCCTGAAGGAATTACAGGAACTGAGATGATGATGCAGTTTGAACAACAAGCCCGCCGCTTTGAGGCTGATATTCGTTCTGGCTGGGTTACCAAAGTAGATTTCTCTGCCAAACCCCTCAAAGTATGGGTGGAGGATAAGGAAATTCATGCCGATAGTATCATCATTAGTACAGGAGCTTCGGTCAAGTATCTCGGACTACCTTCCGAACAACATTATTTGCGAACAGGAGGAGGGGTATCTACCTGCGCCGTATGCGATGGCTTCTTTTACAGAAACCAAGAGGTGGCTATCGTAGGAGCAGGAGACTCTGCTTGTGAAGAAGCGCTCTACCTTTCCAAAATCTGTAAGAAGGTAACCATGATTGTACGCCGTGATGCTTTCCGTGCCTCCAAGATTATGGAAGAACGTGTAAGAAAAGTGGAAAATATTACTATTTTGTTCAATACAGAAACCGAGGAGATCCTCGGTGATGGACAAGTGGTTTCTGCTATCAGAGTACGTAACAACAAGACTCAAGAACTTTCCGAATTTCCTATCACAGGCTTCTTCGTAGCTATCGGTCATAAGCCTAATACGGATATTTTCGCTCCTTACCTCTCTTTGGATAAGGAAGGATATATTGAGAATGTACCAGGCTCCAGCCGTACCAATGTAGAAGGGGTATTTGTAGCGGGTGATGCTGCTGACAAGCACTACCGACAAGCTATTGTTGCTGCAGGAAGTGGTGCTATAGCTGCTATGGATGCTGAACGTTATTTAGCTTCTTTAGAACATTAATATTAATCTATTACTTATGGAGGTACATATCAGCCCTTCTTGGAAATCGTTATTAAGCGAAGAATTTGAAAAACCTTATTTCAAATCCCTAACCGATTTTGTCAAAAAAGAATACAAAGAGCACACTTGCTATCCAAAAGGGAAAGATATCTTTGCCGCCTTCGACCAATGCCCTATAGATAAGCTAAAAGTAGTACTCTTAGGACAAGACCCCTACCACGGAGAAGGACAAGCCAATGGCTTATCCTTCTCTGTCAATGAAGGAATTGCCCACCCTCCTTCCTTAGTGAATATTTTTAAGGAAATCCAAGAGGATATAAATGTACCTTATCCTGAGAGTGGTAATCTCTCTCGCTGGGCACAACAAGGAGTACTTCTGCTTAATGCCACTCTTACAGTACGCGCCAACCAGGCCGGTAGCCATCAGCATCAGGGATGGGAAACTTTTACCGACACTGTCATCAAGCTTGTCTCTGACAACTGCCAAGGGGTTGTCTTTCTTCTCTGGGGTGGTTTCGCCAAAAAGAAAACTTCCTTGATTGACACTAAAAAACATTGTGTACTCACCTCTGGACACCCCTCTCCCCTTAGTGCTAACCGAGGTTATTGGTTCGGGAACAAACACTTTAGTCAGGCCAATGCATACCTCTCCTCAGTAGGCAAAGAAATCATTGATTGGAAATAAAAACTGACATTTTGTCACAATTTTAGATTTGGCATAGTCCTTGAAGATAGGTAAAGCGTACTAATTAAGATAAAAAAGATCAATACGATTATGAGTAAAATTATTGGAATAGACTTAGGAACCACCAACTCGTGTGTTTCCGTAATGGAAGGTAATGACCCTGTAGTTATTACCAATGCCGAAGGCAAGCGTACTACTCCTTCCGTAGTTGCCTTCGTAGATGGAGGGGAAATAAAGGTAGGAGATGCCGCTAAGCGACAAGCTGTTACCAACCCTAAAAAGACTATTTATTCTATCAAACGATTCATGGGGAATAAATTCTCTGATTTAGGAAAAGAAATAGCTCGTGTACCCTACGCTGTAGTTCAAGGGGATAACGACACTCCTCGTGTGGATATTGATGGTCGTCTATATTCTCCTCAAGAAATCTCTGCGATGATTCTTCAGAAAATGAAAAAGACTGCTGAGGACTTCTTGGGACAACCTGTAAGCCGTGCCGTAATCACTGTGCCTGCTTACTTCAACGATGCACAGCGCCAAGCTACCAAAGAAGCGGGTGAAATCGCTGGATTGAAGGTAGAACGTATCATCAATGAACCTACTGCTGCTGCTCTTGCTTACGGGCTTGACAAGCAACACAATGATCATAAGATTGTAGTATTCGACTTCGGGGGCGGTACACACGATGTCTCTATCCTTGAATTGGGAGATGGGGTTTTTGAAGTACTTTCTACTGACGGGGATACCCACCTTGGAGGAGACGATGTAGATGAAAAAATCATCAACTGGCTTGCTGAAGAATTCGAAAAAGAAGAAGGTCTTGACCTCCGCAAAGACCCTATGGCACTACAGCGACTCAAAGAAGCTGCTGAAAAAGCTAAAATAGAACTTTCTTCTTCTATGCAGACAGAGATTAACCTTCCTTATATCACTGCTACTGCTACAGGACCTAAGCACTTGGTACGTACTCTTACCCGTGCTAAGTTCGAACAGCTTATTGAAGATTTGGTAGCTCGTACTATCGAACCTTGTAAGAAAGCGCTTGAGAATGCAGGTCTTCAAGTAAGTGACATCAATGAGGTAATCCTTGTAGGAGGTTCTACTCGTATCCCTGCTGTACAGGAAGCTGTAGAGAAGTTCTTTGGAAAGAAACCTAATAAGAGTGTAAATCCTGATGAGGTAGTAGCTATCGGTGCAGCTATCCAAGGTGGAGTACTTACTGGAGATGTAAAAGATGTATTGCTCCTTGACGTAACTCCGCTTTCCCTTGGTATCGAAACTATGGGTGGGGTGATGACTAAACTCATCGAAGCCAATACAACTATCCCTGCTAAGAAATCTCAGATATTCTCCACTGCCGCTGATAACCAGCCAAGTGTAGAAATACATGTACTACAAGGGGAAAGACCTATGGCTGCGGACAATAAGACTATCGGACGCTTCCACTTGGATGGTATCCCACCTGCACCACGTGGTGTGCCTCAGATCGAAGTAACTTTCGATATCGACGCCAATGGTATCATCAATGTATCTGCTACAGACAAAGGAACAGGCAAAACTCATGATATTCGTATCGAAGCTTCTTCTGGACTTACCCAAGAAGAAATCGAAAGAATGAAACGAGACGCTGAAGCCAATGCCGAAGCTGATAAAAAAGCACAAGAAGTAGCTACTAAAATGAATGAAGCTGATGCGCTTATCTTCCAAACTGAAAAACAATTGAAGGATTTCGGTGATAAGATCCCAACTGATAAGAAAAGTGCTATCGAAAGTGCTTTAGAAGAACTCAAAGGTGCTTACGAAAGTAAAGACATTGCCGCTATCAATGTAGCTTTAGAAAAAATCAATGAAGCATGGAAAAAAGCTTCTGAAGATATCTACAAAGCACAACAAGAAGGCGGTGCTGCAGGAGGTCACTCCTCTTATGAAGCACAAGACCAACAGCCTAACAATGGCGGTGGCGACAACAATGTTCAAGATGTAGATTTTGAAGAAGTAAAATAAGCGTTGATTAGCAACGATTAGTAAATATTAAAAACTACTATAAACACTTGGTTTATAGTAGTTTTTTTTAAATTAACGAGTAATATTTGTTTTTCTCATTTTTAAAATTATTATTAGATGAGGTATTATATTATTTTTAAACTAATCAAATAATTCAACTTGTTAATTGAATTATTTATTGTATCTTTGTCCAAAGTTCCCAAATTTTAGTGCCTTTTTCTAAATCACAAAACACTGATTTTTGGAAGCTTTTACTTTATTGAGAAAGTTTAAACAACTTCATGTATGAATCCAGAAACCAATCGTATAGAATACAAACAAGAACTTATAGATGATTTGGAGAAAGAGGTAGTCGCTTTTCTGAATTATCAAGAAGGAGGAATAATTTATATTGGAATTGACAAGAAAGGAAAGGCTGTGGGTGTTTCAGACATTGATGGGGATATGCTTAAAATCAAAGACCGACTAAAAAATAATATTATGCCTTCTTGTATGGGTTTGTTTGATGTATCTGCAGAAACTATAGATTCAAAAAATGTAATTAAAATCACATTGGCAAGTGGTACTGAAAAACCTTACTATATCAAGAAACTTGGGATGTCGGAAAAAGGTACATTTATTCGTATTGGAACAGCTGCCGAGCCAATGCCCATAAAAATGATAGAATCTCTGTTTGCCAAACGCACTCGTAACTCTATAGGCAAAATCAAGTCTCCAAACCAAAATCTTACTTTTGAGCAACTCAAAATATATTATGAAAGCTCAGAAAAGATGTTAAATCAGCAGTTCACATCTAATTTGGAACTTCTTACAGAAGAGGGGTTGTACAATTATGTAGCATATCTATTAGCCGATACTAATGGAATATCTGTAAAAGTTGCAAAATATGATGGTTTGGATCGTGTTGACTTGATCGAAAACAACGAGTATGGGTATTGTTCATTGATAAAAGCAACCAAGCAGGTATTGGATAAGATAGGAGTAGAAAATAAGACATTAGCAAAAATCACACCCAAAGAACGAAAGGAAACCAAATTATGGAATCCCGTTGCCTTGCGTGAGGCTGTAATTAATGCTATTGTTCATAACGATTATACCTCTGAAATACCTCCCAAATTTGAGTTCTTTGATGATAGAATTGAGATTACCTCATTTGGTAGTTTGCCACAAGGCATGACAGAGAAGGAATTTTTTGAAGGCTATTCGGTACCACGCAATAAAGAGCTGATGCGTGTATTTAGAGATTTGGATTTAGTAGAACATTTGGGGTCAGGAGTCCCTCGTATTCTAAGAAGCTATGGAAAAGAATGTTTCAAGTTTACAGAGAACTTTTTACGAATGATATTTCCCGCTACCGAGCAAGTCACCGCGCAAGTTACCGCGCAGGATACCGCGCAGGATACCGCGCAAGTTACCGCGCAAGTCAAAGAATTGATTGAAATACTATCCAAAGAGATGGATAGACAAGAAATACAAGATATGTTAGGACTTTCTCATAGGGAAAACTTTCGATTAAAATATTTAAAACCTGCATTGGAACAAGGATTTATAGAAATGACTATTCCCGAGAGACCTAGTAGTAAGTTACAAAAATATCGACTAACCATCTTGGGCAAACAATTGAAAGACAAACTATAACCTTTGATAGAAGCAGTAACTACCCAAGAAAGTGCTACTAAGTCAAGTAAGCAAATCACAACCTAATTTGCATCATAAAATATCAAGTAATTGATTTTCAATGATCTTT
>NZ_ACLQ01000025.1 GCF_000174755.1 Capnocytophaga gingivalis ATCC 33624
TCATAATCCAACCCATATAGAGGAGCTTCCGTAGCAGCTATCCAAAACTGCAAGAGTCCTTTTTGGGGGTACAAAGTATTCTCCAGCAACTGCTCACAATTGATTTGCGCCAACATAAACAGCGGTTTGCCATTGACACTGGTAGGTAGAGTGCCGTCCTTAGGGATATAGGGTGTTCCACCAAATTTGCTATCGGTAAGGGCTAAGTTATCAGCTAAAGAGAGCGAAATACGAATCACCTCCCGCTGGGTAGTGGTGTTGAGGGCAGTAACGAATTGTTCGATCTGTGCTTGTGTTGGGGGCATATTTTTATTTTTTGAGTTGAGTTAGAAAAAAGTATAGTGACGTCTCCTATCCTCTACTCCCTAAAACCTGCTCCCTACAACTGCAATGTAATAGGGTCGTTATTTTCTGATTTGAGGGTAACGGCTTTGCTGGTTTTTAGTGTGTTTTTGGTTACATCATCACCTGAAAGGTTCTGCTTGTCCTGAGTGTAATAGACTACAAAATGATAGATTTCACGCTCATCAAATTTATCTACACTTAGGGTAAAAATAGCTTTACCATCGTCATCAGTAGCTGTCGACTGGGCATGGAAAGTAGGTCTTGAACCATTTTTATTTTCCCAAGCCCACTGGTTGTAGGCGTAGACTACCCAGTTTTTTAGTGCATTGCCATTGGCATCCTTTAAGTAGAGAGTTACATCTACTTTGCCTTCCAATTTCTTAATTTCTTCCTTGCTACAAGCCACGATAGCAAGTACAATCAATAGGGTTACGATTATTTTTTTCATTTGATTACTGGTATTTAGTTGTTAGACATTAGTTTTGAGAAGACAAAGATAGTAAAAATTTTTTTATATTTACACTTTGTCCTTAAAATTCAATAAAATAATGGTTATAAAGAGAGTTCCCTCCTATACGCCCCTTAATATTTTCGTTATAGAGGATAACATTGTGCATGTATTAATCTTCCAACAATTCGTCTAAATAATTTACTAAATCATCTGCGACATCTTCGAGTATTTGTTGGCGATAATACTTATTGCTCTGTATTCTTTCTAAAACACTTACATATTGTACTACATCGTAGGAATCTAAAGTATAGGCTAAGTAGTACAGTTCTCTTACTTCCTTTTCTTTTAGATAGTAAAGATCATTGAAAAGCATCGTTGATATATCAGTTACAACAATGTATTGTAACACTTTTCCTTCATTGAGAATAAAATAAAGATTTTCCGTAATCTTTAAAATCACCAAATCTAATAGTTTATTACAATTGGTATAACTAAATACAAGGTTATCTTCACATAAGTACGAACGTGTATGAGTATAATCATCTATTTCAAAAGTAAAATCCTCTCGTGAAAGAGTGGTGAGTGTTGTAGGTTTTTGTTCTTTCAATAAGAAGGAGGGTAGAGAGGGAAGTATACAACTCCCTACATTGTGTTGCAAGGTAATATTCACACCACTAAGGTGATTATTGATATCAAAGAAAAATACATCGCCCGCTTCTTCTAAGCAAGTGTCGCTTTTTCCCCATTCCAAAAGTAGGGTTCTATTGATGATTTTATTCATAAAATTATATCTTTAGCCCTGATAATTATCTTCCCAATGAAAAAATATATTGTCAAACTTACAATTATCCAAATCTTCAGAGCTGATAAAGAAGTTAGCTACACCTCCGAAATTTCCCCAACAAATCTCTTCTCCTTCTATGTTATCAATATCTATTTGCAGAAGCAAGAAAGTATGAGGGTCATTTTCTTCACGAGGATCATACTCAATAAAGTAAGGATAACCTCCTATTTTGTGTCCAGTAGGTTCTTTCAGTAGATAGGCATTGATTTCCTCACAGATATCATCAGGTACTTCATCAAAAAACTCATCAATGGTAGTTATATGAGTTGAAAAGGTTTCGTTCCATTTCTCAAAAAAGAGTTGGGTAGCAGCCC
>NZ_ACLQ01000024.1 GCF_000174755.1 Capnocytophaga gingivalis ATCC 33624
TACAATAACTATAGCTCCTAATACTCCTGATGGTACTTATACCTATGAGTATACTATCTGTAGAGTAAGTGCCCCTGGTGATTGTAAGACAGCTAAAGCAATTATTGAGCTCCATCCAGCACTTGAGGCTAATGATGATGACTACTCAGCACATCCTGTCAATCCAGCACAACAGCCTATAGTAGTGGGCAATGTGTTAGACAATGATACTCTTGCAGGAGCTAAGATAACCGATCCTACTAAGGTAGCTATTACTTTGGTAGACAATGACGGTCTTAGTGGGGTAAGTTTTGCTCCTAACGGCGAGATTACAGTACCTCAGGGAGCTAACGAAGGTACCTATAGAGTAAGGTATAACCTATGTATGGCTCAACAGCTATTTGTATGTGATGATGCTGTGGTAACCATAGTAATAACCAAGAACAAACCGCTAACCATATACAATGGAGTTTCTTCCAATAGTGATGGTAAGAATGACGGCTTCACAATAGAAGGTATTGAGGCTTATCCTAAGAATACCTTAAAGATATTCAATCGATGGGGAGTCTTGGTATACCAGAAGGAAGGCTATACCAATTCGGATCCATTCACAGGTTATTCTAACGGACGCTCTACAGTAGAGCAAGGTAAGCGACTCCCACAAGGTACTTACTATTATATCTTAGAGTACCAAGATAGCGTAGGTCAAACTCATAACCACAATGGCTGGCTATACCTTAAGAAGGAATAATAACATAAAATAATTTAAAAAAGAAGAGGTATCCCTCCCGTGGGATACCTCTTCTTTTTGCCTAAAGCAGAGTAATAATCGCTAATATGTCGAAAATCATTAACTTATAGAGCTTGAATTTTTAAGAAAAATACATATTAATAGTGGATAACTTTTTAGAATAAAAAGTTAAAAAACTATTGTATAGGTCAATAAATTATACTACCTTTGTCATCTTAAAAAAATGAAAAAAATCTATAATAAAATGGAAATAAAAAAAGAGATTATTTCGAGTGTAAAATCCTTATTTACAGTTGCTTTCTTTTTATTTTTTATAGGATCATATGCACAAACGTGTGATGAAAATGTACTAAAAGGGTTGGAAAACACCCATATTTATTACTATAAAGAGGTAACCAAAGGTAGTAATGCTTCTTTCTTCATTAAAAATCCTCTGAAAGGTACTACCTATTCATTTATAGATAAGGCAACAGGTGTGGCTTATAGCAAGCTCTATACAGGAGTGCCTGAGGAACTCACTATCGAAATTCCAGTAGGAAAGGTAGATGAAATCCGTAGATTTTATCTAAAAGCTGAAAATGGAGCTTGTACATTATCTAAGCCTAATCATTTTAATTTTGAAAAATCTATCCTTCCTGATAAAGGAACTACCCCTAAACTATCTTTCAGTGTAGAGGAAGAATGGTGTACCAATGCTGGTGCGATACATATTAATATAGTCAATGGTAGTACAAGTGATTATAAGTTTTATGCAAAGAAAGGTAACGGGGCTTTTGTAGAGTTAAGTCAGCCTGATTATACCAGTCTTTCAGCAGGGAACTATACAATAAAAGCCGTACACAAGACTACTAATAGAGAGCTAACAGCATATCCAATTTATCTTAAAAATGAAGTAAAACCTGTAAAGTTTTCTCTTAAAGCTATACCTGATGCTTGTTCAGGTAGGCAGGTTATTTATGTAGATACTACCAAGGATGAAAATGGGAGAAATGTGACCAATACGGCTCCTTTATTCTTTACTTTGTATGATAAGAATAATGCAATTGTACGTTCTGCACAGCTATCGCCTATCTTCAGTAATCTCTCTCCAGATGAGTATAGTGTAAGGGTGAATGACAATTGTGGTACAGGTACAGGGGGGAATGCACTTACTCGTCCGATAAATCTCTCGGCAACCCTTTCTGCGCTTAATATAGAAAAAATCCTATATTTTACAGCAAAAGCAGGGTGTCCCTATATGAAAGAGATAAATATAGGTTTTGCTGCTAAAAATATAGAAAATATTATAAAGGCGAATACGCTTACTTATCCTATAGAGTTTGATTTGCAAATAGAATCTCCTACAGGTAGAATATATCCTATTCATATAAGCGCTAATAACAAAGAAGAGTTTACAGAGTACTTTTGGGGAGACGGAGATCAGTTGAAACTTATCTCACAAAAAGTAATACAGAATAAAATTCCTGCTGAAGCAGGTAAGTGGAAAGTAAAGGGAACATATACCCTTTGTGGGAGAGTACACAACTTGAATGAAAAAGAGTCGGATACAGTATATTTGCCTCTTGACCAAGTATATATAATGGATTCTAACCTACCCAATGCCACAGGTTGTAGAACTAAAAGGATGATGCTATCAGCTAATGATCAAGCTCTTCTACGCAATTACTATGTGATATTGGAGGAAGCTCCTGCAGGGTTTGATTATGAGGCTGCAGGTTTTTATAAGATAAATTCTACTAATCCCCTATTACAAAATAAATGGGTGAAGTTTTTTCCTGATACAAGTTCACAAACATTGCTTAACCCTGAATTTATTACAGAAGGTTTTACTTATAAGTTTAAGATTGTAGACGAGTGTAGTGGAAAAACCAGAGAGTTAACGCGTCCTGGATACAAATCAACTGCTAATCTGGAGGTTGATTACAAAGTATATGCTAGTTGTACGGATAATAACGGAAATCCTGATCCTACGGCTCTATGGAAGAATGTAATATTCCAAAAAAGAACTTACACAAGCTCTCTTTCTAAGGTAGAGATTCTTTCTTATACAAGGAATAGTGCTTATCCAGATTACAAATCCTTGGTGCCTGTAACATTACCTTTTACTCTTACAGATGCTTATAAAACAGGACAAGAGAGATGGGAGATTAAGCTCCCTCCTGGAGATTATAAAGTACGCTATACAGATGCTTGTAATCTTACAGAAGAGCAGAAAATAGAAGTCAGAGGTACTGACAATACAGAACTAAAATGGGAAGAACAACAGTGCCAAACCACAGTTTCTATTATAAGAAATACAGCAGCTTATGCTCCTTCAGGGATTGTATACATCATAGAAATATATAATCCTAAGGAACAGGTATGGGAACCACTAAAAACACCAGGGGAAAGTAAGACTGTTCTTACTCTGGACAATTCTAATAACCATAGATTTACTTTCTTTCAGGGGGGTAAACTTAGGGTGATACGTGCAATCTCTCGTGATGGTGGGGCTACAATTGATTGTCCGAGAGTGGTAGAAGAACGAGAAATAACCAGAGGAGAAATGAGAGTTCCTACCATAACTCGTTTGGATTGTTCAGCAGTCGGGGGCGCTCAGAAATATCACATTGTCATTACTCCACAAGGGGGTACTCCTCCTTATTCCTACGTTTTGAAATCAAAAGAAGAGGATCAAATAGTCGGAGGGGTTACCAGCAAAGTAACCACGGTGATTGATAAAGTTAATGGAAATAATAATTTCTTTATCAATATAGATGAGACAAATGCATCAGCACGGTACAAATTTATTGTGAAGGATGCTTGTAATGTTGAGAAGAGTATTGATGAGACCCTTTCTAATATTCAGCCTTTTAAGATAGAGAAAAATCAGCAGTTTTACTGCTTGAATGCTAAGGGGATACTTTCTCTTCCTAAAATAGAAGGGCTTACTTATGCGTGGTATAGAAAGGATAATCCTGCTAATATATTGAGCACTTCTAACCAGTTGGTGATAGAACATCTTACCCAAGATGATTTAGATAAAGAGTTTGCTGTAAAACTTACTCTTACCAATGTAACAGATCCACTAGTTAAGAACTGTATAGAGTCCAATCTTAGTGGGATGGATAGTATTCGCTTTAATGCTGTACCTACAATCTCACAAAGCTATCAAGCACCTACTCCTCATGATATGGAGGTTTGTATAGTGCCGAACTCTAATGTAACAGAATATGATGTGAATCAACTATTTAGCAATGTTCCCACTACTCCTCAGACTGGTGTTTATACTGAGATAGTGGACAAAGCAGGGTTGATTTCAGTAAGTAAAGAGGGAAAAATAAATCTTGATGCAACTCATATAGGGAAACATACTTTTATTTATAGAATAAAAACAGACTGTGGTGTACTCAAAGAAGCAGAGGCAACTCTGGATGTCTGTGCCTATTCAACTTTTGGTGATTTCAAGATTGAAGTATGTGCTCCTACCCTTACTTTTGATGAATTACAGAAGTTAGGCCAAAAGGCATATCCAGATTGGTTTATATTGGCCAAACCTGAGCAATACCTTTTTGAATGGTATGCTACAGAGAGTGATGCAAGAAATAGAATGAATAAGCTCACAGCAACTTCTGTAACACTTAGCGAAGGAGAAACCAAACAATATTACCTAAGAATAAGAATCAACAATGAGAAGAGTTGTTTCACTCCTGTTCCTTCTTCGTATAAGCTAACACGTATAGCAACAGGGGCAAAGCCTAATAAAACTGTTACTTTGTGTAAAGGCGCTACTGTAGGAGAACTTAAGCAAAATATTGATAAAAATAATAAGGAAAAAATAGTCATATACAATGGAAGTCAAAAACTTACAGATGACTATGTACTCCAAGTAGGCACGCCCTATACTTATACTTATTTAGTAGGAACTTGTGAAACTGCCCCTGCTAACATAACACTTACTTTGTCAGAACGTTCAGTTGCTGCTATTGAAACTTTTGTGACTTGTGACTATGAGAGGGATTGGAGAGGACTTGGTGTACCTTACAAAAAGGTAGAAGATTATCTCAAAGGAAAGTATGGTGCAACTACAGTAGTAAAAGTATATAGCGAAGGAATTCAAGGAACTTTGAATGGTAATACTTTAATGTATTTAGGATCTGAGAAATATACGTTTACAGTAGAAGCTATGGGTAAATGTGTTTCTAATCAATACCCTATAAGAGTATATGCTGATACATCTCTTGCTAATTTTACGGTAGCTCAAAAAACACAGGTTCTATGTTCCGGCACTAACCAAACCATAGCCTCTTTGCAACCGCAAGGCACTAACATTGTATGGTATGCTACAGCTACCGCTACAACACCTTTGGCAAGCACTACCCCATTAGTAGCGGGTACCACTTATTATGTAGCGCAGAAAAATGGAACTTGTGAGAGCGATAGAGTAGCCGTGGCAGTAATACAAGGCGCTTCGGGGAATGAAACACTTGTTTTCTCTACACCTTTCTCTAAAACACTCAAATGTGTGCCATCTGGTCAGTTGCGTTTTCAAGTGCAAAATGCTGTTGCTGGACAAAGCTATGTAGTAGAACTTACAGAGGTACCTGCGGGCTATACAGGATCGCGCACCTTTACCATTACCAAAGACAATAAGGAAGGCAATGTTCCTTTTGTATGGCTTACCCAAAATAATATACCTAAGGGAACTTATAAAGCAAGACTCATAAAATGTGGTGTCTCACAAGAAATAGAGCAAACAATTACTGAATTAACAAGTAATTTCCCTATACGCGATAACTTCGATGCAGGACCTTATCTTGATATCAATGATTGTAATTATGCCAATTTGAGAAACTCTCAGGCTCGTGCGGGAGGTATCGACATCAATGCGTATTTCCAAAACGAAGCGATTGCTAAGCAGTTCTTTGAATATACAGCCGTGTCTCCACAAGATATGACCGACAAAGGCTGGACTAACGCATCTCAAATTCCTGATAGCTATTGGCGTGAAGTGTATTCATTGCCAGCGGGTATCACCAGCAGTCAGCCTAAAGTGATTTATTACGATTTAGCTGCCTTTGGTAGAAACTATGCCGATTTGGCTATTGCTAATAAAAAACCTAAATTCTACTTCCGCATCAAAGGACAACCTTCTTGTGGGGTATCAGCGCCTATCGAATTTGGCGATACGCGTATGCTTACAATGAAGATGGCTTACGGCGGTAGTTGTACTGCGCCTACGATTAAGATTTCGTTAGACAGAACCGTGATAGTTTGTAAACCTATTACTTACCAGGTGAAAAATGAGGCAGGACAAGTGGTAGCTTCAGGTAGTACCAATGTTGCAAATGCTATTATTGATATTACAACGCTCAATGGTAATCCTATCAATCCTAATGAGAAATACAGTGTAACGGTGAAAGCTTCAGCCCCCGATACACAATCGGTAACCACAATAGCACGCAGTTTCAATCAGGCGAAAGTTGCCTATAGACCCGATGGGCAATATGCAGAGATAAAGAGATGTTTCGGTCACCCCGAAAGAACAGAGATGTATATACAAGGCTTCTTGCGTGATGAAAATGGAGTGTTGTTGTCGCTCAAAGGCTATAAAGTAACCTTGGAGAGTGCTCCAGCAGGCTATGTCAATGAGCCTAACAAACTGAAAGTGGGCGAAAGCTATACCATCACAAGAGATGCGAGCTCCTACAATCTGCTTTCTACTCTTAATGTACAAAATGCGGCGGGCTTCTCGTCTCTCCCTGAGGGCGATTACAAAATCAAGATCGAAGACCCTTGCGGACAAACATACTATGTAGAAAATGGCAGACGAAAAAAAGCAAATATACTAACAATCGAACACCCTCAGTACAGTGAAAAACCACTTACTCCTGAAAAAGAAGTTGCTTGTACGGGAGTGAAGGTATATCCTTTCAAAGGGAATACAGCACAAGATTGGTTGAAGAAAAACAACCAAAATCAGAACTTGTATGTATGGTTAGTGAAAATACCTACAGGTGTAAATGCTGCCGATATTTCTACTACCCCTCAACAACCAGGTACTTATGCAGGTAATACCTACCAAAGAGCTATCTATAGCAGCGATAACGCCGCTACTTTAGACACTTATTTCACTTTGCCTCGCAATGAAAATTCTACAGGGGTGTATACCTTTGCCTACGCCGAAGATGAAAGAGAAATCTATAACTATATAGCTAACTCTCCTACGGCTTGTGTACGCACCTTTACAATTAGTGTAGATGACGTATTACTGAATATAGACCGTTCTACTTATGTAGGCTACAAATGTGAAGGAAGTACTGGTAAAATAGAAGTGAAAGCAGTGAATGGTATCAACGATACTAATAACTATACTTATGAGCTTTATGCTACCAAAACAGGTACGCCTATTGAGACTAAAACCGCTGCTAAAGGAACGACTGTAACCTTTACCAACTTAGGTACTTTCTCAGCTGGACAAAATACACGTTGGTTAAAACTCACTGACGCTTCTTGTCCTACTCAATCGATGTGGCGTGAATTGCCAATTGATATTTTAGAAAAACCAACAGTGGGCCAAACGTATACTTTCTGTCAGGGTGCTAAGATCTCAGATCTGAAAACTCAGGTAGATACCAATACCAACCTTGTCAAAGTATATAAGAATAATACATTGGTAACAGATGATAATGAGCTACTTACTTCTACAGATACGTATACAGTAAGTCGCTTCAGTACTAGTTGTGAGACAGATAAGGTGGGAGTAACAGTATCGCTTACTCAACTGGCAAAACCTATAGTGACTACAGAGGCTGCTACTTGTACTGCCCCAAGCAAAGCGAAGATTACCAACTACCAAGCAGGTCTTACCTATTGGGAAGGGGGCACACAGCTTACGGTAGCTGCCGATGGAGTGATTACCACTCCACTTATAGCAGGAAATCATACAGTTACAGCCAAGAATGCAGCCGGTTGTGCCTCTGTGGCTTCGGATGCTTTCACTGTTATCGCTCAGCTACCATTGCCTACCGCTTCGGATGTGTTCTCGATAACAGAACAACCTCAGGATGGAGTGACTTGTCAAGGCACAAATTATACCCTTACTTCCAAAGTGGAATTGAAGGCGCCTTATACGGGAAATATTACCTATCAATGGGAGTTTTCCACTAATAATGGGGGAAGTTGGTCACTTCTTGGTGCTCAAGGAACACTTACCAGTGGAGGTACAGCAACAATAGTTCACAGTATATCATCTGGAAATACAAATAAGTATAGGGTAAAATATACTTACCAAGTGCCTTCTTGTGGTAATACAGTGAGTGTTTTGTCCGATATAGCGACCTTATCAATCAGAACACTCTGGATTAGTGCACACCCTCAGGCAAGCACTTCCTATTGTAAAGGGGCAACACCAACGGCTCTTTCTGTAAGTACCAATGGGACAGATACAGGTATTACTTACCAATGGTATAAGAATACTTCTAATAGCCCTTCAGGAGCAACCCTTATAATAGGGGCTACACAGCAAACTTATACTCCAGCTACCGATACTGTGGGAACTACTTACTATTTCGTAGAGGTAAAAGGACAAGGCTGTCAACGAGCTGAAAGGAGTGCCCTTGCTCAAGTAAAGGTGATACAAACTCAGGATCCAACAGTCACAGAAAAGTCTGCTGCCAACTGTGCTGCTGTAAGTGTAGCTCAGGTAAGCAATCATGTTGCTGGAACTGTTTATACCATTACTGACAGCATAGGAACTACTGTACCTGGTGCTTCTGTGGCAGCTGATGGAACTATCAATGGTCTTACCTCTGCAGGTACCTATAAGATAAAAGCGACTAAGGATGGTTGTTCTTCATCAGAGGTGAGCTTCACCATCACAGCTCAAGTGGCTACTCCATCGTCTCCTACAGTAACTAATCTTACTGAGTGCCCAACTCTGGCAAGTACTCAGTTTGATATGGCTACTTTGGTAACAGTTTCTGCTGGTCATACGCTCAAGTGGTACGATGCTGCCAGTGGAGGAACAGCTTTGGCAGCTTCTCCGAAGGTAGAGCGCCAAGTAACTGTGAAAACAGTTACGACTAAGTATGTAAGCCAAGAGAAGGATGGCTGTGAGAGTGCTCGTGTAGCGGTAACCTATACAGTAGATGATATTGTGGATCCATCGCTTACTGCGGATGATATAGTACTGGATTGTACAGCGGCCAACTTTGATACTTTGGTAACTACTTGGCTTACAACAACAGCTGCGACAGCTACAGATACATGTACAACCCCAGTGGTAACGAACAACTATAGCAAGCCTACAGACTTGTGTGGAGCAGGGGAGATAGAAGTGACCTTTACGGCTAAGGATAGCTTTGGCAATCAAACACAGAAGAAGGCGAAAATCCGCTTTATCGTCGCCAAGGATGATGACTATACAGCAACTCCAGTGACGCCAAGCGCTACAGAACAAGTAGTGAAAGATGGCAGTGGTACTCCATACAATGTATTGAATAATGATAAGCTGTATGGTAATGGAGCTACTACAAGCAATGTAACGATAAGCGAGGTTACGCCTAATGCGAATGTGAAGATAGATACTACAACTGGTCAGGTGAAGGTACAATCGAACACTCCAGTGGGTACTTATACAGTAACTTATCGTATTTGTGATAAGAATACTCCAACAGCTTGCTCTAATGTAGCGACAGTGACGGTGAAGGTCGTACCTGCTACTCCAACCATTGAGGCTAAAGATGATCCAGATACGAATATACCTCGTACAGGAGGAAGTATAGATATCTTAAGTAATGATAAGCTCAATGGAGGTCCAGTAACCAAGGATAATGTCCATATTACAATTGAAGATAATGGAGGACTTACCACAGTTATGATTGATCCAACTACGGGCAAGTTGGTTGTACCGAACAACTCAACACCAGGTACTTATACGGTAACCTATAAGATTTGTGACAAGGCAAATCCAACGGTTTGTGATACCGCTAAGGTGAAGATTATCATAGCCCCAGGAACAATTCATAATATAGAAGCGGTGGATGATGGAGTATGGGAAGTAGGTACTCAGGGCGAGTTCCTTACCCCAAGTGTTCTGAACAACGATCGTATAGGTAGCAAAACAGACTTGAATGCTTCAGATGTGCTTATCGAGAGGACACAAGGTCAGCCAGCACCAGATAGCCACTTGGTAATGAATGATGATGGTCGTATTACAGTAAAATCAGGAATAGCAATAGGTACTTATATCTATTACTATACGATTATCGACAGGGCAAATAATAACCAGACTTCGAGTGCGAAAGCGATTATCAAAGTGGTAAGCTTTGTAGCGCAACAGGACGAGTATAGTCTGACCAATACCAAGGATAGGGAGCAGAAGACTCCAAGTGTGATCACCAATGATGAGATGGATGGTAAGAAGCCACCAGTGATAGGTACGGATGTTACCTTGACTCCAGGGACTCCAAGTCACCCTAACTTGCATATGAATCCTGATGGAACGATAACCATTGCGCCTAATACACCGGATGGGGTTTATACTTATGACTATACGATATGTAGGGTAAGCAATCCAACAGATTGTAAGACAACTCAAGCGATTATCAACCTACATTCTTCATTGGTAGCTAATGATGATGATTATTCAGCACATCCAGTGAATGTAATACATCAGTCAATAGTAGTAGGTAATGTATTGGATAATGATACTCTTGGAGGAACTCCTATAACGGATCCAACTAAGGTAACTATTACCTTGATAGATAATGATGGTCTTAGTGGTGTAAGCTTTGCATCTAATGGAGAGATTACTATACCTCAAGGAGCTAATGTGGGCACTTATAGGGTAAGGTATAACCTATGTATGGCACAGCAGCTATCTGTCTGTGATGATGCAGTGGTAACTATAGTGATAACTAAGGACAAACCTCTAATCATATACAATGGAATTTCTACTAATGAGGATGGTAAGAATGATGGCTTCAGAATAGAAGGTATTGAGAATTATCGAAAGAATACCTTGAAGATATTCAACCGATGGGGAGTTTTGGTATACCAGAAGGAAGGCTATACCAATGCAGATCCGTTCACAGGATATTCTAACGGACGCTCTACGATAGAGAGTGGTAAGAAGCTACCACAAGGTACTTACTACTATATCTTAGAGTACGAAAATAGCAATAACCAGACTCAGACTAAGAGTGGTTGGTTGTATCTCAAAAGAGACTAAAAGTACTAAATAGATCAGATGAGGTATCCTACAAAAGGATACCTCATCTCATTTCTTTATAGGGGGTGTTTCTTAATAAAACAAGGAAACTAAGGGTATGATTTTAAAATATTGTCAAATAAACTCGTGTAATTAAACAAATATTAACACTTAATTTTAACGCAATAAAAGTTATGAACAATTTTCATTTTTTTGTGGATAAGTGAGAAAAAAACAATAATTTTGCACCGAGTCATTTTGTCAATGAGCAAAAGTATATATACAGAATAATATTTGTTATACTCATTTGCAAATCAGGTATATATAGGTCAGTACACTCAGTGTATGAGCTATAATATACATCACTTTGCAAGGCGGTATAGGCGCAATTATAAAAAAACAGCAAAAAAATTATGGGGATAGAATTCGATAATCTGACATTTGATCTTCCAAAGAATGCGGAAAACCTAATCAAAGTAATTGGTGTAGGTGGCGGCGGTGGCAATGCCGTAAACTACATGTATAAGCAAAATATCAAAGGGGTCGACTATATCATATGCAATACGGATCGACAAGCACTTGATAAGAGCCCCATAGTGAACAAAATCCACTTAGGGATTGAACTGACTGAGGGACTCGGTGCAGGATCCAATCCTGAAGTAGGAGAACAGTCTGCCATGGAAAGTATCGAGGAGATAAAAGCTATGTTGGGTACCAATACCAAAATGGCTTTCATCACTGCAGGTATGGGCGGCGGTACTGGAACAGGAGCAGCGCCTATTATCGCTAAGATTTGCCGAGATATGGGGATACTCACTGTAGGTATCGTAACCAGTCCTTTTAAGTTCGAAGGGGAAATCCGCTTAGCTCAAGCGCAAAAAGGAATCGAAAATCTCCGCAAACAGCTGGATTCTCTCATTGTTATTAATAATAACAAACTCAGAGATACTTATGGCAACTTGGGAATAAAGACTGGTTTTGCTAAGGCCGATGAGGTGCTTACCATTGCAGCCAAAGGAATTGCCGAGGTGATCACCAAGGATTTCGAAGTGAATATTGACCTAAGGGACGCACACACAGTGCTCTCCAATAGTGGTACTGCTATCATGGGTACAGGTTACGGAACAGGTGACAATCGTGCTATGGATGCTGTAAAAAGTGCCTTAGAATCTCCTTTGCTCAATGATAATAGAATCACCGGTGCTAAGAATGTCCTTCTGCTTATCCTCTATGGAAAAGAGGAGATCACCATGGACGAAGTGGCTGAAATCAATGAGTATATCCAGAAGGAGGCAGGTAACAGTCAGGAATTGGCTGCCGGTTACAAGACTAATATTATCATGGGTATGGGCGAAGAAGAAGCCCTCGAGGACAAGGTTATGGTTACAGTCGTAGCCACTGGTTTCTCTACCGAACAACAACATGAGATTATTGATGTAGAACCTAAGAAAATAGTCCATTCCTTGGATGAAAATACACCTTTTGTTCAGGAATTGGATACTACTTCTTCTTTTACCGATATTTCTTTTGAAAATTCTCTAAAGAGAAAGCAACAAGATCAGAGTGAAAGTGTGCCTTCCTTTACTACACCTCAGGCTACAGTCTCTCAGCCTATTAGAAGTGAAGTAGGGATCACTCTCCATGCTCCTGAAAAAAAAACTAATTCTATAACTATTGATGACTCTCTATATAGAGTGCCTGTGCAGTATGAGGTAGTAGAGCGCTTTGTTGCAGCTCCTCAGGAAGAGTTTGTAATATATCAAGAAAAAAAAACAACTCCTAAGCCTCAGCCAGTACAACCTTTGCAGGTAGAAAGAGAGGTAATCGTAATGGAACCTCAACGCCCTCAGGCATCTGTTACAAAACAAAAAGCAGTAATGTCAGCTATGGCAGAAGAGGATGCCAAGATAGTACACAATCTCAATGATTATCTGGAGGTGGAAGAAATGCTTATTCACGCTCATTCTCCACAGCCAGAGGAAAAAATCGATGAGGAGTTCAGAGCCGAAATACGTGTGAAAGAAACTACTTCACCTAAGGAGCAGCCTAAGGAAGAAAACCAAAATGCTTACCTCGCAGCTCTGAAAGAAAATGCGGCTAACAGAAGAACAACTTTCAAGAATATGAGCCATCAGTTCTCTAATCAGAATAATTACAGATTGGAGGATTTGGAGAATACCCCTGCATATATGAGGAAAAATGTTGATATTTCGTCCTCTTCTCAGGCTTCTGCCGTCTCACGTAGTACAATTAGCTTAGACTCTAACAATGTAACTCAGATTCGTGAGAACAATAGCTTCTTACATGACAATGTAGATTAATGTTATAAAAGTTAAATTTCAGTATCAGACAAAAAACAGTTAATGCAAATTAGCTGTTTTTTGTTACAATAACTATTACAATGCAAAAACCAAGCATACCCAAAGGAACGCGTGACTTCTCTCCTTCGGAGGTGGCCAAGCGCAATTATATTGTACAAACAATCCGAAAGAATTTCGAACAATTTGGATTCCAACCTATAGAGACTCCTTGTTTTGAAAAAACAGAAACGCTTATGGGCAAATATGGAGAGGAAGGAGATCGATTGATTTTTAGAATTTTAGATGCAGGAGATTTCCTCTCAGAAGTCCCTGCCGAGGTATATCAGTCAGCCAATAGTGCTAAGCTGGCGCCTTATATAAGTGGAAAGGCGCTCCGTTATGATCTTACGGTGCCTTTTGCTCGCTATGTAGTACAGCATCAGAATGAGATAAGTTTCCCTTTCAAGCGTTATCAGATTCAGCCCGTATGGCGTGCAGATCGCCCTCAGAAAGGGCGCTATCGTGAGTTCTATCAGTGCGATGCCGATGTGGTAGGCGCAAGGGGGCTTTGGCAGGAAGTGGAGTTCGTACAGCTCTATGATAGGGTCTTTACCGACCTACAAGTAAAAGGGGTTACTATCAAGATGAACCACCGAAAGATTCTCTCTGGCTTTGCTGAAATTATTGGGGCTCCAGATAAGTTGATTGACTTTACAGTAGCCTTGGACAAGCTCGATAAGATAGGCAAGGAGAAAGTCGAAGAGGAAATGATCCAAAGAGGAATTACCCCTGAGGCTATTGCCAAGATACAGCCTGTATTCTCTCTTGAGGGGGATTTCTCTCAGAAAATAGCACAGCTCAAGGACATCCTTTCTACTTCTCCTACAGGGCTGGAGGGAATTGCTGACTTAGAGTTTATCTATACTCAGACTCAGCTATTGGGTTTACAAACGGCTGCTCTGGAGTTGGAGGTAACACTTGCTCGCGGTCTGAACTATTATACTGGGGCTATTTTCGAGGTAGCCGCACCCAAAGAGGTTGCTTTAGGATCTATAGGCGGTGGGGGGCGCTATGACGAACTCACTGAGATATTCGGCCTTAAGGGCATGAGTGGGATAGGTATTTCTTTTGGTTTGGATAGGATATACCTTGTCTTAGAACAATTGGATTTGTTCCCCAAGACTTTGGATAATACGCTCGATGTGCTCTGTATCAACTTTGGAGAAAAAGAGGCGTTGGCGTCTTTCAAGGTAATACAACAATTACGAGCAAAAGGTTATAGAGCAGAACTCTATCCGGAATCTACTAAGCTTAAGAAACAATTGTCCTATGCCGATAGTAGGCAAGTAAGGTATGTGATACTTATAGGCGAAGAGGAACTAAGCAATGCAACGGCTGTACTGAAGAATATGCTTACAGGCGAACAAAATACCTATCCTTTGCAAGAGATAGTCAATCATATATAATATGCCAATATAAATGTAAAAGAGGCTGTCCCTATATGGGATAGCCTCTATTTTTATATTTTGATAAGTATCAAATTTCCATTCTTTATTCTATAGATTGAATGACTGCTTTTTCAGCTTCTTTACGGGAGCCATCAAAGCCATCAACACCTGCTACAGTGGTGTATTTCAGTACATACTTCTTGGTAGGGTAGAGGCGGTTATAGACTCCTTGGCACATCAGGGTAGCTTCATGGAAGCCACATAGGATTAGCTTGAGCTTTCCTGGGTAGGTATTTACATCGCCTATCGCATAGACCCCTTCTATATTTGTTTGGTAATCAAGAGCATTATTTACCTTGATGGCATTTCTTTCTATCTCCAATCCCCAATCTGCGATAGGCCCTAACTTAGGAGTAAGTCCAAAGAGGGGAATAAAGTAGTCGGTAGGGAGTTCCTCTTGCGCACCTTCCTTTTCAAGGACTACCGCTGAGAGTTTTCCCTCTCCCTTTAGGCCTACCACCTCACAAGGGGTGATAAGGTTGATCTTGCCTGCTGCTTTGAGTTCTTTGACTTTTTCTACCGAATCCAAGGCTGCACGGAACTCATTGCGACGATGTACTAAGGTCACCGACTGTGCGATGCTGGATAGGTAGATACTCCAGTCAAGGGCAGAATCTCCTCCTCCGGCAATCACTACTCGCTTGCCCGCAAAGCGTTCAGGGTTCTTTACAAAATATTCTACTCCCTTATCCTCATAATCAGCCAGATTGCTGATCTCGGGCTTGCGTGGTTCGAAGGTTCCTAAGCCTCCTGCGATAGCCACCGCTTTACCTTTCACTTGGGTACCCTTGTCGGTGGTGACGATAAAGGTATCATCGGCTTGTTTTTCCAAGGTTACAGCTGTCTCCGATAGGGTAAATTCAGGTTGGAACTGTTTGATCTGCTCCATGAGGTTGTCTATCAGTTCTCCAGCTCCTACACTGGGGTATCCTGGAATATCAAAGATAGGTTTTTTGGGATAAAGCTCTGTAAGCTGACCCCCTGGCTGTGGTAGGGTGTCTATTAGGTGGCACTTAAGGCGCAAAAGACCTGCTTCAAATACGGCAAAGAGTCCTGTAGGTCCCGCCCCTATGATGATAATATCTGTTTCTTTCATGAAAGTTGATTTGATGGTGCAAAAATACAAATTTTAATTGTTAATGGTTAATGGCCTTTTGTTAATTTCTAACCACGCTTCATTTTTTTTCACTCTTTACTTGAGCTGGTAACCACTGAGGGTAACAAAGACAATCATTACTATACAGAAGATCCATTTCATAAGATAAGAGGTTAGTAGAGTAATTTGATTTCTTTAAGGGAGAAGGAGCTCATTAGGGCATCTTCCTGTTCTACTTGGAGTTGCCCATTATGACTTACGCCCCTGATGTAGCCCATAAAGCGTTCTCCATTGGGATATTCGAAGGTGGAGGGCTTGTCCTTGCGGAACAGGTGGGTGTGGTATTCGTCCAACATGGTCTCAAAGCGAGTAGGGGAGAGGCTCTTGAGTGATACCTCCAACTCTTGGCATATAAGAAGTAATACTTCTTCTAAGTCAAAAGGGTGTCCCATGATTTTTTGTAAAGAGGATACATTGGGTAAATCGTTAAAAAATACTTGGTTTACATTCAGTCCTATGCCTATAATAGAGGAGCTAATTTGCTCTTTGTGTAGGGTATTTTCTATAAGGATTCCACAGATTTTCTTCTTTGATGACAAAATGTCATTTGCCCACTTGACAGCCAAGTCTGGAATATATAGTTTTTTTAAGGCACGAAAAATAGCTAAAGATACTTCCATATTCAGTAGGAAATGGTATTCGGAAGAGAGGTTCTCAAACTTTTTCAAAACACTGAATGTTAGGTTCTTACCTGGCTCAGAAATCCATTTAGCTCCTTGTTGTCCTCTCCCTTGTGTCTGTGAGAGAGCCCATATACAGCTCAGGTCTTTTACTTGTTTTTCTTTTAAGAGATTTTTTAGATATGTATTGGTAGAATTTGTGGCATTAAGTTTGATAATTTCCATAAAATGTTATACCTTTGTCGCTTTGCAAAAGTAATTAAAAAAATTGAATGTCAGAAAAAAATAACACAGAACAAATGTTGTCTTCCATACTGGAAGGAATACTAAAAGTAAAGGGTCAGGATATCACTATTTTAGATCTTAGATCTATTGAGAATGCAGTATGTAGCTACTTTGTCATCTGCACAGGGGGCTCCAATACCCAAGTGTCGGCTATCTCTGGAGCAGTACAGAGACAGACTCCTCAGAAACCATGGCATGTAGAAGGCGAGCAGAATGCTGAGTGGATTCTCCTGGACTATGTGGATATAGTGGTGCATGTCTTCCAAAAACCTATACGCGAATACTATGATATAGAAGGCCTATGGGGTGATGCTAAAATTACTCATATAAAAACGAATGAATAGTTATGAACGAAAACAAACCCTCTCGCTTTTCGGCCTTTTGGTTCTATGCGGGACTTGCTATTATTTTATTCTTTATCCTTAACCCACTCTCTTCTTCTGGGTTATGGAAACAACCAGAGGAAATCCCTCAGACAGAATTCGAAAAATTCTTACAGGATGGAGATATCTCCAAAGTGGTGGTGGTCAATAAGCACCAAGCTCGTATCTACCTATTCCCTGAAGCATTAGAAAAGCCGGATCATAAGTCGGTACGCCCCGAGAGTTCTCTCTTCAAGGGGGGAGCAGAGTCCGAGGTGCCTCAGTACAAAATGGAAGTAGGGGTATTGGAGAATTTTGAAAATAGGTTCAATAAGATTGTTGCTGAGAACAACCTCTCCAATACACAGCTTATCTATAAGACAGAACAGAATTTCTTAGGGGATATTCTTATCACAGTAGTATTGCCTTTGGTGCTCTTTGTCGGATTGTGGATTTTCCTCATGCGTCGCGCAGGTGGCGGTATGGGGGGCGGTCAGTTTTTCAATATAGGACGCTCTCGTGCTCGCCTCTTTGATGGAGAAAAGGATAAGAAGATTACTTTCCAGGATGTAGCTGGTTTAGAAGGTGCTAAAGAGGAAGTACAAGAGATCGTGGATTTCTTGAAAAATCCAGAAAAATATACCTCCTTAGGAGGAAAAATCCCTAAAGGGGCTCTCTTGGTAGGTCCTCCAGGAACAGGGAAAACACTTCTTGCCAAGGCGGTAGCAGGTGAGGCTAAGGTGCCTTTCTTCTCGCTCTCTGGATCTGACTTTGTCGAAATGTTCGTCGGAGTAGGGGCTTCTCGTGTGAGGGATCTTTTCCGCCAGGCTAAGGAAAAATCGCCTTCTATCATTTTTATTGATGAGATTGATGCCATAGGTAGAGCTCGTGGGAAAAACAATCTTACCAACGCTAATGATGAAAGAGAAAATACACTCAATCAGCTACTTACCGAAATGGATGGCTTTGGGACTACAACCAATGTGATTGTTCTTGCCGCTACCAACCGTGCAGATATCTTGGATAAGGCACTGCTCAGAGCTGGGCGTTTCGACCGACAGATATATGTGGACTTGCCTGACCTGAACGAGCGTAAGGAGATTTTCAAGGTGCACTTACGCCCAATCAAGATTACCGAGAACTTGGATTTGGACTTCTTAGCCCGACAGACTCCTGGCTTCTCTGGGGCAGATATCGCCAATGTATGTAATGAGGCGGCACTGATCGCTGCTCGCCGTGGCAAGACCTCGGTGGACAAACAGGATTTCTTGGATGCTGTCGATAGAATCATTGGAGGTTTGGAGAAGAAGAATAAGATTATTACTCCAGAGGAGAAGAAGGCAATCGCTTATCACGAAGCAGGTCATGCGACAGTAAGCTGGCTTTTGGAGCACGCAGCACCTTTGGTTAAGGTAACTATTGTCCCTCGTGGTCGCTCCTTAGGAGCCGCTTGGTACTTACCTGAAGAGCGACAGATCGTCCGTACAGATCAGATTCAGGATGAGATGTGTGCTGCCTTGGGCGGACGCGCGGCCGAGCAGATTATCTTCGGGAAAATATCCACTGGCGCTCTCAGTGACTTAGAGAAGGTGACTAAGCAGGCTCGCGCTATGGTTACAGTATATGGCCTTAATGAAAAGATTGGTAACTTGACTTATTATGACCCTACAGGCGAAGAATATGGATTTACCAAGCCTTATAGTGAGAAAACAGCTCAGGTAATTGATGAGGAAATAAACCGTATCATAGAAGAACAATACCAGCGTGCTATCTCTATCCTACAGGAAAATAGGGAGAAACTTACTATTTTGGCTGAATTGCTCTTGGAAAGGGAAGTTATCTTTAAGGAGGACTTGGAAAATATCTTCGGAAAGCGTCCTCATGAAGAAAAAGAAACTTATTAATATAGGTCACTACTCAAAACGAGTAATTACACGAATTAGAGTTTTACTTGCTTAGTGTTGCGTAAGGACTCTATTTGTGATGTCTTAGTGAATATGGCTGTCTATTTTAGGATAGATAGCCATATTTCTTTATAGAAATTATTTCTTAATAATAGTTGTATTCTTGTTAATTATCGAAGATAAGGACGGTAATATAAAAAAATATGCTACCTTTGCCCGACGCTTAAAAAAGAAAAGAAATGAGAAAATTATTAATCTTGGCTAGTCTTATACTAGCTATTGGTAGTGCATCTGCACAACAAGCTTCCTTGGACAGAGGAGGTGTACAACTCAATGGTGGTTTCGGTTTCACAGGATGGGGTATCCCTGTCTACTTAGGGTTGGATTTTGGGGTAGCTCCTCAGATAACCGTAGGGGGAGAACTCTTCTACCGTACCGACAAAATAGCGGGTGTACGCTATAACAACTTTGGGGTACTTGCCAACGGAAATTATCACTTCGATAAGTTATTCCGCTTACCTTCTCAGGTAGATGTGTATGCTGGGGTGAGCCTTGGTTTTTATTCTTGGAATAATGATTATAGTGGATACAATCGTTACTGGGTATCTGACTACGATTCAGGCTTAGGCTTACGTGTACAGACAGGAGGACGTTATTTCTTTACAGATAACTTCGGAGTGAATGCCGAACTCTTCGTAGAGAATAATGCCGGTAATTCTATTACTTCTGGAGGTTTCAAAGCAGGAGTTACTTATCAGTTTTAAAGAACTTTTTTCATTGTATAAAAAATCCTTCCTTGCCGAGCAAGGAAGGATTTTTTTATTTATATAGGATGCTTCTCTTAGAACTTGTAAGTAAGTCCAGCTCCGAAGGCTTCTCTGATCTGGAAAGCTTTCACGGCATCATCGTCATAGATAGCTTGGAATACTAAGCTGGCAGAGATGTAGTCGTTTACTTTCATCATTAGGTTGAAAGTGTAATCTATATCCACATTTCCTGGTTTGTCAAGGTAGTTGCTGTATAGGTTAAGTGTGTTCTCAAGGGTCATATTATCCATGAGGTCGAACTTAGCATAAGCATTGACAGCTGCACCAAATTCATAACGCAAGGTCTTTCCTTTTTCTACCCCAAAGTGGTCTGCTGTTTCAGTAAACTTCTTAGCAGTGAAGATAAGGCGAGAAGTAGCAGGGGCAATGTTCACTTTTAGGTTGTCGCTCTTTTTCCACAACATACCAGGACCGAAAGAGAAGTACCCTGGTGCCATAAAGCGGGTGTACTCTGTACGGGTTTGGTTTCCTTGGGCATCTGTACCATATTTGTACCCTTTGTCCAATTGTGTTTGGAAGTTAGCGAAGAAAGAGTAGTACCATTGTGAATCTTCTTTGGTCTGTGCTCCTAATAGGGAGGTGATGGCAAAGCGGTCATTCGTTTTCTTAGAGAAAGCATCACCATCTACACGGGTAAGACCATAGTCAATAAGGAGCTTGTTATCCCATGTCCAAAGACCTTTTTTGTAGTTGGCATCATAGGAGAGGTTTAGGTTTCCTCCATAGTTATTGGTTCCTCCTCCTGTCCAATCATGGTTGAAAGCTGCTTGGTTGAACAATAGGGAGATAATACCTGCACGTGTCCATGTTTTTTCTGCAGGGGTGTCAGTCGAGGTAGAAACAGGAGCTTCTGTGCTGGTTGTTTCTTCCTGTGCATAAGTGGCAAGGCTCAAGAGGGCTATTGCCGAAAACATAATTTTCTTCATCGTTTGATAATTTAGATAATTTTAATGATATTATGTACTAAATACGGGCGCAAAGGTACTTATATTTTTTGAATATGCAAGAACTATCCTCTAATTTTTACTCAAAATAAAGAGAGACTTTCCTTTTTGGAAAGCCTCTTTCTTAGGATTATGGGTTGGGTTGTGATTTCTTTTCTTGCTCTTTTTCGTAGGCGGACTTATAGGGGCGGATAATCAGGCGCACCCCTTTGTTGTACTGGAAGTATTGCACAATCCAGTTGGCCAAGGCAACCATCTTGTTGCGGAACCCTACCAAGAAGGCCAGGTGCACTACCATCCACAGGATCCAGGCAAACCAGCCTGAGAAGCGCATACCGGCGACTTCTACCACGGCCTTATTGCGCCCTACAGTAGCCATAGAGCCTTTGTCAAAATAGCTAAAAGGAGTCATGGATTTGTTGTTGATCTTTCGCTTGAGGTTCTTTCCTAAGAGTTTTCCTTGCTGGATCGCTGGTTGTGCGACCATGGGGTGCCCCTTAGGGTATTTGTCGCTGATCATACAAGCTATATCGCCTATGGCAAAGATGTTCTCACAGCCTTTTACTTCATTGAATTCATTGACTATATAGCGACCGAACTGGATACTCTCCTGGGGGAGTCCCTCTATGGTACTTCCTTTTACCCCCGCTGTCCAGATAAGGGTACGGGTCTCGAAATGGTGGGTGTTGGTCACTACATTGGAGCCATCATAGTCTTTTACAAAGGTGTTGAACCAGATAGTAACTCCCATTTTCTCTAAGTATTCTTTGGCTTTTTGGCTGGATTTTTCTCCCATTCCTACCAACAAACGAGGATCCGCCTGAATCAGGTGTACATTCATTTTGCGAATGTCCAAATCAGGATAGTCCGTCGGGAGGATATGGCTCTTGAGTTCAGCAAAGGCCCCAGCAAGTTCTACTCCAGTAGGACCTCCCCCTACGATGACAAAATTCATCAGACTATTGCGCTCTTCTAAGTCATTGGTTAGAATAGCAGCTTCCAAGTTCTGAATGATAAGGCTACGCATATCAATTGCTTCAGGAACGGTCTTCATGGGCATAGCATATTTCTCAATATTGGCATTTCCATAGAAGTTGGTCTGAGAACCAGTAGCAATCACCAAATAATCATAGGAGAGCTCACCTAAGTCGGTTTCTATATTTTTCTTATCAGGGTTGATTTTCTTTACCTCTGCTATGCGAAAATGGAATTGATTCTCTTTCTTGAAGATAGAGCGTACAGAATGCGCTATAGAATCGGGTTCCAAACCTGCAGTAGCTACTTGGTAGAGTAGTGGTTGGAAGGTATGGTAATTGGTTTTATTGATCAGTACCACCTGCATTTGGGAGAAGTTCAATTGTTTTACTATATTGATACCTCCAAATCCTGCCCCAATGACAACAATACGGGGTAGGTTTACAGTGGGAATATTTAACTGTGAGACAGTATTCATAATTTTTCTAAGGGATTAATTTATTAGGTATACAAACGAACATCAAGGAACCCTTGAGTTCCTTGTCTATAAAGTTCGGTAAAGAGATGGAAAAAATTATAAATGTTTGCGTGTTTCCTTTATAATTTTGGTAGCATTGCCCAAGACAATATGATCGTCAATAACCACGATAGGTCGTTTTAAAAAAGTATAGTGCTCTAAGATAAGGTCTTTGTAATCCTTTTCAGTGAGTTCTTTTTGGTTTAGGTTCCTTTCTTTGTAGAGTTTGGCTCTTTTGTTGAAGAGGAGCTCGTACTTACCTGTAAAGTTTTTTAGAAAGTCTAAATCATTTTCACAGATAGGTTCTTCTTTTACATCTTGGAAGATAAAGTCTTCTAAGGTACGCAATTCATGAAGAATGCGTTGGCAGGTATCACAGGAGCTTAAGTAATATATTTTCTTGCTAGGTGTCATTATTTCTTGTCGTCTTTTAGGTTAAAAGATAGCCAAGGAATCACTTCATTCAGAGGTATTTTCACTTCCATAATCCCTGTACTATAGGGGGCTATCTCGTACGGATTGTATAGTAGGATAAGGTTATCCTTGTCAAATCCAATATTCTTGGGGAGGGCGAAGATATCGTTTTGGAATACGAACCCTCCATCTTTCAATTCTTGGTTTTCTGAAAGATTGAATGTTTCTCTAAAATATTTTTCGGCCAGATCTAATATTTTCCTTTTGTCTGTGAAGAGGTCTTCTTGGGTATATACTTCTCCCGTAGGTTTGAAGTTCCAGTAAGTAATCCAATCAATAGGGTGAGCACCTCCTAAGTATTCTGAACCAGAGCGCTGAAGCGATACCAAGGAGTGGTTCTGGAAAGTAATGGTATCTACGATCTGGATCTGATAGGGGGTGATTCCTTCAAACTGTTGCTTATCGGACTTGTATTGGGAGAGGAAGAGGTTTCCTGCTTCTTCTACATCCATTAGGGTGTCCTTAGCTATAAGCTTTCTGATGAGTTGTCGCTGTAGGGAGTCATTGAATATCTTGGCAAAGTCTCTGGGGCTTTTGCATAGCAGGTAGTTGATGGAGACTTCAGCACAATCCTCTCCATCGCAATCATTGAGTATAATCTCTTGATTGACAAATCGGTACTTTCCTGATGGGAAACACAAGAAGTAAACTCCAACGGCAATAGCAGCCACTAAAAGGAGGATCAGATATAATTTTTTTCGTAACATTTTATCTTGAATAGGACGGCAAAAGTAGTTTTTTTTGGGAAATAAAAAAGAAAAATAGGACTTATTTGTTTTTTTTAACATAGATATTCTCTGCTACCATAGCCGAAATGTTAATTGTTTTGTTATCTAACTGAATTTCAATGGAATTATCGAAAGGGTGTATCTCTGTTACTTGTATGTTTTTCCCGATAGAAATCTCCATTTTGTTCAGGTATTGTAGGAATTCCTTGGAGGTATTCTTCACACCAATACATTGCCCCGATTCTCCTTTCTTCAGTAGGCTGAGAAGTTCACTTTTGAATATGGGCATATTGCCTCTTTTATCAGGAATAGGATCTCCATGCGGATCTTTCTCAGGGTAGAGCAGGAGCTTGTCCAACTCTTCTATGAGCTTATCCGACTGTATATGTTCTAATTGTTCGGCAACCTCATGTACTTCATCCCAGGAAAAATGGAGCTTTTCTACCAAAAACACTTCCCAAAGGCGATGCTTGCGAATGATAAAAAGAGCGTTTTTTCTCCTTCTTCGGTTAGGGAAACTCCTTGGTATTTCTTGTGATCCACCCAGCCTTTCTCATGTAGCTTCTTGAGCATATCCGTCACCGAGGAGGCTTTGGTCTGCATAGCTTCGGCTATGGCATTGGTGGTTACTTCCTCTTGGAGCTCTTGGCTGAGGTGATAGATGATTTTTAGATAATTTTCTTCAGAAAAAGTCATAGATTTGGATATTTTTGTTGTAGGATAGTGGCCATTTCCTCCTGTAGGTTATGGGCTGCCTCAGCTGCCTTCTGGCCAAAATCTTCTCCTTGTGAGGCATAGATTACTGCACGAGAAGCATTAATAATCAACCCTACCTCATCATTGAGCCCATACTTACATACCTCTTGTAGGTTGCCTCCTTGGGTACCTACTCCAGGGACAAGTAGGAAGGCTCGAGGAACGATGTGGCGAATGTCGGCTAAGTACTCTGCCTTGGTAGCTCCCACCACATACATGAGGTTCTGGGCATTATGCCACTGTTGCGAACGGGTGAGTACCTGCTGGTATAGTGGAGTACCTTCGGTAGTAAGTGTTTGGAAATCAAAAGCTCCCTTATTGGAGGTCAAAGCCAAAAGGATAGTTGCTTTGTCCTCGAAAGCAAGAAAAGGCTCTACAGAGTCCTGCCCCATATAGGGGGCTACCGTCACACTATCGAACTGTAAGTCTTCGAAAAAGGCCTTGGCATACATCGTAGCGGTATTGCCTATATCACCTCGCTTGGCATCAGCAATGGTAAAGAGCTTAGGGTGTTGTTCGTTGAGGTACTCAATGGTTTTTCTCAGCGACTGCCAGCCCTTTTCCCCATAGGCTTCATAGAAGGCTATATTGGGCTTGTAGGCTATGGTATAGGGGTGGGTAGCGTCAATAATCGCTTTGTTGAAGGCGAAAATAGGGTCTTCTTCCTTGAGGAGAAAAGGAGGAATTTTATTCAAATCCACATCCAATCCTACACAGAGAAAGGATTTTTTGCTGAATATTTCTTGCTTGAGTGTGTCTAAAGAGAATTTTTTCATAGAAAGATAGGTGTTTTCTTAATGGGATTTATCTTTTCCTAATGTGTTAATATATTTTTCTATAGGCATTCCCTTCACTTGTATTCCTTTGAGAATGGCCTGTCCTTGGTAGATTACTACCTCAGCATAGGCTTCGCTCATGAGTCTCTCTGCGAGAGGGGCTTTGTTCTCATTCATATAGTAGCGATTGGGAAGGTCTATCCATAGGTTGCGTGGCATATTTGTATAGCTATATTCGTAGAAAAGGTTTGCCTTTTGAGAAAGATAACTATTGGTGCTTGTAGGTTTTTCCTTGGTTATCTTTCCATAAAAAGCCATACCAGAACTGTCTTTTTCTACAGTGACGTAAAGTTCTTTTATGTCTTTGAGATTTTGCAATTCTATAGGCAGATCTACTTTGTTATTGTGATATCTGATATTTACATACCGACCACGAAAAGCATCATAAGGGTCAAGGGGCTCAATCTGGAAGAGGAAGGTCTCTCCCTTGAGAAGGATAAATTCTCTCTCTAAAATCATTTTCAGAGGAAAAGCCAACTGTGCTAATACCATGAAGGCAAAGGCTATGATAAGGTGTTTCTTACGCATTTTTCTTTTGTTTTAGGATGAGATAATTAACCACAAAAAAGCTAATCCCTAAGAGGATAAAGACAATTCCTTTGAGTACAAAGGATAGGGAAGAGTCGAAAAAGCGGTAGACTACTTGGGCGGAAATCACTACAAGTCCGAAATTGACCAGTAGGGTACGCTCGCTCTTGAAGCCTTTCCACAGATAGTAGCTCCCAAGGGCAAGAATAGCTAAGTCGTATAAGTAAGCTATTTGTGTGAAAGCAAGCAATATATATAGGATAGGGTAGAATAGGATAAGATCAAAGGTTTGCTCTTTTTTATCTAACGAATAGTACTTGATAAGTAATGGTAAATACACAAAGGCAAACAAAAGTATAGTGGAGACTATTGTCTTAGGAGGGTGGTTTACATAGAATATTTCCTTGACAAAGAAACAAATAGCCAACCCACAAATGGCTGATACCTTGTAGGCATTGTAATAAATATAGGATTGTAGGTATTTTCCTATGATAAGATAGGCACCAGCGAGCATGACCAAACAGAAAGCATAGTCGTTATTGAAGTCAATGTTGTCCAAGAAAGAACAAACAATACATGCTACAAAGGCCGCTCCTGCCCAGTGGAAGATTCCTGTAATGTAGCTGGAGGCTTTCTCTCTTATATGCCAGAGGTAAAAGGGAAGTGCTAAGGCAAAGGCTAAGAGGGCGATAAAGAAGGTAGTCCACTCTTTGTCAGAGCCTAATGTAGCCAGTACACAACAGCCAATGAAATAGAGAACGGCGGTAGCCCGCGAACGCATCAGGTAGAGGGTCGGAAGGGCTAAGAGTAGCCATAGGGATAGAAAGTTGGCAAAGGAACTCTCCGGCAGGTTGTATACCTGATGTATCATGGCAATAGCGGCTCCTACAGAGAGACTGGTAAAGATAGCTACAGCTTCGGCATGCCACAAGTGGATACCTTTCTTAAAGAGGAGGTAGCCACATGCTGCCTGTCCTGCCAGTAAGGGAAGGAAGGAAATGAAAGTTTTTGTCCAGCGTGGGAGTTCGTCCCAGTTATGAGCTAAAAGGACAATCACTCCCAACCCTATCAGTAAGGCGCCTAAGGAGCCAAAGATAAGCAATAGTCTATGTGAGGACGAACTCCTTGCTCGCTCCTGAGCATAGTTGCGAATACGCTCAGCGACTTCAGCGGAGATGACCTCGGCGGAGACTAATTCGTCTAATTCATTTAGGATTTTCATATAATCAGGTTTTTAATAAGGTGATAAACTTGTCTATATAGAGTTGTTTTTCCTTGGATTTATATTGTTCTATATAGCGAGGGTGTTCCAAAACTACCATTTTCTCGAACAAAGAGGCTTCTTTGTTGAGTTTTTCTAAGAAAGTAGCATTTTTCTTGCCTAAGACATATACTTTTTGGGTATCAAGCCCCAAGGCTATATGTTTCTTGAGGGTCTCTATCATATACTCTCGTGTGAGGGTAAAGAGCTCAGAGTCATCGTAATAGTTGGCATTGAGCCAATTCCCTTGTGCATTTCGGCGAACAATGGCCAACGGAAAGGGAGAGTTGATGTAATAATCTTTGTAAAAAGCCTCCACTCCACCATATTGTGCTATCATATCATAGACGAATACTGAGGAGACCTCGTGAGTACGTGCCGACTGCATGCGAATGCCACAATCACTCTCCAAGTGCTTGGTGTCAGTGAAGGGTACCCCTGTAACCCCCGCCCCGTGCCGGCTGGGATTGATTCCAATGATAAACTTGCGCGGTGCCTCATCATGATAGAACCTATTGTAAAAAGCAGTCATCACCTCTAGGGTTTCTGGATTGTCTAAATAGGGATTCAGCACTGCAAAACCCTCAGGGAGGCTGCCTGTGTACTGTAAGCCTTTGTTGAAAGCGATGATACGTTGTCCTATGCTAAGGGGTGGGGATATTTTAGTAGGTACTTGCTTCATAGGCTGTTATAACAATCCTTTTTTACTAAGATGGGTGATACTTTCTTCTACTACTTCATACACTCTATCGAGCTGTTTGTCAGTCATGATGTAAGGGGGTAATATATAAATGGTATGGTATACAGGGCGTAGGATTACACCATGGTCGATGTAAAACCGATAGAGTTCGTTACGAATAGTTCCATAATACTCTCCTGTATCGGGTACTTTCAGATCCATAGCAAAGATAACCCCCAGCGTGCGAGTACGTGCTACCTTAGGATGTTTGTCCATTTTGGCAGCAAAGGCTACATGCTTGGCATGGATACGCTTGAGGTTGTCCTGCATTTCTTCTTCTGCAAGAATCTTAAGGCTCTCCAAGGCTATCGCACAGCCCGTAGGATTGGCCATAAAGGTATGTCCGTGGAAGAGCGCTTTGCTGATATCATCGCTATAGAAAGCCTCATAAATAGCCTCAGTGGTGGTGGTTACTGAAAGCGGAATGGTCCCCCCTGTGAGTGCTTTTGAGAGACAAATCATATCGGGCATTTCCTTCAGGTAATCACAAGCAAAGTTTTTCCCTGTTTTCCCAAAGCCTGTCATCACTTCATCGGCTATGGTCAGTACCTGATGCTCACGACAGATTTGGATAAGCTCATCCAAGACCTCTGGGGCATACATACGCATACCTGCGGCTCCCATCACTAAGGGTTCAAAGATAAAACCTGCACACTTCTCCTGAGAGAGTACTTCCAAGAGGCGCTTCTTGCAAGCCTCTTCTTTGCCTTTCTCAGGGATAGGGATACGCACTACGTCCAAGAGCTGCCCCTGAAAAGCGGTGGTATACAGGGAAATACCCGATACAGCCATCGCTGCAAAAGTATCCCCATGGAAAGCTTCTTCAAAGGCGATAAAGGTGGTACGTTTCTCTCCTTGGTTATAGTAATACTGTAGGGCAATCTTTACAGCTACTTCTACAGCGGTAGAACCATTGTCGGAGAAGAAGACCTTGCTCTGGTTCTTAGGTAAGATCTTCAAAAGAGCCTCTGCCAAGTCGCAAGCAGGCTGATGGGTGAAGCCGCCAAAGAGTACATGTTCTAAGGAGGTGAGCTGCTCATAGGCCTTCTTGGCCAAGCGTTCGTTGCTATGCCCGTAGGGGTTGACCCACCATGAGGCGATAGCATCTATATAAGTATTGCCATTCTCATCCCACAGTAGGGCATCTTTTCCCTTGGTAATGGCAATAGGGGTGTCGCTGGTTTTGTGTTGGGTATAGGCGTGCCAAAGATATTGTTGGTCTTTTTCAGTAAGTGTCATCTTTTTTAGGCAAAGGTAAGAATTTATTGGAACATGGAAGTGTTTTTTGTGATTTATTTTTTTGAACTCTCTAATGTATTTTTCTTCTTCAAAAAATCAAGGTACTCAGTACCACCCAAGGCGATGCTACTTTCTTCCATAGTTTCTAATGATTTTTAGTTGATAAGTCAATGGGCTGATTAGCCAATTAACACATTTGTCAATTGGCTAATTAGCAAATTGGCTTATATTTTTTTGGTTATCTTACAAAGATGTTGTACCTTTGTCCAATCAAATTCAAGGAATGAAGAAGGGTAGTTAGCGATAACCCTATAGTTCTATAACCCTTAATGAAAAAAGTAACCAAATGAAATATAAAAGAATTCTTCTCAAGTTAAGTGGGGAAGCCCTTATGGGCAGCCGTCAGCATGGGATAGATCCTGCACGATTGAAGGAATATGCCATAGAAATCAAACAAGTGGTAGCACAAGGAGCTGAAATAGCAGTGGTCATAGGTGGAGGGAATATCTTCCGAGGAGTAGCCGGTGCTAGTAATGGTATGGATAGAGTACAAGGCGACTATATGGGGATGCTCGCAACGGTGATTAACTCCTTAGCGCTACAAAGTGCCTTGGAGGACGAGGGGGTGCTTACTCGCTTACAGACAGCCATTACCATGGAGGCTATCGCTGAGCCATTTATCCGCCGTAGAGCGGTACGCCACTTGGAAAAAGGGCGCGTGGTCATCTTTGGGGCTGGTACAGGGAACCCATACTTTACCACCGATTCAGCTGCGGTACTCCGTGCCATAGAAATCAATGCCGATGTGATTCTCAAGGGTACCCGTGTGGATGGTATCTATACGGCTGACCCAGAGAAAGATCCAGACGCTACTAAGTATGATCATATTACTTTCACAGAAGCTATAGACAAGAATCTTAAGGTAATGGATATGACTGCCTTTACACTTAGTCAAGAAAACCACTTACCTATCATCGTTTTTGATATGAACAAAAAAGGCAATTTAGCAAAAGTAGTGGCAGGAGAAGCCGTCGGAACCATCGTTAATTAATGAAGAATCAAGAGTGAAAAGCGAAGAATGTAGCCAAGCAAATGAACTCGAATAGCTACTGACCTCTGCTCACTGATTACTGTTCACTGCTCACTGATTACTATACATATGGAACATCATGAACATGACCATCATGGTCACCACCATCATCATGTACCTGATCTGAAACGTATCAATCAGGCCTTTTATGTAGGTATAGGAGCCAATGCCCTCTATACCCTGATAGAGTTTGTCATAGGAATTAGAATCAACTCCTTAGCCTTACTCTCCGATGCCAGCCATAACCTGAGTGATGTGGCAACTCTTATCATTTCTCTATTGGGAATGAAGTTAGCTCAGAGTGGTGCTACCAAGCTCTATACCTATGGATATAAGAAGGCATCTATCTTGGCTTCGTTTGTCAATGCAGTGATTCTCTGCTTGATAGTTATCAAAATAGGGGTGGAGAGTATTGAGCGTTTTTCTCATCCTCCTCAGATGCAGGGCGTTATGATTATTATCACTGCTCTGATAGGGATTCTGATCAATGGGCTTTCTGCTTTCCTCTTTTATAAAGGACAGAAGGACGATATTAATATTAAGGGGGCTTTCTTACATTTATTGGTAGATGCTTTAGTTTCCTTTGGAGTTATTGTCTCTGGAGCTATAATCTCATTTACAGGCTGGAATATAATAGACCCTATCATTAGTTTTGTTATTGCTTTTGTGATTCTTTTCTCTACATGGTCTCTTCTGAAGGAAAGTATCAAGCTGATTTTGGATGGAGTTCCTCACCAGCTTTCCAATGAGCATATACAGGAGGTGCTGCTCAAGCACCCTAAGATATCCTCCGTACATCATGTACATATATGGGCACTTAGTAGCTCTGAGAATGCCCTAACAGCTCACTTGGTGGTAGAAGAGGGGGTATCCTTGGAGGATTTTATGGAGATAAAGAAACAGCTCAAGCATACCCTTTTTCATGAAGGAATACAGCATACTACCCTAGAGATAGATGCCAGCACTTTCTGCTGTGGAGATACTACCTGTAGTTGCTACCAACATAAAGATTAAAATAGAGGGAGCTTAATGAGCTCCCTCTATTTTTAATTATAGTCAAACAGAAATGGTTTGCGAAAAATTAGCGTGAGCAGGTGTAGGGGCGAATGGCAATTCGCCTTTGAAAAAGAGCAAATAAAGAATTAATCTCTTGTTCTATTTATTCGCAACCTAAATATGATTGACTATATTATTTCAAGGCTTCCAAAGCAGCTTTGTAATCAGGTTCGTCGGTGATTTCCTCTACCTGTTCGGTATAGATAACCCTATACTCTTCATCCAATACAATGACAGCACGAGAGAGTAAACCCTTTAGTGGAGTATCCAAAAGTTCTACAGGATATTTTTTAGAAAAATCCCCACGGAAATCAGAAAGTACTTCTACATTGGTAAGCCCTTCTGCACCACAGAAGCGAGCCATAGCAAAAGGTAGGTCTTTGGAGATGCAAAGCACTTTTGTGTTGCTAAGCTTGCCTGCTTCCTCATTGAAACGTCTTACAGAAGCAGCACATACTCCAGTGTCTACACTGGGGAATATATTAAGCACTATACGTTGTCCTTGGTAATCGGAAAGAGATTTTTCTTTTAGATCTTTCCCTACAGCAACAAAATTGGCTGCTATACTGCCTACTTTAGGCAGTTCTCCTGCAGTAGTAGCAGGTTCGTTATGAAATGTTATTTTTGCCATAAAAATAATTTTTTATTAAGGTACAAAGGTACATATTTATTGTAAAATAAAATACTTTTTTATCTTAAAATAAACGTTAAAAATCAGAGTGATTAGTTGAGGCGTCCTTGTAAGAATTTTTTTACCTTGATACGGTCATAGCCTTTACTTTCTTCCATGTCTTCTGTCTTTCGGGTAGCAAGAAGATTTCCATGTTTGTCAAGAATTAAAAAAGCAGGATATCCGTATTTTTCTCCGGGGTTTCCATACTTGGCAAAGGCTTTTTCATTCTTATTTTCAGGAGAATAATTCAGATGATAGTAGATGTATTTCTTATCTAAAATCTTCTTCAATTCTTTGTCAGTGGTAACCAAATGATTGAAGCGTAAGCACCATACACACCAATTACCCCCAATCTGGATTAGGAGTTTTTTGTTTTGTTTCTGACACTCTACAAGCAGTTCTTCTATTTTGGCAAGCCCATCTTCCTCTGTATTATAGGGTTTGGGCAGCGCTGCCTTTTCTTTGGTTACTTCTTCTGCTTGGGTCTGTCCCCAGATAAAGGGTTGCCCTATACACAAAAGGGCTATAAGAAATAATTGTTTCATCAATTATATAATAAGCATTGCATCTCCGTAGGAGAAGAATTTGTATTTTTCTTTGACAGCTTCCTCGTATGCATCCATGATGAGTTCGTGTCCAGCAAAGGCGGAAACCATCATTAGTAGGGTGGATTTAGGAGTGTGGAAGTTGGTAATCATTGCATTGGCAACACCAAAATCATAAGGAGGGAAGATGAACTTATTCGTCCACCCAATGAAAGGATTCAGAGTATTGTGTGAGGATACAGAACTCTCCATGGCACGCATCACTGTTGTTCCTACAGCACATACACGCTTGCCCGCTTCCTTAGCTTTGTTCACTACCTGGCAAGCCTCCTGAGGGATAATAATCTCCTCGCTGTCCATCTTGTGCTTGGAGAGGTCTTCTACCTCTACAGGGTTGAAGGTGCCCAGACCTATATGTAAGGTAAGTTCAGCAAAGTTGATTCCCTTGATCTCAAGACGCTTCATCAGCTGTTTGGAGAAGTGTAGTCCAGCAGTAGGTGCTGCTACAGCTCCTTCGTATTTGGCATAGATAGTCTGGTAGCGCTCCTCATCTTCGGGCTCTACAGGGCGAGAGATATACTTAGGGAGTGGAGTATGTCCCAGTTCTAAGAGTTTGTTGCGAAAACCCTCGTAGGATCCATCAAAAAGAAAACGTAGGGTGCGCCCACGAGAAGTAGTATTGTCAATCACCTCAGCTACCAATTCTTCCTCAGGATCGAAGAATAATTTGTTCCCAATACGTATTTTTCGCGCAGGGTCTACTAAGACATCCCATAAGCGTTGTTCTTTGTTAAGTTCGCGAAGGAGGAAAACCTCAATCTTAGCATTGGTTTTTTCCTTATGTCCGTATAGGCGGGCAGGGAATACTTTGGTATTGTTCAGTACAAATACATCTCCATCATCGAAATATTCGATTACGTCCTTGAACAGACGGTGTTCTATTTCTCCTGTTTTACGGTGAACGACCATAAGGCGTGCTTCATCACGATTCTCACTGGGGTATTCGGCAAGGAGTTCCTTAGGTAGGTTGAAGTTAAAGCTAGATAATTTCATCGTTATAGGTCAATAACATTAAGCCTGCAAAGGTACGATATTTAACAGAGGTTGTCAAGTGTTTTGTGAATTATTTTATTTTTTGACGGATTTTCTCCCCAATCTCTTCTACAGAAAGTCCTAGGCAGGGTATCACAAAGGCTGCTTGTGTGTAGAAAGCTGCCCGTTCGAAGAGGTGAATATTGACAAATTCTTCCAAATTTTCCTTGGCAATTCCTCTGATAAGCGGGCGCTGTTCTTGTTGCAGGGACAGTCGTGCCACGAGCTCCTTGGCTGGCAGTTGTAGGTAGAAGCTATAGGGAGTCGCCTCTCGGACCAGCTCCATCGCCTTGCCATAGCAGGGAGTGCCTCCGCCTAAGGCGACCACCATAGGGTAGGGGAGGGCGAGTAGTCTCTTGAGGTGTTCTTGCTCTTGTCGCCTGAAGTAGATTTCTCCTTTCTCTTGGAAGATTTCTGGGATACTTTTTCCCTCTTGCTCGGCTATAAAAACATCCAAATCCTGAAAAGGAAGCGAAAGAGAGGTCGCTATATGGGCTCCTATGGTCGATTTTCCACAACCCATGTATCCTAAAAGAATAATTTTTTTACTCATAAATATCAGTGTAATAGCGTGTTGCGATATGTGCAAAAATAAAATGCAAAAATAATCATTTTTTTGCTTGTTTATATCGAAAAAATCCGTAATTTTGCACCCGCATTAAAATCCTTATTTAGGAGATAGTTTAGGACTTGGTAGCTCAGTTGGTAGAGCACAACACTTTTAATGTTGGGGTCCTGGGTTCGAGCCCCAGCCAGGTCACATTTTTTCATTTTGAGAGATTTTAAATTTTACGCGGCGACTTGGTAGCTCAGTTGGTAGAGCACAACACTTTTAATGTTGGGGTCCTGGGTTCGAGCCCCAGCCAGGTCACACAGAAGATTTTATGACTCGGTAGCTCAGTTGGCAGAGCACGACACTCTTAATGTTGGGGTCGTGGGTTCGAGGCCCACCCGGGTCACTATATTTTAGTTGTTGTAGCTAAAAGTAATATTGGGTTTTATTTTGCCTACGTGGAGAAATTGGTAGACTCGCCATCTTGAGGGGGTGGTGCTCGTTAGGGCGTGCTGGTTCGAATCCAGTCGTAGGCACAGAAGTCCTTGAGCCTTAGCTCAGGGATTTTTTTGTTATACTCACCTTATAATTCTCTTGCCCTTGAAGGATCTCTTACAACAGGATTATCAACTACTGGTAGCCATTAATCAGACAGGGTCTATCACTTGGGATGCTTTCTGGTTAGCTATTACTAATGCTTGGCATTGGGTGCCTTTCTTTGCACTTATCCTATGGGCTAATTTCTATTTCTTTGAGAAAAGAAAAGCATGGCGTATCTTTGGTTATGCTATAGGAACTCTTCTCTTTACAGTACTCATTACCAATACTACTAAGGAACTGGTAGCTCGCTTGCGCCCACTACATACCCCAGAGTTGATCCCTCAGCTTCGTATCCTCCTGACTGAAAGGGGGTATAGCTTCTTTTCAGGACATACTAGCAATAGTTTTGCCTTGACCACTTTTTTGTATCTTGTCTTTAGAAAACGTATGAAAGTGGCTTTTTGGCTCTTCCTATGGCCTATTCCCTATGCTTATAGCCGATTGTACTTAGGGGTACATTTCCCTACAGATATATTAGTGGGACTTTTGGTGGGAATCACCACCGCTCATATAGGCTACTGGCTCTATAGGAAAAACGAGCAAAGACTTATCTCCAAAGATTCTCCACAGTATACCCCTCAACCTCTCCAAAAATAAGAGTGGCTAAGTAGGGATTGTCGATAAAAGGATTCCGATTGCCCTGCGCTGCTTCTATCTCATTGTTGCGCTGTATTTCTAAAACTGATATAGGATCTTCAGCATTCCACTTGAGTAAGAGAGAAATCCCTCCCACACTTACTTGCTCACAAGGTAGATTATATCTCAGATTCATGTATAGCACCATACGTGCCACATCACCACGATAGTCATCGGACGGATACCATGCTTTTCTTTGAAAAACCCTGCCTGCTTGTCCTTTTCCTGTACCAAAAGGTAGGTTCCCTCGCGAGGAATTTTTGCTCCTATCGGCATATTGTAGGTGGTGTAAGTCTCCCAAGGGTTCTTCTGTACTATGACTAAGTCTCTTGATGTAGCTCTGCGGGTAGATGTGTTCGGTATTGATAGTGCCTTCGGGATTTCCTCTTTTCTGAACAAATTCCTTTGAGCGACTCTCTCCTGTATACATAAGCAAAAGGTTGCCTGTTTTCTTTGGGTCTGCATTAGCTTTCTCCAGAAAGGGATGTCGCTTGCTATAGGGAAGAATGCGGGTGTGTTTTACAATAGTAAGCACTGCCAATTCTTCCTTGAGGGCTTCTCCTCTTTTAGAAAAATCGACATTTTGGTAGTAATATTTGAGCTTTTTGGGGACTATAATAGGCTCATAGGAGGAAAGGGTGTGCTGCCCATAGGAGAGCACATTTAGGAAGGTAAGTAGAATCAGTGGTATTAGTCTCATAAGAAAAAGGGAGCTATAAAAAGCCCCCTTATTAAGTTATTTCCAAGTGTTTTCAGCAGGATTGCCACCCCATATTTTGGTAGCCAAATAAGGATTGTCTATAAAAGGATTGCGGTTGCCCTGAGCTTCTTCTATGACATTGTTGCGCTGTTGCTCCAGGGCGGATACAGGATCTTCGGCATTCCATCGGAGCATTAGCTCTACTCCAGCGGTGCTTATCTTATCCCAAGGTAAGTTGTAGTGTAGATTCATATACATTACCATACGGGCTACATCTCCTTTGAACTCATCCGAAGGATACCAGCCACCTCCTACCTTGCGAGCACGCCCACTTCCTTGGGTAAAAGGAAGGTTTCCACGAGTGCTGTTGACATTTTTGTCACAAGCACGTAAGTGATGTAGATCTCCTTTTTGTTGTCCTGCATTGGAGAGTTTACTTTGAGGAAAGACATGCTCTGTATTTACAGTGCTAGCATAATAGTTACGACTCTCTCCTGTGTATAGGAGGATTGCATTTCCTCTATGAGCGGGATCGGCATCTGCTTTAGAGAGGTACTGATTACGCTGACCATACCCTAAGAAAGTATGGTGTTTCTTTATGGTATGAGCGGCCAATTCATCTCTAAAGGCATTCCCTGTTTTAGTGAAATCCACCCCCAGATAGTAGGCTTTTAGCTTCAGAGGTACCTTGATTTCTCCTGTCTCCTTTGAAGGGTTGTCAGGCTGCTTAGGGGTTTCTGGGGTTTCAGGTTGCTTAGGAGTCTCTGGAGTTTCAGGTTGCTTAGGCGTTTCCGGTGTTTCAGGTTTCTTAGGTGTTTCGGGCGTTTTAGGTGTCTCCTGAGGTGTTTGAGGTTTTTCTATGAGCCTATCCTCAATACTCTCACCACTACAAGCTATAAGAGCTAAGGCCAAAGAAAGTTGGATAAATACTTTTTTCATAAGTTACTTTTTTAGATTATCTTTTCAGTAGGACAAAGATACAATTTTTTATCCATTTAGGCAAGGAAAAAGAGTTTTTATTTCCAAGTATTTTCAGGAGTATACCCCGTCACTTCTCCAAAAATAAGAGTGGCTAAGTAGGGATTGTCTATAAAAGGGTTGCGATTGCCCTGTGCTGTTTCTATCTCATTGTTGCGCTGAAGTTCTAAGGGGGATACTGGATCTTGTGCATTCCACATAAGGAAGAGACTTACTCCCTGATTGCTTACATGATTCCAAGGAAGGTTATACCTTAGGTACATATACATAATCATACGGGCTACATCTCCTCGGTACGCGTCGGAAGGGTACCAAGCCTTACCGTTGCTCACTATTTTGGCTTCTTTCTCTCCTTTGCCAAAGGGGAGGTTACTCCTTTGGCTATTTATATTACCATCACAGTAGCGCAGGTGGTGTAGGTCTCCTATAGGGCGCTCAGGGTTACTGTATTTTTTTAGGTAACTCTGTGGGTATATATGCTCAGTATTCACCGAACGGTTGATATGGCCTTTCTCTCGGGATTCACCTGTATATACGACAATTACATTTTCAGGATTGTTCAGGTCAGCATCGGCTTTCTTCAGATAAGGATGGCGCTGTAGGTAGTCTAAAATACGGGTATGTTTGCTTATGGTAAGGATAGCTAAATCCTCTTTGAGGGCTTCACCTCTTTGGGAAAAATTAATGCTTTGGTAATAGTATTTGAGCTTATTGGGTACTCTGATCTCCTGATAGGTTTGGGGCACATGTGGGCGCTCTTTCTCTTTTTCTCGCTCAAGAGTCTCTATCTCCTTGTAGGGATCGTTAGGGTTTTGGCTTAGGTCTTCCCCCTTACAAGAGAGAAGTAAGGACGCAAAGGATAGGATAAGGAGTATCTTCTTCATAAATAGTTTTTTTTAAAGAGTGATGGATATTTGTAGGATATTTTTTGTTTCTTCTATTGCTAAGAATCGTTCGTCGGCACGCTTGCCTATGACCCAAAGGATTTGATCGGTAGCATCGGTAAGCAGCCACTGGTTTTCCTTGTCATAAAGGGAGTACTTCTCATCTTTGAAATACTTGCGCAGGGTCTTTCGCTTTCCACCCATTCCTTGCGGATAGAATAAGTCCCCTTCTTTTCGCTTGCGTAAGTGCAGGGGAAACTGTATCTTGTCTCTGTCCAAGAATAGGGTACCAGCAAGACCTCTCTCTATGGCTTTGGTAGAGCGGATTCTTAGGGCTATGGGGTAGCTAAGTTCTTCCATATCCTCTGCAATAGAATAGCTTCTTTCTGTATCTATTTCTTTAGGACTTATCAACCATTGCCCTCTGTTGGAGAGTAGGCGATGGGTGTCTGAGCTTAGTTGCCGCCCTGTAGAGGCTCGCAAAAATCGTTCCAAAATCTCGGTATCTCCAAATCCGTAAGGGGAGAGGAGTTCATATAGTAGAAAACGTCTGTGAGGGTGATCTCTGAGTTTTTCTACTTCAAAGACAATAGGTTGTCCCATTATGAACCATTCCTTTCGGTATTGTGCTACACTCTCTTGAAGGAAGTCATAGGAAAGTTGTAGGAGGTTTTGTGTTTTTTCGAAATTCTTAAAGAAATTAGGGTGTATTTCCTTGAGAATAGGGGAGAGGTGATGCCGTATCTTGTTGCGAGTATAGGCGTCAGAGCCATTAGAGCTATCTTCTCTCCAGCAAATACCTCTCTCTTGAGCAAAGGCAAGAATTTCTTCTCTGGAGAAGGGGAGCAAAGGGCGAAGCACATGAGCGTTCTCAGCGGGAATGCCCAAAAGTCCTTTTAGTCCGCTGCCACGGGAGGTATTGATAAGGAAGGTTTCCCAGGAATCATTCGCCTGATGTGCAGTAAGAATATAGTCATATCCTTGTTCCTGACGTAGGGCTTCGAACCACTCATAGCGTAGTACCCGTGCGGCCAGCTGAGTATTTAGGCCATGTGCCTTGCCATAGGTCTTGGTCTCAAAGCGCTTGATGGCAATAGGTACTGAGAGTTCCTTGGCAAGGGTCTCTACAAAGTGTTGGTCACCTTCACTCTCTTCTCCCCGAAGTTGGAAGTTACAATGTGCCATAAGGAAGGATATTCCCAGCTCATGTAGGAGGTGTGCCAATACAACACTATCTACCCCTCCACTGATAGCCAAGATGATTCTTTTTTGCCATAGCAGGGGGAAGTGTTGCTGAAGATGTGTTTCAAAAGCGTTTATCATGCTCGAAGAGGACTATAATAAAAAAGCTCTCAGAGAAGTTCTGAGAGCTTAGTGCGGGTGATAGGACTCGAACCTACACACCTCACGGCACCAGATCCTAAGTCTGGCGTGTCTACCAATTTCACCACACCCGCGTGCGATTTTTAAGACAGGGCAAAGGTACAACTATTTTTTGAATTGGCAAGCAAAAATCAATTATTTTTTAAAAAATTTCAAAAGTTGTTTATTACTAAGTAGTTAGGAGTATTATAAAAGCATTTTCATAGCTTTCTGAAGACCTGTAACTAAGCGGTCAACTTCTTCAAGGGTATTATAAACAGCGAAGCTGGCGCGTATAGTCCCTGGAATGTGATAAAAATCCATCACAGGTTGGGCGCAGTGATGACCTGTACGTACGGCTATGCCCATCTGGTCAAGGAGTGTTCCTACATCGTAAGGGTGGGCACCCTCTACATTGAAGGAGATGACACCAGCTTTGCGATCCAGATCATGGGTGCCATAGATGGTGATGCCCCCCAAGCCTTGGATTTGCTCATGGGCATACTTCAGCAGGTTGTGCTCATGAGCCGCAATATCGGCCATACCTAAGGAATGCATATAGTCTATGGCAACTCCATAGGCGATTCCTCCACATATATTCGGGGTTCCTGCCTCTAACTTATAGGGGAGGTCGGCGTAGGTTGTCTCTTCAAAGCAGACGGTCTTGATCATATCTCCTCCGCCTTTGTAGGGAGGGAGCTTCTCAAGCCAGGTTTCCTTTCCATAGAGAAAACCAATGCCTGTAGGAGCATACATTTTGTGTCCAGAGGCGGCGTAGAAGTCTGCATCTAAGTCTTGTACATCTATGGAAAAGTGTGGACAGCTCTGGGCGCCATCGATAAGGACAATAGCTCCCACGCTGTGGGCTAAGTGGATGATTTCTTTGACAGGGTGTACATTGCCCAAGGCATTGGATACATGCTGACAGCTCACTACCTTGGTGCGTTCTGAGAGCATCGCTTTGAAATCCTCCATCACGATCATACCCTCCTTGTCCACAGGGATGGGGCGTACCACAGCTCCTGTACGCTGAGCAAGTAGCTGCCAAGGGACAATGTTGCTATGGTGCTCAGTGGTCAGTACCAAGATCTCTTCTCCTGCCTTTACAAAAGGGGTCAGGCAGGTAGCTACCAAGTTGATTCCCTCGGTGGTGCCACTGGTGAAAAGTACCTCATAGGGTTTGGCGGCATTGATATGCTTTTGGAGCTTCTTGCGGGCTGTCTCATAAGCTTCTGTAGCCTCTTGGCTGAGGGTATGCACCCCTCGGTGGATATTGGCATTGTAGGTGGTATAGTACTGTACTATACTATCGATTACCTGTTGGGGCTTTTGACAGGTCGCTCCATTGTCAAAATATACTAAGGGATTCCCTCCTATCTTTCTCTCTAAGATAGGGAAATCACGGCGAATTTCTGCGATAGATTTCATAAAATAAATAATAAGAAAAAAGTAAAAAGGTGCTATCTATAGTCAGATGGCACCTTACTTGTTACAGAAAGTTATAAACATTATTTCTTATGTCTTGGTTCAGAGGAAACAGTAAGTTTTTTTCTTCCTTTAGCTCTACGACGTGCCAATACTTTACGTCCGTTCGCCGTAGCCATACGTTCTCTGAAGCCGTGTTTATTTCTTCTTTTTCTCTTGGAAGGTTGAAATGTTCTTTTCATCGGATTGAATATTAATATCTTAAATTAAACGTTTACTAAAAAAGCTCCCATAAAAGAAAGCGGGGCAAAGGTACTATTATTTTTTGGAATGTACAAATATTTTTAAAATCTTTCTTGAAAATTTGTAGGATTGGAAATATTATGCTACTTTTGGCACTCTTAATACTTTGTCTTTATGGAGTTGTTACTCAAGTATTTTCCTGAACTTACCCCTACACAAGTGGCTCAATATACTCAGGCTGTAAGCCTGTATAAGGAGTGGAACGCCCGTATCAATGTGATTTCTCGTAAGGATATGGAACACTTTGTTATTCATCACCTACTTCATTCCTTAGGGATTGCCAAGATTCACCCTCTTTCGGCAGGGCAAAAGGTCTTGGACGTAGGTACAGGGGGAGGTTTCCCAGGGATTCCTTTGGCAATTCTCTATCCAGAGGTGTCTTTCCACTTGGTGGATTCCATAGGTAAGAAGATCAAGGTGGTAGAGGAGGTCGCCTCTGCTTTGTCTCTTTCCAATGTCACCTACCAGCAGGCACGTGTAGAGACTCTTGCAGGACAATATGACTATATTGTAAGCCGTGCTGTGACCCAAATGGCTGACTTTTACAAGCTCACCAAGCATCTGCTCAAGCCTGTAACCCATAAGGGCGATAAGCGAGGGATTCTCTACCTAAAAGGGGGCGATCTTACTGAAGAACTAGCAGCTTTTCCTTCAGCTACCGTCTATAACCTTTCTGAGGTCTTTGAGGAGGATTTTTTTGAGACAAAAAAAGTGGTATATCTATAGTAATACCCATTGACCCTCTGTGATATAGTACTCCATCCAGTATTGGTTTTCTTTGCTGATTCCTTTTAGAATCAATGTATTGTCTAAAAAAGTGATTTCTTGTATAAGGTCGAAAACTTCTCGTTGCGCTCCTTCACAAATCACTTCAGTAGGTTTGATATAAGGAGCAGGAGAAAGGAATATTTTTACCAAGAGCTCCCACCAATTTGTAATAGTTATTTGGATATTCTTGATATAATTTTGGATGGGATATGGTATACCTCGTCATAGAGAATAGTTATCTGACTGTCAGTTATGGTCATTTCTCTTACCGGAAGGTCAGCGGTCTCTATTTCAGATAGTTTCATAGGCTGATGTGTTTACCAAATGCTTCTTTTGTAAGGGGCATATTTTATAGTCTTTCATAATATTCGAAAACAAAATACTCTTCATCAGAGAAATAATGTAGTATTTGCTGTGATAGGTTGATATATCCAATATCCAAACCTATATGTTGGGATATCTTTTCATCCAATTCTGCCTCAAAAAAAGCCTCTACTCTAATGAGTTCTACGCAGATACCAAAGTCTAAAAAAGGCAATATAATAATGTCAGAAGGCTTTGTTTGCTTTGTTATCTTCTCAATGATCCAGTTTCTGATACTATACTTGTCATATTTTTCTCCTATACAATATCTATCATTGTATCTTTGGTAATCTTCTTCCGTATAGCGTATATGTTTTGAGATAAAATCATAGAACTCTTGTAGCTTATCCGCAGTAACAACCTCTATGAAGGTGCAATCTTTGTGAGATTTGTATTTGGTTTTTATCCTTTCTTTAGCTAATGCTTCTCTCTTGGCTTCTAAAGTATTCATCTTACTTATTAGGGGACAAATAGTTCATAGAGACATATTCTATACCCATTAGGATCTCTTATATACAGATATTCTCCCACAGGGATATCATAGTCATTTTCTATAGGAATATTATTGGTCTGAAGTTGTTGCTTTATAGGAGCAATCTCTTCTACTTGTATAGAAAACAGCAAGTCTAATGCATCGCCTTCTTTTCTATGAGCAACACTTTCGAGAGTACCCTCATAGAGTTGTAGGTAGATAAGAGGCTCTCTAAGCAACAAATCTTTGGAAACAACCACAAAGCCCAATTTATTATAAAAATCAATCGTTTGCTCTTTGTCAAAAGTAAGTATAGGGACTACAAATTTTATCATTTTAAGTATCTTTGCCTAAGTTCTTCAATAGTTACTTTTCTTCCTTTCTGTTGTATAGCCTCATCTATTATCGCAAAATAAGTTTTCTTACTCATTTAAGTTTCGCAAGTTCTGTAACTTATTGATATTCAAAACCTACCCTCCCCCTCCAAAGGGGGAATGAGATAGTTCATGATTCTCAAGGAGTTATAGAAAGGGCATTTTCCAAATTTATAGACAATTTTTATCTTTTTCAACGAATTTATTCCCCCTCTCGGAGGGGGTAAGGGGGAGGTTCTCTTTACAATATATTGATTATTAACCAATTATAAACCTAATTATAATCTAAAAATGACTTACGAAACTTAAATTACTCATTTTATTTTTCATGTTCACTTTTTTCATAAACTCAAAATTCAAAACTCAAAACTCTCTACTTTTCTCTAAAGAAAATATCCAAAGGTACCCCTTCGAAGTTAAACTTCTCTCTGAGCTTGTTCTCCACAAAGCGGCGGTAAGGATCCTTGATATATTGGGGAAGGTTCGCAAAAAAGACAAACTGAGGCAGGTCAGTAGGCAATTGCATACAATACTTGATCTTGATATACTTTCCTTTGGTAGCCGGTGGAGGAGTAGCCTCGATGATAGGGAGCATATACTCATTCAGTACCGAGGTTTTGATACGCTGGCTACGATTGTTATACACCTCTACTGCTTTTTCTATCGCTTTGTAGATACGTTGCTTGGTTAGGGCAGAGATAAAGATGATAGGCACATCGGTGAAGGGGGCGATGATCTTGCGAATCCCTTCCTCAAAATGCTTGGTGGTATGGGTATCTTTCTCTACCAAGTCCCATTTATTGACCAGGATAACCACTCCTTTTTTGTTGCGCTGTGCCAGCCAAAAGATATTGGCATCTTGTCCCTCGAAGCCACGAGTAGCATCCACCAAGAGTAGGCATACATCGGAGTGTTCTATGGCGCGTACTGAGCGCATCACCGAGTAGAACTCCAAGTCTTCTTTGACTTTTGCTTTGCGGCGTATCCCTGCGGTATCCACCAGGTTGAACTCAAAGCCAAAGCGATTGTAGCGCGTATCAATAGCATCGCGGGTGGTGCCAGCTATATCAGTAACGATATAGCGATCTTCTCCAATAAGAGCATTGATAAAGGACGATTTTCCCGCATTGGGGCGTCCCACTACAGCAAAGCGGGGTAGGGGCTCTTCCTCCACTTTTTCCTCCTCAGGGAGTACTTTGACTACGGCATCCAAGAGCTCGCCTGTACCACTACCATTGACACTGGAGATAGGGAAGATCTCCTCAAATCCTAAGGCATAGAACTCATTGGCATCAATAGCGCGCTTGGTATTATCAACCTTGTTCACTGCCAGGAAAGTAGGTTTTTTGCTACGGCGTAGCAGCTGGGCAATCTCCTCATCGATACCCATGATACCACTCTCCACATCTGTTAGGAAGATAATGGCATCGGCTTCTTCTATGGCGAGGTTTACCTGCTTATCTATTTCTTTTTGGAATATATCATCACCTCCTGCTACATATCCTCCGGTATCTATCACGGAGAAATCGCGTCCGTTCCAGTCGGTTTTCCCATAATGGCGGTCGCGAGTAACCCCACTGATGCTATCTACGATAGCCTCGCGGCGCTGTACAAGACGGTTAAAAAAAGTGGATTTGCCTACATTGGGGCGTCCTACAATAGCTACAATAGCACTCATTAGTTATATTTTTTGCAAAGGTAGTCAAAAAAATAAATATAGCAATAAAGTCATGAAAAATTCTCTTCTTTTTCAGGATTTTTTCATATATTTGTCGCACTATAGCACAGTGTTTTTTAAGGCTTATTATTATGAGAAATTTGTTTGTCCTTTTCTTTACTCTTTGCTCTTATGTGGGGTTTGCTCAGAGTGATAGCCTTGCTATTACTCCGCCAAGGAGGTATCCGCCTTCGTGTGATTGTTTTGAGGGAATGATTGACCTTACCCCGAGGCTGGCTTATACCTATGCCGATGCTAAGAGTTCACACTTTGCGGGGCTGATGCTTCACAATGATTGTATCGCTTGCGGCGGGGGCTTCTATGCAGGAGTTCATTTTGCGAGCAGAGATTCTCATAGAGTAGTCCCTGAGGTGGGGGCTGAGTTCTATCACCTATTGCTGGGCTATGGGGTCTCTCTTTCCACTGAGGCGATTACTCCACGTGTAGGACTGTCTCTCTTTAATTTGTTGCGGGCAGATGTTGGCTATGCCATCCCTTGGGCGAAAGCTCCTCTTTTTAAGGGATTTATCTTTTCTATAATTACCGATATTCGATTGCTTAGTTATCCATTACCTTTATGAAAACAAAAATACTATTATTACTGGCTTTCTTTTCTTTAGGAGGCTTTATTATACAGGCTCAAAATAACCAGCTTGAAGGTTTCTACCAAGGGCGTAAGTGGGGGCTTTTCTTGCTCTCTGATAAGAAGTTCTTACTATGGAATCCCTTAGCTGGGGTAAAGGGAGACTACCAAGTACAAAAAGATGGGATGATATGGTTGCAACCTCAGAAGGAACCGCTTTTTCTGGTCTATGCGCGCAATGATAAGGACTTATCCAAGGATAAAATACGGGTGGAGCTGGTAAATTTTCAGCTGGGAAAGAACTATATTCACTTGGAGAGGGGTCGGTATTACTCTGTTTTCAACGAAGATAATGATTTGGTACATACTTTTGATAGAAAAGAGGTAGGGAAATCTATTACTTTTATAGGGGAAAGCCTCTTTGAAGAGTACAATAAGAAGTTTGTAGGTATAAAAAATGCTTACGAAGTAGGTATGAATCCAGCTTATAATGATTATATCGTTTTCTGTCATAGTTATTCTCTATATCAAGGGGAAAGTATAGCTGCTTTTACCAATAAAGATGGAATGGAGATACTTCTTTTAATGAACGAAGAAGAAACCTTAGAAAAGAATAAAGAAGCACTTGCAAAAATACGCTCTAATATAGAAAAAACACCATTAAAAGAAATAAAAAACTATATTTATATCAGAAAAAAAGATGAAAATGAAAAAGAAATGTTGAAGACGGTACAATCTCAATTAGGGATAGAGGATTCCAATACTATATTTAGAGAAAAATATGAAAGAGAGGGTACCTCTCCCTATGAATATATGGGGGAAATTACTTATGATAAGGAAAAAAATATATATAAAGAGGCGGAACGAGATCGGACATATCACAAATATGATCTTATAGATACAAAAAAATCAGAAATAGATATGAAAAAACTAAAAATAAAAATCTCACCATTGTTTCCTGAATAATAACTAAAATGCTTATGAAAACAAAAATACTTTTATTACTGGCTTTCTTTTTCGTAGCGAATAGCTCTTCAGCTCAGGACAGAAAGCTAATAGAGAGCTATAAGCAACCCGAATCGGGCATTATGCTTTTTCCGAATAAGACTTTTGCCGCTTGGACTTATATGACGGTTATTCGTGGCTATTACCAAAAGAGACCCGATGGGGTCTACTTATTAAAGCCTCAGAGAGAACCCTTGTTCTTGGTATATGGGTATCATAATGATTCCATTGGGAAAGATAAGGTGCGTATCCGTTTTGCCAATTTTGAAGAGGGGAAGAACTATATTCAGTATGAGAATGGAAAGACCTATAGTGTATTCAATGATAACCCTAACTGTTTTTCTTACAAATATATACATACCTTTGACAGAAAGGAAGTAGGTAGTACGCTTACCCTTATACATCATATGGGATACTATGATGAAGACGTGTCATATTTATTTGAGGGAGAGGGGATTAAGAACACATTGCAATTTGACTTGGGAGCGTATAATGATTTCTTGATTTCTTATGAGGAACTTAACCATCTGAAAGCAGATATGGTGCTTGTACCTATGGAGTTAGAAGGGGAAAAGGGGGCTTTTTTTCATAGAGGGAAATGGCCAGAGGAGGAACTAAAAATGGTTAAGGAGAGATTGAAGGAAGTACCTAAAGAGGATCTCAAAAGGTTTTTTACTCCTAAGGAAGAGCCTGAGAAAATTAATGAAGAGTCTATCTCTTTCCTTTATGCAGATAACATAGAGCCTCCTACCACACTGATTGTCTCAAAGAAAGAAAATAGAGTAGTGGGGGGTAGCTACACTTCAAAGCCTATCAAAAATAAAAAATATCGATCATACTTGCAGGTCAAGACACAGGGAAGTATCACAGACCCTAAGCAGCTTAAGGTGGAGCCTAAAACCATCTTTGTCTCCGAGTGTGAAAGACCTTCCCAAAGAAGAGAAATAATGGCTAATTAGCCAATCTTCAGGGGAATTGCAATTAAAGCAGTTAAAAGATAAAATTTTAAAACTAATATCATGAAAACAAAAATACTTTTATTACTGGTTTTCTTTTCTTTAGGAAGCCTTGTATATGCCCAAGAAAAAGATATTTCAGGCAATTACAGAGGGCGTGGAGGAGGTATTATGCTCTTGCCTAACAGATTATTTGTCCTTTGGGGCTATATGACAGCTGTACCAGGGAGTTATGAGGTTCAGAAGGACGGTATCATCCGCTTCAAGCCAAAGAAGGAACCGCTATTTGTCGTGTATGGGCAGCGAAATGACTCTATTGGGAAAGATAAAGTCCGTATTCGCTTTGCCAATTTTGAAGATGGGGAGAATTTTATCCGCTTTGAGAATGGAAAAACCTATTCAGTTTTCAATGACAACCCCAATTGCCTTTCTTCTCGCTATATACATACCTTTTCAAGAAAAGAGATGGGTAATTCCTTTTCTTTGATTACGGATATACAAGACTTTAGTTTTGCTCCCTTTTTGGGAGAGCTGAAAAATACTTATCAAATTGATCTACAGAATAATAATGACTTTCTTATCTCTTATCAGAAACCTTCAGTATATCAGATAGATGGAGTAGGTGCCTTGGTAACCAAGGAAGGACATGAGTGTTTGCTTTTCCTAAATTGGGGAGATGTGGAGGGAAGTACACAGTATATACGAGAACTCAAAGAAAAGATTGATAAAATCCCTATAGAGGATCTCAAAAAAATTATATTTGCTAAGGAGAAGACGGAGGATAAGGAGCTTAACGACTTTCTCAGTATCTCCAATTTGGAAGAACCTAAGGCGTTTTTTATGAATATAAAAGAGGGTACTGTAGATCCTGAGCCTGTTAATTGGGAGTTCTTAGTGTATGATAAGGATAAAAATATCTACAAGGATACCCTGAATGATATTGGGTATTATAGGTTTGACTTTGTACAACCCAAATGTTATCAGACAGACCTTAAAAAGCTCAAGGTAGAGCCTAAAACCATTTTTGTATCTGAATGTGAAAAACCTTCTAAAAGAAGGATATATCAATAATTATCACTTATGGATGAAATAGTTTTCAATAGAATCATTGTCTTACTGTTTTTGGCGGTTTCAGTAGGAATTACTTATCTGATTATTAGAAAAAGCAACCGTAAGGCTCAGGATAAAAATAAAGCAAAAGCGGGTTGTTTTACCGCCTTCTTTATCTGGGTGCCTATCTCCCTATTGGTGGGGCTTACCCCGTTTATACTGCTTTTAGGGGCAGGCACTGTGAAGGAACTCTATCAGCTGGCTTCCGATAGTGACTTTAAGCCCTATACCGCTCAGGTGGTAAGGTATGAGAACACCTATATGAGCGAGACAAAAGATTCAAATAAACGCACAAGATATGTAGAAATGGGTACCCCCGTGGTTACTTTTACCATAGAATCAGGGCGGGAATTAGAACGAGCATTGCCTTTTGCTGCTGAGGTAAATGGAGAATCCTCTTATAACATTCGCTATAAGGCTTCCACAGATGAGATCATCGTAACAGATGTCTTTATTGTTGTGAAAACCATTGGGGTGATTATATTTCTCGTCATTGCAGTTTTCGCTTATTGGGGAATTTACGGCTATCTTACGGACAAGCCTATGAAGAATTATGGTAATTATTTGGCCAAAGGGTTGCTCTATGGGGTGTTTCTCACTATGACTATGGGGCTATGTGCGGGACTTATCTATGGGGCACTTACCAAGGATCTGCCCCTATGGATACAAGCGATTTGTATATTTTTTGCTTTATCACTCGTGATTGTGATTGTTAGAATTTTCCTCACTATGTTCCGCTCCAAAGTCAGAGATCCGCTCAAGCAAAGGCGTAAGACTACCTATCGCAAAGGGTATTAACAAAGGGAATCATCCTACAACAAACTGAAAATCGAACATTAAAGCCTCGTCAATCTTAAGAAACTTAGTTTTTATAACTCATTGAGAATTTATGACTTACTTTCACATACCCAGCTGTAGGTATTCGCTGGCTATCCCCTCATCGAGGGGGGTAGGGTTAGGTTTTGGAAATTAGTAGGGGTTAGATTTTGAAAATCAGTAACTTATATAAATTTCAAAACTTGAGTTAAAAACTTGAAATAAATATGACATAAACCAAAATAATTTCTTACATTTGCAGCGAGAAACAGAGGGGGTGGTTTCCTTTGGTGAAATTTTTCCTCTTGATATAGAAGCAATTGTATAAAAAAATTATAGAATGAGAGATTTAACAAAAATGACTAACATTGAGGACTTACGCGTGGTGTGTAAGCGCAATGTACCTAAAATGTTTTATGAGTATGTGGATACAGGGTCTTGGACACAATCCACCTACCGTGAGAATGTATCAGACTTCAATCCTATCAAGTTCAAACAGAGGATTTTGGTAGATATGGACAACCGTACCCTTGAGACTACACTCTTAGGACAAAAGGTGAAGTTCCCTGCTATGACCGCTCCTGTGGGCTTTATGGGAATGATGTGGGCTGATGGGGAAATCCATATGGCCAAAGCGGCTCAGAAGTTTGGGATTCCTTTCACCCTTTCTACTATGTCCATCTGTTCTATTGAGGACTTGGTAGAGGCTGGTGTGGAACCTTTCTGGTTTCAGCTCTATGTGATGCGTGACCGTGAGTTCATGAAGGATCTCATCCGTCGTGCCAAAGAAGCTAAGTGTTCTGCCCTTATGGTTACAGTGGATTTGCAAGTACTTGGAAACCGTCACCGTGATATCAAGAATGGTCTTTCTACCCCTCCGAAATTTACCATTCCTAATATACTCAATCTTTCTACTAAAATTCCTTGGGGATTGCGCTATGTATTTGGTAACCGTCGCTGGACATTCCGCAACATCGCCGGCCATGCCAAGAATGTATCCGACCTTTCTTCTCTCTCTTCTTGGACTAAAGAACAGTTTGACCCAAGCCTTAGCTGGAAGGATATAGCTGAGATTAAGGAACTCTGGGGAGGGCCTATTATCCTCAAGGGGATTATGACCCCAGAAGATGCACAAGAAGCTGTCAAATACGGTGCCGATGCTATCATCGTTTCTAACCATGGTGGCCGTCAGATGGACGATACTATTTCTTCTATCAAAGCCTTACCAGATATTGTAAGCGCTGTAGGTAGCCAGACAGAGGTATGGATAGACTCTGGTTTCTATACAGGACAGAATATGCTTAAGGCATGGGCTTTGGGTGCTAAAGGAATCATGCTCGGCCGTGCTCCAGTATACGGATTGGGTGCTTATGGAGAAGAGGGGGTAACTCGTGCCCTACAAATCCTCTATGATGAAATGGATACCACTATGGCTTTCTCTGGTCATCGCAATATCCAAGATGTAGATAAGAGCATCCTTGTAGAAGGTACCTACCCACTACCTACCAGAAAATAATTATCATAATGTATAAAAGGATAGCCCCAAACCGAGCGGTTTGGGGCTATTTATTTCTTAATGGTTTTTTATTTGCTCTTTCCCAAGAGGCGTCTTGCTGCGTCAGAAGCAGCAATAAGTCCACCGGCCGACATGATAATGTCTTTCAGTACCAAGCGTCCTGCTCCTGATAGGTAAGGGAAGCCATGGTTAGGGGTAGGCATATCACCACCTAAGTTAGGTACATATACCTCTGGGGTTGTGATAAGGAAGGAAAGGGTAACGATGGACATACCAAAAGTAAGCAATCCGCCGATAAGCCCGATTTTAGGTGACCATATACCTAAAAGAGTAAGCAAACCAATTAGGCAAATTACGGTACCTAAGCCATAGGAGAAGATATAGGTGTTGTTCTGCTTGTGCCATTCTATATTGGCAGCCACCATTTTCCCCTCTGGGTTCTTGTGCAATTTGTATTCTGCTACTTCTTTGCCTTTGTTAGCCTCTCCTGTAACACCGTTCTCATCGATAGCGGTTTTACCTGAGTTAGCATAGAAGAAGCTCATAAAAGGGCTATTGGTAACAAAGGGAACAATCCCGTCGGCTTCGTACTGACATACTTTTAAGCCTCCAATCCACGCCATTACGATAAAGATCGCAATGCGAATAAAGTTGATAAACTGTGACTGTAATCCAGCCAATTTTTCTAATAATGTTTGCATGACTATATTATTTTCAGGGTGCAAAAATACAATGTATTTTCCATATAAGAATGGACTTTTTTACCACAAGCATAGATTATTTTGCCACGATCGAAATTCCTACATTTTCTCGAAATTGCTTAGGGGAAACCCCGACCTCCTTCTTGAAGTAGCGGCTGAAGTAGAAAGCATCCTCAAAGCAGAGTTCAAAGGCGATTTCCTTGACCGACTTATGGGTGAGGTGTAGCAGTTTTTTGGCCTCCAGAACCAAGCGCTCCCTTAGCAGTGCCGATGGGGTCTTCCCATAATACTGCTTGATACGCTTGGAGAAAGCACTCACCGAAAGGTGATACACCGCTGCATAGAAGCTGATATCCTTTTCCTTGAGGAAATTGGCTTCCAGAAGCTCTTGGAAATTGGCCACGGGGTTTTGCAGTGGGTTCTCTTCTTTTAAGTGGCTCAAAAAATGCTGTTTCTCTCGGCTTCCAATGGCCAAGATTAGTTGCAAATAGCTCTTAAGTACTGCAATTTGGTAAGGATTGGAGTCTGAAGCAATGGCTTGCATCTTTTTCAAGAGACTCTCCAATTCTCCAAAAACCGCCTGAGAGACCTCAAAGTGGGGTTGTTGGTATATGTTGTTGAATAATAAACCGTTACAAGCCACCTCTTTTTTGTGGTACTCTATACAATAGAAATCTCCATGGAAGGCAATAAAGTCCATTTTTGCTGCCCTCTCCTTCCATTGGAAATACTGGTAAGGGGAGAGAAACAGTAGGGAATAGCCTTGGGAATGGTATTCGTTGAAGTCGACACTAAAGTGGCTATCTCCCTGTAAGAGAAAGATATAGTATAGGGTAGTATGTTCTCCTTGAGCAAAATCCCCAGGGGCAGCACTGTTGATATGAATATTCTGGTAAGTCATAAAATAATCGGCTATCAGGGTACAAAATTAAGAAAAAATGAGTATATTTGTCGCAAAGTAGAAGATGTTTTTATGAAATATGTTTTATATGGGATATTAGTACTGACTATAATGCAGCATAGTACGGCACAATATCGTAAGATACAGCTTACAGATGCCAAGCGGGTGGAACACCTCAAGTTAGAAAGTCGATCGGCACGTTGTAAATATAACGAAGGGTTTATCTATAACAAGGATTATATGATTTACCAGGCTTGCGATGCAGCAGTTACTTTCCGTCCCGATAGGGAGACCTTCCAAATAAAATATAGGGGTTATGGTTTCGCAGTGGATAAAAAAGGGGTCTATTATCAGGGGCAATTCGTAAAAGTAGATACCACAGGACTTAGGGTATTGGCAAGTCGAGAGGTTAAGGAGATAAAGGGGTATGTAAATGGTATTGCTGCCTATTATTGGCGTACCAATGGGGGCGTATTCTTTGGAACAAAACGGCTTTCTGTTCCTGATCCTCAGACCTTTGAAGCGCTTACGTATTGTTATTTTAGGGACAAGAATCACGTATATTATTATGATCAAATCATAAAAGGAGTAGACCCTAATCTCGTCAATGAAAAACTCAGTAGAGACGAACTCCTCAATGAGGGTAAAAATGTCTATTATAAGGGAAAACGCCTCTATTATAAGGGAGAGGTGGTAGAGCAAATGACCTCTAAGATCTTCAAAACTTCTAAATATGTATTGGGTTATGATGGTAAGGAAGATAAGCAAACCCATTCCATATTGGTAGAATTGCATTCGGAACCGTTCGATATCCCAACCCTTAGAACACTCTCAGACTCTTATCTGATAGACAAGAATCATCTGTATTATATTCCTTCTTTTTATTCTGTACCAGATAGAGGATTCAGAATGCCTGTTTCCAAGGAAGAGTTCTCCTCAATAAGAGCGTTTACCGAATTTGTTGTGGTGGGTTCTACCGTTTATCATGAGAGAGAGCCTAAAGAAAGATATGATGCAGCTACTTTTAGGGTCATTCCAGGGCATTATTACTATCAGTATGATAAGAATGGAATCTATAATTGGCGTAAAAAACTACCTTTTCGCTATACAAAGCGTCCTGAGTATGGGAAAAATCTTTTCTATATAGATGAAAAAAATCTCTTTATTTATGAAGATCAGGCTTACTATCGTGACAGTGGTGATAGTATATACATAAAGGATCTCTCCTCCCAACAGATAGAAATACTCAAACAAGGAAAGACCTCGCTTAAGGATTTGTTACCTCCTCATAAGGAACCTCCTCAAAAAAAGGAAAAGTATGACTATAATCTTTATAAAGTGGACGGGCATATTTATATAGGAGAGGAGCTACAAAAAGACATAGATGCAGCTACCTTTCAGTACATAACGGGTTATTTCTATAAGGATAAAAATCACGTATATTACTATGACAGATGGAGAGGGAAAGAAGCACATTTCTTGATTGTAGAGGGGTATGATATAGCCACCCTCAGGGGAGATCCTAATGGGTTTATGATGGATAAGGATTATTACTATTATGGCACTACAAGGCTTTTTAAAAATAAAAATGTAGAGCTTTTGGCGGTCTATACAGGCTACCGTCAATGGTGCAGTCGTGATAATACCCCCACTACAGACTATTGTCTCTTTAAGAATGCTGAGGGATATTGGCTTTTCGAGTTCGGTAACGAAAATATAATTTGCTTCTTGGGTAAAAAACTAAAAATGAGAAAATTGGTAAATTAACAAATGATCAACTCAAAACTCAAAACTCAAAACTTAAAACTCAAAACTATCATGAACCGTCTTTTACTTTGTACTTTGTTAGTGGTCGCTTGCAAGCAAAAACCTGCGGAACAAAAAGATTCCTCAGAGGGTTTGACAACTCATATAGTGTCCATAACTGACCCGGATGATTATCAGGTCTATTTCTCTGACCAATATGGTAATAGCTATAGTGAAAAATATATAGTTTATGAAGATTATGTACTCTATCAGGGGAAGAAAGCTACCCTGCGCCTTAGCCCTGATATGGCTACTTTCAAGGGGAAAGGAGACGGGTTTGCTATGGACAAAAATGGCATCTATTACCGTGGCTATTTCTTCCCAATGGATACCACAGGCTTTAAAATAGTTGGGGTAAAGGATATTCCTCTAAGTGAGGAAAATACTCCTATTTGGAAAACCAATAAGAAAGTATTCTTTGGCACGCAACCTATGGAGGTAGCCCATCCCAAATCCTTTGAAATGGCGTATGATTATTATACTCCATGCTATTATTTCAAGGACAAGGAGTTTCTGTATTTCTGTGAGAAAAAGATAGAAGGTTCTGATAGCCAATATATAAGATTATCTGGTATTACCTATGCAGTAGCAGATAAAAACCATACTTATTATAAGGATAAAATTCTCACTTATAAGGGAGAGCCTGTAGAACTCTTGACAGAGGATTTTTTCAAAACCTCTCGGCATGTACTTGCTTTAATATTGGACGTTGGGGGAGATGATGCTCCTTATTGGAAGGAAGTATCCTATATGGATGTTGCCACCCTTAAGGGACTTTCTATTGATAGCCTTTCAGGCGCTTCTTCAGGTTATCTTATGGATAAAAACCATGTGTTCTTTAGGGAAAAAGTACTCCCTATCAAAAAAAGAGATTTTGACAAGATTCAAACTTTTGGAGCCTATTCTTATATCTCCGATGGTAAGACTATTTATCACAGGAGTGACCCTACGCCCTACGATGCTCATACTTTTGGGATAGTGCCAGAGTACGCTGGAGACCTTGTTTATGACAAAAATGGTATTTACAAAAATGGAGAAAAACTCCCTTTCAAATATACCACTCCGCCTGTATGGGGCAAAAATGCTTTCTTAGAAGGCGAGAAGGTTATCTACCAGCAACAAATCTATGATATCAGTGACCAATGGCAATTGATGACCGATGAACCAACAACTAACGACAAGTGACTAATGACTACTTACTTGTCATTATCTAAAACCCTATAACTCAAAACTCAAAATTCAAAACTCAAAACTCAAAACTCAAAACTCTTATGAATCGTCTCTTACTTTGTACTTTGTTACTCGTTGCTTGCAAGCAAAAACCTGTAGAGCAACTCCCTACTACTACCAATGAGAAGGCAGTGGTACAAGATACTATAGCTGTATCTGATATTCATCGCACGGATTCCCTATGGCATTCCTTTTGGGAATACAAGCGTCCCTATGTGGAGGGCTATATCATCAATAGGGATTATGTCATCTACCAAGAAAAAAATACCCGCAAGATCATAAAACCTGATATGGCGAGCTTTGCAATCCTCAATGTATCGGGATCGGCAGCTGACATAATCCTGATTTTTGCCAAAGACAAAAATGGGATCTATTACCAAGGGGATTTTATAAAGATAGATACCACAGGCTTTAGAGTAGTGGGCGTTATAAGCCATCATGACAAGCCGTCTGACTATTGGGAAGAACCTATTTGGCGAACTTATAAGCAGGCTTTTAGGGGAACAAAACCGATTGCTATCTCCGATCCTGCGACCTTTGAGTCGGTTTCCACTTGTTATTTCAAGGACAAAAACTATCTATACTATTATGACCGAAAGGTGGAGGGAGCTGATGTGGCTACCCTTCAGAAGGAACGGGCAGATGAGGAATTTGTCTCCGACAAGGACAATACCTATTACCGAGGGAAGCCCTTTATCTACAAAGGAGAGCGGGTACAGCAGGTATCGAATAATATATACAAAACCACTACCCATGTATTGCGCTATAATGGAGGAGATGATGATAAGGAAAAGGAGAAGGCGAAGGATTATTTTGTGGAACTCCCTGATTATTTTGATATTCCTACCTTACGAAGGCTGAATGATTACTATTTGATAGATAAAAACCACCTCTATTATGATGAAAATAGCTATCCATTAGAAAATAAAGATCTTAGAGTGCCCATACCCAAGGAGAATTTGAGTAAAATAAAGTTGTTTGAGGTTTTGGTCACCGATGGAAACAAGCTTTACAATAGAAAAGAGCCACTCTCTGACTATGATGCGGCTACTTTTGGGGTTGTTCCAGGGCATTATTACTATCAGTATGACAAGAATGGGATATATAATTGGCGTGAAAAGCTGCCTTTCCACTATACAAACCGCCCTGAGTATGGGAAAAACTTTTTCTATATGGATAATCAGAGCCTATTTGTCTATGAGGATCAGGCTTATTATAAAACTTACAACGATAGCCTCTATGTACCTCACCTCACCCCTCGGCAGTTGGCGTTGCTCAAAGAAGGAAACACACCCCTAAGGGAATTATTCCCTTCTCAAGACGATAAGCAAAAGAATAAAGAAATAGACACCACAGGCTTTGAGGAGCTTTCCTATTTCTTTTGGAGGCATAACGGACAGATTTATCATTTGATTTATAAGGAGTGGTATGATAGTGACCAACATGATTGGAAGAGCGAACGTAGATATGTAGTAGTAAAGGGTTATGACAATGCTTCTCTAAGGGTAGTACCCAATGGTTTCTTAGCCGATAAAGATTATTGGTATGATGGTACTACAAGGCTGTTCCCAAGCAAGGACGTGGAGCTTTTGGCTATCTATGAGGGCTATGAGAAAGGCTGGGGTATGGATCCCGCCCCTAGTCCTAATTTCTATCTCTTTAAGAATGCCCAGGGGTATTGGTTGGCCGAATTAAGCGGAGAGGGGGCAATGTGTCCATTGACCAATGAGCAAGCCAATAAATTATTAAACCAACAATAGCAACTCAAAATTCAAAATTCAAAACTCAAAACTCAAAACTCAAAACTATCATGAACCGTCTCTTACTTCTTACGTTATTACTCGTTGCTTGCAAGCAAAAACCTGTAGAGCAACTCCCTACTACTACTACTACCAATGAGAAGGCTGTGGAACAAGATACCATACTTGTATCCGATATCCATCGTACAGATTCCCATTCCCTATGGATTTGGGAATATAAGCACCCCTATGTGGAGGGCTATATCATCAATCAGGATTATGTCATCTACCAAGAAGAAAATACCCGCAAGATCATAAAACCTGATATGGCGAGCTTTGCAATCCTTGGATCGGGATTAGCCAAAGACAAAAATGGGATCTATTACCAAGGGGATTTTATAAAGATTGATACCACAGGCTTTAGAGTAGTGGACGTTATAAGGGATAAGCAGTCTGACTATAGGGAAGAACTCATTTGGCGAACTTATAAGCAGGCTTTTAGGGGAACAAAACCGATCAATATCTCCGATCCTGCGACCTTTGAGTCGGTTTCCACTTGTTATTTCAAGGACAAAAACTACCTATACTATTATGACCGAAAGGTAGAGGGGGCTGATGTGGCTACTCTTCAGAAGGATTTGGCAAATGGGGAATTTGTCTCCGACAAGAACAACACCTATTACCAAGGAAAACCCTTTATCTACAAAGGGGAGCGGGTACAGCAGGTATCGAATCTTATATACAAAACCACTACCCATGTATTGCGTTACAATGGAGGATATGATGATGAGGAAAAGGCGGAGGATTATTTTGTAGAACTCCCTGATTATTTTGATATTCCTACCTTACGAAGGCTGAATGATCGCTATTTGATAGATAAAAACCACCTCTATTATGATGAAAGTAGCTATCCGTTAGAGGACAAAGACCTTAGAGTGCCTATTCCCAAGGAGAATTTGAGTAAAATAAAGTTGTTTAAAGTTTTTGTAACTGATAGGGACAAGCTCTACAGAGGGAAAGAGCCACTCTCTGGCTATGATGCGGCTACTTTTGGGGTTGTTCCAGGGCATTATTACTATCAGTATGACAAGAATGGGGTGTATAATTGGGACTATAAACTACCTTTTCGCTATACAAACCGCCCTGAGTATGGGAAAAACTTTTTCTATATGGGTAATCAGAGCTTATTTATCTATGAGGATCAGGCTTATTATAAGACTTTTTACGATAGCCTCTATGTACCTCACCTCACCCCTCGGCAGTTGGCGTTGCTCAAAGAAGGAAACACACGCCTAAGAGAATTATTCCCTTCCCAAGACGATAAGCAAAAGAATAAAGAAATAGATACCACTGGTTTTGAGCAGCTTTCCTATTCTTCTTCGAGGCATAATCCTTTTTGGAGGCATAACGGACAGATTTATCATTTGATCGAGGGGTGGTATGATAATGACCAACATAAATGGAGGAGGAGCGAACGCCGATATGTAGTAGTAAAAGGCTATGACAATGCCTCGCTAAAAGCAGTTCCCGAAGGTTTCTTAGCCGATAAAAATTATTGGTATGATGGCACTACAAGGCTGTTCCAAAACAAGGACGTAGAACTTCTGGCTATCATTGTGGGCCGTCGAGGAGGTTGTCGTGTGGATTCCGCTCCAGGTACTAATCTCTATCTCTTTAAGAATGCTGAGGGCTATTGGCTGGCCGAATTAGGTCGCGAAGGGGTAATGAGTCCATTAACCAATGAGCAAGTCAGTAAATTATTAAACCGACAATAGCAACTCAAAACTCAAAACTCAAAACTCAAAACTATGATAAAGGTAGTCTATATTATCCTCTTTTGTATAGGGATATATCCAACAGTGGCTCAAGAGGATACGGATACAGCTTATATAAAACCTGCTCAGATACAAGAAGGGCTCAAAGCAGAGGTACAGCTTATCTATAACCAAAGGTATCTTATCAATGATAATTATGTAATCTATCAAGAAGGAAAGTCAAGAGAAATAATCCATCCAGATATGAAGACTTTTCAATTAGATGATTGGAACAATTTTATGAGGGATAAAAATATTATTGCCAAGGACAAAAATGGTGTCTATTTTGAAGGAAAGTTTTTTCCCTCTGATTCTGGGTGTCATTTGATTGCCATTATGGATAAGCCTATTGCTCAGGGGGAGTACTTCCCCTCAGGCAAAGATTGTATTTGGAGAACCCATCATAAAGTATATTTCAATGCAGAAGAAATCCCAGAGGCAGACCCTCATACTTTCAAAAGTATGAAATATTTTAATGATTTGTATCATAAGGATAAGAATTATCTATACTATCGTGGCAAAAGACTAGAAGGAGCCGATGTTCAGAGTATTCGTCCCTCATATTCTCTTTCAGAGGTTGTCGCTGATAAGAATAATACTTATTACAAGGGGAAAGTCTTCACCTACAAAGGGGAGAGCCTAACACAGCTCACAAGTAATATCTTTAAAACACCTCACTATGCGCTTATATTCAAAAATAATAGGGATACTCATAAGGATGAATTTGTAGAGCTTCCTGCCTATGTGGATGTACATTCTCTTAAGGGATTATCCGAAACTTATGCGATGGATAAGAAAAATGTCTATTATGCTCAAACTTATAAGGCAGATACCTTACTTGTTCCTATCAAAAACAAAAGGAAGATACGGGTTTTTAATAAATATATCACTGATGGAGTGGATATTTTCAGAGGGCGAAATCAAAAAATAAATCTTGATGCCAAGACATTTGGAATATTAGGTGACGATTATCTATATGATAAAAAAGGGGTCTACAAAAGTCATGATGTGTCAGAGAAAATTCCTTTTGATTATAAAGCGCCTGTTAGGTTAGGAAAGAATCTATCTTATCTCAATGGAAATATTTTTTATAATAATCAAGTGTATGATAATTGGGAGGACAAAGTGTATACCCTCACTCAAGAGCAGATAGAAGAAGTCAAAAGAAGAAATATTTATCCACATCAGTTATGGGAGAAAACCTCAAAAAAATCCTATCCCCAGAGTGCAGACGAAGCTACTTTCAAATATCTATATACAGGACAATATAATTCATTAGGAACAGATAAAAATAGAGTGTATTTTTCTGCCCAACAAAAAATAACTTTTATAGAGGGATATGATATAGCTTCTTTGAAGGCTGCTTTTGATAGATTCTTCCTAAAGGATAAGGATTATGTATATTATCTTTCTATACGGCTTATAAAGAGTGACAAAGCAGAACTTTTAGCTTCTTACCAAGGGCATCGTCATTATTGTAGTCATCCTTCTATGCCTGCCTCTGATTTCTATCTCTTCAAAAACGCTGAAGGTTATTGGTTGGTCAAGATAGGAGGCGGGGTCTTTGTTGAGTTCTTAGGAACTGAATATAACTTGCCAATAATTAATTAAAACTCAAAACTCAAAACTCAAAACTCAAAATTCAAAACTCAAAACTTTTATTAAGATAGTATCAATAATCTCTCTATTGCTTTGTTTCTCCCTGCAAGCACAGCAGAAGCGCTGGCAATTGGATAGTATTCAGCAAATCCAGTTCTATTCTGACAAAAAAGAATATGTATATAAGACCTTTCATCAGTCCTATGATCCCAAGACAAGAACGGTTACTATGATAGACGAGACAAAAGGAGAATGGGGGGATAGGACTAAATATATCTGTGAGTATAGCCCACTGGATAGCCTGCTAAGTCAGACGGTTTATACGTACGACGAAGACATTAAGAAATGGGAGAAGCAGGAAATGATTCATTATGTATATAGAGGAGCAGAAATCCAAGAGAAAATGTATCATAAAAATGAAATAGGAGACTGGAAAATCCTTAGAACTTCTTATATTGAGAATATAGATGGGAAGCTATATCTCAAAAAGGAAGAGAATGGAGAGAAAACGCAAAAAGGTTGGGAAGTTATTACCTATGACCCTCCTAAACTGTGGCATTATTTCTCTATGCAGGAGCTAAATCCCAAGAAAAAGGTAGCTCCTCAAGAGAAGTATAATAAGAAAGGTGAAGTCATAGAAAAGCTGTATATAGAAATGGATAACTACAAAGATAAGCAAAAATTTTCTTATGATAACTCAGGGAATATCAGTGAAATAGAACTGTATGAGCTAAGGGATCCCAAAGTAGGATTTACAAAGGAAGAAAAAAGAGTGTATACCTATGCCCCCGATATTCTCTATGAGGAAGTTTTAGACAAATGGAAGCAAAACTATGAAAACCGGAAGCCTAAGAAAGCCATTCTCTCTGAAAAAGTGTACCGAACCCAAAATTCTGGAGACTACAAATTTATCTACGAACATCGTTATTTCTACTCACCCATTAAGCAATGAGACAATGAGCTAATTGGTAAATTAAATTTATTTATTTTATTTCTAAATAATTTTATATATTTGCACCCAAATATATAAATTGTTTTTATGAAGAAAATAGCGATTTTTGCCATGTCTTTTTCTGCAATTAGTTATGCGCAACAACCCAAAACGCATGGTATAGAAAAAGATACCTTAGGCTTAGAGGAAGTCGTAATCACTGCCAATCGTATAGAGGAAAAGAAAACCGATGCGGTGGCCAATGTGACGATTATTGACCAAAAGAAACTCCAACAGTTTATTAAGATTGCGCCCGATATGTCGCACCTTATTGGAATGATTGAGCCAGCTATGGCGCTCTCTACCAATACAACCAACAATCGCTATCAGAACTTACGCGGGCGTGCACTCTTAGTGCTTATCGATGGGATTCCTCAATCTACGCCCTTACGCTCCACCGACCGTGATATACGCTCTATAGATCCTGCAGCAGTAGAGCGTATTGAGATTGTGAAAGGTTCTACGGCTATTTATGGGAATGGTGCTATCGGGGGGATTATGAATATCGTAACCAAGAAAGCACCTAAAGGGGTAGCTTTCAGCGGGCAAACTTCTTTAGGGGCTTCGGGCAGAGATTCTTTCATGGAAAACAGAGGCTTTGGTTACCGCTTCAATCAGCAGTTCTCGGGTAACTATAAGGGCTTTTCTTACCTACTTGACGGTGCTCTTACACAAACGGGTTCAGCTGTGGATGGGGCTGGGGAGTACATCTCTCCTCGCTATGGCTTGGGCGATGTACGTACCTATAATGGTTTGGTAAAGCTTGGCTACCAGTTCGATGAGGATAACACAGTAGAGGTCATGTATAACTTTTACCAGAGCCTGCAGCATACCCCTTTGGTCGCCTCTGGAGGAAAGTATTTGCAGAGCCCTCGTATTGGAGTCTATGGTAGCAAGGATCCAGCTGCTCAGGATGAGGGGATGCGCTACAATCACAATGCTTATGTGAAGTTCAATTCCAATAATATCTTCGCCCATACCGACTTGGAACTCTCTGCCTTTACCCAACATCAGTACGCAATCTTCGACTATCGCAAGCATAATGCCAAGAGTCCACGTTGGGAAAGTTCCAGCGGACAAGCAACTGTAAAAGGGGAGAAATACGGAATCCGTACCCAGCTTACCACCAAATTACTCCTTGGGGAGAACATCTTTACCCAACTCCTCTATGGAATAGATGCCTTGATTGATAAGACCAGTCAGCCCCTTGTAGATGGGCGTTACTGGATGCCTGAACTGACTTCCTACAACTCAGCTCCTTTCTTGCAAACCAAAACCACTTTCTTCAACCACTATGTACTCAAGGCAGGACTACGCTATGATTATATAGACGTGGCTGTGCCAGACTATCAGGTGCTTAGGCTCAAAAATACCGATCCGCGTGTCTATGTAAAAGGTGGGGAACTCTCCTATAACAACCTCTCTCCCAATGTAGGGATTGCTTACAACCAGATCAAGTACTTCCAGCCTTTTGCTTCTTATTCACAAGGATTTTCTATCTTTGACTTAGGCCGTACCCTTCGTGCTGCGAAGGCCGATGTACTCTCTAAGATCAACACAGAACCTGTCAAAACGGATAATCATGAGATAGGGGCTTATTCCGAAATAGGTAAATATGTGCACCTGAGCGGCTCTTACTTCTATACCTATTCTAAGCTCGGTAGCGACCTCAAGTCAGTAAGTGGTTTCTGGGTAGTGGATAGAAGCCCTCAGAAGGTATATGGCTTTGAGGTGAATGCAGATTTCTTCCCTACCGATTGGCTTACCCTTGGCGGTAGTTTTATCTCTTTCGAAGGGGAAAAGAAATCCACCGAGGATGGCCCTTGGGACGGTTATATGAGTGGTACTTCTATTCCTGCGCCTAAGGCAAGTGCTTATGTAAGAGTTACCCCAACTGCTAAGAGCTACCTTCAGGTCAATTATCTACACACAGGCAGCCGTGACCGCTTTACACCCAACAATCGTGGTATCTACGAAGAAGGCGAAGGGGTAGTCTTTCCTATAGACCTCTTCTCCCTCAGTGCAGGTTATACCTTCAATAAGAATCTATCTATAGGCTTAGGAGTGGAGAACCTCGCCGATAAGGTGTATTATACCCCTGCCTCTATGCTTGTTGCCCGTGATGCCGAATATGCTCATGGCAATGGCCGCTACTTCAACCTAAATCTTACTTACAAGTATTAGGGAATAAACCTTAACAGGTAATAGGTAAAGTTAGCGAGTGTTCGTGCTGGGTATATGATAAAGTCGCACACTGTAGGGGCGAATTGCAATTCGCCCTTATATTAGCAGGTAATAGGTAAAGTTAGCGAGTGCTCACGCCGAGTATATGATAAAGTCGCACACTGTAGGGGCGAATTGCAATTCGCCTTTATATTAGCAAGTAATAGGTAAAGTTAGCGAGTGTTCGTGCTGGGTATATGATAAAGTCGCACACTGTAGGGGCGAATTGCAATTCGCCCTTATATTAACAGGTAATAGGTAAAGTCAGTGAGTGCTCACGCCGAGTATATGATAAAGTTGCACACTGTAGGGGCGAATTGCAATTCGCCCTTATATTGTCGAAATTTTTCCTTATATTATTGCAATTCGTATTTGAATTGGGTTAATTCTACATATTTGCTATAATTCGCCCTTTCATTGATATAATTCATCCTTATATTGTCACAATTCGCTCTCATACTGGTGAGAGTGTATCATAGGGAAGCCTTTAGCCTTATCTATAATAGGTGCTTACTACAAGAAACGTATCAGCGTAAAGGAGGAACTTGTTACTTATTACCTGTTATCTATTTTTCTTAAAAAACAAAGAGATTTTTTTTATTAATAAAAGAAAATAAAGAAATATTTGTTAGTTTCATTTTTTTTATGGAAATTTGCACCCTTTAAAAAAATAAAATGAAACTAAGAATTTTCTATGCAGTTGCGCTTCTCTTTATAGCTATACAAGGGGCTTTAGCGCAAAAAGTAACCGTTACAGGAACGGTAAAAGATGGACAAGGAGATCCTATTATGGGCACCTATATTCTTATCAAAGGGACAAGTAAGGGTGCTACTACCAATGATAAGGGTGCTTATACCATCGAGGCCAACGTAGGGGATGTACTTTATTATTCCTTTTTAGGAATGAAGCAGGTGGAGAAGAAGGTAACTCAAAAATCTTCGGTGATCAATGTTGTCCTACAGGACGATGTTCAGGAGATTGATACAGGGCTTGTCTTCACCGGTTATGGAGCACCTAAGGTAGCCAGTAAGACAGTACCTTCTGTCTCAGTTGTACAGGGAAAAGCTCTGGCTGAAACTCCCAATGCCAATGTGATGGATGCACTTGCTGGTCGTGTAGCAGGGATGGTAGTTACTACAAGTTCAGGAAGACCAGGCGCCTCTTCCAATGTGCTTATCCATGGATTTAACAATTTTCAATCAGCTCTCAAGGGGAGTGCCTCAGGACAGGATCCTCTCTATATAGTCGATGGAGCTCAGGTGGACGGTGATATCATGTCCAGTATCAATCCTAATGATATTGAGAATATTACTGTTCTCAAGGATGCCGCTTCTACCTCTATCTATGGTTCTCGTGCGGCCAATGGGGTGATTCTCATTACAACCAAGCGTGGTAAGTACAACCAGCCAACAAATATTACGATCAGTCATCAAGTAGGGTTCAATGCCATCACCAGTGCCAGTCGTAAATTCTTTGACAACATGATGTCTCCTCGTGAGTATATGGACTTCTGGGCTCAGCGTGACCCTGGTGCAATTCGCTCTGCAGCAGGGGTGTCAGGCGATACCGATGCTGCTATCGAAAAGATATTGAAAGAAAATCCTTATAACACACGCTGGGACAAGATCTTCTTCCGTGATTTTGTACCCACTTCACGTACCGATGTTTCTATATCTGGGGGAACGGCCAATACTGCTTACTATTTCTCTTTGGGATATTTTAAGCAAGAGGGCTCTACTGCTCCTGCACTGGATTATCATCGTTATAATGTCAATTCCAATATTGATACACGTATTAATAAATGGCTTAAAGCGGGACTATCTCTTTCTATGAGCTATACCGAAAGCGAAGGAGGACGCTCTTCTGTAGTAGGAGGTAGGGTCTTGGCTTTACCACTTTATACCCCTTATAATCCTGATGGGTCAAGAAAGAATTTTATCCGTGGACTTACAGGGCGTTCTACGGGCTTCTATCACCCTGAGTACGATGCCGAAAAGCATCCCTATGGCTCTTATGGGGTGGATGTCATGCCTATAGCGTACTTGACGGTGGAACCTATTAAGAACTTAGTATTCAAGACTCAAGCAGGGGTACAATACAGTGCTGGAGAATCTGAATCAAAACAGTTACACTCTTTCACTGATTATAAGTTTGGTTATGAAACTACAGCATTTACTCAACTTAGTCAGAGTAAGGCTTATAAAAAGACTTTTACCAACACTTTAGAATATAAATTCCTTTTAGGAGATTCTCATTCTTTTACAGCTTTGCTTGGACAGGAATCGATTGAGAATATTGCTAAGACTTTGACTAACTATACCGCAGGGCAGCCTTCTGATGGACTTTCTATGTTGGTACATGGTAATAAGAATTTTGCTATAGGGGATAACAAGTCTGTCAGTACTTTCAATTCGTTTTTCTCTCGCTTGGAGTACGACTATCAGGGGCGCTTTTTCTTAGATCTTTCAGGCCGTCGAGATGGCTCTTCTAATTTTGGACGCAACAATCGCTATGCCAACTTCTGGGCAGTAGGGGCTATGTGGAAGCTTAAGAAGGAGAATTTCCTCAAAGAGGTCAAATGGCTTACCGATCTTAACTTGCGCTTCAGTACAGGACTCTCTGGAAATGCAGGAGGGCTTAACTATAGCAACCTCAATGTCGTAAGTCCTTTGGCAGTATATCAAGGGCAAACAGGATATACCCTTAGTAGGTTGGGAAATCCTGACATTCGTTGGGAGGAACAGACAAAAACCAGTGTAGGACTCAATGTGGTATTCCTTTACAATACCTCGCTTAATGTAGAGTACTATAACCGTCGTACCTATGATGCGCTTTCTTACCGTGATAACAATAGTGCCAGTGGATATACACAACTCTATGGCAATACCGGCGGAATGCAAAACCAAGGGATAGACCTCTCTATATCATCACGAGTATATTACAATGAGGCAAATAACCTTAGTGTACGCCCTTATTTTAACTTCAACTATAATCAACAAAAGATCGTTGAAATTTTCGATGGAAGACAGTCTTTGGTTAATGCTCGTGACAAAATTGGATTCAAGGTAGGAAAAGCTCTTGAGTATACAGCAGTGTTACACAAGGGGGTTAATCCCGATACAGGACTTATCGAGTGGTATAAACCAGGAGAGGATAAAATGGAAAAACAAACCGATGACTCTCAAGTAACTACAGAATATAACTTGAATTTGGGACAGACCACAGGTAAGAAGATGCATGCTCCAGTCAATGGTGGTTTCGGATGGGATATTACTTATGGTGGCTTTAGTTTGGATATGAATTTTTCCTTCTCCATAGGTCGTTGGGTAGAGAATAGAGATATGATCTATACAGAAAACCCTAACACTTTTGCTAATGGAAACCTAAGCCGTAATGTATTTGATTATTGGAAACAACCGGGGGATGTTACTCGCCATCCTAAAATTACTGAGGCTACTTTTGTGCAAGGAAGTGACTCACGCCTGATACAGAATGCTGATTTCGTTCGTCTAAAGGGAATTACCTTAAGTTATCGTTTGCCTAAGGAAGTGATAGAACAAGTGGGCTTCTTCCAAGGGGTACGTCTCTATGGTACTGCCCGTAATGTTTTTACCATAACCAAGTACGAAGGAGCAGATCCAGAATTTACACAACCTATATCTATAGGAGGATACCCTCCTTCTCGTCAGTTTACTTTTGGTGTTGAACTTAAATTCTAAAAAAATATGAAGAAAATATATAACAAATTACCATTATTTATTCTCTTAGCACTCTCTCTGCAAGGTTGTGCTAAGTTAGATCAAGAGCCTTATGTAGATCTGAGTGACGAAAAGGCTTACCTCAATGTCGAAGATGCTCAGTATTGGGTCAATGGTATGTACAGAGCCTTGCGCGACAATACCTATGGTAATGCCATGATAAGCACCGACATACAGGCTGATTTTCTCAATGCAGTACGCCGTGATAATGAAAAACTTCCTGCGCTTCACCGTTGGGGGAATACTTTCACTTCTTCCGATGAGACAACTGCGGCTATCTGGTTGGCTCATTTCAAGGCAATACAGGACATCAATCTTTCTCTCCAGAGAATCCCTTCTATTCCAATAGAAAAGGATAGAGAGACTACTCAAAAAGCACAAATAAAGCGTAATATGGGCGAACTTTATTTAGGGCGTGCTTATTTCTACACCTACTTGGTTACTCACTTCTGTGGCGCGTATGATGCTTCTTCTGTTTATGGACTCCCTATCCTAAGAGAGCCTAAAGTAGCAGACTTCCCTGCACCGAGCTCTTTGAAGGAAACCTATGAGTTTATCCTTAGTGATATTGCTTTGGCCGAGGAGTATCTTGCCAATACAGCAGGAGAGGTAGGTTCCACTACTTTTACTGTAGATGCAGCTAAAGCGCTCAAGGCACGTGTCTTGCTCTATCAGGGTGAGTGGGCAACAGCTTATCAGACAGCTAAGGCACTTATTGATACAGGTACTTATCCTTTGGCTACTTCATCCGCTACCCTTAAAAATATCTGGGCTGAGGATGCTGCAACGGAGAGCATTGTCCAGATTTATGCAGCGGCTGGCTCTACAGGGAATGTTAGCATTGTCAATGAGCTACCTAAGGCCAATGATATCTATATAGGGGCTAATAACTTTGACCGTCGCTTGCGCCGCTTCCTCTATAACCCAAGCTATATCCCTACACAGTCTTTTGTAGATCTGTTCGATACAGCGGATTATAGAAAAAGTATTTATTTCCAAAAACTCTTTGTGGATTATGGAAATACTGTATATAGCAATATCTATTTGGTAACCAAGTATCCGGATAATAGCAACCTAAAGAGCAATCCCTCAGGGCTTCCTACCTATATGCACAAACCGAAATTGTTCCGTATAGCAGAGCAATATCTTATCGCAGCCGAGGCTGCTTACCGCAATGGGGATGAGGCTAACGCTCTTGTATACCTCAATCGTCTCCGCGCTTCTCGTGGACTGACCACTGCGCTAACAGCCACTGGGGATGCGCTTCTGACTGAAATACAGAACGAACGTAATCGTGAGTTAGCTTTCGAAGGGTTCCGCCTTCACGATATCAAGCGTTGGGGATTAGGGGTGGTACGTGGTACACCACAGAATACTGATGCTATCTTCACTTCTCCTGCCAACGAATATCATCAGCTGAATATCTCTGCAGGATATTACAAAATGACATGGCCTATTCCTGCTACCGATATTACTTATGAAAAAGGAAAATGGAAACAAAATCCAGGATGGTAATTCATATATTATACAAATAAAAAAGCTGCCCACAGGCAGCTTTTTTTATTTGTAGTATTCAAATTTTTGTTGAATGATCAGAGAGAGTTCTCCGTTTTCGCTTTCAGTCTTTTTGATCCAGTTTCTCTTCTTATCATACTGGTATACATAGTTTTTCTTCTGGGCTATGGTACCATCTCCTTTGTAGACAATGTTCTCAGTTTCATTACCTTCCTTATCATAGGTAGAGGTTATCTTTTTTAGGAGTTTACCTTCAGCATCATAAGTGAGGCGTTCTATCGGATTCCCTTGGGCATCGTTCTTATAGAGGGTCTTGGTCGAGAGTTCATCTTTTTTATATTTATCCTCTTGGATAAGGTAGCCTTTGTCATCATAGGTGAAAATGCTCTTTTCGTCACATACCCCTCCTACACAGCTGGATTTCTCTATAAGTTGGTTTTTGTCATTGTATTTCGAGAAGGTACTCATAAAAAGGTTTCCTTCGGCAGTGAGTAGGTCGTGGCGGGTACGGTTTCCTTTTTGATCATACTCATATAGGTTGGAGGAAAGTTTCTTGTTGTCCTCATCCTTGGATATGGATTCTATGAGATATCCTTGGTCATTGTAGGTATCGTGGTAGGACATGATCATTCCATTATTCTTCACTTGCATCTTAGTAGTACGTCCCTTAGGGTCGAACTCGGTGAGTAGCTCTGTATTCCCTCTGAAGGGTTTCCCCTTTTCATCTATACGATAGTCCTCTATGATGTAAGTCTTTACTTTTCCTTTGAGCTTGGCAGCATCCCAACCTGTCTTTTTGTTCTGGTTTTGGCCAAAAGCAAGGGTACTTGCTAAAAGCAAGAAAATTCCTAATCGTTTCATTTTTCTATAAATTATTTTTTTAAGAGTGCAAAGTTACAAAAAAGATAAATACTCAAGAATAAATTATTATTATTTTAGCAATTCAAAAATTCCCCTAACCCCTCCCTAACCCCTCTCACTTCTCGTCTTATTTCTTATGATCTCCTTCCTTGACTTTGTCTTCTCCATGTGGTATCTTTGCTGCAAATTAAGTGAAAAGTGAAGAATGAGCCAACTCTTCGTTCTTCATTCTTCACTTTTCATATTCCCTAAAGAAATGCACTCCTTAGCAACAGACCTCCTATGGAAAATCGTCAATGGCCGTCTCCTACAATGCTACCAAGGCACGCAAGTTCAACCGTGAACTCCAGCGTATCATGGACGAGGATACCTACCATGAGTTGTTCCCACAAGCGACTCTTGCACGTTCTCCCTCTTCCCAAGCAGCAAGGAAGAGCCGCAACTACGCTCGCAATGCCGACGAGTGCGAGATAGTGGGCTATCAGGGGTGTTTCAAGACTATAGGAGTCGGCGGCTCTCTCACTGGAGAACCAGTGGATATACTTATCATGGATGACCTCTACAAGGATGCTGCTGCGGCATGGTCGCCCCTGATACGGCAGAATATAGCCGACTGGTACGATACGGTAGCCTCTACCCGACTGCACAACTCCAGCCAACAGCTCTTGGTTTTCACCCGCTGGCATGAGGATGACCTCGCCGGACGCCTCTTGCAGAAGGAAGGTCTCTACCACCCTACAGACAACCCGCACGGGTGGGTACTGCTGAGTTTCCCTGCTGTCAAGGACAGTCCGCCCACCCCTCTTGACCCCAGAGCAGAGGGAGAGGTGCTCTGGCCAGAAAGGCACAATCTGGAAAAGCTCCTGCAGATCAAGCAGCGCAATGGGGCTGTCTTCGAGAGTCTTTACCAGCAGAACCCGCAACCTTCACAAGGGCTTATGTATGAGGAGTTTCAGTGCTATACCGAGATTCCCTCACACACTTACTCTGTGGCTTATATCGACGCTGCTGATAGCGGTGCCGACTACCTCTGTATGCTCTTTTACAAAGAAGCGCAAGAAGGGAATTTTATTGTAGATGTACTCTATACCAAGGATCCAATGAAGGTAACCGAGCAGGAGATTGCCCATAAGCTCTTGGAGCATCAGGTGGAGCGCTGCCATATAGAGAGTAACAACGGCGGAGGACTCTTTGCTCATAATCTGGAGGAACGTGCTCAGCAGATGGGGAACAACTTTACCCGCTTCTATCCCTTCCATCAATCACAGAACAAGATAGCGCGTATTTTCTCTGCCTCGTCCTTAGTGCAGCAGTTAGTACACATGCCCCTGGATTGGAAGAAACGCTTTCCGACTTTTGCCCGAGACCTCATGGGCTACCTCAAGGAGGGAACCAACCCTCATGACGATGCCCCCGATGCTCTCACTGGCTCGGTAGAGTGCCGCCAACCTCCCCGCAAGATTCCCCTCTCAGAACTGCTACAATGGTAAAGAGAGTGAAGAATGAAGAGTGAAGAGTGTAGCCAAGCGAATGAGCTTGGGTATGTGGTGAAGAGTGAAGAGTGAAGAGTGAAGAATGAAGAGTGTAGCCAAGCGAATAAGCTTGGGTATGTGGTGAAAAGTGAAAAGTGAAAAATGTAACCAACAAATACCTAATACCAGCGTTGTGTCACATATGTAGGGGCGAATTGCAATTCGCCCTCCAACAAGAGAGTCAATTCGCCTTTCCCACCACATGACAAATCTCCTTCCAAGTATTATGAAGCAATTCTTTGTTACTAACAAGACCTGCAAGCCCCCTCGCCAGTGTTGGAGTATTAACCATTGATCATTAACCATTAATCATTAATTATTAATAATCAGTCTTTTGTATTATCAGTTAGCAACTTCAATCAAAAAAATTTTCTCATTACAATAAAATATACTAACTTTGCCATTCCAAAAAATATAGTATCATTTTATGAAAATCTCATATAACTGGATAAAAGATTTCCTCAAGATTGATTTACCAGCCCAAGAGGTAGGCGAGATTCTTACCGATTTAGGCTTGGAAGTAGAAGGTATCTACTCTTACGAGAGTGTAAAGGGAGGGCTCGCTGGCGTGGTGGTAGGTGAGGTACTTGAGTGTACCAAGCACCCCAATGCCGATAAGCTAAGCCTTACCAAGGTGGATTTAGGTGAGGGAGGCGTAGTACCTATTGTCTGTGGGGCTCCCAATGTAGCTCAAGGACAGAAGGTTGCTGTAGCTACCATTGGGACTACTCTCTATGACAAGCAAGGGGAACCTTTCAAGATTAAGAAAGGCAAAATCCGTGGAGAAGAGAGTCATGGAATGATCTGTGCGGAGGACGAATTGGGTCTGGGAGAGAGTCACGAGGGTATTATGGTATTGGATAGCTCTTTGCCCAATGGCAAGCCTTGTAGTGAGGTTTTTCATATTGTCTCCGATACTATTTTTGAGATAGGCCTGACTCCAAATCGTGCAGATGCGATGAGTCACTTAGGCGTAGCTCGTGATCTAAGAGCAGGGCTCCTACAGAGGGGTACCAATAAGGAGATTATAACCCCCTCGGTGACCGATTTCTTTGTAGAAAACCGATTGCTCAAAATCGATGTCTTGGTGGACAACAAGGAACTGGCACCTCGCTATTGTGGAGTGAGTATCTCCAATGTCAAGGTAGCTCCTTCGCCTGCTTGGCTACAACACAGGCTTAGGGCGATAGGGGTCACTCCTAAGAATAATATAGTGGATGTGACCAACTATGTCCTCCACGACTTGGGGCAGCCCCTACATGCCTTCGATGCTTTACGTATCTCAGGTAAGAAGATCATTGTTCGCAATGCCTCTGAAGGTGAAAAATTCCAAACTTTGGATGGGGTGGATAGAACCCTTTCAGCCGAGGATCTGGTGATCTGCGATGTAGACAAACCACTGTGCTTGGCGGGGGTATTAGGAGGTAACAACTCAGGGGTAAGTCAGGATACTACTCATATTTTCTTGGAAAGTGCTTACTTTAACCCTGTGGCGATTCGCAAAACTGCCAAAAGACATGGAATCTCTACCGATGCTTCTTTCCGCTTCGAAAGGGGAGTCAATGCCGATGATTGTAAGTATGCGCTGCTCAGAGCCGCTATTATGATCAAAAAATTGGCCGGAGGTGAGATTTCTTCCGATGTGATTGATTTATATCCCAGAAAAATAGAGGATTTCCAAGTGTTCCTCACCTATGAAAAAGTGGATGCACTTGTCGGCCAGGTGATCCCTCGCGATGTTATCAAGAGTATTCTACACTCTCTGGGTATCCAGATTAATAGCATTACCGAGATAGGTATGGGGCTTACAGTGCCTTCTTATAGAGTCGATGTACAGCGCGATGTGGATGTGATAGAAGAGATACTTCGTGTATATGGATATAACAATGTTGAAGCTCCTTCCAAGGTGAGTGCTTCTATGGCACATGCCAACCGATATGAAGATTTCAATGTACAAAATATTATTGCTGACCAGCTCGTAGGGCAGGGATTTTTTGAGATAATGAACAATAGCCTTACTACAGCTCAGTACGAGACACTTTCTGAGGATATTCAGCCAGCCCAGAGGGTGACATTGCTCAATCCACTTAGCCAGGATCTGGCTGTGATGCGACAGAGCATGCTCTTCTCAGGTCTGGAGACCATCGCTTACAATAACAACCGTAAGCGCACTGACTTGGCGCTGTTTGAGTTTGGTAAAACTTATCACAAGGTAGAGCAGAGCTACACCGAGCCTAAGCACTTGGCGCTTTTCCTCTCTGGAAATACCTATCCCGAGACATGGAATACCCCTACTGAGAAGACCAACTTCTACCAGCTCAAGGGCTACCTCTTAGCTATCTTCTCCCGTTTGGGAATCGTAGATTATCAGGAAGAGCCTACCACAGAAGGAATATTCCAAGAAGGAATAACTCTAAAAATAGGACAACAGACTTTGGCTTCCTTAGGGATAGTCAGGACAAGTATCTTGAATCATTTCGGAATCAAGCAAGCGGTATACTATGCCGATGTTCGCTGGGAGGTAGCTCTTGAACATTTGGCTAAGAAGGTCGTTTATAGGGAAATCCCTAAGTACCCAGAAGTACGCCGCGATCTGGCACTGCTCTTGGATGAGGATGTTTCCTTCAGAGCGATCTATAATATCGCCCATAAGACAGAAAAAGAATTACTCAAGAAAGTATTCCTCTTCGATGTATATCAAGGGGACAAACTCCCTAAGGGCAAGAAGAGCTATGCCGTAGGGTTCCTCCTACAGGATAGCAATAAAACCCTTACGGATAAGCAGATAGATAAGACAATGGAGTCCTTACTGGCTGCCTTCCAGCAGGAAGTGGGTGCCCAGTTGCGCTCTTAATTGTAATGTACCATGATGGATTTTTCTTCCAAATTATTGGAAAATGCAGTCTATGAGATCTCACAACTGCCAGGAATAGGAAAGCGCACCGCCCTGCGATTGGCCTTACACCTGCTCAAGCAACCTCCTGCACAAACCGAGCGCTTGGCAGCATCGTTGGTCAGTTTGGTCAATGAGATTACTTATTGTAAGCAGTGCCATAACATATCCGATACGGAAATATGTGACATCTGTGCCAATATCCATAGGGATAGCTCCTTGCTCTGTGTGGTGGAGGATGTGCGAGATGTCATGGCTATAGAGAATACCGGACAGTACAACGGGCTCTACCACGTGCTCGGGGGAAAAATCTCTCCTATCGACGGAGTAGGGCCTAATGAGCTGACCATCGCCTCCTTGGTCAAAAAGGTAAAAGAAGGTTCTGTCAAGGAAATTATCTTTGCCCTGAGCAATACCATGGAAGGCGATACAACCAATTTTTACATTTACAGACAGTTAGAAGGCTTGGATATTACCACCTCTACCATTGCCCGAGGCATATCCGTAGGGGACGAACTCGAATATACCGATGAGGTAACCCTCGGCAGGAGTATCCTACACCGCATCCCCTTTCAGGTGATGTAGGAGGAGGTCGTTGGGTTTTACTAAGTCAGAACTTAAAAACTATTTATAAAGTTGTAAAAGCAATGGTTAAACAAATAGAAGTAAAACAATAAAAAATAGATCAAATGAATCTTTAGTCTATTGCTTTAATCATTGACAATTAACAATTAACAATTAAAAAAAATGGCAAGGTACGAATTAAAATTACCACAAATGGGAGAAAGCGTTGAGGAGGCTACTGTCTCTTCTTGGCTTAAAAAAGTAGGGGATACCATACACTTGGATGATATCTTGGTGGAGGTAGCCACTGACAAAGTTGATTCTGAAATTCCCAGTGATGTAGAGGGAATCCTCACCGAAATCCTTACTCCGGAAAGAACCGTGGTAAAGGTAGGACAGCTCATGGCGGTGATCGAAACAATAGAGCAAAATGCCGCATCGGAGCCTACTATTGCCCTGCCTGAGGCTACACCTTCTTCTGAGGAACTATTGCCTATAGAGGAACCTGAGCAAGAGAACATTTCTTCTTTTGAGGAGCCTCAGGAGATAGCCCTGCCCGCAGCTACTTCAGAAGAAGAACTACAAGAGGTAGTGCCTGCTGTACCTTATGTGCCTACTCAAGTGGATACCTCTGCGGATGCTACTTCACAGGAAGATACTCAAAAGGATTTCTACTCTCCCTTGGTAAGAACCATTGCCAAAGAAGAAAATATATCAGAGGAGGAATTGGCCTCTATTGAGGGAACAGGGGCTCAGGGACGCATCACTAAGTATGATATTCTTCGCTATTTAGAAAATAGAACAAGACAAGAGGGAGAACAAGCGCAAGTGGCGGTTACTTCTGAGCCAGCGACAATTACTCCTGCTTCTTCTACACCAGAAGTTTTACCGGTTGCTCAAGAGGAAAAAGAGGCAGCCACAGAGCAGAAAGTAGCAGAAAGTCATGAAGTAAAATATCCTGATATTGAAGATTTTATAAAGAACTTAGCCGCTACCCAGTCTCAAAAAGAGGCTCCTGCAGCCCAGGCTACTCCTGCCCCAGCGGCTCAGGCTACTCCTACTCCGGCGGCTCAGGCTACTCCTGCCGCCTCTTTACAGATACCTGTAAGTGCTCCTGAGCAAGCACCGCTGGCGACAACTTCCTATACACCTTCTCCTGTCGATGACAATGTGGAGGTGATCGAGATGACTCGTATGGGCAAGCTTATTGCCAACTATATGAGCGAGAGCAAGCATATATCGGCTCATGCAACCAGCTTTATCGAGGTAGATGTGACTCGTATCTGGAACTGGCGCAATAAATACAAAAAACAATTCGAAAGCCGCGAAGGAGAAAAACTTACCTTTACTCCTATCTTTATAGAAGCAGTAGCTAAAGCATTGAAGGATTTTCCTTTGATGAATATCTCTACCGATGGCGAACGTATTTTTAGGAAAAAGAATATCAATATAGGGATGGCTACAGCCTTGCCCAATGGCGATCTTATCGTGCCAGTAATTAAGAATGCGGATCAATTAAGCTTGGTAGGATTGGCTAAATCGGTTAATGACTTGGCTAAGCGTGCCCGTGAGAACAAGCTCAAGCCGGAAGAGGTCAAGGGAGGTACTTATACAGTGACCAATATAGGGGCTTTTGGAAACCTCTTCGGTACGCCTATCCTTAACCAGCCTGAAGTGGGAATCTTAGCCATCGGCGCCATTCAAAAGGTACCTGCGGTGGTGGAAACACCTGAAGGGGATGTCATCGCTATCCGTTACAAACTGATGCTCTCTCACAGTTTTGATCATAGAGTGGTCAATGGAGCACTCGGAGGTATGTTTGTCCAAAGAGTGGCCAAGTATCTCGAACAGTGGGATATCACCCGCGAAGTATAACCATACTCCTCCCCCTATGCAATGGCTGACTTTTTACCTTGCTTATCCTTTTCTTTGGATAATCTCTCGCCTGCCCGATAGGCTTCTCTATGGCCTATCGGATGGGCTTTGCTTTCTTATCTATAGAGTTATTGGCTATCGCAAGAGAGTAGTAAGGGGGAATCTTGTACGTGTTTTCCCAGAAAAATCTTTGGAGGAAATCAAAGAAATAGAGAAGAAATTCTATCATCATTTCTGTGATATTTTCTTGGAAATGGTCAGAACGATGTCTTTTTCTCAAAAGGAAATGCACAGAAGAATGACCTATACCAACAAGGAAATTTTGGAGGAATTTCACCAGAAGGGGAAAAGCTTTATCATCATGTGTGGGCACTACAATAGTTATGAGTGGTTGCTTTCTTTGGCTTCGCAGATACCCCACACTTCTTATGCACTGTATACACCTATTACCAATAAGTATTTTGACCGATATATACGCCGTCTCAGGGAGCGATTCCATAGCTACCTCATCTCTCGCTACAAGGCGATAGAGGAGATACGTCGCCAGCAGCACCAGGGAATGCTCTGTGCCTACGGCTTGGCTTCTGACCAATCACCATCGAGTTCTCCTAAGAACTATTGGCGCCCTTTTATGGGGGTTACTGTGCCAGTCTTCACAGGGGCAGAGCGTATCGCTCGTCAGTTCAATATCCCTGTGGTCTTCTGTGATATACAGAAGGTCAAAAGAGGCTACTATGAGGCTACTTTTACTCTTATCAGTGAAGAACCGCAGCAGACTCCTGAGCACCAGATTACTGATATTTTCACCCAAATGCTTGAGTGTCAGATACGAAAAGCACCTCAGTACTACCTATGGACACACAATCGCTTCAAACATGCCAAGTAGGCTTCCTCTGTAGTTTTGATAAAAGTTTATAATATAAAAAAATAATTAGTTATGGCAGTAGTATATGGAGAGTGAGAAAAGATAGAGAGAAAACTTTCAATCTCTTTTGTTACATAAATAAAATAGTTTTATGAGTAAGTATGTGATTTTTTTATTCGTGTTGTTTGTGAGTTGTTCTTCAGAAAATCATATAAGGATCACCCAACAAAAAAATTTACCTACTGGATTAATCTCTTATACCTCAAAAGATGGAAGTTTCTCTTTTTATAAAAAGATAACCATTAAAAATGATTCTTTTTATTTTGTGTCATTGAGGGCAAAATATATAAAAGGAGCGGACATCCATCTGTCCAATAAGGCTATGCAGTTGGATGAAAAAGAAAAAAAATATATTCCTTTTAAAAAGCATATTATAAAACTATACCCTTATCAAGAAAAGGAAGTGTATCTCCTTTTGTCTATTCCTACTGATTTTGTGAATGATAGACGACAAGAATTAGTCCCTCTCTTGGAAAAATATGTGCCAAAAGATAGTGTAATCAAAGTTGAGAATATTAAAAAGGTAGAGATTGATTATGATAAGCTGAAAAAGGAGTATCCTGTGATAACAGAATGTTTTCTAAAAAGTTATGACTCTATAGAAATAAAGGTACTGAAACCTAAAGAAGAAGTCTTGCATTTTAAGGCGGAGTGGTGAGAAGTCTTCTGATGATATGCCCTCTGAAAAGGATAGTAGAACCCTTGATTTGGTGAGAAAATCTTCAGCGAAAAAAAACTAAAAGTAAAAGGCTTTTTATCATTATTTTTTCGTATATTTGCCCATAAATATCACATATAGAATTTTTATTATAAAATCTTGATTCCTTATGGACAAATATTCTTTTCTTAATGCTGCAAATACACAGTTCTTTGCAGATTTGTACGACCAATATTTGGAGAATCCCGACTCGGTGGAGGCCAGTTGGAGAGCATTCTTCCAGGGGTTTGATTTTGCTCGCGAGAGCTATGGATATGATTTCTTTCAGGAATCAGTTCCTCAAGAAGTTTCTACTGTAACTGCTCCTGCAGCTTCCTCAGTAGCTTCTACCCCTCAAGCCGCCCCCGTGCCAGTCTTTGGCAAGGTAGAGAAAGAATTGCAAGTACTTAATTTGATCAAGGCTTACCAGCGCCAAGGACATCTGCTTGCTCAGATAGATCCACTCAAGGAGCGTAAAGCGCCACAGGTATCCCTATCCTTAGAAAAATTTGGCCTTTCTCAGGCTGATCTCTCTACAGTGTTCGATGCCGCTAAGGAAATCCATTTGGCACCGTCTCCTCTTTCTGTAATCTTGAAAAAGTTAGAAGATACTTTCACTAAGAGTATCGCCATAGAGTTTGAGCACTTGGATAATGAGGAAGAAAAGAAATGGTTCCAAGAAAAAATATATTCAGGAGATTATACTACTGAGTTCTCCAAAGAGCAAAAGAAACGTATCTTGGAGAAATTAGCCGAATCTACTACTTTAGAAAACTTTTTTCATAACAAATATGTAGGTCAAAAGCGCTTTTCTTTGGAAGGAAATGAGGCTGTAATCCCTGCCTTGGATGCTCTTATTGAGGCAGCTGCTGACCAAAGAGGGGTAAAAGAGGTAGTCATAGGAATGGCGCACCGTGGTCGTCTGAATGTTCTTATCAATATCTTAGGGAAAAACCTTCAAGATGTGTTCTCTGAATTCGATGGTAAGGATTATTTAGATCCTGAATTTGATGGGGATGTAAAATACCACTTGGGGCTTACTACTCATCGTACTACAGCCAAGGGTAACGAAGTGTTGTTGAACCTTGCGCCCAACCCTTCTCACTTAGAAACAGTAAGTGCTGTCCTACAAGGAATTACACGTGCTAAACAAGATCTTCACTATGCCGATAATCCTTCTCAGGTATTGCCCATCGTTATGCACGGCGATGCGGCTGTATCTGGACAGGGAATCGTATATGAGGTAATGCAGATGGAGCGCCTTCGTGGTTATACTACTTCAGGAACAGTTCATATAGTGATTAATAACCAAATAGGGTTTACTACGAATCCTTCGGATTCTCGCTCTACTACCTATTGTACAGATGTAGCTAAAGGATTCCAAGCTCCTGTGCTGCATGTCAATTCCGATGATACCGAAGCGGTAGTACGTGCTATGCTTTTGGCTATGGAGTATCGTATGGCTTTTGGGCATGATGTCTTTATCGATGTAATTGGTTATAGAAAATATGGACATAATGAGGGGGACGAACCTCGATTCACACAACCTGCCTTGTATAAGATTATAGGTGGACACAACAATCCGACAGTGATCTATACAGAATCTTTGGTAAGACAAGGAGTGATCACTCCTCAGGAGATACAAGCCTATCAGGAGACTTTTCGCAATCATCTGGATACAGAATTGGAGGCTTCTCGCCTGAAGGAATTTACGATCATCACACCTATCATGCAGAATGAGTGGAAGGGATTGGAGCATATTGCTTCTCAGCAGGATATGCTACTTAAGATAAGTACTGCCTATGAGAGAGAAAAATTGGATGCTTTAGCCCAGCTTATCACTACACTTCCTGAGGATAAGAAGTTTATCAATAAGATAACTAAGATTATCAAAGAGCGTCATAATCTTTATTTTGAACAAAATAAGGTAGACTGGGGGATGGCTGAGCACTTGGCTTTTGCGACTCTCTTATCCGAAGGGCATGATGTACGCCTCTCTGGTGAGGATGTAGGTCGTGGTACCTTCTCTCACCGTCATGCTGTAGTCAAAGAGGAAGAGTCGGAAGAAAGTATCATTCCTCTATCCCGTATAAAAGAACAAGGCGGAGGAACTTTCCATGTATATAACTCTTTGCTCTCCGAATATGGGGTGTTAGGATTCGAGTATGGGTATGCCCTTACTGCTCCACAGACCTTGACTATTTGGGAAGCTCAGTTTGGTGATTTTGCCAATGGTGCTCAGATTATGATAGACCAATACATATGTTGTGGTGAGGACAAATGGAAAAACCAAAGTGGTTTGGTAATGCTCTTGCCTCACGGTTATGAAGGACAAGGAGCAGAGCACTCTTCGGCTCGCTTGGAGCGTTACTTACAGCTATGTGCTACCCAGAATATGTATGTGACCAACTGTACCACTCCAGCCAACCTATTCCACTTGCTTCGCCGTCAGCTCAAGGCTCCTTTCAGAAAGCCGCTTGTAGCGATGTCTCCTAAGAGCTTACTGAGACATCCATTGGTGATTTCTTCTGTTGAAGAACTTACTCAAGGATATTTCCAAGAAGTATTGGATGATTCTCAGGTGAATCCAGAAGAAGTACGTACTCTTACTTTCTGTTCAGGAAGGTTTTACTATGACCTCTTGGCTGAAAGAGAAAAATTGGGACGTAAGGATGTAGCCTTGGTACGTATAGAACAGCTTTTCCCTCTCCCTATAGAAGAGCTTAAGCTTATAATTGCACGTTATCCAAATGTGACCGATTATGTATGGGCTCAGGAAGAACCTAAGAACATGGGGGCTTATGGCTATATGCTGATGAATTTTGATATAGTAAAATGGAGATTGGCCGCGGCCAATGCATATTCTGCGCCAGCTCCAGGAAGCCCTATGCGCCACAAAGCACGCCATCAGGAAGCTATAGATAAGGTGTTTTTAGCTATATAGTAATTAGCTTTTTACAATAGTTCGATAGAGGTTATTCTTCAGATAACCTCTATCTGTTTTTTTACAATTTGATAGAGAAGTAATCAACTATAGTTTTTATCTATATCACTATAGTTTTTATTTTTGATTTATTTTGTTTTTAGCGAAAAATAAGAACGTTAATTATTGTTTAAAATTCTATTTAAATTCATTGATTGTAAAATGGTTGAGAATATTTTTTCATTATATAAAAAGTTAAAAAAGGACTTTAAGATATTTTTATAATAGGTAATTGGAAAATAATTTATACCTTTGCAAAAAAATAAAAAATAATGGATTTTACAAATAAAACAATTGGGGAGATAGTAGCGGAAGATTTTCGTACAGCTGCTATTTTCAAAAAACACGGAATAGATTTCTGCTGTCGTGGAGGAAGAACTATAGAAGAGGCTTGTGAGAAGAAAAAAGTTATGGAACAACAACTCATAGATGAGCTCTCTGCTTTGCCTTCTGGAAAAGGAGATAATGTAGATGTAAGTAGCTGGCCTTTAGATCTATTGGCTAACTATATTGTAAAGATACACCACGAATATGTAAGGGAAAAAACTCCTATGTTATTGCAATTCTTGGATAAGCTTTGCAAAGTGCATGGAGACAGACACCCAGAACTCTTTGAGGTAAATGCACTCTTTACCGAAAGTGCTCATGACTTAGGGGAACACTTCCAAAAAGAAGAGCGTGTACTTTTCCCTTTTATTGAGAAATTGGCTCAAGCAGCCCAGAGTGGCACCCCTTTGGAGCCTTCTCACTTTGGTACAGTGGAAAACCCTATCGAAATGATGAAGCACGATCATACTATTGAGGGGGATCGTTTTGCTAAAATAGCTGAAATTACCCAAGGATATACTCCTCCTGCCGATGCTTGTAACACCTATAAAGTTACTTATGCAATGTTGGAAGAATTCGAAAATGACCTACATCGTCATATCCACTTGGAGAATAATATCCTATTTCCTAAGGCTATTGAATTGGAAAAAAAGATACAAACAGCTTCATAACTCATAGCAATTTAATTTAAGAGGAAACTACTTGGAAATTTTCTAAGTAGTTTTTTTGCGTAAAAGCATAAATAATGCTATCTTTGTGCGCTAAAAGAAATATTCATGTTGACCTATCTAACTATTTTTTTAGGAGTTCAGCTCCTACAAGGGCTTTTCTTGTGGAAAGGCTACCAGAAGGCAGGCTACAAAGGGTGGCAAGCCTTTGTACCTGTATGGAATATGCTTATTCTTCTGAAGATTATTGAGCGCCCTTGGTGGTGGGTATTTTTGGTATATTTGCCTGTAATAGGCAATATTATGGCTGTGGTATTGGCCTATGAGTGGTTGCATGTATTTGGCTACCGCCAGAAGCGCTATACTCTCTTGGCAGTAGTGACCTTAGGGCTTTTTATTGCTTATGTGATGTATCAGCCTAAGACTCAATATATAGGGAAAAGTGAGGCAGTAATCGCTGAGAATGTACCCTCTTGGCTCAATGGGATTCTCTATGCTGTAGTGGCAGCTTCTACTATACATACCTATTTTATCCAGCCTTATACAATTCCTACCTCTTCTTTGGAAAAGACCCTTTTGGTAGGGGACTTTCTCTTTGTCAGTAAGTTCCATTACGGGGCACGCCTGCCTATGACCCCTCTTGCTACCCCTATGGTACATGATACCTTACCTTTGGTAGGGGTGAAGTCGTATCTGCCTAAGCCTCAGTTGCCTTACTTGCGCTTGCCTGCTTTACAGAAGATCAAGCGTAATGATATAGTAGTATTCAACTGGCCTACTGATACGGTGCGTTTCTTCCGCGATCCTTCTGGTTATCACGCATATAAGCCGGTAGATAAAAAATCTCACTATGTAAAAAGAGCCGTGGCCATAGCGGGAGATACCTTCGAGATACGTGAGGGGAATGTGTATATCAATGGGCAGAAAGAAATCTATCCAGTGAGAGCTAAGTTGCAGACATCCTATATAGTACGTGTATCTCCTGAGTTTCAGAATTATCTTGTAAGCCTCTATGGAGGGCAGTATACAGCTGAGCAGTTGCTTCCTGCTTATCTGTTCCAGAACTTTGGAGTAACGGATGCTTCTGGATTTAGGAGCAATACCGAGTTTGTCGTACAATCCGCCACCGAAGAAGTAGCCCAGAAATTGCAGAAAACCCCTCATGTAGAGAGTGTGACCAAGATGATAAGTCCTAAGGAGTACAATCCTGCTATATTCCCTCATAGTAAGCACTATGCTTGGAGTGAAGATAACTTTGGTCCTGTGGAGATTCCTGCTGAAGGCAAAACCATACAGCTCACCACAGAGAATCTGCCACTGTATAAGCGTATTATCACTGAGTATGAAGGGAATACCCTACAGGTACAAGGAGAGGATATTCTGCTCAATGGGCAGAAGGTGACCTCTTATACCTTCCGACAGGATTACTATTGGATGATGGGGGACAACCGTCATAACTCCGAAGATAGCCGCTATTGGGGATTTGTGCCCTTTGACCATGTGGTAGGTAAGCCAGTACTTATCTGGATGAGCTGGGATAGCAATGCCTCAGGCTTGAATAAAATTCGCTGGAACCGCCTTTTTACCACTGTCAATGGCGAGGGAGAACCTGTCTCTTACCTCTATTGGGTATTGGGCTTAGGAGTGCTTAGCTATATTGGTTATGAGGTATATAAGAAGAAATACAAAAAAGGAAAAGTAAAGAAATAACAGCACATGAAGGCATTATTACACCCTACTTATTTCCCTACGATAGCCTCTTTTTCACTATTGGTAACAACCCCTTGTGTTTTGGAAGTATCGGATAATTACCAAAAGCAGACCTATCGCAATCGTACATATATCTATGGGGCGAATGGTAGGCAAATCCTCACAGTACCTATCCTACACACTGGAGGGGAGACAGGGCGACAGCTTTATAAAGAGGTGCGGGTAGATAACAATGTAGCTTGGCAGAAACAACATTGGAAAACACTACAGACAGCTTATCGTACTTCTCCTTATTTTGAGTACTACGAGGATAAGATTGTACCTATATTTACTCAAAAGCATACTTTTCTATTGGACTTGAATCTCAAGACGATAGAGGTGCTCTTGGATTGCTTACATGCTTCTGTGGAGTGGGAGAAGACAACTTCCTATAAGGAAAGCTACCCAGAGTATGAGGATTTTCGCTATCTTACTGATGCCAAGCGTCCTTATGAAGGTACACAGACACCTTATTACCAGATTTTCTCTGACAAACATGGTTTTATCCCTAACCTTAGTATCTTGGACTTGCTCTTTCATGAAGGTAACCATGCTTTAGACTATTTACCACAGTGAAGAGTGAAGAATGAAGAGTGAAGAGTGAAGAGTGAAGAATGAAGAGTGAAGAGTGAAGAATGAAAAGTGAAGAGTGAATGGGGGGATATTGTCTTTTCTTAAGTCAATTTTTGGGATTATTTCTACTTGACTATGAAGTTCATCTTGACTTTTTTGTATTAAACTTTTGAGTCCATAATTATAAAGGATAAGTAATTAAATCCTTTCCAGCTACTAATAGCTGTATCAAAATGATTCAATATAGAGCGATAAGAATCACACCAAGCATTACTTTGCTGTTTGTTCTCCTTCACAAATAGCAGGTGTATGACTTCCATCAACACTCTTTTTCCTATAGGAAGATGAGGTATTATTTCATTTATTATCGTATCTTTGTCTAAAATTTCTAATATAGGGATGACTTGTCTTTTGGGTTTGTAAATACAAAGATAAGGAATCCCTATGTTTTTTACAAATCATTTAAAAGTCGAGACGGCTTCAATACACATTGGTTTGACTTTCTAAAATCTTTATTATGAGTGTATCTGCCAAATCAAAAACATTCGAGTTTTCTGTGCTGCCTTTGTGGGAGAGTTTTATAATTTTTGGGGCATTTGCTTTTTTGTTTATTTTCCCCTCTCTTTATTTTCAAAAATGGGCAGGCATCATTATCCGTATATATGTTCCTTTGCTGTGCTTTTGTGCTTTGGGATATTGTCGTATAAGGTCTAAAAAACTTTCTATTGAAGTAATTGATAATGAAAAACTTAATTGCAGAATCAATAATAAATCATTGGTAGTTCCTTGTAACGAAAACAAAATTTTTTATATAAGGTTGTATAAGCGTAGAACAGCGTCTATGATACGAATTAAAAACGAACTGTTTTATATTTATACGGAAGATTTTGGTAAAGAAAAGATAAAGGAATACGATTTGAATATTAAAGAGTTACAAAGTGTAATAGGTAATAATCCTAACCGCAAACCTATCGATTGGATACCATTTCTAATGCTCTGGACTATTTATGGCACACTACTTATATGCCTTCCTTTTGCACTTATTTTCTTTATAGCTCTTTTTACAGATAATTTGCATTGGTTTGACTTTTAAAAATCCTTATTATGAGTGTATCTGCCAAATCAAAAACATTCGAGTTTTGGTCAATATCCTTATGGGAGGGGATTATAGTTTTTATAGTATTTATTATTTTGTTCCTTCTACCGATGTTCTATACATCTGAACTTCAGAAATGGTGGGGTATAGTTATTCGTTTATATCTTCCTATGGTGGTTTTATGTACTTTAGGATATGTTAAACTAAGAAGTAGAAAACTTATTATTGAAGTAAATAATAAAAATCAACGAGAGTTTATTTACACACGCAATAACAAGCAATTATTAACTGAATTTGAAAAAGTAAAGATTTTTTATCTCAAAAGTTCCAAAGGTAAAATAGGGCGCATATTGCGTATTGAAGGTACATTATATTTTATTTACTCGAAAAATCCTTTTAGCAAAGAGGTCGCAAAACAGTATAAATCAAAAATAGAAGAGTTGCAAGATGTTATTGGCAGTAATACTAAAAAAGAAAAAATTGATTTAGTGCCTCTGAGTATCAATTTATTAATTGATGTCGTACCATTTATTATCATACCATTAGCAATTCTTTATTTAATTGCTATCTTTACAGATAATACTCATTGGTTTGACTTTTTAAAATCCTTATTATGAGTGTATCTGCCAAATCAAAAACATTCGAGTTTTGGTCAATATCCTTATGGGAGGGGATTATTGTTTTTATAGTATTTATTATTTTGTTCCTTATACCGATGTTCTATACATCTGAACTTCAGAAGTTCTGGGGTATAGTTATTCGTTTATATTTTCCTATATTGGTTCTATGTACTTTTGGATATGTTAAACTAAGAAGTAGAAAACTTATTATTGAAGTAAATAATAAAAATCAACGAGACTTTATTTACACACGCAATAACAAGCAATTATTAACTGAATTTGAAAAAGTAAAGATTTTTTCTAAGAAAATCTATTAGGATTTCTTTCTAGTTGTTCTAACCAATATGATTTCCTTGCTTTATCCCATTCTTGCTTATATTTAGCAGGACTATAAGATAAAGAAACAAGTCCCAATACATCCAACCACCAATTCGTATCACTAACATAAGCAAATATATTAAACCCACCCAAGAGTTTAATAGGGTCTTCACTTATATAGCATCCTGTCTCGGGGTGATAATACCTAAATCGGTTGTAGCAAAGTTCTATCTCAGGATCGTAATACTGTCCTTGATACTTGAATGGACACCTAAAATTCTCTTTAGCAAAGCCCTGACGGGAGTTGCCATAGAGGTCTTGTTCGCGTTCCCATATCAGCTCGCCTTCTTGGTTGTAGGCTTCTATGGGCGTACCTAAGTGGTGCTGTTATCTAATTAATAACATTCTATACGAGGATGTTAGGTATGGTATTAATTTTATAGTTCAAATTTAGTAGGCACTTGACTTTCATAAATGTATACATCTTCTAATGGGCAATCAATATATCCATATTTATACCAATTATCTCTAAGCCAATGAGTACTTAATCCATATCGACTCCTATCTTTAGGAAGTGATTCTTCAGGAAATTGATAATATTTAGCTCCTGCTTTAAAACCAGAAATAACTATTAGTTGAAACGTTTTAGCTCCCGAATCTGGCGTTTCACAAACTAAAAAATCAACAATTGCTTCATAAGGATATTTCCCTTTACAACGTAATACCATACCTCTACAAATATTATTTTCTTTAAAATCAATTAATTTTACCATTTTATCTTGAATTTTATTACTCTTATTATTTAGTGTAAATATTATGTCCTCCACTTTTGTCTTTTTTCCCATTGCTTTTCCATCAATATCTACTTCGTCAATATGATTTCCATTTTTATCAAGTACTTCAAATCGTCCATGTTGGGTATCAAAGGCATAAATTTTTCCTGTCTCTGGATCTCTATAAACTGTTCTATTATTCTTTTTAGTTAGTTTATTGTCTTTTTCCCAGCCATTTTTCTCTGCCACTTTCTTTAATTTTCCTGATGCTGCCACATATTTTTCGTTAGGAGCTATTTTTGCAAGACGAGCTTCCCATTCTGCGGCAGTTTCGGGATTTGTATTCAACCCCAATAAATCCACCCACGCATTGGTATCACTAACATAAGCAAACACATTAAATCCGCCTAAGAGTTTAATAGGGTCTTCTGAGATATACCTTCCTGTCTCGGGGTGGTAATACCTAAACCTATTGTAGCAGAGTTCTATTTCAGGATCATAATACTGTCCTTGGTATTTAAAAGGACATCTAAAGTTCTCTTTTGGTGCAAGCCAAACAGGCGAGATAGAAGTTTGTCTTGAGTTTCAATTTTTAAAATTAGATTATGATTACTTCATCAAAAAGCAAATATTTTTGAGCTTTATCAAGCATTAGCAGCCTATTTTTTAATATTTCACTTACAAAAGGGGTGTATTCTCCCCATCTATCCCATTTATCTAAGAAAAAACCATCAATATTTAATGGGATTTTTTTTTTATCAAGAACTAAGCCATTAAATGGGTCAACTTCATTTTTTTTATTTTTTTCTTTATGTATACAATCTAAAATATTTATAAAGGAAAGCATCACATAAAAATGAGAAAACTCACCTTGTACGATTACATTTCTAAAATCAATACCTATCAAATCTGTAAATAATTCTTCATGAAAAAAATCATCTCTAATTAATAAGATTGATTCTTTTGTAAGATAAAATGGCATTTCTTCTTTCTCAAAAGACTTCTCCGAAAGTATAAACTCTCTCTTATCGTTGAGAGCAATAAGTTCTAAAATAGTTTGTCTATTTGCATAGTTTTTAACAAAAGTAGTCGTACTCTCTTTGCAAAAAAAATGATACATATAAGTGAAGAAATTCTTCCATAATCTATTATTAATTGATACCCTTACTCTAAAATATTTCATATTTTTTTAGTTATAATTTTGTTAAGTCTTTTTCCTTCCGTACTACATTCTTTAGATAATTTCTGTAATTCTTTAATAAATTCTTTTGCTCCTTGTTCTATGATCTTACTTTCTTCTGTTATGCCTTCCTTTCTGGCTTTTTCTTCACCTCTTGCTCCTGCCGCTTCTAATCGATTATATATTTCTTTATGATAATCTTCCCCATGAGGTCCCTTATGCCCTTCTACTGCTACTTTGTTTTTTGGATCATTTAAAACATCTTTTCTTTCTCTTCCATTTTTAAATCTACCCAAACCATATCTTTTAAAGAGGAACCTAAATAAACTTGAATAGGTTTTATGTTTATTGCTTGCAATATGATGAATAGGTTTATCATAACTCAACCCCAACAAATCCACCCAAGCATTCGTATCACTCACATACGCAAAAAAGTTAGGCTCACCAGATAAGAATCCTATTGGGTCTTCACTTATATACCTCCCCGTCTCAGGGTGATAATACCTAAACCTATTGTAGCAGAGTTCGACCTCGCTATCATAGTACTGTCCTTGGTACTTGAATGGACACCTAAAATTCTCTTTAGCAAAGCCCTGTCGGGAGTTGCCATAGAGGTCTTGTTCGCGTTCCCATATCAGTTCGCCTTCTTGGTTGTAGGCTTCTATGGGCGTGCCTAAGTGGTCGGTGATAAAAAACTATCTTAAAATATCAGGTTTAACAGGAGAGTTTAACTGAGACATTAAAAAAGACAATGCTTTTCCCCTCCATTCATCACTTTTATTTAAATTATCTATGAGTTTTAGAAATATTTTGTAATTCCTCCATTTATCTAAATTCTTTTTATTTAAAAATATACAATTATACTCATATAAAGGTGAGTTATAATCTTCTGTTAAAAAAGGAACTCTTATTAAATTATCGGGATGCCCTATTTTCTCCAAAGAGAGTTCTTCTTTAGAAATATAATCAAAATTATTTAAAGAAGAAAGTTTTTCTAATTCAGCAACTCTTTTTTCATACATATTTCTTAATGGATAGTTATTGTAGCAATCTCGGTGAAAAATGGCTTCATTAAGACAATAAAGAGGTGATTTTTCATTTGCTTCAATATTTAAAAGTATACAAGAATCATAAATATTTTCGATTATCTTACCACAACCTTTGCAGTATATTTTTTGTCCTTCAATTAAAATCATATTTCTAAATTAAAAAATTTGAGGTGTCTATTTAGCTACATACTAATTGACTTTGGGAAACGGGAGAACGCTCTACAATTCTTTTCATTAATTTGTTAAAGATAGTATCTTTATTTTGTGAGCGATTGATTCTAAAACTATACTCAGCTAAATAGCGGTCTATATTAAATTCTGATACCCAAGATCATTCATTTTGTGCGATTCACTGGATTTCATAGCTTCTCGGACTTTTTGCATAAAATAATGTGCAGTCTGAAGATATTACAAGTACGTGAAAAATCTTTTCTGACTTGGTATTTTTTATGACCACATTTGCGACAGCAATATCCATCTTCCCACTTTTAAAGAAGCTAGATATTCTTCGCAATCTAAGTCAGTTTTAAAGCGTTCAGTAAACTCTAAGAGGCTTTGTCCCTTAAATAATTCCATAATACATTAATTTTCAGAATGCAAATATATAAAAATATTTTGACACCTCAATAATAAAAATCAACGAGACTTTATTTACACACGCAATAACAAGCAATTATTAACTGAATTTGAAAAAGTAAAGATTTTTTATCTCAAAAGTTTGAAAGGTAAAATAGGACTTGCATCATATACTCTGCTCGTTTGTGGATAGTGCCCCTACGCCTGCTTATGCCTATTTTTCGCAAACTATTTTTGATTGACTATAAAAGGAAATTAAGTATAGAAGACCCGCACCAACTTACTAGAGATGTAAAATATGAGAGTAGAAGAGATCGCTTGGGGGAGGGGAGGTTAGATGGATGGGGGCAAATGAGTAGAACGAGAAGGAAGGGGTAGACAAGACAAAGGGATTATTAATTAGAGCAAGACCCATGGGAAAAGTACCAAGCTAAATCAAGGATAAGAAGGACTTTTGGGAGCGGTTGTTTGGATAAATGAAGAATGAAAAATAAAGTGTAAAAATAGGTAATAGGAGCAGAGAATGTCCCACTAATCATTGCTGATTAATCATTTGTCATTTTTGTAGGTTTTTTCCTTAGCTTTTTTGTAGAGAGGAATCATATAGGATAGGGTATAGTTGTAGTTGATACCAATATTGCTTCCTTCCCATACACGCTGTACCCCAGGGATCCAAAAGTTGGGGAAGTTGTCCTTATTCTGGTAGAGCAAGAAGCTGAATCTTAGGGAGGCTCCTGCATAGAAGTGCTTGAAGAGTTCTACTTTGATACCTAAGATACCTTCCAGCCAATGAGCGGTGCGCCCTTGGTAAGAGGTTAGTATATCCGATTGGGTACCTATGAGTGATTCATTCCAATAATTGCGAAGGGTATGTACGCTGTAGCGGGTCACTTCCTGATTGAAGATAGAAAAGCCATAGCGCGCCCCGAAATAGATCATATTCTCCATACCATACCAGTTGGTATACGAATTATAATCGATACCAAACTTGATATATTGTCCATTGGTAGTGAAGTCGAAATAGTTGTTTTCGCTGACCTTGCGTTCTTTGCCTATTTCTCCAGCCAAGTAATAGCGATAGTTCAGGCGGTAATCGCCTACGAGTTCCAGCCCTTGGTAACTTTTGTCCAAGAGAGAGCGGATAGGTCGGGAAATATCCGCGCCTATACGCAAGCCATAATGCTGATAGTATATCTTGTCAGGGCTTATGCCTTCGAGCTTTTCAGAAGGAATTTCTTTGATTTTATCCTTTTTAGTAAGAGAATCCACCGGTTTTAGTTTGTTCTCCTGAGCAAATCCATAAGATACAGATAAGAGGCTAATAATAAATACGAATAGTAGCTTTTTTTTCATCTTCAACTTTTCTAAACATTACTTGTACCCGATCAATCCAGCGTGTATTTCCTGCAATAGAGTCGATAGAGGCCGAGACTTGGTCATATACCACCTTGTATCCACAGCCCTTATTAGCAAACAACTGGGAAGCATTGGCCTGTATTTTCAGTGCTACTTGACTTCCACGAGTGATGCGTCCTAAGCTATCCACAGCGGCATCCTTTACCAAGATAAAAGAAGACTCACCAGAGGAGAGTTTTAGAGGGAGGACTAAGGAATCCGTGGTGGCGATGGGTTGAGTAGGGGTATTTTGATTATTCCCCACGACAAGGAGACTATTGACCGTTTTGGTACGGGTAGGGGTATCCTTATCATACACACGTACAATAAGGCGAGGAGTTACTACAGAGTCATCACAGATATCATCATTTTCACAACTGGCAAGCGCCAAAAAGGAGCATAGCAAAGCAAATTTTTTCATGGATTCATTTTTGTTTTATACAAAAAAATCCCTGTGAGACAGGGATTTTCTATTATAAAGAAATTTATATTTCTTCAGCATCTCTTAGTTGTTGGATGAACTCCGCTCTTTGGATTACGCTACGGCGAAGTACGGAGGGCTTAGTAAAGTGCTGACGTGCACGAAGTTCACGAACGATTCCTACTCGGTCGAACTTTCTCTTGTAGCGCTTTAGAGCTCTATCAATGTTTTCTCCTTCTTTTACTGGTATGATTAGCATAGTATAACACCTCCTTTCATTTACGGGCGCAAAGATACAACTATTTTTTGTTCTGGCAAATATATTTTTTCTTTTCTTTGAAGAAAAAAATTCTTCTACGTAAGAACATTGCGCAATTAATAATTACCTTTGCCCTGTCAAACAAGAATATATATACTTATGATTTTACAAATACACTCCCAGAACCCACATTTGTTGGATTTGCTCAATAAGAATCCACATACCGACTTGGGAATCTACGCGAAGAGCTTACGCAATGGGCAGCTTATAGGCAATGCGGTCAGTGCGTATCAGTATGATGTAGTCTTTCAGGATACACGCTATAGCTATCTTCCAGAGGAAAGCAATCAGATAGACTTCCAAAGCTATTGTTCCCCCTTGGTGATTTTACATATCTGCAATGAGTTTTTCAAAGAACTTTTGCAGGAGAAACAAACCTATTGGTCACAACAGATCAAATGGTTAGAGCGCACCCGAGCTGAGGTAGACACCTATCCCTGTACCATAGAAGTAAAGAACCTATATGCCAATTCCACTTGGTATAGCAAGGGGCACTTTATGATGGAGCGCTATTTCAAAAACATACACATAACCCCGATAGTGGGTAACAATCTGAGCCTAAGAGTAGAGGGGAAGAGTGTCTTTGAAGCCATGAACCTTTTGAGCTTCATAGCTGTAACCACCCATATTACCAATACCTATGGAGAATACACCTATATAGATGACCATTTCGCCCAAAAGTATGCCCGAATTCTGACCAATATCCCACAGGTTCCTTACTTTGTTTTCTACCTATTTATCAAGCGAGCCATCAAGAGCGAACGCCAATTTGCTGAAATCAAGCCTATGTTCGAGGCGTATTTCAAGGAGGAAGGCTTGGATATAGATTTTCAGTTTACCGATACCCATGGTAGTCGTATGGACTTCATAGTCAAAGAGCTGGGGATGGAGTATCCGATCTTGGACATAGGGTGTGGAGAGCTCAAGTACTATCGCCGCTTTATGAGGAGAAACTACAACTATAGTCACCCCTATTTTGCTACCGATACGGACAAGTCAGTAGGTGATTATGCTGCACTATTGAAAGAACGAATGGAAGCCGATAACCTCTATTTCTTTTCCGATTGGACTGATTATGAGTATAAAAACCCAGTGAACATCATCCTTACCGAAGTGATAGAGCACAACACCCCCGAGGCAGCCGAGGCCTTGGTAAAGCATTGTCTGAGCTTGAATTTCCACAAGATGATTATCACCACCCCCAATAGCTTGTTCAACAAATATTACTTTGACGAAGATCCAGAAAGCCTAAGGCATGAAGATCACCATTTCGAATGGACACCCCAAGAGTTTCAAGACTTTATCCGCCACTGTGTAGGTGATACTTCCCTTGAGGTAACTTACTGTGGGATAGGAGATCGTATCAATGGAGAGACCCCAACCCAAGCGGTTGTTATCACTCGGAAATAAAGAAAAATCTTCTTGGAATGTTGGAGAATAATCGCTACTTTTGTGCCCTAAACGAACGAGAATGAATACCCCAAAAGTAACGCAACAGATTGTAGAATGGCTTAAGGATTACCTTCTCCAGACAGGGATAAAAGGGATGGTTGTAGGAATCTCAGGAGGGATAGACTCAGCTGTAGTCTCCACCCTATGTGCTGAGACAGGTAAGCCCGTACTGTGCTTGGAAATGCCGATCCATCAGGCTGCGAATCAAGTAAGTAGAGGACGCAATCACATAGCCTTTCTAAAGAATAAATATCCGAATGTCAGTAGTCTGGAGATGGATTTGACCCCTGTATTTGATACCTTTGTCGCTCAAGTTCCTCCCGCAGAGAACAATGCTTTGGCGCTTGCCAATACCCGAGCCCGCCTTAGGATGACCACTCTGTACTACTTTGCGGGTCTACAAGGCTATATGGTAGTAGGGACAGGCAACAAGATAGAGGATTTTGGGGTTGGCTTTTTCACCAAATATGGTGATGGTGGGGTAGATGTAAGCCCTATAGGCGACCTATATAAGAGCGAAGTATATGAAGTAGGGCGCTACTTGGGTGTATTGCCAGAGATTCTTCAGGCAGCCCCTACCGATGGGCTTTTCGGAGATGATCGTACCGACGAAGACCAGCTTGGTGCTACCTATGACGAATTGGAATGGGCAATGCGATTGGTAGAGAGTGGGGCAGAGGAGACTCACCTTACCCCAAGGCAAAGCCAAGTATTGGCTATTTTTAAGCGGCTGAATAGGGCAAACCAACACAAAATGATACCGATACCCGTTTGTAGAGTGAAGAGAGAAGAGTGAAGAGAGAAGAGTGAAGAGAGAAGAGTGAAAAGTGAAAAGTGAAGAGTGAGTAGAGATTGTCCATATTGGCATGAGGGTTGTTGTGTTCTGTGGTAGGGGCGATTAGCAAATCGTCCTATGCTGGTGTGAGCAGTGGGCAGTGTTGGGGCCTAAGGTGTTAAAAAAAATAAAACTATAAAAATACATTCTATTCTCATAATAAAGTAGTATCTTTGCCGATTATTAAACAAATCCATGAAAAAAAATATCTTTATTCTATTTTTCTTAGGAATAATTTCCTTTGCATCTTGTAGTTTTACAGATAAAAAATTTGAGTATACAGGAGATAAGGAAAAGCTCCTGATGGAGATCATTCAGTATATGGTCTCTCGAGGCCACTATGATCCACAACCTTTGGATGATGCTTACTCCAAGCGTGTATTCAAGGGCTATATCCAATACTTAGACCCTCAGAAGCGTTATTTTATCCAAGAGGATATAGATGAGTTCAAGAAGAGTGAAACAAAGCTTGATGATGATCTCAAGAAGATGGATATTTCTTTCTTTACCCTGACCTATAACCGCTTGCGCCAACGTATAGAAGAGGCAAACAAACTATCACAGGAACTTCTCAAAGAAAAGTACGAGTTTACCAAAAATGAAACTATCGACTTGGATTATGAGAAGATTCCCTATACTAAGAACAAAAAGCAGCTGAGGGAGCGCTGGAGAAAGCTTATCAAATATTCTATACTTTCGAACTTGATTATCAAGCAAAAAGAAGAGCAAGATAAGAAAGAGAAAGATGCCAACTATACCCCTAAGGGAGACAAGGAACTTACAACAGAAGCTGTAGAGGCTACTCAGAAAGCCTTTGAAGAGATGTTTGTTTCCTACAAAGACCTAACTTCAGATGATTGGTTTGGCATCTACCTCAATAGCTATGTAGAGGCTACAGACCCGCATTCGAGCTATATGGCACCAGATATCAAAGAGCGATTCGATCGAGATATATCCGGAAAGTTCGAAGGGATAGGTGCTGTACTACAGAAGAAATCCGATGGAATCCGTATTTCCGATATTATCATGGGAGGTCCTGTGTGGAAAGGCAAGCTCTTAGAAGTAGGAGATATGATCCTCAAGGTAGGACAAGGAAGTAAAGATCCTGTGGATGTGATAGGCATGCGCTTGGAAGATGCAGTGAAGCTTATCAAAGGGAAAAAAGGTACTGAAGTTCGCCTTACCGTAAAGCGTTTAGATGGAAGTATACAAGTAGTCTCCATAAAGCGTGATGTGGTAGAGATAGAAGAAACCTTTGCCAAATCGGCTATAATCAAGCAAGGAAACCATACTTATGGAATCATTAACCTACCCTCCTTCTATGTGAATTTCAACAATACCCGTGAGCGTAACTCCGCTTCGGATATGGCCTTGGAGATAGCCAAGCTCAAGAAGCAGAATGTAGATGGACTTATCGTAGACTTGCGCAACAATGGTGGGGGCTCCCTATCCAAAGTAGTCGAAATAGCAGGTCTCTTTATCAAAGAAGGTCCGGTAGTACAAGTGAGAGATGCCGAGAGAAATATACAAGTACTCAGCGATACCGACAGTAGTACCCAATGGGATAAACCCTTGGTAATTCTTATCAATGAATTGTCCGCTTCAGCATCAGAAATCTTGGCAGCTGCTATGCAAGACTACGGACGAGCAATCATCATAGGCAGCAAACAATCCTACGGCAAAGGCACAGTACAGGAGCTGATAGACCTAAACCGCGAGATACGCAATAGCTCCTTGGGAGATTTGGGAGCTATCAAGCTCACTCGCCAGAAGTTCTACCGTATCAATGGAGGATCTACCCAACTGAAGGGAGTCAATAGCGATGTGGTGATTCCAGATCGTTACCAATACATAAAAGTAGGAGAGAGAGAAATGGAAAACCCTATGCCATGGGATGAGATACCTAAGGCCAACTATACCCGCTGGAGCGAAAACCAGAACTTTGCTACCGCTATTGCCAATAGCAAGAAGCGTATAGAAGAGGGAGCCCTCTTCAAGCTCATAGATGAGAATGCCCGCTGGGTACAGAAACAACGAGATGAGAATACCTATTCGCTTGAGTACAATGCCTATAAGAAACAAATAGATGAAAGTGAGGCCATGATCAAGAAGTTCAAGCAACTGACCGAATACAAATCATCCTTACAATTCTCCTCTCTGCCTTCCGAAGAAGAGAAAGCTAAAGAGAATGAAGATGTAAAGATACGTCGTGATCGTTGGCATGAAAATCTTCAAAAGGATATCTATGTAGAAGAGGCTGTAGAGGTACTCAATGATTTAGTAAAATAAGAACATATTAAAAAATATTTTAACGCTTTGAAGATCCTATCTTTAGAGCGTTTTTTCAAGAAAATAAAGCACCTAATAGAGCAATATGAGAACAAAAATAGTAGCACTAATGTCTATTTTTACATTTTTTCAGCAATTATTTGCGCAACCCATTACTCAAAAACAAATTTTTGCAGAAGATATTTCCAAGATAAACTCTCTGGAAAAAGCAATCCAACAATCGGAGCTGGTAGTCAATTACCTTCTACAAGAACACTATACTCCGAGTATGTCCATATGTGTGACCAAGCGCGGTTTTCCGATCTGGGAACAGGGGTATGGCTATGCCGATATAGAGAACAAAGTAGGGGTGAACCCCCGCGAGACCCTGTACCGTATCGCCAGTGTTTCCAAGCCCTTGACAGGAATGGCACTAACCAAGATGCAGGAACAGGGCTGGATAGACTGGAACTGTTCGCTCTATGACTATGTCCCTTATTTTCCTAAAAAACAATATGACTTTACTGTAAAACAATTGGCGGGGCACTTGGCAGGGATACGTGCCTACAAAGGGAAAGAAGTCTTTCTTAACCGCTTTATGAGCATCAAGGAAGGAATAAGCGTATTCGCAGAAGACCCTTTGCTTTTCGAACCTGGGACACAATATTATTACAATAGTTATGATATCAACCTTGTTTCTTTGGCTATGCAGGAGGCACGTAAGGAACCTTTCGAATGGTATGTAACCCACAATGTATTGGAGCCTATAGGGATGAAGCATACCTTTCCCGATATGGGAGGGCTGTCCCCGAACCAGTCCATTCCGTATTCTCCTGATAAGAAGAAACAATTCAAAAGATCTACCGAGGTGAACAACTTCTTTAAGCTCGGAGGAGGAGGATTCCTCTCTACTGCCTATGATGTAAACCTAATGGGACAAGCGATATTGGGCAAGGCTTTCCTAAAACCAGAATACCAAGAGCAAATGCTCACCTCCCAACAGCTCAATACCGGAAAAGATACGGGCTATGGCATTGGCTGGCAGACAACCACCGACTGGCAAGGGCGTACCTATTACGGGCATATAGGCAATGGTATAGGGGGATATGCTTGGTTCTATGTATATCCTGAGGAAGAAGTGGTCTTTACCTTCTTGTTCAATACGACTAACCCCTCCATAGCGGACTATATGCATAGAATTATGGACTGTATGCTCAAAGGCGCCTCCTATAAGGAGTATACTACTCATAACTATCCAGTGATACACAATGAGCAATGAACAATGATTAATGAGCAATGATTAATGATTAATGACTCAAGTTTTGTAAGTTCTATAAGTTGCTGATTTTCAAAACCTCCCCCTCTTCACATACTCGCTCTCGCGACTTCCTCCAAAGGGGAAATTAGTAACTGTTGGAAATTCAATAAGTTATGGAAGTAAATATTTTTCATATTGACTAACAAATTTAGCCTTTTAAACGAATTTAAACTCCCCTTTTGAGGAGAGGGGAGTTTTTTTGTATGTCGATAATTATTAGATTGGGTAGTGTTTCAAAAGTGTTGTCAAAATTTCAACGACTTACACCAACATAATACAAAAGATCTACCCCGCTATTTTCCTTTATACACCATAGAGATAAGTGTTTTTTAATCTTATAATACGCTCTAAATAGTGTAAAGGGGTGCCTAATGTTTCAGCAGTGTTGTTAAAAGAACGCTACTCGAACTACACCAAGGATCTAAAAAAGTAAATGGGGAAAAAAAAACATCACTAATTTTCAGAAAAATGGACTTAAATAAGATGTTGTATTTCTCCCTGTTGAGGTTTTGCGGGGAGCAGCAGGAAGAAAAAGAGGAACTTTTGAAAATTACAAACTACCAAAATGAGGAAGGTGATTTTCTGTTGGCTACACTGCCTAAAAAGAGAGAACTCGATGAACTGCTATATGCACTGAAAAATGACGCTTTGTATGATAAACTCCAAACAGAGATTTCTCATTCTTGTTTTGAGGACATTTTTTCTCTTTTAGAAGTCTGTTTAAGAGCCTTTTATTACTACGACAACTATTATATCAATGATAGATTACAGTTCTTTTCATTGATTCAGTTACTAAAAAAAGAGAATACTGAACACGCCTTTAAGTATTTATTGTTCTTTAACCCTTGTGGGGAAACTTTTATAGAAAGAAACCAACTCACAAAGCAGGGATATTTTATGGATAACATAGCTACTGATATAAAAGAGGTTTTTGAAAAGCTGTTTTCTGCTGTCTTTGAGTTAAAAAACAAGAAAGAATGTTATCACCAAATAGCTAAAAAGGATATAGAATGCTTGTATTCTCTGTTAAAAGAAATGGTATACACTATTTTTGGAGCGCAAACACTTACGCTTTCGCAGGCTGTAAAAACGTTTTTTGAGATAGATGAGGATAGAGAAAAGCTATACTTATCTCTTTCAAAAGCTATTGATTTATACAAGTTAGTTAGCTTTGATAATGAAGATAATAGCGCCTCTCATTATTATATGAGAGATTATATGGGAGAGGAAATTCCTACTATAGAAAACAAAGTTAGCAGGAGTGCTAAAACTAAATATAAAAGTGAATGCTTGATAGATAGTTATCTTTTTAAGTATGCTAAAACTCCTAATGAGTTCATAGCTTTTTTGGGCTTTTTAAAAACACATAATTTTCAGCAATATATAAAATTCTCTATACTCTTGTTTTCACACCCACTTATTATTTTCGATTGGGAGTTTAAAAGGGCTTTATGCCATTCTAAAATAAGAGAAGTTTTGCCCCAAGGAGGATATGCTATGAATCTATTAGACAAACTTAAAGCTATATTGCAATTATAATTAAGAACTTAACCTATAATCATTATTTCTTTGGATTTTTTCAAAAAACAGCGATTTATTTCTTTGGATAATTTTAATTTTGTACTTTTACCACCTGATATATAACTCTTTATAATTTATTTGATATAATGTTATGCAATTTCCATTAACAAGTTTGCACAATGCCTTTAAACACTCTGGAGCTGCAAATGAAATTAGAAAAACAAAACATCATTAAAAATGAATATAGATAAAATAATTGAAAAATTAGGAGGAATAGTTCCTCTTTACCCTAAAAAACAAACTTGTCCTAACGAAGATTATTGGGCAAAAGTAGAAAAATTAGTTGGAGAGCAAATACCTATTGTTTATAAGAATTTTGCTACTAAATACGGAGTATCAACACCTAATAACTTATTAAAAGCAGTGCCCTTTACAGAAGAAGCTGAATACCAACACCCAGAAAGTGTAGGTATTCCTAATTATACTTTTTTAGAAACAAGTATTAATGTTTTCTTCGGAAAAGGAACTGACTATGACCTTGTTAAAACATTGAAAGAATTTAAGAATAGAATGCCTGCTAAATTCCTACCAATAGCTGATAGCGGAGTGGAACCTAATTGTTATCTCATTAAATTTAAAAGACTATGGAAAAGTATATTTTTGGTATAGGGATGCCGAATGGGATAGTGAAGATTATTTAGAAGAAACAGGCAAGATAATGCCTGAAGAAGTTAAATATCAAAAATTTTGGCTTATAGGTTCTAACTTTGAAAATTTTTGGGAGCGACTTTCAATTGATGATGAATGGGATTAATAAAGCACTTGGTTAATGTTTCAGATGTGTTGTTAAAAGAATGCTACACGAGAACCCAAAAAAGATAAATGGAATAAAAACTTTGCCTCAAGAGGGATATGCTATGAATCTATTAGATAAACTTAAAGCTGTATTCCCCTTTTAAATAAAACTACAATGAGAACCATAAGAAAAAAAAACAAGTGTCATAGAATTAGAATATACCCCAAAATTTGGTTAAACATCAATTTTGGTGAAGAAATTTTTCGTTTGCTAAAAGGGGAGGTAATGCTCGACAAAACCCCTTATAGCGATGAAACTTTAGTACCTATTGAAAATCCAACCATAGAAGGTGATATTTTCTCCTATCAAGTAGGGAAAACCTTATATAAAATGGACTGCTCCACTATGGAAGGAGCTATAGATTTGGCTCTGCTGGTGGAAAAGCTAAAAAATGAAACCAAAATAATAGAAAATTCTATTGATGAATATTTCGAAATTACTTTAGAAGAAAAAAACCTTAGTTTTAGTATTGGTGATTTCAATAGAATGATATTGATAGACTATAATAAATATAGGAATCAATTTACAGAACGTTTTCCAGAACCAACAAAACGTTATACAATGGGAGATTATTATGTAGAGAATGGTATTATCTATATATAAACTATAGGGAAGAATTTGAAAGATGAAAATGACCCTGTTGTAGATTATCAATATCAGTGGCACCTCAAGCTAAATAAGGTGCTACAAACTACTCTTGAGCGATTGCTGGAAATAGGAAGAGGGAAGAAGAATATGAATATTTGAAGACCTCCCCGTGTTGAGTAAAAAATAACTTGCAAAATCATTATTTCTTTGGATTTTTGCAAAAAACAGCAATTTATTTCTTTGGATAATTTTAATTTTGTATCTTTGTCGCCTGATATATAACTCTTTATATTTTATAAGATGTATTACCCAAGATTAATAGATAGCTATCTAAAAGAATGGGCTTTACGCCCTGCTCGCAAACCTTTATTGTTAAGGGGTGCCCGTCAGGTGGGTAAATCGACAGCAGTAAGAGAGTTGGGCAAACAATTTGAGAATTTCGTAGAAATAAACTTAGAAAAGCAACCTTCATTTATACAACTCTTTCAGGGAGACCTCGATGTAAAGCGTATAGTACCTCAGCTTTCGGCTATGGTAGGTAAGCCTATTGTTGCTGGACAAACACTGCTTTTTATAGACGAGATACAAGCGGCAGGCGAGGCAATTATGGCATTGCGTTTTTTTAAAGAAGATATGCCCGATTTGCACGTGATAGCCGCAGGTTCTCTCTTAGAGTTTGCCCTCGAAACATTGCCAACCTTTGGAGTAGGGCGTATCCACTCTATGTTTGTCTACCCAATGACTTTTGATGAGTTTTTAAGGGCTTGTGGCGAAACTTTGCTATTGGAAGCGCGCAATAGTGCTACTGCCGAAGCGCCTTTACCATTACCTTTATACGAGAAGTTAGTAGGGTTATTTCGCTCTTATATGTTGGTAGGAGGGATGCCAGAGGTAGTAGCCAAATGGGTAGCCACACGCGATTATTTGGCTTGCCAAGAGGTGCAAGACGATATTGTACTCACCTATCAGGACGATTTTCCTAAATACCGAAAGAGAGTAGACCCTACCTTGCTTAGATTTACCCTGCAAAGCGTCGCCTTACAAATAGGCAGTAAGTTTGTATACTCGCAAGTAGGAGGAGGGGGATACCATAGTAATGAGGTGAAAAAAGCGTTGGAATTGCTTATTTTAGCGGGTATAATCACACCTGTAACGCACACCGATGCTAACGGGCTTCCGTTAGGAAGTGAAGCCAACCCTACTTATAGGAAAATGCTACTGCTCGACAGTGGGTTGCTACTCCGTTGGCTTGATATGACAGGCGACATCACAGAGCTTACAACCCAAATACTCACCCAAAACCCTACCGACTTAGTAAACAAAGGGGCGCTTACTGAGATGATTGCGGGGCTTGAACTATTGCGATACCGCACCCCCAATATGCGACACGAGTTATTTTACTGGGTGCGCAGAGCCAAAAATGCACAGGCAGAGGTAGATTATCTCATACCCTACGAGTCGGCAGTATTGCCTATAGAAGTAAAAGCAGGCACACAAGGAGGAATGAAGAGTTTGTGGCAGTTTATGCGCGAAAAGAAGCTAAAGAACGCCATAAGAGCCTCATTAGAGAACTTTGGAACGTTCACCTATACCGATACTGAAGAAGGAGCAGAGCGCACAGTGAGGGTATGTCCGCTGTTTGCTTTGTCACAGATTGCACAATAGAGACTTAATATGTTACAAAAAAAGTGCTTGTAGTTCTAAGGTTCTACAAGCACTTTTCTATAAAATCACTGATTGTTATTTTTTCCAAATAATGTCTCCTTCAGGAGCCTTAGGGCTGGCAGGGCTACTTCCCTGTAGGGAGAGTACATAGCTGGCTACCTGTTGGCGTTGTTTGGCAGTGAGGGTAGCCTTCCAGGCAACCATACCTTTACCTTCACGTCCTCCTTCGGAGATGGTGTGGAATACATTCTTGATATCTCCCCCAAGGATCCAGTGATCATCGGTAAGGTTAGGACCTATACCTCCACCGCCGTCAGGAGCGTGGCACATGATACAGTTGGCTTGGAAGATACTTTTTCCTTCCTGTAGGCTGGCTGCATCGGTAAGTTCTGTAACGCTATCGGCATCAATCATACCAGGGTTAGCCTTTTTGAAAGCCTCAATCGCATGTTGGGCATCGGTAATCTCTTGCTCATATTCAGCTTTCTGACTAAGCCCTCCAAATACTTCATACTTGAATAGGTATACTACAGCAAAGATGATACAAGCATAGAAAAGATATGTCCACCAAGGAGGGAGGTTGTTATCCAGCTCTTGGATCCCGTCATAGTTATGATCGAGGATAATTTCAGATTCTTTTTCTAAAGGTTTTTGGTCAAGCATCTTGGCTACAAAGCGCCCCCACCAGCTGTTTTGCTCCGCAAGCTCTCTTTGTTGTTTTTGAGAGTCGGTGAGCAGGCGGTCAAGAATATCCTCAGAGCGGTAGCGGATCATCTCAATAGCAATGAGTATCAAGGTAAGGAACCCTAAAAATGCTTGGATAGGAACCATAGAAACAATAGCAGATGCTTCTTCTGTTCCATATATATATTCTAACAATAAGGCAGCAAAACCTACAATGATAAGAATACGTATTAATGCTAATAAATTTCTCATAAAATGTTGTTGTTTTGATCGTCGTCGTTAAAAGGGAGGTTACTAATCTCATTCAGATCCTTTTTCTTGTAGGAGAGTACCCACCAGAATAGGACGATGAAAAAAGTAAAGCAAATAATTAAAGAAATAATCGGGTAAAGTGAAACACCTTCGATGGAAGCCATGTGGTGTTTGATAAACTTCATCATAACGAATTATTTTTCAGCGTTTTCTTTCTTTGCTTTGATATCTACCCCCAATCGTTGTAAATAGGCTATCATAGCCACGATTTCACGTTTTTCGATAGGGATAAATTTCTCCCCACGAACTTCGGCGTTTTTCTTAGAGGCTTCATAATTGGCCACGAAGTTAGGGTCGTTCAGTAGGCTATTGGCAATAGCTCTGGCTTGTACGGCTAAGTTTTCTTGGGCAAACTTGAAATCATCTTCGTTGTAAGGAACCCCCAATTTAGATAAGGTACGCATCTTCTGTAAGAGCCTATCGGTGTTCAATTCATTTTTGATAAGCCATGGATAAGAAGGCATGATACTACCTGGGGAGGTTTCTCTTGGGTCTAACATATGGTTGAAGTGCCAGTTGTTGTTGTATTTGCCCCCTAAGCGATGCAAATCAGGGCCTGTACGCTTACTTCCCCATAAGAATGGACGATCGTATACAAATTCTCCAGCCTTGGAGTATTCCCCATAACGCTCTACCTCACTACGGAACGGACGAACCATCTGAGTATGGCAACCCACACAACCTTCACGGATATAGAGGTCACGGCCTTCCAATTCGAGAGGCGTATAAGGTTTTACTTCAGCTATGGTAGGAATATTTTCTTTTACTAAGAGAGTAGGGATGATCTGTACAGCCCCTCCTATAGCTACGGCAATAGTAGCCCAGATGGTCATTTGTACAGGTTTTCTTTCGAGCCAGTGGTGAAGGGTTTCACCAGCCACACGTTTTTTACTAATAGGAGCTAAGGCGGGAGCTTCGGCAAGTTCGTCCGTTACTTTCTGTCCTTGGCGGATGGTCTGAATTACGTTGATAATAGCCATGATAGCCCCAGTGATATAAAGCGATCCTCCAATGGCACGCATAGCATACATAGGCATAATGGCATTGACAGTATCAAGGAAGTTACCATATACCAAGTTTCCATCTGGGTAGAACTGTTTCCACATGGAGGCTTGTGTAAATCCTGCTATATAGAGAGGAATGGTATAGAATACAATTCCTAAGGTACCTATCCAGAAGTGTGCATTGGCAAGGCGGATAGAGTATAGGTTGGTTTTCCACATCTTAGGAACAAGATAGTAGATCATACCAAAGGTAAGGAACCCGTTCCAAGCCAAGGCCCCTACGTGTACGTGAGCAATAATCCAGTCAGTAAAGTGGGCTATGGCATTTACATTCTTTAGCGCCAAGGTAGGCCCCTCAAAGGTTGCCATCCCATATCCGGTAATGGCTACAACCAAGAACTTAAGTACCGGTTCGGTACGCACCTTATCCCAAGCACCACGTAGGGTAAGTAGCCCATTGATCATACCTCCCCAAGAAGGTGCTATGAGCATTACAGAGAATACTACCCCAAGGTTCTGAGCCCATTCAGGAAGAGCGGTGTAGAGCAAGTGGTGAGGCCCCGCCCACATATAGATGAATATCAAGCTCCAGAAGTGGATAATAGACAGGCGGTAGGAATATACCGGTCTGTTAGCCGCTTTAGGAACAAAGTAGTACATAAGTCCTAAGAAAGGAGTTGTCAGGAAGAAGGCTACCGCATTGTGTCCATACCACCATTGTACCAGAGCATCTTGTACTCCAGCATATACGGAGTAGCTCTTCATAGAGGTAAGGGCAATAGGGAACTCTAAGTTGTTAAAAATGTGTAGCAAAGCTACAGCTACAAAGGTAGCCAAGTAGAACCAAATCGCTACATAGATGTGGCGCTGTCTTCTCTTGATAAGGGTTCCAATCATATTGGCCCCCCAAGCCACCCATACAATAGCTATGGCAATATCAAAAGGCCATTCAAGCTCAGCATACTCCTTGGAGGTGCTTATCCCCATAGGGAAAGTAATAGCTGCTCCCAAGATGATCAACTGCCATCCCCAGAAGTTGAGCTTGCTTAGGAAGTCACTATACATACGAGCCTTCAGTAGGCGCTGCATGGAGTAGTAGCTCCCCGCAAAAATAGCATTTCCTACAAAAGCAAAGATCACTGCATTGGTGTGTAGTGGTCGCAATCGACCAAAACTTAGCCAAGAGATTCCTTCGGTAAGTGTAGGAAATAGAAAATAGTAGGCCAATAGTAGCCCCACACTCATTCCTATAACACCCCAAAAGAGGGTTGCATAAAGGAAGTTCTTAACAATTTTGTTGTCGTAATAAAATTGTTCCATTTCCATAAAAAATGATTTAGCAAATTTTAAGTTGTTGTTTGCTTTTCTGTATCCTTCTTGTGGTAAGAGGTATGTGTTTTTTCTAAAGTGTTTTCTTTAGGTGAGGACTCTACTAATTCATCTTCAAAGAGCATACGTATAGCAGGACTCTCTACATCATCATACTGCCCCTTATGGATGGCACGAAGGTATAAGAATAAGAATAGACCGACTACTATAGTACTAATGGATATGAGCATGTAGATAACACTCATTTTATATATAAAATTTGGTGCAAAAATAAGTTTTTTTTGTTAGATCACAAAAATATATTTTACTTTTTTTTCACGTTTGGCAATAACTTTCTTTTTTTGATTTTTCAGAGGTTTTTCTCTTAAATTGTTTTATGATAGTATTGTGCTTTGGCACCCTCTACATAGGAGTATGGGTGGGCTCTTCTGTAGGGGAGATTTTTGAATTAATTATTGGAAGAAAATGTTCTCTAAACCAACGAAAACGATTGACGATCATGATATGGGTACCCCCCTTCACTCGGATACAATCGCCGATGTATCGGATAGGGAATACCAAATCCTTATCGCCATGTATATGAATGATTTTATCCTTATCAAGGGGTTTTCCTTCCCAATCGAGCAACTCACGCGCGCACCATGCCAAGTAGGTAGGACTTGAGAGGCCTATATAGTGAATATATAGTTTTTTGTAGCGCTTGGTGTGTTTCCAAAAGTCAAAACGTATCATTCGGGCTAAGGGAAGAATATGGTGTAGTTTTAGTTTTTTACAACGGCGCATCCATGAGGGGAGTTCCTTGGGGGAGGCGACAGAGGAGATTAAAACGACACACCGATAGCTTGGCAGCAGTCTGGCGACTTCTTGCATCAGTACCCCACCTAAGGATACTCCTATAAGGATAGGGTTATGAGCAGTGATTTGTTGGGCTATACGGGCGGCATAGTCCAAGAGACCTTCCTTAGGACGGGGTTCGTCCCATTCCAACAGATGTACTTGATACCCTTCAGGCCACTCAAGGTGTTCGAAAATACGCGAACTGGCGGCCATACCAGGCATACAATAGACAGGGATAGCCATTTTTTCTTATTTTTGGTGTAGGGTGTAGCGCTCTTCTTCCGCTGGGCTCATCTTTTTGTTGGGGTCAGGAAGAAGGATGAGCACTTGAGCATCTACTCTGTAGGTAGCTTTAGAACCATTCTCACCTATAAGGACAATGGTTTTGTCTTCTCCATTCCATTGAAAACGCCCTTTCTCACTTTGGCTATGCCCATCTTCTATATAACGTTCGGTCTTGGTATAGGTATTATTTTCCCCCAAGATAACTGTGGTATCTACATTTTTTCCATTGGAGGTGGGGAGAATGCCATTGTATAGGATACCTTGGCGGCTGTCTTGCTCCTTTGGAGCTTGTGCGGTTTGTTCTCTCTGTTCTGTAACTGGTTCTTCTGTAGGAGTGTTCTCTGGGGTATTATTGCCCTTGCAGGCGAACAATAGCAGGGAAAGAATACAAATTCTGTACATAAAGTGATTGTTTTTTTAGTTAATAGTTTCTTTGATATGATATCTTGGTTCGCTCTCTCTACTTCTTAGTACCAATTCGGCTAAGAAGCCAGCCAAAAAGAACTGAGTTCCTATAATCATGGCTGTAAGAGAAAGGAAAAATTGAGGCCTGTTAGTGATGAGCCTTCCTGTAGGGTCTATAAAAAGTTTGTCAACCCCCAAGTAAAAGGCCAAGCAAAAACCAATGAAGAACATCAGTACCCCTAAGGCACCAAAGAGGTGCATAGGTCGCTTGCCAAACTTAGAAAGGAATCCGATAGTCAATAGGTCTAAAAAGCCGTTGATAAACCGTTCTATTCCGAATTTGGTACTACCATATTTGCGAGCTTGGTGCTGAACTACTTTTTCGGTAATGCGATCGAATCCTGCTGATTTGGCCAGTACAGGGATGTATCGGTGCATCTCCCCACGGACATCGACTGTCTTGATGACCTCCTTGCGGTAGGCTTTCAGCCCACAGTTGAAGTCGTGTAGGGTAAGGCCAGAGACCTTGCGAGCAGCCCAATTGAAGAGCTTGGACGGGAGATTCTTGGTGAGCTTGTGGTCATAGCGCTTCTTTTTCCAGCCAGAGACCAGGTCATAGTGTTCCTTTTCAATCATCTGATAGAGGGCGGGTATCTCATCGGGGCTATCCTGCAGGTCGGCATCCATGGTGATGACTACCTTTCCTTCGGCTCTTGCAAAACCCGCATTGAGAGCTTGGGACTTCCCATAGTTCCTTAAAAAGCGTAGGGCTTTCACATGCCTATCAGAAGCACATATATTCTGGATCACTTCCCACGAATGATCGGTAGAGCCATCATCTACAAAAATGATTTCATAGGAGAATTGCTCCTTGGCCATCACCTTCTGTATCCACTGGTGTAGCTCGGGTAAGGATTCTTCTTCGTTGAATAGCGGAATGACAACCGATATCTGCATGGATTTGTTTTTAAGTTCTATTTAAAATTTTGAAAAATGAACTTCCCAATAGGGAAATAACTAAGCCAAAAAACATATTGGAGACTACCGATAGGTTGAATTGTATCCAAGGTAATTTGTTTCGCTCCATATCTTGTTGCATCTGAGCTATAGACTGAGGGTCGGCTGAGGGGAATTGTTTTTGGTAGGCTTCCAATTGTAAGTGATTGACCATATCCAAGTGGTTAGGGTCTATGTATTGGATAAAAATAACCCAAAATACTCCAGCAATAATAGCAAAGAGAATAGAGATACCCAGTCCTATTTTTATCATTTGGCGGAAACTACGTTCTTTGCTTAGGTAAATACCTAAAAAAATAAAAAAGGTAAGGAATAAAATAGGTAAGATGCCGAAAGCAAATATAGTCAAAGAGGCTCCATTGTAGGCTTGTAGTTGATGCTGAAGTAGGGTGAGGGCTATGGATACACCACCCATCATACTTCCATACTTGAGCATGAGGTTTCGGTGTTTCTTCATAGTGTTTTTGTTTTCTCGGCCATGGTTTGTAGCAGCTTGGTGATAGGGCTTTTTACCACCAAAGCCAGCATAGGATTGAACTCACCTTCGAAGGTATAGACTACTTCAGAGTGTTGTGCAGAAGTAGAAGTTAGGGCTATACTAAGAGTAAAGGGGAGCTTTCCCTCAGGCGCTCCATATACGAGTTCAGAGGTAGGAGTAAGTTTCTTTTTCTCCAAGAAAATCTCGGGCATCCCCTTCAGGCTAAAGGAAAAAGAGGTGTTGTCCTCGGAGGACGAGAATTGAGCCAAGTTCTCAGGCATGAGCCTCTGGAAGAGGGATACATTCTCTAATTTCTCATAGACAGTCGCTATAGGAAGGGCTACCGATACAGTAGGGGAGGTGATTTTCATACTAATTCCATTTATCAGGGGCTAAGCGCCACTTAGCCAGGGTTTCTATCTCTTGTTGGGATATATAATCTCTGTCTTTGGCCTCTTCCAAGAGGGCATCGTATTGGCTGAGGGTATCTAAGGTTATATTCTCTTGAGAGAAATTCTCTTGAGCGATATCGAATAGGTAGGAGAAAATAGCTACCATCCCCAATACTTCCACTTGGTGAGCTTTTAGAGCTCTTACTGCTCCTATACTACTCATACCAGTACTGATGAGATCTTCTATGACTACTACTTTATCCTCAGGGTTGAAGCTGCCTTCTATTTGGTTGCCGCGCCCATGCTTTTTAGGTTCTGGGCGTACATATACAAAGGGCAATCCAAGCCTATCGGCTACGAGCATTCCTATACCTATAGCTCCTGTGGCTACTCCGGCAATGAGCTGTACCTGAGGGTATTTCTCCTTGATAAATTCGCTCATAGCAAGAGCTACTTTGTTTCGAGCCTCAGGATAGGATAGGAGCATGCGATTGTCACAATAGATGGGAGACTTCCACCCTGAAGCCCACGTAAAGGGAGCCTTAGGGCTGAGCTTAATGGCATGAATATCAAGCAGCGTTCCTGCTATATCCTTGGCTATAGTAGCGGATATTTTCATAACAATTATAATTTTTTCTTGACAGCTACCTCTTGGAAGGCTTCTATGACATCGCCTTCCTTGATATCGTTATAGTTCTTGATCTGGAGACCACAATCATACCCTTTGCTGACCTCTTTTACATCATCTTTGAATCGCTTGAGCGAGGAGAGTTCTCCGGTGTAGATTACTACATTCTCACGCAAGAGGCGTATCTTGGAGTTACGGTATATTTTTCCATCAGTAACCATACAACCAGCGATAGTACCTACCTTAGAAATCTTGAAAAGTTCACGAATCTCTACTGTACCGGTAACTTCTTCTCTCATTTCAGGAGAAAGCATACCCTCCATAGCAGATTTTAGGTCATTGATAGCATCATAGATGATAGAGTAGGTACGGATATCGATTTCCTCCTTCTCGGCCAAGGCACGAGCATTGGACATAGGTCGAACATTGAACCCAACGATGATTGCATTGGACGCTGAAGCCAAGAGTACATCGGACTCGGTGATGGCACCCACTCCCTTGTGAATAATAGATACTTGGATCTCTTCAGTGGAGAGTTTTTGGAAGGAATCGGTAAGAGCTTCTACGGATCCATCCACGTCCCCTTTGAGGATAATATTGAGTTCCTTGAAGTCTCCAAGGGCTATACGGCGACCAATTTCGTCCAAAGTGATATGTCGCTGAGTACGTACGGACTGCTCTCTGAGGAGTTGGGTACGCTTGGCAGCAATTTGTTTAGCTTCTTTTTCGTCCTCGAATACATAGAACTTATCTCCTGCCTGTGGTGCTCCGTCTAATCCTAAGATGGTTACAGGGGTCGAAGGGATGGCTTCTTTGACACTCCTTCCACGTTCGTCATGCATAGCACGAATCTTACCAGAATGAGTACCCGCCAATAGGTAATCACCTACTCGAAGAGTTCCCTCCTGTACCAGTACAGTGGAGACATATCCGCGTCCTTTGTCCAGCGCAGCTTCCACGACGGTACCCAAGGCATGTTTTTTAGGATTGGCTTTTAGTTCCAAAATTTCAGCTTCCAAAAGGACTTTGTCCAATAGGTCACTGACTCCTATTCCTTGTTTGGCAGAAATGTCTTGAGACTGGATCTTACCTCCCCAATCTTCTACCAAAAGGTTCATATTGGCTAAGTGTTCTTTTATTTTTTCAGGGTTAGCGGTGGGTTTGTCTATCTTATTGATAGCAAATATAATAGGTACATTAGCAGCCTGAGCGTGGCTAATGGCTTCCTTGGTTTGAGGCATGATATCGTCATCGGCAGCGATTACGATAATAGCAATATCGGTAACCTGAGCCCCACGGGCACGCATCGCGGTAAAGGCTTCGTGTCCAGGGGTATCCAGGAAGGTAATACGCTGTTTACTTCGTTTAAGAGTTACAGAGTAGGCGCCTATGTGCTGGGTGATACCCCCACTCTCTCCGGCAATAACATTTTCATTGCGGATATGGTCAAGTAGAGAGGTTTTACCATGGTCTACGTGACCCATTACAGTTACAATAGGAGCACGTGGTACCAAGTCCTCAGGGCGATCTTCCTCTACAGGAATAGCCTCATCTATATCGGCAGTGGAGAACTCTATTTGATAGCCGAACTCATCGGCTACGATGGAAAGCGTCTCTGCATCCAAGCGTTGGTTCATGGTTACAAAGATACCCAAGGACATACAAGCTCCGATGACTTTGTTCACAGGGACATCCATCATTGTAGAAAGCTCATTTACCGTAACAAATTCAGTTACTCTTAGGATAGTGCTTTCTTTCTCTTGTAGAGCTTGTTCCTCCTCAGTCTTATGGCGGTGGCTATCGCGTTTTTCCTTACGATACTTAGCCCCTTTGGATTTGATAGATTTCCCTTGTAGCTTTTCTAAGGTTTCACGTACTTGTTTTTGTACTTCTTCCTCAGTAGGTTCAGCTTTTACGAAAATCTTATTTTCTTTTTTCTTTTTGTTTTTATCCTTGTTGTTATTGACGGCGTTGTTATTGCCATTCTTTTGAGCATTAGGATTGGCCGGATTTTCTTTTTCAGAAGAAATACGTTTGCGCTTGCGCTTAGCTTGTTTGTCCAAGGCGGCGCCATCCTTGTTTTTATCCTTGCCGTTCTTTTTCTTTTTAGGCCGTTCGAACTGAGACAAGTCTATTTTTTCACCTACGAGCTTAGGGCCTGTCAGCTTGGTGTACTTAGTTTCTATAACACCTGGTTCAGGCTCAGTCTGGGGCTTTTTCTCTTCTTTTTTAGCAGCATCTTTGGAAGAGGGGACGGGCTTACCAGAGAGGAGTTCTTGACTTTTTTTCTTGAAATCCTTTTCTTGTTTTGAGATAGGTTCTTTAGAGTCCTTCTTATCCTTATGGTTGTGTTTGTCTTTGTTTTTTTCGTGCTTGTCAGGATGTTCCTCATGTGCAGATTGCTCTACCTTCACCTGGGAGTTTTTCTCTTTGGTAGAGGCTATAGGAGCTGGTTCCTCTGCAGATGGGGCAAGAGTTTCCTCAGGGGCTTCTTTCTTAGGTTGGTCTAAGTCGATCTTACCTACGATTTTAGCTCCTGGTACACTTGCTTTTGCACGAATAATCTCCTGTTCCTTCTGAAGTCTTTCTTTTTCCTTGCGCTCTTTTTCTAAGAGTTCCTGTTTGATAGCTTCTTTTTCTTTGCGTTGTTCCTCAGTAATCTCTTTGGAGGTTTCTCGACTTTTCTTGTCAGAGCCAAATTCTTTGTCCAACAGCACAATCAGGTCTGCTGGGATTTTTGTATTTGGATTGACATCTTCTATGGTGTGTCCTTTCGATTTGAGAAATTCAACCACTCTGTCGGTAGAGATGTTGTATTCTTTTGCTGCTTTATTTAATCTTTTATCCTCGGCCATAAATTTTTCTAAGCTCGTTTTGTTTTTAAAATGTGTGTTGGTTTGTGTATATTTGTATATATTGTTCTATGGTAAATATATTAGTTTTCGAATTCTTCTCTAAGAACACGCAATACTTCTTCGATAGTTTCTCGCTCTAAGTCTATACGTTTTTCGAGTTCTTCCGCGCTGTATTCTAATACACTCTTGGCAGTATCAAGTCCTATACGGCGGAATTCTTCGATAACCCAAGGTTCTATATCGTCCTCGAATTCGGAGAGTTCTACATCCTCTTCAGCCCCTTCCCTGAATACATCTATCTCATAACCAGTAAGGAGGCTAGCTAAGCGTATATTGCTTCCGCCCTTACCAATAGCTTTGGATACCTCTTCAGAAGCTAATAATACCTCGGCACGCTTGGTTTCCTCATTGACAGTGATAGAGGTAATTTTGGCAGGGGCAAGAGCTTTGCTGATAAAGAGGTTGGTATTGCTTGAATAGCTGATAACATCGATATTTTCATTGCCCAATTCGCGAACGATGCTTCGGATACGCGCTCCATTGACTCCCACGCAAGCCCCTACAGGGTCTATACGGTCATCATAAGTATCTACAGCTATTTTGGCTTTTTCTCCAGGGATACGAGCCACTTTCTGGATGGTGATAAGTCCATCGGCAATCTCGGGTATCTCTTGTTCGAAAAGGCGTTCCAAGAATACAGGAGAGGTTCTTGAGAGAATGATAGAGGGTTTATTTCCTTTGAAATCAACCGATTCTATGATACCCTTGGTTGTTTCTCCTTTTTTGAAAAAGTCAGAAGGAATCTGTTTGTCTCTGGGAAGGAGAATCTCATTGCCTTCGTCGTCCAAAAGAATTACAGTTTTTCCTTTGATATGGTGTATCTCAGCGGTGTATATAGTTCCTATAAGTTCTTTGAACTTTTTGTAAACAGTATTGTTGTCATACTCATGTACTTTGGAAATAAGGTTTTGGCGCAGGGCTAATATAGCACGGCGGCCGAGCTGACTTATCTTTACTTCTTCAGAGACTTCTTCTCCAACCTCGAAATCGGATTCTATCTTGAGGGCTTCACTTAGGGGGATTTCAGCATTGGGGTTCTCTACCATTCCATCGTCCACGATGATACGGTTGCGCCATATTTCTATATCTCCCTTGTCAGGGTTGATGATGATATCAAAATTCTCATCAGAACCATATTTTTTCTTTAAGGCTGTTTTGAACACCTCGTCCAAAATAGACATAAGGGCTTCACGGTCTATGAGCTTGTCGTCTCTAAATTCTGAAAAGGATTCAATTAAGTCAAGATTATTTTCCATAGAGTATCTAAAATTTTATTTTTAATGTTGCTTCTTTTATCTCTTCTATAGGGAGAGAAAATTGTTCGGTTACAGTTATTTTTCCTTTTCCTTGAGGTTTGGGTTGGCGAGAGGTGACCTGTAGGGTGACCTTTCCATCACTTACCTCTTGGATCACACCTATATGGGTAGCTGTAGCTGTCTTTACCTCTACTTCGCGACCTATATTTTTGGTATATTGTCTCTCTTGGGTCAGTGGAGCGAATATGCCAGAGGAACTTACTTCAAGGGAAAAATCCTCCTCTTCTCGGTCTAAATTATGCTCAATAGCGCGACTTAGAGCGACACAATCGTCAATATTTACCCCATGATCTCCATCCACAATCACTTTAATAAGGTTGTCTTTTCCAATGCTATATTCGATAAGAAATAAGGAAGGATTTTCTTCTAAGTGCTTATCAATCAGCTCTTTTACTTTTTCTTTTAAGTTCATATTATTATAAAAAAAGAGGACTTAACTGCCCTCTACCTCTTTAATTACCAATTCCGTGTGCAAATGTACAACTATTTATTAAAAAAACAAATAATTCTTAGAAAAAAATTTTTTATGTTAGAATTTTTATTTTTTGAGGTATCTATTTAGCTACATACTAATTGACTTTGGGAAACGGGAGAACGCTCTACAATTCTTTTTATTAGATTGTTAAAGATAGTCTCTTTGCTCTGTGAGCGATTAATTCTAAAACTATACTTAGCTAAATAGCGGTCTATATTAAACTCTGAAACCCAAGAATATATACCTCAAATCCTCTCCTTCACCGATGCCAACGGCAACGACACCACCAAAGAACAGGTAGAAGCCAATTACCGCCAAATAAAGTTAGATATCATTGAAATTATTGAACGCGAAAAAGAACGCATCACCAACGACCCTGAGCTAAGGCATTTGGTGGAGAAGGAGGGAGAATAAACAAAAAAGGCTATCCGCTTGACTTTGAACTGGATAACCATATTCTCTCAATAGCAAGGTTCATTTTTATTAAATAAACAATGAGGAAATCGAACATCTATGGAATCGCTTAATTGGTATGCTTTAATGCTATCTATTTTTCCATTTTCATTATAATATTTCCATTCGCCGTATTTATAGTGGTTCACAACTTTTCCTTCTTCTCTTATTTTACCTTCTTTATAGTAATAATCCTTCCAATAACCATTCCCATTTGTAAAATATGTCTGATATAATATTTGTCTATCTGTATTATATACTATATATTTTCCCGCCATTTTACTTTTCTTATAATAGATTTCTTTTAAAGGCATATCTGGATTTATTGTATATATGCCTTCTAAATATCCATTTATGATTTTAATACATTCAAGTTCAATTCTTTTATTATCTATATAAAACCATTTATATATATGATAGTCAGAAGGTACTATTGTATCATTTACACGTAGGAATTTTCCGTTGCTATTAAAATAATAATCTCTAACAAAATGATCTACACTTATGTCATACCCTGTAGCTCTCCTATCTATAATAATTACATATTCAGGAGGCAACCTATATATTATTATAGGTTTGCAAGCACAAAAGGTAAAAAAAACAGATATAATAATTTATTTTTTGGCATAATATTTCTTAGTTTCACTTTGCATTATATCAATCTGATATTTATTAAAAAACTTCTGATCATTGTGATCATAATCCAATTTATAGGATAATGGGTGAGTAGATTATTCATTGTTCTATCTTGTTTTATTTTGTTTTGCAAAGGTAAGGGTTTTTTATTTAAGGTTAATAGTCTTCCCAACCATATTTTCTATATTCAGGAGCAGGAGAAAATTCAGCTGCACCCCAATCTAAGTCTCCTGAGCAAGGGATGCGACAAATGCCCCAATTAGCTACTTTTTTAACTCCTGTCTTATAACTTGTCCAAGTCCCTACAAATTGGTTGTTTCTATAGTCATCTGAATATTCTTCAATATCATCAAATAAAAACACTCCTTTATTGTTAATATACCATCTTAATAAAACCTTTCCTTCAAAAACACCAGTAGCTGATAATTTTTCATCTTCTCTAAAATAATAATCTGCAATGATAATTCCTTGTGATTTTATTTTCCCCACCATATCATCCTCTAAACCTTTAGAATGCTCTGCAAAAAAATATACATGTTTGATTTTTATATCTCCTTCAAACAATCTTACATTTTTACCAACTTTTGTTTTCCCTTTTGCTATATAAAGACTATCATTTGTTGTTGATTTTTCTATTTTTAGAAAATTAATCTCTAATCTTCTTTTAATCTTTATATCAATAAACCCAATATAAGGAATAACCCCATAAGGAAAAGATGGTTTAGAGAGCATTGAACTTATATCAATGTTCCCTAAATCAAGTCTTCCTTTGTTACCAAAACCGCCATTTAAATAGCCAATCTCTTCCTTAATAAAATCTTCAAAATCACAATGTTCTTGTGCATTAGATATGGTATCAGATATGGTATCAGATTCGATACTTAATAATTCATTTTGTGGATCTTTTTCAGTGTTATTATTAACAACATTTTTACAAGAACTCACTGTCCCTATTAAAAATAAACTAATAAGTAATAATTTCATATATTGTTTTTTGTTTTTTCATTTGTTTTTTAAGATATTTATGCAATATAAAATAGAATTTACCTTTGTGTTATTATTTTTATTCCATTAACTTGATAATCAAAAAATTTAATTGAGGTGTCAAAGTATTTTCAGAGTGCAAATATATGAAATTATTTTAACACCTCAATTATAATTTATTTAAAAGGCGATATAAGTATGGGGTGGCTTGCCCTTTATATATATAATCATATTCATAGTCATCTTCATCTACCCTTTTATAGATAGTTAAGTTGTTTGTTAAAGAAGAATAATTAATTTTAAAAACTTTTGCTCCATCTTTGTAGATGAGAACACTTATATTAAAATGATTTAATAAAGCTCTTTGATGATAAAAACTTTTCTTTTGTTTTAATTTTTGGCGTAATATTTTTTCTTGTTTGTGGGTTAGTTTTTTGGAAGATAACTCCTCAAAAATATCCCTGTCATGAGAACCAATCTCTGACAATTCTTTATCTCTATAATAGTATCTTTTTACAATAATACTATCCGTTTCACCTAAATAAACTTGTGCCTTTACGGAAAATGTAAGTCCAAAAAGTAATAATGTGATTATAATATGTTTCATTTTAAAGAATAATATAAA
>NZ_ACLQ01000023.1 GCF_000174755.1 Capnocytophaga gingivalis ATCC 33624
TTCTACCACTGAGACCTTAGCCCCTAAGCGTAAGTACACCTGTCCAAGTTCCAGCCCGATAACCCCTCCGCCTATGATAATCAAGTGCTTAGGCACTTCACGAAGGCTTAGCGCCTCAGTGGAGGTAATCACACGCTGCTTATCCAAAGTAATAAAAGGTAGTGCTGAAGGCTTAGAGCCTGTTGCGATGATAAAGTGAGTTGCAGAGAGTGTTTCAGGCTGAGCCCCCTCTACCTGTATCTCAGTAGGAGAGGTAAAAGAAGCCTTTCCGTGGAATACATCTACATTGTTTTTCTTCATCAGGAAGTTGATTCCCTGTGTGTTTTGATCTACCACCGCCTGTTTGCGCTCGACCATTTTAGCAAAATCCACCATGATATTCCCATCAATTTCTATCCCATGAGAAATGGCATGTTTGTGGGTATCCTCCAAGAGGTGCGTAGAGTCCAAGAGCGCTTTAGAAGGGATACAGCCCACGTTGAGGCAAGTTCCTCCGAGGGTGTTATACTTCTCTACAATTGCGGTTTTCTTCCCCAACTGAGAGGCGCGAATAGCCGCTACATAGCCCCCTGGGCCTGCTCCTATAACAATAACATCGTAATTTTTCATTATGACACATTTAAAATATTTATCTCCAAGTAGTCTGTAGTAGGGATTTCTTTTTAAAAAGAAATAGCACACTACTGCAATGCGCTACAAAGGTAGTTATTTTTTTTTAGATCACAAAATTAATTTTCTTGAGAAAACTTCTTTTAATATTAAATAACAAACAAACAGGCTAATAGGGTAGTGATAAAAAAAACAACTGAAATATGTTATTGTATTATTATTTTTTACTACCTTTGCAGAATTAAAAAGATATATATTATATGAATAAAATTCTTTACATTGTAGCCCTATCCGCTCTTTGGGTAGGGTGCCAGAACACCGCTCCTGCGGGGAATGCGTCCACCTCTGGGGACACCTCTGAGAAAATCAGCATAGGAGACCATTATATAATAGACGGTACAGCACCCGTAAAAGAGGGCGCTCGTATCTTCCTCTATCAATACAAAGATAGGGTATATACCCCTGTGGATTCGGTTGCTCTTGACAGCCAAGGGCGTTTCCACTTTGAAGGAAAGACTGCCGAACCATTAGTCTACGCCCTACGCCTGAACGGCAGCGGCAAGCGTGCTCACTTATATATAGAAAATAGTCCTATTAGCCTGATTCTCAATCCTGATTGGAATTTTGAGTTTCTCCGCTCCAGCGATGGTACTCAAGTTTTCGAACTCTACAACCGTATGGCACTGAACAATGCCTTAGATCTCCCTAAAGAGATCAAGGAGGCTCCTGCCTCTCCGCAGCTGGCTTACTTCTTGGCACGTAATGCCTACCGCTATGACTTCCCTACCCTATCCGCCCTACGTAAGAGCTTGGACAAATCCTTGGACAACAATCCCTATATCAAAGAATTAGACTTAGCTCTTGAGCAACTCTCCAAGATACAACCCGGAGCAGAAGCTCCAGAAATCGATTTGGTAGATGCACAAGGGAAAAAAGTATCTCTTAAGGATTTTCGTGGCAAAAAACTCTTAGTAGATTTCTGGGCATCTTGGTGTCCTGACTGCCGCAAGGCAAGTCCTGAACTAGTAGCTCTATACAAAGAACAAAAGGACAAAGGGTTAGAGATACTCAGTATTTCTCTTGATGAAGATACCGCCGCATGGCAGGCTGCCATCGCCAAGGATCAATATACTTGGCCACAAGCCTTAGCCAAAGGAGTATGGCAATCCGATGCCGCACTCACCTATGCCCTTAGATGGATTCCTACTTATATGCTCTTAGACAAAGATGGAAAAATCCTCTCCAGAGGTATACAACTCAGTTCTGTAATCAGTAATCAGTGAGCGGTGAGAAGTGAACAGTGAGCGGTGAAGAGTGAAGAGTGAAGAGTAAATGGGGTAACGATTCGATCCTCGCATCTCTGACCTAAACGCTGGCTAAGATACCCCCTCATTAGTGTAGTCATCCGTAGAGAGGCTATTTGTTGCGCCTTAACAAATTGGGCTATACAAAATATTTTCTACTATTGATTAGCATTATTTCCTATTGTATATAAATTTTTGGCACGGTTTTTGCGATTTAAATAATCAATTAACCAAGCTAATGAATTATTAGCTGTAAAATTCATAAAAGATGAAAAAAATCGCACTTTTATTAACATTTATTCTCATAGGAATGACCCAAGCTGTAGCACAGAATTTCGGGTTCAAAGGAGGATACAACTACTCTTCTCTCAATGGAGAAGTAGCCAATGATTCAAGCCTAAAAGGGCGTAGTGGATTCTATGTAGGAGCCCTTCTGGAACTACCCTTAGGAGATGTGATCTCCCTACAACCAGAGCTTGTCTACTCACGACAAGGAGCTTCTTGGGAGTACAAAACTCTTGGCACCACTACAACCAAAGATCTCAAGATGGACTACCTAAATATCCCTGTGATGGCTAAGGTGAACCTTGGACCTCTTTTCCTACAGGGAGGAGTGCAGTTTGGTTTCTTGGTAGGCAAACCAGAGGTAAGCTATACAGTGGGTAACCTAAGTAACTCCCAGAAGTTGGACAAAGACGCTTATGCTGCTTTTGACTTTGGGGTAGGAGCGGGATTAGGGATCAACTTTAACTCTCACTTCTTCGCAGAAGCACGCTACACACACTCCTTGACCAACTCTTTTGACAACAGTAACACTTCGCTAAGAAATGCACGTATCAGCGATACCAACAATTTCAAGAATGCCGTACTTTCCTTGGGGGTAGGAGTGAAGTTTTAGATAAAGCCACGTGAGCGCGTATATGAGTAAAACCTAACATACCTAAATAACAAAGAAAAGCGAGATTTTAAAAATCTCGCTTTTTTATATTTTGATTACTGCCTACTGAAATCTAACTACTGATTTTCACAAGTCAAATCTTTAAATTTGTGTTTTTATTAACTAAGTAAAGAAGAGGATATTTTGTACCTTTGCCACACTAACAATAAACTGAAAAAATAATGAAAAAAATTATGACATGCCTTGCGGCTATGGCAGCACTAGTAGGTTGCAGTAAAAGTGATGATAATGGAGGAGGTATTTCTATCTCTGAAGGTACCTTTCCTAAGAAAATTGTCCACAAAGCAGAAAATGGCAACATTAGCTATGAAATAACTAATAATGTTCAAGGAGAAAAAGTACTTTCTACTACTTCTATTTCCTACAAACGTGATGGCAGTATAGAAAGCAAAATCTTAATCTCTTTTTCTTATGAGGGAGACTATCCTAAGGAAGCTACTTATAAAAGATCAAAAACAAATGGAGAAAATGAGAACTATACCGAAACTTATTCTTTTGTGGATGGAAAACTAAAAAACACTACGCTAAAACACGATACGAATCCTAGAGCAACAACAACTACTACTTATAGCTACCATAATGATGGAAAATTGGCTAAGGTTCTTGTTGAAGAACCACGTAAATCAAGTCTAAATGGACAAATAGTGGAGGACATTTATGTTACAGAAACTGATTATACGCATACAGGTAATGTAATCACAGCTACTGAGAAAAGATACTTTAAAGATACTCAAGGGAACAAACGAGATGAAAATACAAGTCTAACAACCTATACCTATACTTTTGAAAATGAAAATCTGATTAAGGTAACTGAAAGCACTACGGATGATGAATCTACTACAGAGTATATTTATGATGAAAAAAACAACCCTCTCTTTCAAAATTTCAAAAAACTAATCGACCCTGATTATTTTAATGATGCAAAGAACTCCAAGAACAACATACTTACTAGAAAGATAACTACTAAATATAATTACAACAACTCTACTATAGTAAAGGAATATGTATATGAGTACACTTATGCAGATAACAATTACCCTCTTACTGAAAAAGTATTCGATAAAACAACTGAAAACGGGGTAGAAAAGAAGGAATTAGATGAGACTACAGAGTATGCTTACTAATCCAAATAGTTCGTTTTCAGGGAGTAATTCCTTAGTCTGAAACTTATAACTAAAAAGCGAGATTTTAAAAAATCTCGCTTTTTTACATTCCAACTATTAAATTTAACATGCCAAATTCCTTAATTTATATTCTTATTAACTAAAAAGAAAAAGGCAATTTGTACCTTTGTGGCAATAATAATAAATTAAAATATCATGAAAAAAATCATGGCAAGCCTTGTGGCTATCGCAGCATTAGTGGGCTGTAGTAAAAGTGATGATAATGGAGGAGGTATTTCTATCTCTGAAGGTACCTTTCCTAAGAAAATTGTCAACAAAGGAAGTAGTGGCAACGTTACCTATGAGACAATTTACAACCTCCAAGGAGGAAAAATACTCTCTACTACTTCTATTTCCTATAAGCCCGATGGGAGTATAGAAAGCAAAAGCTTAATCTCTGCTTCCTATGAGGGAGACTATCCTAAGGAAATTACCCATACAGAATCAAGATCAAATGGAGAAGAAAAGAACTATACCGAAACTTATTCTTTTGTAGATGGAAAACTAAAAACTACCATTAAAAAATATGATAATTCTGATAGAGCAACTACTACGACTTATAGCTACCATAATGATGGAAAATTGGCAAAAGTTCTCTTTGAAGAACCAGGTAACGCAGGTGAAAATGGACAAATAGAAAAAATCACTTTTGTTACAGAAACCGATTATACGCATATAGGCAATGTAACCTCAGCTGCTGAAAAAAGATATACCAAAGATGCTCAAGGAAACAAACGAGATGGAAATACAAGTTTGACAACCTACACCTATACTTTTGAAAATGACAATCTGATTAAGGTAACTGAAAGTACTACGGATCATGAATCTACTAGAGAGTATACCTATGATGGAAAAAACAATCCTAATTTGCAAAACTTTATCAAACTAGTAAAACCTGATTATTTTATTAGTGCAAGTGGCTCTAAAAACAATATACTTACTGAAAAAACGACTTATAAAGGCAGCCATAACGCTAGTCCTTATGTAAGTGAATATGTATATGAGTACACTTATGCAGATAACAATTACCCTCTTACTGAAAAAATATTCCGTAAAACAACTGAAAATGGAGTAGAAAAGAAGGAATTAGTTCTGACTAAAGAGTATACTTACTAATCCAAATAGTTTGTTTTCAAGAAACAATCCCTTGGTCTGAAACTTATAACTAAAAAGCGAGATTTTTTGAAATCTCGCTTTTTTACATTCCAACTATTAAATTTAACATGCCAAATTCTTTAATTTATATTCTTATTAACTGAAAAGAAAAAGGCAATTTGTATCTTTGTGGCAATAATAATAAATTAAAATATCATGAAAAAAATTATGGCAAGCCTTGTGGCTATCGCAGCATTAGTAGGCTGTAGTAAAAGTGATGATAATGGAGGAGGTATTTCTATCTCTGAAGGTACCTATCCTAAAAAAGTTGTCAACAAATTTGGTAGTGGCAGCCTTATTTCTGAGACAACTTACAACCTCCAAGGAGGAAAAATACTCTCTAGTAGTTATACTTCCTATGGGCTCGGTGGGAGTGTAGAAAGCAAAATCTTAAGATCCATTTCCTATGAAGGAGACTATCCTAAGGAAGTTACTTATACAAAATCAAGATCAAATGGAGAAAAAGAGAACTTTACTGAAACTCATTCCTTTGTGGACGGAAAACTAAAAACTACTACACGAAAATATGGTACAGCTCATAGAGCGACTACTACTTATAGCTACCATAGTGATGGAAAATTGGCTAAGGTTCTCGTTGAATCACCAGGTTACGCAGGTCAAAATGGACAAACAGAAGAAATTACCTTTGTCAGAGAAACTGATTATACACATACAGGTAATGTAATCTCAGCTGCTGAAAAAAAATATACCAAAGATGCTCAAGGAAACAAACGAGATGGAGATACAAGCTTGAAAACCTACACCTATACTTTTGAAAATGAGAATCTGATTAAGAAAACTGAAATCACTACGAATCATGAATATACTACAGAGTATACCTATGATGGAAAAAACAATCCTTATTTGCAAAATTCTAGTAAACTAGTAAAACCTGATTATTTTATTAGTACAGAAGGTTCTAAAAACAATGTACTTACTCGTAAAGAAACTCGTAAAGATAACAATGATAGTCCTTATGTAAGTGAACATGTATATGAGTACACTTATGCAGATAACAATTACCCTCTTACTCAAAAAATATTCTATAAGAAAACTGAAAATGGGGTAGAAAAGAAGGATCTAATCGAGATTTTTGAGTATACTTACTAATCCAAATAGTTCAGTCTAAGAGAGTAATTCCTTGGTCTGAAAAACTTATAACTAAAAAAGGCTGTCCGAAAAAGACAGCCTTTTTTTATCGTTCATTGATCATTATTCATTATTCATTACTCATTATCCTCGTCTGTCTCGAAGAAATAATCTTCACGAGGGAGGGTTTGTACCAAATGCTGCAAGCGTGGATCCCGCTCAAGGGCGGTACCAAAAGAGAGTTTTATGCCGGAGGCCAAAAGCTGGTGTGCTAGTGCTTCGCTCTTTCGAAAACCATGAAGTATCCACAGACCTGTAGCCCCTGTTTCCTTTCGCAGTCGGATGATCTCCCCATAGCTTTTTACACAATGGATAATAAGTGGCTTTTGGAGCTCTTGAGCAAGGGAGATATGCCAGCGAAAAATTTCTTCTTGTAGTACAAGGGGCGAAGAAGCCCTTTTGTCCAAGCCGCATTCGCCTATGGCGACACAGAGCGGATGGGTAGCACGTGCCACCACTTGTTCCCACTGCTCTCGACCTTCCCCCTTGATATAACAAGGGTGTATACCCACCGAGAAGACTCCTTGTTCATACGTATCCTCGGGGAAGCAGTTCTGAACCTCTTGGCTATGGCGCGCCTTGTGTGTATGGATATTGGGATAAGGAAAAAGAGGATTACTATTCATAAGGGAAGAGTTCTACCGCCTTAGCATATACCCGAGCAGACTCCCACCCCTTGTAGAGAAGGTAGTCTGCGAGCTTGCGGCGTGCTTTTTGAATATTCTTTTCAGAGATTGTATCCGCTTTCTTCTGGGCCAAGGTATCGAAAACCTCGTCATAGTTCTCCTCAATCTCCTCCATAGCACAGGCTATATTGTAGCGAGAGATAGCGCGGAGCTTCAGCTCTCGGGTGATCCGTACCCTTCCCCATTTTTTGAAGCGGAACTTACCACGGGCAAAGCTACGGGCAAAACGCTCCTCATTGAGGTAGTTATCCTCGATAAGGTGCGTGAGGATAAGGTCAATTGCCTCTGGGATCATACGCATCTGGCGGAGCTTGGCAACGACTTCCTTATGGCAGCGCTCCTGATAAGCACAGAAGCGTTCCATACGTGCAGTGGCTTCCTGCACTGTATAAGTCTTGACCGTATCACTCATATTAGAAAGCACTCATCCACGTCTTCCAAGGAAGTACTCCCAAGATAAGGAGCAATCCCAAGGCATAGAATACCAAGATACGCTTGAAAGCTCCTGTATCCGTTTTCTGTTTCTTATGTAGTGACCAGCCGATAGTAATCAGCGCTACAGCTACGAGTCCAAAAGGATGTTCTACCAACATTTTCCTAAGGTAAGCATCCTTCATCACTCCAGCCCCCATAGCAGACCAACTCTGGAACAAAGGAGTTACAAAGTAAAGGATCAACCCTAAGGTAACCTGTAAGTGCGCGAATATCAGCGCAAAGAGATTAATACGCAAGTCTGCCTTGGTATATTTACGCTTTTGTAAAACCCCTAATAGGGCATTGACAACAGCAAAACAAAGTACTGCCAACACTATATAGGCAGTAAGCGAATGGGTAGTTCTTAGTAATGTATACATCAAGTTAGTTTTGAGTTCTTAGTTTTGAGTTCTTAGAGTTTTAGAACATTAATCATTAATCATTGATCATTAAAATTAAATTCTTTTCCATCTTCGCTTAGGAGGGTATTGGGAAAGAGGGTTTGGGCTTCTTCTTGGAAGACTCTTTTATCCTTGTATCGGGAGGAATAATGTCCTAAGATAAGGGTTTGTGCCCCTGCTGCTTGTGCTATTTGTGCTGCTTGTAGTGCTGTGGAGTGTTTGGTTTTTTCAGCTAAAGCTCGATTATCCTCTAGGAAAGTACTCTCATGGTAGAGTACCTGAACTCCCTTGATCAGAGGGACGATCTCGGGGCGGTATATCGTATCACTACAAAAGGCATAACTCTCAGGAGGTGCTGGAGGAAAGCTCAAAAGCTCATTGGGGATACACTCACCAGAATCCAAAAGGATATCCTTGCCATTTTTAATATTCTGATAGTAGCACACATCGATACCATATTGCTGCACTGCATCTACATTGAGCTTACGCTCTTTGTTCTTCTCCTTGAATAGAAATCCATTAGCATAGATACGATGGTCTAGAGGGATGGTGGTTACTGCCACCTTGTCGTCTTCGAAAATCAGTTGGCTCTCCTTCCCCTCCAGCTCGTGAAAATAAAGCGGAAAGACCATATGAGCTCCACTCACTTTGAGCAATAGCAACATGGCTTCTTTAGCCCCCTTAGGGGCATAGATATGTAGCTCCGCTTCCCTACCCTGCAGCTGGAAAGTGGAGATCAGCCCGGCCAGCCCATAGAAATGATCCCCATGGAGGTGGGAGATAAAAATATGCTTAATGCGAGCAAACTTAGCACTGGATTGCCTAAGAGCCATCTGGGTACCTTCTCCACAATCAATCAAGAAAAGGTGTCCTCGCATCTCAAGAAGCTGAGCGGTAGTACGTGCCTTATCCCGAGGAGAAGCACTATGGCAGCCTAAAGTAGTTAATTTCATTCTATCAATGAGTGAGAACTATTTTTCGGCAAAGATACAAAATTAATAACAAATGACAAGTGAACCATGATAAATAAGTTGCCAAAAAGAGTGAAGGGTGAAAAGTGACTGCTCACCACTTAGTGTTCACCACTCACTAAATTAACAATTAACCATTGACAATTAACAATTAAAATTCGTACTTTTGCCCCTTGTAATAAATCACAAAGAAAAAACGACATGAACGAAATACGACATAACTGGACAGCTCAGGAGATTATAGATATCTATAACAGACCTTTGATGGACTTACTCTATGAGGCTGCGACAGTGCATCGCCAATACCATGACCCGAATACCGTACAGGTATCTACCTTGCTTTCGGTTAAGACTGGAGGTTGCTCGGAGGACTGTTGCTACTGCTCTCAGTCGGCACGCTACCACACGGAGGTGGAGATAGAGCCCATGATGAGCCTCTCGCAAGTAAAGGCACAAGCCTTGCGAGCCAAAGCCTCTGGGAGCTCCCGTGTATGTATGGGAGCTGCCTGGCGCAATGTGAAGGATGGTCCTGAGTTCGAGCAAGTATTGGAGATGGTACGTACCATCAATAAGCTCGATATGGAAGTGTGCTGTACACTGGGGATGCTTACAGAGAACCAAGCCAAGCGCCTAAGCGAAGCAGGACTCTATGCCTACAACCACAACTTAGACACTTCCGAGGATTATTATAGCGAGATTGTAACCACTCGTAGCTACGAAGACCGCCTCAAGACAATAGAGAATGTACGCAAGACAAGCATCACTATATGTAGTGGGGGAATCATAGGCATGGGAGAATCCCTCGAAGATAGAGCAAAGATGCTCGTAGCCCTCTCCACCCTAGATCCACAACCAGAGTCCGTACCTATCAATGCCTTAGTACCTATAGAGGGTACTCCTTTGGAGGAACTCCCTCCTGTGGATATCTGGGAAATGGTACGCATGATCGCTACCGCACGCATTGTGATGCCACAATCACAAGTACGCCTCTCGGCAGGACGTATGAATATGTCTCGCGAAGGACAGGCCTTGTGCTTCTTTGCTGGGGCAAACTCCATCTTTGCTGGAGACAAGCTTCTGACAACACCCAACCCTGACATCAAGGAGGATATGCACATGCTCGAAGCCTTAGGCATGCGTACCCAAAAGCCTTTCGAGAAACACCCTCAGCCGGTAACTGTAGAGGCTGCTGACTCACAGATACCCGCCCTCGGAGAAAAACCTAAGTGGTCAAGACCCAATAAAGTGAATAGTGAAAAGTAAAATCGTGAAATAAAAAGCTATCCTAATAGGATAGCTTTTTTTGATAAAGAGAAACCCCTGATAAGCAATGCTTATCAGGGGTTGGTTTTGTAAAGGGTGGAGTATGGGGCTCGAACCCACGACCTTCGGAACCACAATCCGACGCTCTAACCAACTGAGCTAAAACCACCATTTATTTCGGGTGCAAAAGTAATACTTTTTTTCTAAATAGAAAAATTTTTATTGAAAAAATTATTGATTTCATTTTTAAAATACATATCATATTGACCCATAGCTATTTATATATACTCATGCTAAAAAACACTCCCTTTATGAAAGAATCTATAGTAGGCTACTAAAAAATTAATCTGTATCTTTGCCCCCAAAAAAGAATTTTACCTAAAACCCTAAATTCATGAAATGGTTTTTACTCTTATTAAGCACAGCCCTTTACGCCAATGACGGGGCTTTCTTCGGATCAGGCAATCACTTGGTTCCCATCAGAGAAACCGACATTTCTGTACAAAAGGAGATTCTATATCTCAAGAAGATACAGAACAAATATATAGAAGTCTCTGTGTATTACGAGTTCTTCAACCCCAAGGAGGACAAGGAAATCATCGTCGGCTTTGAGGCGGAAAGCCCCAGCGGCGATGTAGATGGTGCTCCAAAAAACGGACACCACCCTTATATGTTTGATTTTACGGTAAACCTGAACAATGCCTTCCTCCCCTACCAAATCGCCTACGTAACCGATTCCCTCTATGCCAAAGGAGGGAAAATACAAAGCGTAGACCTCAATACTTTCAACGGTAATAAGGATGGCAACTATATTGATTTTAGGTATGTCTATCACTTCAAAGCCAAGTTCAAAAAGGGTGTGAATATCCTCAAACATACCTACAAATACAACATCTCTGGCGGCGTTGCGTACAACTATCACTTTGACTATATCCTCACCGCCGCCAACCGCTGGGCGAACAAGCGCATAGACGACTTTACCCTCATCATAGACATGGGGGATTTCCAAACCGCCTCCATCGAACGTACCTTTTTCAAAAGCGGCAGAGAATGGCTTCTCAGCGGTGTAGGGAAAATCACCGAAACAGCCCTCAAAACTCCAGGAGATGGTACTGACCTAAATACTACCAACTTCTATGTACAGCAGGGATTACTCCTTTTCCAAAAGAAAAACTTTACCCCCAAGGGAGAACTCCATATCTGTGATTGGGCATTATGGATGCATCAGAGTGCGGGCTTCCCTATTGACTACCCCTTTACCATTGACCTACCCAATTTCAAATACGAAACAGAACCCAAGACAGAAGAAGAGAAGCGCCTGCTACGCAATCTCCCCTTCGCCCGCCGTGGTTATATCTTCAAGGACAAAACACTACAAGCCTTCTTCAACAAACAGGATTGGTACCAGCCTAACCCCAGCTATATCCCTGAAGTAGAATACCTGACCCCAAAGGAAAAAGAGCTAATCAATAGCCTAAAATAAAACGGATGAAGAAAGAAATACTCATAAGTAGTGATAGTAATTATGACAATTTGGTCGCCGAAATCTACATTGATGACAAATATATTGCGCTTGTTAGCTACGATGAAGATCATAATTTTTTCGTAGAAACACCTACCACCAATCGAAGCAATGAGGAAATAATAACCCATAAGGTAGAATACAATACCTTTATCGAACTATTAGGAGAAGCTAAAAATAGTTTAAAATGACATAGGATAATTCCCTCTCTGGCGCGCTTCTTGCAGCTACTGCCGATTATAAGCAGCCTCCTCTGGCTCTTTATTGAGAGCTGTAAGTCTGAGATGAAACCTTTGCTCTTATCATAATCCGTGAGAGATTTTGTTATATTGAACTCACATTAGTTTAGGAAACAATTCACCAAAATATGTAATGGTCAAAATAGAAAAAATTACAAGAGGAGAAATTACCATATCTTACAAAGGTCAGTATTACCATATCTTAGGAGAGGGTCTTTTACTTACCAAAGATAATACCTATAGTTACATTATCTATCGTAATTCAATAGATAATACACTTTCCTCTGTGGAACAAGAGACTATATTACAGGCTATTATAGAACATTTTTCGAGCAAAGGACAAAAGGTACTCATTGAATAGTTTGTTTCTCAACTCTTAATTTTTAAAGATGAACCATCATTTAGAAAACTATTATTCAGGCGATTGGGCTTGGAATCAGTTTGTAAGTCTTTATGAGGAATTCGACACCAGCAATTCCCTTACCAAAGAACTATTACAACAGTTGAACTATCATAGGGATATTGCCCAAGTGATTTGGGGAAAATTTGGATCCAGCAGCCTCTCTGTCATCACACAGCCTGTGCCTGCTTTAGACAATCTAAGCATTACCGACTGTATCGCAGCTCCAAATCTCCTACAAAGATTAAAGGAATGTCTTATGAGAATGGAATAGCCCCCATAACTGAAAACTCAAATTTATGTATTGGATTTTACTTATTATAGCAGGCCTTTTCGAGGTCGCTTTTACTTTCTGTCTTGGCAAAGGAAAAGAAACACAGGGTACCACTATGTACCTATGGTATGGAGGTTTCTTGCTCTGTACTTTTGTGAGTATGTCTCTGCTGATGAAGGTTTCCCAACACCTCCCCTTAGGCACTGCCTATGCCGTATGGACTGGCATAGGAGCGGTAGGTACCGCCTTAGTGGGAATTTTCGTCTTCAAGGAACCCGCTTCCTTCTGGCGCCTCTTCTTTCTCTCTACCCTTATTGGTTCTGTAGTGGGACTCAAAGCAGTATCTAGTTAGTTTTGAGTTTTGAATTCATAGTTTTGAGTTCGTAGTTCCCAGTTTATAGTTCGTAGTTCTCTGTTTATAGTTTTGAGTTCGTAGGAAACTCAAAATTCAAAACTTAAAACTCAAAACTAATTTGGTATAGTTTTTGCTACAAACTCCCCTTTAGAAAAACAACCGTAGAATGAAAAAAATAGTTTTTATTGCTAGTATGCTATGCTTTCTTAGTGAAGCAATGGCGCAGATAAAACTCCCTCAGCCCAGCGTGAGGGGAAGTATAGAACAAGTGGTAGGACTCACTGAGGTAGAGGTAGACTATACCCGCCCTGCTAAGCGAGGAAGAAAAATCTTCGGAGAGTTAGTCCCTTACGGACGTGTATGGCGTACTGGAGCCAATGAGAATACCACCATTTCCTTTAGTGAAGATGTAATGATCACAGGGAAGGTACTCCCCAAAGGAAAATATGCCCTATACACCAAGCCAGAAATGGACAAATGGACTTTCTATTTCTACAAGAAAAATGATAACTGGGGGCTTCCCCAACCATGGGAGGAAAGCCAAATAGCCCTACAAGCTGAGGGCAAGCCTATCCCCTACCCTATGGAAACAGAATACCTCACCATAGAGCTAAACCCTATCAACTATAACGATGGAAAAATAGCCATACGCTGGGATAAGACCCTCGTAGAACTGCCTTTCCATACCCATACGCAAGAGCAATCTATGGATAATATAGCGGACAAGATCACGGCTGAGTCCTCCGCACGTGATTACTACGAAGCTGCTAACTACCTACTCAATGCCAACGGAGACCTCAGCAAAGCTAATGAGTTCATTACCAAATCCCTTAGCATGCAGGAAGATGCTCCCTACTATATGTATCGCGCACAAGCCATCATCCTCTCTAAGTTAGGAAAGACCAAAGAAGCTATCAAAGCCGCAGAAACCTCCCTACAAAAAGCCAAAAAAGCAGGTAATGAGGATTATGTCAAAATGAATCAGGATTCCATTTCCCAATGGAAGAAAAAGAGATAGGAATAAAAAAAATAACAGGTAATAGAAATAGAACTATTACCTGTTACTTTTTTAGCTATTCTGCCTCTATGTAACCGAAGATGGGGAGATGAATACTTATCTTTACATTATCCCCTACAATAGCTCCCAGAAAACCACTTCCTACACCGAAAGACTTACGTGAAAGCTCAAAATCCATTTTGAAAACATTTCCTTCTGTAGTAAAAGAAATCTCCTTACTTAGCGTTTTCCCTTTTATCTTTATATCAAAGGTACCGAGGTATTTCCTTTCAGACACTCCAGTGATTTTGGTAGACTGCATTTCGATATAGGGATAAGTAGCAGCATCAAACCACTCTTCACTTTGCAAGTGTGCATCTCGCTTTTTGTTTCCGGTATCTACACTGGCCACTCGTACTCTTCCAAAGATCTTTCTGTCTAAATGTATGTCATGGACATAGTTCTTAAACTCCCCCTTTATCGTGAGAAAACCTTTCTTGATAGAGAAAGTAATAAACGATTTTGTTTGCGTTTGTCCCCAAAGAGGGTTCGTTACCACTGTAGCAAAGAATAGGGAAAACCCTATAAATAGCTGTTGAAATAGGTGTGTTTTCATTTTATGAATTAAGTAATTTTTGTTAGTTCCTTTGTCATTTATACATATCAATATCTATCCAAGCATTAAGCCTGTGAAGTAGTTCTAATATTTTGTTATCAAAAACGATGGCAGGGCAGCTCTCCTCAGGACTCATTTCTACACAAAAAAGTAATTTTGAAGTAAGAGCAAACGCTTTGATAAAAGAAGCTAATTCTTCCAAACAAGGCGTTACCTGAGCGGCAAATACTTGCAAATTATCTTCTATAAGAAGAGTTTCAAGAGGAGCAAAGTTATATTCCCAAAAAGTCTCTTCACTGACACGATATTTTAGTTGGTCTCCCCTGTAAGCGGTTTGAGTAGGCGAAAGCCCTATTATATCTGTCACCTTATCCACATCAAAATAGTCTCCATATATACAGAAGGAAAGCCGAATAGTGGTTGGTTTGTGTTTCATTAGTTGGTTATTTGTTATTTACTGACGTTTGATTCCTATCTTGATATACATTCGTTGTTTGTTAGGGTTATTATGCTCGTCAAAAAAGTTTGGGATAACATTCATTGGGGCGTATAAGAAACCATTTTTACTAAAAAAGATGGGTTCTTTATCAAAATCATAGGCTGCCCACCATTTTGTGTCTTCATTTACTAAAGTTTCAATCACAAATGGTTTAATACTTTTTATACGATACAAAGAAATTATTCCCACTAAATCTTCATAAGCTCTCCCTATTGTAATGATATACTTCTTATCGGGAGAGAGAAATGGAAAACGCTCAAAATCAGTTTTCTTACCAGTGGTTTTATCTATAAAAATATAAGCATAAAAATCTTCAGAATCTTCAAAAACTAAATATTGATTGAGAATAGGTATATTCCCTACATAAGCATAGGTTGTAGAAAAAGGATCTTCAATGCTATCAGACTGGTCTTTTAGATAAACTGTTTTATGCTCACAAGGGAAGGTAAGTTTGCCATTCTTTTTTACAATTGCAAGGGTGTCTTCTATAAGGAAATCTATCTTATTTCTAAGAGCTTCTTGATATTCTTCATAAGAAATTTGATCTATACTCAGGTATTTAGAGATACTATCGTTAGAATTTCCGTTAATATCTACGTTTTTTGTAAGATCATCCCCAGTGATTTTAGTTTTCAGGGTATTCCAATCGCCTACATCTTTCTTTTTTATATAATCTCCTCTATCAGTTTTGTAAAACTCATTTCCTTCTGCACTTATTTTTATTTTCTCACCGAAAAGATAATTATCTTCCCGTTCTTCCTTGTCAATCACATACAACTCCTTCTGCACTGGCACAAACGCTTCTTCTTGTTGTTGTTTTTCCTCTACTGCAACACTTTCCTCTCCCGGCTGTTGCCCTTGAAAGAGGTTACAGCCAGCCAATAATAATGTTACAAAGAATATTATAAAGTGTTTCATTAGTTGGTTATTTATTAGTGTTTTTATAATTCATCACCACATTGGTGATGAATTGAGATTGTTAAGACGTAGCTACATATCTGATACTTTACCAAATTACCCATTCTCTAATCTAATGGATATGGAAACAATTAGAATGTGAATAAATAGAATGAGAGGTTAATTCTTATTTCACTCTTTTTCAAGGGCGAATTGCCATTCGCCCCTACAAGCCCTCGCAGACTTTGCTCCTACTCTGTTTGTAAAAGACTGAAAACTGACTTTTGACTACTGGTCTAATCCGCTAAACAAATCGGGCTGTATCATCTCTGGTGCTGAGGTTTCCTCCTCTTCAGTAGCGGTTTCCTCCTCTTGGGATTCTTCGTATGGAAGAGGCTCCAAGGGGACAATTTCCTTGATACGCTCGGTAGAGAGTTGGTTACCAATGGCTTTGATACCCTTGATAGCGATAAACTCTTCTATATTAACCGTTTGGTTTTCAGCACGCTCTCTGCCTGTCTTGGTAAATATTACCTCAGCCATAGGACGCCACTGGGTGGAGACAAAGAGCAGCTGAGACTTAGGATGGTCGGAGATAACCAGTTCCTCACGGTTAGGATTTTCCACCAAGAAACGTTTGATAAAATAACGTTCCTTTTCCCCTTCGTAATGAATTACTGAAATAGGCTTTTCAGGATTCCACTTCTCTATGATGAGCAGGTTCGGGTCAAAGTGTAGGGAGAGGTCTGGGATTACCGTCTTGACGATGGCATCCTTGCTGATAAGTAGCAACCTATCCTCACCCTTGAAGGAGCCGAGTAGCTCCCCACGCCCCTCAGTATTGAGGCGATGTACGATAGGATCGTACCATATCTTACGAGGCTTGAGAGTGGATACACCTTTTTCCTTGAGCTCTATACGCTTGATGGCATATTTGGTTACGATATTTCCACGAGAGCTTCTTCCTTTGATAAGGATATCGGCGAAATTGATATCCCATTTGAGCTTCTTTACGCTCCCTGCTTGGCGAAGTATGACAGAGATCACCTCTGCTTCTCCATTGGGGTTGGCCGAGAAATACAGTACTTGAGAATCCTTATGAGGCTCTACCACATCGTATTCCTTGTCTCGGATAATTCCTGTAACGGTAAAGCGCTTGATATAGGAGATCTTATCATTCCCGTTGCGGTATACCAAATTGTATACTGTACGGGTGTCATTCTTCTTAAATACCCCTACATGAACAATATTCTTGCCTATATAGCTCTTTTCGGTAACCTTAGTGATAATCATCTTTCCATCGGCAGTGAAGACAATTATATCATCTATATCGCTACAATCAGCTACATATTCGTCCTTCTTGAGGGATGTCCCTACGAAACCTTCTTCGCGATTGACATAGAGCTTAAGATTGCGCACGACAACCTTGGTTGCCTCAATGGTATCGAATGGACGTATTTCAGTCTTGCGGTCTTTGCCCTTTCCGTATTTCTTTTGGAGATTTCTGAAATAATCTATGGCAAAGGCAATGAGGTTGGCCAAGTGATCTTTCACCTCTGCTATATTCTCTTCTATCTTGAGGAGATTTTCCTCCGCCTTGTAAGTATCATAGCGAGTGATACGAATCATAGGAATCTGGGTGAGGCGCTCCAAGTCCTCATCGGTGATAGGGCGCAGGAGTTGTTCTGCAAAAGGCTCGAAGCGCTTATATAAGTAGGCATAGAGTGATTCCTTATCACTATAGTTTTTGAAGTCAATATACATCTCCTCACGGATAAATATTTTCTCCAAGGAAGCATTATGCCACTTCTGCTCAAGGTCATCGAGCTTGACCTCCAATTCTTTTTTGAGAATCTCTACTGTCCTGTCCGTGCTTTTCTTTAGAATATCACTTACCCCTATAAAGAGAGGTCTACTCCCCTCAATTACACAACAAAGAGGAGATACGGAGGTCTCACAATCGGTGAAAGCATAGAGTGCATCGATAGTCTTATCTGGAGAAATTCCTTTGGGCAAGTGTACTAATATTTCTACATTGGCAGCGGTATTGTCATCTACCTTAAGTACCTTTATCTTACCTTTTTCATTGGCTTTGAGAATAGAATCTATCAGGGAAGAGGTAGTGGTGCCAAAAGGTATCTCGGTGATGACCAAGGTAGATTTGTCCCTCTGAGCGATACGAGCACGTACCCTGATACGCCCTCCACGCATACCATCACTGTATCCAGTAGCGTCCATAATCCCTGCAGTAGGGAAATCGGGATACAGCTCAAAGGGCTTGCCTTCGAGGTAAAGTACAGAAGCATCAATGAGTTCGTTGAAGTTATGAGGTAGGATTTTGGTAGAGAGTCCTACGGCAATTCCTTCTGCTCCTTGGGCTAAGAGCAGGGGAAACTTCACAGGTAGGTGTACAGGCTCGTCATTACGGCCGTCATAACTCTTCTGCCACTGGGTAACCTTAGGGCTAAAGAGGACGTCCAGAGCAAATTTGGAAAGGCGAGCCTCGATATATCGGGGAGCAGCAGCATCGTCGCCAGTGAGGATATTCCCCCAGCTTCCCTGGGTATCGATCAGCAATTCTTTTTGCCCAAGCTGAATAATAGCATCCCCTATGGAAGCATCGCCATGAGGGTGGTACTTCATGGTATTCCCTACTATATTGGCTACTTTGTTATAGCGGCCGTCCTCCAACTCATCCATGGAGTGCATGATACGACGCTGTACAGGCTTAAAGCCATCCTCCAAGGCGGGGACAGCACGTTCGAGGATTACATAGGAGGCATAGTCGAGAAACCAATTCTGATACATCCCACTGATACGGGTAATGGTCTCTTGAGGTTCCCCTTGTGAGGCTTGTGGTGGTATAGGGTGTTCTTCCATAAAATAAGGTAAAAGGTAATAGATAATAGGTAATAGGACATCTGTTATCTGTTACCTGTTTCCTATTACCTATTACCTTATATTAAAATTGTTGTCCAAAGATAAAATGTGTCTCCCAACCATGAGGAGTGGTCTTTCCGTTAATACCGTCATATCCGTATCCGAAGTCAAACCCTAAGAGCCCTAGCATCGGCATAAAGATACGCACTCCAAAACCGGCAGAGCGCTTGATATCGAACGGATTGTACTGAGAGAAACTTCCGAAGGAGTTCGCCCCCTCTGCAAATACCAAGCCGTAGATGGAAGCCATAGGCTTGAGGGTAATTGGGTAGCGCAATTCCAAAGAGAACTTGTTATAGATCACATCTCCATCGCGTGAGGAGAGAGATTGGTTCGGGTAACCACGCATTTGTATGTATTCCCTACCCTCTAAGGAGTTGTAGGACATTCCATCTCCCCCTACTAAGAAACGTTCGAAAGGTACAGTACCTCTGTCTCTGTTATAGTATCCTAAGTAACCAAAATCCACAGCAGGGCGCAGTACGAGCTTATCTACGAGATTGAGATACCAGTTACCTTGTAATCGCAGCTTATAGTACTCCAACCACTTAAAGCGCTCTTGATCTATCTCCCCAATACGGTTGGTATTCTTGTTAGCCTCCGCCACAGCACGCTGTTCCATGAGGGACTTGTAGTCTACCCCATTGAAAAGAGAGTAAGGGGGAGTGAGCTTGGCTGTAATGGTAAAGTCACTACCTCCCAAAGGAAATATAGGGTTAGGCCCACTGGAGCGACGACTTAGCGATACGGTATAAGCCAAGGCATTCGAATGTCCATTCCCAAAAGTAAAGAGGGTAGTGTTATAGTTCCTTAGGTCATAATAGTTGTAGCTGACGTACTGAGCCAATTGGAAATAATCATCAGGCACTCTGAGCCTTTTGGCCAATCCTAAAGTAACCCCTGTGATATAGAAGCGCTTGCTCTTATCTACATCATAGGTATAATAGTTATAGTCATAGCTCACCGAATAGTTGAACCCTATGGAGAACTGAACGGGTCTCTCTCCTCCCATCCATGGCTCCATGAAAGAGAAGCTGGCCACCCTATAAGCACGCCCTACACTGACATTGAGAGCTAACTTCTGGGCATCTCCCATAGGGAGCGGCTTATAGGACTTCTTATCAAAAATATTTTGTATAGAGAAGTTATTGAAGTTCAACCCAAGGGTTCCCATGAAGCCTCCCCCCCCATAACCTCCTTGTAGCTGTATCTGGCTAGAAGAACTGGTATCATTGAGCACATACTCTAAATCCACTGTACCAGAGTTCGGATCTGGATTCTTGATCTGAGGGTTGATGCTTTGTGCATCGAATATCCCTAACTGAGAAAGCTCTCGTACGGTACGGATTACATCTTCTTTGGAATAGAGGTACCCTGGGCGTGTACGCAATTCTCGATAAATGACCTTATCATTGGTAGTGGTATTACCTGTTACCGTAATATTATTAAAGTGAGCCGGTTTCCCTTCATGGATACGTATCTCGAAATTGATCGTATCATTCACTACCGAAGTCTCCACAGGATTGATCTGAGAGAAGAGATACCCTGTATTCTGGTAGAGGTTGGAGATACTATTGGCATCAGGATCTTTAGGGTCATTGATACGGTTGCGTAGCTGTACACCATTATATACTTCTCCTTTCTTAAGTCCTAATATGTGATCTAACATCTGGTTGCTATAGACACTATTTCCGAGGAACTTAATATCACCAAAATAGTATTTTTTCCCTTCTTGCAAAGATATTTTTAGGTTGATATTCTCCTTGCCATCATAGAGAGTATCATGAGTGATACGCGCATCACGATATCCGTTTTCCTTATAGAAATCAATCAAGGAAGCCAAGTCTTCGTTGTACTTATCTTGCACATACTTAGAGCGTTTCCAGAAGCGTCCGAAGAAGCGTTGTTTGGTCTTTTTCATCTTGCGGCGGAGCTTGCTATCGGCAAACTTTTCATTTCCTTCAAAAGATATGCTATTGATTTTCACCTTGTTACCCCTATCTATACGGATAAGCATACGTTCCTTGGTACCCAAGGAATCCGCTGGAGAAGTAGTAATATGTACCTTGGTATTTAGGTAACCTTCCTTGCGATACTTATCAGTGATATAGGACTTAGTCTTGGCGATGAGGCTCTCATTGACCTTCTTTCTGGATTCCAAATGAGTCTTGTCCAATTCAAGCTTTTTGAGGAGTTCCTCTGCTTTTCTCTTGCGAATACCCTCTACCTTGACCTCAGTGAGTTCAGGAATCTCTTGAATGACAAACTCCAAGAAGACCTTATCCCCCTCTGTTTTGGCTATATATATATCTATATCATTGAATACCTGATAGTTCCAAAGCTTATGAATGATTCGGGTAAATCGTTCGCTGGGGATGGTAATCCTATCTCCAACCTTCAGCCCAGAGGCAACAATAATAGTCTGTGCATTGTAGTGCTTAGCCCCTTTGACCTCTATGCCCCCAATGACAAAATCTCTACCTCTTTCCAAAGCGGTAAGATTCTGTTCCTGCGAGAGGGTATCGATGACAGCCACCGACTGGAGAGTATCTCTCACAGTAGTAGCCTGATGGGTTTCCTCTTGTTGCCCATAGGCGGTATGGAGAAAAAGTATCCCAAAAATGTATATGAAAGTTCTTCTCATACTAACTAAGTTGTTCACTGGTTTTTCCAAATCTGCGTTCTCTATTTTGATAATTAAAAAGTGCTTTATGTAGTTCCTCTGAAGAAAAGTCAGGCCATAGGACATCAGTAAAGTAGAGCTCAGCATAAGCTATTTGCCAGAGCAAGAAGTTACTAATGCGACATTCTCCACTGGTACGTATAAGCAAGTCCACTGGGGGAATTTCCTTGGTATAAAGAGCCGCTTGCACTCTCTCAGCTGTGATTTCGTCCAAGGAGAGTTCGCCCTGCTGTACCTTTCGAGCTATGTGTTGTACCATCTGGAGGATCTCCTGTTGTCCTCCATATCCCAAAGCCAAGCTTACCACAGTCTTGGTATTACCCTTAGTAGCTTCCATGGCTTTGTGGAGTTCCTTTTGGATTTTGGAAGGCAGGCTTTCTAAATCCCCTATAGCATTGAGGCGTACATTGTTCTGCTGCATGATCTCCACCTCTTTCTTAAGATAACGAGATAGTAAGTGCATAAGCGCCTCCACTTCCAGTTTGGGGCGCTTCCAGTTCTCTGTAGAAAAAGTATAGAGAGTCAGGTAAGGAATCCCTAACTGGGTTACCTCCTGTATAATTTCGCGCACGGTCTTAGCGCCTTTTTCATGCCCCAAAATGCGTTGTTTGCCTCGTTGTTTTGCCCAACGCCCATTCCCGTCCATGATAATTGCCAAATGTCGGGGGAGCATTTTACTTTCTATATCCATTGGCTTATCTGCAAGTTACTATCAAGTGTGCAAAGATATGATTTTTTTGGCAAACCTGAAAAAATTTATATCTTATTTGGCAAATTCGAAACAATTACATTTTTTAGCTCCGAAGGTATAGGTAAGGTATAGTCCTGATACCATGTACCAATCGTTGGTATTAAGGTTGCCGAAGTGTACCCCTTTGCCCGATTTACTCCCATCAAGATTGTTGGTAAAGGTATAGCGCATACTCACTTCTGCCCCTACTAAGAAGCGGGATCCCCATAGGCGAGTCTTGACACCCAAGGTAAAAGGTATTGCCCATGATTCATCACGCTCTGGGTAGGTCTGATACTTGGCATGCTGACTGGGGGTGGTAATATCGTCAAAATACAATCGATCCATCTTGAAATAATAGAAGCCTGTATGTACATAAGGGGTAAAAAGAAGCTTAAAAGGCTCATGAGTATCGAAATGCAGAAAATCATACTCCACACCTGCTCCCATCTCGACCATACGATTCTGAAAAGCAAAGTCCCTGTTACGGCGGGCATCGGTGGTGGCTCTACGGTCGCTATCCCAGAGGTCAAACCACTTGATATCGGCACGTAGAGAGAGCTGCTTGCGGATATTGCGCTTGTAGAGTAAGCCTATAGCGGGCTTGGTGGGAAAGACATAATAAGTAGAACCAATGTCCGCAATGGGGTTCACTCCTCCAAAGAAAACCCCTATTTCATTATACTGCCCCCACCCCTTCGTGATGGCACAGCAGGTAAGTATCAACCAAAGAAAATATTTATGCATTACTCTATAATTGTTAATCGTTAATTGTTAATTTCAGGGGAAGGTTAGGTTTTCGATTTAGTAAGAACTAATCACTGATTATTGCCCTGCAAAAGAGATTGTACCGCTGAGAGACAGAGACTAAAAAGTACAGCATACCAAAATCCCTCAATATGAATTCCCTCAATAAGCCTATCTGCCAATATTATAATAATGGTATTGATAATGATGAGGAACAATCCAAAGGTGATCATGGTAATAGGTAAAGAAAGTACTATCAAGATCGGCTTTAGAAATATATTGAGTACTCCCACTACCAAGGCAAATAACAAGGCATCCGAAAAATCCCTTACTTGGATATGAGGCAATACCTTGCTCAGCCCCAATATGAGAATACTGGTAATAATCAGATTGACTATATACTTCATTTTGTGATTATTTTTGTAGGAATTGATAAGTAATCTCGAAAAATTCTTTAGGCTTTTCCACCTGTACCCAGTGTCCAGCATCGGGTATGGTTACAGCCTCAGCCTTAGGAAAATGTTGCATGATCAGGGGCATATCCTCTGGCAATACATAGTGAGACTTTCCTCCTATCAAAAAGAGTGTTTTCCCTTGATAGATAGTTCCTACTGGGAGCGCTGTACCTATCTCGGCTACACGCTCACGCAGTACAGGTAGGTTGATACGCAGGGCCAACTGATCTGCTGTCTTTCTATAGACATTCTTAAGCAAGAACTGGCGTATAGGGACATCTATGATGAACTTGCCTAACTGCTGATCAGCCTGCTCACGGGTCTTGATCTGAGAAAAGTCCAAGGTAGAGAGGGCATCCAAGATGACCTTGTGGTGCACTGGATAGTACTTAGGCGACATATCGACCACCACGATACGTTCAGCCCGCTCAGGATAAGTGACAGCCAAGAGCATAGTGGTCTTCCCTCCCATAGAATGTCCAATAAGAGGTGCTGAGGCGATCTGGTGATAATCCATATAGCGAATCAGATCCTCCATCATAAGAGCATACGAAAATTCAGGAGAATGAAAGCTATGCCCATGATTACGAGCATCAATCACATGTACCTGATACCCTTTTTCAGCAAAGTGAAGGGAGTGGGTACGCCAGTTGTCCCCCATACCTAAGAAACCATGAAGGATAATTAGCGGCTTTCCCTCTCCTACTATTTGAGAATTAATAAGCTCCATATTATTATACTATTTGAGACGATACAGATACATACTCACCACATTCTGAAGGCCTAAGTAGAGAGCCTCACTAATGAGGGCGTGCCCTATGGAGACTTCCAAAAGGCCAGGTATCTGCTCTTTGAAATATTGTAAATTGTCTAAACTAAGATCATGCCCTGCATTGAGCCCCAACCCGACCTTCTGAGCTACCTCAGCAGCCTGTACATAAGGGCGAATCCCCTCCTTGTTGCCACGAGCGTACTCTCGAGCATAGGCTTCTGTATAGAGTTCCACACGGTCGGTTCCTGTTTTAGCAGCAGCCTCCACCATACGTTCTACAGGATCTACAAAGAGAGAGGTGCGAATCCCATGACGCTTGAACTCGGCAACAATTTCCGTCAGATATGCCCCATGAGTAAGGGTATCCCAACCAGCATTGGAGGTAATAGCATCCTCAGCATCAGGGACAAGAGTTACTTGGGTAGGCTTCACCTTGAGGACAAGGTCTACAAACTTAGGAATCGGATTCCCTTCTATATTGTATTCTGTATGTACTATTTCCTTGAGATCTAAGGCATCTTGGTAGCGGATATGGCGCTCATCGGGTCGTGGGTGTATGGTAATCCCCTCCGCTCCAAAGTCTTGTAAATCAGTAGCTACCTGCAACAGATTAGGAACATTCCCGCCTCGTGAATTACGAAGAGTAGCTATCTTATTGATATTTACACTGAGCTTTGTCATTTGAATATAACTTTTAACAAGGGGCAAAGGTACAAATTATCCTCCACATTTACAATCAGGGCCTCCCCCACATTTTTTTTTCTTAGTGAAAAAGAATTTTTTTACTAAAAAAACAATGGCTAATGCCACTAAAACATAGGTAATAATATCTTGTATCATCTGTATACTATTTTCGTGACAAAGGTACAAAATAATGACAAATAATTAATGCTCAATGATTAATGATAAATAATAAATTACAAAACCCTGTAAATCATATATTTACAAGTTTATTTCACTAAAAACGAAAATAAATAAAAAAAAATTCTTGAAAAAAAATGCTTTTAAATTTTTTTTCGGAAAAAATATGTACCTTTGCAAAGATTTTTTTACTATCTTTTTTATTAAAAGATTATTTTTTTAAATTAGAAAATGGAATACCGACTCACGGAACTCATATTAGCACAGCGAAACAATATTACCAATACGCTTCCAAAGAAAAAAGCAGAGGATTTCATAGATGGTCTATACCGCTTGCTCTTCTCCTTGGATACAGAACCTTGCCAATGTAGTTATGAGGTAGAACAAAAACTGAAAGCCAAACAATTGGAATTTTCCGAGATTATCTATGACTACTTCAGGGATAACCAACGTGCTCAGCAGGCAACCACTACCTTTTTCTCTTCTATAGAGGAGGTCTACTGCCGATTGCTCCGCGATGCACAAGCCATCTTGGACAATGACCCTGCGGCACAGAATTTGGAAGAAGTATATATAGCTTACCCTGGCTTCTATGCGATTGTGGTACATCGCTTTGCCCATCAGCTATGGTTACAGGACTTGAAGCTTTTAGCCCGCGTGTGGAGCGAATTTGCCCATAGCAAGACCGGAATAGACATTCACCCTGGTGCGCAGATAGGAGACAATTTCTGTATAGACCACGGAACAGGTATTGTCATAGGAGAGACCTGTGTGATTGGTAATAATGTAAAAATATACCAAGGAGTTACCCTTGGGGCGCTATCGGTAGCCAAGGATAAGAAAGATACCGTACGCCACCCGAATATTGGTGACAATGTGGTCATCTACTCCGGAGCAACCATCTTGGGTAGTGGACATATAGGACACGACAGCACTATAGGGGGCAATGTATGGCTTACCGAAGGAATAGACCCCTATACCGTAATCTATTACAAGAGTGAGATGATTACCAAAGGAAAAAACCTATCACCTGAACCTATATTTTTTCATATATAAACCTTAATACATAACCTATAATTATATTTTTATGAAGTACAACAACATTTTGGGAGCTATCGGAAACACTCCCGTGATTCGTTTGGCCAAGCTTTTCCCTTCACACCAAGTTTGGATTAAGCTTGAGAAGAGCAACCCTGGAGGAAGTATCAAGGATCGTATCGCCTTGGCTATGATTGAGCAAGCTGAAAAACAAGGGCTTATCAACAAAGATACCACTATTATAGAACCCACCTCTGGGAATACTGGAGTAGGTCTTGCTCTTGTAGCAGCTGTAAAAGGGTACAAGCTCATTCTGGTAATGCCTGAATCCATGAGTGTGGAGCGCCGCAAATTGGTCTCTGCCTATGGAGCTTCTTTTGTGCTTACTCCTAAAGAAAAAGGTACTGGGGGTGCTGTAGAGAAAGCCAAAGAATTGGCCGCTTCTATCCCTAATTCTTGGGTACCTCAACAGTTCGAAAACCCTGCCAACCCCGAGATACACCGCCTAACGACAGCACAAGAAATCGTGAGCGACTTCCCCGAAGGAGTAGACTACTTTATCTCTGGAATTGGTACCGGAGGGCATCTCTCTGGAATTGGAGAAATACTCAAAGCGAAATTCCCTCAGACCAAAGTATTCGGTATAGAACCTGCCACCTCTGCTGTGCTTAGCGGAAACAAACCCGGCCCTCACCCACTACAAGGTATCGGAACAGGCTTTATCCCTAAGACACTCAATACTTCTATCTATGATGGTATCATCACCATTGATAAAGATGAAGCTTATGACTATACCCGCCGCTTAGCCCGAACAGAAGGTATCTTAGCAGGTATCTCCACTGGAACTTCTTTAGCCGCTATCGCTAAGAAACTCCCTGAAATCAAAGCTAATGAAGTGGTGCTTACTGTCAACTATGACTCTGGAGACCGCTACTGGTCTGTAGCTGACCTCTTCGAGGAAAACCCTAATTAATGATTAATGACTCCCATTAGTATTGGAAATTAACCATTGAAGACTAACAATTATTTATGCGTTTACTTATCCAGCGAGTCAAAGAAGCACAAGTAGCCATTGGAGGAAGGATTCATTCCCAGATCTCCCAAGGGCTACTTCTGCTTTTAGGTATAGAAGAGAGTGATAGCCAAGAGGATATTGATTTTCTCTGTAAGAAAACAACTCAAATCCGTCTGTTCAACGATGATAATGGGGTGATGAACCTCTCGGTACAGGAAGCAGGTGGTGCCCTAATGGTAGTAAGTCAATTCACCCTATATGCCCAGACAAAGAAGGGGAACCGCCCCTCCTACATTCGAGCGGCAAGACCCGAAAGGGCAATTCCTCTATATGAGCAGTTTGTCCATACCCTACAACAACTATCAGGAAAGGAAATTGCCACAGGAGTATTCGGAGCCGATATGCAGGTAAGCCTATGCAACGATGGCCCTGTTACTATCTTTATCGACAGCAAAATGCGTGACTTCTAAAGAAGAAATCACGCATTTTTTTATAAATAAGGTTTCGACAATATTTACGCTCTTACTGGAAGGTTCATCACAAGGTCTATATACAAGTTCACCTTGTCCTTGAGCTCCTTACGATTGACAATAAAATCCAAGAAGCCATGTTCTTGTACAAACTCTGCTGTTTGGAAGCCTTCTGGCAAGTCTTTTCCTGTGGTATCCTTTACCACACGAGGCCCTGCAAAGCCTATCAGTGCGCCAGGTTCGGCTATATTGATATCCCCCAGCATAGCAAAGGAGGCAGTCACCCCACCTGTAGTAGGATCTGTACAAAGTGAGATATAAGGCAAGCCAGCATCATCAAGCTGAGCGAGCTTGGCGGAAGTTTTGGCCATCTGCATCAGAGAGAAAGCAGCCTCCATCATACGAGCTCCTCCGGACTTGGAGATCATCATAAAAGGCAATCGGTTCTTGATGGCATAGTCGATCCCGCGGGCAATCTTCTCCCCTACGACACTTCCCATAGAGCCTCCGATGAAGTCAAAATCCATACAAGCAATAACAATCTCACGCCCTTTGGACTCTCCTACTGCACAGCGCACAGCATCATATAGATCCGTTTTCTTCTGAGCTTCCTTGAGCCTGTCTTTGTATCGCTTTGTATCCTCAAAATCCAAAGGATCCTTGGACTTCATGGTCTTGTCCAACTCGCTGAACTTCCCATCGAAAAGAATTTCAAAATATTCCTTGCTACCTATACGAACATGATAGCCATCCTCAGGGCTTATATAACAGTTCTGAGCAAGCTCTTCTGTTTCTACAATTTTCCCAGTAGGAGACTTGTACCACAATCCCTGTGGAATATCTTTTTTCTCCTCTGTGGCGGTCTGTATCCCCTTTGTTTTTCTCTTAAACCAAGACATATATTTTTCATTCTCTTAGCCCATATCCATCTCTGACATAGTTCTCTTTCACAAGATACATTCTAAGAATTTTTGCAGGGCAAAGTTACTATTTTTTTCTCAGATGGCGATTTCTTTTTATGTTAATATTGACAAGTTTTTATTCACAATTTATAACATATTGAAAATCAAATATATACGAATTCTTTGTGAAAAATATTTCTTTTTGAAAAAAATAACACCTTAAAATGTTTTTATTTAGAAATAAAAATGTAACTTTGCAGTAAATATTAAATATTACCGTTATGTCTAAAGTAGGAAATGCATTAGCTGCTCTGCTTGTAGGAGCTGCTATTGGTGCAGGAGTAGGAATTCTTTTTGCTCCTGACGAAGGAAAGAAAACACGCAAGCGTATCCGCAAGTCCTTAGAAGGAGTTTCTGACAATCTCAGAGATCGTCTCACTCACCTGAATGAGGATTTGAAGGAGAAAAAGCTCAAATTCAAAGGCACCTTGGAGGAAAATGTAGAGAAACTTCTTTCCAAGTCTAGCTATAAGGCAGAGGAACTTATCAATGCTTTAGAGCGTAAACTCGAGGACCTAAAAAAGGCCAATGCTAAATTTCAAAAATAACCCCTAAGCAAATCATTATGGCACTCCAGCAACTAAAGGAAACCGCACAGACCCTCCCCGATGAGGTACAGTCCACCTTGAATTCTCATTCAGAGTACTACAAGCTATATATATTCCGTATCATAGCCAAGTCCACTATGGGCTTTGTAAGCCTATTTGTGGTAGCCCTCTTTGTGCTAATCATTGCGTTTTTCTTAGCTTGTGCCTCTGCTTTTGCTTTAGGAGAATGGCTCGGTAGTATGGCCTTAGGATTCCTCATCATGGGAAGTGTATTCCTTATCATTCTATTTGTTATCTACAAATGGAGAAAGAGTTTTGTACACAAGCCTATATTAGGAAAATTATCTGAAATATATTTCAAAGAATAGTACTATGGAAAGAAAATACACCTCACTGGATGAAATAGAAAAAGACCTACACGCCCTAAAGCTTAAAAAGGACGTAGACTTGATGTGCCTAAAGACTGACTATCAGACTCTTGTACGCAATCTCTCCGTTTCTCAGTTGTTCTCAGACTCTGTCTCTGAACTTACACAAGCCTTTGTGAGCAAGCAGAAGAGCCTTCTTTCCTTAGCAGCAGGATTTCTGCTTAGAAGATTTTTTAGATAGGTAGTAGCCAATATTTTACACTATTTTTTTAAAAAAATAAGGTGTAAAATTTTGATATATGCAAAAAAGGTTGTACTTTTGCACCCTGAAAAAAGCGAGGTCTTGTAGCTCAGCTGGTTAGAGCACCTGACTCATAATCAGGGGGTCCTTGGTTCGAGCCCAAGCTGGACCACCTCAAAGAAAAAGCACTTACAATCATGTAAGTGCTTTTGTTATTTGTAAGTAGAACTGCCTTAAGCTAGGGATCACTATAACAATGTTATCTGAGACAACTCCTTCCCTATCTCTCTTATTCCATTTTGAATTTCTAAAAGTCTTTTTTCGGATGCCTTACTTTTCCCCGTTGCATATTTTCTTATCATCACTGGGCTAACGGCTATTCTGCGTGCCAACTCAGCCATATTGAGTTCAGGAAGCTGTTTGCTTATACCGTCCAACTCTATTTCATAGACAAACTCTACTCCATTTTTGTAACGATTGACAAAATCCCAATCATTATCTTTTTCACATTCCTCCATAAGTATTTTGTCAATATTTTTTGCTCTTCTTATATAGGGCGAATTGCCATTCGCCCCTACATATATCTACACTAATTTTATGAGGCTTTACTTATTAATCATAATTTGCTTAAAATCTTCTCTACAATCAGTCTAATTCATTAAAAAAATTAGAGACACTTTTTATGAGTAAAAAGTGTCTCTAAATTATTACAATTTAAAACTATTCAGTTTTATTTCTAAAGACAAGGCCATTGTCAAAGGAATCTATCAATACCAGACTACCTGCCTTGATCTTTCCTTGGAGTATTTCCTTGGAAAGAGCATTCATTACTTCTTTCTGGATAACACGCTTTACAGGTCGTGCTCCAAACTGAGGATCATATCCACGCTTAGCCAAGTAATCTATCGCTTCATTGGTAGCCTCCAAGGTGATGTTCTCACGGGCTACTAACTTGATGATACCACCCAACTGCAAGCGTACAATCTGCTTGATATTGTCCTGAGTAAGAGGTGTAAACATTACTATATCATCTATACGATTGATAAATTCAGGACGCACTGTTTGCTTGAGCAATTGTAGTACTTCTTCTTTTGCCTTCTCGGTGGCTTCCTCTGTATCCTTATATTTTTCAAAACTTTCCTGAATAAGGTGGCTACCCATATTGGAAGTCATGATAATAATCGTATTCTTGAAGTCGGCCGTACGCCCCTTGTTGTCTGTAAGTCGTCCTTCGTCCAAGACCTGCAAAAGAATATTGAATGTATCGGGGTGTGCCTTCTCTATCTCATCCAATAAGACTACAGAATAAGGGCGACGACGCACAGCCTCGGTAAGTTGTCCACCTTCGTCATACCCTACATATCCGGGAGGCGCTCCCACCAATCGGCTCACCGCATGTTTTTCCTGATATTCACTCATATCGATACGTGTCATGGCATTCTCATCGTCAAAGAGATATTCGGCCAAGGCCTTGGCAAGCTCGGTTTTCCCAACCCCAGTGGTACCTAAGAAAAGGAAAGAACCTATAGGTTTTTTAGGATCCTGCAAGCCTGCACGGCTACGGCGGATAGCATCAGAAACAGCCGCGATGGCTTCTTCCTGTCCTACTACGCGCTTGTGAAGCTCTTCCTCTAAGTGAAGGAGCTTTTCACGCTCGCCCTGCATCATCTTGGTTACTGGCACTCCCGTCCATTTGGCAATCACCTCAGCGATATCCTCACGGGTAACCTCTTCCTTGATCATGGTCATCTCATGCTTGTCGATTTCCTTTTGAAGCGCTTCGAGCTTTTCTTCCTCTTGGGTTATCTTCCCATAACGGAGTTCGGCCACCTTACCATAATTACCCTCACGTTCGGCACGCTCGGCCTCTATCTTATAGTTTTCTATATTGTTCTTGGCGGCTTGTATCTCGTCCACAAGGGTCTTTTCTCCCTGCCATTTGGTAAAGAGAGCATTACGTTCTTCCCTTAGGTTACCTACCTCAGCATTGAGCATGCGGAGTTTTTCCTCATCATTTTCACGCTTGATAGCCTCTATTTCAATCTCCAGCTGCATGATCTTACGGTCGAGTACATCGAGCTCCTCAGGCTTGGAGTTGATCTCCATACGAAGCTTAGCAGCCGCCTCATCCATCAGGTCAATAGCCTTGTCCGGTAAGTAGCGGTTAGGAATATATCGCTCGGAGAGCTCTACCGCTGCAATGATAGCCTCATCCTTGATACGTACCTTATGGTGTGCTTCATATTTTTCCTTGATACCACGAAGAATAGAAATAGCACTCTCAGTATCAGGCTCTTCGACCATTACTTTTTGAAAACGACGCTCTAGTGCCTTATCCTTTTCGAAATACTTCTGGTATTCATCCAAAGTTGTTGCCCCAATGGCGCGAAGTTCTCCACGTGCCAAAGCTGGTTTTAGAATATTAGCGGCATCCATAGCCCCTTCTCCTCCACCTGCTCCTACAAGAGTATGGATTTCATCGATAAAAAGGATGATATTACCATCGGAAGAAGTTACTTCTTTTACTACCGATTTGAGTCGTTCCTCGAACTCTCCCTTGTACTTCGCTCCTGCAATAAGAGCCCCCATATCCAAGGAATAGATTGTTTTATCTTTTAGATTTTCAGGCACGTCTCCATTGACAATACGGTGTGCTAGTCCTTCGGCAATAGCTGTCTTCCCTACCCCAGGTTCCCCTACGAGCATAGGATTGTTCTTGGTACGACGGGAAAGAATCTGAAGTACACGACGAATCTCCTCATCACGCCCGATGACAGGGTCTAGCTTGCCACTGTGTGCCAACTGGGTTAGGTTCTTCGCATACTTATTGAGCGAATTGTAGGTATCTTCTGCTGAAGCGGAAGTAACACGTTCACCCTTGCGAAGTTCGGTGATGACCTTTTCAAATTCTTTTTCAGTCACTCCCTGTTCCTTAAGCGCTTGTCCTACTTGATTTTTAACCTTGAAAATAGCCAAAAGCAGATGCTCTATCGAAACATACTCATCATTCCTTTTTTTAGCAATATTACTTGCTTCCAGAAGCACTTCTCCTGCGGCACGAGAGAGCGACATTTGACCTCCCTGTACCTTGGGATAGGAAGCCAAAGCCTTATCCACCGCCTGAGATAGGGTAGCGGTATTCACTTGCAACTTTTTAAGTACAAAAGGCAGTACGTTATTGTCCACCTCTTGGATACCCTTGAAGATATGCTCTACTTGGATATCTTGTTGCCCAAGACCCTGAGCCAGTTGCTGAGCTCTTTGGATAGCCTCTTGGGACTTGATAGTATAGTTGTCAAAATTCATTTTCTTTACAATTTAAGGGTTATAATTAATTATTAAGGAGTGAGGTTCTTAGAAATTAAAGAATTATAGAATTAGGTTGTTCTTTTAATTCTTCACTTTCTTCCCCCTCCTTGTCCCTTATCTATCAAGAAGTATTCCAAACCTCAAAAACTGACAAATTGGCATGTTTTTAAGATTTTATACTTACAGAAAAAGAAATTTATTTTGATTTTCAATTGATTAAAACATGTAAAAATGGCATGTTTTCTTATTACAGAAAGTATCTAATGAAGAAATATAATCTTGAGAAAGCATTAATAGACGCAGATGCAATAAATTGCGTCTTTGTATTCTGTATTAAAAAATGACAAACTGGTATATTTTACTCCTTGATTCGTCTTATTACCTTTTCTCTAAACTCCCTGATCAAATCCTTAAACTCCTCAGGCAGATAGGTAAGTGCTTTCTGCTCAATTTCTTTAGGAATACCATAATAAGCCTCGGCTATACCGCCTGTAATGGCGGCAAGGGTATCACTATCACCCCCTATGGAGACGGCAAGGCGAAGGGCACTCTCGAAATCGTGGCTTTCTAAAAAGCAGATAATGGCTTGTGGTACTGTTCCTTGGCAAGTTTCATCGAAACGATATGTTCGGCGAAGCTCCTGACAAGTCATAGAGAGGTCATACCCATAGAGCCAGCAGACTTTCTCTTTTATCTGTTCTTTGTTTTTTCCCTCAAGAGCCAAAGCAATGGCATAAGCGACACACTCAGCACCCTTGACCCCTTCTGGATGGTTGTGAGTACATTCAGCACTCTCGCGAGCAAAACTTAGCACCTGGTCCATGCTCCCTAACCAACCACAAGGAGAGACACGCATAGCAGAACCATTGCCAAAACTATTGTATGGTTGTGGATTTTCACTACGTATCCACTGACCAAAACGCCCTCCATAAGATCCCATAGGCGAAGGGTATCTCCTACACCAATAGAGCAGACTATCCTTGAAAGATTTTCCATGAAGCAGTGCATCAGCGATGGCGATGGTACATATGGTATCATCGGTAAAGCTATTATGAGAAGTAAACAATTCAAAATCTGTAGTATGGATATTGGCAAACTCATATCGAGAACCTACAATATCTCCTATAATAGAACCTAACATAATGGTAAATGATTAATGATTAATGATCAATGGTAAATGACCAATGACAAATCCCATTAGGTATTAGTCATTGGTCATTTATATTTTGTAGAAGTGGAGAATACGGGATTCGAACCCGTGACCTTTTGCATGCCATGCAAACGCGCTAGCCAGCTGCGCCAATCCCCCATTATTTTTCAGCGGCAAAGGTACACCTTTTTTCTGAATCTTCCTAATCTTTTTTTATTTTTTTCCCAGAACACTCTAAGATATAACAAATGAATACCTATACACAGATGTTTGTTACAGAAACCTTTTTCTCCAAAAATATTTTCGTAATTTTGCCCGAAGAATATTAGATTTTATTTCCCATACCCAAACAAATGAAGTGTAAGCTACTAAAAGACTTTTCCCTATTCTACCTTATGGCCTTCTTGCTATTGGTATTTATCATTTTCTTTATAGGATTCTTCCTCTATGGAGAAGAAGAGCTCTCCCCTACTGGTATCCGTTATCCTGTGATCTGGGGGATTTGCTATGCATATCAAGAAGTTTTTTACTTTGTACAGCGATATATTCCCTTATTCTTCCCCTGTGCCTTTCTTTCTGTAGCCCTATTAGCTTTTCCTTTGGGGACCTTGTTCGCCCTTATCATCAATGGGCTTCTTAACAAAATAGATTTGGAGAAAAAATAAAACTATCCTGAAAAAGCATCAAGATAGTTTTTGAAAAAGTGGTCTCACCAAGAATCGAACTTGGATCAAAAGTTTAGGAAACTTCTATTCTATCCGTTGAACTATGAGACCCCTTCTATTATTGAGGCGCAAAGATACAAAAAATAATGATTAATTATTAATTATTAATTGTTAATTATTAAACTGGCCTCTGTTTACTGACCTTTGGCAACTGAACGACGGATTTCTCCTATCCAAAGTACTATACTGGTAGCTCCGATGATAATAGCCCAATCCACTAATTGCAATGGAGTTACACTGAACATTCCTCCCCCAAAGGTAGTGATAAATACTTGTCCTAAGACAATTGCAGCAGCAATCATTAAGAAACCTTGGCTCTTACCTATATTATGGAAAGCACTCCTTCCTGTACGATAGGCTTTGGCATTGAACATATTCCAGAACTGCAAGAATACAAAAATGGAAAAGAACAACGAAAGTTCATAAGCCGATAGGCTTCCCTTGGGTGCTCCAAAGTGGAAGAAGTGGCTCATATAGTCCCCTAAAGAGAATTGTGTCAAGCTGGTAATATCTTCGTTTTTGAAATATTGTATAAATCCGAAGAGTAGTAATACAAAGAATCCACCTACCCCGAAGATCCCCTTGGCCATGGCACTGCTGATGATATTTGCCTTGCGTGGACGTGGCTTATCATGCATCACACGGTGGCTCGGTGGCAAGGATGCCAAAGCCAAAGCAGCAAAAGTATCCATAATAAGGTTCACCCATAGCATCTGGGTTACAGTCAAAGGTGATTCTACCCCTAAGAAAGCCCCAATGAGCACAATGATACACGCAGCCACATTGATCGTCATCTGGAAGAGAATAAAGCGCTGAATGTTCAAGTAGAGCGAGCGCCCCCACATCACCGCCTTGCCAATACTACTAAAGGAGTTGTCCAAGATAGTAATATCACTGGCTTCCTTGGCTACCGAGGTACCATCGCCCATGGAAAGTCCTACCTGAGCCGCCTTGAGCGCAGGGGCATCGTTAGTCCCATCGCCTGTTACAGCTACTACTTCACCCTTTTGCTGGAGCAGGTTCACCAAGCGCGCTTTGTCCAACGGACGTGCACGAGAGATGACTCTAAGGTCACTCACACGCTCCAAGAGGTCAGCATCGCTCATAGTGGCAAACTCAGCTCCTGTGATATGGTTGCGATCGGTACAGCTCTCGTCCCATAGGCGTATCTGTCGAGCAATTTCCTTGGCAGTACCTGGGGTATCCCCTGTTACAATCTTCACCTGAATGCCCGCCTGCATACATTCCTCAATAGCTGCAGGCACGTCTGCACGAACAGGATCAGAAATAGCTGTGACACCGATAAAATGTAATCCTTTGACTACTAACTTGCCATTTTCGGAGATGATCGCTTTAGGATCGTCTATTTCCTTGTAAGCAAAACCAATGGTGCGCATCGCCTGGTTTTGGTATTGGAGCAACTTAGCTTCGAAATCAGCTTGGGAGAGGTTCGAATTCAGTCTTGCGCCCTCCTGACAGAAAGTCATCACAATCTCAGGAGCCCCTTTTACATAGAGTATATTTTTCTTTAGCGTAGGTGAATAGATGAGCGTCGCCATATACTTACGCTCGGTGGAGAAGGTAAGCTGTTGTAGCACTTCACTTTCCTCACGTATAGGCAAGTAGTTGATACCCTTGCCATAGAGCCAAAGAAGAAGTGCCCCTTCGGTAGGATTGCCGAGTACACTGGGCTTTTCCTTATCAGAAAAATCAAGATAAGCAGTGGAATTGACCGCCATAGACTCGGCGATAAGTCGATCGGCGAAAGAACTATCTGGGAACTGATTAAAGTATGTTTCGTAGATAGTCATTTGATTCTGAGTGAGTGTACCCGTTTTGTCGGTACAGATTACTGTAGTAGCCCCCATGGTCTCGCAGGCATGCATCTTGCGTACGAGGTTGTTGGTAGCCATCATACTACGCATACTGTAGGCCAAGCTCAGGGTAACACTCATAGGCAACCCCTCCGGCACAGCAACCACTACTACCGTAATAGCAATCATCACAGTATTAAGTAGATACCCTCCGAAAGACACCCAATCAAGGTTATCCAAACTATGGGTAGGATCTGCAAAATAAACAATAAGTCTTCCTACGATGACAAGGGCAGCAATTCCGTAACTCACCTTGGTAATGAGATCTGCCAAACGGTCTAACTGCTCATTGAGTGGTGTTTTTACAGAATCATCTATCTGTACCCCCTCAAACACTTTCCCATATTCGGTAGCATCTCCCACCTTTTTTACCTCAAAGATACCATGTCCATCGGCTACCGAAGTACCGCGGCATACATAATTAGTAGGATAGGTAGCTTCTGCCTCGAAGTCCTCTGGAAGAATGCTCTTGTGTATGAGAGGCTCTCCTGTGAGGGTGGATTCGTTCAGGTGAAGAGATACCGCCTCCAACAACTCCCCATCGGCAGGTACTTCCTCTCCTGTCTCAATGATGACAATGTCCCCCACGACAATATCCTTCTTTAGCACTTGAGTGATGCGTTCATTGCGAATGACCTTGTAATAAATATCGTCATTGACCTGATTGAGGATTTCAAATTGCTTGTTTGCTTTTTGTTCAAAGTAGAAAGCGACTCCGGTGGCTAAAAGAATCGCAAAGAGGATACCCACAGGCTCTAAGAAAGCATGGATACCGGTATCATGTACTGTATATTCGTAGAAAGAAACTCCAAAAGAAAAGACCAAAGCCACTAATAGGATGATGATAATAGGGTCGGTAAATTTCTCTAAGAACTGTTTCCAGAGCGGTTCCCCCTCCACCGCAGTGAAGGTGTTTTCGCCATATTTTCGGCGACTTTCAACAACTTGGGCATCGGTAAGCCCTTTGTAGTGATGTTTTTCAGACATATAAAGCTATCATTTACAAGGGGCAAAAATACTATTTTTATCCGAATAAAGAGAGGTTTTAGTATTTATATTTTTCCCATGTTAAGAAGTTTTTCTCAATAAAAAAATTAGTTCCCTTCAGACTCACAGCGGATACCTTTTTCATCTATTCGGCAACACCACTTTACATAAGGATAGTACTCTGTAGTGTTTGCTGTTACATAGCCCGAGGCAATAAGGTCATCACGATTGTTCTGCTCATCACCATCGTCCATATAGATATTTACTTTCAAACCTTCGTATAAGGGTATAGGCTCTCCACATACATTCTCCCGAGCGTCTTTTTGCGAAAATAGCACTAAATCATGCGCCATTAGTTCGTTGAAATCTACAGAAAAAAGCAGGCGAGAATTTGTCTTTTCCCATAAGCTGTTTACAAAGGTATAAGCTATTTCATTCTCAGGTTTTATCTGTTGGAGTGTAGTGGGTAGATACCAGCCACGACCGCCTATTTTTAGCTCGTCATAGTAGGCAAGGGGCTTAACCCGACAACCATGGGTAAACCAGTGCAAGGGGTGCTTTTCATAATCCCGCAACAAACGGGGCATATCCTCCACTGCTGCTAAAGCTACTACTTGTGCTCCATAACGTACCAATACCAAATCGCCTACAAGGAGCTTTTCGAAAGTTTGTACAGCCTTCCCTGAGCAACCTATATAGCCCGTAGCGACAATACGACGGGTGTCTTCAGCTGTCCAATCAGCAGCCCCAGTGGGGTGTAGTTGTATATGCCAGAGATTCATAGTTGTAGGTAATTTATATTGAAGTAAAAAATCCTTCACCTCCTGCGAAATTCTCCTGCTTTCGCGGGCTTTTTGGATAGTTTTGTTTTGGACAAAGGGCGAGAGGGTTTGGCTTTGGATAAGAGGCAGGGTCGCTTCGTACTGCTTGGCCAAAGCAGTGGCGAAGTACCAAGCAATCATCATATTGACATAATATTCGTCCGACTGGATGCTGGCAACGAGGGAGAGCATTTCACTCTCAAAGTAGTCATCTAAGTAATTGGACAGTAGCAGCCCTATGCCATAGCGAATGGTGTAGGGCTGCGGACTTTTGAGCCACTGGAGGATATGGGTATAGGTCTCCTTGGGATGCTTTTGGAAGAGCTTAGGAGAAAAGGTATCACACACCGCCCAATTGTCAATATGGGGGAGAAAGGCTTCGGTATAGGCAATGGCTTTGTCAAAGGTTTTCATTTGTTCTATGAGAAAGCCATGTAAGAGGTTTTCCTCATAATAGTAGTGAGGGAGCGTATGGAGAAATCGTGCAACTTCTTCGGGCTGTTGCTTAGTGAGCTCTTTGGCTGCTTTGCGTAGGGCAGGCAGGCGTACCCCTATGATACGCTCACGAGAGAGGGTAGGGATAAGCTTATGGGTAAAATCCCCATAGGGTATATCTTGCAGGGCAAGTAGTAATCGGACAAAAGCACTTTCTTGAGGCATGATTAGAAGGTTCTTTAGAGAAGACAAAAGTACAAAAAAAATCATTATTTTTTCGTGATATTCTCCTATTTATTTCGTACTTTTGCCTCTTTGATTAGAGGAACATTGAACATTGAACATTGAACATTGAACATTGAACATTGAACATTGAACATTGAACATTGAACATTGAACATTGAACATTGAACATTGAACATTGAACATTGAACATTGAACATTGAACATTGAACATTGATAATTAAACATTAAAAAAGTGCTTACCGAACAAGAATTACATAATTTGGCGATGAATATCGTAGGAGAGGCTTTGCAGGAGCTGGGCTGGGAGTTCTTATTGGTCAATAGTGACCGCAAGAAGAACCCACAATTTGTCTGTATAGATCCGCAGGGACAAAAGAGCTTTATCATTGTACGCCCTATCCTACAGGGGGATGATCCCGATGTGTACGACCCTGTCCTGATGGAAGCCGTACACCGCAAGGCACAGGAGCATAAGGGCGATGCCTATTGGGCGGGTGTAGGACTCTATGATGTAGCCAACCCATTAGCCCCATTGGAGCATGGCAAGTCCTACCAAGTGGATTTCAGAGGTCTTTTAAAAATTGAATAAATGAAATATCTATATACCTTATGTATAGCCGTCTTAGTGACCGCTTGTGGGACGACCCCAAAGGAGAATGTCTATTATATAAAAGGGGAGGCGCAAGGTACTACCTATAGTATTACTTATATTGCCAAAGCTCCTGTGGAAAAGACAGCCATTGATTCTATACTACAGGTCATAGACCTATCGATGTCCACCTATATAGATAACTCTTTGATCTCCAGAATAAACAGGGGAGAAAATCTACCTATAGATCCACATTTTGAGAAGGTTTTTTCAGCTTCTTTTGATATATATTGGCAGAGTAAAGGAGCCTTTGACCCTTCTATAGGACAACTGATCAATGCTTGGGGCTTTGGCAAAAAGGAAAACCATACCCCGCCTACTCAAAAGCAGATAGATAGCCTGCTTGCCCTAACTGGTATGGATAAGGTGCATTACATAGACACCCCCAGAGGTGCTTTTATAAAAAAGGATAACCCTAATATACAGTTAAATTTCAATGCAATAGCACAGGGTTACACCTCCGATGTGATTGCAGAATATTTCCTCTCTAAGCAGATCTCCAATTTTATTGTAGAAGTAGGGGGAGAGCTGGTCATTCATGGGCGAAATACGCTCAAGAACAAGCCTTGGAGAATCGGTATCGATAACCCCTTGCAGAAGCCTGATGAAGACAGAGAAATTGTGGCTACAGTGGAGCTAACAGATTGTGGTTTGGCTACTTCTGGTAACTACCGCAAGCTCTGGACAGATTCCCTCACAGGGCAGAAATATGTACATACCATTAACCCTAAGACAGGTCGCCCACAACCAAGTAATCTACTCAGTGCTACTGTGATAGCTCCTTCGGCTATGCTTGCCGATGGCTATGCCACTACCCTGATGGCCTTGGGAGGTATAGAGAAGGCTAAGGACTTCCTTGCACAGCACAAAGAGCTCAAGGCAGTGCTCCTCTATTCCGATGAAGCCCATAAGGGACAGATACAGAAGTATGTGACTGAGAACCTTACCGTAGAGTTCGAGAGCCAAACCTTATCCGAAAATTAATTTGCGAATATTCGCTTGTTAGTTCCATTTTTATTACTATCTTTGCCCAATTAAAATACGTTTTATGAAAAAATTACTAAGCATTGTAGCGCTCTTAGTTAGTGTAGTAGCTATAGGGCAGACAAAGAAACTACATCTGAAGGGGAGCAACCTTCAGTGGGAAGCCAAAAAAGTGGTTGCTGGGGGGCATAAAGGAACTCTTGCCTTCAAGTCTGGCGAGCTTACCTATAAGAATAATGAACTCACAGGGGGCACTTTTGTAGTAGATATGAACTCTCTGGCGGTTACCGATGAGGGAATGGATGCCAAAGGAAAGGAAAAACTCATAGGGCACCTCAAGTCCGATGATTTCTTCTATGTAAAAAAATTCCCAACCGCAACCCTTACACTAAAGCAGGTAACTCGTACCCAACAGGGCTACAAGGCTAAGGGAGACCTTACTATCAAGGGAATCACTAAGCCTGTAGAGGTGGAGCTCCTTAGAACTGCTGTAGAGGGATATGCTTCTACTTTGGTGGTGAACCGCACCGAGTTCGACATCAAGTATGGCTCTGGAAGCTTCTTCTCCAACTTGGGAGACAAGGCTATCGAGGATAATTTCACACTCTACGCCTTTGTAATTCCTGAAAACTAAACTGTAAGTTGATTTGGTGATTTTATATACAAGAATACCTTTGGCGAAGTAATTTTGCCAAAGGTATTTCATCATTCTAACCCTATTATGTGCCATGAGAAAAATTATTACAATACTATCTATAGCTGCCTTCTTGCTTTCTTTTACCGCAGAAGGACAAGTGAAAAAGAAAAAAAATAAAGCCCAGACAGTACAGACAGATAAAAAACCCTCGGGAGCTAAGAATACTTCTTCCCTAAAAGGAAAGAAAGGGAAAAAAACTTCTAAAAAAATGATTGCCCACCCTATAGATACCGAATCAAGCAGTATACAGTGGACGGGCAAGAAGATGATTGGAGCTTCCCACCAGGGAGTGCTTTCGTTCAAGTCGGGCGAATTGGTTTTCTCCAAGGAGGGCAAGCTCAAAGGGGGCAGCCTGGCGGTGGATATGTCGTCCTTAAGGGTATTAGACCTTACTGATAATCGCCGTGGCAAGCTCGAGGAACACCTCAAGTCAGGGGATTTCTTCTCTGTCAAGGAATACCCCTTAGCTACCTTGCTAATAAAACAAGTGACCGAGATAAACAACAAAAGTTATGAGATACAGGCAGATATGACCATCAAAGGCACTACCAAGCCTATAGTCTTTGTACTGATTCCAGCCATCGCACAGCGCAGCTTCCAGACGGCTCTTACTATCGATAGAACCGCCTATGGGGTGAGCTTCGCTGCTGAGAGCTTCTCGGACTACTTAGGGGACAAGGCTATTGATAAGTTCTTCTCCCTGAACGTTACTCTTATTTACTAACAACCCAGACTTTACGATGAAGAAATTATTCCTTTTAGATGCTTATGCATTGATATTCAGAGGCTATTATGCCTTTATCAAGAATCCTCGTATCAACTCCAAGGGCATGAACACCTCTGCCATTGTGGGCTTTATGAACTCCCTTTTGGAGGTCATCCGCAAGGAACAACCACACCTCTTGGCTGTTTGTTTTGACAAAGGAGGAAGCCAAGAGCGCTCAGCTCTTTTCCCTGAATACAAGGCCAACCGTGAAGAGACTCCCGAGGCCATTCGCTTTGCTATTCCCTATATCCACCAGATACTCCACGCTATGCAGATCCCTGTGATAGAAAAAGAAGGATATGAAGCAGATGACATCATAGGAACCTTAGCAAAGCAGGCTGAAAAACAGGGATATACCGTATATATGGTAACTCCCGATAAGGACTATGGACAACTGGTAAGCCCTAATATCTTCATGTATAAGCCTGCCCGTGGGGGCAAAGATACCGAAATATGGGGAGTGGAAGAGGTCAAGGAGAATTTCCAAGTGGAAAACCCAGAGCAAGTGATAGACCTCTTAGGTATGATGGGCGATGCGGTAGATAATATACCCGGCCTACCAGGGGTGGGTGAGAAAACAGCACAAAAGCTCCTCAAGGAATTTGGTTCCTTAGAGAACCTCTTGGACAATACAGATAAGCTCAAGGGGAAACTCCGTGAGAATATTGAAGCAAACAAGGACAAAGGAATCCTCTCCAAGACCTTGGCTCGTATCATCTTGGATGTGCCTGTAACCTTTGATGAAAAAGACTTTGAACTCTCCTCGCCAAAAATGGCTGAGATAGAACCCCTATTCGAGGAACTGGAGTTCCGCACCATGCTCACCACCCTACAAAAGGCCTTCAATGTGGCTCCTATATCCACCCAGCCCGACTTGTTCTCCTTGGCTGGACAACCCTCCCCTATTGCAGGAACAGCAACCCCTTCGCTCTTTGACTTAGCCCCTTCCAAAAAGCTCCAAACAATCAAAGATGTCCCTCATGAGTATCAACTACTAACCACCCAAGACGAAGTAAAAGCCCTATTGCCTGAGCTACTGAAACAAAAAGAAGTATGTTTTGATACCGAAACAACCTCCCTGGACGAAATGGAAGCCCAGATCGTTGGCTTGGCATTCTCTTGGGAAGTACACAAAGGCTATTATATCCTCTTTCCGGAAGATTTCTCCCTTGCCAAAGAGTGGCTTAGCCTTCTAAAACCCTTTTTTGAAGCAGAAAACATACTCAAGATAGGTCAAAACCTCAAGTATGACCTTAAGATCTTGGCCAATTATGACATCGAGGTAAGGGGACAACTCTTTGATACTATGATCGCTCATTACCTGCTCAATCCAGATATGAGACACAATATGGACTTGCTTGCAGAAGCCTACCTAAGCTATGCCCCTGTTGCCATAGAAACCCTTATCGGCAAGAAAGGCAAGGGACAACTCTCTATGTGTTCAGTACCAGCGGAACTGCAAAAGGAATATGCCGTGGAGGATACCGATGTCACCCTACAACTCAAACATACCTTTCTCCCTCTGCTGGAAAAGGACAAAATGACCCCACTCTTCACTGAAGTAGAAGCGCCTTTGGTTCGCGTATTGGCTCAGATGGAATATGAGGGTATTGCAGTAGATACAGCTTTCCTCTCCCAACTTTCGAAGGAAATCAACACCGATCTTATCGCCCTACAAACAGCTATCTTTGAACAAGCTGGGGAATCCTTTAACCTCTCCTCTCCGAAGCAATTGGGGGATATCCTTTTCGAGAAGCTAAAGTTACTTTCCAAACCCAAGAAGACCAAGACTGGACAATATGCCACTTCCGAAGAGGTACTATCCGAACTGGCTTCTCAGCACCCTATTGTAGCCAATGTATTGGAGTTCCGTGCCTTACAGAAACTACAGAGCACCTACACCGATGCCCTTCCCCGTGAGGTGAACCCGCGTACAGGGCGTATCCATACTACCTTCATGCAGGCAGTAACCGCTACTGGTAGGCTTAGCAGCAACCAGCCAAACCTCCAAAACATTCCCATCCGCACCCCTCGTGGTAGCCAGATTCGCAAGGCCTTTGTTCCTCGTGATGAGAACTACACCCTGCTTTCGGCCGACTATTCGCAGATAGAACTGCGTATCATCGCAGCACTGAGTGAGGAAACACATATGATAGAGGCCTTCCTCGACGGACAGGACATCCACCGCTCTACCGCTGCCAAGGTATTTGGCGTACCCTTGGAAGCCGTGACCAAGGAGCAGCGTAGCCATGCCAAGACCGTGAACTTTGGAATCATCTATGGAGTATCGGCCATAGGGCTAAGCCAGCAAACCTCGCTAAGCCGCAGCCAAAGTAAGGAACTGATCGATACCTATTACCAGACCTATCCTAAGCTCAAGACCTATATAGAACAGCAGATTTTCTTTGCTCGCGAACATGGATATGTACAGACTCTCTTAGGGCGTCGTCGCTATCTGCCAGATATCCATTCCCGTAATCAGGTAGTGAGAGGGGCTGCCGAACGCAATGCCGTAAATGCCCCTATACAAGGAAGTGCTGCCGATATTATCAAAATAGCCATGGTACGTATCGCTGAGCGTCTTGAAAAAGAGAAATTGGCTACCCGCATGCTCCTACAAGTACATGACGAATTGCTCTTTGACGTTCCTAAGAGGGAACTCGAAGTAGTAACCCCTCTTATCCGTGAGGAAATGGGACATGCATACGCCCTTTCTGTTCCCCTTATCGTGGAGATAGGAACAGGGAATAACTGGCTGGAAGCCCACTAAATAATGAGTCATGAGTCATGATGAACAGCCCCACCCATTGCTGAGAATGTCTCTTAGGCAACTATGGGAGTTATTCCCCATCATTCTTTCCCCTTTTAACCCACTGTGGAGGGAATGGTTTGAGGAAGAAAAGTCTTTTCTCCTAAAACAATTGGCTCATGAAAAGGTATTGAGAATTAGCCATATAGGTAGTACTGCTATTGGTGGAATATGGGCAAAACCCATTATAGATATCCTTGTAGAGATACCCCAAGAAGCTTCACTTTCACAGATCAAAGAGAAGCTTCTTGAGGCAGGCTATCTCTGTATGAATGAGACTTCTACAAGAATCACTCTCAACAAAGGGTATACTTTACAAGGTTTTGCTGAGAAGGTATTTCACCTACATTTGCGCTATGGAGGGGATAATGATGAGTTGTATTTCCGAGATTATGTACAGGAACATCTGCTGGTGGCAAGGCAATATGAAGCGCTTAAAATCTCCCTATGGAAACCTTATGAGCATGATAGAGATGCTTATACAGCGCATAAGACCGATTTCATAAAAAAATATACGCAAATAGCCAAAAAAATGTACCAAGGACGCTATGCCTAATCCTTATTCCTAAGAAATATTTTGTTATATCATTTCTTATTTGTATTTTTGCGAAAAATAAGCAAAAACAGAATTATGATAGTATTGCAAGATTTTAGTTTCGGAAACTTCCGATCTTTCAAAGAAATACAGACACTAAGTCTTTCCAAAGCACCACTGACTTCCACCAAGGATATTGCCTTGGAATCTACACATACTTTCAAGTACAAAGACAGTGCTTTCCTAAAGACAAAAGCTATCTATGGAGCAAATGCTAGTGGGAAAAGTAATGTTATAAAGGCTTTGCATGCTTTTATAAAAATAGTATCTGATTCTGTAAAAGACAACAAGGTACTTTTACTGATGAATTCTTTTATAAGTATTGAAACCATATATCAGGCTGCTTTCTTTCAGATGATTTTCTATATAGATGAAGTAAAATATCGCTATGGGTTTGAAGTCCAAACTGGGAGAATTACCTCCGAATGGCTCTATGGAAAAAAGGGAAAACGAGAATTGTGTTATTTTATTCGTGAGGGTAATACAATTACAGAGATAGACAAAACAAACTTTGCCGAAGGGGTTATCTATATGAACCTCACCCAACAAGGGGGCGATACAGGGGAAATGCTTTTATCTACCAATTTATTTCTTACAGTCTTGGCTTCCTTTGGCTTTGGAAAGATATCCAAGCATATCACTAGTAATCTAAGTAGTATTAATATCATCAGTGGACTGAGCAACCCTGCAATGATGAGTTATGCAAAAGAAGCTTTAGAAGATACTACTAAAAAAGAGTTTATTATTAGTATGCTAAAAAAAGGAGATACCTCCATCGATGACTTAGAGTTGAGAGAACCTGAAAAATCTGTTGATTTAGAAAAACAGAAAAAAACACAACTACTTGTTTCTAAAAGAAAATATATGGGAGGTTTAGCCCATGGGGTTTTTTCTTTTGAAAAATACGAATCGGAGGGTACACGTAAGCTTTTTGAATTAAGTCCTTACATTTATGAAGCTCTCAAAGAAGGGCGCCCTCTGGTGATTGATGAGTTCGATGCTCGCTTTCACCCTCTCTTAACTAAGCGTATTGTACAATTATTCAATTCGGAAGAGAACAAACAAACACAGTTCATTTTCGTTACTCATGATACTTCTTTGCTATCTAATAACCTTCTAAGACGCGATCAGATTGAGTTTGTCGAAAAGGATGAAGAAGGCGCCAGTCATCTCTACAGCTTAGCCGAGATCAATGGGGTACGTGCAGAAGCCTCTTTTGAAAAGGATTATATCCATGGTAAATATGGGGCAATTCCTTGGGTAGAGGATTTTTCAGAATTAGTAACCAATTCATAAGCGATATGGGAAAGAAAACCAAAGCTATAAAGGTTACTAATCAAGGGAAACCTTGGGAAAAGCGTAAAAATAGCTATCAATATGAAGCTATTAGAAGAGCCAATAAAACCATATTGATCGTCTGTGAAGGGCAGACTGAAGAATGGTACTTTAGCAAATTCCCTGTTATTTCACTATCTGTAAGATGTGTCAACCTACAAGGGCAATCGAAGATGAATTTAGTACAAGCCACTCAAGAGATTGTAAAAAATGAGGATTTTATCTTCGATGAAGTATGGTGTGTGTTTGATATGGATGTGCAAAATATGGATAAGGACTTTACTAACTTTGATAATTCTATAGATAAAGCCAAATCCTTGAGTTACAATGTAGCTTATTCTAATGATTGTTTTGAACTATGGCTTTTATTACATTACAAAGATATACAAAGCACTCAGAATAGAGAATATTACTATGAACAGTTGGGAAAATACTTTAAGATGAATTATGTAAAAGAAGGCAAGAGACTTGATTTCTGTAAGAGGCTCTATACACTACTGCAAGAAGATAATAATTCTTCTGAATTACAGGCTATTGCTCGTGCTGAGAAGTTACATCTCAGACAGAAAGACCTTCCCTATCACCAACAGAAACCTGTGACCCTAGTATACCAATTGGTACAATTGCTCAACGAATACAAAAGAGTATAACAAGAACTACCTCTTTTCCGATTCAATAAAAAAATAGTATCTTTGCAAGAAAATAGAAGATTATGAGTACTTTTAATAAAACTCTTTCCTTATTACAAGACCTTATAAAACAAAGTGGGGGCAAACCGATTCATTTTGGCAATGAAACCTATTGTTTTTCTCGACAAAGTGAGGTTACTCCTGAGCAACTTACGCTCTTTGAGCAACAATATAATGTGCAACTGCCCGAAGACTTCAAAAACTTTCTTCTTACCTTGGGTGCTTGTACCCTTTTCGAGGACGAAAGAGGTTTTTCGTATCAGTTCTACCACCCTGAACAATGGGAAAGCTATGCCAAAGAGGTCTTTGAGGGGACAGGGGTCTATTTATTCCCTCATATCCTTTTAGTCTGCTATCCCACTGTAGGCCATCAGGCAGGATTTGTATTGGGCGAAAAAGATCAGTTTGGAATTTTCTACTCCGATATCCCTCCTGAGTATTGGGAAGAAGATACTGAATTAGTCCCTTTCTCCCAGTGGCTTGAAGAAGAAATAGAAATGTGCAAAGGATAATGAAAATCATTCTTAAAACTTTAAAATACCTCGCCTACAGCATATTAGGCTTGGTAGCTTTCCTTTTACTCTACCTGCTCTCGGCAGTGATACTCTCCCGTATTGAGGTCAATGCCAAAGAAGTTAGCACAGAAGAAGAGACCATTTGGGTACTCTCCAATGGAGCCCATACAGATATTATCATGCCTGTGAAGAATGACCTTTTCGATTGGCAGAATATTGTCAGCCAGCAAGATACACGAGGGAAAGGACAAAGTCCCTATATTGCTTTAGGGTGGGGGTGTAGGAAGTTTTACTTAGAAACACCCACTTGGGCTGACCTGAAATTTACTACAGCCTTTCAAGCGGTTACAGGACAAGGGGGCACTCTCATGCATGCTACCTTCTATGAGGAGATTCCCTCCTCTGATATGATTGCCGCACTCTCTGTGAGCCAAGCCCAATATAAGAAGTTAGCAGAGCACATCTCACAAACCTTTGTCTTGGAAGAAGGTAAAGCGCTCCTTGTCCCCACCGATGCCGTGTATGGGGATACCGATGCTTTCTATGAAGCTAAGGGGCACTATCAGCTGTTTTTCACCTGCAATAGTTGGACAAATAAAATGCTCAAAAACAGTGGTATACGCGCTTGTGTATGGACACCTTTTGCCTTTGATATCATACGAAATTATCAAGAAAAAAATTAACAGATTAATCATCATTCATTAATCATTAATTTTGTACCTTTGCCCCTTAGTAGCATTTAGATTTTTATTCCTGTGAACATATCTTATTTCAAGCAATCTTTCTTTATATTGCTTTTAGCAGCCCTTCTTTTTGTAGGGCTAAGGCCTTATTTACCTACTCGTATCTTCCCTGAAGGGAATGCCTCTTCTACCAATGTGGTTGTGGACAGTCTCATGCTGGAGGCACTCTCGGGCAAGGATATTGAGGAGGTACTGAATGAGAACAAAGATACACTCGCTCATGGAAAAGCCCCCAAGCACACGACCTCTGACTCCCTCAAGGGGCAAACTCCCCAACAGTATCTACAGCCTTTCTTTGAGAAACTGCAACACTTAGAAACTACAGGGCAAGGGCATGTGCGCATTGGGTATTTCGGTGACTCTATGACCGATGGGGACTTTATCGTACAGGACTTACGTGCACTCTTCCAAGGAGCTTTTGGAGGTAATGGAGTAGGTTTCTTACCCATCACCTCGGAGTCTGCCGCCTCACGAGGAAGTGTACATCACACCTATTCGAACAATTGGAAGCGAGAATCTTATGTCAATGTAAAGCGTCCAACCCGTCCCTTTGGAGTTGCCGGACAGGTCTTCTTTGTAAAAAGCCCAGCCCTTACTTGGGTCTCCTACAAGGCCTCTGCTCAGCCTCATATCAACCAAATGTACTCTCCTACCCTTTTCTTCGGACAATCAGGGAATACGGAAGCATATGTGGAGATTCGCCACGAAGGAGATACCACCCATATCGTAAAGCCACTGAACGCCTCCAAACGACTCAACAGCCTCACCTTAGCCAAAGGAAATGTAAAAGGAGTACGTGTGAACTTCTTCAAAGCGGATTCTATCCCTATCTATGGCATCAACTCTGCCAGCGATGGAGGGGTACATGTAGACAATTTCTCCAGTAGAGGGAATTCAGGTTTACCTCTTTCCCTATTCAATACTGCACTGATGCAGGACTTTGATACCGCCTTGGGCAATTATGACCTTATCGTATTGCATTTTGGAGCTAACGTACTGAACTACGGTACTTTGGACTACCGATGGTATGAAAAAGGTATGACCAAAGTGATCAACCAATTGCGTACTTGCTTCCCCAAGGCATCCTTCCTAATCATCTCCACTGCCGACAAATCATCCAAGTATGGCATGGAAATGAAAACAGACAATGCTGTAGTACCTCTTTCCTTAGCACAAGAATCCTATGCAAAGCAGACACATGCTGGATTTATCAACCTATACAAGCTCATGGGTGGCGAAGGCTCCATGCTCAAGTGGGTAGGGGCTACTCCTCCCTTGGCAGGAAAGGACTATACTCACTTCAATGCTCGTGGTTCCAAGAAGGTAGCTCAGCTATTGTACAAAGAACTGATGCGAAAATACTTATCCTTCAAGCATCCTAAATCCTCAACCGAGAAGATAGATGAGCTCATGCAGACCTCCAAGGATTCTCTCCTACACAAGGATTCCATACTGGACTTTTTGGATCCTAAGAAAAAACCTTAACCACTCTTCTCTACAGACTGAAAAACAATCTGTTTATACTAAAAAATAATAAGAACTTTAGCCAATCCTATAACATTTTTCTATCAGGATAATTCTCTAAAAAATCTATTCCTAAAACAGAGAAAAATTCATATTATTATTTTGGTATTCAAATAATTTGCTGTAAATTTGTAACGCCTAACGAAAGAAATGACAACAACCGGAAAGATAGAACTAATGGCTCCTGCAGGTAGCTTTGAATCCCTGCAAGCTGCCTTGGACAATGGGGCTGATTCTGTATACTTTGGAGTAGAACAGCTCAATATGAGAGCTCGCTCGAGTATCAACTTTACTTTGGACGACTTGGACGAGATTGCGCGCCGCTGTAAGGAAAAGAATGTTCGCACTTATCTGACACTCAATACCATCATCTATGACCATGATCTCTCCATCATAAAGACTTTATTGGACAGAGCCAAGCAGGCTCATATCACAGCAGTCATTGCAATGGATCAGGCTGTAATCGCTTACGCAAGGCAAATAGGGATGGAGGTACATATCTCGACCCAGATCAATATTACCAATATAGAAACCGTGAAGTTCTATGCGCTTTTTGCTGATACTATGGTAATGAGCCGTGAGCTTTCCTTGCGACAGATCAAGAAAATATGTGAACAAATAGAGAGAGAACAGGTCAAAGGCCCTTCAGGGAACTTGGTAGAGGTAGAGATTTTTGGACATGGTGCCTTGTGTATGGCTGTCTCTGGAAAGTGTTATTTGAGCTTACATTCTCACAACTCCTCCGCCAATAGAGGAGCTTGCAAGCAGAATTGCCGCAAGAAATATACAGTAATAGACCAAGAAAGTGGATTCGAGATAGAATTGGACAACGAGTATATGATGTCCCCCAAGGACTTATGTACCTTGGATTTCTTAGACCAGGTGATTGATACAGGAGCTAAAGTACTCAAGATAGAAGGGAGAGGTCGCGCCCCTGAGTATGTAGCGACCGTAATTCGCACCTATAGAGAGGCTATAGACGCTTATTATGAGGGCACTTACACCAAGGAAAAAGTAGAGAAATGGATGGAAGCGCTTGCCACTGTATACAATCGTGGTTTCTGGGGTGGGTATTATCTAGGACAGAAATTAGGAGAATGGAGCGGTGTTCCTGGCTCTCAGGCTACTCAGAAGAAGGTGTATATAGGCAAGGCCATGCACTTTTTCCCGAAAACGAATATTTCTGAGTTCAAAATTGAGGCTTTTGACATCAAGCGAGGGGATAATCTCCTTATCACAGGCCCCACCACAGGGGTACAGGAACTCATCTTGGAGGATATGTATGTCAATGATCAACTCTCTGAGAGTGCCAAGAAAGGAGATTCTTGTACCTTCCGTACCGAATTCCGCACCCGCCCCTCTGACAAGCTATATAAGATAGTTAGTAATCAGTGAGCGGTGAGCGGTGAGCGGTGAACAGTGAGCTTAGAGATAGTAACAAATCAATAAATTAGCGAATGTCAGATGAATACTCTAACAAACTAACAGATGATATTGTAAAGTATGGTTTTGAGGTAATAATGGTTCCACAAACCAATTACTTGCCATCTTTTGCCTATACTGTAGGTCTATGGAAAAGCTACAAGCATCCTGAACTTATTTCCTTAGGATTGCCTATAGATACACTCCATACTATGCTCAATACTGTAGTGTTTGAAGTAATAAAAAAAGAAAAACTGATAGAAATAGGTAGGAATTATCATGATATATTAGAAAAATATCCTGTACAATTCTTAGCAGTGGATAAGCGTAATATCCCTGATTATTTTGGACAGGCAATTAGTTATTACCAAACAGTCGATTTTCCTGCTTTGCAACTGATATGGCCTGATGACAAAGGAATATTCCCATATGAATCAGATTTCAGAGAAGATCTTATCTACTTACAACCGCTCTTAGATAGGAATGCTGATTTCAAATTCAGAGAAGACAAACTCTGTCCTGTATTCACAACATCAGCTTGGTTAGAAAATCAGCAACCTATTGTAGAGGTGATACATGATAAAGAGGGCCATTGGTTTTTTCTTCCCTCGGGAGAACCTGATTGGAAATTAGTGTCCTTGGAAGAACTAATAAAAGTTGATCCTACTCTCAATGATATTTTTGATCTTGATTATGGGGAGTGTGCCAATAGAGAGTTTGTAGGAGGAAGATGGAAAAGAGACATTTATGAGGAATAAAAATGTTACCTCATGTTAGCTCATTTCTTGCAAGCTTGTATCTATCATAAGAGATCCTTTTAGCTCTTTATAAAAGAATTGCAAGCTATATATACAGAGTGTATTGCCCACCAATCATTCCTTTGGGCTTTTCTCAGGACATATGAAACACGCTTCTATTGCGACACTGAATGAGAAGATAAAGGTACTTTGTCAGGAAAATGAGCTCACCTATATTGATCTGTATAAGGAATTGGTTACCCCAGGTTCACAACTATTAGACCCTGCTTATACCAATGATGGCCTTCACTTAGTAGGAGCAGCGTATTTCAAATGGCGTGATTTTGTTTTACCTTTTGTAAAAGAATAAGATAGAAATACATACTAAAAGAATAAATACAATACTATATGAAGAGATTTTTTAAAATGGCCTTGTTCTTAGGGGTATCAGCCCTCTATGGACAGCAAGGCGGGATGTGGATTCCTTCACTATTGGAAGGAATGAACGCTAAGGAGATGAAGACCTTGGGCATGAAAATGACTGTGGCCGACATCTACAGTGTAAACAAATCAAGTCTCAAGGATGCGGCACCTCACTTCAATGGAGGATGCTCCTCAGAGGTGATCTCTGACAAGGGATTATTACTTACCAACCACCACTGCGGTTATGGACAGATCCAAGCACACTCTACGCTGCAGAATGACTACCTTGCCAATGGATTCTGGGCAAAAAGTCTGGCAGAGGAACTTCCTAACAAGAACCTAAAAGTTACCTTTATGGTGCGTATCGACGATGTCACCAAGCAGGTACTCAAAGGTACAGAAAGCATCACTGACGAGACTGAAAAAGCCAAACTCATCGAGAAAAATATTGCTGAGGTCATCAAAACAGCTCCGAAAGAGGCTTGGCAAGAAAATAGTGTAAAGGCTTTCTATGATGGAAACCAATACATTCTCTTTGTCACAGAGACCTTCAAGGATGTACGCTTGGTAGGAGCTCCCCCCTCCTCTATCGGTAAGTTCGGTTCCGATACAGACAACTGGGTATGGCCACGCCACACTGGGGATTTCTCCCTATTCCGTATCTATGCTGACAAAAACAATCGCCCTGCGGAATACTCCAAGGATAATGTCCCTTACAAACCTAAACACTTCTTCCCTATCTCTCTCAAAGGAGTAAAAGAAGGAGACTTTGTTTTGGTTTTCGGTTACCCAGGAACTACCCAAGAATATTTACCTTCAGCTGCTGTGGCTCAGATAGAAAATGTAATCAACCCTGCTAGAATTGGTATTCGTGATATAGTACTCAAAGTACAAGATAGCTATATGCGCAAAGACCAAGGAATTAAGATCAAATATGCAGCTAAATACGCTCGTGTGGCTAACTACTGGAAAAAATGGATGGGAGAAACCAAAGGTCTTAAAAAATCAGGCGCAGTAGCTCTCAAACAACAACAGGAAGCCAAATTCCAACAAGCAATCCAAAAAGCAAACAAACAAGCTCAGTATGGCAACCTCCTTTCTGACTTCAACCGTTTGTACAAGGAAATAGAACCTTATACCCTTGCAGCCAACCTAAACTCTGAATTTATCTTCAGAAATATAGACTTACTATCCAATGGATCTCGCTTGCTCCAATTAGAAAAAGCATTGGAAGACAAAGGAGAACAATCCTTCAATGATAGAAAGAAAAATCTACTAAACACTTTCAAAGAAATATTCAAAGACAATGACAAACAAGTAGATAAAGATGTTTTCGAAAAAGTAGTTGTTTTCTATGCAGCAAATATGCCTAAGAACCTACTTATCAACTCTTTGAAAAACTTTGATGCCAAAAAATTGGCTGACAATCTCTATAACAATTCCTTCCTTACCTCTCTTTCTGGAGTAGAGAGTGTACTAAATCTTTCTGCTGCTGAATTCAAGGAAAGAATGAAAAATGACGTAGGAATACAGTTTGTTCGCGAACTTAAGGAAATGAATGATACTCAGGTATTCCCTGTATATGATCGTCTCAATACACAGATACATGCCTTACAACGCACCTATATGAAAGCCATCTTGGAATTTTCAAAACCATCAGATAGAATCTTCCCTGATGCCAATGGTACACTACGTGTAACCTATGGAAAGGTAGCAGGCTTCTCTCCTGCTGATGCGGTTACCTATAGTGCACACACTACCTTGGACGGAGTGATGGAAAAATATGTTCCTGGGGATTACGAATTTGACGTACCACAGCACTTGCGTGACCTACAAGCGAAGAAGGATTTCGGTCGCTATGGAGATAAGAATGGCAAGATGCCTCTATGCTTCCTTTCTACCTGCCACACTACAGGAGGTAACTCTGGAAGCCCTGCCATCGATGCCAACGGAAACCTTATCGGACTTAACTTTGACCGTGTGTGGGAAGGTACTATGAGTGACATTCACTATGATCCTAAGCTATGCCGCAATATCATGGTGGACATTCGCTATGTGCTCTTTGTTATTGACAAATATGCCGGTGCAGGTCACTTAGTCAATGAAATGAAACTCATCAAGTAAGATTTTTTCATATTATTTTGGTTTTTAAATTTGCTTCGCCCTGAAAAACACTTCTCTCGATGACTAAGAAGCGTTTTTCGGGGCGAAGTTTTTACTCAAATCTGTCTCTTATGTTTAGTTTTGTATTTATTTTCGCCTTTCTTATAGCCATTTTAGCTATACTTTTTTTCATTGTGGGCTACTTACATAAGCAAAATGTCCCCCTTTGGCAGTATCCCATAGCTTTTATCTATGTGTTATGGCTTTTATTGTTCCTTTTTTTAAGTTCTTTCTTTGGAGCTGAATATACTGCAGCTATAGACCCTGCAGATGGAGAGAGCTACACCTTTATTTCGGTGCAGTATTGGCCTACCTTTCTTACCTATTTCCTTTTGTATCATATAGCACTTGGGACACTTTGGGTACGCCGAGCAAAGCTACCTCCACTTCCTTTGGTGCTTTGTTTGTGCTTCTTATATATAGGGATTGTTGTGAATATCGGTATCGCCAGCCAAGTATCCTCAGGAGAAAGTGGAGACTTTGTCTTAGCTTCCTTTCCTTTGTTCAGCAGTCTTATAGCCATATTGGTTATAGGCCGTACGCTTATGGCGGTTCGAGAAGAACTTTCTACAAAGACCTTTAGAAATCGGTGGCTCAATAAGCTCAACACCCTACTTTCCTCTCACTTTACGGTACTTACTTGGTCGGTTCTCTTGATCTTCCCTGTCTTTGTACTCATCACCCTTTTGCTAATGCTTTTTGGGCAGGACTATGATTCGGTAGCCAAAGGCTTTACGGAGACGACCACTTGGGCATTTTCGCAGAAGGAGCACCCTCCTTATTTAGAACACACAGGGCACTACCTATGTACAGTGGCTGCCTGTGGCTCGCCACGCTTAGTGAAGCCCTTGCGTTGGGGCAAGCGAGGAGGCAGGCCTATTATCGTCAATCGTCAGTTACAGATAGCCAATGCCTTTGAGGAGCTTGTCGCCGACTTCTCCCCTGCGCTACACCGCTTCTTGCGTACCAATTATGACAAATACGGATATGACCTTTCCCAGAAGATCAACACCCCCTTTGCTTCCAATCTCACTTATTTGCTAATGAAGCCCTTGGAATGGTTCTTTTTGCTTTGCTTATATACCTTCTGCCTGCACCCTGAGAAGAAAATAGAAAAACAGTATAGGAGCAGTGAGCAGTTGTCAGTGAGCAGTGAGCAGTGATCTTTTGTCTTTACTTTCTACTTTATAAAACTTGCAATGCCTTCTACAAGTTCGGTGGGGACAGGAAGATCAGGATTTAGATAAGATTGCTGGTTTTCTTCCATTGTTTTTACCTTTTTGAGCACATGGTTCATACCCTCTATAAGAAGAAGTTGTGCCTTGGGTTGGGCTTCTTTGAGAAGTTGTGCTTGCTTGCTTTCCACTTGCAAATCATTGGTACCCTGAACAATAAGAATAGGTATTGATAGTTTTGCTATCTCTTTAGTAGGTTCATATTTGAACCAAGAGATAAGGTAGGGTTGGACACTTTTTCTAAATACAGGTGCCAAATAAGAGGAGAGATTCTCCACGAGTTCGCCTTTTCTTAACTGATTGATCACTTTTTGACTTTCCTCCTTGAGTTGTGGAGCATTCTTTGCTATTTGCTCTTCTATAAGGGTAGCACTGCTACTGCCTGCACCTGAAAGAGAAACAAACTTGGAGATGACTCCCTTTTGGGCAACAAGAAGACCTATCAAAGCCCCTTCAGAATGGCCAACAAGAGTGATATTTTTATATTTCTTCTTAAAATAATCCACTACTAAAAGAGCATCCTTCACCTCGTCTTCGAAAGTCATCTTCTCCTCCTGTGCAGTTCCATTTTTTATCTGTGCAATAACACGCTTGTCATAACGAAAAGTTGCAATCCCCTTCTGAGCCAATCCTTCTGCAAGATATTTCAGAGAATTATTCTTGAATTGCACTTGATTCCCATCGCGGTCAGTGGGTCCAGAACCTGCTATCAGTATCGCCAAGGGAGGCTGTGCACTTCCTTTAGGAGAGAGTAAAGTACCCTGGACTTCAGCGTCTATAACGACCTGCTGACTATCGTAATTCCCTTCTTGAGCAAAAGCTCCAAAACAAATAAAAAATAAAAAGATAAAAGATTTCATGATAAAAACAGTTTAGGGTTATACCCTACAAAGTTACAAAAAAAATTTCATTCTTCACTTTTATTCTTCATTTTTTATTCTTCACCACATACCCAAGCTCATTCACTTGGCTACTCTCTTCATTCTTCACTCTCTTCACTCCCTTAAGGAAGAAGACTATAGTACACAAGAGCAACAGCCAGATATAATAGCTCTGGGCAATCATACTGCTATAATTCACATCGACCCCTAAGAGCTTGATAAGCAGTAGTACTTGTGCTCCATAGGGAATAATCCCCTGTACGACACAAGAAGAAATATCAAGAATCGAAGCTGTCTGTATAGGAGAGATTTTATATTCTTCACTGATTTTCTTTGCCACAGGCGCACTGATGACAATAGCCACTGTATTATTAGCCACAGCCGCATCTATCAGAGCGACTAAGAAGCCTATCCCTGTAGCTGCACGTCCTTTGTTCGTAATGAACTTTCCTATTTTCTGGGTAAGGAAAGAAATCCCTCCTTCCCTTTCTATAAGATATGCCAACCCTCCGGTGAAGAGGAATACCAAGAAAATATCATTCATAGAAGCAAATCCCTCGAAAATAGTCTTGCTATAGCTCAAGAGGTTAAAAGTACCATACCAAAAGCCTAAAATCCCTGAAAGCACTGTACCTATCAGGAAGGTTACATATACATTGAGCCCAGCTACTGCCAAGATAATAACAGCGATATATGGTAGTAAGTTCATCCATTGTATAGATACCTCCTCTTGGCTGAGTGAATGTCCACTGGGATGAAGTAACACCCCTACAACAATAAGTATCAATACTGTAAGCACAGAAGCAGGCAAGGCAATCTTCCCATTCATACGGAACTTATCCTTCATCTCACACCCCTGCGACTGAGTAGCTGCAATGGTCGTATCGGAGATAAAAGAGAGATTATCCCCGAACATAGCCCCTCCCAAGAGCGCTCCAGCGATAAGCTCTACATTGACATTGGGTAGAGAGACAAAGCCCGCCGCTATAGGTGCTAAGCTCACGATAGCCCCTACTGAAGTACCTGAGGCAAAAGAAAGGAAAGAGGCGATGACAAAAACCCCTGCATATAAGTACTGTAAGGAGAGATAATTCTTGGTGATTTGTACAAAAGTATCTGTAGCGCCTATCTGCTTAGTTACCACACTGAAAGCCCCTGAGAATAAAGCGATTAAGCACATCATCAAGATACTGGGATTCCCTGCTCCCTTGATAAAAGCAGCTACATTCCCCCCTATCCCATTGCGACGGAAGATAAAAAAGGCAGCTATAATCCCTATCAATACTGCAATAGGAGCTGGAAACTCATAAAAACTCCCATACTGAATACCGCTCCATAAGAAAACGGCTACAAAAATAATCAAAGGCAAAAGCGCTATGGCACTTGCTTTTTTTGTTTCTGAAGACATTCTAAAAATATTTTACGAAATAAAGCGCAAAGGTAGAAAAATTTTTCCTAATAATTGCTCTTTACTTCCTATTTTTTTAGCGGTAATGCTAAGTCGCTTTCTTTTTCGATAGGAATATCAGTATATTCTAATTTCCAGCCCATGGTATGGGTAAGAATAAATATCTTAGAAAGTTCTGTAAGTAAGCGGTTTTGGGCATTGCTTCGTAGAGAAGATTGTTCTATTTTACGAGAGATAAGATCGGTAACCCGCTTGTTAATTTTGTTGTGATCCTCAGCTGTAAAGGGATTGAAGGAGCTTTCCTCTATATTGTAGTACTGCACCTTAGGGTATATCTTGAGCTCCTCTGGAGGGATTTGGGTAAGGCGCACCACCTTGTGAGCCTCATCTATCTCATAGCGAAGCTGGTGCAAGTCATAGGAGATAGTCGCTTCGGCATTGACCACTACCAGTGCCTTTTTGTCAAAGGACACCCAATTATTGAAGTATTTCTTGGCATCTTGGTAGGTCATAATTTCCGAGAAATAGCCTTCGGTAACTACCAATTTACCCACATTGTTGATCTGCTGTACAATCAGTGCACTATCCTCAGTAAGAGAACTGTGATCTTGCTCTTTTTTGAAAAAATATTGCAACAGAAACGCTGCACCTATACCTATTAAAAGGCCTAATAAAAGTTTTCTCATGGTTATAATATTATTTTTTGCCTATTACACACAGTCCTGCTGTGAACACTCATTGGTCACCTACTCGCACACGACTTTACTTTTCACTCCAAGCGCTTGCTTATCTTCTCTTCCATCTTTTTTATTTTCTCCTGTAGAGCAGCAAGGAACTGTAGGTGTTTTTCCCCCTCTGGGTTAAAGGGACGATGCGCCAAAGCCCGCTGAATACTGCCCACCTCCTGCATGAGGGACTGCGCCTCAGTGGTAAAAAAAGTCTCCACAAAGCGCTCCCATACATACTGCACCGCCTGCTCGGTGGGGTGGAGCATATCCTCCTTATAAAAACGATAATCCCTTAGCTCATCCATCAGAATCTCATAGGAAGGAAAGTAGAAAAGACCTTCTGCCTTCTGGGAGGTGCCTGTACCTAAGAGTGCATGTATTGCACAGAGCAACAATGACTTACTCAGCTGATTCTCCACCGCTCCATCGCGAAGATGCCTCACTGGAGAAAGGGTAAAGATAACCTTGATCTGAGGCTGTCGCTCCCTCACCAAAGCGACTATATGCTCTAAAGAAGCCTGTATCTGTTGGGCAGAGAGTAATTGTTTGCTAAAAATCTTCTGAGGTTGCTTATGACAATTGGCCACTATATTTCCCGTAGCGAGGTGTTCATACACCCAGGCCGTCCCCAAGGTAAGAATCAGAAAGGAGGCTTTGCCAAGTGCTTCCCCTACTTGCTTAACTTCCTGATTCAGATGCTCCAAGAGCGTAGGAAGAGAGGGATTTGCCCACTGGGAATGTAGGTCAAAGGAGAGCCACAGATCCTCCTCAAGAAAGAAATCCTCCTCAGTGAAAAGCCGTCCTAAGCACGCCCGTTCCAGACTTCGCTCAATGGCCAAAGGATGAAAGAGAGTGCCAAAAGGGTGGGAGAAAAAAGGCAACTTATAGTAGGCGAACTTCTCCTGCATGTGTGCTGCAAAGCATGAGCCCATACTCACCACAGGGGTCGCATAGGAAAGCTGGTTATCCTCCGCCACCGGAGAAATGGGTATCTTAGTAGTAAAGTTCATAGACAGCAGCAAATGTACAAAATAAATTAGTAATACCAACCAAGATCCTACAAATTTATCAAAATGCCGATCCCCTCAAGTATCTCAATGAAACTAACAAATAATTAGCTAATGGGCAAATTGTTCATATTGCTGATAACCAGTCTTGAGGAGGTTTTGTACTTCTTCTATCAAGGAAGAAGGAGAGAGTACCTTTACATAGCAGCTGCGGGCACATATTTCCATTACAAAATCATAAGTAGGAACCAATCTCAGGCGGATACGCACCTCCTGATCATTGTCTACTAATAACTCCTGGGTAGGGTGTAGTGGGAGGCTCTTGATATACTGTCCCTGCTCGTAGTTGAAGGAAAGCACAATCTCCTGAGGTTTCTCGTCTGTAGCGATAGAGATGCCGAAAGCATTGCTAAAAAGTTTCTCGAAATCTACTTCCTTACGTACTACGGGAATATCCAATACCTCCAGATGAGAGATGCGATCCAGTCCAAAGCACTTAAGCCCCTCCGCTCCTGTCGAATCCTCCCCCACCAAGTACCATCGGCGCTTATACTCCTTGATCGCATAGGGGATCACCCTTCGAGAATGAGGCACCCCTTCCCAGAACTTAGTATAGTCAAAGCGGATGAGCATGCGCTCTTGTATGGCCTCGATAATATCCTCCAAGAAGCGCAATGAGCTTTGTTGCTGTCGTTCGAAGAGGAGAATATTGGAAAGCTCCTTACTCCGGCGATAGGCATTCATCAGCAAGAGATTGTCGAAGAAGGCGTATTTGTTGGCAAAGTCATTCTCCTCCAACCGCCATTTTTTATCCTCGAAGACCACCTCCACGTCGAAGAGGTCGCTGAGCAAGCGGCGGTCGCGCTGGAAGGTCTTTTCACTAAAGCGAAGCTCCTCGCTCTGGAGGCGTCCCGCATCGTATTCGTTGTCATGTACATTCTCCAAGCGCTCTTTGAGCTCCTCATAGGTGAGCCCCCCGCTCTCTTTGTGTCTTTCTAATTCCTTGATGATCCGTACCAGACGGAATATCTGATCTACTTTTGCCACAATTTTAATGATTAATTATCTAAGAAACAATAAATTGCGTCTCTACACAGGCGATGGATAAGCCCTACCCCGATTGGCGTAGTCTTGCGTAGAGATGTGAGTTTATTTCGTCTTAATGAATAATGTATTCAATATATTAAATTAGGGTTCAAAATATATTTATTTGCAACTCAGAACTCAAAATTCAAAATTCAAACCTTCTAAAATTCTCCAATAGTCTCTCTATATTCTCCTTGCCTACAGGGTTTTGGCTATGTACTTGATAGTTGGGCAAAGGGAGCTGGTGTGCTAAGCAATAGTCTACTAAGTACTTAGCACAATCATACCCTGATAAGTCTTCCCCTAAGTCGTGGTCAAAAGAGATAAAATCAGGCAAACCTTTTCTCTCAAGATATTCTACAAACTCCTCATAGTTATACACTCGGACAAAGCCCTCTGGAGTAGGGCGCAAGTCATCTAAATAAAGTCTTCTCATTTTTCATTCTTCACTTCTATATATTTTCCCCACTCAAACCCCTCGTGTTCCTCTCGCATCACATAGCCGAGTTGGTTAGTGGTTAGTATGGTCTTGCCAAGCCTGAAATCGGGTTGGTTGAAGTGGTGATGCCCATAAATCCAATAGTCGATGGCGCTTTTTTCTATGAAATCGGTTAGGTCAAGGACAAAAGCCTCGTTCAGTACACTGCCTAAATACATTTCAGGGTAATACTTGAGGGTAGGGACGTAGTGGGTAGCTACAATGATATGGTCTATCTCTCCAGCCTTTTTTGCTTGAGTAGCTGCTTTGACGGCTTTTTTGAGGAACTTAACCGCTGTTTTGTTGATGGCGTTGAAGTCTGTCACTTGTAGGGACTCTATCTCCTCACCTTTTTCGGGATTTTGTACGGTGATATAGTGGAAGTCACTCATGCCATATTTGATTTTGTCGGCATTCTTCCTACCGATATGACTCCACATCGTACATAGGATCAGCTGAGTACGACCAATACGCTCGGTATAGTTGTCCACCAAAAAGAGATTTCGTATCTCCTTTATAGGTTGTTCGTAGCGAGTAGCAGCGTAATTGTGGGTAAAGATGTAGTATTCGTGGTTACCAGGAATCCAAAATACTTTTTTGTAGCCCTTGCATAGGTCTGCTATCTCACTCTTATACATTATGTTAGATAGCTTCACAAAGGGGCACAAGTCCCCTGCAATGATTAGGACATCGCCCACCCGCTCTATGGTGTTGTTGTCAATCCAGTTGAGATTGTCTTGAAATTCAAGATGTAAGTCGGAAAAGTATTGTATTTTCATGAAGGTGTTAGGAGTTTAAGGAATTAGATTATGTTTATCATTTTATGGCAAAGATATGAAAAATAGTGGACAAACTACGACCACCTTAATGAATAATTTTCAATGATTAATGTTCAATGCTCACTGACCACTGACCACTGATAACTATATATTGATAGTCAATTATTTACAGAAAAACAGGTTTGTTGTTAATAAAAAGTAGTGTTTTATATTTCTTTTTTGGGGATTATTCATTATATTTGCGGGATATTAAAAACTGCAATAATGAAAGGAGAAACAACAAGTCCTAACTACCTTTTTGAGGTTAGTTGGGAGGTCTGCAACAAGATAGGAGGCATACATACGGTATTGGCCACCAGGGCAACAATCCTCAAAGAACAGTTTGCCCAAAAGTATATCACCATAGGTCCTGACCTGTGGCTACGCAAGGAAAACCCTGAATTTGTCGAAGATACCTCTCTCTTTCCTTCTTGGCTCAATAGGGCGCAACAGGAGGGCTTGCGTGTACGTACGGGGTATTGGAATATCAAAGGAAAGCCTATTGCTATCTTGGTGGATTTCTCCCATTATATCAGTGAAAAAAATGAGATCCTTACCTACTTTTGGAATACCCAACAGCTGGATTCCTTGGATGCTTCTTGGGACTATACCGAGTCGGTACTCTTTGGCTATGCCGTAGGTAAGGTCATCGAGAGTTTTGTCCACTTTCAAGTAGGGGCTCGTGAGCGTGTCATTGCACATTTTCATGAGTGGATGACAGGTACAGGCTTACTATATCTTAAGGAAGCACTCCCCGAGGTGGGAACTATCTTCACCACCCATGCCACTGTATTGGGGCGCAGCATAGCCGGCAATGGCTGGGCGCTATACAACTACTTGGAGGAATACAAGCCTGAGGAGCTCGCCTACCGCTTCTCTGTACAGCATAAGCACTTCTTAGAACAAAAAGCCGCTGCTGGAGCTGATATATTCACCACTGTGAGTGATATCACCGCCCGCGAATGCAAACACTTCCTATCTCGCAACCCTGAAGTGATCACCCCCAATGGCTTCGACGAATCCCATATCATGGACAGAACCAGCTATTTAGAACGACACAAACGTGCTTCTGGAAAGCTCTGGGAGGTGGCTGAAAAGGTTACCGGAAGTACTTTCGAGGAAAAACCTTTCTTTGTAGCCATCAGCGGACGTAATGAATTCAGAAACAAAGGAATAGATGTATTCATCGATGCTTTAGAGCAAATCAACAAGAAGGCTACACTTCCCCGTGAAATAGTGGCTTTTATCCTCATTCCTTCTGATTATGAAGGGGTTAATACTATTTCTCAGCCTTATACCACCCATTTGGTTAAGAACGAATTTCACAATACTATTTTCTCCAAGCTCAAGGAGGCACAGCTCTTCAACCATGTAGAGGACAAGGTCAAGGTAGTGTTCTGTCCGAGCTACCTCTTGGGCAGTGATGGGGTGTTCAACCTTCCTTACTATGACCTACTGACAGGGATTGATCTTAGTGTATTTCCTTCGTACTATGAGCCTTGGGGCTACACTCCCTTGGAGAGTCTGTGCTTAGGAGTGCCTACTGTCACTACTTCTTTGGCAGGCTTCGGTTCTTGGGCTTTGGGACATTTTCCTAATGAAAACCTTGCCCTAAGGGTGCTCAATAGGGACGACAATAACTATGTGGAGGTAGTCGAAGGGGTTACCCGCCAGATAGAAAAAATAGCAGGGCTCTCCCCTACCGCTTACGAGGCGCTTTGGGAGGATGCCCAACAGATAGGCAAGGCAGCTCTCTGGGATAAGTTCTTCGCTTACTATCAAGAGGCTTACACCCTTACCCTTGAGCGTATGCAACCTCGCCTACAGGATAGACCTATTGCCGATACTGAGGCTTCGCGCTACTGGGAACAGTCCCAACAAATCAATACACCTTTCTGGCGAAGTGTCATCGTATACCGTTCTACTCCGGAAAAGTTCAAAGCTCTTGAGGAAATGGCCAAAAACCTATGGTGGTCATGGAATGAAGAGGCCGAACAGCTCTTCAAGAGTATAGACCCCGAGGAGTGGCACCGAGTGCACAAGAATCCTATCCTGCTTCTGGACTCTATTTCGGTGAGTCAGTTCAAGGCGCTTGAGAATGATACTCAATTCATGGCACGCCTACACAAGGTATATGCGGACTTCCTTACTTATATGGAAAAGAAGAAGGAAATGATTAGCCCCTCCATCGCTTACTTTAGTATGGAATTTGGCTTGCACTCCTCTCTGAAAATCTATTCAGGGGGCTTGGGTATCTTGGCAGGAGACTACCTCAAGGAAGCCAGTGACAAGGCTACCAAGATTACTGGAGTGGGCTTGCTGTACCGTTATGGGTATTTTACCCAAAAAATATCTGCCTTTGGACACCAAGAATCCGAGTACGAAGCACAGGACTTTACCAAAATACCTGTTTCCCCAGTTACTGATAGCGAGGGCAAATGGCTGAAAATCTCCTTAGACCTACCAGGGCGCACCCTCTATGCGCGGGTGTGGCGGGTCGATGTAGGACGTATTGAACTATATCTGTTGGATGCGGATTTCGAAGACAATAGCGAAGAAGACCGCACCATCACTCACCATTTATATGGTGGAAACTGGGAAAACCGCCTCAAGCAGGAAATGCTCTTGGGCTTAGGGGGTATCAAGGTACTCCGCAGCTTAGGGGTAAGCTACGACATTTATCATTGTAATGAGGGACATGCCGCCTTGATTGGCTTGGAACGCCTGAACAAGTTTATCAACGAGTTCCACCTCTCCTTCTCCGAAGCGATAGAGGTAGTACGTGCTTCATCACTCTTTACCACTCATACACCAGTACCCGCAGGGCACGATGCCTTCGAGGAAGGTATGCTCCGTGCTTTCATAGGCGACTATGCAGAGAAGTTGCATGTGGATTGGCAACAGATTCTCGCCTTAGGTAAAATAAATGTCTCTGATCCTCATGAGAAATTCTCTATGAGCTTCTTGGCAGCGAACCTCTCTCAGGAGGTCAATGGGGTAAGTATGCTCCATGGCGAGGTGAGTCGTGAAATCTTCAAAGATATGTGGAAAGGTTATTTCCCTGAGGAGCTGCACATTAGCTATGTAACCAATGGGGTACACCGCCCTACTTGGACAGCCCCTCTATGGAAGGAAGTAGAACAAAAATATTTCAAGAAAGAAGGGGGAGCCTATACCGCCGCTTCTTTTGAGGGTATCTACAATGTACCTGATGAGAAGATCGCACACATACAGCAGGAACTCCGTACCAAGCTCGTGGGGCGCATCAAGAACAATCTGAAAGAGACCCTAAACATCACTTACTTCACGCCACGTGAGATTGTCGAGGTATCCGATACCCTGCGTGATGATGTGCTTACCATTGGTTTTGCCCGTCGTTTCGCCACTTATAAGCGTGCCCACCTGCTCTTTACCAACCTTGACCGATTGGATGCCATCGTGAACAACCCCGATCGTCCAGTACAGTTTATCTTTGCCGGCAAGGCGCATCCTGCGGATAAGGCTGGACAAGACCTGATTAAGCACATTGTAGAAATATCCAAACAACCACGCTTCTTAGGCAAAATTATCTTCCTCTCCAACTACGATATGGACTTGGCGCGTGCGCTTATCCAAGGGGTGGATGTATGGATGAATACTCCTACACGCCCTCTGGAAGCCTCTGGTACCAGTGGGGAAAAAGCTGCTATGAACGGGGTAATGCACTTCAGTGTATTGGACGGCTGGTGGGTAGAGGGCTACCGCGAGGATGCCGGCTGGATGCTCCCTCAAAAACGTACTTACGAAAACCAGCAGTACCAAGACGAATTGGATGCCGAGCTGATATACAATATCATAGAAGACCAAATAGCTCCTGCTTACTATAACAAGGACAGTAATGGTATCTCCATACAATGGTGCAACTTTATCAAGAATACCATTGGCAAGGTAGCACCTCAGTTCACTACCTATCGTATGCTCTCCGACTACGAAAGGCAGTACTACTACCCTCAGCAAAAACGTTCGGCACTGCTCAGAGCCAATGGTTTTGAGAAGGCAATCGAACTCTCCCAGTGGAAGAAGCGGGTGGCGCATGAGTGGCCTGAATTGCGCGTAGAAAAGGTGGTAGCTCCTAAGCGTGATCGTGAGCTTATCTCCTTGGGCAATATCTATGAGGCTACGATCGACCTCTACCTTGGAGAACTTACCCCTGAGGATGTGGGCTTAGAACTGGTGGTCACTTGCAAAGAAGAGGGACAGCTGAAGGTAACCCAACTGATACAAGCAGAACTGATATCCTTCTCTGGTCGTGTGGCTTCCTATAAGCTCTCCACCTCCACCGAAGATGCTGGCTTATTCATGATTGCTCTACGCCTATACCCCAAGCATGAACTCCTCCCTCACCGACAAGACTTTGCTCTGGTGAAGTGGCTCTAAATAATGATTAATGTTTAATGATTAATGATTAATGACTAGTGACTAACCATAACGGATTAGTCACTAGTCATTTTTTTGCTTACTGTTCACTGACCTCTGCTCACTGCTCACTGACCACTGTCTCATGCACTAGCATAGGGCGATTTGCAAATCGCCCCTACCACAGAACGCAAAAATTCTCATGCCTATATGAGGCGACCTCTGTTCACTGCTCTCTGCTCACTGACCACTGTCTCATGCCCAGCATAGGGCGATTTGCAAATCGCCCCTACCACAGGATGCAAAAATTCTCATGCCTATATGGGGCAACCTCTGTTCACTGCTCACTGACCTCTGCTCTCTATTCACCGACCACTGTCTCATGCCCAGGATAGGGCGATTTGCAAATCGCCCCTACCACAGGATGCAAAAATTCTCATGCCTATATGGGGCAACCTCTGCTCTCTGCTCTCTGCTCTCTGTTCACCGACCACTGTCTCATGCCCAGCATAGGGCGATTTACAAATCGCCCCTACCACAGAACGCAAAAATTCTCATACCTATATGGGGCAACCTCTGTTCACTGCTCACTGACCTCTGCTCACTGAGCACTAACAAGTTATCAACAAAATTAAAAGTTATAACCAATCCTGTGGTATATAAGCCAAAAAGTTGTACTTTAGCTCCCTGAAAAAACACAAATTCAATCATTTGTAATGTATTGAAATACAATTTATTATTGTTTTTAATTACTTATAAAAAGACGATGTTTTCCAAGAATGATGACCTTCGGGAGGCTGTCACGCGCTATGAAAAGATGCTTCTGGAGCACGAGACAATTTTTTTTGACAGTTACCAGTATGAAGATATTATCTTATATTATTTAGAATATGCTAAGTATGCCAAGGCAAAACAGGCCTTAGAGGTAGCACTGAGCCAATACCCTACAGCTTCTGCTTTACGCTTGCTGCAAGTGGAAATACTCATCTATGAGGATAATCTACAACAAGCAGGGGAGATTCTCGACGATATCCTTCGCGAAGAGCCGTACAATGCCGAGATACATGTACAGCGGGCTAACCTATATTCTAAAAAAAATGACCATATCAAGGCTATAGAGCTCCTCAAGTATGCTGCCTCTCTATCAGAGGAGCTATCTGACATACACTCCCTTATCGCAATGGAGTATATGTACATGGAGGAATATGCCTTGGCTAAGAAATACTTCAAAAAATGCCTAGCTAAAGACCCTGAGGACTACTTTTCCCTCCAGCAGTTGCTTCACTGTTTTGACTTCCTCAAGGAAGATGAGCAAGCCATTGCTTTTCTCACAGCCTTCCTTGACGAAAATCCTTATTGTGAGGTAGCATGGCATAGCTTAGGCAAGCAGTATATGGTGCAGAACAACCTGCAGGAAGCCCTCCGAGCATTCGACTTTGCCATCATCAGCGACGATACTTTCACTGGAGCCTATTTCGAGAAAGGAAAGGTACTGGAACTGCTCAAGGACTACAAGCAAGCTATTGAAAACTACAAGATTACCCTTTCTCTTGACGATCCTTCTTCTTTTGCTTACCTACGTATAGGTATCTGCTATGAGAAGTTAGGAGAGAGTGCCATGGCCGAGCAATATTACTTCAAGGCAGTGCATGAGGATCCCCAGTCGAGCAAGGCATGGCTAGCCTTGGTGGACTACTATGTAAGGGAGAATGATTACACAAAAGCCGAAAAATACGTCTCCAAGGTACTCCTCAATGAGGGCGACAACCCCTCGTTCTTACGCCGTTGTGCCGAGGTATACGCTCATGTAGGTAGGCGAGAGGATGCCATACAGATATATACCCAAGCGATAGACTTAGGCGATTACTCCGTGGAGATACGCAATGAGCTATCTGACCTACTGCTTCAGGAAAAAGCCTACGAACGTGCACTAATGCTATCGCTGAGTACACTTCATCTATATCCACAAGAGGTTAGCGCCTACTATCGTATAGGCATCGCCTACCATATGCTAGGAGAGAAAGAAAAAGAATATACCTACCTCGGTACCGCTCTTAAGCAAGGAGGCGAATGGCTTGCTTATTTTGAGAAAAAATATCCAGAGGTGTTCTCCTTCTGTCCCCTTGTAGAAGAAATTGTAAAGAACACTGACAAACACTAAAAAAATATAAAACACTATGGAACACTTTCAGAGTTGGAGCGACCTTGTCAATCCGGAATTTTACATCAAGTTAGGAGGTTATTGGCTCGTTCTTTTTATCATCTTTGCCGAGACAGGGCTTTTTGTAGGCTTTTTCCTTCCTGGGGATAGTCTGCTCTTCATTTCGGGTATCTATGCAGTACCTATGGTGAGGGATACCTTTGGAATCACCGGTAGTGATCTTTTGGATACAACCATCATAGCCTCTTCTATATCCCTGGCAGCCATCATAGGAAATATGGTCAGCTACTGGTTCGGCAGGCGTAGTGGGCATGGATTGTATGAGCGTAAGGATTCGTTCTTCTTCAAGCGCAAATACTTACTCAAAGCGCATGTATTCTATGAAAAACATGGAGCTGTAGCGGTGATTGCAGCGCGTTTTCTTCCTATCGTGCGCACCTTTGCCCCTATTGTAGCGGGGATTGTCGGAATGCGCCGAGGCAAGTTCATGGTATACAATATCATAGGTGCTGTAGCATGGTCTTTCTCTCTTGTCTTCATGGGGCACTACTTGGACAAGCTCTTTATAGAGCAGTTTGGCATAGACCTCAAAAAACACTTGGAGCTCATCGTGCTCTTTATCGTACTAATAACCACCGCTCCTATCCTTATCAAGCTCTTTATGCCAAGTAAAGAAAACAATGAGAGCAATGATCAATGATTAATAACAAGCAGTTGGGGTGATAATGAGGCTGTCCGAAAAGCCTTGTCTTTAAGGCAAATTGCAATCTACCCCTACGACAGAACCCAAAACAACTGAAATTGTCTTAGCCAACATTAGGGTAGAGACGCCATTGATTGCGTCTTAAAAGGTTATTCGATAATATTTTACAGTTATATGCTGAAAAAAATCCGTATAAGCAGTGCTTATACGGATTTTTTTAATGATTAATAATTTTGAGTAATAATGAAATTGATCATTATTTAGAATCCTAATTCTTTTTTCACATCGTTGAAGAGATCTTTTCCATCAGAAACGATGACACCTGCTCCAGCAGCGGAATCCAATACATACTGATAGCCTTGTGTTTTAGCTACTTTTTGTACTGCTTTTTTCGCTTTTTCCATAATAGGCTCTATGAGGGCTTGGCTTTTCTTTTGATATTCCTCAGAAGCGGTTTGTTGTGCTTGACGGATGTTGTTCTGCATAGTCTCCAAGGCACGTTGTTCTTTTTCTAACTCAGCTTGTTTTTCTTTGAGTTGGGCTTCTGTAAGAGCACTTACTTTGCGTTGGAAATCCTCCAATTTCTTTTGGTATTCCTTCACAGAGGCTTGGATATCATTGGTATAAGATTGTTCCAATTTCTGCAATTGTGCTTGAGCGGTTTTCATCTCAGGCATCTCCTTAAGGAGCTTCTGAGAGTCGATGTGTGCTATTTTGGCTTGTGCCATAGCAATTGTAGTCCCACCAAGGACAAAGGCTGCTGTCATTACCCAATTTCTAATTTTTCTTATCATTTTTCTATGTGTTAAATTATTTACTTTCTTTTTTAGGCTTATAGGGAGTTAGTTTATGAGCTGTTAGCTGTTATATGGATCATTTTGACCTACCCCTATTGCTTTGCTTTTTTCTTTTCTTCTCTTTTCTTTTCTAAGGCTTGTTGGCGTTCTTGTTCACGTCTTTGCCTATCTTCGAGTTGCTTTTGTTTGATCTTTTCTCTTTCAGCTTGTCGCTTGGAGAGTTCTTGTTCACGAGCACGCTGGCGTTCCTCAAGTTTGCGTTGTTTCTCGTCCTTAAGCTCAAAACTGAGGTTTTCCTTGAGCAAAGTGCTTATTTCCTTATTTCTATCCTCGGCATTGTCCTTTCTCTTGAGTAAGCGTAGGACAATCTTAGTGATGTCATTTTTCTCATCAGCATAGATCGAAGCAGCATCATCGGAGGTGAATATATAGTCAAACTTTTTGGTTTTTCCTATCTGCTGGGTGATGTTGAATACCTGATCCTGAATAGGCTGCACAAGCTTCCAGCGCTGGGTGATATAGTCCCCGTTTTCAGCTCCAAAGCGTTTTTGCTTATAGTCCTCCAAGTTCTGTTCGAGTACCTGAATCTCCTCTTCCCTATCCTTGACTGTCTGGGGGGTAAGTAGGGGTTTTTCAGCCTCTAACTTTTGCTTGCGTGTATCTATTTCTGCCTGTTTTTCCTCTATCTCCTTCTCCCATTGTGCCACTTTTTGGCTTAGCTGCTCACTGGCTACTTTGTATTCCTCCATATTGTTGAGGATATAGTTCATATCCACATAGGCAATCCTTGTGGCCTTCTGCGCCCATAGAGACGAGGTAGCTACCAAAGACAAAGAAAGAAAAAAAGCTTTTATATTCATGATTATGGTATATAAAATATCGTGCCAAAATTAATCATTTTTTCCCGAATAATAATGATTTAAGAATTATTTATGCTTATTAAGTTGTTTTTGGCTGTTTTTTTATTGATTGTACTGCTTATCATCAGGGCATGGCCAAGCGAGGTCTTCCACGGGGGAGGTCATCTCAGGACGGTATTCATAGTGCCACCACTCGGAAAAGATAGGCTTAAAATTATGCTTTCCCAAGACCTCTCTGAGCAATTGGCGATGGGCTAAGACTTCCTTGGGCAGGTCGGTATAACTATGGTGTGCCTTGGGAGAGAAGGTATCAAAGGGAGTGCCCATATCCACTTCCTTACCGGTGGCTATCTCAACCAAGGTAAGGTCTACTGCGGCGCCTCGGTTGTGCTTGGAACCCTTGGCAGGATTCGCCACATAGTGGGTACCAGGGAGTATCTTCCACATCTTCTTCTGTACCGAAAGCGGTCGATAGCAGTCAAAGAGCTTAAGGGAATAGCCCCGCGCGACAAAGTCCTTCTGTGCTGCTACCAAGGCCTGTGCTGTAGCTTTTCTCAGGTAACACTCCGCACAATCATACACTACCTGCCCGAGGAAATTATCTGCCGTAGCATACTTCATATCCAAGAGTATTTCTGGAGATAAGGTCTTTATATTGACAAACTTATCCTCTATCGAAGGGTGCTTGGCGGATTGTTTCTTCTGAGCAGTAAGAGAGAAAGTGCTTACGAAGGAGCAGAGAACAAGCAAAGATATACGTACAAACATCTACAAATCAGTATATTAGTTGGACATTCGCAACCACTTGAACAATTCCTTATACGAAGGTTTTTTTCCATAGGAGAGAATCCCCACACGGTAGATACGTGCTGCTACCCAGATACTTAGGAAGAAAAAAGCATAGAGCAATCCCAAGGAGAGCAGCAACTCTCCCCAAGAGACTCCAAAGGGAATACGCATGAGCATCACTACCGAGGAGGTCAAGGGAATATAAGAGAAGATAACCGATACAGTGCCATGAGGGGCTTCTATTACAGTAAAGATTCCTACATAGATTGCCAAGATCAAGGGGGTCAGCACCGGAAGGAGGAACTGCTGAGTGTCCGTTTCGTTATCCACAGCAGCACCTATCATGGCATAGAAGGCACTATATACCAAATACCCCCCTATGAAGTAGAGCAAAAAGCATACTGAGAGCTTACCCAAAGGCAGGGTGTTCACCTCAGTTATAAAATCGGAGAGCATATGGGAATCCGCCGTAGCGGGTACACTGCCCTGTAGTGATGGCAAAAAGGATAGTAGTGCCCCACCCAAGAGCAGCCAGATGGCAAACTGGGTGATGCCCACCAGCGAGGTACCAATAATCTTGCCCAAAAGCAAGGTGCGAGCCGGTACGGAGGAGATAATCACCTCCACAATACGATTGACCTTCTCCTCAATGACACTACGCATGATCATATTACCATACACTACGATGAAAATCATCAGCAGATAGCCTGCCATACTACCAAAGATGAGCTTGATCCAACCGGCTGCCTCAGAGCTTTTATCTCCAGAGAAATTGGTTAGGGAGATCTTCACTCGCTCTTGTGCTTTATCTATCTGAGAAGGATCTATATTTTCCCGCTGTAGGTTGCGGAAGAACAAGGCCTTTTCTACCTTTCCTTGTATTTTTTCCAAGAAAGTAGGACTAGGAGTATCTTCGCTAAAGAACTCAAAATGAGTAGCTTGTGCATCTATATACAAGAGCCCATAGTCACCTTGCTTTTGTGATTGCTTCTGTAGAGTGGACAAATCACCTTCGCTGGTGTAGGAGTAGGTTATCCCTGCATCTGCCTCAAAGGCTTTGACAAAGGAACCGCTGAGGTCTAAGACCTGTATATGGCGCTTGGTGTTGCTATTGACCTGAGTGAGGTAGCCTATCACTAAGGACAAGACTACCACTGCCAATGGACTAAGCAGGGTCATCAGCAAGAAAGATTTATTGCGTACCTTGGTGAGGTATTCGCGGAAAATGATAAGACGTAACTGTTTCATAACTCGTGCAAAGTTACAACTTTATTAGCAATTATACAAACGGTTTGCGACAAATAATCATGAGCTTATTTCCTATTCCTCCCAAGGTAAAAAACAGATAGCAATTACCTCCTTCGGCTATGGAAAAGCGCTCGCGTATCTCAGCCACTTTCATCGGAAAATTGCGCACGGTGATATTGGCCTGATCTATCTTGCCACTCTTGAGGAGTTTTCGGTCATAGGGGAGAATCTCATCGATGAGGAAGACTCGTCCTGGAAAATCAGGAATATACTCCTCTCCTAAGAGCAGTTGAGAATCCTTGTTCAGATAAGCCAACCCATAAGCAAGTCCCACTGGGAAGAGCCCCTTCCCCTTGACCAAGGCGGCATTAGGCTCATAGAGGTAGCGACAGAGATAGCCGCGGGTCATAGGAATATCCTTTTGGTCTATTTCTGAAGGGAAAAAGCTAAAAATATCGGTACGGGTAGGCAGCATATTGACTGTCTTGATCTGCACCTCCCTTGCAAGAGGTGTCTTTTTCAGCAAGAAAAGGAGTTCCTTGACCTCGCCCTCTATCGCTACGATATGTATCTCATGTGTTTGGGGTAGCTGGGTAAGTGCCCGACTGATATCAAGCATGGGAGAAGCTTTGAGCAAAATCGTATCGGTATATTGCCAAAGAAAATCAAGGCTATGAGGCACATCGGGGGTGCAGTCCTCTAAGAAAAAAACCTTGCGCTTGTGGCTATCACGGCGGGCAGGGTCTAAGTATATCACATCATAGTGCTTACCCTCACTTGACAAGTAAGCATAAGAATCCTGTGCTACACAGTGGATATGAGCCCCCAATACAGCAAAGTTGTGAGCCACTATTTCCGAGAGTTCTTCCTGTAGTTCACAGTGAGTGACACTTTTGCAGTGCTGAGCGAAGAAGTAATCATCCACCCCAAAGCCCCCCGTAGCGTCTAATAGATGACCTGTGACCAAAGAGGCTTTGTAGCGTGCGGTAGCCTCGGACGAGGCCTGCTCCAAGGAGAGCTTGGCAGGATAGTAGATCCCCTGGGTCCTATGCCAGAGAGGGAGCTTGTCCCTGGCTTTCTGGCGACCTAAGAGCTGCTGCGAAAGTTCGCTCGCACTCACCCCCGAGAAAGGAGATTTCTTGAGGGCAAACTTCGGGGCTTCCTCCCAGAGGTGTTCTTGCAGGTAGGCCTGTATCTCGGGGGTTACTAATTGGTAATTGAGCATGTTATATCTTGGCTGTAAGCAACTGTACGAGTTTGTTGTTAGGAAAAACTGCCTTGAGAATGACCTTGAGTACCGTATAAGCAGGGATAGCCACAACCATACCCGCTATACCAAAAAGAGTACCAATAACCAAAGTGACAATAAATATCTCCAAAGGACTGGATTTCATAGAGTTGGAGAATATAATAGGCTGACTGAAAACATTATCTATAAACTGAGTAAAGAAGAAACCTATCAGTACATAGAGAGTTTTTGGAAGGATAACACTCTGCAAGTCGGCATCCATAAAATTGGAGATAGTGAGCACAGAGATGACCACCGCACCTATCATAGGTCCCACGTAAGGAATCAGATTGAGCAACGCACAGAGAAAAGCAATAATCAACGCATCCTTGACCCCAAAGATAAGCAGGACAATAGTAAGCAGGATAAAGACCACACTTAGCTGTAAGAACAAGCCAACAAAATAGCGGGAGAGAATTGTCTTGATGTCCTCCAAGGTCTCACGTACCTTAGGTAAGCGCTTGGGCTTGACCAAACTAAGAAAACCTTCACTGATAGCAGTACCATCCTTCATAAAGAAAAAGGCAATGAAAAGGACAGAGAAAAGTCCTATCCCTATATTGCTAATAACTCCAATAAAGCCATTGAGGACAGAGGAGATATCCTCGATATTGAGCAACTCAGGGATATTGCCCACTTGAGACTCGATCCTACCCATGCCTAAGGAATGAAGTAGGTTATCTAAGAAACGATGAACATTATCGTTCAAGGCCTTAAAATCAATAGAAGCTAAGTTCTTCCCTTGCGAAATAAGTAGCGGTACAAAGAGGCTGATAATTCCCGCAAAGAAACTCATGATGATGGCAATGGCAGTGACTGTCGCCCAAGTGTTTTTGAACTTGAGCCTACGCTTTAGAAAGCCTACCATAGGTCTGCCTATGAGGGCTAGTACCGCCGCCAAGACGATATAGATAATAATGTTCTGTAGCTTATACAAAGCTAAAGCCAGTAGGACAATGCCTACCATAATCCCCACCGCTTTGAGGATTCCTTGTGCAATGGTGTTCGATGTCATTTTATTTTTATTTTGTCACCTAAATTATTTAATAAATTCCCCTACCATGATCCTATTTCCACTCTCAGTAGAAGCTCCTCGAAAGAAAATCCCCTCAAAAACAATATATTTATCCTCAAAGAAACCTACATTCTTGTTGAAAACTAACAAACCATCCATTGGGATATGGTGTGTTTTCCATGTTTTCCCCTTGTCAAAAGAAAAACGCAAGGTATTTCCCCGACTATGAAGGTTTGTATAATCGCAGATAAAGTCCTTATAAAAATAATACTTTTCACGATTCTCTTTAGTTATCTTACGAACAAAGTTCTCCTCGAGGTCGTAAATGGTTATTATTTCTTTTTCTTCGTCATTTTCATTTTCTACTTTTTGCAAAGAAAGAGGGGTGTTATAACTTGAATAATCTTCTGTAAGGAAATAATCATACTTATGTTTGAGTTGTTTAAAGAGCTTATCTTCTCCTGTGACTACATTATAAGTGCGGAGTTCTAATATCCTATCATAATATAAGATATCTCCATTCTGATGAATAGGATAATACTGATAAGCAGTGAGTTTTTTAGGGATTTCATATAGTTTTATACTATCTTTAGCCAACACATCTACTAAAAAACGAATCTCATTCTTTTCACATTTGAGAAATCGCCCATCGAAATCATCATAGTAGATTTTATTCCTTCTATCATACTTATCTATTTCCTTTATCTTAAGAGTTTTATGATTAAAGAGGTATACATATTCATATTTATAATCAGAGGTATAAATGATGCTATTATCCTTCGTATAGGCTACAGCATCATATACATCATCTCCATCAAGAATGAGTTCCCTATAGGATTGGCCTCTATCCGTCGAGATATAAAGTACAGCTTGATCTTCTATAATAGTAGGATCAAACCTATGGGTGTTTTTCTGGGCTCCTAAGACAATGATATTTTTGGTAGGTGAAAATACCACACTTAATTCTTTGTCTGAACCAGGATTGAAACCATTGTTTCTTTTTTTGTACAAATCTATAAAGTCATATTGGGCTGTCCACCTCATATTATTATCAGAGATAAAAGTGGTACAATGGGTAAACAAAAGTAATAGAACCCCTAAGCTTAGGTATATCAAAAGTTTATTTTTCTTGATATTCATAGAATATCCTTTTATTTTTATGGTCTTATTTCAAAAATCTCCTCCATGATTTATTGCTATCCCCAGAGTGAATGGTTTCTATTGGGGGCGATGGAAGGCGAATTGCCCCTTTGAAGGGCGAATTGCCTCTTTGAAGGGCGAATTGCAATTCGCCCCTACAAGTGTGCCACAACACCTCTTGAAGGTATCTTTCATTGGTTATTGTCCCCTATCTCGTTCTCGGTTCTCTTATTCGCCTATATGGCGCGGCCTGCTCGAATCATTCGATCGTTGTCATTGAGGTCTTTTCTAAGAAGGGCTTTAAAACCTTTTTTGTGGAGCATCTCAAGGGTCTGCTGACCTAAGTATTGATTTATCTCAAAGTAAAGTGTCCCCTCTTCTGTAAGGTTTCGGGCGGCTATCTCTGCTATTTTCTCATAGAAAAGCAAAGGGTTGTCATCAGGAACAAAGAGTGCCAAGGAGGGTTCGTAGTCTAAGACATTGGCGTGCATCTCTTTTTTCTCTAATTCTCGTACATAGGGAGGGTTGGAGACAATAATATCATAGGAAGTCCCCAAATCCTCCACCCCAAGTATATCCTGCTGAAGGAAAGTGATGGCCACTCCATGGCGCTTGGCATTCTGCTGAGCTACTGCCAGCGCTCCTTCACTGATGTCGATAGCTGTCAGGGAGGCCTGTGGCAGATGTTTTTTTAGAGCAATGGCAATAGCACCACTTCCAGTGCCTATATCCAAGATACGCAGCTGCGGTGCTGCCATGTAGGAGGTGACAATCCAGTCCACCAGTTCTTCTGTCTCTTGTCGAGGGATGAGTACCCTCGAGTCTACATAGAGAGAGAGCCCTAAGAAATGTGCCTTCTGGTAGATATATTGTATAGGGATATTCTTGCTTAGCTCTTGGCATACCCGCTGAAGCTCCATCTTTTTTTCTTGGGCGATTTCTTGGTCATGATATAGGATTGCTTCTACTTGATTCATTCCCAAAGTCTCTTCTATGATTATAGAGAGGATACTTGTGCGCTCAGCCATATCATAACTAAGAAAATGCTGAACGAAATATCGTTTGAAGTCACCTACCGTCATTATTTTTTCTTTGCTTTAGTAAAAATATCACGAATGAGCTGCTTGAAGGTATCGAAATCGACCTTGTAAGTGAGTCCGACCCCTTGGGAGTAGTCTATCTTATCGATGAGATACTGCTGGAGTTCGTTTTCTCGGTTGAATATCTTAGCACTGAGTCGGCCGTCCTTCGTTAGCAGGAACTGCACCTCAAAGTCTCCTGCTACAGCTGTCTGGGTGACCCCTCCTACAGGGATTCCCAACTTACCATTGAAGAGGACACGATCGGTAATCTGAGTGGATACAGTGATTCCTAAGCGGTCAGCACTGTTGTAAGCACGGTTGGGGTCTATCGTACCTGCCTCATAGCTCACCCCAAGGTTGAGCTTATCATCCTCACTTGAGAGGAGTTGGTTAAAGATTCCTGCTGCGGTCTCAAGCATATTGTAAGCCAAGAGCTTCTCCCCTGCTGCGGCATCGCTCAGGAAGCTACCTTGTGCCAAGAGGGAGAATGCCTGCAATTGCTTTTTGTCAGAGCTCTCCAAGCGATAGTTCAGCTCGGAAACTAAGCTTGGACTACTATCGGGGAATTTCAGGTCGAAGACCGTTTCAGGATGTGCTAAGTCCCCTTGTAGGTTGATAATCACCTGAGTCTGTATCTTTCGGTTGTACTGAGAAGAGTTGAGCAAGACGGAAGGGTTCGCATAGAGGGTATAGGCAGCCCTGAGGTTTTGTAGGGTCGCTCCCATAGGGTCGCCATTCCAAGAGATAGACCCATTGGGCAACACCTTGAATTTCTTATCGATGAGTCCTTCGTACTTGAAGTTATACTCCCCTGAGGTGGTGATAAAGTCCCCCCACATATTGAACTTGCCATTGGTATTGATCTCCATCAGCAGTGTCCCCGCCCCACGACCTATGAGACTGGAGTTGTTCTTAGGATCCACGATAATCTCGACCTCGGCCGAAGGAAGGATATCGACATCGAAGTGTAACTCCAGACCTTGGTAGGTCTTGACCACGAGATTCTTTTTACTCTTTTCCTTGGAGACAAAGGTGATAAAGGAGTCATCGCCCACTGTCTGGGTATCACTCAGTGGAATCTTGAACTTAGTACCTTCTCCAGTTACAGCATTGACATTGATTGTCAGCGCATTGACATCCCCGATGATATTCGCCTTACCTACGATAAAACCTGTTCCATAGAAAAGATCATTGTCCTTGGCCGAGGTGTTCAGAGCCAGAAAGCGCTTATTCTGGGTGTCAAACTTCAGATCTAAGTACCAGTCGGTAAAGCGACGGTGTGAGATAAGCCCATTGAAAAGAGCCTTGGTCTTATAAGCTGTATCGGTAAGGGTTATATCTTTGAAAATGAATTTGTTATCCTCCAGAAAGATTTGTGCATTGTCCGAGAGCTCCATATCTATATTCAGATAAGGGACTCCAAGTCCGGCCTGGGAGAGCTGTAGCACCCCTTCCACCTTAGGCTTGGAAACCTCGCCTGTGATCTGTGCCTCTCCGGAGAGTGCCCCCCGAAGGTTGGAGAGTATATCCTGCATAAAAGGTCCGAAAGGCTTGAGGTTGAGCTTGGTAAGGGTGGCACGCAAGTCCAAGTAAGTATTGGCATCCTTGATAAATATATTCCCTTGTGCCAGTAGTCCCTCACCCAAGCCATTGAGGAACTCCAGTTTCGTTTTGAAGGAGGTAAGGTCTTCGTTGCCGGAGATATTGGCTTGTAGGTCTCCCATCTCGTACTTGTTGAGCATAAAGCTCTTGAGGGTCAGATCCGCCTCGGGAGTGTATTTGTTCCTATCCTGCATGAGGGAGAGGTGACCATTGAGCACTCCTGCCAAGTCCAAGTTGTCTATAGCAGGAATTATCTTATTGATATCCACCTTATCAAAAACCAAGTGGAGGTCTTTGTAATTGTTATGCTTGGAGGCCATCCCGTTGAAGGTAATAGACTCATCCTTATGATGGAGGGTAAAGGGGCGTATGGTGATAGAATCGAGCTTGCGATTGATGCGCAATTGGTTTTCGCTACGCTGATCAAAAGCCCATTCGTTCCCCTTGAAATAGATTGTGGAGTGCTTCATCCCGATCACCGACTCCCTACGCTCATTGATCGTGTGGTAGAGCTTGATGGTATAGTCATCCTCGGAATTCTTGCCCCCCTTGAATTCCGTTTGGAAGAAAAGGGTATCGTTCACGGAGGTATTCAGTACATTCAGATCAGATATCTTATAGTAAGGATTCTGGATGGAAGACATCTGGATGAGAGACCTATAAACAGGGTTCTTCTTGTCATACTCGAGATTGACCCCTCGAAGAGAATAATCCGAGATATTGATATAAGGCGAACGGAAATTAAGCTTGAAATCATAGTCATCGCCCACCAATTTCCCTCGGATAAAGGTATTCGGGGCAAAGGAAAGCTCAGGGAAGAATATCTCAATGATTTTGTTATATATCTTGAAATCAAAGGTGAGGTACTGTCCCTGCATGACCTTGAAAGGCTTATAGTTCTCAAACCCATAAGCCAAGGTATTGACCAATACCTTCCCTATTTCGGCAAATTTAAATTCGCCTTGCACCTTACCCGAAATAATATCCGAGGACTCCAAAGTAATGGTTCTAAGGCTGGTGGTATCCTTCTCTATATTGATAGCAAAGTCGGCAAAGTCATACGTCTGTGAATTTTTCTGATAAGAAGCATTCTTGAGCACCACCTTACCCACCATGTTATCTATCGTATTTCCAGTAATGTCCAAATCGATTTCCCCTTTTACCTTGGCAATAGAATCCTTCTGTACCAAGCCCAAAGCCTTCAGGTCTATATACTTCATCTGACCAGAGAGCATATAGTTCGAGCGCTGGGAGGAGGTGATATCGGCCATTCCCTTGAAGTCCATCTGTAGGTTGTCATCCCCTATGGATGCCGTTGCCTTAATCTTTTTGTTGAAATACTCTGCATCAAGCTTGATATCCTTATATAGGTAATCCTTATAGGAAACCTCCCTGACATTTCCATGTAGGGATAATTTTTGTAACTTCTTAAGGCTCAATCCTGTACCTACAAACTGTAAGCCCGCCGAGAGCTTTCCTAAGTCTTTGACTTCAAGCAGGTTACCCAGCTGTAACTGATAAGTATCGATAGTACCTTTGTAGGTAGTCTTATTCAAGTCCTTCAGTCCGTAGAAAGAACCACTGAGAATAAAGTCTCCTTTTTGGGTAAAGACATCGGCATCCAATAGAAGGTCTCGGGTAGTATAGGTCAGCTCCGCTTGTCCCTCGAGAAGGCCAAAATCACGGAGTTCTTTGGGAAGACTCTCGCCGATGAGCTCGGGCATAAGCCCTACCAGATCCGAGTAAGAGGTGGAGAAATGGGAGAAATCCCCCCAGAAGACAAAATCCTTGTCCGAGGAAAAAGCATTCCTAAGAAGGATATCCTGTCCCTCTATATTTGTATTGGCATGATATAGATGTACTTCCTTGATAGAGAGGTTGTTCAGTGTTCCGGAGAACTTCCCCTCTACCTCAAGAGTTTTCCCCTTACCAAAGCCATTATAGAATCCGTTGATATCATCCGTTCCTATGAAGGAACTTCTAAGCTCTGCGCGGACAGTAATCTTGTTGAGGAAGTCGGCAAAGCTATTATTATAAGGCTCAAAAGCCAAATCAGCATCTATATGAGTAGAGGGAGTACGGATATTCACCCGATCGAGGAAAATCAGAGAATCTGTATATTGGAAATAGGTTTCAAGCTCTTCCACCTTCAGATGATTGTCAAAGAGCAGTGAACCCTTCTTCATCTGGAACTTCACCTCGGAATCCACAATATCGAAATCCACAATCGTTCCAGCGATATGCTTTATATCGGTCTGTATAGGGTTTTCCCCCTGTGCAATATTGTAATCACTCACACGAAAATGTGTATCGCGGAGCTTGATGGTATTGGATCGCATGACAAAGGGATCCTTGCTGCGAGGTGTACCACTATCAAAGCGAGAGACGAACACATCGAGATTGGTCAGGGTATCCCCTTTGTGAGTCTTCATATTCAAGAAGAGCTCATTGGCCTCGATATGAGAGAAGATCAGATTGCCATCCATCGCCGCTTTGAGGTCGAGCAGTGGGGTGCGGATACTCTGAGCTGCGATCAAGGTATCCTGATGATGGTCGCGGATAAGTACCCCATCGAGCCCTACCATACCCGTAAGGCTAATGGATACCTTATCTATATGTATATTGACATTGTAGTCCGTGTTGATACGCTCCATTACCCATGAGGCCAACTTGGTTTGTACCGCTGGAATCATCAGGGCGAGGAATATAAAAATAAGTGTATAGATTCCTATTTTTATAATCGTTTTAAGTATACGGAATATTTTGCCTATCACCTTGTGTGCTTATTTTAGAGAGGTTAGCTAATGTATAAAATTCGGCACAAATGTACAACAAAAATATCTTTTTTTGCGAGATGTTTTGTTTTTTTTAGTGATTAGAAACCCATAGGCAACTTATTCAGATGCTTTTCTCTCTTGGAGTGTTCCCAATATAATACCGACTTAGGGACTATCGTTTTACAAAAGTCATGACCAAAGGCATATTTTTGTCACCCTGTTCTTTCACCAAAGAGAGGGTAAGTGTTTTGCCTGATATCCTTATAGTAGGTACTGTCTCGTTGTTCCCTTCTTTGTATTTTACTAAAACTTTAGAGCCAGATGTTGTATAAGTCCCTGTCTTTTTATGAGTCTCAGAACAGAGACCACCATCGATTCCTGCATATTCTGTTTTAGTATATTCTGTTTCTGTAAAAACTATATTTGACTGCTTAGCACAAGAAGAAAGTCCCTGAGGTTGCCCTCCATAAGTGACACTCTCTAAGTACCAAGAGCCTACAAGATCCTTAGAAGAGAGGTCTTCTGACTTATCACAAGAGATTGCCAAAATAGCGATGACTATAAAGGCCGCTTTTAAAATATTTCTCATCATAATACATGTTTTTTCAGTTTCAACTGTGGCAAAGGTATAAATAATTATTCTTTGACAATGAACAATTAACAACTTTTGACACGAGATTTCCTTAAATTAATCATTGACAAATACTGATAATGTTGTACCTTTGCCGCATAAAATGACTATGGGCTATTTCCCTTTTCTACAGAAATGAACGACATACCATATATATTAGCTATAGAATCCTCTTGTGATGATACCTCAGCGGCGGTGATGCAGGGCGACAAAGTTCTCTCGAATGTGATTGCCTCGCAGAAGATTCACCAAGAATACGGAGGTGTAGTACCAGAGCTAGCCTCGCGTGCTCACCAGCAGCATATCATTCCCGTGGTACATCAGGCCTTGCAGCGAGCAGGAGTGGGCAAGGAGCAACTCTCGGCCATTGCCTTCACTCGAGGGCCTGGCTTGCAGGGGTCGCTATTAGTAGGCGTTTCCTTTGCCAAATCCTTAGCACTCTCCTTAGGAATTCCCTTGGTGGAGGTAAACCACCTCCAGGGGCATATCCTCTCCCACTTCATAGACCAAGAGGGGCAGGAGAAACCTTCCTTTCCTTTTTTGGGAATGACCATCAGCGGGGGGCATACCCAGATTCTCAAGGTCAGTGACTACTTCACTATGGAAGTTCTGGGAGAGACACAGGACGATGCTACAGGCGAGGCTTTCGACAAGACAGCCAAGATACTCGGTCTCCCCTACCCTGGCGGCCCCTTGATCGACAAATATGCCCAAAAAGGCAACCCAAAGGCGTTTGCTTTCCCTTTCCCTAAAGTAGAGGGGCTAAACTTCAGCTTTTCAGGACTGAAGACCGCAGTGCTCTATTTCATACAGAAGGAGGTAAAGGAAAACCCAAACTTTGTCCAAGAACACTTGGCCGACATCTGTGCTTCGGTACAATATACCATCATAGAAATCCTTATGCGCAAGCTCAAGAAGGCAGTCGAACAAACAGGTATACGCCAGATTGCCATAGGAGGGGGCGTCTGTGCGAACTCAGGGCTGAGAAGTGCGCTAAAAACCTATGGCGAGAAATACCACTGGAGGGTCTTTGTTCCCGCCTTTGAGTATTGCACCGACAATGCTGCTATGATAGGCATCGCCGCTTATTACAAATATTTACAAAAAGACTTTGCCGATATGCATGTCACAGCACAGGCAAGATACCATTTTTAAGGGATAGAGGAATATAGAAATGAGGGATAAAGGGTTTTAGCCAAGGTACTATTAATCCTTTAATACTAATAACTCTAAAACTCTCTAACCCTAATACCCTATTAATCCTAATCATTATGAAGATCGCTATTGTTTGTTATTCTACTTTTGGAGGAAGTGGAGTGGTAGCTACCGAGCTGGGAGTTGCCCTTGCTCAGAAAGGCTATCAGATACACTTTATAACCTATGGCCAGCCAGTGAGACTCTCGGCCTTTCATAAGAACATCCACTTGCACCAAGTATATGTGGAGGAATACCCCCTATTCCGCTATCAGCCTTACGAACTTGCACTCTCAAGCAAGATGGTGGAGGTAGTACGCGAATATAATATCGACATTATCCATGCTCACTATGCCATTCCCCATGCCTATACAGCCTTCATGGCCAAGGAGATTCTCCGCAAGGAAGGTTTGGAGGTGAAGATCATCACCACCCTACACGGCACAGATATTACCCTGGTAGGGAACCATCCTTACTACAAGACTGCGGTAAACTTCAGTATCAATGCCTCCGATGCAGTGACCGCTGTCTCAGAGAGCCTCAGAGATATGACCTATGAGCTCTTCGATGTACAGAAACACATCAATGTAATTCCGAACTTCATCAATATAGAAAAGAAAAAAAGCGAGCCCAAGCGCTGCCAGCGTGCTATGTTGGCGGAACCTGACGAGCTGATACTCACCCATGTGAGCAACTTCCGAAAGGTAAAAAGAGCCTGCGATGTGGTGCGTGTCTTCCACAAAGTCCTCCAACAGAAGAAAGCACACTTGATCATGGTCGGTGATGGCCCCGACAGAGAGAATGCCCAAGCCCTTGCCCATGACTTGGAGATACAGAACTATGTCAATTTTCTGGGTAACTACTTGGATGTGAACGATATACTCTGTTCGAGCGACTTATTCCTACTCCCTTCAGAATCAGAGAGTTTCGGCTTAGCTGCCTTGGAAGCGATGGCTGAAGGAGTACCTGTCATCTCGAGCAATGCTGGAGGAATCCCTGAGGTGAATAAGCAGGGTGTATCGGGCTTTCTCAGCCGTGTTGGTGATGTGGACGACATGGCACGCAATGCCCTTACTATCCTCCATGACAGAGAGACCCTTGCCCGGTTCAAGGAACAAGCCTTGGAGAGAGCCAGCCTTTTTGACGAAAAAAAGATCATCCCTATGTATGAAGCGGTATACCATGAACAATGATTAATGAGCAATGATTAATGATTAATAAATAGTGTTCATAGCTTATTAAATGTTAAAAAATACAATTATTATAGATATTATAGCTACATTTGCAGCAAAATAATATCAAAAACCAATTTTATGACAGGATCTGAAATACAAGAAGCTCTTGACAAGCTTTGCTTAGAAATGAAAGACAGTCTATCTGGATTCCTTTTCTGTGGAATCCTCAAATGTTCCGATGGGACTATTATGGCAAAGGCCTCCGCCTCTGTCGAACTGTTAAAAACTGCTGAAGAAACAAGCCCTTTCTTCACCACGATTGTAACACAGGTGAAAAATGTTGTTTTCCTAAGTGAATCCCTACAAATCAAAGAAATACATAGTATTCTTATAGAGACCGACAAGGTCACCTATGTCATCGGGGTTTCGAATAAGGGAAAGTTTTTTAACCTCTTAGTCTTAGAAAGAGACAAAGCCAATATCGGCATCGCAAGAGCACTTATTGAGAAAAGTAGACCCCTTGCTATGGCCTTGGACGAACAACTTTAGCCCCGTGCAGAAGTATTTTTCAAAAGCACAGGTGGGGGTATTCCCCACCTGTGCTTTTTTTTACCTTTAGCAAGAATTGTTAAAAACTCTTTTAGGAAGAGACAAGCATGGCATTTTCAATAATATAGCCACTTTGGAGAAGTTATCTCCTCTTTAAGAGAAAAGTCTCTATATTTTTAAGTAAAAAAAAAGAGAGAAAATTGTAGTTTTTTTTAAAAAAAATATGTACCTTTGTCCCATAAAATACTAAATCTATTTTTTAATGAAATCAGTGAAACTAACGCTTGCTGTATTGGCTACTATGGCCATGGTAAGCTGTGGCGGTGGTAGCTCCAATGGAGATAATGCCAATACTGACAACAGCACACCCAGCACAACAACTGAAACTCCTGCAGCGACTAATACTCCTGCTACAGAGACCCCTGCAGCCCCTACCGGTGGTGCTGGAGTAGACCTAAGCAACAAAGGAATAGGCCCTGTAAAAGCAGTGAATCCACCATTAGGAAATACTGTAGATCAGGCCTTGGCAGCCAAAGGACAAGAGCTATTCAAGCTCAACTGTACTGCTTGCCACAAGCCAACTAAGAAGTTCATAGGACCTGCTCCTAAGGGCATCTTGGAAAGACGTTCGCCTGAATGGATAATGAACATGATCCTCAATCCTGAGGAAATGATCGCCAATGACCCTATCGCTAAGCAACTCTTAGCAGAGGCTAACGGATCACCTATGGCTAACCAACACCTTACAGAAGAACAAGCCAGAGCTGTCTTAGAGTACTTCCGTACTATTGAGTAAGCTCTCAAAGAGAGAAAGTCTGTTTAGAGCACTCAAAAACTCTAAGCAGGCTTTTACTCCCTAAATCAAACTTTTAGGATATAAATATTTTTAAATAAATTGTTTTATGAAAACAAGCAAATTGTTATCTTTGGCAATTGCTGGAGCTTTTCTTGCCAGTTGTGGAAATGGCAGCAAAAGTGACAACAATAAGTCTGGGGCTATGGGAGCTTCAGATGCTGCCTCCAGAGTGTATGTAGCACCAGGACAATATGACGAGTACTATGCATTCCTATCAGGAGGGTTCAGTGGACAACTTGCCACTTACGGACTTCCTTCAGGACGACTACTCAAAGTGATTCCTGTGTTCTCACAAGACCCAGAAAAAGGATATGGTTATAACGAAGAAACCAAGCCTCTTTTGCAAACTACCCACGGATTCATTCCTTGGGATGACACCCACCACCCTGACCTTTCTCAAACCAATGGAGAAGTGGACGGGCGCTGGATCTTCATCAACGCGAACAACACACCTCGTGTAGCGCGTATCAGCCTCAAAACTTTCGAAACAGAAGAAACCTTGGAGCTTCCTAATGCTGCTGGTAACCACTCTTCTACTTTCGTTACTGAAAACACTGAGTATATCGTAGGGGGAACTCGCTTCTCTGTGCCTATTCCTCAGGAAGACGTATCTATCAAGGATTACAAAGGAAAATTCAAAGGGGTAATCTCTTTCGTAAAAATCAATCCTGATTCAGGAAAGATGAACCTTGAGTTCCAAGTGCTTATGCCAGGATTCAACTACGACTTAGCTCACTCTGGTAAAGGAAAATCTCACGGATGGGTATTCTTCACCACTTACAACACTGAGGAAGCTAATACTCTTTTGGAAGTAGAAGCTTCTGAAAACGACTACGACTATGTAGCAGCTATCAACTGGAAAGTAGCTGAGGACTATATCAAACAAGGTAAATTCACCGAAATGAAAGCTCCTCACTACCACAACACTTACAGTGATGAGACACACACAGGTAAGAGTGAAGTAGTAGAAACTGTAAAAATCCTCGACGCTTCTCAGCTTCCAGGATTGGTATACCTACTTCCTACTCCTAAATCTCCTCACGGAGTGGACGTAGACCCAACAGGGGAATACATCATTGGTAATGGTAAGCTTGCTTCTGAACTTACTGTACACTCTTTCACTAAGATGCTAAAAGCCATCGAAGACAAAGCTTTTGATGGTGAAAAATATGGTATCCCTACTATCAAAATGGATGCTGTAGTAGCAGGTACAGTGAAGAGCTCCGGCCTTGGCCCATTGCACACTGAGTTCGACGACAAAGGTAATGCGTATACTACTTTCTTCATCTCTTCTGAAGTAGTAAAATGGAAAGTAGATACTCGAGAAGTATTGGATAGAAAACCAACTTACTATGCACCTGGTCACCTTATGATCCCAGGTGGGGACTCTCGCAAACCTTATGGTAAATATTTGGTAGCTATGAACAAGATTACCAAAGACCGTTACCTCCCTACCGGTCCTGAACTTTGCCAATCTGCACAGTTATTTGACATCTCTGGAGACAAAATGGAACTCCTCTTGGACTTCCCAACTATCGGAGAGCCTCACTATGCACAAGGTATTGCTGCTGACAAGATAAAATCACAACAAACCAAAATCTATCCACTTAAGGATAACCACCACCCTTACGTGACTCGTACCGATGCCGATGCTAAGGTAGTAAGAGAAGGAAACAACGTACATGTGTACATGACTTGTATCCGTAGCCACTTCTCTCCTGACAACATCGAAGGTGTCAAAGTGGGTGACACTGTATACTTCCACGTAACCAACGTAGAACAAGACTGGGATATCCCTCACGGATTCGCTGTATTGGGTGCTCAGAATGCAGAATTGCTTATCATGCCTGGACAAACAGAAACCCTCGTATGGAAACCTACTAAAGTGGGTGTATGGCCATTCTATTGTACAGACTTCTGTTCTGCTCTTCACCAAGAAATGCAAGGATACATCCGTGTATCTGCTGCTAATGCCAATACTCCGCTTAAGTGGAGCCTCGGTAGCGACGCAGAATAATCTTTATAACCAAAAAAAGGCTGGTCTTGTATCAGCCTTTTTTACAAATTTTAATTGAAAATGAAAGCACGAATTTTAATGGTAGTAGCCTCCCTTTTGCTACTCTTACTCTTTATTTTCCCTATCTGGAGTATCAAGTTGGATGCTCCTCAATATCCAGAAGGTATCAAAATGTATATCTGGATTAACGACATTAATGGAAAGAGCAGCTTCTCTGCCCAAGAGGATGAACTTTCCATCCATACCATTGAGAATATCAATCTCCTAAACCACTATATAGGAATGAAGCATATTCATGCTGAGAATTTCTGGGAATTCAAAGCCTTCCCATGGGTCATCGGCAGCTTCCTTGTTTTGGGCTTGCTCATCGCCTTTGCAGGCAAGAGAATCCTTTACTTTGCATGGGCTGCTCTTATGGGAGTAGCAGGTGTATTGGGAATGTATGACTTCTATAAGTGGGAGTATGACTATGGGCACAACCTAAGCGACACCGCTCAGATCAAAATCCCTGGTATGGCCTACCAACCTCCTTTCTTTGGAGGTAAGGAACTGCTGAACTTCTATGCGGAATCCTACCCAAGCTGGGGTACTTATGCCATGGTCTTGGCAGCAGTACTCGCCTTAGTAGCCTTCTTCATCAGTAAGAAAAAAGTAGCTTAATTAATCTTAAGAGAAAAAATCATCTTAGTAGTGACTTAATTCATTGCTAAGATGATTTTTTTTCTTATATTTGCAGTCTAAATATCGCAACATGAAAAAAGTATTATCTCTATTGAGCCTTGGGCTCCTTATGGCTTCGTGTGCCCCTAAGGCAGAGCCTATTGACTATGGGAAGGAAGAATGTGCCTTCTGCAAGATGACTATTGTAAGTCCTCAGTTCGCCTCAGAAGTGGTTACTCAGAAGTCCAAAGCCTTCAAGTATGATGCCGTGGAGTGCATGCTCCAAGCCCCTCAAGAAGACCAAGTAGCGCTGCACTTGGTGTGTGACTACCTCAAGGAAGGCAACCTAATCGATGCTACCAAGGCTACTTACCTTATTTCCAAAGAAATAGAGAGCCCTATGGGAGCTCACTTGGCTGCTTTTGCCTCCCGTGAGGATGCCCAAAAGATACAAAGGGAAAAAGGAGGAGAACTCTACGACTGGCAAGGTATCCAAGCTAAGTTCCAAGGACATCAGCACCCTGCCTCTTCTGACCATGACAACATGCATGATCACTAATTAGCCCCCTTTTTTATGCTTAAAAAACTACTTATACCCTTTCTATTTTTAGGATGTTTGGGTACTTTTGCCCAGACACAGACTATAACTGTATGCCCTCAGTGCCCCATACGCACTATTGCCCAAGGGCTTGCCCAAGCCAAGGAAAATGACACAGTCATTGTGCAAAAGGGTGTCTATGGAGAAAGTAACCTATTGATAGACAAACCCCTAACCCTCATTGGCAAAGACAGACCTGTAATCAATGGTCAGTTCAAGGGCAGTATCCTCAAGATCCGTGCCGATAGGGTGACGGTCAAGGGATTTCGCTTTGCCAATGTTGCCTTCAAAGCCACTGAAGAGCAAGCCGCAATCCTTTTGGACAAGTCCAAAGAATTTCTCATAGAAGACAATGTCATGGAGCAGGTATGTTTCGGGGTGCTCCTGAGAAAGGGACGCGATGGGATTGTACGAGGCAATGACATTTCATCCAATGCCAAAGAACAGTATAACTCCGGCAATGCCATCCACCTATGGAGCTGCAAGGATGTAAAAATCCTCAAGAACAAAGCCAAAAACTGCCGTGACGGAATCTATATACAATTCTCCTCCAAGTGCTATATAGAGGGAAACTATGCTGAGGGAAACCTACGCTATGGACTACACTTTATGTTCTCGGATGACAACGAGTACCACAAAAACAAGTTTGCCCGAAATGGTGCAGGTGCCGCAGTGATGTTCTCCAAGCGAGTAAAAATGACTGGGAATACTTTCCAAGACAACTGGGGACCGGCCTCCTATGGGCTGTTGCTTAAGGAGCTGTACGATTCCGAACTCACAGGCAATACCTTCTACCGCAACACCATCGGTATCAATGGGGAGAACTGTACCCGTATGAAGTACAACGAAAATATCTTCAGTGAGAATGGTTGGGGGATCCGTATCCGAGGAGGGTGCTATCAGAACGATTTCTGGGATAATAATTTCCTGAACAACACCTTCGATGTGGCTTATGATAACAATGTGAATGACAACAAGTTCTATGATAATTATTGGAGTGACTACACTGGTTATGACCTGAACAAAGACGGTATCGGCGATGTCCCCTACCGCCCAGTGAAGCTCTTCTCCTATATCAGCAACCGTACCCCAGAGAGTATTGTACTCTTAAGGAGTCTTTTTATCGACATCATGAACTTTTCAGAGAAAGTAGCACCTGCCTTTACTCCTGAGAACCTGGTCGATGAGACCCCTCGTATGAATCCTTTTTCTAAAAAGAAAAACTAATAATCAACTAATTACCCTAATACATCTATGATAGAATTCAAAGATATACATAAGAAATACGGCAAGTTGGAAGTGCTCAAGGGCGTGAACTTTACCATCAAGGATGGGGGGATTATCGCCATCTTAGGCCCTAATGGCTCTGGGAAGACAACCTCCATGAAGAGTTTCTTAGGCATGGTGGTGCCTACCAAAGGGGATATCCTTTTCAATGGGAAGTCCATCAAAGGACAATGGGCTTATAGGGAGCAGATCTCTTACCTCCCTCAGATAGCCAACTTCCCCAGTAACCTCAAGGTGAAAGAGCTTATCTCCATGATCAAGAACATCAAGAAGGTGCCTTGCAATGACCAAGAACTCATCGAGCTCTTTGGCCTACAGAAGCATCTGAATAAGTCCTTGGGGAACCTCTCTGGAGGAACCAAGCAGAAGGTGAACTTAGTCTTGACCTTCATGGTCGATGTGCCTGTACTGGTCTTGGACGAGCCTACCTCAGGACTTGACCCTATCGCCGTTTTAGCACTAAAAAAGCTCATCCTTCGCGAGAAAGAGAAGGGAAAAACTATCCTAATCACCTCCCACATCCTTAGCTTCTTAGAGGAACTCTCCGATGAGATTCTCTTTATCTTAGAAGGGAATATCTACTTTAGAGGAACCCCTCAGGAACTCTTAGCTACCACCCAAAAGGACAATTTCCAAGAAGCCATTGCCGAACTCCTAAAAAACGAAAAATATGCTTAAGATTATCCGATATACTTTTTTTGACCTTATCCGCAGCAGTTGGACATATTTCTACTTTGGGTTCTACCTGGTCCTAAGTAGTATACTCCTATTCCTGAACCATGATATATCCAAATCGGTCATTACCCTGATGAATGTAATTATTGTTCTTATTCCGTTGATTTCCACCATCTTCGGGGTAATGTATTATTACAATGCTCGTGAGTTCATTGAGCTACTCTTAGCCCAACCGATACCGAGGAAGCATATTTTCTTAGGGCAGTACTTGGGGATTTCACTATCACTTTCCTTAAGCCTTGTTATCGGGCTGGGGGTACCTTTTCTGCTATACGGATTATTCCTATCTTCGGAAATATTCAACTTTCTGATGCTGATTGTCACAGGGGTTTTTCTTAGCTTTATTTTTGTAGGAATTTCCTACCTTATTGGGCTCTATCATGAGAACAAGATCAAGGGCTTTAGTTTGGCTATTTTTATATGGCTTTTCATGGCGGTAATCTTCGATGGTATCTTCCTAATATGCTTTATGGTATTCCGCCAATATCCTTTGGACTCATTCTCCCTTGCGATGATTTTAGCCAATCCAATAGACCTATCACGTATCCTTATCCTACTGAAATTGGATATTTCGGCGCTGATGGGTTATACCAGTGCTTTCTTTAAGTCATTCTTTGGTTCGACCACCGGTATTGCTGCTTCCTTAGGCTCCCTAAGCTTATGGGTGATAGCCATTATCTTCTTGATCCTAAGAAAGATTAAGAGAAAAGACTTTTAATAATGATCAATGATTAATGTTTAATGATTAACCCTGTAATTTCTATAATTCTATAACCCTGTAATTTCTACAACCCTAATATTCTAAATTATGTATAAAGTAGTTCTTTTACGTCATGGACAGAGTGAATGGAACAAGCTCAATCTATTCACTGGATGGCAAGATGTAGACCTCACTGAGCAAGGAGTACAAGAAGCCCGTGAGGCTGGTCGTGTACTCAAGGAAGAGGGATTCCGCTTTGATGTGGCTTATACCTCTGTCCTCAAGCGAGCTATCAAGACACTGAACAATGCCCTAGAGGTGATGGGCGAGCTATGGGTACCTACCTACAAGAGCTGGCGCCTGAACGAGAAAAGCTATGGTGCACTACAAGGACTTAACAAGGCTGAGACAGCTGCCAAATATGGCGAGGATCAGGTGCTCCTCTGGAGACGCTCCTACGATGTACAACCTCCTTTGTTGGAGAAAAGCGACGAGCGTCACCCCTCTCATGACCGCCGCTATGACACACTCACCGATGCTGAGAAGACAGGTGGAGAGAGCCTCAAGGACTGTTACGATCGCATGCTCCCCCTTTGGTTCAGCGATATCGCTCCTGCAATCAAGCAAGGAAAAAGTGTAATCATTGCCGCCCATGGTAATAGCTTGCGCTCCTTAGTACAATACTTGGACAGCCTCTCTGAGGAAGAAATCCTAAAACTCAATATCCCTACTGGGGTGCCATTGGTATACGAACTCGATGCCGACCTAAAGCCTATCAAGCACTACTACTTAGGCGACCAAGAGGCCATCGCTGCCGCTATCAATAGCGTAGCTAATCAAGGGAAGAAACAGTGAAAAGTGAAGAGTGAAGAGTGAGCAGGCTGTTCCTCATACTTGTTCACGCTACTTTACCTATTACCTAAAAAAGCCGCATAAGGAGATTTCCTTATGCGGCTTTTAGTAATATTATTCATTAATCATTGACCATTAATCATTAATTAATGATATCGAATCCTGTATACTTGCGCAATACCTCAGGGATGAGGATACCCTCTGGGGTTTGGTAGTTTTCCAAGATACCTGCCAAGACACGAGGCAATGCCAAGGAGCTACCATTGAGGGTATGGACAAGCTGTGTTTTGCCTTCGCTATTGCGGAAGCGGAGCTTGAGTCGGTTGGCTTGGAAGGTCTCAAAATTGGAAACAGAGCTTATTTCGAGCCATTTCTCCTGAGCGGTAGAGTATACCTCGAAGTCATAAGTAATAGCTGAGGTAAAGCCCAAATCACCCCCACAGAGGCGTAGGATACGATAAGGGAGTTTCAGTTCGTTGAGAATACCCTTGACATGCTCTACCATCTGGGTGAGTGCTTGGTAGGAACGGTCGGGATGTTCTATACGGACAATCTCTACTTTGTCAAACTGGTGCAAGCGGTTTAGCCCTCTTACATGAGCCCCATAGCTACCTGCTTCGCGACGGAAACAAGGCGTATAAGCGGTACAACAGATAGGGAAATCTGCTTCGGAGAGAATCACATCGCGGAAGATATTCGTTACAGGCACCTCGGCAGTAGGAATCAGGTAGAGGTTATCGAGCTGTACATGGTACATCTGTCCTTCCTTGTCAGGGAGCTGTCCGGTACCATAGCCAGAATCCTCATTGACCATATGAGGTACTTGAAACTCTTGGTAACCCGCGGCGGTATTCTTGTCCAAGAAGTAAGAAATCAAGGCTCTTTGCAGTTTTGCTCCCTTACCCTTGTATACAGGGAATCCCGCTCCAGTGAGCTTCACCCCGAGTTCGAAGTCGATAATATCATATTTTTTGGCTAATTCCCAGTGAGGGAGTGCCCCTTCGTAGAGGGCGGGAATCTCTCCTGCTTGGAACACATTGAGGTTGTCCTCTGCTGATTTTCCTTCAGGAACAATCTCGTTGGGGATATTGGGGATACGGTAAAGCACCTGAGTAAGGGAGGTAGCCGTCTCATCAAGTTCTGCATTGAGACGCTTGGTAAGCTCCTTATACTGAGCAGTTTGTTCTTTGGCAGCTTCGGCTTCTTCCTTTTTCCCTTCCTTCATCAGCGCGCCTATTTCCTTGGAGAGCTTATTGCTCTTGGAGAGCGCCTCGTCAAGCTCTGTCTGGAGCGCACGGCGTTTTTCATCCAAAGCAATAGCTTGCTCTACAAGCTCTAATTCACCAAAATTTCTTTTCTTAAGTCCTGTGAGAACCTTCTCTTTATTCTCTCTTATGTAACTGATTTGCAACATAGTATGTCATTGATTTTAAGTTAGTTATATCTTACAAAACACTTTAGACCCTTTGGGGATTTTTCTATTTTCCTCTCAGGAGGTCACCCCCCTCACAAGGTGTCAGTATATGAAGTACAAAGATACTACTATTTTTTTATTTTTCCGAATATTATTTTAAAAATATTAGAGAAGTGGGGGATTAGAGAGGAAAAAGTGAAAAATGTAGCTAGTGGAGACAAAAATTGCGTCTCTACGTTATGGTAGAGACGCAATAAATTGCGTCTGTATTTATTGCATCTGTGTTTATCGGATTACTTAAGTACTCTACTGGTTTTGGCATAAGCTTTCTGCCAATAGTTCTCAGAGAGGCTGGAGACGGTAATGCCTTGGGAAGTGGAAGCGTGTATGAACTTGACCTCGTCGCCAGTACCTACGACAATACCTACATGGCTGATGCGGTTGCGCTTGCGAGTAGTCTTAAAAAAAAGCAAATCGCCGACCTGAGCTTGGCTTAGGGGAATATCCACACCTTGGGTAGACATCTCAGTAGAAGAGCGGCTCAGGGGAACATTGATGGAGCTAAAGGCGGTGCTTACAAAGCCCGAACAATCCATTCCCTCGCGGGTAGTGCCTGACCACTTATAGGGGGTTCCTATATACGAATAAGCGGCATCGATAAGGGCTACTACCCTCTCTTCAGCACCCATAGCCTCTAAGTCGGGCTTTACCAAGAGTTCTCCTCGGCGGCTGATCGGCATGGACTCGTCTATCACTGCATTCTCATAGCGGGAGATATTTCCGAAGTCTGTCGCTGCTATGAGCATATCATTCTTTCCCTCTAGGTAGGTAGGATTGTCCACCAAAGGTTTCGAAGGACGGTTCTGCGCTTGCACTTCTTGGTGATACGCTGTGCCTGCAAAAAAAAGTAGAATAGGTAGTATTTTTTTCATAGATCCATATTTTGAAAAGCACCTGCAAAGTTACGGAATTAATTGATTACTTGTACCTTTCTTTTCTTATTTTTTTCTTATTGTTGAAAAAAAGATAAGTTTTCAATTTTCAAATTGTTAAAAACAATCCAGTTACGTATATTATTCACAATTTTTCATTATTTTTGCACCTAAAAACAGATGATTCGCCTTCTAAGTACCAAGCTCCTTTTGCCCCAAGAAGTAGAGGCTTTTGCTGCCTTAGGCTTTCAGGTGGAGTCTCTTCCGCTTATCAGAGTACAGCTATCAGAGACTATAGAGGCTTTTCCTCAAGCAGATTTTGCTATCTTCACCAGTGGGAATGCATTGGAGGCACTGCAGAAACATCCGGCAGCTAAAGCGCTTGCTCCGCATAGGGCTTTCTGTGTAGGAGCCAAGACCCGAGAGCGCCTCGAGAGTGCAGGCTGGGAGGTGATAGCTTCTTTTGGCTATGCTCAGCAGCTGGCCAACTACTTAGTGGAACAGTACGCCAGCTATTCCTTTGTCTTCTTCTGTGGGGAGAGCCGTATGGAGACCCTGCCTAAAGTACTTGCTAAGAGGGGAATCCCTTGCCATGAATGCCTTACTTACACTACAGAGCTGACACCTAAGAAGTTATCCAAGCACTACGATGGGCTGCTCTTTTTCAGTCCCTCGGCAGTGAGGAGCTTTCTTGCGGCAAATAGCTTTGCTGAGGAAAAAATTTTCTGTATAGGAAGTACGACACAAAGTGCCCTCCCTGAAGGTGTTAGCAGCTATATCGCGCAGTCGCCTACCTTGGAGGGAATGATGGAGCGATGCCGAGAGATATTCAACAATAGACAAACGTAATTTATGATAAAAAATGACCTTTTCCTAAGGATTCTCCAAGGAGAGAAAACCGAGCGTCCTGCCGTGTGGATGATGCGCCAAGCGGGGCGTTACCTACCTGAATTCAGAGCCTTACGCACCAAATATGACTTCTTCACCCGCTGCCGTACCCCTGAGCTGGTTGCCGAGATTACCACTCAACCGGTAGATATCGTAGGGGTGGATGCGGCTATCCTCTTCAGTGATATTCTGGTGGTACCCCAAGCGATGGGGATACATATCGAGATGAAAGAACAAGTAGGTCCCTACCTACCGCACCCCATCCGTACCAAAGCGGATATAGAGCGCGTGCAGATACCCGAGGTATCCGAGGCATTAGGCTATGTGATGGAGGGAATCCGCCTTACCAAGGAGCGCTTGGCAGGGGAAGTACCCTTGATAGGCTTTGCAGGAGCACCATGGACTATTTTTTGCTATGCAGTAGAAGGAAAAGGGTCTAAGAACTTTGATACAGCTAAGTCATTCGCATTCTCCTACCCAGAGTGGACAGCTGAGTTCCTACAGAAAATCACTGATACGACCATCGCTTACCTAAGAGAAAAGGTAAAAGCTGGAGTGGATGCCCTACAACTCTTCGATAGCTGGGGAGGGGTGCTCTCTGCAGAAGACTATCAGAAGTACTCCTGGCCCTATACCCGCCAGATCGTGGAGGCGCTCTCTGAGGAAGTCCCCGTGATTGTCTTTGCCAAAGGCTGTTGGTATGCCCTAGAAGAGATGAGCCAGAGCAAGGCAGCAGCTCTTGGGGTAGACTGGACCTGCTCGCCCGAGATGGCACGCAAGCTCACCGGTGGCAAGAAAGTCCTACAAGGCAACTTAGACCCTGCATGGCTCTTGGCACCTATCACCCAAATTAAGGAGAAAACCCAACAGATGATTCGCGCCTTTGGCAAAGAACACTATATAGCCAACTTAGGACATGGTATCCTCCCAGAAGTACCCGTGGAGCATGCCCGTGCTTTTGTAGAGGCTGTCAAGAGTTTTAAGGAGTCATAAGCTCGATAGCCTTGGCCACTCCGGTGGAGGCTTTCTGTGCAATGACCGTAAGATCCCCCTTGCTGTGTAGTGAGGGGTTTGGGTCTATGTAGAAGATAGGGGTACCCTCCTTGACATAGTCTATAAGGCTTGCCGCAGGATACACCTGTAGAGAAGTCCCTATAATCATCAGTATATCTGCTGAATAGACTTGGGCTATAGCTTTCTCCAACATAGGCACTTCCTCGCCAAACCATACGATATGGGGGCGCAATTGTGCTCCAGTAGGACTTTTGTCTCCTACATGAATATCCCCTGTACATGGATAGGTAACATTGGGGTTATCCACCCCGCGACTTTTGAGCAATTCGCCATGGAGGTGAATGATATTATGACTTCCTGCACGCTCGTGTAGGTCGTCCACATTCTGAGTGATAATCACTACTTCATAGCGTTTTTCCAGATGTGCCAAAAGGCGATGTGCCTCATTGGGTTCCACCTGAGAGAGCTGGCGGCGGCGCTGGTTGTAGAAGTCCAGCACTAAGGCAGGATCTGCGGCAAAGCCTTCGGGAGTAGCTACCTGATTGACATCGTGCCCCTCCCAAAGACCTCCCGAATCACGAAAAGTACTAATACCACTTTCGGCAGAAATACCCGCTCCGGTAAGTACAACTAATTTTTGCATTTGTTTATTTGATTGTTTTTCTAAAATAGCCACACTCGCGAATCACCTCTTTGTAATACTGGGTGTGTCTGTACTTGTTTCTCAGTTCCTGAAAGCCCTTCCAATCCTTGACAAGGACATCATCAGCCCATGCCCCACCATAATTATCAGGCTTGCTAAAATACGCCTCTATATAGAACTCATTGCGCTCTATTTTGGCAAGTAGGTAAGCCATTTTAGCCCTTTGTTCATCGGTAGTGGCATGCTTTTGAGCCAAGAGGTAATACTTTTTAGCATTTCCCATACCAAGGAGTACTTCTTGATTCTCTGGGTCGATGCCTAAACCATATTCGCCTATAATTCTATTATGATAAAAAGCGCGAATACTTCCAAAATAAGAAGCATTATAGAAAGCATTCCCTATCAGAAGGGCATTGTTATATACATCCTCTCCTTTGGTGATTTTCCCCTGCATTTCTTTTACTTTTTCTAAGAAAGAGAGCTTAGAGTATTTCACCTTTTGTGGCATGGCATGTTGGCAATCATTACAGTCCTTGATAAATCCATTGAAAGGATTGGCGGGCAATATATAGTCACTGAGCTTTATTTTTTTCTTTTCCATCCTTCGTGTCACTTCATTATATACGTTTTCCTCTTGGAAAGGTACCTTCTTGAGTTCGGCTATTGCTTTAGAGATATTATCCTCATAGAAAGCATAGATAGCCCTACTCTCATAGATATCACCCAAGGTATAGGTATAATACTCTGCCCAGAACTTTTCCCAAGGTGTTTTGTTATTTTTGAGCAAGAATTGTTCCATGTCCAGTGAGTGTTGTGTATTTTTGTAAAAGCCCTGTTCTGGCGAGGTAAGCTCCCTCATAAGTGTATTATTAGTGTCTTTGTACAAGCGTGAGAGATAGGCTCTTACAAAAGAGAAAGCATAGTTATAGCGCATATCCTCATTCTTTTTATGAGTCCAGAGCCATTGGATATCCTTCAGGAGCTTGTCCTCCGCTTCTTTGGAGATTTGTTCAAGGCTACTTACCTCATTGAGAGTCTCCAAGAGGCGTACTTGGTCTTGCATAGCGGTGTTTTTGGCCTCTGCTTTTGCTTTTTTCAAAAAGGAAGCAGCACCTTGGAAATCGTTGCGAAACATAGAGAGGTAGCCCGCAGCAATATGCCAGAGGTAAGGGTTGGCAAGTGTTTCTTTTTGTGCTGTTTGCAACACCCATTGGGTATCGAAATCCTTGGTCACCACCCTATGAGTATAAGAGCGGTATCCCTTATAGGAAGCCATAATCACCCACTTGTCATCATAAGTATTGGTTTTAATCTCTATTCTATTGATATAGCGAGTAAGAAGGAAATCCACATACGGTGAGCGAGGCTCTAAGGCAAGAATATGCTCAATAGCCTCTTTCTCATTGCGATAATAGCCTTGCATAGCCCAAAGCGCGGCAGCCTGAGAGGGTGGCAACTCTTGAGCAATGGTACCAACTTCATTATCCGTGAGAGGATGATATTCATAAGTAACCGTTTGCCTTAGTGCTGGCACCTCATGGAAGAGAGTAGCTAAAAGCGCATTGGCTTTGCGATAATTCTTCTGAGCGATATAAGCCCCTGCTACATAGTGCAGCGCACGGTAGTAGAGCGCATTCTTAGGTTGGTCGCGGTGTGTCTGCTCGAAATAGGCAATCACCGCACTTCGGTCATAGGAGTAGAAGCGTAGGCGCAGGGCTTGGAACCACATACGATTGGCAAAGAAAGCATCCTTATCCTTCTGAGCCGAAGCATAGAGGTTGTCTGCCTTTTGTATCTGTAGCTGTTGTACCTTTTCCACCTTACGATTTTCATAATTCCAAGGGTCATAAGGCATATTGGTAGCCCCCTCGTTGCCCACAGCTATGCGTAGGAAGTCTACGAAGTTTTGCGTTTTTTTGGGATATTCCTTCTGCTCGATACGGTGAAGTGCTTTTTGTGCGTCCTGAAGCTTGGTCTTAGGATTGAAGAAGAGAGAGAGCCAGCTCTCGGCATTAGGCTGTTTTGCCTGAGCCAAATAAGTACGCCACTCTTTGGCATCAGCGGTGAGTTGTTCACTTTTCTTTTCATCTATATCTATATAACCTCCATAGAAAAAAGAGTCTTCGCTGAGGAATAAGGCTTTATAAGAGGTATTGCCCACGGCTATCTCGGGAGAGAAAACCGAGTTGTAATAATCCCCCAAGCCTTCTCCTGCACAGGCATAGAGATAGGCCCCGTAGCCTATACCCGCGAGCACGGATAGTTTAACGCAAGTCTTCAAAAAGTTTTTTTCATAAGTAGTAATGTTTTTATTCAAATCGTACAAAATAATCTCTTTGGGGGGTTGTTTCATATATTTGATCAAGTCAGCCTTCATCTCTCTGAGGTTTTCAGGGGTGATTTCTTCTACCTTGACCACATCCCCCTTTTGCCAGAGCCTACCGAGGTAGTTGGTTTGGTGGGTTACCAGATAGGAGGAAGTCTCCCCCATGCGCTCCACCCCCTTGAGGGTATCCATCTGGGCAGAGGTAAGTCCTCCGATGAGCGCATTGACATCGCCCGCTATGGAGTGTACGCCCCAGCTAAAGAGCGGCAAGGCAAGATCCAAAGGCAAAGGATAGCTCCTGAGCGAAGGCAAATAACGCTTGGCCACCTCTCGGTCATAGATAGAATTGCTCCCCGTAGCGGTAATCTTGCCCATATTATAGTACATGAGTACTCCTCTCTCCACAGGAGGGACGCCCGTAGTATCCTGATACTTCACCTGATGCAGGCGAATGGTTGCCGAGAGGTGATATGGGTATAGCCCCCTGAAGTGCTCCAAGAAAGCGAAATAACGCTCCTTGCTTGAGAGTGACCAATCACAATCGAACTGTACCTCCGCTACGGTGAGATGATAACTATTATTAATCTGTTCTATATACTTACCCACCTTGGCGGCGAGTGCCTTAGAATCCGTTTGTTTGTCCAGGAACACCTCATTCTTGAGGTATATCACCGGGACAACTTGCTTGCCCACCAGTGCCAGACTATCCATCTCGATAGGAGCAATAGGGACTGCTTCCCCACCCCTGAGGCCTACATCGCAGTAGCGTACATAGAGCTTTGTAATCCTTTGCTCGGTGAGAAAGCCCTCCTGCTCAGGAGTCAGGGAGAGAGAGGTGCGCCAATAATATACCGCAAGGCTTGCCACAGGAGTAGCTCTTTGGCAGGCCAAAGATACAAAAACTAAAAAAAATAGTAAAAGTTTTTTCATCACAAATGTTCTTCCATCATTTCTGGTAAGTCTTCATCAGTATGCCAAGTTATAATCAAACATATTTAGCCTATAGATAAGATAACTAATTTAATTTGCTTATTTTAAAGGGCGAATTGCTTCCTATAAGAGGGCGAATTGCAATTCTGAAAGGACGAATCACAATTCAGAAAGGACGAATCGCTTCCTATAAGAGGGCGAATTGCAATTCGCCCCTACAGTTCACGAACCATTTCTGATTGACTATAAAGCATTGGCTTCTAAAAAACTATGGAGCAAAGATAGTGAATAAAATGAGAAAATCACAACTTTTTATAAAAATCACTACCTTTAACTCCCTCTACAAATTGTTTTATCCCATAATACCAAAAGCGTACTTTCTCTCCTTTGAAAACTATTTCTATATCGCCATTATCAGTTGTAATGGCTGAGTGCAAGGCTTTATCTACTTCTCCCTTGAAAGCGACACGCGCTTTCTTGCCTTCAGGAATATAGGCAATGAGTAGTTCATTACTCTCTTTCTGATAGTAAAAGGATACTAATAGAGGGAATGAGTAGGCAATAATCTTATTTGTTTTGTCTGTTGTCCCTTGGTAAATACTTATCAGGTCAAAGAATATGCGTTCGTTGTCTTTTTTTACAGTGGTGGCGCTTGTTTGCTCGTAAGGTGCCTCATATAAGGCTTTTAGAAAATATTTTTCTGCCTTGTCATATTCTTTATTCCCATAGTAGATGTCAGCCAATGAGTGTGCTGCTAAGTGTGCTATGTTCTGCAAATTATATAGTAGCATTCTACCTTGAGACTCTTCTATCTTCAAATCAGCCAGATAAGGGAGTATATCCTTTGCAAGCCAAAGACTTCCCTTGTCTAAAGGCTCTTGTTCTTTCAGTTTCTCATAAGCAGCTACAAGTTTGGGGTCATTCTTATAAGAGGGAAAGGTTTCAAAGAGCTTTTCCAAGAGGGTAATTAACTCGTTGATACGTTTTTCATGATAGAGAGAATAGTCGTCTCTTGTAGCACTTAATGCTTCTTTTCTCTTGTCATTAATTTCTATCAAGTCCTTTTCTGAAAGGAGCTTTTTATCAAAGATATACAATTTGAGAATAGCATCTTCGAAATTACCATCATGCTTGTTGTCCACAGCCAAGCCATAGATATAATCTCCTTGGCTTCTAAGGAAAGTGGCATAACGCTTATTTCGGATAAAAATATCGTCGGTATAGATAGTTGTTTTTTCAGTTTTTTGGTTCAAATACTGATACTTGACATGGTCAAAGTAAGTAGACTTTTGTATTTTGCTTCTTTCTCCTTTTTGGAACCACTGAATATACTTCTTTTGGGCTTCTTTGTCCTTGTTGTCTTCTATACTAAAGACATTGGTGTCAAAAGTTGCATAATTAACATCGAACTTCGCTGGATAATATACAAGGCTATTCTTCTGTGGGAGTACATCTATACAGATACCCACCTTGCTTTCCATTAATTCAGCGCGGCTGATAGGCTTAGCGGTTGTATAATTGGAAAAGAAAAGATTAGTAGTAGCCTTTAGCTTAGCATCATCAATTCGTTGGTTGATTATTCTTTGAACATCATCCAGCACAACCTTTCTTTGTCCCCAACAGATTGAGAAACAAAGCAGTACAAAAAGAATGGTAGTTTTTTTCATATTTAATCAATTAGAGATACCATGAAGCAAAAATAGTAAAAAAAATGGACAAAAACCTTTTTACATCTATCAAATAAAAACTTATTGGTTATCAAGGGTTCTTGTTTTTAAAAGGACTTTTCTATGAAATGACCATCAAATAAAAGTTATTGATTATCAATGTTTTATTTTTAAAAAGGGCTTTTCTATCAAATGACCATCAAATAAAAACTAATTGATTATCAGTGGCTTAATTTTTAAAAGGGCTTTTCTATCAAATGACCATCAAATAAAAATTATGCCCAAAAAGGGATATAATATTTAAATTTTCTTGATTTATTTTCAGGGTCATCTTCCTTGATGGCTTTTTCGTCCAAGGCATCTCTGATAATACGAGAGGCAGTAGCGGCATTTTTATCATCTATTTCAAAACGTTCTCTTAGACTTTGGTTAGACATTTTTTCATTTGAGACGTATTTCAAGCAAGCATGTTGATAACAAGCCTGAATTTTTTCCTTTTTATCTAAATCATTGAGTGTTTTATAACTATACATTACAACTTTTGTCCTATTCTCTACAATTGTAACATTAATGGGAGGAAGTTGATAAAGTTCGTTATAGAAAATAACTTTGTCTAATCCACTACCTTTTTCCTCACAAAATCCCATTCTTCGCATCAGGTCGGCCAATTTTTCATTTCTTGACAAGTACGCATCAATAAATCGCTCGGGAGTAACCAAAGGGGTACCTGGATTTGAAATCTCTATCCTATCTTTAAAAATTTCTACCATTGGAAACCCTTTTTCAGAAAAATCTTGATGTATGACGGCATTAGTTACGAGCTCTCTGATAGCTATTTCAGGATACATTCGCTTATCTTCTCGCAATATTTTACCAATTTCTTCATTGGCTGGCAATTGACTATTTATCCATTCTATCAGTGTCTTTAGTTCGACAGCATATCCTTGAGTTTCTATATGTTCTCGTTGGGTTTCTATTTTATTTTTACCTTTATAAACAATGATTCGCAAGGCTTTTCTCTCTAAACCGTCAAAGTCTTTTAGCTGTTTTGCTAGCAAAATAGCACCCAATTTTGTAATAGCATATTGTTTGTTTTTGATTATAAAACCTTCTTCAATAAATTTTTCGATTACCCCTTGTTGGTTGGTGGGGTATGGAATTTTCATCAAATCAAAATAGGTTTGTGTACTTAAGTACTGAATGATTTCAGAAGCCAAAAGGTTATCTTTCGCTATTTCCTTTTCAAAAGGGATTTCTTTATTATTCCATATTTTAGCTTGTTTTTGAGGAAAATCATTTAGTCTCCGAGTAATACTTCCTACACGGATATATGACTGATGTAAAAACTCAATAGGTTGATTTTTAGCAGCAGGAATTATAAAAATAGAGATGTGTACCCCTTTCTGATAGTCAAATTCATAAATGGAAAAATCGATTCTTGGACTGAGACGAGTAAGTAGCCAATGTTCTAAATCTTCGTTTCCTTTCTTGTACGTTTTTGCTTTAAAAGAAGTGCCTTTTATAGTATGTGTCTGGTCTTCTACTCCAAAAACTAAATATCCATAAAGCTGATTATGGATACAAGCCCCATTGGACAAGGCTGAAATGCGCTCGCCGATCTCTTCCACAGAATGGAAATTGAGTTTAAATTCTAACCACTCACTTTCGTGTGGCTGTTGTACCAATTGATTTACCAATTCTATTAAGTGTTCTTTTTCCATCTTTTCATTTTTTCATTTTTACATTCCTTCCATCCTATCAAATAACCATCAAATAAAAAGTTATTGATTATCAATGTTTTAATTTTCAAAAGGGCTTTTCTATCAAATGACCATCAAATAAAAACTCATTGATTATCAATGTTTTAATTTTTAAAAGGGCTTTTCTATCAAATGACCATCAAATAAAAAGTTATTGATTATCAATGTTTTATTTTTAAAAAGGGCTTTTCTATCAAATGACCATCAAATAAAAACTCATTGAATATCAATGATTTAATTTTTAAAAGGTCTGTTCTGTCAAATGACCATCAAATAAAAAATTACATTCTTGGTTTTATAAAAAGAGTAAGGTGGTATCGCTTAACCATTTAGCTGAGTATGCTATAGTATCCTTGACCCTTACCCAATTCATAAGAGAGCACTTGTACAATAGCACAGGGGATCACTCAAGCGTGCACTTGTATTTCCCAATGAAATAATATAACTATTTGCTGTGATTTTAGGATAATGAGTCATAAACAAATTCTGTGATAATAGTCTGCAAAAATACTAATTTTTCTCAGACTTAGCTATAATTATATATAAAAAAATTACCCTCCTTTGGAGGGAGGGCAATTTTATCATATTAACTTCTTAAGTTTGATAATAAGAAAAAAAATTAGTTGTTTTTCTTCAGTAGGTCACGGATCTCAGTCAAAAGTTCTTCTTGAGTAGGTCCTGCTGGAGCTTCAGGAGCTGGTTCTTCTTTCTTTTTGAACTTATTGATTCCTTTAACCAACATAAACAATACGAAAGCTACACACAAGAAATTAATCACGGCAGCTAAAAATTTTCCATACGCTACCCCATTCCATACAAGGTCTTGTAGGTTTTCAGCACCTGTAGCCTTGAAAGCAGGAGTAAGTAGTAGTGGTGTAATCACATCGGCAACTAAGGAAGAGACAATCGCTCCAAAAGCACCCCCGATGATTACCCCGATGGCCAAATCAACTACATTGCCTTTTACAGCAAATTCTTTGAATTCTTTTAAAAATCCCATAACAAAATCTATTATATTTTGGGGGCAAAAATAAATGTTTTATTTGAATTGACAAAGAAAAATTATAAAATATAAAAAATAAGCCCTATTTTTAGGATATTACTTTGCAAATTTTGCCCATTTTGTGAATTTTCGCCCTTGAATAGGGGGCGAAGTGCATATTGTAGATACACATTCCAAGTATTATGCCCGACAGCTATATAGAGTTTTGCATCCATATATCCCTTAAGGTTGGGGTCGGAAAGGCTATAGCTCCCTTCACTACCTGAGAATTTGTAGCGTGAGGCAAAGGTATAGGTAGGCTTCACCCCTGTATATATCCTCCAGAACTTATGGGAATAGGGTGTGGAGGTACGCCAGCGGAACTCAATAGGAAAGCCTATCGAATGCTGTTCGTAGTAAGAATCTTCTACTTTTTTATCGCTGATAGAGATGATCTCATAGGACATCTGCCCCCCGATCTCCTTGGCTTGTATGTTCAGATACAGAAGGTCATAGCTGTAACTGACCCCTGCGGCAAAACCTATATTGCGCTGCTTATTCAGAGGAATGTCTCGCTGATAGCCCCCAAAGAGACTTCGCGAGAAGCTGTGTTGCCTCACCCCTGATGGTCTGGAAACCACCCAATCATAACTGATCCCTATGTGGAATTGGTCTTCTAAGTACTTGTTGTCCAAGGCTAAAGAATCCGATTGTCCGTAGCTAACCATTCCCAAGAACAGGCTTATCCATAGTATATAATTCCTCATGAAAAAAAATTTGAAGCAAAAGTACAAAATCTAACAAATATAATTTCTTTTTTAACAAAAAAAAACGTACCTTTGCGCGAGTAAAGAGTGAAGAGTGTAGCCAGCGAGTGCCCACAGCTGGGTATGTGGTGAAGAGTGAAGAGAGGTTTCCCTATATTGGCATGAGGGCTTTTGCGTCCTGTTGTAGGAGCAATTTGCAAATCGTCCTATGCTGTTGTGAGGGACAGTGAACGGTGAGCAGTAAGCAGTGAAAAATTAATCCTTTATAAAAGTGAATATACTCAGAAGAAACCGTAGGCTTCGTGTAAATGAAACTATACGAGCCTTAGTAAGGGAAACAACCATAACACCCAATGATTTTATTGTGCCTCTTTTTGTAGTAGAGGGGCTTGGTATCAGGGCGGAGATTCCTTCCATGCCTAATTATTATCGCTATAGCTTGGACTACTTAGCCCAAGAGGTGAAAGAACTCTGGAGCTTGGGGATCAAGAGCGTATTGCTCTTTGTCAAAGTACCAGATCACCTTAAGGACAACGAAGGAACAGAAGCAATCAACCCTGATGGACTTATGCAACGAGCCATCAAGACTGTCAAAGAGGCGACTCCTGATATGCTGGTGATGACTGATGTCGCACTTGACCCTTATTCCATCTACGGACATGATGGTATTATCAAAAATGGGGTGGTAGAGAACGATACTACCGTATCGATATTGGCACAAATGAGCCTTTCGCATGTAAGAGCAGGGGCTGACTGGGTAGCTCCCAGCGATATGATGGATGGGCGTATAGAGCAAATCCGTCTTTTCTTAGACAAATACAATTATACCAACGCAGGTATCATGGCTTATTCTGCCAAATATGCTTCTGCTCTCTATGGTCCTTTCCGAGATGCCTTGGATAGCGCTCCTGTAGATGAGCAGGATATCCCTAAGGATAAGAAAACCTACCAGATGGACTATGCCAACCGCTTAGAAGCAATCAAGGAAGTGATTATGGATGTGGAAGAAGGTGCTGATATGGTAATGGTAAAACCTGGTATCGTATATTTGGACGTAGTACGCGAGGTGAAGAATGCTGTGAATGTACCTGTATCCGTATACCAAGTATCTGGAGAATATGCCATGATCAAAGCCGCTGCCCAAAACGGATGGTTAGACCATGATGCTATCATGCTTGAACAGATATACGCTATCAAGCGTGCGGGAGCCGACCTTATCGCCTCCTACTTTGCCAAGGATGTTGTCAAATTGTTATAGATTTCTTTTTCATTCTACTTAATTTTAAAATCCTCCTGTAAAAAATTATGGGAGGATTTTTTTATTTTTCCATTTATTATTGTAGCTTTGCAAAAAAAATAGTTATGAATATCCGGAAATTTGCAGGTATCGATATTGGCTCCAATGGGGTTCGATTACTGATTGCCAACATATTAGAAGAAGAAGGCAAGACACCTATTTTCTCCAAAGGGAGCCTTGTGAGAGTGCCGATTCGCTTGGGTGCCGATGTCTTCGAACAGGGGCGTATAAGTGCTGAGAATGCCTCACGCCTGAGTGATACCATGCAGGCCTATCACTTGCTCATGAAGGTACAAGGAGTGGAGGCTTATCGTGCTTGTGCTACCTCAGCCATGCGCGAGGCTACCAATGGCACAGAGATTGTCCGAGAGATAGCGCAGCATACAGGGGTGCAAATAGAGATTATAGGAGGGGCAGAGGAAGCAGCGATTATCGCCAATACTGACCTGCATACCCTTGTGGAAAGTGATAAAAACTATTTGTATATAGATGTGGGAGGGGGTAGTACTGAGTTCACCATCTATAGTCAAGGAGAGGTACGTGCTGCCAGGTCTTTTCCCATAGGAGGGGTGCGCCTACTGAAAGGGAAAGCCGACGAGCAAGTATGGGAGGAGCTCAAGGAGTGGATACACATCCATACCAAAGGGCTCAAAACAATAGAGGCCATAGGCTCTGGAGGCAATATCAACAAGATATTCAAGGTCTCCGGCAAGCGCAAGGACAGCCCTCTTTCGCTGCATTTCTTGGAGGATTACCTCAAGGAAATCAACTCACTGAGCTATGAGGAGCGTATCCGTGACTTAGAACTCAACCCTGACCGCGCAGATATCCTTCCTTTGGCATTGCCTATCTACATCAAAGCCATGAAATGGGCAAAGATAAAGCATATCCTCGTTCCGAAAGTCGGTCTGGCCGATGGGATTGTAAGACAACTCTATTTGTCCAGTGAGCAGTGAGCAGGGGTCAGTGATCAGGGATCAGTTGTCAGGGATCAGTTGTCAGGCTTACTGCTCACCGCTTACCGCTTACTGCTCACTGCTCACTGTTCACTGTTTCTTTTTCTTCTTAAGGATAGGGTCTATGATATTGAGATTTTCGAAGGTGATAGCCCCCCTTATGACCCCTGAAATGACATTGTATAGTGCATCTATAATGCTTATTTTGAGTTCGTTGCTATGATACAGCAGACTTATCTCACGAGCGGGAGAGGGTTCCTCGAAGTAGTGAAGGTTTTTCTTTTCTGCCTCAGAGAGATCTAAGGTATGTAGATAAGGCAAGAGGGTCATGCCCATGCCCTCATTGGCAAGCTTGATCAAGGTCTCAAAGCTACCACTCTTGATCTCAAGGCTGTTGTCCCTGCCCTTATCCGAGGAGCCATTCTCCTGACAGATATTCAATACACTCTCGCGGAAACAGTGTCCATCCTGTAGCATAAGGATATCGTTGAGATGAAGGTCAGAGACTTGGATTTTCTGATTTTCAGTCAGGTGGTATTTTGCATTGGGGATATAAGCGACAAAAGGCTCATAGTAGAGAGGGCGCTCTATAAGATGCTTTTCGTGCAAGGGAGTAGCCACAATAGCCACATCCAGGGTACCTTCTGCAAGCTCACGGATACACTCTCGGGTGGTCATCTCCTCCACCTTGAGCTCCACCTTAGGATATTTCTTAGTAAAATTGTTCAGAAACATAGGCAACAAGGTTGGTGCTACTGTAGGGATAATCCCCAATCGGAAACGCCCACCTATGAACCCCTTATGCTGGGCAATAATGTCCTTGATACGTTCGGACTCACTGACAATGCTCTCGGCCTGCTGAAGGATCTTCTCCCCTACTTCTGTGACGCGAAGAGGCTTTTTGGCACGGTCAAAAATAAGCACATCCAGCTCTTCCTCCAAGCGCTGTACTTGCATGCTGAGTGTAGGCTGAGTGACGAAACACTTCTGGGCGGCCACACTGAAATTCTTATACTGAGCTACAGCTAATATATATTGAAACTGTACTATTGTCATAAAAAGAATAGTGATTAAATTTTGGGCAAATGTACAAAAAAATAAATACCTAATCGCTATAATTCCCTTTGTTTACTCTTAAAAAAAAACTAACAAACGTTAAACTTATGTGTATCTACACTAATAAAGCTGCTAAGTAAAGGATTTTTATTACTTTTACGCTCATTTTCTAAGTAGATTAAAAAGTGCATACCCGAACCGAACGTCACAATCGTAGGAAGCTCATTTCTTCTTATTTTTCTGTCACCCTGAGTATTACCTTAGTTTTATTCCTCTTAGGGTTATTGGGTTTTTTACTTATCAATGTGAAAAACTTGACCGATAGTTATAAGGAACACCTAATTATCAATGTTTTTCTCAAGGATACGGCCAAGGAAGCCGACATAGAGCAATTGCAAAAGAGTCTTTCCTTAGCCTCGTATACCAAGCAGGTAGAGTTTATCTCCAAGGAGCAAGCCGCCCAGTCCTTCAGTGAGGAGCTTGGGGAGGACTTTATCTCCTTCATAGGGGACAATCCTCTGGGGAACTCTTTTGATCTGGCACTGAAAGCCGACTATGTAACCCCTCAGAAGATGGAAGAAGTCAAGGAGAGTATCCTGCAGAATGCCTCGGTCAAGGAAGTGAACTATGACAAGGATTCGGTCAAGAAGATACACTCCAATATACAGAGTATCAGCTTGGTCATTCTGGCAGTTTCGGCGATTTTTACCGTGGTGGCCATGCTGCTTATCAATGCTTCTATACGACTCTCCGTATACTCTAAGCGATTTATTATCAAGACTATGCAGCTGGTAGGAGCTACCAAAGCCTTTATCAGGCGTCCCTTTATCATCACCAACATCTGGTTGGGGATTCTCAGTGCTATATTGGCATGTGCAGCCTTGGCTTTTACCTTCTATGCCATAGACCAATCGTGGCCAGAATGGGGGCTTATCATGCACTATCGAGATTTTATCTGGGTGGGTGCTGCCCTGTTCCTTATTGGGGTGTTCCTCAGCTGGATCAGTACCTATTTTGCAGCTCAGCGGTTCTTGAACCTACATACCGACGAGCTTTATTACTAAAGCAACACTATGCTACCATTTGAAAAATTCATAGGCCTTTTTTCGGTGGTCAGGGGGTATAATATCATGATGATCTGTATCGCCCAGTATCTGACGGCCATCTTTATCCTTTCGCGCCAGCCACTAAGGCAGGTGTTATTGGATCCACGCCTTTTTGCCATTGTCTTGGCAGGAGCTTTGGCGGTGGCCGGTGGATATATCATCAATGCTTTTTATGACCAAGAAAAAGACCTAATCAATAAGCCTACACGTACCCTGATGGAGCGCATGGTAGGGCAGCATACTAAGCTCTCGCTATACTTTATACTGAATTTTCTTTCTGTAATAGTGGCCAGTTATGTATCCTTCCGAGCGGTGTTGTTCTTCTCTATCTATATCTTTATGATGTGGTTTTACTCCCACAGAATCAAGAAGATAGTATTGGTAGGAAATATCGTATCAGGGATACTCTCCATTATTCCTTTCTTTGCTATTTTTGTATATTATCACAATTTCCAAAAGATTATCTTTGTCCATGCCGCTTTTCTCTATTACCTACTCTTGGCTAAGGATTTTGTGAAGGACTTGCAGAATATCAAAGGGGATTTTGCCTTAGGCTACCATACCATCGCCACCGACTATGGGGAGCGTAGTTCCAAGCAGCTCATCACTGTGCTCATTGGTCTTACCCTTGTGTGCATCTACTTTCTGACAGCCTTTCCGGACACGGGCAGTATGAAGTACTACTTTATTCTGACAGCCATCATCCTTCTGGGGGGCTTTTTGCCAATACTCTGGAAGGGACGCACCCAGATACATTATGCTTTTCTGAGAAACCTCCTGAAAGTTATCATCGTGGTAGGGGTATTCTGCATTGCGCTCATCAGGCGATGAAAAACGTTTTGAGTGAAGAGTGAAAAGTGAAGAATGAAAAGTGAAGAGTGAAGAATGAAAAGTGAAGAGTGAAGAGTGAAATTGCATCACCCTAATAGGCATCTCTACCAAGACCCTATCATACACAAATCATTAATCATTGTTCATTAATCATTGAACATTATTCATTATTCAGCGTCTTCTTATTTTGCTTAGAAGCCAGCCCAAGAAGAAAAGAGAGGTGAAGAAAAGAAATACTTTCCCTATGAGCCATAGGTTGATAGGCTCACTCTTAGGCACATAGACAATCTGTCCACTGGCAGTCATCGCCAATCCCATCAGGGTTACCCATATACTCATGAGCAAATGTAGTTCCAAGCGAAGTTCACGCTCGGGTACCAAGGCGCGGAATCCCCAAGCTCCCAGAAGAAAACCTGCTATGGTAAGAGCGATGAATGCAAATGTAACTTCCCCAAAATCAACTCCTGAAAAGAAAAAGAAACTCTCTGTAAGCCCCAAGAAAAGACATGGGAAGAGTAGCACTCCTGGGAACCAAAGCAAAATTCTTGCCCAGCGGTTGCGCTTCTCCTCATAGAAGGCCTTGAGGGAGATAAAGCAGAAGAAGAGCCCTATGACCGACTCTATGGTGACCAGTACGGCCATATTGCTCAGCACCTTGGTATCGCTAAGCCATTGAGAGATAGTCAGTTGCGATTGTTCTGTAGCAAAGTCAGATACTCCATAGAGAAAGGCACCTACTCCCAAGGAGAAGATTCCTACCTGCCAGAACTTCCAGAAGCTCAACTTGAGCACGGAATTGATAAGAATACAAAAAAGTAAAAGATAAAGCATTGTTTTAATCATTGTAAAAAGGCCACAGGGTCGCCCTCGAAACTCACCTCGATATGTTCTTGTAAGGAGGTGGATAGGGAGATACCCTTGAAATCGGCCTTGATAGGATATTTCTTATGATTACGATTCACCAAAACGGCTGTTTTGAGCTGCTTGAGAGGGACAGAGAGAAAGTGTCGTACCCCATAGATCAGGGTAGCACCACTGCTGAGCACATCATCGACCAAAACCACGGATTCTCCTCGGTAGGCTTCTTCCGGCAGAGAGGTGGTCACAGGGGCTAAGGGGTCTGTTTTCTTGACAAAGACCTTGCACAGGGTGATAGGAATTGGGCAAAACTGTTGCAGTTGCTCATAGAGCTTTTCGGCTAAAATATAGCCATTTTCGGCTATCCCCGCAAGGATAAAGCGCTCTTGGTGAATATTCGCCTCGTATATCTGATAGGCGATACGGCGAATCTTATGTTCTATCTGGGTTGCATCTAAAATGATAGTCATAGAGATTTAGGTTTTAGGTTTTAGGTTTTAGAATTATAGAAATTAAGGGTTATAAGGTCTTAGAAATTAAAAGGAAAAAGAGCTTAGGTATTGATAATTACCTCTGATTCTCCTTCATTTTTCATTTTTCATTTTTCACTCTTCACTCCCTCATGTGCGGACATAGGGCGATTTGCAAATCGCCCCTACAACAGAACGAAAAAGCACTCATGCCTATATCAATGATTAATGATTAATGTTCAATGATTAATGATCACTGACTTCTGTTCACTCTTCACTTTTCATTTTTCATTTTTCACTCCCTCATGTGCCGACATAGGGCGATTTGCAAATCGCCCCTACGACAGAACGCAAAAGCACTCATGCCTAATATCAATGATTAATGTTCAATGATTAATGATTAATGATTAATGTTCAATGATTAATGCTCACTGACCTCTGTTCACTGTTCACTGACCTCTGTTCACTGCTCACTCCCCCACTCTTCGTCTTCTTCGCTTGAGAAGAAATCGTCGAGGTCGCGGCGGTCTTTTTTGGTAGGGCGACCTTCGCCTTTCTTGCGATAATACTCTTGGGCGAGCTGTCGGAGTTCCTCTTGTTCAAAGGCTTCTTCAGGGGTGTGGTCTATACAATAGAGCCCTACAAGCTTAGCCCCTACCCTACTGGTGGGGATGTCCAAGACTTCTATCTCGTAGGTAATCGCACCCTTGCGTACTTGTATCTTATCCTGTGGGAAGACCTCCTTGGAGGCTTTGGCGATTTCCCCTCCGATGCGGACATGTCCTTTCTTACAGGCCTCCGTAGCGATGTTGCGTGTCTTATAATACCGCACACACCATAGGTATTTGTCTATTCTCACTTTAGTTAGGGGTTGGGGGTTAGGTAATAGGAGAGGATGAACTCTATTCTGTACTCACCACTGACTGCCTACCGAAACCTAAATTGATTAAAAAATCATGCAAAAATACAAGAATTTTTCGTAACTTGCGCCCAAATTCGAATATTTATTTTTCATAAGATGATTAGAAGAAGTTTGCTATTACTTAGCTGTGGGGCTATCTCCTTGTTTTCCTGCAAGAAAAGTGGTGATGACAGCCAGAAATTACGAGAAATGTCCGAGGTGGTGGTGGAGAATGACAATGACATACAAGCCTACCTCAAGAGTCATTATTGCGAATTGGACGCTGATAAGAATATAGTCTTAGGCACTCTGGCGGGCAATACAGGGAAGACCTCCCTATGGGACAGCCCCAACCTAAAGCGTAAGACCCTGAAAGTGCCTGATATACACGGCAACTACATCAACCATACGATGTACTACCTTATCCTACAAGAGGGAGCAGGGGCACAGGCAACCATCGCTGACCGCTCTTATGTGCTCTACAAGGGACTGACTCTCAAGGATAATGTCTTTGAAGATGGCATGCGCTTTACCCAGAGCAACTGGTTGGACTTGCTTGGCACCCGTGCCAGCGCGTACCAAGGAGGAGCCATCATAGGCTTTCGCGAAGCGGTAGCCACCCTGAAGGCCTCCACTGCTAAGCCTACCGAGGTGGGAGATGGTACTCTCAAAGCACCTACCGATGGAGGAATGGGTATCTTCTTCTTGCCTTCGGGACTGGCTTACTTTGCAGGTACTATAGGACTACCAGCCTACACCCCACTGATATTCGAGATCAAACTTATCTCCACGGCCAACTATGACCATGACGGAGACGGCAAGCCTTCTATCCAAGAGATTAACCATCAGGAAGATGGCACCATAGTCTTTCCTGACTGCAATGGCAATGGTACTGTGGACTACTTAGATGCCTACAACTGCAACTAACAAAGAATGACACTATCATGAAAAAACAAATTCCTAACCTACTGACCCTGCTAAACCTTTTCTGTGGGATCATCGCACTGAGATATGCGCTATCACAAGCCTTTGACTGGGCGTTGTTTTGGTTTTTCTTAGGCATCACCCTTGACTTCTTCGATGGGTTTGTAGCCCGTATTCTGAAAGTCTCCTCCCCTCTGGGCAAGGAACTGGATTCTTTGGCGGATTTGGTAACCTCAGGACTTGTTCCTGGACAGGTAATGTATTGGCTGATCAGCTATTCGGCGGCTCATTATGGACAGACACTACACTTTTTTCTGCCCTTTGCAGGATACCTTATCACCTTGGCTTCCGCCTATCGCTTGGCCTGCTTCAACCTTGACACCCGCCAGAGTGATTCCTTTATAGGGCTGCCTACTCCGGCTAATGCTCTCTTTATCATCTCCTTAGGACTTATCGTAAAACAAGCTGTCTACCTGAAAGCCATTTCCCTATGGGGCACCCTGCTTATCACCTTAGCCAGTTGTGTACTACTGAATAGCAACCTGAGACTCTTGGCGCTAAAGTTCAAGGATTTTTCTATAAAAAACAACCTTCTCAAGTATCTTTTGCTACTTATAAGCGTGGTTTTACTGGTTCTTATGAGAGAAAGTGCTTTCCCTCTTATTATTTTGGCATACATCTTGCTATCGGTAGTGGGAAATCTGAAAAAAGAAAAATCATGAGAAAGACATTTTTGAAAAAGGCATTCTGTAGCATCCTCTTTTTGGCGGCTGCTATGGGATATAGCCAAGAGGCGGGAAGCATAGGTACCCTTCTGCGCAATGAGGCAAAGGCATCGGATATCAACTCGGTGCGTATCCAAGTGGATGTACAAGGGGGAGCACAGCGCAAGCCTAACTTGGGAGACTACCGCACCCCTCCCTCCCAGTATACATGGAATCCTGCGCCCTATGGGTATAGTGAGGTATTCTTGCGTATTGCCGATCGTGGCTACTTCACAGTAGTTCTGGGTGACCAGCAGATCAGCAGTCCCTCGGGGAAGTTTCGCTTCTTCGATGTGCGCTCTGGAGCCCTGCCACTCTCGATCTATCTCAATGGCTTCTTGGTGTACCAGACTACCCTGAGAACTACTGAAAACCAACGCAGTGTGTTGGACTACTTTGTACAATATGGCCTCTATGAGCTCGAACGCTACCCTATAGAGAAGGATTGGTACGGAGGCGAATGGAATGATATCTGGAACAACCCCTACCGTGCAGGACGCCAGCTAAGTCATGCCCCTCATATACAGGTAATGCCACAGGAGGTTTTTGCCAACTTCTTCGCCGCTTATAAGAGACTGACCTTCGACAACGAGCGTATCGGCTTCATCCGTCAGCAACAAAATACCGCCTATACAGCGGCACAGATCAAGGATCTCTTATCCCGATTCGACTTCGATAACAATAAGGTAGATATGGGCAAGCTCCTCTTCCCACTGTGTGCAGATCGCGGAAACTTTTTTATTGTATATGATATATTTACCTACGATAGTTACAAGCGACAACTGATGGATTTTGTAGCTTCGTACCGACAATAATTTGAAAAGAAAGAATATGATGGTTTTCAAAAAGAAAAATTACCTATGGATGGCCTTGGGCTTAGCCCTTATCGCCATTGGCTTTATCACCATGAGTGGTGGGGGGAGTGACGATCCGAAAGTCTTCAACCCCGATATTTTCAGTTTCCGACGTATCAGCTTAGCCCCAGCCTTGGTACTACTGGGCTTTGCTGTGGAAGTATGGGCTATTTTGTACACCGATAAAAAGGAAAAAGAAAGCTAATGGACCTACTACAAGCAATTATAATAGCGATTGTAGAGGGGCTTACGGAGTACCTACCGGTATCCTCCACAGCGCATATGATCTTCACCCGAGAACTCATGGGAATTGCGGAGGACGATTTTTTCAAGATTTTCGCCCTATGTATCCAGTTTGGTGCTATTTTAGCAGTAGTCACCCTATATTGGCGCAAGTTTTTCGACTTCAGCCGCTGGCAGTTTTTTGTCAAGTTAGGATTTGCTGTACTTCCGGCACTCCTCTTAGGCAAGCTCTTAGATGACTATATTGATTCGGTCATGGGAGCGCCCGTGTATATAGCTATCATGCTGATTATCGGAGGAGTTGTTCTCCTATTCATTGACCGATTTTTCAAGCATCCGACCATTCTTCAGGAGAAGGATATCACCATCAAGAAAGCGGTAATTATAGGGTTTTGGCAGTGCCTTGCGATGATGCCCGGCACGAGCCGTTCGGCAGCCTCCATCATAGGAGGGATGCAGCAAAAACTCTCGAGAGAACTCGCCGCAGAGTTTTCCTTTTTCTTAGCCGTACCTACCATGCTTGCGGTAACTGTATACTCGCTCTTTCTCAAGGAATACCACGGTACAGGCACCCCTATCAAGGGCTATACCCTCTTGGCTGAGAACAGCGACAAGCTCTCTATGTTTCTCATAGGCAACGTAGTGGCGTATATCGTGGCAATCATTGCCATCAAGGGTTTTGTGAACCTTATCAAGAAATATGGCTTTTCCCTATGGGGCTATTATCGTATCCTCGCAGGAGGGCTGTTGCTACTCTTTTTATAGTGAAGAGTGAAGAGTGAAGAGTGAAGAATGAAGAGTGAAGAATGTAGCCAAGCAAATGAGCTTGGGTATGTGGTCAAGAGTGAAAAGTGAAGAGTGAAGAGAGGTTATTAATCATTGAACATTGATATTGGCATTAGGTTTTTTGCGTTCTGTTGTAGGGGCGAATTGCAATTCGCCCATATTGACGGGAGAGCATTAATCATTGAACATTAATCATTAATATAAAGACTGTCCGAAAAGACTTGTTTTTAGTGCGCGAATTGCAAATTGAGTGGGCGAATTGCATCACATACTCCGCTGCGCCAGCTCGCGGACTTTGCCCCTACGACAGAACCTAAAAACAACTGATTTTCAACTAAATAAATATGAAAAAATATCTATTATTTTTACTCCCTATATTGGGATATTCGCAAGCAATAGACCTAAGTCTTTCGCTAAAGAACAAAGAGAAATATGTGCATAAAATCTCCTCCGAGGTATCCTCCACACAACAAATAGATGGGGCACAGGTGGAGACCAAAGCACTTAGTCGCATGCGCATTCGCTATACCTTCGGCAAGGAGGACAAGCTGATCTACCCGATGACTCTGCGCTATGAAGAGGCATCCCTGGAAGTATCTACCAAGGTGAATGGCAAGGAGATGCCTTTAGAGAAGATTCCAGACTATACCAACCAAGCAGCCAAGGAGCTACTGGAGCAACCCCTCAAAGGAGAGCTAAGCACCAAGGGGAAAATTGTCAAAATAGAGCCTTTACAACCTCTTGTAGAGCGTGCTATGAAGACTTTGGAGAAAAAGCATGCTAAGAATAACCCCTTGACTTCCTTTGAAAAGCAGCAGATACAGATGCAACTGGAGGCAGCTTTCTCGGAGACTACCCTACAATCGAACCTATCCAATGTGCTCTCCATATTGCCCCGACAGCGGGTGGCTATAGGGGACTCGTGGGAGATCTCCTCCTTCCTCTCCAAGGAAATGAATGTACCTATCAAGACCCGATATACTCTGGTAGAAGCCCTCAATGGGCAGCTCCATATCCAAGGGAAATCCGTTATCGCCACTGACAAACAGAAGGTAATCCTACAGCAAGGGCAATATGTATTCTTCACCATGCAAGGACAGGTGGACATAGATATTTGGCTGGATGCCCAGACGAAGTGGATTCTCAAGGCTACTGCACTACAGACCCTCAAGGGAGAAACAGAAGTAGAGGGCGACCTCTCCCACCAAAAAGGTAAGGTAATCCCCTTCGAAAGTCAATCGAAAATAATAATCAATGAACAATGATTAATGAACAATGAACAATGAACAATGATTAATCATTAAACATTAATCATTAAACATTAATCATTAATCATTAAAATAGATTTCACTTTACTTTAACGGGATAATTGAGAAAAAAGTAATAATTTAGCGCCATCATTCAAACACATACAAAAAAAACATATCATGAATGTAGATATCAGCCAAATCAATGAGAAAATAGAGCGAGAAAGTGTATTCATAGATACCCTCAGAGCCGAGATGTCCAAGGTAATCGTAGGGCAACACCACATGGTCGATGCGCTGCTTATAGGTCTCTTAGGACGTGGACATATCCTCTTGGAAGGGGTACCGGGACTTGCTAAGACTCTATCCATCAATACATTATCAAAAGCTGTACAGGCTACCTTCAGCCGAATCCAGTTTACCCCTGACTTGCTTCCTGCCGATGTGATAGGTACGATGACCTACAATGTAAAGCAAAATGAGTTTTCAATCAAGAAAGGGCCTATCTTTGCTAACTTTGTCTTAGCCGATGAGATCAACCGAGCTCCCGCCAAGGTACAGTCTGCCCTATTGGAGGCTATGCAAGAGCGCCAAGTGACCATAGGCGATACTACTTTTCCTTTGGATAAGCCTTTCCTTGTCATGGCTACGCAAAACCCTGTAGAACAAGAGGGTACTTACCCACTTCCAGAGGCACAAGTGGATAGGTTCATGCTCAAGGTAGTGATAGACTATCCCAAAATCGATGAGGAACAATACATCATGCGTGGCAACCTCGCCGGAGAGCGTCCGGAGGTGAAGGCTGTGGTGACTACAGATCAGATTCTTCATGCACAGAAGGCAGCTTCCGAGGTGTATATGGATGAGAAGATAGAGAAGTATATCCTTGATATTATTTTTGCGACACGTTATCCTGAGAAATACCAGCTTGCGGAGCTAAGCCCACTTATCCAGTTTGGGGCTTCTCCACGTGGTAGTATCAACCTTGCGATAGCGGCCAAGTGTCATGCCTTTATCCACCACCGCGGCTATGTGATTCCTGAGGATGTACGTTCGGTAGTCTTCGATGTGCTTCGTCACCGTATTGGTATCACCTATGAGGCAGAAGCCGAAAATATTTCCTCTATGGAAATCATCCACAAGATAGTCAATACTGTGGAAGTACCATAAGAGTGAAGAACGAAGAGTGAAAAGTGAAGAATGTAGCCAGCGAGTGCTCTCAGCTGGGTATGTAGTAAAAAGTGAAGAACGAAGAATGTAGCCAAGCAGATGAGTTTGGATACACTTTTCATTCTTCACTTTTCACTTTTCACTTTTCATTCTTCACTCTCCTAAGGTTGGAGAGAGAGGCATTCAGTTCGAAACCTAATAGGAGAATAGTCGCATTGAGCCAAATGTACAATAGGAAGATGAGCAGCGCCCCTATGGAGCCATAGAGTTGGTTATATTGGGCAAAATTCTCTATATACACCCCAAAGCCATAAGTGGTGAGTATAAAAAGAATCAAGGTCAGCAGTGAACCCGCCGAGAAAAAGCGTCTGCCCCGATCTATGGTGCCAAAATGGAACAAGATAGAAACCACCAAATAGGCTACAAAAATAAAAAATACCTTCTTAACTATCGGGAAAAAATAAGGATTGCTATTGAAAAAAGAAAAGATCTTCATCCCTTGTATATACTCAAAAGCCAGCCAAAGAATGACCGAGAAGAGAATCAAGAATACCAAGAGCATGGCTACCCCCATGGAGATAAAGTACTGCTTGAGCGCCCCACGGGTAGCCCTGACATGATAGGAGTATTCAAAGCCTCCAAATACGGCATTGATACCATTAGTGGTCAGAAAGATAGAGAGGACGAACACCGTGGAGAGCAAGCCCGCACGCTTCTTCCCTGCAATATCAAAAAATATCTCCTCAAAGAAACCATGGGTACCAGGGGGCAATAGACTGTCCAAGAAGACCCAAAAATCCTGTTGGAAATCATCAATTGGGATATAGGGAATCAGGTTCAGCACGACGAGCAAAAAGGGAAAAATAGCGACAAAAAAGCTATAAGAAATAGCACTCGCCCTATAAGTAAGCGCCCCCTTTACAATCCCTATTGTATAGAGCAACAGCAAGTCGTATAGGGAAAACTGCTGTCCTTTTCCCAAGGAAATTTTCTTGAGGAAACAGGCTAATTTGTTGAGAATAGGAATTTTATCTATTTTTTCTTCGACCTCTTTGTACATAGTGTATTGTTTTGCATAGGTATGAGAAAGCCCTACAGAAGTTTTTAGAGCTTCTGTAAGGGATATTTTTCTACTTGTTACTTGTCTTAGGCAGCTTGTTCTTTTTGTAGCTTTTTAGCAGCACGTTTTTCTTTAAAGCGCTCTATAGCAGCACCAAATACCCAGTAAGGTACTACATAAGTAAGCAAAAAGATCATAAGCCAAAAGCCCATAGTAGCAATTCCTAAGAAGGCTAAAAAGCCTAAATATTCTTGAAAAGAAAAATCTACTTGCATGTTGTTGTTTTTTTCTGGGGCAAAGATACAAAAAAAATTATCAATGAGTAATGGTTAATTGTTAAATTTTCAGTGGTCAGTAGTCAGTGAACAGTGAGCAGTGAACAGTTAAAAGATCCCTTATGATAGGCACAAGCGAAACGCTCGCGCCAACAAGAGAGGAGCGGGGAGAATTGGTAAAATGAAAATTTTTCACCATCCCTCTTTTTTATCAAAAAATTTATTACCTTTGCGGCATAAAATAACAAATTAAGTTTTATGAAAAGAATTTTATTAGCAGCAATGGCTTCTATAGCCTTGTTAATTTCCTCTTGTGGGAAAAGTGATGATTCCTCTGGAGATATCACCGGTATTTGGCAATTAGAGTCCGAAACAGTCAATGGACAATCTCAGACAATTGATGATTGTGAAAAGAAATCTGCGCTTGCTTTTACTCAAAATCAGATAACTTTTCATGATTTCAGCGACAGACCTGGGTTTTGTAAATATACTAAACAACTTCTTACCTACAAAATAGAAGGGAATGCTATTAAAAGTGATGAAGATGCCAGTATAAGTTTTCCTTTCTCTGTTTCAGGAAATACATTAACTATTGAATCAGTACACGGTCAGGAAAAAACTATTCTCAAATATAGAAAAATCACCCAAGCCGAATTAGATGCTATTTTAGCTACTATTAATAATAACAATGGAGGGGGAAATAAAAATGCTCAAAATTTGGAAGGTATTTGGCAAAAAGAGTCTGAAACAGTCGATGGACAATCTCAGACAATTGATGATTGTGAAAAGAAATCTGCGGTTGTTTTTACTCAAAATCAGATAACTACTCATGCTTTTATAGAAAACGCAGGGGCTTGTAGATATACTAAACAACTTCATACCTACAAAATAGAAGGGAATGCTATTAAAAGTAATGAAGATTTCAGTATAAGTTTTCCTTTCTCTGTTTCAGAAAATACATTAACTACTGAATCAGTAAGGAATGGGAAAAAAACTATTATCAAATATAAAAAAATCACCCAAGCCGAATTAGATGCTATTTTAGCTACTGTTAATAATGGAGGAAACTAAATAGCTAAAAATTTTTACAAATAAAAAAACACTGCAACGAAAATTGCAGTGTTTTTTGTTTATAAACGTGTTTAAACTTTTTTGAGGAACTTGGATATAAACCCTAATAAAAGCATTCCAATCCAAGTTACATCAAGATATTCATATCTCATTATCAAACCTTTATATCCGTCAAGCCAACCATTTGCTTGTTCAATCTTAAACCTATTTTTGTACAATTCTTCATCAAAATAAACATCTGGTTGCTCTCCATTATTGAAGCCAAATCAAAATTACTTTTAAATCCTCTTTTTTCTACACTTAAAAAGGGAATAATCCAATTATTTATTGTATCTTTGCCCAAAGTTCCTGAATTTTGGTGTTCTTTTTTTCTCAAACACAAAATTACTAATTTTTGGGAACTTTTACTTCTCTAAAAAGTTTAAACAGCTTCTGTACTTTTGCGGAGCCTATAAGAAGTAACATTATTATTTATGATAGATAAATACACAGATACAGAAAAAGAAGAACTTGGAGGCGATGAAATTACAGAACCTTTTAGTCCTAATGAGATTGATGTAGATATAGCAACAATTAACTTAGGTTCTTTAATTGGGCAATTAAAATATGGAGAAATTGATTTAGAACCAGATTTTCAGAGGGCAAGTGATGTGTGGAATAATACAAAGAAAAGCAGACTCATAGAATCTATTTTATTAGGATTGCCATTACCTTCTTTCTACTTTAGTGAAGATGCTCAAACCCAAAAACTCTTAGTCATTGATGGTCTACAGAGACTTTGTGCTATAAGGGATTTTGTTTTAAAGGAAGAAAAACCATTGATATTAAAAAAACTACAATTTCTAAAAGATTTTGAAGGAAAACGATATAAAGATTTAGAACGCCCAGAGATTAGGCGTATAGATGCCTTAAAGATAACTGTTAATATCTTACGAAAGAGTACACCCAGCGATGTAAAGTATATCATTTTTCAAAGAATAAATACAGAAGGCGTAACACTAACCGCACAAGAAATGCGTCACGCGCTTAATCAAGGTATTGCTGCTAATTTTATAAAAGAATTATCTGAATTAGATTCTTTTAAAAAAGCCACTGATAACATTTCATTTAAGAGAATGCAAGATAGAGATTTAGTAAATCGATTCATTGCATTTTACTTAGGGTATAAAGACTACAATGGTGCCTTGAATAATTTCTTAAACCATTGGATGGCATTACTCAATAAGATGACAGCGCAAGAAAGAGATAATATTAAAATATCTTTTGAGAGTTCAATGAAATGTTGTTATAAGATATTTGGAACAGAGAGTTTTAGGAAACCAAATGTAGAAGGTAGCAAAAGAAATCCCATATCTAAATCTTTATTTGATTGTATAAGTGTTAATATAGCGTGGTTACCTCTTAAGGAAATGGCACTTTTAGAGCAACATTCTCAAGATTTTAAAGAAGAGTTATACCAGCTATTAAAAACAAATGATTCATTTATTACAGCTACTTCAAAATCAACGGGACAAAAATTAAGTGTTATGGAGCGCTTTAATACAATAAAAAACTTAATTAAAAAAGCAATAGGTAATGATAAATAGAATAATCATAGACAACTTTAAATTACATAACCATACAGAGCTACAGATAGGTGGATTAACAATCCTATCAGGTATGAATGGGATGGGGAAATCATCTCTAATACAGTCGTTACTATTGTTGCGACAATCTTTCTTGATGAATGATTTAGAAGTAGGGTTAAATTTAAAGGGCGATTTGTGTGACTTAGGAATGGCAGATGAATTGCCTTGTATAGTCTCTAAAAAAACACATTTAACAATTGATATAAACTTTTTGCATCAGAAATCACTAAACTATAGCTTCCTATATGGAATGAATAGCACCTTATTAATTGGAGAGGAAGACAACGCTACTAATAAGGAAGTATTGGCAACTTATAGTTTGTTCAATAATAATTTTCAATATTTAAGTGCTTTTCGTTTTGGTCCCCAAAAAGGTTACGGGCGGGACACCTCTTTAGTGGACATAAAAAGACAGCTTTCAAAACAAGCGGGGCAATGTGAATATACAGTTCATTTCTTAGAACGTTATGGAAAAGAGGAACTCCCTATAAAAGCGCTGGCAATAGAAGATAATAATGATTATCGTTTGCTTAATCAAGTGGAACAATGGTTAAGGAAAATATCACCTAATATAAGGATAACCATAGAACCACAAGGACAGGATCTGAATCTGAAATACAAGTTCAATAGGAATGAGAACACCATTACAGAGAATTTCAGTGCACTAAATGTCGGTTTTGGAATCACTTATGTATTACCTATTTTGGTAGCTATATTAAGTGCTAATAAAGATGCTTTGATACTTATTGAGAATCCAGAAGCTCATATACATCCTAAAGGACAAGCCGTGCTAATGGAGCTAATAGCTAAAGCGGTTGCTAATGGAGTGCAGGTACTAATAGAGACCCATAGTGACCACATTATCAATGGTAGTTTAGTAGCTGTAAAAGAAGGAGTGATCAGCAATGAGAAACTTTCTGTTTATTATTTTGAGCGTGATGAACAACAGCACACTGCAATAGCTCATCATTTAGAAGTATCAAAGAATGGGCGCATCAAGCGTCCTCCTAAAGGATTTTTTGACCAGATAGATATTGATTTACGAATTTTAACAGGTTTTTGATATGAGTGAAGGAAGTGAAATATTCTGGCTATTCCCTATATATGATATCCTAGAAGATGCTTATTATATGAAGCCTATAGAACTCATAACTAAAAATGAACAGTATGATGATTATATTCATCAGCTTATTGATATAAAAGAAGGACTATATAATGAAAATTATGAAGGTTTTTATGATGAGAATAATGTAAAAGCATTTCTATTGCCTGCTGAAACTTTTGAAGAAGAATTTCCAAATAAGATTACGTT
>NZ_ACLQ01000022.1 GCF_000174755.1 Capnocytophaga gingivalis ATCC 33624
AAGAAACGATACTAATTCTCAATGATCAATTAAAATTCTCTCGCCTGGTCAAACCACTGCGTTATTTTCTCTTCCTCAATAGCAAAAGACGCTACTTCTGCTAGCTGACATACAGCTTCGTAGGTGTCCTCTCGCTCAGTAGTTTCTATATTAGGCAACCCGTTGATAACTGCGATAAGCCCCTCTAATAGGCTCCTAACTTCTTTTTCCTCTTTAGCTTTTTTTACTGCTTTCAGGGTTTCCTTATAGGCTTTCATTGCCTCTCTACCGTTCTTGCCTTCCCACGAAGCAAAAGGAATGTTGAACTCTGTAGCAAACCAACTCTTAGGGTGCAAGTTAGATACTGAAGCATATTCACTCAACTCTCGCGTTTTCTCCAATTCTTTCAGTTCTTTTCTCAGTGCCTTACCTCTTACCTCTTCCACATTCCAGAAAATACAATAGCTGAAGTCTGCCCAAGTACTCAAAGGGGGTAATCCAGTCATATCAGGGCAATACCGCACCTCAATACCGCTAAGGTTTAGTTTACCCAAAGCCTCCATATTACACATATTTCCATACAATCTCACAGTCTTCAGTTTTTTGAACTGCAACAGGCTCCCGCAGTCAAAGGGTTGTCCCCCTACAGGTGTGCTTATATTGATAGTCGTAAGATCTTTTAGCACTTCAAACTCAGGCAAGAATACAGGGGTGTTGTTCTTCTTTTCAGTACTGATACGAAACGAGATACTCTTCAAAGGAACTGCCATCTCAAGTGTTATCTTATGCGGATTTCCTTCCAAACTAAGCCCCCTCAGCCACTTGTTACCGAGTTTAATATCAAGAGGATAATCATTATTGTCTACCGATAAATATTCAATCTTTGCTTTAGAGAAATCTACTGTTGCAGGAGCCATTAGCCTCCAGTCAAAGCTCTCCATTTCGCGCTGTTCTGTCCATTCTATAAAGCGAGTGTCATTCCCCATATAGTCCATCACACGAGGCCAGTTGCCTCCTGCGGGTACTTTAAAATCGTTGAAAACCTCCCATTGTATAGGGGTGTCAGCATCTACATAAGCATCAGCTTTCTCTCCCGAGGTCTTAGGGGCTATAGTAAAGCGTCCTTGTCCTGGGGTAATATTTACTTTATGACTGTCCTTTCCTGTGAGCGATAGTGTAAATTTTCCGTAAGTTTTTGGCATCTTTTACTTATTTAATTTTTTAATTTTCCCTTTGATCTTAACGGGCGCTTGCTCTCTATCTACCTGATAGTCAACCACACGAGAGGTGCGTATATATACCCTTCTCCCTATAAGCTCTGCTTCTATCTTAGCTGTCTTTTCTGGTTGTTTTAGTAGCAGATAGGGATATCCAGCATTAAAATTCCCTTTTAGAGTAAGCGGTGTTCCTTCACGCAACACACTTATCTGAGTAGGGTCGCCTGCTTTTTTCTTAGCCATATACAGCATTGGCGACATGGGAGAGGTGATACTATCACGCTCCAAGGAGAGAAGTATATCTCCTTGTTTTACTCCTAAGCGCTTGGCTGTTACTGTATCATTTTTGAATCCAGCCACTTTGAGTCCCTTTCCCTGATAAGTATAATCATACTTGAGCCCCAAGTCGGCCTTATTGTTCTCTATACGTACCTTGGGATAAGGAACATGCCAAGAAGCCGGCGCTTGATCCAGCGAAAGAGCAGAGAGCCGCAACCAACCTATGCTATTGATTTTGCTAATATTAGCTGTTTCCCATACAATATGTGTCAGTGGCTTACGTGTATTCTCCTTGATAAAAGTCACCAAGGAGGTCTGCTCTTCTGGTAAATAGCTCAAAAAATGATTCCCTTTGGGAGTTCTAAAGACTATATGAGGGTTATCCCTCTTAAGAAAATCCACCGCAGGAATTATCTGATCCAAAGGATAGAGTATATCCTCAGTCGTATTGAGTATATACAAGGGCTTCTGATTCATATTACAGGGGAAAAGCGCTTCTTCGCCCAACATACTGGCTACCTTTAAGCTCCCATTCATTGCGATAAAACCTGCAAAGGGCTCAGGCTGGGTCATAGAAAAATAATATACCCCTGATCCTCCATCGGAAAAACCAGAGAGAAAAACCTTGTTCGGATCAATCGCATATTGTTTTTTCACCTGAGCAATTTCGTCCATAACCATCTGCTGCCCAACATGATCAAACCAAGTAGCCCCCTGCTGTCCAAAGGGAAAAAGCACATAACAACCCGCAGCATTGGCGAATGACAAGAGCGGTGATTTCTGTACATACTCCTCGGGATGAGCCTTGAGTTCAGGTGAGGAAATGGCTCCATGTAAAAAAACAAGTAATGGCTTAGGCGCCTTGCTCTCCCCCTGAGGGGAGTAGACTACATAGGGACGTACTTTCCCATCAGCACAAGTGTGATCAAAGGTCTTGACAGACTGTGCCTGTAACCCTATACAGAAGAATAGGGAACATATCCATCGGAACATAGTTATTTGTAATTAGTTGTTTTTGCGTTTTTTATAAGTCTATTTAAGGCTTTCAGGTACCTCAAGAATCTCTATACTTTTTACCCTTATGGCATTTTCTACCAAGTGCTTGGTGTACTCTGGATAAGGCTTTCCTGCAGCTGGGGCTCCCATATTACATTCTCCATCAGAGCCTCCTCCTCCGTTAATCCACAGATAGGCATCGGCATGAGCACCCGTAGTTTTGGAGGTACTACGAGGACCTAAAGCGGCATTGAAATTGTTACATGAGTTGTAAGGAGCATTGGCATTCTGATGCTGAGGTCGGTTTATACCACTACGCCCTGTATCTATCACATAGTACTTGTCCTTGAAGCCTTTGGAGGCTAAGTAAGCGACAAACTTCTCCGCTCCTTCCTGTTCCTCAAGCGTTCCTCCCAATCCTGATACATTTAGGGCAAAACCGCGCATATATTGTAAACCTCCGTCTATAATCGCTTGGGCAATCGCTTCGGGGTGATTTGTCGTCAGTACTGCATTGCCTGCATGGATATAAGTGGCTACATTAGGGTTATTTTTTTGTAGGATTCGTCCTACATAGGAGAGCAATTCAGCTCGTTCGTTATAGGCTTGGGTACCCTTTTTATGCCCGCAATAATTAATGGCATCAGGCTCTACGATCACCACAGCACGGCGTTGCCCTATAATGGCACTAACCCTATCTATCCAAGCCTTATAGGAGGCCGCAGTGGGGTGTCCTCCCTTAGAGAAAGAGCCACAATCGCGGTTCGGAATCCCATAAAGCACGACAATAGGTGTCTTCTGAGCCCTCTCTGCGCCCTCTACAAAATTTTTCAGCCAACCCTCATTCTTTGCTGCATTGGGACTTACCCCATCATACCAGCCCCCACAGGGGGTGCCATATACTTGATAATAGAGTTTTTTAAGTTCCGCATTGTGTTCGTTCTTTACCACATTGAGGCGGGAAGGCTCCAAGTAGAAATCCCTGTCATAAGCCGCTGGTTTTTGAGTGGGAGCAGGAGGAGTAACCACCGGTGGAGAGGGGGGTACCACTGGTGGAGTAGGTGTCTGTGTAGTGGAGCCATTGTTGTCTCCTGATTTTTCGCAGGCTACCACAAGCCCTAGAAAAGCTACAAAAAATAGTGATTTATACATATTTTTAGATTTTAGTTGTTTCTTTATATTTTTGTCATAGGTACTTCTCCTATCACAAAGGTATGTTTGCCCTTGTCGGCTATCTTGGTGATCGTTTCCAAATATTGCAAAAACTTAATATTTTCATCTCCTTTTACCAGTTCGGAAGCATTCTTGAGAGCTCGGGCGGTGGCTACTGCTGTACGTGCATTTTCGAGTTCGGAGGTAGCCCGTATTTTACTTTCCAAGACACGAGAAAAGAGCTCTTGTACACTTCGAGGAAACGTAAGGTCTATTAGTTGTGCCTTTATGATCTTGAGTCCCAAAGCAGCGACTTCATTGCAGAAAGCCTCTTCTTTGAAGTTGGTGATATCTTCTCGGCTTTCGTTTAGTTTTTCACTATGAATAGCCGCAATCTTCTGGCGTAATAGCACCTGTGCTATGGCCACCATCTGTTGTTCTGCTATAGCAAAATTATCCGCTCCTACTCCGAAATTATCTACAAACAACTTGGCATTATCCAACTTGTAGGCTATATAAAAGGAAAAGCGCAAAGCAATATTATCAGCCGTTAATACCTCCTGATTGACCACTCTTGTACTTCTCAGTTTCTGCGATAGGGATATGATTTGTACTTTCTCCCATGGGCTAAACTTATAAATACCCGCAGAAAGTTCTTGCTGAAAAACATTCTTTTTGAATAAGAGCCCCACACAACCAGGAGCTACCTCTAATTCTTTGTAAAACATACAGATACAATTAGCAATTAGTAAAATTGAGAAAGAGAAGACCTCTAAACAGAGGGAAAACCAATTAAGTCTCTCAAAAAGTGAAAGGCGGTATCCTCAGCTTTGCAAACTTTGTTTAGAGTGAGCCACAGCCCTGTCTTGTCTTTCTTCCCAATAATGAATACAATGGAGTCATTCCCCTTTATTACTCCGCAATACCTTATTATGAGGGGAAGACAATTTTTATATAATAAGTGGCGGTTTGTTGTTTCTAATATTTTCTCCTTAGAAGTTTAAAACTACGAAATTTCTTCTGTACATCTTGTACAATGTATATATGACACTATCTATTTCTCCTGATAAAGCTTGCCTAAATTCATTGCTTTAGGATATTGCGCCAGTGCAAGGCAAGGGAGAAAAAATAAGAATAAATGGAACATAGGTTTTAATAGTATTATAGTACGTGATTGTTTTGATGAAAAAACTATTTTCTCTGCCATTTTTTCAGTTCTTCCTTTGTAAGAAGATTCTTTAATGTTATATTTTGCTCCCAATTGGTTTTATAGTCACAGTAATTATAGTCATTCACAATGGATTTACTATCTTTCAAATCAAGTTCTATTTCTATATCATCTAAAAGGATATTGGATTTTATTTTTGTTCTTAAGATAGTACCATTATGTCGCCTAACGATACGATGATAGGTTCTTTTACCTATCCCTTTATCTTTGAAAATAGCCTTTTTACGACTGCGAGACATAAAATTATATTTTCCACCCCGCAAATATACAAAAAATACTTTGCTAAAGTCAAGATTTTAGCAAAGTATTTTTATCAATCAGTAAGTCTTGCGACTATTTACTCAAGTACATCTTCCTTCTCGTATAAATCTCATAGAAAGCATCATCTTTAAGGCTATCTATAAACAAAATACTTTCGCCAGTAGATTTCATTTCAGGTCCTAGCTTCTTATCTACATTCGGGAATTTGTTGAATGAGAAGACAGGTTGCTTAATAGCAAAGCCCTCTAAGTGTGGATTGAAATGAAAATCAGTGAGTTTCTTATCGCCAAGCATTACCTTGGTAGCATAGTTCACATACGGCTCTTGGTAGGCTTTAGAGATAAACGGTACCGTACGCGAAGCACGTGGATTGGCCTCGATGATATACACTACATCGTCTTTTACAGCAAACTGTACATTGATAAGCCCTACCGTATTGAGTGCCAAGGCTATTTTATGCGTATGGTCTTTGATCTGTTGGATCACGAACTCACCCAAGTTGAACGGCGGTAAGGTAGCGTTACTATCACCTGAGTGGATACCGCAAGGCTCTATATGCTCCATAATACCAATGATATACACATTTTCGCCATCGCATATCGCATCGGCTTCGGCTTCTATAGCGCCATCGAGATAATGGTCGAGTAAGAGCTTGTTGTTGGGTATCTTGCGCAATAGGTCTACCACATGAGCTTCCAACTCTTCTTTATTGATAACAATCTTCATACCCTGTCCTCCTAATACATACGAAGGACGTACCAATAATGGGAAGTCAAGTTCATCGGCGAGTTTGAGCGCCTCATCAGCCGTTTCAGCTACGCCAAAGCGTGGGTAAGGAATGTTATTCTCTTTCAGTAAGGTAGAGAAACTTCCTCTGTCTTCTGCCAAATCCAAGGATTGGAAGCTGGTACCTATGATCTTAATACCATATTTGTCTAATTTCTCGGCTAACTTCAAGGCTGTTTGTCCGCCGAGCTGTACGATCACTCCTTCGGGCTTTTCGTGTTGGATAATATCGTAGATATACTCCCAGAACACAGGCTCAAAATAGAGCTTATTAGCCGTATCAAAATCGGTAGATACCGTCTCAGGGTTACAGTTGATCATTATGGTTTCATAACCACATTCTTCTGCAGCCAATACCCCATGCACACAGCAGTAGTCAAACTCAATTCCCTGCCCTATACGGTTAGGTCCTGAACCGAGTACTACCACCTTCTTGCGATCGGTTACTACACTGTCGTTAGCTACGTATTCCTTGCCGTCAGCCGTACGGATAGGTGCCTCAAAGGTAGAATAATAGTAAGGAGTTTGTGCTTTGAACTCGGCAGCACAAGTGTCTACTAATTTGAATACACGGCGTATATTGAGTTCTTCACGTTTTTTATGCACCTCACTCTCCCAGCAACCAAGCATATAGGCAATTTGTCGATCGGCAAACCCTTTTTGCTTAGCTTCAAAAAGGAGCTGCTTAGGGAGGGTATCTATTTTATAGTTGGATATTTCTTTCTCAAGCGCACAAAGTTCTTCATATTGTTTGAGGAACCACATATCTATTTTGGTGATCTCATGAATACGGCTTAGCGGAATACCCATCTGTACGGCATCATATATCACAAATACTCTATCCCAGCTGGGGTAAGTAAGTTTTTCAATGATTTGTTCGTAGTTCTTCTCACCCTTACCATCGGCTCCCAAACCATTGCGCTTGATTTCGAGCGATTGGGTAGCTTTCTGTAAGGCTTCTTGGAAAGAACGACCAATACCCATGACCTCTCCTACTGATTTCATTTGCAAGCCAATAGTACGGTCTGAGCCTTCAAACTTATCAAAGTTCCAACGTGGTATCTTCACAATCACATAGTCCAAAGTAGGCTCAAAGAAAGCAGAGGTGGATTTGGTGATTTGGTTTTGCAATTCGTCCAAATGATAGCCAATAGCAAGCTTAGTGGCAATCTTAGCAATAGGATAACCTGTAGCCTTAGAGGCCAAAGCCGAAGAACGCGATACCCGTGGGTTGATTTCAATAGCGATAATATCTTCCTTTTCATCAGGAGATACAGCAAACTGCACATTGCAACCACCAGCAAAATCGCCTATACTACGCATCATCTTAATAGCCATATCGCGCATACGTTGGAAAGTGCGGTCAGATAGAGTCATAGCAGGGGCTACGGTAATAGAATCGCCAGTGTGGATACCCATAGGATCCATATTTTCAATGGTACAGATGATCGCCACATTGTCGTTCTTATCGCGCAAAAGTTCCAGTTCGTACTCCTTCCAGCCTAAAAGCGCCTTATCGATAAGCACCTCGTGGATAGGCGAAGCTTCCAAACCGCGATTAAGCAGCATATCAAAATCTTCTTTTTTATAGACGATAGAAGCCCCTGTACCACCCAAAGTAAAGGACGGACGTATTACAAGTGGAAAACCAAAGCGTTGGGCAATTTCCTTTCCCTTTAGGAAAGAAGTAGCTGTTTCGGACGGTGCCATAGGGATACCGATTTCATCGAGCAACACGCGGAACTTCTCGCGGTCTTCAGTGATTTGTATTGCATCGATATCTACCCCAATGATTTCCACCCCAAAGTCCTTCCAGATGCCTTTTTCGTCAGCCTCAATACAGAGGTTAAGCGCTGTTTGTCCGCCCATAGTAGGGAGTACCGCATCTATTTCGGGGTGTGCTTTAAGGATTTCCACCAATGATTTAGTGGTAAGAGGTTTGAGATAGACGACATCCGCCATAGAGGGGTCGGTCATAATCGTAGCGGGGTTAGAGTTGATAAGGATGGTTTTGATACCATCTTCGCGCAAAGAGCGCAACGATTGCGAGCCTGAGTAATCAAATTCGCAGGCTTGTCCGATGATAATAGGTCCTGACCCGATGAGCAGAACACAATGAAGGTCGTTTCTTTTTGGCATTTTGTTAAGCGCTTTTATTTTTTAATAACTTATCCTGTAACTTTTCAAAATCATTAGCTTTTTATCTATACCATCATAATATAGTTTCTTATAACTAAGCATTCTTACTTATTGAGTTTTAAAAAAATAGCTACATTTTTCAAAAGAAAAATATAGCTATTGTATTAATAATAAAAAATATCGTTGCCCTGCGTATCTCTTGTGAGTACTGCTTAAGGAGGAAAAAGAGTGTGTTTGTGCAATAATGTTACTAAGTATATTCATTGGGTGCTAATGATGGGGCAAAGATACTAATTATTTTTGAGATAAAAGACCTACTTTCCTTAAAAATCTTATTCCCTATGATACTAAGGTGTGTTAAGCAGGGAATCCCTTGCAGAGATTGCTAAAAACAACAAAAATAAGGAAAAGCATTTCATATACTGTAGTTTTACGGATAATACTCTATTTCTCGTTCTTCTATAGTTTTTATACCCTGCGCTTTGATTGTATCAGAGGTATCCTCATATTCTTCTGTTTTGAGGATTACATTTCCTTGCTTGTCAAGCGTGGTGTTGTACGTTGCTAAGCGAATAGGTGTTCCTTTCTGATTATATACCGTTTCTTGCTCTTTTCCATTATCATAGGTAAAAATAGATTTCTCAAACAATTTATTTTGCTCATACCTCTGTGTCTCTATAAGGAGCCCTTTTTTATAAATATCTATTTTCTCAATATCACCTTGTCTGTCATATTCAGTATATTTTCTGAGGTTCCCTGCCGTATCATACTCATATAATTTCATAAAAGATCGCTCTGACAGCCCCATATCAGTTTCAGTTTCTTTTAATGCTTTCATATAAGCAAAATCATACTTTTTAACTAACAATCTCCCCTGACTATCATACTCATACAAATATTTATAGTTTCCATCTCCTTCACTCTCTTCGGATAGTAAGTTTCCTTTGTCATTGTAGATATAATAAAGCGTGGAATTCCCAAAATCACTTTTCCATTCCTGTTTTACAGTATTATTAGGGAGGTAAGTGAAAATAATTTCATCCCTTTCACTGTATATTTTGGTTAGTTTACCTTGCCGATTATAGGATAGTTTCTGGTGCAGACCATTATCTATATGAGTGAGCAATCCTTGCTTGTTGAAATGAAAAGTCTCACTATAATCCCCATTATAGTAATGGAGCGTTTTTATTTTCCCTTTCAAATTGGATTGGGATAGGTAAGGCTTAATGTCGTGTGGATTATCTTGTCCATACACCTGATTCTCTGGAAAATTAGAGGAACAACTATAGAACAATAGAGAAATAACTATACTTTTCAAAAGAAAAATATAATTACTGAGCAAAACGGGTGTTTTTGAAAGATATTTCATATAAATAAGCGCTGTTAATAAGTAAAAATGAGAAAAGGCTTATATCCGCCTGATGTATGTTGTCCATATATAGTAGCAAGAGATAAAAAGATAAGTGATAAGAGTATTTGCTTCATAATGATAAGAAAAGAGCTACATTTTTCAAACGAAAAATATAGCTATGATTATTAAAAAAGAGCGAAAAACGGGTCTCGAACCCGCGACCTCAACCTTGGGAAGGTTGCGCTCTACCAACTGAGCTATTTTCGCTTATCATTTTATGCTGCAAAGATACTAATTATTTTTCAAATAGCCTCCTTCTCATCCCTAAAATCTCACATGTTACAGTGCTAAAATGTGTAAAAAAATAGCTATACTTTTACAAAGAAAAGCATAGCTATTGAGTATATTCTCCAAAGTAAGTTACTACTTATTTTGCAGTATCCTGAGATTGTGTACTATCAGGAGTTTGCGGGTTAGGGTCCTTAGGTTGCTTTTGTGCCTTGATATCCTCTTGAGAAAGAAGTCCAAAGGATACTGCCTTATCCTGAAGGCGATCTATATACTGCTCATATATTTTATACTGCTGGTCATAGAAAGACTTATCTTCAGCTAAAATCGGCAGCATAGCATCATAGCGCCTTAGGTCTCGGCTTACATCCTCATACAGGTTGATAAAGTCACTTGCCGAAAGGGTGAGATAGTACTCTATATTCTCTTGGTATTTCTTGGCTACCTCAAGGAATAGCTTGCGGGCTTTTTCGTTTTCCTTCACCTGATAATATCCTGTGATAAAAGGTTCTACCGTGAAATAATACCCGAAGTGGCTTACTGGAATACGCTTGGTGGCCAGATCAAGGATATCCTTTGCCTTCTGTATTTTCCCTTCATTGATAAGGGTTTCGGTAAGGCGGGCAAGGTTACCACGGAAGACGATACTATTGCGCCGTGTCTCGGGATCATGATAGATATTAGGATCATCCATATTGCCCCAATCCCAGCTCTTTACAATCTTATACATCAGGTCGGAGTCTATACGCCCCATATCATAAGGATTGTCCTTATCAATAGGGGTTCTGATAGGTACCAACTTATAAGCCAATCCGTCGAGCTGTAGGTAATCACGCATCCAAATATATTCGTCGTCACTATAGCTACCTCCAGTGAAGTAGATAGGGCGCTTCCAATCATTATTGGCAATGATATCAAGCATCATCAGGCGGTTTTTACCCATACCAAAAGGCAATTTGATATCGATATAATCCACAATCTTATCAGCATCTTCGGGTTTTACGACACCACTCTTGAGAACATTTTCCTTATTGACAGGAATACGAATCCTATCGGTAGGATAGCTGGAATAAAACTGAGAAGGAGCTCCCTCACGCTCTATCTCCAGCTTGGTACTCGGATCATCACTGCTTACCCACTTCATAAAGTCCTTTATATTCCATATCTTATCGGTTTTCTGATCGAAATAGATCGCATCGCGTACGCCATAGGCATATTGGCTATGAACAAGCTGAGAAGGAATAGGATCACTGGTATAGGCCTTACACTTCATCTGGTCTATATACCAGTCGGTACCCAGAAGAGAGGTATTGATCACCCTGACATCGGTACGATAATGCTCCACTTCCTGCATATACCACATGCCAAAGGTATCATTGTCCCCTATGGAGAAAATCATAGCTCCATTGTCCTTGGAGACAGAATCCAAATAGCTCTTAGCCAAGGCGCGTGCTGTATAGCGGTTAGAGCGATCATGATCATCCCAATTCTCGGCAAGCATTCGAGCAGGTACCGCAAGGGTGCATACTCCAATTACTGCAGGTGCTAAGCCCTTGAACTTGAAAGAGAGTTTTTCCTCCAAAAATACATAAATAGCATATACTCCCATCCCTATCCAAATAGCAAAGGTAAAGAAAGAACCTACCAAGGCATAATCTCTTTCTCGAGGTTCAAAAGGACGTTCGTTCAGGTATACTTTTAGTGCCAATCCTGTAAAAAGGAAGAGGGTAAAGGCGACCCACCACTGGCGCTTACTAGAAGATAACTGGAAGAACATCCCTACCAAGCCCAAAAGGAAAGGTAGGAAGAAATAAGTATTGCGACCTCGGTTGTCCCTTGCATCGGAAGGGAGGTGCTCTTGAGGATAGCCTGTATGCCAATCATCTATGAAAGAAATACCAGAAATCCAGTTGCCATGATTGTTATAGATCTTTCCCTGTATATCATCTTGGCGACCTACAAAGTTCCATAGCAGATAGCGTAAGTACATATAGTTGAACTGGTAGCTGAACATAAAAGAGAGGTTGTCCCAGAAGGATGGCTTCTCTACTATGATTCTGCCTTGTCCTCGGCGGAGGAGGTATGCATATTGTTCGTAATCCCCTGCGGCTAAGGTTCTCTGTAGGGCTTGATTGAGCTGCTGTGTCTGCTCATCATTTCGTTCGGGATTGATATGGTACTTTAGTGGAGAGGTAAGCATCATATAGTTAGCTGCATGTTCCGAGCTCCACATACGGGGCAACAAGCCCACATGCTCCGGATTGGGAGCATCCAAAGCATCCTTGTATTGATTAACGATGATATACTTTTGTTGCTTATAATCTCTTTCGTATTTAGGCTTTTCATCCATATAATCATCCCCTGTAGGCGCAAAAGCATCTGAGTACATAGGCCCTTTGAAGAGATAGGTCTTCTGGTATTGTTCCAAGTTGTAGTAAGCCAGTAACAAACGCGCATCGGTGGGGCTGTTCTCATTGATGACAGTACCTGCATTGGCACGTATTGGGATCATCAGCCAAGAGGAAAAACCTACGAAAACAAAGAGCAGACAGAGAGTAGCAGTCTGTAAGAGACGCTTTTGGTGCTTCTGTGCTTGCCATAGAGTAAATACAAACAAAGCTATAATAGAGATTCCTGTAAAAATAGTTCCAGAGTTAAAAGGCATGCCCAGTTCATTGACAAAAAACACTTCTGTGTAACCGAACAACGCCAAAGTATAAGGAAGTATCAGCTTGAATATCAGTAGCAATATAGATATAGAAATCACATTGGCCAAGATAAAGTTCTTGATATTCTTCTCAAAATGAGATTTAAAAAAGTAGAGCATCCCGATGGCCGGAATAGTAAGCAGTGCCATAAAGTGTACTCCAAAAGAAAGTCCTACTACTAAAGCGATGAGTAGCAACCACTTATCCCCCCGAGGACTATCTAAGTTGTCTGTCCACTTAAGCCCTAACCAAAACATGGCTGACATGAAGAGCATCGCCATGGCATATACCTCCGTCTCGGTGGCATTGAACCAAAAGCTATCTGAGAAAGTATAGGCCAAAGCCCCCACTACCCCACTGCCATACAAGCCTATCACCTGCGCATTGGTAAGGGTCTCTTTGGAGGACAGAGCAATCTTCTTAGTAAAATTGACAATAATGAAATATAAAAATAATATGGTAAAGGCACTGGAGAATACCGAAATAAAGTTTACAAAAAGAGCTGTCTTCTCAGGCGAAGGAGAAAAAGAAGCAAAGAAAGCCCCTACCATCTGGAAAAAAGGTGCTCCAGGTGGGTGACCCACTTCGAGCTTAGCCGAGGTAGCTATATACTCTCCACAGTCCCAGAAACTTACAGTAGGCTCTACTGAGAGCCCATAGGTGAGTAAAGCAATGAGAAATACCCCCCATCCTGTAATGAGATTATACTTATGAAAGTCCTTTTGTAAATCCATTTTTTATCTTTTTAAAAAAACGGAGCGAAGTTACACATTTTTATTGTATCTACCTAATAAAATAAAGAGAAAAAAATTTTTTTTATTTTTTTAAGGCAAACACTTGCAGGTTTGAAAAAAAGTTGTACCTTTGCACCGCAATTGAGAGATGGTCTATGGTGTAATGGTAACACAGCAGATTTTGGTTCTGTTATTCAAGGTTCGAGTCCTTGTAGACCAACTTTTTCAATCCTATTTTTTTGAATTGGGTTAATCATATTATTATAGTTTAAAGTTATTTGGAAAAAGCAACTGTAAAAGGTTGCTTTTTTTATTGCGCATTTCAAAAAAAAGTCGTACCTTTGCCCCTGCAATAAAGCAATGGTCTATGGTGTAATGGTAACACGACAGATTCTGGCTCTGTAATTCAAGGTTCGAGTCCTTGTAGACCAACTTTAAAGAGAAGAGTGAAAAATGATAGGAATATCATTCTTCACTCTTTTAATTTTTCACTATATGCCCACCTTCACTCACTCGGTCAGATACTCGCTCATAGCGACTTTACTTTTGCTCTAAAAGACGGATATTTGTGTCTGCATAGTGAACCCTTCCAAGAATTTTACCCCTCGGTAGGAATTACCTTTTTCATTCAGGCGTGGACTCCATACCGCGATGGCATAGTGACCAGGCATGATGGCCACAATGCCTCCTCCTACCCCACTCTTGCCAGGAAGACCTACTCGGAAGGCAAATTCCCCTGATTCATCATAGAAACCACAAGTCTGCATAATAGCATTGATACGCTTAGTATATATATGGGGGAGAATGCGATTTCCTTCGTGTAGGGTGATCCCATCATTGGCCAAGAAAGTGAATACATAAGCCAAGGACTCACAAGTAAGCTCTATAGAACAAAGCTTAAAGTAGAAGTCCAAAACCCTTTCTGGGTCATTCTCTATATTGCCCAAGGACTTTATATAATAACAGAGGGCAAAGTTGCGATACCCTACCTCCTTCTCTGAAGAAGCTATGGTCTGTGAATACTCTATCGTAGGATCATTGGCAAGCTGACGAACAAACTTAATAAATTCTTCTTCAGCATTCTCAAAGTGAGAAAGCAATATATCACAGATGACAATAGCTCCTGCATTGATCAGCGGGTTACGCGGGATCCCATTGTTGGCTTCAAGCTGTAAGAGCGAGTTAAAAGAGGTTCCCGAAGGCTCCACCGACACCCTCTCCCAAATACTATCCCCAAAGATATTGTATGCCATAGATAAGGAAAGCACCTTGGCAATACTCTGTATAGAAAACTTTTCTTGGTAATCACCTATACCAAATTTTTTTCCTTGTAAAGTATGGATAGCAATTCCAAACTTATCAGGATTTATATTGAGTAGTTCAGGGATGTAAGTGGGTATTTTCCCTACATTTTTTCCCTGATACACCTTGTTATATATACCAGTGATGGTCTTAGCATAGGCCGTTTGCTCGTTCATGGTAGAAAGAATTAGACTTTTTTAGAATGTGTTAATGGTTTTTCGTATTGCTACAAGGCGGGTAAGAAGTCCCTCCAGCAGGTCGAGATGTAGCATATTCGCCCCATCACTCTTGGCATTGGCTGGATCGAAATGTGTTTCCACAAAGATTCCATCTACATTGTTCACCACTCCTGCTCGCGCGATAGTTTCAATCATATCTGGCCTACCTCCTGTTACCCCTGAGCTTTGGTTAGGCTGCTGGAGTGAATGAGTAATATCTAAGACCACAGGAGCATACTGCTTCATGGTAGGAATTCCTCGGAAGTCCACAATCATATCCTGATAACCGAACATAGTTCCTCTATCGGTAATCCAGACTTGATCATTGCCACTATCCAATACCTTCTGTACAGCATGCTTCATACTCTCAGGACTCATGAACTGCCCTTTTTTGAGATTGACTTTTTTTCCTGTTTTTGCGGCAGCCACGACTAAGTCTGTCTGTCGAACCAAAAAAGCAGGAATCTGTAGTACATCGACATACTCCGCCGCCATTTCTGCATCTTTTATCTCATGAATATCCGTTATAGTAGGTATGCCAAAGGTCAGAGATACTTTTTGGAGTATCTTCAATGCCTTCTCATCCCCTATCCCTGTAAAAGAATCTATACGACTGCGATTGGCCTTTTTGAAACTCCCCTTGAAGGTATAAGGAATATCAAGAGCAGTAGTGATTTTTACAATTTTTTCGGCTATACGCATAGCCATATCTTCTCCCTCTATAGCACAAGGCCCCGCCAAAAGAAAGAAATTATCTGAATTTTTCAATGTACTAATATTAATGGTTAACAATTCTTCTTAATCTCTATTACTTCCCATAAGTCTATACACCCAATAAAGAAGTTGTGCGAGAGAACCCAAAGCAGCCACTACATAAGTACGAGCTGCCCACTTAAGCGAGTCCTCTGCTCCTGCATATTCCTGCTGGGAGACGATATTCTTATTCTTAAGCCAAGCCAAAGCACGATTGCTGGCATCATACTCCACAGGTAGGGTAATGAAAGCAAAAGCCGTAGTGACAGCAAAAAGAATCACCCCTATCAAGGCTACCCAATATCCAAAACCTACCTTGGCAGCAGCCCCTAAAAGGAATCCTCCTAAAATAAGCCATTGGGAAAGATTGGAGGAAACATTCACTGCAGGAACCAGTTTGGAACGTAGTGTGAGCCAAGAATAAGCTTGAGCATGTTGCACCGCATGCCCACACTCATGAGCTGCTACTGCAGCGGCAGCGGCATTACGTTGGTTATATACCGCCTCACTGAGGTTCACTGTCTTATCCACAGGATTATAGTGATCAGTGAGCCTTCCTGGAGTTGAAATTACTTTCACATCACGGATGCCATGGTCTTCAAGCATCTTTTGGGCAATCTCCGCCCCACTCATCCCATTGCGCAAATGCACTTTGGAATAATATTCAAACTTGCTCTGTAGGCGGTTGCTCACCAGCCAACTTACTAAGGCTATTGCGCCAAGAATTACATAATAAATCCACATAATTGTCAATTGTTAATTTTTATATTGTATACTACTATAATTTTATAGATAGCCAAAACCATGCCAAGTTTTATAGGCAATGGAAGAGTAATAGTTTGTCGAAAAGAATCCTAAAAATAGCCTCCTTTTTTTCTATCTTCCATAGCCGCTTCGGTGACACGGTCATCGATACGGGTTTCTCCACGTTCGGAGATACGGGAGGCTGCTATTTCTCTCACCACCTCTTCAAGAGTAGCAGCATCACTCTCCACAGCGGCAGTACAGGTCATATCGCCCACGGTACGATAGCGCACCCGCTTATTGACGATTTTATCATTCTCATCTATTTGGATAAAAGGAGAGACGGCTATCAGACGACCTTCGTGCTCAATCACCTCGCGATCATGGGCAAAATAGATAGAAGGTAGCGCTATATTTTCCTGCTCAATATAGCTCCATACGTCCAATTCTGTCCAATTGGAAATAGGAAACACACGCACATTCTCCCCCTTGTGGATACGCCCGTTGTAGATATCCCATAGCTCTGGACGTTGCAACTTAGGATCCCACTGACCAAACTCATCACGTACCGAGAAAAAACGCTCCTTAGCACGTGCTTTCTCCTCATCACGGCGTGCACCTCCTATACAGGCATCAAAGTGAAATTCCTCAATAGTATCCAAAAGAGTATGCGTTTGTAGCCAGTTGCGGGAGGCAAACTTACCTTTGGGTTCAGTCAGCCCCTTCGCCTTGATGGTATCTTCCACTTGGCGTACAATAAGTTCCGCCCCGATGCGCTTGGCTAAGGCATCGCGGTAGGCAATTGCCTCAGGGAAGTTGTGCCCTGTGTCGATATGTACCAAAGGAAAAGGAATCTTCATAGGGGCAAATGCCTTGATAGCTAAATGTACCAAAGTAATAGAGTCCTTACCTCCACTAAAGAGTAGGGCAGGACGCTCAAACTGCGCGGCTACTTCGCGCATAATATAAATACTTTCCGCTTCTAATTGCTTAAGATGGTTCATTCTTAATGATTAATGACAAGTGATTATTCTTTACTTTTCACTCTATTCGGTGATTCTAAATACGATAGGATAGTTATAGAGAATATTTACAGGCTTGCCTCTTAGTAAGGCTGGGGAGAGCTGAGGGAATCCGTCAAATATCCTACAGGCTTCTTCTTCCAAGAGGGGATTACGCCCTATAATTTCTTTTATAGAAAGAATACCCTTTTTATCTATCCTAAGGGCTACTATTACTCTGCCTTGAATCTTTTTTTCTACAGCTTCCTGAGGGTACCTAAGATTCTTTATTACCAATTGATCTAAAAAATTCTTAAAAGGTATTTCCTTTGTTTCTCTTGTAATTGTATCTGTTTGTACGTAATAAGGGTGTTTCTCTATCCGGAAAAAAGGAACCTCCTCCTCTTCTTGGGCATATAAAGAGAAAGCTCCGAAGAGCATTCCTATAAGAAATAAATACCTAATAGCTGTCGTCATATATTTCTGTATTGAAAGGCAAAAGTACAATTTATTTTCTATATAAAGTGGTTAGTAGTCAATTTTGAATCTAATAGGATAGCCAATGGTAATGCTTACAGGCTTACCTCCTTGTAGGGCTGGGAAGAGCTGAGGAAATCCATCAAATACCCTACAAGCTTCTTCTTGTAGGAGAGGATTACCCTCCCTTATTTCTTTTATAGAAAGAATCCCTTTTTCATCTATTGTGAGTATTACAATTACTATGCCTTGAATCTTTTCTTCTATACCTCTTTCTGGATATTTTAATTTTTTTGTCACCCATTGGTGTGCAAAATTACTGAAAGGGATTTCCTTTTTCTCTCCTGTAAGGGTATCGATTTTTAAGTAATAAGGTTGCTTATCTATCCGTGTAGAAGGAATATCCTTCTCCTCTTGGGCATATAATGAGAATGTCCCCAAGATCATTCCTATAAAAAACAAGTTTCGGATTGTTCTCATATTTCTCTCATTAGCGAAGGCAAAAGTACAATTTATTTTCTATATACACAAGTCTGTAATCTGTAATCGGAGGTCAGTATTCAGTGATCATTATAAAAAGATCTCATCAAGGGTAAAAGTATGTACCCCCTCAGTGGCTGTGGCTACTTCACGGCGCATTCTCTGAGCCAAAACGTTCGTTGGCATAGGGCGATACCGCTTGAAAAGTCCTATTTTGTTGAGCAGTACAATCATTTTTAGTCCGAATTGTTCCCCTTTCCTATCCGACCCTTTGCGCACTAAAACTGAGGGTTGGAAGATAAGTAATCGTGTAAACTCAAGGGCTTTCACAGCCTCTTCCAACTGCCCTTTCATTCGATTATAGAACAACTTGGATTGTGCTTTAGCTCCTGCTGCCGAGACGAGTACAAAGGTGGGTACTCCATTGACTTTACACTGCTGGGCAAAGGCGTACTGATAGTCGTAATCTACCCGCCATTGGGCTTCTTTGCTACCTGCAACGGCTAAGGTGGTGCCTAAGCAAGAGAAAGCCACATCGCCTTGCAACAAGTCTGCCCACGCCTCAGGGGTATCAAAATTGACCACGTGAGCGTGTAGCTTGGGGTGGGTGAGGGCTAAGGGTTTGCGCACAAAGCAATGCACTTCGGTATAAGTGTCGTCGTTTAATAGTAGTGTTACTAAATCTTTTCCGGTGGCGCCTGTAGCGCCGATGATAAGTGCTTTCATTTTTAGGTAAGAGATAATTTTCTACTTGTGTTGGCTTAGCAACCAATCGCGTACGGTTTTTAGCTGATAAGCATAGTCAAAGGCATACATGTGTTCACCGGCTTCGGCTTTTTTTGTAAATCCGTTGGGCAATACGGTGCCTTTTATGAATTGTACGATATTTTTATCAGCTCCTTTTTTAAGTAATTCCTTGATGGCTTGTTCTTTTTGCTTTTCAGGAAGATTGGCAGCAAACTTGGTGGTTGCATAAGCGATATTCTCCTGAGTAAAGAAAGTCTCCATTTGTTGCATAATAGGGGCTGCTTTGTCTAATTCGGAGGCTATATAAAAGAACTTTTGTTTGGGTAAAACCTCTTTAAGCTGCTGGAAATCCCAATGCGTGCCTACATACAAAGAGGCTGCGAACAAGTCGGGGTAATGTACATTGAGGTAAAAGGAAATCATTCCTCCCATTGATTGCCCAGTGGCGTATACCCTATTGCGGTCGATAGCATACTTTTTTAGAATCTCTTGCAAAAGGTGATACGTGGTAGGTACTTCATCGGTTACCTCGTAAGCATCATTAGTAGCAGCTTCTTTTCCTTTGTAAGAAGGTACAAGAACGAAACAAGGGTGCTCTTTTTGAGTTTCATCGGTAGCCCAAATAATCCCTCCATAGCCTTGTTTAAGAGGAGCTATCACCCCTTTGCCTACGGTACTTGCATCTGCCATAAAAAGCACTAAAGGATATTGCTTATTAGGGTCGTAATTCTTAGGCGTAAACAGATTATATTGCATAGTTCGCCCAGTAAGAGTGTCGTTAAAAGATAATTGTTTAAACTTAGGCGCAATTTCTTCTCGCAAGGCAAAGAGTGTATCGTCATAACTCTTATCAAATCCGCCGTATTCACCCGTCCAACGACTTACCTCGGGCAAGGTAGGTGAAGTAGAGGTCTGTTTTTGACTATTGCACCCCACAAGGGCAACGGCAAGGCATATCACCAATTTGTTTATCTTTTTCATAAAATACTGTTTTTTTAAATTAGATTGTTATTTGTTGGTGCAAAGATACAAAAAAATATTAGTGATTAGTTTTTAGTTGCTTGCTAACAACTGAAAACTAACCACTAACCAAATAATTCTATTTAAAATTTATTGCCTTACTTTATCCAATTGTTTTCTCGATACCAAGCTATAGTATCTTTTAAGGTTTCAGCAAAAGGACGAAAACTCACTCCTAATTCGCGCGCACTTTTTTCGTGGCTAAACCGTGTGCAATCGTATTCATCTTCAATGCCTTTTACACTGGCACGGCTCAGTAGAATAGGCTTTTTAGTAAGGAAGTGATAGAACTCATTTAGGTAAGCAATCGTCCATAACAAGGCGTTAGGAATTTTTCGTGTAGGCATCGGGACGCCACTCACTTGGGCAAGTGCTACCATAATCTCTCGCATTTCCATATGTCGCCCTGCTGCTAAGTAACGCTCGCCTCGCCTCCCTTTTTCCATTGCTAAAATTTGATGTTCTGCTACATCTCTTGCATCTACCGGACTAAAACTTGCTTTCATTACCCCTGGTAATTTCTTCTGTAAGAAGTCTAAAATGAACTGTCCTGAAGATGTAGGTCCCATATCGGCAGGGGCAAACATCCATCCTGGTAGTACGAAACAAGCAAATATATCGGGGTGTGTATCCAAAAAAGACAAAACAGCTTCATCACTTAGGATTTTACTGCGATAATAATCATTGCTTGTGTTAGAACTGCGCAACATCGTCTCATCTATCACTTGTCCTCGCTTGCCTTCGAGTACACCGATACTCGAGGTGTGTACCACTCGGCGAACTCCTTCCTCATAAGCTACTTGTAATAGATTTTTTGTACCGACGACATTGGTGTTGTATAAGGTTTGCCAGTGCTTGCCTCCTTTGAGTGCATCACGAAAGAATGCCGCCGTATGAAACAAGGCATCGCACCCTTTCAAGCCTGCACGGTAGCTTTCAGGTTGCAAAATATCACCTTCTACAAAATTAATTTTTAAGTTGCCAAACATTTTAGCAGCTTTCTCTCTACTGCGTACCAATGCCGATACTTCAATATTACGTGCTACCAAAGCGCGAACGATTTGTCCACCCAATAACCCTGTAGCACCTGTTACAAATGCGTGTTTTATCATAGTGTTAATAATGATTTAGGATTGTTAATTTTCGGGGGCAAAAGTACGGCGAGTAGGCAACTGCTACCAATGAGGTACATCACTTTTTTGGTGTGAGGTATGTCACAGAAAATTATGAATACAACCTACTGAGGGTCTCGCGCGAGACACCTAAATAAGAGGCTATAAGACTTTTCGGGAGACGTTGTAAAAGGGAAGGATAGAGTTCTAAAAACTGTTCATAACGGGTGCGAGCATCATTGCTCAGGAGCGAGAGAATGCGCTTTTGTAGCGCTATATAGCCCATATTGCTTTTCTTGCGCACAAAAGTATTGATTTTAGGGAGCTCATCGCATAGCTTTTCCTTGTCTTCATAAGAAATAGCCAGTAGTTGGCAGTCCTCCAAACAAGTAATGCTTAAGGTAGCTTCTTTGTGGAGGAAAAAAGCCTGATAATCGCTTACCCACCAGTCTTCCATAGCAAATTGCAGAATATGCTCCTTTCCGCTAGAGTCTATTTGAGAGACTTTTAGCAGTCCACTCACTACCCAATATTCATAAGGTATCAGCGCGTTCTCCCGCACCAAAAACTGATGTTTTTTCAGGGAACGCTCTACAAAGTAGGAGGCGACAAGCGCAAATTCTTCATCGCTTAAAGGAACTATTTTCTCTATATGAGAACGCAATAAATGAATGTTCATAAAATGTTCAATATTTAACGTCAAATCCTGCTGAGGGTGGGGGATAGGGGTCGCAAAGATACAAAAAAAATACTCGTGGGTTATGGGTGAAAAGTATTTTTTACTATTTTTGTTGCCTCATAACTTATAAACTATGGTACAATACTTCCCTTATTTATTACTCCTAATGGTAGTTATTATGCTACTGATAATGTTTGCAAACCGACTTAAAGTGGCTTACCCTATCCTATTGGTTTTAGGAGGTTTAGCGATTAGTCTTATCCCTAATGTACCTACCATTACACTCAACCTCGATTTGGTGCTCATCATCTTCCTGCCTCCACTCTTATATGCTGATGTTTTTTCGCTGTCGCTAAAAGAGATGTGGAAATGGCGACGCATAATCTTTAGTTTTGCTTTTATCGTAGTGTTTATCACAGCGGCTGTGGTGGCTTGGGTAGCCAATATGGTATTCCCTGGGTTTTCATTAGCCTTAGGCTTTCTTTTAGGAGGAGTGATAGGCTCTACTGATGCTGTGAGTGCTTCAGCAATTATGAATTTTGTAAAGGTGCCTAAACGCATCAGTACAATAATAGAAAGCGAGAGTTTGCTCAACGATGCCTCTTCACTGATAGTGTTTAGGTTTGCTGCTTTGGTGGTTACTACCGGTCAGCTGGTGTGGACAGATATGGCATTGAATTTCCTTTGGGTGGTTATTGGGGGAGCTCTTATAGGATTGGCTATTGCTTGGGTGATGAGCAAAATGTACAAATATCTCCCTACCGATGCTAATATGGATGTTATCCTATCTGTTATAGCGCCTTACATAATGTATATTGTGGCAAACGAAATGGGAGCTTCGGGGGTGTTGGCAGTAGTGGCTGGGGGTATGTATATGTCGCTCCACCTTACTAGCATTTTTGCTGCCTCCACACGCAACAAAGGGGTGGCGGTATGGGGTATTTTAGGTTTTATACTCAATGGTCTTGCCTTTATGCTGATAGGACTTGCTTTGCCTGAAGTACTCGAAGGTATAGAAGCCGAAGGTATGAGTCTTGCTACAGCTACAAATTATGGGTTGCTCATTACAGGGGTAGTGGTAGGGGTGCGACTGCTATCATCTTATAGATCATACTCATTACTCAAGTAATGAAACACTTTATCACAGTAGCCGACAGGCGAAACCCTAGTACTCGGGTGCCTTTGGTACTAGGTTGGGCGGGAATGCGCGGGGTGCTTTCACTCGCGGTAGCGCTTTCTATTCCTCTAACTTTAGAGAACGGCGAGCCTTTTCCGCATCGCAGCCTGATTCTCTATATTACTTTTATAGTGATATTGGCAACCCTACTCGTACAAGGGCTTAGTTTGCCAGCCCTTATTCGTTGGGCAAAATACCCTGATTATGAAGACCATATTCCTGAAGCTGAAGCCGAAAGTCTTATTCGGAAATCTTTAGCGCAAGCTGCCTTAGATTATATGCAAAAGCATTACAAAGAAGGAATAACGGATAGTTTTCTATTACAGAATCAGAAAGATATATGGCAATACCAACTCGATTTGCCTAAGTGCAATACTACTCCTGAAGTGCGAAAGAAATACGTCGCTATTTTGCATCATCAGCGGGAGATATTGCACCAACTGAATAAGAACCCACGTATTGATGAGGAGCAAATACGCAATTTCCACCGACAGTTGAATTTAGAAGAAGAGAAATGGGAAGTGTGGGAGGTTTAAATTACATAGAAATATATTTAATAAAAAACTTTGCCAAAGGTCGTGAGGGTCTCTACAACCTTTGGCAAAGTACATAATATTTAAATAGGAGATTCTTATTTTACCATATAGATAAGACCTAAATAGATATCATCCTTTATTTGTAACAGCTGATAATGGAGATGTTTATTAGTATATAGGCTGATATTTCCAAAAGATTCTATTATTTCAGAATCGTTCTCATAATAGGTTGTAGGTTTCTTTGAAAGTTCTTTTTGATTCTTGATGTAAGAAAATCTGGTTTTTAATCGAAAAGTATGAGGCTTGGTTTTTACCTCAAAATACAAAATAGTTTCATATTTATTTCCTTTGGTTTTATAGCTTTCTACATACATAGGTTTAATATCCTTACGCTCAAGAGTTTCTCTCTTAAGGAAATGCTGGGAACTTCCATCAAAGATATCGGGAATATCTTGTTGTACTTCCAAGGTGTCCTTATTCTGCATACGCTCTCCTAAGGAATTGTATTTCTCTATATGGTTAATAACAGATAGCTCGCCGCGTTCCATAGGTATTGATTTATCATAGATGACCAGTTCGTTTTGAGGATTGAGGTAGATACCTCTTGCAAAGTGATGAATATCTTCGGGAAGTCTCATAAGGTATTCAGATCCTTCTATGCGCGATATTCTATGGTCTGATGTAGAATGATAGTTTTTATAGATCTTGGGCAGGGTTAATCTCTCATATACTTTAGAAAAAGTAACTCCCAGAGTCCCCATCATAAATTTAAAGAAAACAATAGTACAGATTACAGCAATGGCTCCTACTATTTTTTGATTATAAGCAAAGGAATAGCATATCCACACCCCCAATAGAAAAGGAACAGGAAAAAATAACAAAGATATTTCTCTATCATAGCTGGATGTAAACTTCGAAACAAGGAAGATATAAAAGGCTGCCAGAGCGATTCCGGCTAGTAGAGAGAAAAAAATAATAAAAAGCATTTTTTTTGTATTTTTTTTCATAATTTATAAACTTCTATATCGGCATTAGGGTTGTATTTTCTGATAAGCCTTTCCAAATAAGGATAAGCGCTGGTATATACCTCAAATTTGGTAGTTTCGGGTGATTGAATCTCTACCAAAAAGCTGCCTCCCCTTGCATAGTGATAGGCTACTTTTTGTACTTTTTTAGGGTCAATTTCTTTGATTTCAAAGAGGGTAAATAAATAGAGCCTGTCACAACAAATTACAAAGGTAGGAGCGTATTTGTAGTAAAAAGATAAGGAAGATTGCGCTTGTAATAAGAACTGAAATTCCTCTTCAGTCATCTGTTCTATGAGTTCTTGTAGCCTTTTAATTCTTTTTTTTATCCGATAAAAGACAAAGCAATATAACAATAATGCTATAATTATTACCGAGAAAAAAGGAGAGCTGGGAATGTCAGATAATGTCTTTTCTTTTATAACTGTTTGATTTACAATAAAAATAGTTAGCACTACTATCGCAATAGCAATCGTGGTGACAACTGAAAACCTCGTATACTTTTGTATACCTTCAATATATTTTAGTCTATCAAGAGAAAGCATCTTAAGAAAAATTATGGGTAGAAAAATAGTTTTTCACTACAAATGTACGTTATTTCTTTGAATCACACAAAGATTCATTTAACTAAATATAGAAAGCCATTCCTCAATGTTATCAGGATTGTTGAAAGATAAGGCTCTTTGTAGGTCGGTGTCATCAGGGGGCATTAGTTCTACGTTGATATACACTTGTTCTCGTGGTTGGTTGAGGGCAAAAATACCCGTCTCGTCAAGTTTTTTCATCGCATATACCATAGCCGCAAGTCGCAAGTCGTATTCCTCATTCCATTGCTCCTCATTGTTGTAATCCATAAGCGAGTCGCGCTGCTCAAACAATTGTACCACCTGCTGAAAATATTCCTCATAACCAAAAGCGTAATAGGGGCTATCGGCAAATGAGTATTTGTAGTATGGTATTTCCTCTTCGGGGATAGATTTTTCATTTACCAATCGCTCTAAGGCTTCCACCGAACACGCCGCAATACAAGGGGGAAGCGCCTCCCCCGTAGTGAGTAACACACAATAGTAATAATGCTCTCCGTTTTCAAAGAGTTTTAAAAATGCTTTTTTGGCAGCCTCAAAAATAGCATCGCCTAATAGTTGTAGTTCGGGGGTCATTTTGTTTATTTAAAAAAATCTTCTACTTCTTCTATTATATCATCTAATTCACTTTTGAAAATCTCTTTATAGCGCTCCTCACTCTGTATCATTTGGAGCAGGCTCCTCAGTTGTACTCCGTCATCAAGTTCATAAGTGCCCATTCCTCAATATACCTTCCGCATTTTAATAGCTTCTTAAATATTTCATCATCAGCACTTTCCATACGATATAAGATATTATTTTGTCGCAAAAATACACTTTTTTTTGCGACAAAACTAATACCTAAAACCTGATGTCTGAACTCTATACTTTCTTCAAAAAAGATTCTTCTTCATCACTTACTACCACTACAAAGTCATCGGTGGAGGGAATACCCAATGATGCCCATTCTTCTTTGAGGCGTTTGGCGCAAGCGACTAATAGTTTCGTGGCGGCACTGCTCTTTTCTTGCATCTCGGTTTCTTGATTGAAAAGGTCAAAGAGAGCAGCGTCTTCTTCGTTGGGTTCTATATCTATCGTATGAGCATATTCGGCTGTGTTCCAAAGGTAGTGTTTTGCCTCTTTGCCATACTTTTGGTATTCTTGTCTTTCGCTTTCAGTACCAAAGCCTATTCTTGTGGGCAGTATATTTTGGTAGTCAAACGATAGGTTGATACAATACAAGGGCTCTTTTACAGGATATGCCTTAATGGTAGGCACCAATAGGGCATAGTAGCGTTCCGCAGCTTTTTCAGAGAGGGCTTTATAACTGATTTTCTTATCCTTCTTCTGATAGCATACATAGCCCGTTCCGCTGGTAATACTATTGAGTTTTCCCAGCATATCATAGGTATAGAGAAGGGCATTATCAATGGGTTTTAAATAATAATCTAATCCCTTTTCCTCCTGACGAATGAGTTTGTCCCCCTCATAGTACATAATCTTTTCTCTCCAAGTTTTACTATTATCGAAAGCAGAGTAAGCAGAGTGGATTGATTGTAAGAGTCCCTCCTTATAGATGAATATGTTCACACTTAAACATTCTTTCTTAACATAAGAATTAAAGTGATAATTGATAATTTGGTTTTCCTCACGGAAATAGAAGTCTTCGTAACATTCGTCTCCATATCCGATATAAGAGCGTTCTAGGATAATCTCGTCATTGGCATTCACGCCATACAAGTATTTATCATCGGTCTTTTCAGGAGTTTCTTTTAGGATTTTACTCTTGGGAAACTTGTGTTCTTCAAAATAAAAAGGCTCTAAAGAAAAGTATCCCACGCCTCCTGCTGCCCAAAACCAACGCACTACTTGTGCCTCTATTTGGGTTTTCAACGTTGGGTAATCCGCTTGGGCTTGTTCGTAAAGTTTTATTGCTTTTTCGTTCATAGGGTTTTATTTGTAAAATGATTAAAGGTTACTAAGTTTTTTCCAGTCTTCAAGGGCTTGTCTGTTTGCCCGATGTTCTGATAGAGGATAGATAAGATCTTCTTCGTTTAGTTTTTTAAGTCGGGTAAGGTACATTTTTTCATATTTTGCCATTAGTTTCTCGTCACCTTTTTGCTTGTATATCTCTTTGAGGTAGAAAAAGGTTCCCAATCCTTATTAGCTACAGTATATTTGCCTGCCTCTACCGCCTTAAGGAACTCTTCTTCAGCTTCTTCTATACGCCCCAAATGGAATAGCGCACCCCCTAAAGCAGTACCATAGTAGGCTTTTTGTTTCTCGTCAATCCACCCATTGCTATTTTTATTGAGCGCTTTTTCGAGCCAAGGAATAGCTTCTTCCCATTTAGCTTGATGAAGATACATATTCCCATAGTTATAGAAGATATAGTTTAGAGTAGTATATCCATTTTCAGTTATGTATTTTAAGGCTTTAGCAGCCATTGCTTCCGCTTTGTCATATTGGGCAACATCTGCCAATACACCAAAATAATCCCCAAAAAACATAGCCCTATCAAAGGTATCCGAGAGTTCTGTCTCTACCTTAGGGCAGAGCGTTTCATAGATAGCTAGTGCCTCTTCATATTGGTTGGCTCTTTTTAGAGACTTAGCTGTGTCCCATTGTTTGATTATTGGATTCATTTTATTTTTAGTTTTTAATTGCCACTATTGAGATTGCTAGAAACCTACTCCAAACAAAGCATTATGCCACCGCTGGCGCGATTCAGATACTCGTACCAACGGTGAATAATTCGCTTGGACTTACTTTAAGAGTTTTATTGCTTGTTATCTCATTATGGAAGTTGCTAAGGCAAGTTTATCTTCTTGAGTTCGCCAGCAGGGGTTAGCAATAGTGCCTCTTTAGCTTTATTTTTATCAGGGCGATTCACACTCATTTTTATTTCATAGACCACTTGTATCATAGGTTCTACGATAATAGGGTTGAGTACCACATCAAAATCTCGATTAGCAATAGGTTGGTAATACTGAGTAGTAGACTTGTTGGCTTGCACCACATTGCCTGCTCGCTTGCCTTGTAAGGATGCACTACTATAGGCTTCGTAGCTACTATATTGTTCGGTAGGGTAAATGTGGAAAAAACCATCAACAACCTTCTTTTCAGCGGAGGCAAAGCTCTCCCCAAGGGTCGTTTCATAGACCTTTTGCTTTTCAGCAAAGGCAGATTTCACCTTGTCCTTAAGTTCTTTTTTTATGGTCTCTAACTGGCTACTGTAGTAGTCCATACGTACAAGGTCATAAATCTCATTATTAGCCAGTAGAGTGATTAACTCATTGAGTCGGGAGGCTTCATTGATTTTGATATGTAAGTTTTGCTTGAGTTCAAAGCCCATAGGCACTTCATTGTAGGTGCGCTTGCTAAAGACTTTCTTCTCGGTCTCGTATTCGTACATAGGCACGAACGAAATCATATCTACAAAGATTTCAAAGTTTTTAGCCTTAAGAGCCGATAGGGCAGACGAAAGACGCTGAACCATCAGTTGCGTAGCTTCTTCAGCCGTTTTGCCTACTTGCACTACGCTAAAAATAGCTACAAAGGCATCGGCTTTGATATTAGCCAGCCCTTTGGCAGAGACCACCATTTCGTAATTGGTAGGGAAATCGAGCGAAAAATTGTTGTTTTCCCTATTACTTTGATTTCTGTTCTGATAATTGAGATTGCCAGAAGCCTGCCCAAAACCGAGCATTGTGCTCATAAGGGCTACGGATAAAAAGAAATGTTTCATATTATTTATTATTTAATATTTAGCGGTATGATAGCTCCTACTGAAAAGCGGAATTTGCCCGTGTCAAAAGGATAGTTGTCACTCATTTTACCCCAAGGGAAGCCGTAGCCTGCTTTTACATAGAAAAAGAGGATTTGGAAACCTGCTTCGGGAGCAAAGTAATAGGGGGAGAAATTCAGCTGAGGGCGAAATAGCAAGACAGGAATATCTACTAAACCACCGTGTGACTCATCCGCTCTGATCCAAGCCGAGAGTTGTGCTTCGGGGATAGCAACTAATCCGTTTTCCGAACGGAAGTTGCCCGCCAATCCCGCAAATAGTGCCAACTTATTGCTGTCGTAATAGGTGAAATGTACTCCTAACTGTCCGTAGCTACTACCTTGTTTGAGGTAACTCGCATCTATAATCAGGATTTTGTCTTTCGAGGTTTGCGCTACAGCAGGGAGTGTTGCCCATACACATAGCAGTAAAAAGAGTTTTTTCATTATATTTCAATTTATTTTTTCAACATAAGTATATTGACCTCTTGAATAAAGAAGTTCAGGTTTTGGTTCAGCGAATGTATCACCGATTGCATTTGGTCAAACATCTCAGCACGAGTATGCAAATCACCCGCATTATAGACGCCTCCATCGCTAAAAACCACTGCTTTTAGCGCCTTCTCTTTGTCATTGTCAAAAAGATGTCTAATCCATCTCTTTTGTGTATTCCGCAAAACAGAACTCTCTCCTGAGTTGGTAAAACGAGGTTCGTTAAGCATATACCATACAAAAGGAGGAAACTCTATGTCATTTTTCTCAGTGATAAAACAACGCAACAGATTGCGAGGGTGTTGTAGCACTACTTTTTTTCCCTTCGGGTTAAGGGTGAGAAAACTCAAGCCTGCCCCCAGCACCCCACTGCCTACAGTGACCCCTTTGTTCCAATTGTCATCGGCTATATAAGCTCCTGCCACCGCCGAGGCCGCTCCTACAAGTATGGAGGCAACTGTAAGGCGCGTAACATTCTTGTCATTGATGTTACTTAGCGTAGTAGCTATTTGGTCTATGCGTTCTTCTTCGCAATCCAATTCCGCAGTTACCGAATTCATTTGTGAGAAAATAGCGTTAATCTTGCTATGGATCTCTATTTTTAAGGTATTGCGTTTTAGTTGTGCCTGCTCAGAAGAATCATCGGCCAAGGCAATTAATGACAATAGAGCCTCATCGGTATCGGAGGCATAAGCAATAAGAATATTTCTAGAGGAAAGTTTTCCTTCAAAAAGTTTTTTGCCCAAAGCAAGCTTTGCTTCATCAACTTCTATAGGAGCCTCTTTTTCCTTTGTCATTGTATACGGCGGAGGAACACAATAGTCATCAGGAACCTTTATCTTCCTGGAAGAAGTACAACCTATACAGAGCAAGAGGATAGGTAAAAAAAGGTATTTGTAACCAATATTCATAAAATCTAATTTTCGTATTTTTCAAGTATATTACTCACCATCAAAGCAATCAAATAAGCTATCACCAAACATGTATCCCCTACAATTGCCAGAGGAAACAAGAGGATTGTCCTCAACGTACCCCAAAAGGTCTTTTGGCGTTTCTCTATCAGATGCAGGGTGATGAATATATTCAAGTTCATAATATCTGAATAATTGGGAGCAAATATACAAAAAATTAGCTAATTAACACTTATGTTAATCAGCTAATTTTCTAATTATTATAGGGAACTACTTTTACCTGTCCTCCATAATATTCTGCTAAGAATATCTCTGGGACACTTTCATAGCCTTGCTTGTGGAGCTCTTCCAGTAGCCATTCTTCTGTTTTATCCACATCTTCTAACACCCCTTTATGGATAATACCATCGGTGATAATGGGATATTTAGGATTCTCCTCACCTGCCAATACAACAATCAGTTCACCGTTCTGTTCCAGTACCGCTCTTTTCACATTCTGGATATAATAGACACCCTCTTTGCGGAGCTTAAAGGCAAGATCGTGTGCCGTGATTTTAGCCTTCTTACAGGCTGCTATGTCTATCTTACCACGATTGATCACAATCACCGCTGTTCCGTCTATAAAATGCCTAAAGGCAAGAATTTTGGTCTTAAGCTTTCGTAATCCTATAATAAGAAATGCCCAAATAACCAGGACAATGGCAAACTGGAAGAGTGTAATGGCAGGACTATAAATCACCCCCCCGATGATACCCCCCAGTACGTAATTCTGTACCTGATCCATGGCGGAAGTAGGCGCCAAGTTTCCCTTACCAGACTTATTGATAACCAGAGCAATAGCCAACAATCCTAAAAGCAATTTTAGAAATACATCCAAGTAGAAGAATTCTTCTCGGGTTTCTATATAAGGAATAGTAAACATAATACTAATGTGTTAATTTGGTTAATTAAAATGAAACTGTAAGCCCTACTTCAACCGAATGGTAGTCCTTTTTTATAGGGACTATGGGGGCTGTATCGTAGATAAGCCTATAGGCACCACGAATACCTATAGCATTAGTAATACTATAATTCAGGTCAAGAGCTCCTCCAAAACGTGCTTCTTTGAAATAAGTTCTATCGGGCTTTCCCTGATGTATAGCTGTAGTAGTAAGTCCCCATTTCTTAGCCAATTGAAGTTTGTAGCTCAGTGACAAATGGGTCTTGAGACTTCGGCTATAGGCGTGCTCAGGAGTATTGGCATCAGGGGTAGGGTGTTGCCATTTTTCATACTCGAAGAACAATCCCAAAGCGACAAACATCAAGGACGAATTGGTGTTCACCAGTCGATAGCGTGATTGCAGCCCAGAAGAAATCTTATGAATCATTCCCCTACTCTCCGCCCACTGTGATTCCACATAAGGGTATACCTCAAAAGCATGATCCAAGAGGTAGCGGTATTCCATATGTACATATCCTCCACTTAGGATCACCTGCTTACCATAAGTAGAAAGTTCAAACTTGTTGATGACATTGATCACCCTATTATGATTGATAAGCAAGTTGAGATTGGCCGTATTTTTAAACGTAAAAATATTTTCTTTCTCGGTTTTAAAATCTATCTCAGGCATCAGACTCCCTTGTAGGGTTTTGGTACTATCTATGGTCATCGTGAGATTTTCAGAGAACAGCATTTGTGAATAGGCAGTAACCGAAGATAGCAGTACTAATAATAGATAAAGTAATTTTTTCATTGCATTAAAAACTTTTCTTTTTCAGGGGGCAAAGATAAAAATTTTTTTAATTATCAAATAGGGTAAATAGGCAATTAAAAATACTGATTTATCCTCAAGCCTTGTATTTGCCTTTTTTCCATATTTCAATAGAGTTGATGATATTCTGCCAAAGAATATAACAACCTGGCCCTACGGTAGAAAGCGGATGCAAATAAGTAGCCGCTATCCATATAGCAAAGGCGGTATTCTTCTGTCCTAAGGCTTGTCCCGATTCTATGGAAGTGCCAAAAAATCTGCCTATATAACGCCCTACAGCATATTGGAGCAGACATAACACTAATCCCGAAAATCCTATGAGCAACAGAAATAATACACTTGTCCCTGCGTGAAAAATGTTCTTGAGGGTAGTGCCGGTAACTATCATCAACGAGCAACCCCAGAGATAAAAAGAGAGGTCTGGGATATGGATAAGCCACTGATGAAACCGACGTAATTGTAGCAAACTTTTAGTAAGAAGTGCCAATAACATCGGTACAACCAGCACCAAACATACCTTCTGCATTATCAGCGAGAAAGCTCCCCAAAAGGTCATTTGCGAGGCTGGTTCTATCAGCGGAAAACACACAGGGATAAGCAATGCACAAAGCAGGTTCGAGAGAAAAGTATAAGTAGTCATCTGCTCCAAATTGCCACCGAGCTTGAGAGTTACTACGGCAGCCGCCGCTGCACACGGACTTATAATACAAGCGAGTATGCTCTCTAAAAGTATTAGTTGCTTCCCACTGATATGGAAAAAGAGAATAGCTCCTACAATGCTTACTACAAAAAGTAACTGACAAGCGGTCGTCCAAAAATGCCACTTCACAGGTGCTAATTTCTTAAAATCGACCTTGCAAAAGGTAACATACAGAATGAGAAACATAAATAGCGGCAATATACTGTTGAACAAGGGAGCAAACCACTGCGAAGCCCCCTCCAAAGCTGGTACATAGTAAAACACCAAATATGCCACTGCTCCTATACCCATAGAGAAGGGGAGCGTCCAAGTACGAGCCACACGGGCTATCAAAAGAAGAATACGATTCATTTGTACTAATTATTCTATCAACCATTGTTCATCGGTAAAACCTTTGCGGTAAGCCTTGCCGTGTACATCAATCACAGCGTGCCATTCTTGACAGGTTTCTAAAGGAATTTCAGCTACTAAGGGCATACATTCTTCGCGGAGGGCTTTATAAGTCTGTGCAGTAGAGAGATTCAGGCGGTTCAAAAGTCGTATAGCGTACTGGTCGGCTATGAACACCTTTCGCTCAAAAATGTACAACAACATTGCATCGGCAGTTTCTTCGCCCACACCTTTGATAGAGAGCAATTCTTTGCGAAGCTCCTCAGTAGGGATAGCCTCAAACTTTTGTAAGGAAGCTCCGTGCGACACGTACCATTCCATCAGGGCTTTGATGTAAGTGCTTTTTTGCTTGTAGAAGCCTGCCGGACGTATATATTCCTGTAAAGTGTTCAGTTCCATAGCGTGTAAAGCCTCTACCGATATGTTACCCTCTAAGTTAGCAAGCGCTTTTTCGGTATTCTGTTGGGTAGTTTGTTGAATGAGAATCATCGAAATCCAGTCGGTAATGCGATTGGGGTCATTCCACCAATGTTGCTTGCCGTAATGGGCTAATAATTTATTGAAAACTTTGGCTTTTTGAGACATAAAAGCTAATGCCTAAGGTGTTTTATAAGTTATTGTAATTACACAAGGATATTTCTTTTAAACCTCTATCGAAAAGAGAAGTTAAGCAAAATTTGCCTGTGATATTTTGGAGTTTGTGTTTTGTCATCCCTTTAGGTAAGAAAATATTGCTATATTCGCGAGTGGTGAGCGAAAAGACTTTTTGGTTACCCTTCCAATCATCTGTTTTAAAAACAGGTGTTAGTATTACATATTCAGAATCAGTGAAACAGCCATTTACACCGCGTTTTTTATGATCGGTATGCAAATTGTCCGATTCGATAATTTTCTCGATTACCTTTCCTTCGGCAGAGATTTGTGCGAGCGCATAATAATCCATTCCCCATTTATTGACCGATGAAGCGCTTTCACCCGGAATGAAGGCGTAGATTTTTTTATCCGATATTTTAAGACTGTCTATTTTTGGAGTATCGGAGGTTCTGTTGTCACAATGCGTAAATGCTTTTTTATCTATTTTTGAAAAAGATTTCCATTTGGCAGTTTTTGCTACCTCATCAAATTCTAAAAGGGCAAAACATCTTGCATTGCCGTAATAAACTTCATTTTCAAAGCAAACGGGAATCGTTTGGCTGTCGGATATATTTTGAAAATACCGCTGTTCAGCTTTCTCTGGTACAATGTTATACCTTAGTAATGATTTATTTTTTATCGGAATGAGTGCTGGTGACGAATGCATATCTGAGTAATACCGCACTTCTTCTGCCGAAATGATGATGGCAAACCCTTCTTTATATCTGAAGAGCATAGGATAATCTCTGTTGGATGTTGGGTTGTATTCAATAGGAATCTTTTTGACGCCTTCGGTTGAAAGGAAAAGGACGTAATATTTATGCCAATCGGTATTATCGGAAGTTAGGATTACGGCAGTGCCATTGGGTAGTAAAGTTGAAGCATAAACAAATGAGAATTCATTGTCAAATTCCCATTTTCTCAAAAGTGTTAGTTTAAAATCGTTCATATCCTTTTCTTTTTTGCTGACAATTTACTTGGCAAAAGTAGTAAATAATTTTCTAATTAGAAAATTAGAAAATTGACTAAATTATTATTATCTTTGTGGCTTAAAAATCACATAGTATGGAATTGGAAGTAGGTAAAAACTATCGCATAAAAAATGATATTTTCAGCTTTAAAGCGGGTGAAGTTTGGTCGTTAGTAGATGAGGGATACCAAGCGTACTTCGGCGAACACAATTTTGTATTCGTTAATGCCGAGAAAAATTGTCACTTTATGGTATTACGAAATACTTCCGATGAAGATATGGAAATAGGATGCCATTTGGATAGGTATTTTGAGGAAATTGAAGAGTAGAATATCGGTAATTGTCAATTATGAAATTATCACTATCTTTGCACCCTTTAAAAAAAGCACTCAAAAAGATGAAGAAAAGATTTTTGATAGCAGCGTTATTCGCGTTATTTTTAGGAGGTATTGCCGTGGCACAATCTCAAGAGCAACCCTCAACCCTTGCCGAGCTACAAGCTGAAAAAGAAAGATTGGAAGCCAAACTTGTTAAAGTCCTCGAAGACAAAGAAAATGCAAAAAATTCTTTAACAGGCAAATACGCAGATGTAGCGTTTGCTTTTAATAGGCATATCAGCAAAAAGCAAAAAAAGTTTGCTAAGACTGTCGAACGAGGTGCCAAACGCCAAGAAAAACAAATCAAAAAGAAATTGAAAAAACTCAACAAACGCATTGAGGAAATAAAGAAAGAGGAAATAGCAAATTAGCAAATGAAAAGACTACTCCCTTTATTATTAGTCCTCCTTTGGGGACAAAATATACTATGGGCGCAAAAAGCATTATTAGTTAGAACACAATACGAAAGCTATGCCACAGACAATGAAACCGATTCACTACTCCCCGAAAGAAAGGAATGCTCATTACAAAAAGTAACTGACAAGCAGTCGTCAAAAAATGCCACTTCACTGGAGCTAATTTCTTAAAATCGACCTTGCAAAAAGTAACATACAGAATGAGGAACATAAACAGCGGCAATATGCTGTTAAAGAAGGGTGCAAACCATTGCGAAGCCTGCTCCAAAGCTGGTACATAATAAAATACCAAATACGCCACTGACCCTATCCCCATTGAGACGGGGAGCGTCCAATCTTTTATAAAATGAAGAATTCTAGACATTGTAATTAAAAAAAACAGATTATATTCGTCTATTAACTTTAAAATGGTTGTAAGAAAAATAAACTTTTCAGTAAAATATAGCTATCTAACTAATACTCATTAAGTTATATCAATTAGGTTACTTGATAGCTCCAATCATCAAGTAATATTACTTTACATTCTTCTATATAAAAACATATTCACTAATTATGAGATTTTTCTATTTTTTTGTGTATCAAGACAAAAGCAGAGATTTTGGTCTTCTAAGTCTTTTTCTATATAACATTCTTTTCGCAAGGGATACTCCCAGTCTCCGTTAGGGGTTTTTACTTTCTGATAAGGAGGGACGTATACAATGCCTTTGTCCCAAAGAATGCGGGCATAGAGCACTCCCTCATAATAGATATAATTCACAAAAGGGTTAACTTCTTTTGAGGGATAAGCACGTGTGAAATGGACTCTGCCATCATAATCGCGTAGCGCACCGGCACCTATAAACTTCTGCGTAAAGCACTCCTCATTTCTGCTAATCTCTTTTTCATATAGTTGGCAGAATGCTTGAGAGTCGTTTTGATATAAGTGATACTCTTCAGCACTTATGCGATAATAGCGGTTATAGTCTACGATCCAAGGAACAAGTACCGCCATTAGGTATGTTTCGAGAGCTTTGCAATATCCTAAAGTAAAGAATTTTTTTTGGTCTACGAGCTCTTGGGTGAGATTTATGTGTTCTATAACTTTTATTTCCATTTTCAAAATCCTTACAAGATAGTATAATTATCTGTTATTTTGACATTGTTGCGAGTAAAAAAAGCCTTTAGTAAAAGATAGTTATCAACGCTGAGTTTGATGCATAGTATGAATGTTCGGCCATTGAAAACCTTCATACGAGGGTGGATTTTGGTTTCTCTTGAGCTTTCTTTCAAAAAAAAATAGACGTAGCGAATACTTTTTAAGTCAATAGTCTGTTGGAGAGTTTCTTTATAGAAAATGTAAAGTATCCCATTTCTTATCTCTATAGCATAGAAAGTATCTCGATACTTTTTTCTCAAGTCATAGGCAAAAAGCACTATGATCCCTATTAAAATGCTAATTGCTATAAACTGATAAAAGTATCTTAGTAGTTCTCCAGTTTCTTTACTTCTAATTTCTTTGTTTATAAACCAGAATACAAGCGTATAAAACGAAACAATCAATACAAATACAATTCCTTGAAAAACTCTATCATTCAAAGCTTTCACTCTAATAACGGGAGGAAGTTCTCCTCTTATATATTGTTCATAATGAATGCGTTTGGAGAGTACCCAGCGATGAAAAAGGAAAAAAACTCCTAGAGATACTGCCATAGGTAAGAAAAATATTATCATCACTCCTATAGAGTCATTGTTAAAAATAAAATGAGGGGTTGTCCATAGGAAGGATAAGAGATAGCACCCCACTAGCACAATTAGGATTATACGCCCTATTTTCAATAACTTTTCTCCAAAAAGAGGCTCTCTTTTGGGTTTCTTTTCCTTCTCTTGTTTAGAGTAGTTTCTCTTAGTGCTGTTCATAGTTTCTATATTTTAAAATTTATGAATCAATTTCTACCTTGATATGTTGTTTTTCCAATAATTGTTGCAAATCTTTTATTTTTTCAGTAAGGGCAGCCTCTGTTTCTGTTACTTTTCCAGATCTAACGCAATAAGAAAGTGAAGTACCTTTACTTTTAGTCACAATACGCATTTCTCCCAAAATATTTTTTTCTTTATGGATCATAAAGACTACTTCTTGAATATCTTTAATAAGATAGCGTTTCCCTACCAAATTGTTGATTCTCAAATATTTTTCATCTAATACAAAAGGGTCTATAGTGATGTTGTATTGCCTAAATATAAAGCGGAAGATATAGCTTAAGATCGTTACTATAATAACCAACCATAAGACAAAGTAGCGCTCCCAAAAGGAAACTGTACGAGTTTTGGCTTTTGCTAATACCTGATACTCTTCAGAGGAAAGGACTTTTTGTTTGATTTTGTCTTCAAATTCTAAAGTAGAGGTATTCTTTAGCAAGCAGATTTCAGTAGAGTAGCCTGTCATCCCTTTATATCTTCTCCCTCTAGCTATGTGAGTTCTCGGTCTAAAAAACAATATATTTTTTTCATTATAAAAATAGCCATTATCCTCTTTTTTATATCCTTTAAAAGGATTGCTATCCATTGCTTTTTTGGCTTCTTTTTCCTCTAAATCATAATAATAAACGCCGTTTTCATTGGTAAAAAACAAATGATTGGTATAACTGTTATCACTTATCAGCAAATGATAGTGAGCCTCGTTGGGCATAAAAGGCTTTCCGTCGATAAATACTTTGCCCCCATTGAGGTGATAGAGATACTCAAAATAGCCGTGATTAGAGAAGATATCGGTAACAAGGTCATCGGTAAAAGTTTCATCTAATAGATGGTTTTTGTAAAACACGTGTTTTCCGTCAGAAAAATAGCAAGAAAAGCTTATTTTTTTGGAATTTTTATCACGTTCTCTCAATTCCAAAATAGGGAAAATAGTATCTTTGGCACCTTCTATTTTTTCGCCTTGGTAATAGAAATAGGTACCATCGGTAGAGAGGTAAGGTGAAGAGTTGAGCGCGGAGAACTTTTGTCCGTTTCTGCCGACTTGCTTTATAGGGGGGTAGTCATTAGTGCCAGCTTTAAAGTCAGGGCGAGAAGCACAAAAGTAAGTGTCTTTTCCATCGGTAAAAAGGTCATTGCCTATAGGGGTAATAGGCGGCTGTAAGGGGACGATTTGGTTGTTATGGAAAACGTGTGCTTTATCCCATCCTATTTGTTGGATTCGCAGACTTTTGGGGAATACTTGAAAAGTAGCCGCATCGGCTTCAGGAATAGCTTTATAACCTTTACCTATTATTTTGGTATATATTTTCCCTTGGTATTTATAAAAAAAGGAATCCTCTAAACAATATTGGTAAGAATTCGAGGAGAAATGCTCATCTACTTGATTGTTATCCTTAAATATTATATAAAAAGAAGTAACAACGAAAACTAAGAGACAAGCTATAGCTATACGTGAAAAGCTTATCATATTTAGCCGCTTTTTGCTTTGTTTCCCTTTTAATAATTTATCCATTAGTATTTTTTGTAGTTTATGCAAAGGTACAAAATAATTGACAATTGACAATTGACAATTGACAATTGACAATTAACAAATTATCATTATCTTTGTACTTTAAAAATCATATTAATTATGAGATTGCAAGTAGGAAAAAGCTATCGAGTGTTAAAAGATATTTTTAACTTCAAGACAAACGAAATTTGGCTATTGGCAGATAAAGGCTATCAAATTTACTACGGAGAACACAATTTTGCATTCGCTAATACCGAAAAATCTTGTAGCCATATAGTATTGCGAGATGCCTCAGAGGAAGATATGGAAATATACAGCCATTTAGATAGATATTTTGAGGAAATTGAAGAGTAGAATATCGGTAATTGTCAATTATGAAATTATCACTATCTTTGCACCCTTTAAAAAATATCATACAAAAAGATGAAGAAAAGATTTTTGATAGCAGCCCTATTCACGCTATTTTTAGGAGGTATTGCCACAGCACAATCTCAAGAGCAACCCTCAACCCTTGCCGAGCTACAAGCTGAAAAAGAAAGATTGGAAGCCAAACTCGCTAAAGTTCTCGAAGACAAAGAAAATGCAAAAAATTCTTTAACAGGCAAATACGCAGATGTAGCGTTTGCTTTTAATAGGCATATCAGCAAAAAGCAAAAAAAGTTTGCTAAGACTGTCGAACGAGGTGCCAAACGCCAAGAAAAACAAATCAAAAAGAAATTGAAAAAACTCAACAAACGCATTGAGGAAATAAAGAAAGAGGAAATAGCAAATTAGCAAATGAAAAGACTACTCCCTTTATTATTAGTCCTCCTTTGGGGGCAAAATATACTATGGGCGCAAAAAGCAGTATTAGTTAGAACACAATACGAAAGCTATGCCACAGACAATGAAACCGATTCACTACTCCCCGAAAGAAAGGAGAGCCGTGAATACTATACCTTTTTGCGCTTCAATCGCAGGAAGGATACTTTATTTGTCCATAAAAAAGATACCCCAAAGGATATAGCGCAAAAAGATGCCTTTTCCTACTTCCTCACTACGAAAAAAATAGCTTCCGATAAGCTACAACTACTTATAGGAGATAGAGATAACACCCATACGTTTTTATTTTACCTTGAAAGTCCCGACCTCATACATATAAATAAAGATAGGTATGTACTAAGTGATGAATACAGTCATTTCTTAAGAAAAAAAATATTCAAAAAGAGGGATATTGCGACTATTTTAGATTTTTTAGACGACCAATTCGGGGATTATTTTATAGATACGGAAGTATTTATGATAAGCACTAAGGACAAATACAAAAAGAACCTAAAAATGTATGGAGGCACTGTCCTCAACGAAGCAGATACCACTGTTTATAGTACTTTATATGCAGCATACGATGATAAAGGTCTTCGAATGTCAGGAAAAGTAAATACCAATGTTCCCGAATTACCTTTTTCACTTGACAAGAAAAGAAAATATATAGATGCTGATAAGCTCGTTTTGGAAATAGAGGGACAAACTCCCAAAAATAACACTACTTACACCCAAGAAATCTATTTCTCAGGCGAAAAGTTTATAGAAAAAGGTGAATATACCCAATACGGACTTAATATAACTACGTTTTATACAGAAACTATAGAGAAAATCAAGAATGAAAGATGTAGAAAATAAACAAGTAAAGGTATACCTAAGTAGAGACAGTGTATGTGCAGCCGATGATGTAAACTGTCCCAATCCAGCTACGTTTTATCTACCCGATACTATAGACGAATTTGTACTAATTATGGACAAGATGTTGCCATTTAGAAAGTGGAGATGTTACTTAGGAGAATATAGGGAAGGTATTGTAGGTGCAGAAGATGGAATACTTGTTTGGAAAGAAATAGATAATCACGTTCTTATCTCAAGTTATAAAACTAACAATGAATTTATTGTAACGCACGATAGTGATTGGTATGAAACAATTAAGTCGCACCCCTATTTATATTTTGAATGGTGTTTGGATTAAGAAAACGAAGAATAAAACCCTCCCCACTTATAGTATTCTCTACCAGTGGGGAGGGTTTATTTTATATTTTTACTGAATAGGTTACTATATCAATATCCATACGTTTATTTTAAATACCCATTATTTCTTTAATTCTTTTCTCTCTTCTGAGAAGAAAATCATCAAAACGAGCTTTTCCGTAGAGAGGAACTAAGACAAGTTCCATTACTTTTAATTGTATAGTGTGTAAGTTTTCGATAGAAAGGTCGTTATAAATAGTTTGGATCGTTCGAATAACAGATTCTTTATCTATATTTTGATATTCCTGATAGGTATTGATTTCTGCAATACTACTGTTGATATACATTTTTGTTTCATAAAACAGAAAAAAGTCGTTGTAAGGAGATAGAATAGAATGATTATCTTCTATAAGTATGGCTATATCATATAACTTTTCTTGCCAAAAGAAAGATTTGGCTCCTAAAAAATCTGTTTGAATAATAAAATCGGTATATTGAATATGTTTCTTACAGATATTTATAATATTTTCAGCAGTAACGAGAGTAGAGTTATTATTTTTTACAAAGTTACTATATGCGAACAAACATTTGTTAAAAGAATCCTTATCAGAGTTTATAAATACTTTCTTTTCCCCTTTATATTGATAATATATATTTCCTGTGGATTCTTCCACTAAGAAATATTCATCTTTACAAGTATCTAAGAGATTTCCTATATCAATAACCGTCATCATCTATTTATTTTAGTCTCCACTTATATATATTTTCTCTATTTCTGGTTGCTCTAATAGTTTTATTATAGGAGAAAGTTCCGGAAGTGAAAGCATTTTAAGGTCTTCAACAAAGTCTGTAAGTGCTTTTCCCATAAAAATAACATCTGTAAGGTAATAATCTTTAATTTTAGAGAGCTCCCTGCATCTACCTTATTTTATAGCATCCTGAGAAAACATCAATTGATGTAGTTTTTCATCAATTGACACATATTCTTTCTCCTTTCCTTGCTTAAAAATAACAATATTCAATGGCATAATAGAAAATAGTATAAATAGTTTTTGAGACTACAAAGGTACAAAACAATTGATAATTGATAAAACCTTCCTCATAAGTAAGGTTTTCTAGCAATGAGGGCAAAACGATTCCGCTAATTTGTCAAAAGTTTGTGCAGTTGAGCGTTGAACGAGGGCTGTTCGATTGTCAAAATACTGAAAAATTCATCGTCGAAAGCCTCGACCTTAGCGACGGCTTGCGCGATGAGTTCGGCACCTTTATCGGTGATAGCAACTACTTTGGCGCGGGTGTCGGTCTTGTGTTCTTCCCTTGTGATGAGGTCTTTGCTCTGCAAAGTGCGCACCACTTGCGAGGTAGTCATTGGGTCTATCTTGGTGAAATTTGCCAAAGACACCTGTGTGATTTCCTTTCCTTGTTGGGCGAACCACTGGGCACTCGCCAAGAGTACAAACTGGGGGTGTGTGAGGTCGAAAGGTTGCAACACTTTTTTGATTCCGCGTTGCCATAACATACTTACCTGCCAAAGTAAAAGCCCTGAGCTTTCTTCGGCTTTCAAATTAAAAATTGAGGGCTGAGAGGTCATTGTGTAACATTTTAGAGGCTATAAGTTTAAAATCGTTCTCGGATATTTCCAAAATACCAAAGCGAAAAGGATATCCCCACACCTTTTTGTTGGGGATAAAGTCCAATAGCTCAATAAGGTCGGCTATGGGTGTTTCTTCGCAGTCTACAAAAGTAATATTTCTCCTAAACGGACAGAAATTTTCACTCATCTGAAAGGCATAGACTTCCTCGTCTTTTACTTTGCCAATAGCCGTGAAGGCTTGGCATTTGTCTTCTTTTCCGAAATAGCGTTTGGAAGAGTAATAGAGAATACCGTCTCCCTCCTGCATACGTTTCAAAGGCTGTGCCTTGCCGTGGCAGGCTTGAGCAAAGCCTGCCGCAACGCCCATTTGTACGTGGTCGCGACTTGCCACTACAATCCAATATTTGATAGGTCTTTTTTTCATTTATAAATGGAATAAAAACCGTGTGACACACTGCCACACGGCGATTTTTATCAATTGCAAACTTAGTTTAATTCTTTGATTTGCGCAACCAATCGAGCGGCGTGCTCTTTGGCTCTTTGTTGCAAGGTGGTAAGTGCTTCTTTGGGCATTACCTCTGGAATGTACTTCATTCCGTAAGAGATTACAGGCTCTTGGAATAGCAGTTTGCAGTGATTGGCAGTTTGGCGGTGAATGTTGAGAAAATCAGTAAACGGATAGTTCTGTGCGCCACCGTGTTGGTAAGCCTCTTCAGGAGCTCCGGTAGTGAAAGAAAGGATGAGTTTCTTGCCCATCAGCTTGTTGTCGCCATAAGCAAAGCCGTGTGAAAATACGTTGTCTAACCATTTTTTCAGCAAGGCAGGAAGCGAATACCAATTCACAGGGAATTGCCATACAATTACATCTGCTTTTACAAGTTTAGCTTGTTCGGCAGTTACATCAATTTGATAGTTAGGGTAGAGAGCTTGCAAGTTACTTACTTCAGCCTCAGGAAGCAAGCGTTTTACTTCTTCTAAAATAGCCTTGTTGGCGTTAGACGTCTCCATTGTAGGATGCCCGTTGATAATTAAAACTTTCATATATAATTTAAATTTACTTCTTTATTCGGGCGCAAAGGTAATATGTTTTTATATAATAAGCAAACTTACTATATATTATTTTATAAATATTTTTTTAAGGTGTAGGTATTACTACGAGTTGGGGATATAAAAACTCCCCGCTGGTAGATTTCTCTACCAGCGGGGAGGGGTTTTGTATTTTATTTTCAATATCTTACTCTGGTGCAGAATAGGTTACTATATCAATACCGATGCCGTTGGGGTCTATAATGGCAAAATGGCGGTCGCCCCAAGGCTCTTCGCGAAGCGCTATGGCAATGGGTACACCCTGCTCTTTTAACTTGTGGTAATACTCGTCTACATTCTCTACTTCAATGGTGAGGTATACGCCCTGTTGGGTAAAAGGTTTTTGGAAAAGAGGTTGTTGTGAAGGGTGGTTAGGTAATAAAAAACTGATTTCTGCCTCCTGATTAGGGGTGTGCAACAGCAAATAAAAGTCGTTTTCAAAAGTAACACCAAATTGCAATACTTGGGTGTAGAAAGCCTTGCTCTCGGCTAATTTCTCGGTGATAATACCTGCGTTTAATTTCATTCTGATAATGTATTTGTTATTCGGCGGCAAAAGTACCGCAAGCGCAGGGAATACGATTGTAAAAAACGGACATTCTTCAGCCTAACACCTTACTCGGCGTATCGCCATAGAATGTTTTAAACGATTTGATAAAGTGGGCTTGGTCGTAATAAGTGTCTAAAAAAGAATGGTTGTGATAGGCTTTTGCACTTAGTATATGCTGAAAACGCACAATATTGCTAAAAGTCTTAGGACTATCACCTATGTAGTAGTCGAAAAGGCGGCGCAACTGTCGGGGGCTGATACCGGTATCTAACTCACTGATGTGTATACTGCCTTTGCTTTGCAATATCTGCAAAAGTGCCGAGAAAAAGCGGTTATCCATCTGCAAAGGGCGTTGTGATAGGTGGCGGAGAAAATAGTTGTCTAAGCATTGTGCTATGGTAGCTAACGAAAGGGGAGTTTCCAACTGCTGAGCTATAAAAGTAGCCAGTGCAGGTACTACCTCGCACAAAGGGATTTCTTGTGCGCTGATTTCAAAAGCATCTTGACCAAAAAGTAGCGGAAAGGCACTGGGTAGAAAGCGTACTCCTACATAATGAAAAGCCCCCGTTATAGGAAACTCTATGTATGTATTGCAATACCCCATAAGGGAACTCATCTGCGGGGCGTTGCAGTCAAAAAATAGGTCTATACAACCATCGGCAACTACTCGGTAAAAGAAAGGCGTGTTACGTGGAGGAGATTTCAGTTCCCAATAGCAATAGATAAATGGACGCAAAGCCTCACACGGAAGAAACTCGGTATAGGTAACCTCTTTTTCTTCTGCAGGAATAACCGATTGCGTAGGGTGATAATAGGGGCGAAGTGATAACACGTTGTTTGCTATTGATAGAGTGCAAAAGTACAAATAATTAGCAAATTAGCAAATGTGTTAATTATAATAAAAATCCCGCTGGTAGGCAAAGCCTACTAGCGGGGATTCTTATAATTTTACTAGGTTTATAAATATTTCCCTGTGATACTATTGGCGTTATTCTTTACTGTTTGAGGAGTGCCTTGAGCTACGATTCTTCCGCCTGCGGCACCGCCACCGGGACCCATATCGATAATATAATGAGCATTGCGAATGACGTCTAAATCGTGTTCAATCACTATCACGGTAGCTCCTAAGCTAAGGAGGCTCTGAAAAACACCGAGCAGCACACATACATCTTGCGGGTGTAGCCCTATGGTGGGTTCATCAAATACGAAAACGGTATCGCTCTGTCCTTTACCCATTTCGCTGGCTAACTTAAGGCGTTGGGCTTCTCCGCCTGAAAGCCCTGGGGTATCTTCGCCAAGCGACAAATAGCCTAATCCTAACTGTTGTAACACTTGTAGTTTTTGATTTACTAACTTCAAATCGGTAGTTACCTCTATTACTTGGTCTATACTCATACTCATCAGCTGGGGTAGACTGTATTTTTCGCCATTCTTGGCGGTGCGAAATACTTTATAGGCTTCGCGCTTGTACCTACTCCCTTTGCAATCAGGGCACACAATATCAACATCGGGGAGGAACTGCACATCTAAGGATATTTGCCCTGTGCCGTCGCAGGTAGGGCAACGGAGGTCGCCTGTATTGTAGGAGAAGTCGCCTGCTTTATAGCCGTACTGTTTGGCATCGAGGGTTTTGGCGTAAATCTTACGGAGTTCGTCGTGAATACCGGCATAGGTAGCTACCGTAGAGCGCACATTGATGCCTATAGGGGTAGCATCGATGAGCTTTACCTGACGAATACCTTCTGCTTTTACCAATTTGATATGCTGAGGTAATTTCTTCCCCATAGCGTTTGCCTCTAAAGCGGGAATTAGGCTCTCTAACACTAAAGTAGTTTTGCCTGAGCCCGAAACCCCTGTAACTACTGTAAGTCTCCCCTTTGGAATTTCCACTTCTAAAGGGTGTACGGTGTGTATAGCATCGGTAGAGAGGTGTATGTTTCCCATAGAAAAGAGTTCGTTTTTTGGGAGTTCTGCTGGCAGTTTGCTCTCTTGCGATAGGTAAGGTGCTATTACCGATTCCTTATTTTGTGCTATTTCATCTACCGTTCCTTGTGCGATGACGGTTCCGCCATTAGTCCCTGCGCCTTTGCCCATTTCTACAATCTCATCGGCGTGAGTAAGTACTTGGGTATCGTGGTCTACCAATATCACCGAATTGCCATCGGCTATGAGGTCGTCCATCACACCTGTTAAGCCTTTGAGGTTGTGAGGGTGTAGCCCGATAGAGGGTTCGTCTAACACATAGAGCACCCCAGTAGTGCGGTTGCGTACAGCGCGTGCAAGCTGTACGCGCTGGCGTTCGCCAGTGGAAAGGGTAGCTGCTGCACGGTCTAAGGAGAGGTATCCCAAGCCTAAATCGATGAGGCGGTGGGCGGTATCGGTAAAGGCTTCGCAGATGTTTTTAGCCATTGGGCGCATAGCTTCTTCTAATGAATCGGGGACGCCTGCTACCCAAACCATTAACTCATCGAGCGTCATAGCTGTAGCTTGGTCTAAGCCAATGCCCCTAAGGCGTGGGGCACGTGCCGCTGGAGAAAGCCTTGTGCCGTGGCAGTCGTGGCAAACGTCTTCTTTTAGGAACTTCTCGAGGCGTTTCATTCCACTATCGTCTTTTACCTTAGCCAAAGCGTTTTGTACGCTATACACAGCACTGTAGTAAGTAAAATCCATTTCGGCAGTTTGTCCTGTTTTGGGGTTTAGGTAGAATATATGTTTCTTTTCAGCAGGCCCGTGGTAGACTATTTCTTTTTCTTCGGGGGTTAAATCCTTGAAAGGCACATCAGTACGCACGCCCATTTCGCGGCATACATCTTTCATAAGCGACCACATCAGGGTACCCCATACCACCACTGCCCCCTCATCAATAGTGAGGTTTTCATCGGGGACTAACTTGCTTTCGTCAACCATTCTGACGGTTCCTATTCCGCCACAGGTAGGGCAAGCACCACGACTGTTGAAAGCCAAATCTTCAGCTCCAGGTCCGTAGAAATGTTCGTGGCACTCGGGGCAGGTGATTTCTTGCATAGCTGCTACAGCAAACGAAGGTTTTACATAGTGTCCGTTAGGGCAACAGTGATTGGCAAGCCTTGAGAACATCAGGCGGAGGCTGTTCAGCAATTCGGTCATTGTGCCGAAAGTACTGCGGATACCAGGTACCGTAGGGCGTTGGTGCAGTGCTAAGGAGGCTGGCACGTAGCGCACATCGTCTACCTCAGCGCGTTCGGCTTGCGTCATTCGTCGCCTTGTGTAGGTGGAAAGCGATTCTAAGTATCTTCGTGAGCCTTCGGCATAGAGAACTCCTAAGGCAAGAGATGATTTGCCTGAGCCCGATACGCCGGCAATCCCTACAATCTTATTGAGGGGTATATCGACGTCTATATTCCTGATGTTGTGTACTTTAGCACCTCGAACTTCAATATTTTTGGGGCTTTTAGGGTTTTCTTTTTTCATAGTTGTCATTATTTTACTAATTTGTTTTTCTGTGAAGAAGCTACTAAATCATACGATTGTTTTACATAAGCCTTGATTTTATCATCGGGCATATCCTCATTGAAACGGATACCCACCCAATATTTTTTGCTTAGGTTAAAAGGGTTTTCTACTGCTTGATAATTTGCTTTGAGTTGTTCTATCTCATCGGGGTTCCATTTGAGCGTGCATTTGTCAAACTTATTGATATCAAAGAAGCAAAACATCTTTGTACCCACATAAAAAACTAAGATTGAATCAGCATTTTTAAAGAACCCCGAAAAGGGCATTTTCTCATACGTATCAGGCAGGGATAGGCAAAAGTCTCTAAATTCTTCTATATTCATAGTGTGAGCCCCACGGGCAGTTTAAGGTTTATAATGTTTTAATCGTAATGGCAAAATCTCACTTGAAAAGTTCTAAAGCAATATGTGCGCAAGCCTCAGCATCGGCTAAAGCGTGGTGATGTTGCTTGAGATCAAAACCAAAATAAGCGGATACAGTGTCTAACTTGTGATTTACAAGCTGAGGGAGGCTCTTGCGCGCTGCTCTCAAAGTGCAAAAGAAAGGATTAGTGTGCTGTGGGAGCGCGTAATAAGCTAATACTTCCCGCAAACAGCCTTCATCAAACATACTATTGTGAGCTACAAGGGGTAAATCTTTTATTTTTGGTAGTATTTCTTTCCATACTTCAGGGAAGAGAGGAGCCTTTTCGGTGTCGTACTGCGAAAGTCCGTGTACTTGGGTACAGAAAGGAGAATAATAGTTAGGAGCTGGTTTTATCAGTTGGTAGTAAGTATCGACAATCTCGTTGTTTTCTACAAAAACAAGTCCAATACTGCAAACACTGCTGCGGTATTGATTAGCGGTTTCAAAGTCTAAGGCTACGAAAGTGTTCATTTTATTTAGGAGATTTATTGAAGAGACAAAGGTACGAAAATAATTGACAAATTAGCTAATGTGTAAATTACAATAAATCCCTGCTTATAGGCTATCCTATAAGCAGGGATTTATCTCTAATGCTTTTTTATAAACTATCGCTTTGTTAAGATATCAAGAGAACACTTGCTTCATCTTCTAACATCGAAAACAATACTCCGTACTGACGCTGTGCAGCTTCTGCATTTTCTTTTGGACAAAGCCCTATGATATAGCTGTCGCCTCCTATATCTATATCATAAAGAGCAAATTCACTTTTTGCTGCTAAGAGCTGAAACACCTTATCGGGAGGCGTGTTGTTGTCTATTTCCAAATCTATTTCTTTGCCTTTTAGCTGTTTACTTAGCAGATTATAGTTATAGATAACATCTTCTGCTTCTGTTTTCCAATCAATTACCTGCAAGTAGTTTGAGGCTATCATCTCGGAAAGGAAAGCATCAGATAGATTTTCTTCGCCTAATACACTCATACATATTCTATTGGCAGCGCAAGAGGGAATGGAGAGTAAGTCAGCCAATGATAGCCATTCTTTCTGGAACTTTTTGGATATTTGAATGTTTTGAGGAGCTATTTCTCCTTTGCCTTCTTGTTTTTTCAACAAGGCGTTTTGTAAATCTATATAAACAGCAAGGCGTTTTTCAAGTCGTTCGATAGTACTACTATCGGTTACAGGATCGTTTTTTCCTATATAATCATACGATCTATGACCTTTTTTGTTGGAGATAAAATAGGCATATCGCACCCACTCGCATTTGTCCTTAACACGACAGATAGCATAGCGTACATTTTCGTTAATATCTTCAAATATAATACTTTGAGGAATAAAATAAGAGTAGTCTTCTGAGAGAGAATTGTTCTGCTCCAAACAAATGGAAATGATCCCTGAGGTATCCTTTTCATGGATTGTCCCAAGCAGTAGTTCGGTATTATGGTCGTTTAGTTGGGTATAGTTATTCATTATTTTTTGGAAGTCTTCCAAAGGATAGGGACTGCCTCCGATGCATTCTTCTTTGGCGTAAAAGACCCAGCAGGAGGTAGGTTTCTTTTTTAGTGTGTTCATACCCAATATATTGGATATTTTTTCTATCATACTTTTTAAAAACATAGCTAAAGTTCTTTCTAATATTTTTTTATAAATTCAGTGATTTCGGTAGCAGTTTTGATGCGGGCTTCTTCAGAAGTAAAGCTGTGGTCTACTTGGGGAAGGAGTATTAATTGACTATTTTTATACCCTTGGTGGTAGCGCTCGCCATAGGTATAAGGGACTACCACATCCCAAGTGCCATGAATAACAAGGGCTGGTCCTTTATACTCTTTGGCAGTTTCGTATATAGGGAGCGTTTGAGCGGTGGCGATATAGTCGTGCCCCATACGCAATCCTCTGGAGCGTAGGGATAAGGCGTTCTTCTACTTGTAATTGATGAGCATCGCCTGCTTGGTAAATAACAATTGCTTTCATTTAATATGCTAATTTGCTAATTTGCTAATTGTTTAACAAACTCATTGGCAGGGTGTTGTTTTATCATTTCGGGGGTGTCGTATTGCTGAATAACACCCTTATCCAGCACTAATACTTTGGTGCCTAGTGTGAGAGCTTCGGTGATGTCGTGGGTAACGAATACTATGGTAACCCCTGTTTGCTGATGTAGCGCTTTGAGCTCGCGCTGTAGCTGCTTGCGGGTGATGCTGTCTAATGCTCCAAATGGCTCGTCCATCAAGATGATAAAGGGGCTTGCAGCTAAGGCACGAGCGATACCTACCCGCTGCTGCTGTCCGCCCGAAAGCTGGTGAGGGAATCGGTTGGCGAGTTCGGGGGGAAGGTTCACCTGTTGTAGTTTTTCGGTGACAATGTGCTCTATATCGGTTTTGGAGTACTTTTTTAGGTGGAGTACATAGGCGATATTCTCGGCAACGGTAAGATGTGGGAAGAGGATATTTCCTTGAATTACATAGCCTATGTTGCGACGTAGGGCAATGAGGTCTTCTGCTAAAATATTCTTGCCGTTAATATGTATTTCGCCTTTATCGGGTAATACCAATCCGTTTATCATTTTTAGCACGGTAGTTTTGCCAGAGCCTGAAGTGCCTATGATAGTGAGGAAAGTACCGCTTTCAATAGTGAGGTTGAAGTCGGAGATGATTTCCTTGCCGTTATAGCTTTTGTATATGTGGGTAAATGTTATCATTGTTGTGGGTGTAAAAGTCCTTTTTGTAGCAGGTAGTTTTTAGCTACTTCTTCAGGTCGTTTCCTCTCGGTTTCTACCAAAAAATTGAGGTGCGCCATCGTGGCATCATCAATGAGGTTGTTGAGTTTTTTTAGGGTGGTGCGCAGGGCGGGGTAAGTGGTGAGCAATTCGGTACGTACGACCGTGCCTGCCTTATAAGAAGGGTAGAGATTGCGGTCGTCCTGGAGTACAACAACCTCACTTACAAAAAGCTGCCCATCAGTAGTAAATACTACCATAGCATCAATCTTCTTATCGCGTATGGCTTGGTATTTTAGTCCGATGTCCATATCTATTACTCTGCCAAAGTGGATGCCATAGACTTCTTGGAGTTGCTTATAGCCGTCCTCACGCTCGAAGAAATCATATTCAGCCCCAAAGATAAGCTGGTGGCTCACCTTAGCCAAATCGGTGAAGGTTTTGAGCTGGTATTGTTGTGCTACTTGTTTGCTGACGGCTAAGCCATAGGTATTGTTGAAGCCGTATAAATTTGCCCATTCTAAACCGTATTGTTTTTTGTAGGCATCTTCTAAGATAGAGAACTTATCATCTTGGTAAGGGTCTTTGTGCTTGAGTACTGCTTCCCACGAGGTGCCGGTATATTCGGGATAGATATCAAAGCCTCCGCGCAGCATTGCAGGGTGAATATTGGAGGTACCACCCCCTACGCCATTGGTGAGGCGTACTGAAAGCCCTGTGTCCTGCTCAATAAGCAAGGCAAGCATTTGCCCTAATATATAACTTTCGGTCATTGGCTTGGTAGCGATGTGAATATCTTTCGTCTTTTTGGGAGAAAGCACAAAGAACAAGGTGATAAGCAGTGCCAATACCCCTACCCCTACCAGCTTTAGAGGGTTGCGCTTATGGGCTACTTCGCGGTTTACTAATCGTTTTTCTATTTTTGCTAAGAAGAAATCGAATCCCAAAGCCAAGAGAGCAATGAGCACACTGCCTACCAGAGTCATCGCGCTATTATTGGTAGTGATTCCGCGATAGATAGCAACCCCCAAGCCACCAGCCCCTACAAAAGAGGCGATACCTGCTAGTGCAATGGTCATCGTAACCATATTGCGAATGCCCGACATTAGCACGGGGAGGGCTAAGGGGAGTTTTATTTTCCAGAGCAACTGCCAGCGGGTGCTACCCATTGCCTCGGCAGCTTCGATAATAAGCGGGTTGATGTGCGTAATGCCCGTATAGGTACTGCGGATAATAGGCAGCAAGGCATAGAGTATCAATGCAATAAGAGCGGTAAGGTTGCCTACCCCTGTAATGGAGATAAAAAAACCTAACAAGGCGATAGAAGGGATAGTATAGAGCATATTTACTGCCCCCAAGAGCCAAGCGGCATACTTGCGGTACTCGCTAATAAAAATACCCAATAGCACTCCTATAAGAGAGGCTACAACTATGGCAGAGAGCGAGATAAGCAGATGCTCGACAGTGAGATGCAGGAAGAAAGGTGCTTCGTCACGGAGAAGAGTACTAAGATTTGTCAATGTGTTGAATTGTTAATCTGTAAGTGAAATTATTTTGGCAAAGATACAAAAATAATTCGTCCAATCTCAAAAGTTCTTATATAATAAAGATAGGGATTCTTTATCTTTGTATCTACAAAAATAAATATCCCTATAACTAATTTTTCTCAAGAAAAGGTGCCGTTATTACTCCTTATTCTTCGCTTTCTTTCATGGTGTGGTAGACATTTTGGACGTCGTCGTCTTCCTCTATTTTCTCCAAAAGTTTTTCCACATCGGCTTGCTCTTCTGGGGTAAGTTCCTTGGTTATCTGAGGAATACGTTCGAAACCTGAAGACAGAATTTCTATATTACGGCTCTCTAATTCCTTTTGTATAGCTCCAAAACTCTCAAAAGGTGCATAGATAAGGATTCCATCGTCATCGACAAAGACCTCTTCTGCTCCGAAGTCGATCATTTCCAACTCCAACTCCTCTGGGTCTATCCCCTCTGCATTGATACGGAAGTTACAAGTATGGTCGAACATGAACTCCACCGATCCGGAAGTACCCAAGGTACCATTGCACTTATTGAAATAGCTACGGATATTAGCTACTGTACGGTTGTTGTTGTCTGTTGCTGTTTCTATAAGAATGGCAATCCCATGGGGAGCATACCCTTCGAAAAGAATTTCTTTATAGTTGGCAGTATCTTTTTCTGTTGCACGCTTGATGGCTCGTTCTACGTTTTCCTTAGGCATATTCGCTGCCTTTGCATTTTGCATAATAGCACGTAAGCGGGCATTCGTCTCAGGATGAGGTCCCCCCTCTTTTACCGCCATTACAATATCTTTTCCTATACGGGTAAATGTTTTTGCCATTGCAGCCCAACGCTTGAATTTACGGGCTTTTCTAAATTCAAATGCTCTTCCCATTTTCTTCTAATTTATCTTTATTAAAAACGCGTGCAAATATACGGCTTTTCCTCGAAAAATTTATCCTTATTCACAAAAAAATATCCTACAAAAAAGGATTTTGCTTTTTAACTTTTTATTTCTGACTTTTTTATGTATTTTTGTCCTTTTAAAAAACACTCTGTTTTCTCCAAAGGAAAACTCCTATCCTTTTAGGGGATATTTTCTCCTTTTAGAGATTATAAAATAATGAATATTAATGATTTACAACGATACACCTTCTCACAACACTACCGCTTATAACTACGGAAGTGTCAAGCTCTCTGTATATGATTGGCTCTCTGATATCCCGCTACCTGCAGGACAAGAGGTCTTCGACTGTGTAGAGGTTCGCTTCAAGAACAGTCGCAAGGAATTTTTTCGCAATGTCCACAGGCTTCCCTTACAAATAGGCGATATGGTAGCTACAGAAGCTATCTCAGGGCACGATATAGGAACCGTTTCCCTCACTGGAGAGCTGGTACGTATCCAGATGCGCAAGAAGAAGGCCGATGCCCTCTCCCCTACCCTGCCCAAGATATATCGCAAGGCTACCGAGCGCGATATAGAAATATGGAGAGATCATCGTGCCAAAGAGGTCGCCCTACAGAAGCGTTCACGTGAGCTGGCTATTGCCTTGGGCTTGGAAATGAAAATCTCCGATGTAGAGTATCAGGGAGATGGCTCTAAAGCAACTTTCTACTATACTGCCGAAGGACGTGTGGACTTCCGCCAGCTGATCAAGGATATGGCCAAAGAGTTCTCCACTCGTATCGAGATGCGCCAGATAGGTTACCGCCAGGAGGCTGCTCGCCTGGGAGGTATCGGCTCCAGCGGACGAGAAATCAGTTGCTCTACTTGGCTTACTGAGTTCCGAAGCGTAACGACTTCTGCCGCTCGCTACCAACAGCTCTCGCTCAACCCTCAGAAACTTGCCGGACAATGTGGAAAACTCAAGTGTGACCTGAATTTCGAACTAGATTGCTACCTCGAGGCCTTGCGCGACTTCCCTCGTACTGACACCAAGCTACTCACCGAAAAGGGAATTGCTTCTTGCCAGAAAGTAGATATTTTTAAGCGCCTGATGTGGTTCACCTATGAGGGCGATTTCATTAACTGGCACAAACTTACTGTGGATCAGGCAAAAGAAATCTTGGAACTGAACAAACAGAAGCAGACAGTACCAAGCCTTGAGGAATATATCACAGAAGAGGAAGATACAACCCAGAAGGTCTCCCCTATCGATAATTCCCAAGAGGGAAGCCTTACCCGCTTTGATGAAAAACCTAAAAAACGTAAAAACAAAAAGAAACAAGGGGGTAAAAATACTGCTGCCAACGACACTGCTCCTGAGGCAAATCCTGACAAAGAAAGAGATGACAACAACAAAGAAAAAGTAGCTCCTGTAGCCAAAGAGAAAAGAAATAATCCTGAGGGACGAAAACCCCAACCTGAAAACAAGAAACCTTTCAATAACAACCCTCAAAAAGCTATCAACAACGCTCAAAAACAGGAAAAGATAGCACCACAAGCTACCAATATTAAGAAAAGTAGCCGAAAACCTTTTAAGAAACCTAACAAAACCACTCCTAAGTCCGATGAATAAGTTTTTCTTTTTCTTAGTAGGGGCTCTCCTTATGGCCAGCTGTGGAGAGAATATACAATACAGTGAATACCAGACTCTCCCCCAAGGGTGGGCTGCTAATAAGCCTATTGCTTTTCGCTATGAGGCCACTGATACGCTACAAAAGCATAACCTTTTTATCATGCTAAGGAATAACAATGACTATCCCTATAGCAATATCTTTCTCATTACCAAGATGGAGTTCCCCAATAACCAAGTCATTGTGGATACTTTGGAATATGAGATGGCTACCGCTGAGGGCAAATGGTTAGGAGAGGGAGCTACTATCAAAGATAGCAAGCTATGGTATAAGGAAGGTGTTACCTTCCCTACCAAGGGAACTTATACTTTCTCCATAGAACAGGCCGATCGCAGCTTAGGAAAGGAAAAAGGTGTGGAGAACCTACAAGGCATCACCGAAGTAGGATTCCAAATAGAGGGCAGTGGTCGGTAATAAGTCTTCAGCAGTAGTAGAGGCTATCATGTTTCCTAGGTATTTAGCACCCAATCACCATGTCTATACGATTCAAAGAGTAGCATTATAGGAATAGCAAAAGTTTCTACAAGGGCTTGTATCCCCTCCCAAGAAAAAGAATGTAGCTCTGGCATTCCTGGTTTCCTTATATAATTGAATACATTATAGAAACAAACCAGTATGATATAGCAAATGACGACAATATAACCATTACGCTTTATATTTTTAGTGAGTAGGTTCATTTTGTATAATTATTTGCTATCTACTAATTTACTAAGAATAAAATCTTCTAACGAATCGAAGAGTTTTTCATACGCTCCAATATCGTGATTATACAAAATCACCTCCCGAGTTGCCGTATCTACGAGTATAGGATTCCCCGTATCATCTACCGAGATAACATATTGTTGTGCCTCTATACTCATTTGCTCTCTAAAATCATTGGTAAGTTCTACAAAAGTCTCATCACCTATTAGTTCAGCATTTTTTAGCCCATAAATGCGAATGTCACCTATTACTACCCCTCCATAATGTAGTAGCAAATATCGGTGAGTTTCGTCCAATTTTAGTTGCATAGTTTGTTCCACAAACAATAACTCACTGGCTGTGGAAGGTGCTCCCATTGTTATAGGATTCTTTTGGAAAAAATCCTGTAATTTCTCAATAAGTATTGCATTCATAACCGTTAATTATTACTTAGTATCCTTGTCGGTAGAGGTCTTCGGCATCGCTCGCTCGTGCATTTTGTAAGGTTGTAAGCAACTGAGGGGTAGGCGTAATAAGCTCTGCAAATACTTCCAAGGCTATGGATTGATAAGGATCCTTAGGATTGTGTTGGCTTACTTGAGTAGTTAGTTCCACATTGGCGTCCAACATATTAGCGATTATTATATTCTCATAAGCAGGAAGATACCCTAGCTTGTATTCTTGGTAATAAACCTCTACGGCAAAAGCATCATATATATTCTCTTTTTCATGCTTTAGAAGCAAAGTATCTCCTTCCTTTAGCAACTCTTTTACTCTACTATACTGGTAATATTGTACGCCACGAATGTAGTTGTCATAGATTTTTACCAAACTTTTCCCTAACAAATTTGTAGGCAAGATAAGCCCCGTAGAAGCTAATCCTAAAGATTTTATAAAGTCAATTCTATTCATAGAGTCTTATTGATAATCAGTTAATTAACAATTTTCTACTTAGCACATGGGCTAATTATGCTTATACACTTCCTCAAAAGGCAATCTAAACCTTTCACCCCAGATACCGCGCTCTTCACGAATTCCACAAGTGACGACCATACTCACCTCTGCTCCACAAGGCAGATGCAAAAGTTTTTTAATACGGCGGCTATCATACCCGCCTAAGGGACAAGTATCATACCCTTCCTCTGCCATTGCCAACATAAAAGTTTGCGCTACAAGCCCACAGCTTTTATGTACTTCCACACGTATATCACCTTCAGAGAGTTCTCGCACCATAGGGCGAAACCAACCGATTACCCCAGAGAGCTTGCGGAAAGCACCTAATAAGCCAAAAAAACGACTATACACAAACGGGATTAGTTTCTGGTAAAGCTTCTCTTTATCTTTAATGCGTTTGGCTTGCCTTTCAGGCGGACTGTTGCGCTGTATATTATCACGCTCAAATTCCAAGATAGCTTTGGCGTGCTGGCGGTGTTTGTCTTGTCGAGTCACGAAAACCACCATCTGTTGTGCCGTGGTTGCTGAAAGCTGCCCTAAGCAGGCTTTTGCTAATTTTTCTAACAAAGCCTTATCAGTAATATGATAGAACTCATACAGTTGCATATTGAAACCGCTAGGTGCTAGTGTAGCGAGCCTAAGGCATTCACGCACCTTTTCCTCACTAATGGACGTAGGAGCGTAATAACGCACCGCCCTGCGGAAGTGTAAAATATCTTTTAACATAGGGTTTATATTTTGTTATTAATAAATAGACGGATATGCTTAATCATCTTTAAAAGAAATGTAATGCCGAGAGGGTAAGTCCTCCTCCACACTGGGGACATTTCTTAGTGAAACCTCTTGTCTGTTCTTTTTTTTTTCACATTCTATATCAAAATGATAGGGGTATATTTGGTGCCCCACAACCAATGCTTTTCCTACAACTTGATTGCAATGAAAACACCATACCTTAGGAGTAAAATAAGCTTTTACAGAGTACTTAAAGTCAGCATCTTCATAAGTATCTGTCCGTACCTTTTCATCTATTTCATCAAGATCAGTAGGCTTAAGCCAATAGAGATAGTCAACCATATAACTCTCACTTTTAACTAATTTAAGTAGAGTAAATACTGGTCGGCATATTTTTAGTAGTTCTTCCTCAGGTATATAATCTCTTACATCACGCCCTCCGCCCAAATGTAAGTTATCACTTAGGGTGTAATCAAAACGATCACAATAAAACATAGGAGATTTTTCAGGAGTAATTAGTTTTTGCATTTTAATATGTTTCAAAAATTAATGATTTTTTATCACCACTCCATCAACGAAAGAGGTGTACATTCAGGCCCCACTCTGGGGCGTTAATGAAAAAACTCCATGCCAAGCCTGCTATCAGAAAGCCGTTATACAACCCCTGATTAGCGGCAAGTCCTTTGGTTTCAGTGAAGAGTTAAAAGCGAATAGTAAAAAATGAACGACAGAGGGCATTTTTCACTCTTCACTCTTCGTTTTTCACTTAATTTGCTCTTCATTTTTCACTTAATTCTTTACTTGCTGCCCTATCCTATTGGCAAGCCAACTCACATAAAAGAGTTGGAAGCTATGGTACAGCATGATAGGGAGCAAATAGAGTACTTTTTGGGTTTCGGGGATCCCTAAGACCATCACAAAAAGACTTCCATGTACCAGCGACTTCTTAGACCCACAAAAGGTGGTAGTGATGGTGTCTTCCCGATTGAATCCCAAGGCATGGGAAAGCCTTTTGAGGACTTCGTACACTATAAAAAACAAAGCTACTGAAGCCCCTGCAATGATTACAAAGACCATAGGAGATACCGAGAGGAATATCTGCTTGACAAAAGCATCAGAAAAGCTCTCATATACAATGAGTAAAATGATAAATCGGTCAAACTGCCCTATCCATTTGCTGTATTTATCTACCCATTTTTTCAAAAGTGGGTTCAAAAGGAGTCCCAGTACGATAGGTAGTAGTACCTTGAGTAATAGCTGCTGGATAATAGCCCCTTGATCCACCTCTGCTGAGGTGTTTTCTAAGAAAAATCCCATCAGCAAGGGGGTTGCTACAATCCCTATGAGTCCCGATATGGAGGCATTGAATATAGCCGAGGTAATATTGCCTTTGGCAATAGAAACCATCACTACCGAGGAGGATACGGTAGAGGGCAAGCTCGCTAAAAAGAAAATAGAGAGCCAGACCAACTGGTAGTCTGTGCCCTTGGCCAATGGGTAGAACAAGGCTACCAAGAGTGGAAAGAGAACAAAAGTGCCCAGCTGTACCAACAGGTGAAGTTTCCAGTTCTTTATATCCCGAAATACTTCTTTAATATTGAGTTTCAGTCCGTAAAGCAAGAAGATGATACAAATTCCCCAATCAATAAAGCGGTTTAGGTTAAAGGTCGAATTGTATTCATCTCGATAAGGGAGGATTCTTGCCAAGAGAATCATGCCCACTAAGACAAAAAGGAAGTTATTTTGTTTGTTAAATATCTTTTTCATTCTGAATATGGTTTATTTTTCTAATTCGGTTCAATAAGATAAATAATAGGGCGTAGCCTATACTTATACTCCCCCATATAAGCAAAGTTCTCAAAGGACGATAGGGAAAATGCTGTAATATTTCTAAAGAAAGTAATCCATAAGGTACAAAGAACAATCCTTTTTTCCATTGGAATAGTGAAAAGGCGAGCAGTAACCCTATAGAGTTAAAATAATAATATACATAATAGACAAACAATCCCCATGAAACTCCATGTATAGTGGTGTAAGTGAAGTATTTTTCATAGAAAACACTCACTAAGGTCTGTATTCCTATAGGTAAGAGCCAACATCCCACTAAGGCTAAAGTATAGAATAGATATTTTTTCATAAGAGGTTATTTCTACGGGACAAAGATAATAAATTTAGATAAAATTCCAGCAAACAAAAAGGCGATACTTTCGCATCACCTCTTTTTCTGGATTCTTATTTACTAAACTAATTAATTATTCAACTATTTTCACCGCAGTGCCATTATCTATATTGATCTGTCCACTGGTGATTACCTGATCGCCTGCTACAAGTCCTTCTAATATTTCTACCTTGTCACCGAAGTTACGACCACTCTTTACTGTAACCAATTCTGCCTTAGGTACAGCCTGTCCTTGGTCATCTTTTCCAGCAACTATCTTAAAGATTTTGTTCTGGCTTACACTCCCTACAAAAGCACTATGAGGCACGACAAGGGCGGTAGTAGCTTCTGTCTGTCCGGCAAACTGGGCACTGGCATACATACCTGCCTTGAGCTTCTTGTCCTTATTCGCTACTAAGATTTCCACAGGGAACTTAAGAGCACCATTGGATTTAGGGGCTATAAAAACAATCTTTCCCTCCACAGTTTCTGAGGAGGTACTGGGCTTTACCTCAATAGTCTGTCCTACTTTGAGCTTGCTTACTTGTGCCTCATCTACAGTGATTTTGAGCTTAAGGTTGTCTATATTCACTACATTGAAAAGAGGCTGTCCTGGATTAACGAGAGTACCTTCTTCTACCTCTTTGCTACTTACAATTCCACTGATTTTACTTCTGACAGAAGTATCGCCAGAGATGATGGCTGCTGAATTGTAATTAGCCTGTGCATTCTTAACTTGTAGTTGAGCTTGCTCCAATTGTCGTGCGGTAACGCCCCCTGTCTGGTAAGCACTTTCGAATCGTTTCAGATCGGACTTAGCGGTCTCAAGCACCGCCCTAGCATTGTCCAGTTGTACATTGGTACGATCTGCCTTAGTGGTAGCAAGTACTTGTCCTGCTTTTACATAATCTCCTTCTTTTACATAAATCTTCACGATCTGCCCCCCTGTCTCAGAAGAGACATTGAGGTCTTGTTCGGCTACAAAAGTCCCATTGGCGGTAAAGAGATCCGATACATTCTCTTGGGTTACCTTGGCGGCACGCACCGCCACTTGAGCTTCCTTCTGGGCTACAATAGCCACTTCTTGTGCATTCTTTTCCTTATTTGCATACAAGCGATATGCCATAAAACCTACTAAGGCAAGGATAATAACTGCGGTAAGTATTTTCTTCATCGTTCTAAATTTTATATTTAAGTGAACTCTTTAAGGATCTTAATTCCTTGTTTCAGGGCGCAAAGGTAAAACAAAAAACTTAATAAACAAAAAAAGTTTCCAACTTTTTTAAGCAGATAATTAAGTGAAAAAATCAAAAGCATAATCTGTGAGTCCTCACAGACCAATATAGGGCGAAAAGTAAAAAAATCTCTTGTCAATTTTCTTTACTTTTTGTACCTTTGCGCTTTAACCACTGACAATTCCCCTACTCCGCAAAGGGAAAGTACAGACAACTAACTCATGAGAATACTTATACCTCTTATCATTACCTTTATCTTTGTAGGCTGTCAAAAGGATAACTCCCCCAAGGTAGCACCTCCGCCTAAGAGTACCAATACTTTGATTGGTTATTGGCAGCGGGAGCACACTGCCTCCTGTGGAGAGGACGAAATTCTACTCTTTACAGAAGCCAGAATAGGTTGGGTTCCTTTGCAGGAGAACACTTGTACCTTAGCTTATCCAAAAATCATAGAATACACCTACACCCCAACAGAGGTTGGAAAACTCTCGGTGGAGGGAATGTCCTCTCCTTGGGAATATTCCTTTAGGAATGGACAACTTTCCTTGAAGAAAACAGCTACAGATGCCGCTTATTCCTACAGACGAATTACCGCCGAGGATTATGAGATATTTATCAAAGCCCACCAAAGAAAACCCTAATCTTTTTGGTATATGATTTCCGTTTATAAGCTAAAACCTAAATTCCAACAATTGTTACACCCTTTGTTGGTATGGCTACACCAAAAGAAAGTAACCGCTAACCTCATTACAGTGGTGGCTATAGTGTTCTCGTTTTGCATTGGAGTACTCTTCTGGGAAGCCTCTACTGTACCATTTTTCTTTTTGGCATTGCCAATAGGACTACTTATCAGGATGATACTCAACGCCCTCGATGGTATGATGGCACGCGAATTTGGGCAAACTTCTCGACTGGGAGAAGTTCTCAATGAACTGGGGGATGTCATCTCCGATGTATTTATTTTCTTCCCTTTGCTAAAATACCACCCCGAAAGTCTTTACTTAATAGTAGTTTTTATTGTACTGAGTGTTCTTAACGAATTTGCGGGTATCATGGGCAAGGTATTAGGTGGCCAAAGGCGTTATGACGGACCTATGGGCAAGAGTGACCGCGCTCTGCTGGTGGGTATCTATGGACTGCTCTCTTACTTTGGAGTAGGGATAACAGCTTATTCTCAGGTGATTTTCTCCATCATCATTGCGCTGTTGCTCCTGAGTACTTTTATCCGCTTAAAAAAAGGACTCTATGCCGATGCCCAATAGTAAATATGCCGATGTACCACTGCGTATCCGCAGCTGGGGGGTCATGATCTGTATCTTTGCCGTGGCTATCTCCCACCTCTATACCATGTACCTCTTTTGCTTATGGATGAGCTTCCAAGGGATGACCGAGCTGGGAAGGCTCTTTAGGTACGAGACTACCTACTGGTGTATAGCTGTCCCCTTATTACAAGGAATACTACTTATAAGCTGTCCAGCTTATCCTGACTATATGATAGGGGCTGGTATCTTTGTCTGTATAGGGCTTATCCTAAGTTGCTCCCTTAGGCAAATTCCCTTAGGACTCCCCATCTCCCTTCTGATTGTTTTAGTTGCTTACCCTCACTTGATTTTCTTGCGTATGGAACCCCAAGGGGTACTGTGGTTGATCTTCTTAGTGGTAGTCACCGAACTGAATGACATCCTCCAATACCTCACAGGCAAGGCCTTTGGCAAGCGGAAGATCCTACCCAAAATAAGCCCCAACAAAACCATAGCAGGATTCTTAGGCGGTCTACTGCTCTCCCCTATACTGAGTATGGCTATAGGCAGCTTGCTTGACCTACCTATATCACTCCTGAGCTTAGCGCTCATAGGATTCTTCCTTAGCTTCTGGGGGTTCTGGGGCGATGTGACCTTCTCCTACCTCAAGCGAAGAGCAGGGGTCAAAGACACAAGCACGCTTATCCCTGGACATGGCGGGCTCTTAGACCGTATAGATAGCCTATTGTTCAACTGTATTTGGTTTTACTTATGGATCCTTCGATAAGCCCCTTCTCCAGCTGTTTGCTCTTCTCAGGGGGTGGTACCCGCTTTGCCCTCTACAATGGTATGTATGCAGCTCTGTGTGAGATAGGCAAAGCACCTGATCTGTTGATTGCTTCTTGTGGAGGTGCCTTTGCTTCCTTGGTAATCAATGCTTTCCCTACCCACGAGGAGCGAAAAGCGTATTTGCAATCTCGGGAATTTTACCACTTTATACTAAGTCTTTCCCTTACCCCCTATAGTAAGTTGCATCGTTTGGGTTTTTTAGCACTGCAAAAGCGCTATGACAAGCGCCCCGCTCCCTTTGTAGAAGATGTATATCAGCGCTATTTAGTAGAAATGGCACAGGATCTTTCTGCCTTACTTCCTTCTTTGTCCAAGGTATCTTTTTCGGCTACCTTACCTACTATCATCATAGGAGCAAAGATGCTCTTCGCTCCCCATGAGTGTGGCTCGTCCCGAGGGAGAAGAAAGCTCTACCAAGAGGTACTCTTTACTGACCCTCAGACCGCCCAGAAGATCCCTCCTTCGGCGCTACAACATACCGAGCCCAACTATATTCATTCGGCAGTAGCTTCTAATATACTACTCAATACCGAAATGCCTATACTTAGAGCAGCTCGTATTTCGATCTCCGATATGTTCTATGTAGCACCTGTGGCTTATCAAGATTCCTATTATGCAGGCGGAGCTATTGACCTTGTCCCTATGGAACTGGCCTATACCCTTTCCGCAGAGGTGATAGCTGAGCGCAAACAGGCCTACTCCCCTACAGAAGAAGCCTTGGTGCGTGCCGTCTTAGGCTTTAGTGGCAATGAGCGGCTCTCTACAGTGGCCTCCTACCCTGCTCTATGGGTAGATACACGTAGAGCTACCTCTGTTCTAAAAGGATTTTATTCAGAGAAATATATAGATTGGAAGCGCCTAAGCATTGGTATTCGTTTTCCCAAGGACTACCCTACTTACTTTCAGCAAATAGAAAAACAATGGGACTATGGCTATCAAACTATTCTTAACACCTTTAGCTCATGAATGTATTTATCATAGGAGGCACCTCCGGCATAGGCCTTGCCTTAGCCTCCTTCTACCAACAAAAAGGCCATCGTGTAGGGGTCTGTGGCAGAGACCTTAGCAAGCTCTCTACAGAATTACCCTTTGAGAAATATGAGGCTGATGTCATAGACAAAGAACTATTAACCAGCGTAATACATCAATTTATCAACTCCTCTGCCCTATCCCTACTGATCAATTGTGCGGGTAGCTACGCCGAAGATGTGGTAGGAGAGATCTCCTATGACCAGGCGGTGGCGATGCTACAAACCAACATTATAGGGGCTATCAACACCTTGGAAATAGGACGAGAACTCATGAGGAATAGCGGCGGACAAATCGTTCTATTAGCCTCTATATCAGGGATTTTGGACTACCCTTCCTCCAGTCTCTATACCAAGACCAAGCGCAGTGTTCTGCAAATAGCCGAGGCCTATAGGCGTGCCCTGCGTCCCTTCGGTATCCATATCACAACCATTGCTCCTGGGTATGTAGCTACCCAAAAACTACACGACCTGAATCAAAACAACCTATCCAAAAAACCTTTTGTGGTAAGTGAGGCACAAGCCGTAGCGGAAATTAGCCATGCTATTGCCCAGAAGAAGCCTATACACCTATTCCCTACGCGTATGAAGTGGCTCATGTGCCTACTCTCTTTTCTACCCAAGCCTCTGCTATCGCTGATTATGTACAGAAAAGCTAAGTGGATGCAAGCTAACAACTAATTTTATCTAAAAATTAGGTGATTAGAAAATATTTATCTATTTTTGTCGCATCAAAATCATTATACCATGAACACAGGTTTTTTCAAAAGTCATGAAGGGGCTGAGATCTTCTTCTATGAGTGGAATTACAAACCAGGACAAAAGACCCTTATCGTAATCCATAGGGGACATGAGTATGGCGAGCGCCTGCAGGAGTTTGCCACACATCCTCTCTTTGCCTCTTACAATATCTTTGCTTTTGATATGCGCGGACACGGACATACCAAAGCCGGTGTATCACCAGTTTTCATGGACTCAGTAAGGGATCTGGACACCTTTGCCAAGTTCCTACAACAATCCTACGCAGTACGTGAGGAAGATATCTTTGTGGTAGCCAATAGTATTGGCGGGGTGATTACATCGGCTTGGGTGCATGATTTCGCCCCACGTATCGCGGGTATGGCGCTATTGGCGCCTGCCTTTGAGATTAATCTTATTGTTCCTCTGGCAAAACAAGCCATCGAACTAATGCTAAAGATCAATCCTAAGCTCATTGTCAAGAGTTATGTAAAGTCTAAGATGCTTACTCGAGACCCAGAGCAACAGCGCGCTTATGATAATGACCGCTTTATCACCCGCTCTATCAATGGAAAACTACTCATCGACCTTGCCAATGCCGGCAAGCGATTGGTCGAAGATGCTGCTGCGATCACTACCCCTACGCTGCTACTTTCTGCAGAAAAAGATTTTGTGGTGATTAACCGACAACAGAAACAGTTCTATGTAAACCTATCCTCCTATCTAAAAGAGTTTATCACCTTAGAAGGCTTCCACCATGGAATTCTCTTTGAGCAAGGCAGAGAGGAAGTGTACAAAATCCTACAACGCTTTATTCAAAAGGCTTTCCAGACACCCCTTGCTCCCCCTACACTGGCTCCAGACCTCTTTACCCAAAAAGAGTTTGAGACTATGCAATATGAGCTGATTCCCAATGGGGAACGATGGAGTTACCGCTTTCAGAAATGGGCATTGAGTAAGTTTGGACACTTGAGCGAAGGTATGACCGTCGGCCTCACTCACGGATTCGATTCTGGTGCTTCTATGGATTATGTATATAAGAATACACCCCAAGGCAAATGGGGTATAGGTCACTGGATGGACAAGAGCTATCTCAATGCCATAGGCTGGCGTGGAGTACGTATCCGCAAGGGACACCTATTAGAACAAGTAGAAAAAGCCATACAAGCACTACAAGCCCAAGGACGAAAGGTGAAAATATTGGACATCGCTGGGGGAGTGGGTAACTACCTCTTTGACATCAAGCAGCGCCACCCTGAGGTGGAGATTGTCATCAACGAATTCCTACCAGCCAACATACAAAAAGGCGAACAAATCATCAAAGAACGTGGCTACCAAGGCATGCGTTTTACCAATTATAACTGTTTTGAGGCTGATACTTACCGCAAACTGGATTATGCGCCCAATATCACCATTATCTCAGGTATTTTTGAGCTTTTTGGTGACAACGCCTTGGCTGCTGAGGCCATCAAAGGGGTAGTTTCTATCTCCGATAATGGCTATATAGTCTATACAGGTCAGCCTTGGCATCCTCAACTCAAAACTATCGCCTTTGTTCTCAAGAGCCACCAAGAGAAAGACTGGGTGATGCGTCGCCGTAGCCAACGAGAATTGGACGGGCTTTTCGCCCTCTATGGGGTAAAGAAAGAAAGCATGCTGATTGATGACTTTGGGATCTTTACCGTTAGCTTAGGGCAAGTGAAGAAATAGTCAGGTGAGAAAATATGAAAATAATTTATGCCTTTATAATAGCACTTATCCTCTCTGTACTCGCCTTTTTTCTTGCTATTAGAATCACTGATAGTGTAGGCGCAGGAATATTTTTACTCGGCATGTTGCCTGTCTCTTTTATTGTCATCATAGGATATACGAAACTATTAGAGACCTTCCATGTAAAAGCGTTTAAGTATGTTGTCTTATATACCTTTATAGCTTGCTATGTAATGGTTTTTATGACTGTTTTCCTTTTAGGATCAGATAGCCAGTGGGGTATTTGGCATGCCCTCAGGGATGCCTTTCATGTAATGACGGATGTATATTTGCTTATTTGCAACATAGCGATTACACTTATTTACAGCACCTTATTTATGCTTTTTAGATCTATTTCAGAGAAAAAAGCAAAGAAGAAAACCATACAAACTAATCAAACCTAATGCTACAGCGATAGAAATAGCGTACAGGCTTTCCCCACTGTTGTGCAGGAATCAGTTTTGGGAACTGCTCCATAGTGCGTTGCACCTCTTTTCTTATATACAGAGAAGAAGTCACACAGCGGACAAGCACTACACTTCCGTCCTTTTCCACACTGAAAAGGACGGTCGCTCCTCCCTCCAATTCCTTATAAGGACTTTTAAGGATACTTTGCTTCAGATACTGAGAGAAGAAATGATAAAAACAGCTATCTCTTTCTCTTACGCTCACGTCCTTACATTGTACAAACATAGGTTTTTGTTCCATTGAAGGGAAACAAGTCGTATTTATAGACTCCTCTTCCTCAATATCCATTGAAGGAATAGTGTCTTTCTCTTGTGTGTATCCTATACAAGGAAATACAATCCATAAGGAGACGAATAAAAAAATATCTATTGAGAATCTGCTACCCATAGAGAACTCTTATAATATTTCTAATAGAAATGTAAATAATAAGAATATTAAATAGAATAAAAAACAAAGATAATATCCTTCTTACTTTACAGATGAAAAATATAAGGAAAGCTACAATAGCTATGGTAGGAATATATATAGACAAAATATAGTACATATAATCATTCATATATTTCTTCAAATAACAAAGATATAAGAATAGAAATAACACAGAAATAATATTTGCTATAACGAGAAATCTATAAATTTTTTACTATATCTTTTTAATTTCATTTTTTACTTATTAGAAGGGTTTGATATTTCTTCAATGATCTATTCCCATACTTTTTCTAAAAAGAATAGGCTTTTATTTTCCTTATTTTCTTGATAGTTTTCAGCACAAAAGTATCACACTCTTCGCAACCAGTAGTTTTACGTATAATCCTATCTTCGATAACCTTTCCTTTTTTAGAGATGAGAAAACATACCACAAAAATGCTTGTGTGTCTCATTCCTACTCAAGTTTTTATACTTAAAATCTTTTCTCCATAAGCACCTCACCCCTATATATTTTTTGGTAACGAATGAGTTTTTCGCCCTGGTAATAACCTATATAGTAGGCGCGTTCTTCTTGGTGTGCCTCAGCTTCCTGCTGACTTATTTCATCATATAGGTAGGTAGAGCGATTCGTCTTTTGTTTGTGCACGTCAGAACAGCTAAGGAAATAACGCAGTACGATATCTCCCTTATACAAATAGAGTTTCTGTCCATTCATAGGGATTTCGGCAAAGACTCTTTCTTGTTCAACGGGGGTAATAGGTATTTTAGGCTCAAAAGAGGGATCAGCGTAAAAAGCATATTGAGGATCAATGTGTATTTCTGAGCTTTTTATTTTGAACACTTTACGCTCCCATTGGTTGCCTAATAAGAAATACTGAAAACCATCCTTTTCCCCACAATATTCATAGGTAAGTAGGGATTGTATCGCAAAGGCTTCTGTGGCTTTACGAACTTCTGTCGCTCTTTTGCAAGAAAACAACGCTAACAAAGAGGCTAATAAGGTCATTTTTTTCATTCTTTTCTACTAAATATATAGGTGTCAGCTTCTTCAAAGTTAGGGTACTGCCCTCCAAAGACTTCTCTTACTACAATTTTACCGAGGTAACTTTCTAAAGGTAAGTAGATATCATTTGCATCTGTACAAACAAACTCTAAATAAGGCATTTTCAGCAAAGGAGAGGCATCTTTTACAGGGTTAAAACATATCTTTAAGTTCCTAAGGGTCTCTATACCTACCAAATCACTAAGGTCTTCTACCTTGTTTTGCTCTAAGTCCAATTCCTCTAAAGGTATATTTCGTAAGGGGGAAAGGTCTTTTACTTCATTGTGATACAAACGCAAGGTGTTGAGCTTCTTGAGGGCTTTCAATGGAGATAAATCGCTGATGTGGTTCCTATCTAACTGCAAATATTCAAGATTGGGCAACCACGCTAAAGGGGATATATCGGTGATTTGATTTCTATCCAACCAAAGTTCGGTAAGGTTTTGTAATTTAGCAATTCCTTTTAAAGAAAAGAGCTTATTACACGATAGTTTTAACTCTTTCAGTTTCGTAAGTTCACAAAAAGGAGTTATATCACTCACGCCACTGTCATAAATCTCTACTTTTTTAAGTTTTTTGTACTTAGCAAGAGGTGTATAATCTGTTGCCTTGACATTCAAATAGAGTTTTTGTAGCTTTTCCAAGGGAGGCAAGGCTTCCAAGTGAGTTATATTGTCTGATAGCAACTGTAATTCCTTTATATTGGGGAACATTTGCAAGTCGGCTAAGTCCTCCGAGTGCAAATCATCGTTATGAATGAGCATTTTGGTAATCAAAGACGCTCCTTCTTCTTTGACCAACACTCTCCTTCCTTCTTTTACAAGAAGGTCTTCGTGTTTCTTTTTCAGATATTGCTTTACTTTCTGCTCTATAAGCTTGCTCTTAAAGGTAATGTAACTCATTTTAATCAGTAACTAATATTTTTTCTAATTCCTTTTTCTTTAATAGATACGTTTTGAGGTCTATATTACGTTCTGTTTTTTGGTCAAAAAGATCTTCTAAAGATGATTGAGTATATGGTAAGTTCTGTTTAACATCTCTTATTCATAATAGCTAATAATTCTTTTTTCTATTTTTGTTCCTATATATTCATTATTTTTATCCCTTTCCACTATTTTTCTAGATATCCAGTTATGTTTTTTATCATATACATAATCCGTAAATGAATACTCCCGTATTAATTCATCATCTAAATAATACATTTTTATTGATAATATATCTCCTTTATCATCTATTTCAAATTTTCTTTTTAATTTAATCCCATGGCGGTAATTTTCAATAACTTCAATAACATTTCCCTTTTCATCATATTTAAATTCTGTAAAACCTCTTACGAAATCCTTAATATAAGGACTTAGTTGCTCCTTCCGGATTATATTTCCTTTTCCATCATATTTATTTACCAGTTTATAAGTTTCCTCTTTAATATAGGTACTATCTTGTCCATTGACTAATATATATTCTAGGAACTCTTCATCTATTATCTCTCCTTTATTATTGTATTTTAAGGTTGTTTTATTTACCTTCCTACCTTCTCCATACATATCAATTTCTACAACATTATCTTTTAGATAATTATAAATAGTTCTACTTTTTGGTCTATTATATATAGAATCAGTCTCTTCCATTAAGAATCCTTTATTATTAAAAATACCAACAGTTAATCTTTCTTGAGATATAAAAGGGGTCCCATCCTCTCTCTTTATAAAATCAGAGTTAGAGAGTCTATATAGTGTTACAATGAGTTTTTTCACTTTTCCGTGAAGATTTTGATCTTTCCAATCCATTTCTCTATGCGATGAAGTTTTACAAGATACTAATAATAGTGATACAAGTAGAAAAATAAATGATCTAAACATAATACATAATTTTAATTTTACAAGGGCAAAGATAAGTTTTTTTTCCAAAAATAAAGCATTTGAATAGAAATATGTCTTGAATTTGATTATTTTTAAGTTTTTGTAAAGCGTTCATTTAGTTGCTTTTTCTAAAAGTGATTCCATAAAACTTGTTATTCCAGAACAATTCTGTTTTCTTTTCAACCACTGATGCTGGAATACATTGTTCTATGGCGTTCAAATCAACCGTTTTGCCTTCAAAATAGGATTTAGAAAAGACGCTTTTCTTGTATTGGGTCTCCACAAAGTCGGCTGTCTCATCGGCGATAAGCAACTTGCTTCCTGGTTTGGCAACTCGGAGCATTTCGCTCATAGCAAGAGCTTTATCGTTGAAAAAATTGATACCTCCGTTGTGAAAAACAATATCAAACATATTATCAGCAAAAGGTAACTCTTCAGCGGGACATTGCACAAGGGTAAGGTTTGTTTTCTTTTGCCACTGTTTCTTACATCTTTTGAGCATTCCCATAGAAATATCAGCTCCTACAAGGTCTATTGTTTTCAGATCAATCCCTTGCGGTAGATAACGCAAGTCTGCCCCTATACCTATGGAAACATAAAGTACCGAAATAGCATTCTTCCATTCCAAGCGGCTCATCAATTCCGTACGCAGGCGGTCAATGCCATTTCCATACTTGAGTTTTCCTATCCATTTTTCTCCAAAATCATAAAAGAAAGACATCCAATCATACATTTTCATATATTTTTGATTATCTCCACTGACAAAATGGTCATTCATACAGCAAAAAATACCATCTTCTATTTTTATATCAGCTTTTAATATTTGGGATATATCCTTCATTGTATTTATATTTTTAAATTATCTTTTCTTAATCAAAATATCTCCTTCACAAAGCCAAAGAGGTTCATTTTCTATCTTTAACTCCTCCCACCATTGTTTTTCTTCTGTTTCAGCATCATCTACTATACGAAAACTAGCAAAATCTGTACGAGGCGGAGGCTATACTATAATCCTCTCTATAGCTACAGGTTCCAAATGATAAGTATCTGACAGTTTTTTGAGAGATAACAGTTGTTCTAACTCCTTTTTATAGCTTACAAGTGCTTGTTTCTCCTCTTGCAAAAGAGAAACTTCTTTAAGCTGATGAATTGTTTTGTGAAGTTCGTCTTCTATAAGTTGTTTTGCTGTTTTCATTATTACAATCCGTATTTAGTCCAGCCCCCATCGTGCCATTGGCAGTCATCTATCTTCCACTCGCCGTCTTTTCTGATGATAAGAAAGCGAAACTGATCATCACGATCATTTTGGGTATAGAGGTATATCTTATTTTTAGTTACTGTCTCGCTATCAATGATTTGATGCGCTCTATAAGTACCGCCTTCATTTAGTGAAAAATGAATTCCTTCAGGACGATAGCCCGCCCTGCGCTTGTCGGTACAATACTTTTGGAAGAGGGCTTTGCATTTTTCTCTTACCAAAAGCTCACCCTCTTCTGTATCATCATTCTTGGCAGCAAAAGCCTCCCACTCAGTCATTGCCGCAAAGAAGTCCAAAAGCAGTTGCTTTACTACGGGCAAATCATCGGTAAGGGTTGCCGCTGGTTTCTTCTTTCCTGCCGTGCGTTGCGCCTGCTCAAAGGCTTTTATCTGCTCGGCAGTGAAAGGTTTATCAAGGTAAAAACTCACCTTGTTGTAATTTGCCACAGCCATAAGTCCTTCAAAAGTAACACGCGTTCTCTTTAGCGAAAGAGACTTCAGGCGTGGTACTTGCAAGACGATTTTTAGCGTCTCATCAGTTACGGGACAACCGTCTAGCGAGATATGGTCAATAGGTTTGTCGGCAAAGTACTTAAAGCCTTCGCCTATAACTTGTTTGTTGTCCTCTAAGAAAAGGAGTTTTAGTTTGGGCAAGGTAGCCAAGTGTTTAATAGCTTCATCGGTAATGTCGGTATTGATAAAGCCCATATTGACCAAAGACTTTACTTGTACGATCTGTGCCACCATCTCGTCGGTTAGGGTGACATCCTTGTAATGATTTCCCTTGCAAAAGCGCTCTTCGGTTACTTCCTTGAGCGCGGCTTCTAAGGTAATAGGGTATTTGTATGCAGCCATATCTTTATGTGTTTAGAGGTTCTTATAAGGGTCTATTTACTTCGTACAAAGCCTCTGCTTCACTAAGGGGCTTACCATATTCATAATATTGGTTTTTATCCTTACCATAAGGCAGCTTATATCCCTCTGGCGAAGTTAGCAGCACCACCTCAAAAGTATCGTAATCCACCTCTTTGAGGAGCTTGTTTTGATAATAAATACGTTTATCATCTTTGGTATAAAAATGCGAAATCTTTCGCCAAGTCGCCGGATTTGCCTTAGGCAAAGACGACTTCCCATAGTAAACACTCCTATCATCTTTCGCAAAATCGCCATCGTTCATCGAGATGAAAGTCGCTGGATTGGCCTTAGCAAGTATTTTTATCTTGCCGTGATAATCCTCATAATACACCTGTTGGCTATCTTTGGCATAGCCATACGGAATCTCTACACGCACCACACGCCTAATCCCATCACTGAACTCCCACGAAGTCTCTCTATCTCTATCCGTTCTGTGAATACCCTCATCACACACCTCAAAAGTACTAATATCAGCTGGTTCAAAGCGCCCACCCGATGTCCAAACACTTTGGTAATCGGTAGCATAACACTCGTTGAGCATTTCGAAAGTTTTAGGATTAGCCCCTTTGAGAGGGCGCCCCACAATATAACAATGCTTATCATCTTTAGCAAAAAAGCCATTAAAATAGACAAAAGTCTCAAGGTTTGCCTTCTCTATAGGCGAATAGCGGTAGTATATTCGCTTGCCGTCTGTCCAATAACAGGGCGTTTCTTGTGTGTCCGCCATATAAAAACGAGGGTCTTTATCAATATCTGCTACGGTATGGATATCGATATCAAAAAAAGGAGGTTTTTTAGCCAAAGGTTTATTGATTTTCATTCTGTTTCTTATTTTATTTCTATACCTAATTTATTAATCTCAAATTGTTTGTTCCCTATCTGTACCCACGCTTTACCATTCTCAAAGAGAGCGCCATCGTCATAAATAAAAGGGAAGACGGTTTCGTTTTTGTCATTGATATAGCCATATTTAGCGCCTTTCTTTACCAAGGCAAGTCCTTCTGTAAAATAAGAGGCATCGTCATAGAGAAAAGGAATGATTTGTTCGCCTTTTTGGTTGATAAAGCCCCATTTGCCGTCTTTCTTTACAGCTACATAATCTTTATGAAAGTAGGTAGTATCTTCATAGATGAACGGAATCACCTCTTCTCCTTTCTCATTGATAAAGCCCCATTTGCCATTCAACAGAGCAGCAGCAGGGCGGTGGTTATAAAAGTCGTTGTCATCTATAAGGTCGTATTTTACGGGAGTAATCTCCTTGCCAGAGGTATCTATCAATCCGTATTGCGCACCTATTCTCACCATTGCTACACCTTGAAAAAAGTCATAGACAAAATCGTATTTTATAGGGGTAATAAGGGTTCCGTTCTCATTGATGTAGCCCCATTTGTCTCCTTGCCTTACACAAGCAAAGCCCTTGTGAAAATCGGTTATTTCATCATATTTCTCTTGCTTGTTTGTGTTCATCATTTTAACTGCTTTTTATGTGCCGAAATCTGTCCTTCAAAGTCTATTTCTTTTCCCAAAAGATGTCTATAATAGCTTGTGAGTATCATAGCCGACATATCATCGGGGTGCTTAACGCCTTGGTCTAAAAAGAACTTCACAAGCTCAGGGTTCCCACTGCGAATCCACTCATTGCGAATGCCCATTCCTAAAGTAAAATGGCTTTCCATAAAGAATTCTTCTTCGGTAAGTGTTTTTATATACTCTTTATCCTGCTTTTTGAGATTCTTATCCAGCATTTGGATACATTCTGTTAGGTTTTTAGGTTTTTCTTTTTTCATATCGATGTTTTTTATTTGTCCAAAAGCTATAAAACTAATGATACACATACAAAAAGTAACGAGGTATTTCATATAATTATTAAACATTCAGACCATATTTTTTAGCGAGCCCTTCTAAGGTTGGCTCAGCCAGAGGATTTACTTTTTGTAAAAGCTGGTTATATACTGTTTGGACTTTCTCCTTCTGTCCATGCTCGGCATAGAAAATAAGGAGGTCAAAGGTAATACCTAAGAGATTTGAATCCTTTTCTAATGCTGAAAGGATTTTTTCTACAGAATCAAGTTGGTCAAAGAAAGGGAGAATATATTGTTGTATATCTTCTTGTATTTCTTTGATGAGTTTTTGTTCATCAGTATAGTTGTGTATCTCGTACCATAGGTCTTTTCTTCCTCGTAAATCGTTAATAGTTTTACGGATAAGACAGACAGGTTCTGTAGGGTAATCAGGGACTTGTCCTGTATGTTTAAAATCATAAATAACTAACCAAACTTTGGGTTCAAAAATCCCTATATTGATGCGAAATTTAATATGATTTCTATGGCTATATCTGTCTTTCTGAATATTGATGATATGTCCCACTTCGGAAAGCTGGCGATAATAGTTCAAGGCCTTCTTTTTAAAAGAAAGAGGCTTTAACAAAGGTGTAAAACCTTCTTTTATAATCGTATCGAATTTAATTTGTGTATCTGTTTTCATCTGTTGGGTACTTTATTGATATTTTGCTTTTATTTGATCCTCATTGATTGTCTTTCCTGTGTTCAAATCGGTATAAAAATAAGAATCATGAGGCGAAAAGTAGCCATCGGCTTGTATATGGGCATTTTTTAGCGCATTTTCCCACCTTTGTTGAAACCATTTAGAGAAAATAGCATTCTTTTCTTGGTCATATTTTTCTAAACAGCTATCTATTTCATCTTCTTCCAAGCCTTCTTCATACAAATTATCTTCAAAATGGATATCCTCATCAACAAAAGCATCGGAAGGAAAGTATTTTTCCATTTTTTGTGAGGGAATATCGGTACACTTACTTATATATTCGCCTTTTGCACTCATTGCCCAAGCGGAAATTATAAACCATTCGTAATCATATTCTAATAGGTAATACGCCCCTTTGTTCTGTAGGAGTTCTATAATGTCTTTTTCCACAAGTTGATTATACTTTTCCAAATTTGAAACGAACAATTCTAATATTTCTGTTATATTTTTCATCTTTTTATATATTATTGTTTACTATTAGTTATCTCCTTTTTTTAATCAGTTTCTGAAGCTATAATACCTATATACCAATCCCTACAAGGGTTGTATACCGTCCAAAAGAAACTTCCCCACCAGTCTTTGCCCTCATCAAAGTAATTAGAGCTATCCGTACTCCACTTATAGACTTCTATTTGCGAAATATCAGTAAAAAGCAACCTACAAAAATCTAAAAAGAAGTTGCCCTTTTCAAAATTGCTTTTTGTAATCATAAAAGAGTACGGGGGCTGAAAGAAAGCGTAAGCAAAAACTTCCTTTTTCAGGTCTTCCTCAGTCATCGCCACTGCTTTTTCAGGCACTTCTTTATCATCATAGTAAAAATACCAATTACGCAATTTCCCACCACTAAGAATTATCCTCCCGCTCACCTCCTCATATTGCCAGCCCATAAAGTCTTGTAGAGAAATCTCCTTATCCGAATCTTTAAGGACACCAAAATCGTAGTCCATCGTAAAAAGTTTCTTACGATTTATTTTAGATTTAGCCGCTATACGGTCAAGACGCGTATTTACTTCTTCCGCTACCGAAATAAGAGTCTGCTGGGCTACTGCCAAATGCTTCTGATAAGGCGTATCCTCCTGCTCCGTATCCAACTGAAAGATACGAAAGTCTATCATACCGCCTTCTCGTTCGTAGGCTTTATACTTTTCTATAAACTTAGGTATTTCTATAGTTGTCATTTGTTGATATTTAATTCTTATCCGCAAAAGGCGCTAACAGTTGTTTTATCTCTTCCTTTATGGTTGTATTATCTGCATTAGCAGCTTGTTCTTCTATAGGCTTAAAGTAGTAAAGGTCGTTTAGAATCCCATATATAGCTATAGCACGCAGACTGCTGGGTTCAGAGTTTTGGTACAATTGCACCAAAAAAGCAATTGCCCACTTATATGCCACACAATACACGCCACTATGGTTATTACCTATAGCATTTATAAAAGCCTCTGCAAGAGCATTCCCTTCTTGCGAATTAATATTAATAATTTGCTCTAACAGATTAATAACTTGGGGGTCTCCCTCCAATGTATACTTCTCACAGAACGACATTTGCATTTTCAGCACTCTTTTAAGGCGTGTTTCTTCCTTTTTAGCCTCATTAATATAGTTCACCCACTCTTTTTGATGAGAAATAGGCAAGGTAATGAAGTGCTTTTTTACATTTTCACTTAACAAAGGCGTTATATCTACCATACTTTATGTTGTTTAGAATGCTTTTTGATGTTCTATTTCCCCCAATCAACAGGCGCCCATTGGGTAAGATGCCAAGGGAAATCATTAAGGTCTATTCCGTTGTATTTTTCATAGATATCCCCACCTTTTTCCCAAGGATTAGGTTTGCCTTGTACCATCTCGTTTATAGGGTGTTCAGCAGTAAAAGTATGGCAAAAAAGATTCTTATCGGCTGCATAACCTCCATATTTCTGTACCGCTTTGGCTACCAAAAGGGTAAAAGGACGAAGTTTTAACTTGTTAAGGTCTATGTTAGGATCTATGCGAAACCATTGTCCTTCCAACGGAGCATTAGGGTTTGTTGACGTGCCATCTCCTTGTTTTGCTGGATAAGAAAAACCTTTCCCTGCATTGGCAATAGTAAAGGATAGCGCGTGGCATATCTCACCTTTTCGCGCCTCTGCAATGCCTATTTGAGAGAGTGGATTGAGCATACACACTACTGCCGACCCTCCTGTGGTGTGTTGCATCGCAAAGTTATCCTTACCCAAATCTTTGAAATTTGGTTTTGCTTTAAAATATCCTGAAGCAGCAAAACGCCAAGTACCTTTCTCATCTTTAACAGCGTAAAAATATTCTCGCATCATTCCTGTTGCTTTGTCATAAACAGCAAAAGCTCTATCCCCTCCGCCTGCTGGTTGTGCATATTTAGGCAAAGGAATACGCCCCGTAGTATACTTAATAAGATCTTGTCTGTAAATAACTCTATTATCTTTAGATTCAAAATAAGCATATTCCTGATGAGGGTCATTAGAATCTACCACATAAATAGGAATGTTATAAGATGTTGTACTCAGTGTTGTTAGCACCGTTTTTTTAAATCTTTCAGGCAGATATTCAGCGGGCATTTTGGGCATATAAGCAGCTATGGCAGCCGAGTTCGTTGCCAAAGGCATATTTTTAACTTCTCTTGTGAAAATAGACCCCTGAGCTATATAAGGCTCAAAGAGACTTCCCGTATAATAATACCCTTTTTGTTGTTCTTCTCCTGATTGTTTGCTACAAGCAGATAATATAAGTAGAAAGAAAAAGTAAATAAGTGTTTTGTTATATGTCATTTTAAATATTTTTATTGATTTCATTTCTTGCCTTGTTTAGAGAGAGCTTAAGTAAGTTGAGGAAATTGTTCTTTTATTTATACATCAAAATAACTAAACACAAACTTAGGGGAATGTTCAAATAAAGGATAATCACCTACGATAAGCCCTATACATTCATTTTTATCATCATATACACAAGCCTCTACCACAAGTTTGTTCATTTTTTTGTCTTTATAGAGAGTGAGTTCGCGTAGTTTATTCACTTCTTTATCTATATCTTCTATAGGAAAGAGGTGTAATACGCTTTTATCCTCTACAAAATCAAGTGTCTCATTGATTTCTTCTAAAAACGCTCCCGAAACACCAAACTTTTCAGCTAATACTTGGGTATTTTGCGATTTATAAGCATTTAAAAAATCGGTCAGGGCGTGGTAAATTTCTGTTTTAAGGGATTGTGTGATTTCCATATAGTCTTATTTAATCTTTGCTATGTCGTTTTTATAACTTGCAAAAGTATAGCGACGCAAAAGCAATTTCGAGACTTTTCAGATAGCCTCAACGGGTGTATTAACAACTAAAGTAGTGAAATACAAACTTAGGAAATTGGTCACTAAGGTTGTAATATCCTTTGATGATGGCAAAATATTCTTGATCATCCCACAAATGGGCTTCTATTCCTACAGCGGTATCATCATTGTTGAAGTTATACACCTCTAAATTCACTCCTCCACCTTCTTCTTTGTCCATTTCTTCTATAGGAAAGAGGTGCAATACGCTTTTATCTTCTACAAAGTCAAGCATTTCATAGATTTCTTCTAAAAATTCTCCTGAAATATCAAATTTTTCAGCTAATACTTGGGTATCTTCGGCTTTATAGGCTTCTAAAAAGTCCGCAAGAGTGTGATATATTTCTGTTTTAAGGGCTTGTGTGATTTCCATATAGTGTTATTTTATCTTTGCTATGTCGTTTTTATAACTCGCCAAACTGATATTTCCTTCTAAAACCAACTCGCAAAGTGCTGTTGGGTCATAATCTTTAAAAGAATGAAGGGTATAATGGCAATGCTTGTCATCGCGCTCTAAGTGAAGTACATAACCATCGGGTTCATCTTGAAAAACAACGGTTGCTTCTTTGTACTTTTCTAAGGTTGCTACTGAGTGTATCAAATCCTGCCTACTATCGTGCAAGTGAGAGGCTACAAAAGCTATTTCGGCACTGTCATTGCTGATTATGACTTCTGCCCAGCCCTTTTCTTTGGAAGTGTAATCAATCATTGCAAATTAATAAAGTTTCATTAGTAAATTGGCAAAAGAAGTAGCAATAGGGTTTGGTTCTACGTCCTGAATATTGTGATTGAAGAGATAGATTTGCTGGTCTTCTGCTAATAGGAGCGTATCGCCCGCAGGAGTGCGCGCAATCGGTATTCCTTGTTTCTGAAAGTCAGGATACAAGTCTATCAGCGAATGAAACTTATAAGCCGACCTAAAAGCTAAAAAGCGATCTATCACTACCTTACTATCTTTCACCTTGTTTTTAGAGGGGATACCCCCGTTGTGTTCCAACAGAAAATGAGTATATGTCTCATCAAGAGGATAGCTCAATTGTGTTTGCAAGTCAGTGAGTTCAGTTTCGGTTATCTTGTCCGTTTCGTAGGCTTGGGTAAGCGCTTTTAGCGTTTGTTTATCAGGCAAGATTTTATAAGCTCTAAGCTGTTCTACTTTCTCAGGACTCAAGCCATATTTCTCAAAACTAAGTTTTTTCATAGGTTTATTATCCGCTAATCGTTTCTAAATGAAGACGGTAGTTATCATCAAGCCTGATATTCACCAGATGCCCTAAAAAGTAATCAGGGTCGGTATCCACATCAAAAGTGCAGACGAGGTCGTCACCTACTTCACAATACAAATCATAGAAATACACGGCTTCGCAAAATTGCTCTTCAGTAATTTCTTCTTCAAGGTCTTCTTGGGCTACTTCAAAGAGTTCTCTTACCTCTTCATTTTTGAGGAGAAACTGCAGAACAGCTTCCTTGTTGCCCTCCAACCATTGTACTTTGGTTGCTACTTGTCGAAATACTTCTTGCTTTTCTTCTTCTGTAAAGTGGCGTTTGGCATCAAAACAGACCACAACCTCAACCTCTTCGTCACCCCAAAAGGTAAAGAGGGCTTGATACTCGGTTTGGTTTTCGGTAATAAAATTCATATTAGTTTAGTCATTAGTAAGTGACAAAATATAGTGCCTAAGTACAAGCCACACAGACAAATATGTGGTAGCAGGCTAATTTCTATTTCCACTTGGTAAATTCTAAATTGTTTTGTACCTTTGTAGTCTCATTAAATTTATTATTTTATGTTCAAACATCTATTAAACACCCTATTAGTAGCCGTAGGTCTCCTCATAGCCTGCTACACCACTGCTTGTTCTTCTAATTTAGAAAAAAAGGTTGCTCTTACAAACATCAAGAAAGAGGTGGAAACCATCAGTAAAAAATTGCCTACTATGGTTGCCTCAGGAGTACAGATGGACAAAATAGAGATGAAAGGCGAAGAAGCCTTGTCCTACTATTTTACCCTGTTAGACTTCGATAGCGACAATAACTCTTTTGAAACAGAATCTGCCAAAGCCTCTATTATAAAAGAGTTGAAAGCAGATCAAGAAACTGTGAAAGACTTTTTAACAAGCCAGTTACAAATACACTATTACTATTATGACATGAACCACAAGCTCATAAGTGAAATCAAAATAACCCCTAAAGATATTCAATAATGAAAAATTATTATCACTATGGATCCCCTCCTATTCTTCCTTGTGGTAATCATCTTCAGAAAGGGTAATCTTTCCGAAATAAGGTAATTTGTATGTAGCCATAGTGCTTAATTTTAGGCTACAAAAATAACAATTAATCAACAGATATACAAACGTATCAAAAATTTCTTTCTATCATAGATAAAAAAACAAATTCTTTTGGCACAGATAGTTGTACCAAAAGAATTTATAGTTTTTGCTTAAAAGACCGTTATTCAATAGGTGTTGTAGGAAGTTTCACTTCTCCTGGGTCTTTCCAAAGTCCGTCCTTGATAGCGCGTTTCTTAGCAGCTTCTGCACGCTTCTCACTATCAGGATGTGAACTCATCATCTTTTGGAAACGACTTTGAGTCTCCCCGCCTGAGAGTAGGGCTAACTTCTTAAAGGCTGTATATACCCCTACTACATTATAGCCATGTTTCTTCATGAAGTTGTAGGAATATTCATCAGCTTGGGATTCTTGTTTTTTACTGTGCTTGGCATCGAGCATGGCTTCAGCCATTTCACCTATTTGGCTTTCACTCAGGGCCTTTACGGTACTGGAAGCTGCAGATCCTGCTTCCTGCAAGGCGGCTCGGGTGTAAGCTGCTTTGATCGCATCCTTAGTATCCTCATTCTTCACATGGCCTATTTCGTGACCAATAATTGCCAAAAGCTCATCATCAGTCATCAGGTCCATAAGGGAAGAGAATACACGTACACTCCCATCAGCACAGGCAAAAGCATTGATGTCGGTTACCAAATATACCTTGTAGTTAAGGGTCATACCGTCTTCGTTTTTGTGTTTGCCAAAAAGTCGGTTAAGGCGCTTAGTATAGGGACTATTTGCATCTGCCACTTGATTGTGAGTATCCATCCAGTCCACGGATTCTTTAGATAGCTTTTGAGCATCAGCATTGCTAAAAGAAAGGGCTTGTACACCTTTGGAAGCAGCACCTGCCATTTTTCCTAAATTGATCTGTGCTTGTGCTGTAGCCATAGCCACTAAGCTCAAAGCTGTTAACATGATTTTTTTCATAAAAACTCTTTTAGTAATTATCGCGCAAATATAAGGATTTTTATTTAATTATCGTTGGTTAATGGTTAATTATTAATGAAAAATGAACAATGACTCTCCCTTTAGGGCATTAGTCATTGTTCATTATTCATTGATCACTGATCATTATATCTCGTGTTCGCCCTTGATTTCTTTATGTTCGTAGTCTGCAATCATCAGGCGATCATAGTCTACCTTGGTACCCTTGCCAAAACGCTTACCAATATTGTCAAAGATAAGGTATACCAATGGTACCACAATTAGGGTCAAGAACAGTGAGGAGAGCAGCCCCCCGATGATTACAATCGCTAAGGCATTATTGACCTCTGCTCCTGCACCAGAAGCTACTGCCAGTGGCACCATCCCTGCTACCATCGCAATAGTAGTCATCAGGATCGGGCGGAAACGAGCATGGTTGGCTTGTATCAAGGCAGTTACGGTATCTTCTCCTTCTTCTTTTCTATGGTTGGCAAAATCCACAATCATAATCGCATTCTTAGCCACCAACCCGATGAGCATGATGATCCCCAAGAGGGTGAAGATATTGAGCGACATATTGGCCAATGCCAAAGCCACCAAAGCCCCAATGAAGGAAAGTGGAATAGAGAACAAAACCACAAACGGACGAGAAAAACTGTTATAGAGCACTACCATTACCATGTACACCAATAAGATTGCGGCAAAAAGGGATACAAATATTGTTCCGAACCCTTCGTCCTGCATCTCTTGATCTCCAGAGAAGACGAACTGTACATTGGCGGGTTTCTGCAAGGTTTCTAACTTGGTTTTCCACTCAGAAACAATAGTACCTGTAGGACGTCCTACGGATTGGGCTTGTACGGTTACTGAAGGCGACTTGTCATAACGCTCTAACTGGGTAGGCCCTGAGGCATAGAATACATCGGCAAATTGGGAGAGCTTGACTTGTTGTCCTGCATTGTTGATAAAAATCATATTCTCTATATTTTCTATAGACTGGCGGTTGCCTTCCTCAAATAGGATATTGATATCATATTCGGAGTCTCCTGTGCGGAACTTATTATCATCATTTCCGTTGAAGGCTACACGCATAGTCGTTCCTACCGTAGCAATATTAAGCCCCAGCATGGCCATCTTATCACGATCTAACTGTACATTGATCTCAGGATTCCCTGCCTCTGAAGAAAGCTTTATTTCAGTAGCTCCTGGTATCGTCTTGAGTAGTTCAGCGGTTTTCACGGCATATTCTTGAGCCACCTTAACATCGTCGGAGGTAACTACTAAGGCAATTGGTGCCTGCTTTGCCCCCATCATGCCAACAGGTACAGTCTTTACTTTGGCATCAACCAAGTATTGACTCAATTCTCGCTTGAGCTTAGCGGCAATTACCGTAGTGGATTCGCTACGTTCTTTCTTATCCACAAGAGTAATCTGTATTTCAGACTTATACGCAGTAGCCTGAGAGGAACCCATACCACTGGTGGACTGTCCTACTGTGGTAATCATACGCTCTACCAAAGGCTTATTGGTGCCTGATACCTTGAGGTTACGCAGATAATTCTCTGCCTTTTGGGTAATAAAGTTGGTCTGCTCCAAAGAAGCATCTTTGTTAAGCTCAAACTGTATTAGGAACTTACCCCTATCCATATTAGGCATAAAGTCTTTTCCTATATAGCCTGTAGGAATGAGCGAACAAGAACCTGCAAAGAGGAAGAATACCAAAATGAAAGTTTTCCATTTGTGCTTGAACGACCATACCAATAGGTCAGAGAAAAGGTGGGTCATACGCTTGATAAAGCCTTCAAAACCAATAGAGATCTTGCCCATAAGTGATTTAGGATCTGGGTGCTCCAACTTTCCAAAACGAGAGTAAAGCCAAGGTACTACTGTAAAGGACATTAGTAAGGAGAGCGCTGTGGCAATCGCTACAGTCATACAGAACTCTTTTACGATATTGACCACTATACTATTTCCTATAGAAATCGGTACGAATACCACCACAATCACCATGGTAATAGCCATAACGGTAAGGACAATCTCCTTAGACCCATCATAGGCAGCACGTACCTTGTTTTTCCCCATTTCCATATGGCGGTGTATGTTCTCTAAGACCACAATGGCGTCATCCACCAAGATACCAACCACCAGAGAGAGTGCCACCAAGCTCATCAGGTTCAGTGTAAAGCCAAAGAAATACATACCGATAAAGGCCGCAATAAGAGAGGTCGGGATAGAGACCATGACAATGAGTGCGTTGCGCAAGCTGTGGAGGAAGAAGAACATCACCACGGCTACCAATACAATCGCCAATACAAGGTCAAACATCACCGAATTAGCCGCATGTAGGGTAAATTCACTGGTATCCTCTGCCAACTGTAGTTTTACATTTTCATTCTTATATGTTTTTTCTATCTGTGCCATCTTCTTACGTACCTGCTCACTTACCGATACGGCATTAGCATCAGTTTGTTTAAGCACTTGCAACAAGAGTGTGTTTTCTTGGTTGATACGTGCGATTTTCTCAGCATCCTCTTCGGTATCTTGTACATCAGCCACATCGGAAAGGCGAATTTCTATACCATTTTGGGAAACTAATGGAAGGTTACGCAACTGTTCTACATCCTGAATCTTACCCAAGACACGGATGGAGGTACTATTCTCACGCGTTTTGAGCTTACCGGCAGGGATTTCTATATTGGAAGCTGCAATAAGTTGTTGTACCTGAGCGATCGTAAGGCCATAGCCTTCGAGCTTTTGAGCATCCACATTCACACGAATTTCCCTCTTACGTCCGCCAATGATATTGATCTGTGCCACCCCTGGTACACGAGAGAGTTCAGGCTGTATTTTTTTATCCACTAGGTCGTAAAGCTCCTGTGAGGAAAGATTGGAGGTAACCCCAAGGGAGATGATCGGCAAGTCCGAAAGGGAAAACTTGGAAAGAGAAGGTTCTTTAACATCAGTTGGGAGTTTAGAACGAACGGCATTGATCTTACGCTGGGCCTCATTAAGAGTATTATCTACATTGGCATCATTGGTTAGCTGCACCACTACCACAGAAAGACTCTCATAAGAATAGGACTGTATCTTCTTGATATTCTCCAAAGAAGAAACCGCATCCTCTATCTTTTTGGTCACGGTGCTCTCTATCTCAGAAGGAGAAGCTCCTGCATATATAGTGGAGATAGTTACCACATTGACCTCGAACTTAGGAATAAGCTCATAGTTGAGAAGCTTATAGGAATAAAAGCCCCCTAATAATAATATGGAAAGCATCACTATAAGGATGCTAGGGCGCTTGATCGAAAGTTTGATAATATCCATTGTTATATTTTCTAAAACGGGGCAAAGGTAAGGTAAAAAAACTAAATAAACAAAAAAAGTTTCCAACTTTTTCGATATTCTTATTCCATCCTTTACTTAGTATATTATACATTGTTTATCAGTATCTTAAGCATTACAAAGACGCGCTGTCATCTATTAAAAATGCTAAAATATTTTGTCTTTCAAAAGAAAAAACCTAATTTTACCATGCTAAAACAAAGATATTTTTTATCTTACCAAAAACTAATGACATGAAAAAAGTAACAATGTCTCCTCAAGAGCAAGCGCTCTATCCTTCTGAATGTACTACTATCATTGTAGGAAAGAAAATGACTCAGGATGGATCCATGATCGTAGCCCGTTCTGATGACTGGAATGCGGTCAATGCCAAAAAATTCAAAGTGCACCCTCCTCAAAAACAAGGCCCAGAAGAATTCGTCTCCTTCAACAACGGATTCCGCTGTAAGCTCCCCAAAGAGGCTTTAGGCTATATGGGCATGCCTCCCTACCAATATCCTGACCAGTGGGAGAGTGCTGGCTTCAATACTGCTGGGGTAGGCCTAAGTGCTACTGAGAGTATTTTCAGTAGCAAAAAAGCGCTGGAGGCTGACCCTTTAGTCCCCTCTGGATTGGGAGAAATCTCCATTACCAGTATTGTACTCCCTTATATCCATACGGCAAGGGAAGGGGTAATACGCTTGGGAAAACTCATTGAAGAACACGGAGTCATGGAAGGATTCGGTGTAGGATTTGTAGATCAAAATGAGATATGGTACCTCGAGACTGCCTGTGGTCACCGATGGATGGCCGCACGTATTCCGAGCCATACCTATTTTGTTACTGCCAACCAAAGTCGCCTTCGCGAATATGACCCCAAGGACGATCATCACTTCCTCGGTAGTGAAGACTTGATAGAATTTGCCATCGCCCATCAGCTATATGATCCTACACAAGGCCCCTTTGACTTCCATAAGGCTTATATCCGTGATGAAAAGTTGGATACTACTTATAATTATCCTCGTGTGTGGGCGCTACAAGCTTTTTTCAGCCCTGAAATACAAAACGATGTAACCAAAAATGACTTCCCTGTATTCGTAAAAGGAGAAAAACTCATCTCCTTAGCCGATGTACGCCGTGCTTACTATCACCACTATCAAGGCACCGAACATGATCCTTACTTCCACAAAAACCCCAAAGAAGTATACCGCCCTGTAGCTATTTTTCGTGCTACCAACACCCACATCCTACAGGTAAGACCAGAGCTACCAAAGGCTATAGGTGAAATCAACTATGTGGCTTTGGGTATGGCTGCCTTGGGTATCTTTATCCCTCTCTACCAAGGGGTTACCTCTTATCCTGAAGCGTATAGCAAGGGCGACCATCATTGTAGTGAGGATTCCGCTTACTGGATCCTAAGAAAGGTACAATCCTTGGGAATGGTCAATTATAACAAATATGCTCCTGTAATCCGCGATGTATATGACCGTTTCGAAGAAGAGATGCACCAGCGACAAGAAGAAATGGAAAAGGACTACTTAGCCCTCTACCCTACACACCCTATAGCGGCTCAAGAACTCTTACAGAACTTCTCCGATAAGCTCTTGGAGGATGTCCTACAAGTGAGTCGAGACCTGCTCAATGACCTATTCACCCGCCTTACCATCGATGTACAAGCAGAATACCGCTTCGCAGGTGCATAATAAGTTAAGAATACTAAAAAAGCTGTCCTTTCGGACAGCTTTTTATTATGCAATGCTTTTATTTACTTAGACTTATGAAGAAATTTCTATCCTTAACACTCGTCAGTTGATAATAATAACTATCAAAAGAGTCTGAAATTTCATAAGGAGCATTATTAACAACTTCTTCCAAAATAGGCGATAGATATGGGAAATATTGCCACCATCCATTTGCAAAATTAGGATCTTTTAGAAAGATCTGTAATTGGTTGGGATGCCCTGGTACAGGTACAAAATCTGCCTCATAGTCTACTACATAATTAATCCTATTTCCTGTTCGAGGGTTTATATTGGCCACTGACAGCGTAATAGCGGTAGCGGTAGGCTGATCGTTTCCTTTTTGTATTACCCTAAATTGCAAATAATTATTAAGAGAATAATTTCTCCACTTCCCATTTTCTATTTGGTGCTTAAGCTGATTATAGATATCTATATATGTCTGTGAAGCATAATAGTCTTGAAGCATTACCCAGCGAGAATTTGTTGTAATCTTAATAGGAGAAGACACCAAAGTGGTAGAAATCGCTCCATCAGGAGTTGCTAAAGCAGACTTATCTTCATTGAAATAGAGTTCCTCTATTTTTACCCCATTAATCTCAGCAGGCTCATAGAACTTAATTCCTTTTTCTGTAATAGTGAAGGGACGTTGTACTATATTCCCTCCATAGCTGAAGACCAATTGGCGATAGCTTGGGAATAAAGTAAGATCCACTTGAGTACCTTGTACAGTAATAGGATTAAGTCCCTTACTATTAAGCGCTTGAGTATTCTCACGGAGCTTATTCAGAAGTGCTTCTCTGTCTCCTGTGAGCTTAGTAAGGGTCATCAGGTTATTGGAAGTACGTCCCCTAAGGGTAACAACCCCATTCTCTTCCTTAAGGAAGATAAACTCAATATCCCCGCCACGAGCATTGGTGAAGACTGCCGAAACAAAACGGAAGTGATCCAATATGCTATTATAGGTATCAAAGCTAATAGTAGGCCCCTCAGTGATAGAGTAGGTGTAGTAGGACTCCTCTTCTGCATTGGTATTGCTTATCTCCGAAGAGGCCGTAACCTTTCCATCCTTGAACTTCACCACAAAGGTATACCCTCCTAGGCTACGAGGTGCCGCAGGGAATCCTCCGAAACTGCGGGTTACCCCTGGATAATACGAAAGTACCCAATACCCATCGTGCCCCTCTAAGATATTCTTATAGGATTCTATCACGGAGGTGGTACGGTTACTGGCTTTCTGCTCAAAGGTGTTGTCTTCCTTATAGCTACAGGAGGTAAGGAAGGAGAAAGCGATCAATAAAGTAATATATTTTTTCATCTCTTTTTAGTTATTAGTTAAGTCAGAAAAATCTTTCTGTGGCACGGCCTGCCCACTGAGGGTACGGCCTGCTACATAAGGGTAGCGCACACGGATCTTTTTGCGTAGGGCATCCAAGTCTATATTCCAATTCTCTGTAAGGTACTTGCGGATAACAGCCATTTTCTGTTGTAGTTTTTCCTTACCTGTATACTGTTCTGTAGGACGAATTTTGTCATCTGCCAAGGCCAACTGTTCTTCCCATACACGAGCCGATTCATAAGACGTTACTGAGGCTCCGTTATTGTAATTGCTAAAGCTACGCTTCCAAGCGGTATAGAGAGCATCATCAAACCCATCTCCATCAGTATCCAAAGTAGTATCTGTTGTAGCACAATCACAATCCTCTTTCGCATTGAAATAAACGATATAGCGAGAGATCATCTCTACAAAATCCTCATCGGAGTTGCTACTTCCATAGGCACTGATAAAGCCTGCTTTGAGATAGTCCGTACCTGACCAAGCCGCTGACCAGCTATTACTCTTATAGTCGGTTCCTGAGATTCGCTTGTAATCGGTAGGATAGTCGATAGACTGATGCCAAGTATGTGCTGTCTCATGGTAGAGCGTATGCAAGGCATTGTCATTGAGGTAATAGATGTTGTTAGGTCTTATATTATTGATATTCATCATGTGAATCTTTACCCCATTGGTAGCCAACCCTCTCATCGGGATACGAGTGGCATGGTAAGCATTTTCCCCTATGAGAATCAGTGTATTGAAGGAATGTTCCTTCATAAATTGCTTAGAGGTTGCCTCCACATAAGGCTCCATAAAGAGGTAGTTGAACATGGTGGCAAACTGTACCGCTTTTTCATACTTAGTAGGGGTAAGCACCCAGCTACGAGTAGTCTCACGCTCCAAGAAGCGATAGAGCATTCGGATATTATAGGGATTGGTAAAATGATTCTCTATATAAGTATCCAAGGCATTGGGCGGATTAAGGGTTTTTTCTTCCTGTGAAGGGGTGTTACCTCCTAAGATTACACTATCCGAGGAGAGATCATTATCGGCAGAACAGCTACCAAAAGCGGCTGCCAAGCATATGTATATGAGCTTTTTCATAGGTCTAAGTGTTTTTATCGTGGATTAGGTTGCATTCCCGCGCCTATAGCAGTTCCGGGAAGCTGTATGGCACGTCTTACATCGGTAGGAGCTAATACCCCCTGTATGGTGGAGATATTTCTCTCTTCTTTAGTATGCTGATAGCGGGCTACTTCTATACCATAGCGCTTAATATCCTGCCAGCGAAGTCCCTCATGTAGGGTAAGGATACGGCGACACTGGAGTACATAGTGGATCAGAGGTTCCTGCTCAGCTGAGAGCGTGAATGACGGATTCAGTCTTTTCTTCTGAGTGGCACCACTGGGGGTGCTTTGGCTATAAGCAAGATTGTTATAGAAAGCAATAATCTGTGCTTTAGTAAAGGTATTTCCATTAGGATTGCTATTGACTGTCCCTCGTACATACTTTGAGGTCCATATATTAAGGTCAGTCACCGCGCTATCCAACTGATTGAGCATGATTTTAGCTTCGGCTCGTACCAAAAGAGTTTCATCGGTAGTGAAAGGCACCAAGATAGTACGAGTATAGGAACCATCCTTGAAGGTAGGGAACTTAGATTGCAATACTATATCTCTAAGGTCAGCACGCGAGGTAAAGGGCATAAACCAGTAGAACTCATAGCCATTATTCTTTGATGCTGCGTTGGCATCCCAAAGATTGGTTGTCGAGAGTGTTTCCTGTTCGGATACCCTATAGGCATGCGAAAAGCGCTGGTTGGTCTCTATAAAATAATTGGTAGAGAGTTGCGAATACACGGGCTGTAGCATGAGGTTTGCCACTTCACTTTCTCGAGCATAGGCCTGTGCATAGGCGGTTATAGAGCGGGTTCCTGTCTTCTGGGCATCCCTGAAGTCCAACCATTCACGGACAAGGTTCTTAGTGGTAGCATCATTGGTAGTAAGCACTACATTGGCTGCATCCAAGGCCTTCTGCCACTGTTGATAATAGAGATAAAAACGAGCTGCAAAAGCATAAGCTGCTTTCTTATTGAAGTGGTACTTAGGCATCTGGTAGTAGCTATCATCTATCAGTGGGAGCCCTTTTTCCAAATCGGCTGCAATTTGTTGGTATACTTGTGCCACAGTCCCTCTTTGGCGCTGTGGATTCATTTCCTCTTCAGGGCGTGTGATATAAGGAATTCCTAAGTCCGAACTACTCGTATTAGGATTGTAGGCCTGAGAGAAAAGATTGACCAAACAGAAGTGAGCATAAGCACGAGCTACCAAAGCCTCGCCCTTGGCGGGATTCAGAGAAGCATCATTGTGTAGGGTCGTTTCGATGGCGTCCAAGGCGGCATTGGCCTGACCTATGGCCTTGTAGTGATAGTCCCAGATATTCTGAAGACCATCTACATTGTTATACTCCAAGATAGGTTGCCAATAAGCCGTTTCCCTTGTCAGAAAGTTGGAGTAGATATTATCCGCCCCTATATCATCTATGTTGTCTGAAGAGAACTCATTGATAAGGGTGGTAGCTATCTGAGGATAGGCATTGGTTAAGGCCTGTTGCACCTTCTCTGGAGAATCGATAACCAATCGGTTATCAGGCATCCTATCCAGAAGGTCGTTACATGAGGTAAGCGACAAGGTCAAAGCGGTTAGGGTATAATATATTTTTCTCATTGTTTTCTTTGTTAAAGTCCGACACGTAAAGTAAATATCAATCGCTTGGGAGAGATAGGGGTGTATCCATTGGCCAAGTAATCAGGATCATCGCCATTGAGCCTTTTATCAGCATAGAGTAGAGCTACATTCGTTGCTTGTAACTTCAGACTAAGCTGGCGGATACGAGTCTCACGCAAGAAATCTTTGTCAAAAGTATAACCTAAAGAAATTTCTTTTAGGCGGATATTGTCTCCCTTAGCGATACGAATATCGGAATAATCATAGGTGTTGTAGGCCTGAGTGATTTCAGAATAGCCGTAGCTGTTCTGCATATAGGTAGTATATACCACAGGGATATTGGTCTTGTTCTCATCGCCTATATACTGCCAACGGTTGTTAAGCTCACGAGGGATATTACCATAATCGGTATAGATATTGCTAAGCTTTCTTAGGCGCACCACATTTCCATAAGAATAGGTAAAGACCACTCCAAAAGAAAGCCCTTTGTAATTAATCGTATTACTAAGACTTCCTCTATCGGTAGGAATGAGGGTACCAGAGTACTTAAGGAAGTCTACATTGCGACTATCAAAACGGATTCCACTGATGGTAGAGGCGTTGTTTTCATCCAAAAAAGTAGGAAGTCCTCGGTCATTAAGCCCATCGAATGGCACCGAAAAGAGTGATTTTAGAGGATAGCCTGCACGGGAGAAGCCCCCTTGGGAAGTGGCACTGGTAGAGTAACCTATCATATCACGAATGGTAGGAGTGGTAAGGAGCTTAGTAATCTCATTCTTTGCTCTTGAATAGATGAAAGAAGTCTTCCAAGAGAAATCAGGAGTTTTGATATTGGTTGTTTCCAGACCTACTTCTATCCCGCGAATGCGCATCTCGGCCATATTCCCTTTTTTAGTGGTGAAACCTCCTGTCCCTTGGGTTACGATATCCCCAATAAGGTCATAGCTTCTACGGTTGAACCATTCTACAGAGAGGTTGATCTTATCCTTAAGAAGTCCCAATTCTGTACCGAGGTTCAGCTCCTGATTCTTTTCATAAGTAAGATCATGGTTGGCTATATTCTGAATCTCAAGCCCTAATTCACGCTGAGAAGAGTTGCGCCAAGGATTATTAATGTATAGCTGAGCTAAAGAGTTGCTCACCGAAGGAGCCACTGCGGTCACCCCAAAAGAAGCCTTGAAGCTCAAGTGAGAAAGAGGCTTGAGGTGGTTAAAGAACGCTTCCTGAGTAACATCCCACTTCACCCCGGCATTCCAAGTAGGCATCCAGCGAATATAGCGAGAAGGCCCAAAAGCATTGGAAGCATCATAGCGCAAAGTACCATTGGCAGTATAGCGCCCTTTGTAGGTATAGGAGGCATTCCCGAAGAAAGCTTGGTTATTGTTCTCGGTATCGGCAATAGTATAGTAGTTTCTGAACTCTTCCTGCAATTTTTTGAACATCAGGTGAGAAAAAGAAGCATAATTCCCTGAGTTATAGAGCACCCCATAGTTTCTATTCAAGTCATTGGTATTCTTAGCGTTGTCCATCTCGAATCCTCCGAACAAGGATATAGCATGTAAGCCATTATCGAAAGAATCATTATAGCGGAGTGTCGCTCTAAAGTTGTTCGCACTGGAGGTTCTATCCCTCTTCTCGCGAATCCCTCCCTTAGGAAGCACCACCACTGGTAGGGCAAAGGGGTCATTAGGATCCTTGTAGAGGTTGGTATTGTTGTCTCTTACGGTAGAATTGGGCATCGCACGGTAGGAAAGTACCCAGTTGGCATTCTCCTTATACTCTGTCTTCTGAGTATTATTTTGGTAGCGAATAGCACCCATTACTGCGGCTTCCACCTTAGGGGTAATCTTCCAAGAGAGCTGTGCTTGTAGGCGGAGCGTTGCTATATCTGTATCTATATAAGCATTGTCCTTCTCATTGAAAATATTATAAGGCGCATAGTTCATTGTATAATACTGCTTAGCATCTAGGACACGAGAGCGAGTAAGAGCATAATTATACATATCCTGAATAGGAGTAGTCTGGTCTCGGTAGGAAAGGTCTGTGATGACATTCAGGCGCACCTTGGACGAAAGGTTATAGTTGGCATTGAGGTTTCCTGAATACTGATTAAGAGAGTTTCCCTTCTGCCAACCTGGGTCAGTGAGTACACTTAGGGAAGCATAGTAGGTAGACTTTTGGCTTCCTGAAGAGAAAGAAAGTGTATGATTCTGCATGACACTGGTTTGGAAAAGCTCCTTAAACCAATTGGTATTTCTTCTCTCAGCGGCCTGTAGGTAAGCACGACGACCTGCCTCGGTATTGAGTACCTGAGAGTTACCATTTTGATCAAGCTCATAGAAGAGTTCGTACATCTTCCCTACCACTCCTTTGTTCTTCTGAGTAACTACTGTCTGAAATTCATAGTGACCGCCCTGCATAAGCTCTTGTATGACGGACATTTGGTCTTGAGAGTTCATGATGTTGTACTGTCCGTAGGTAGGAATAAAGCGGAAAGTGGACTCATTGGTATAAGTAATAGAGCTGCTTCCTGCAGTACCTTTTTTGGTAGTTACCACCACGACCCCCGCGATGGCACGAGGTCCATAGAGCGCTGTTGCAGAAGCATCCTTCAGTACCCTAAAGCTATCAATACTTTCGGCAGTAAGCCCTGGTATGGCAGCCGCAATAAGCATTTTAGCATCGTCAGAGACGAGATCTTCTGGCTTGAGATCTATCTCATCCTGAAGGATCACTCCATTGAGTACCCAGAGCGGCTTGGTCTCTCCAGAGATAGAGGTCTGCCCACGGGTATTGGTGTTCATGGGAGTAGCCGCCTCTTTCTTAGCATTTTTGTCTTCCTGAGGAAGGAGTACCACATCCACCGTAGCGGAAGTAGGCATAAGCTCTTGTGTCTGTAATCCCTGTAGGGAGAAGACCAAGGTCTGTCCTTTGGTAAGAGTGAGGGTATACATTCCCTCAAAATCAGTGTGTGTACTAGAGGAAGTGCCCTTGACACTTACCAGTACCCCTGCCAGTGGCTTTGACTTTGCGTCCTTGACCACCCCAGAGACTTTCAGCTCCTCTTGAGCGAAGGAGGTGTAACACACCCCTAAGAAGAGCAGTAGCATGCATAGCGTTTTCAATCTCAGTGTATTCATGTTCTTATTATATTTCTGTACTTTTTATAGAAAAACCCACTCTTTCTCAATGATAGTAAGTTTTCCCAAAAACGGACACAAAAATACAAAAAAAATCGGAATTATAATACATTTTAACACTCACAAATCTTTGAAATAAAAAAATACAGATGTTCCCACAACCAACTGATTACAAAGGTTTTAAAAGAAAAATTTCTATAAAAAGAAAATAACAAAAAGAGAGACCGCTTTTAAGCGACCTCTCTTTGTTTTTAATTAAGGAAACTTTGATTATTTACTAAGGAGAAACCACAAATTAGGATCCTTGGTACTAGTAAGTAAATAATAAGAATTGTACTGAGTAGCATCCACTGCATAAGGACCTTTTTCAGCTATTCTTCTATAAAGTCTCACTAATGGAGAGAAATATTGTATATTGTTTTGGTAATCTCCTTGACTATAAGCGACATTATTAGAAGGACCTTTTAGAACCATTTGCACTTGGTCTGAATGCTGAGGAACTCCCTGAAAATCCACTTCATAGAATGTCCATACCCCTCCATCATAAGGTGATACATAGGAGATATATTTAGCGAATCCTGCAGTTGATTCACTATCACTTCCTTTTATATTCTTCACATAGAGATATGAATCCCTTAGCAAGTCATACCAAGTCTGTTGGCGGGCAATTTCCGCTTTTGCTTCCTCATACATAGCAAAGATACCATCAGAGACATAACCATATTCTTTATTAAAATATATTTCCTTCGTATTATCATTAATCTCTATAGGAGAAGATACAAAGTTTGCCGCAATAGCTCCATCAGGAGTGGTAAGAGCTGTCTTAGTATCATTGATATAGAATTCATCTATAGAAACCCCTCCTATAACCACAGGTTCATAGAGCTTAATCCCTTTTTCTGTATAGATATAGGCTCGCTGTACTTTCTGATCATCATATGAAAAAAGCAATTGTCGATAGCCTGGAGAAAGATTTAGATTCACCGTTTTCCCTCCTATTGTGATAGGATTAAGTGCCTTTCCTACAAATAGCTGTATATGCTCACGTATCTTGTTCAGATAAGCTTCTCGGTTACCTGAGAATCGGCTCAGAGTCATAAGGTTTCTCGAAGTTCTTCCCTGTAGAGTATAGGTATCCCCTTCCTTTTTTATGATATCATAGAAAATATCTCCTCCACGTGCATTGGGATGTTGTGCTGAAGTTGTCCTAAAATGATGAAGTACCTCATTGTATGTATCAAAACTGATAGAAAGATTTTCAGCTAACTGATAAGAATAAAAAGACTGCTGTTCTTCATTGGTTGTCATAAATTCAGAGGAAGCAACGACCTTTCCATCATTGAGTTTTAGTAGAATATTATATCCACCTATCCCTCTGTGTACATAATCAGTTGTTTCCAAACCTTGTCTATACACCTCTGGATAACAAGACAACAACCAATATCCATCATATTCTAATACTTTTTTATTCTCATTAAGCTTGTCGGCAGTACGTTCTGCTGGAGTCTTATCGAATACATCTTCTTGTCTATACTCACAAGAAGACAATAAGAAAGCTCCCAAAAGAAATGTAATATATTTTTTCATATCTTATTAATTATTAGGTAAAACAGAGAAATCTTTTCTTAGCACTTGATCACCATCGAAATTTTTTCCTACTACAGAAGGATAACGACTACGTATTTCTGCTCTCAATTCATCCAAATTAATATTCCATTCATTGGTGAGGTAGCTTTTGATAATAGCTATTTTTTGTTCTATCTTCTGCTTTCCTGTATAAGCCTCTGTAGAACGGATCTTAGCATCAGCCGCTTTAAGCTCTTCTTCCCATACTTTGGTAGAGAAATAGTTTCGATAGTTATTGGGATTTTGTAGTGCCCCATAATTGACAAATTTGGCTTTCCAAGCCTGATACAATGTATCATTAAAGCCATCAGAATCACTATCTGTTCCGGGATGAGAGGCTATATCGCAACCACAATCCAAAGAAGCATTGTAATACACTATATAGCGTGCAATCATTTCTACAAAATCTTCATCCTTGTCAAAGGAAGAATAAGCTGTGATAAATCCTGCCTTAAGGTAATCATCTCCTGCCCATACAGACCAGTTATCCCTCTTGTAATCTGAAGCTGAAACTCGCTCATAGTCCGATGTAAAGAGCTTAGACTGATGCCATGTATGTGCATTCTCGTGATAGAGTGTTGCCAGTACATTCTCATTAAGATAATAGATATTATCTGTCTTGATATGATTCATTTCCAGAAGATGAATCTTAACTCCTGCTACAGCAAATCCAACATATTTATTCCCATTAGGAGCAAAAGCAGGTTCTCCTATAAGAATTACTGTATTGAAAGAATGCTCCTTCATAAATTGTTTAGAGGTAATCTTAACATAGGGCTCTATAAAAAGATAATTGAAGACATTGGAGAATACAATGGCTTTTTCATACTTAGTAGGGGTAAAAGTATACCCTCTATTAATTTCACGCTCTAAGAAACGATAGATAATACGAATCCCATAAGGTTTTGCAAAATCTTTTTCTAAACGATCATCCAAGGGAGTATGTGTATCCATCACTTCTGTTCCTTCTTCTCCTCCAAGCTTGCTGTCAGAAGAGACTTTATCATTACTACAACCAAAAGTAAAAGGGAGTAAGAAAAGTATATATAATATTTTTTTCATAAGTACAAGGTATTATTATCTAGGATTGGGTTGCATTCCAGCTTTGATAGAAGAAGCTGGTAATTGAATAGCTCTGCGCTGGTCTGTTGCAGGAAGAGTTGCCTTGAGTTCATTCAAGTGTCGATCCACATTATCTGTCTGAAAACGAGGCACTTCTATATTGTATCGCTTAACATCTTGCCAGCGCAATCCTTCTCCAAGAGTTAGGATACGACGGCACTGTAGAAGGTAGTGTAAAAGAGGTTCCTGTACACCATCATTAACGATAGTAAAGGAAGGATTCAGATGTTTCTTTTGAGTAAGACCATCCTGCGTGTTTTGTGAGTAAGCCATGGCATTATAGAATTCTTTCACTTGATCCAAAGTTACTTCATTGCGAGAAGAATATCCTAAAATGGTCTTCTGCTGAATAAACTTAGAGGTCCAAAGATTCAAATCCTTTAAGGCGGCTTGGTAATCCCCTAAATGTATTTCAGCCTCTGCACGTACCAGAAGAGTCTCATCGGTAGTGAATGGAACAATCACTGTTCGAGAGCTACTTCCTGTAGAAAAGATAGGGAATTTATCAAAAAAGACAGTACTATTACGACCATTATCCACTTTGATTGGAGTAAACCAATAAAATTCATAACCATAATTATTCTTTCCAGACAATCCATTAGGATCCCATACATTCTTTGCCTCAATTGTTTGCGTCTCAGCGATAAATACATTATGAGTATAACGCCTTTCTGACCCTTGTGTATAATAGGCTGTAGGTAGTTGTGACTGAATAGAAAGGAGCAATAGATTAGCCACTATATCCTCACGCGTATAGTACAAGGCTCTACTTCCTTGATTGGTACTTCCTGCCTTATTGACATCACGGAAATCCTCCCAATTCCTGAGCAAAGATTTAGTAGTAACATCATTGGTAGTTAGCACTACATTGGCAGCATCCAAAGCCTTTTGCCATTGTTGGTAATATAGGTAGAAACGAGCCGCAAAAGCATAAGCAGCCTTTTTGTTGAAGTGGTACTTAGGCATTTGATAGTAACTATCATCTATCAAGGGAAGACCTGCTTCTATATCCGCAGCTATATTCTGATATACTTGAGCTACAGTACTTCTACCATATTGGGGATTAAGTTTTGTCTCTGAAGTGAGGGCATAGGGAATCCCTAAATCTGTACTACTTGTAGTAGGATTATATGCCTTACAGAAAGTATTTACTAATTCAAAATGACCATAAGCTCTGGCCAATAACGCTTCTCCCTTAGCAGGGTTCAGACTACTCCCATTCCCCAATTTAGCGATGGCTTCTAAGGCTTCATTTGCATGACTGATGGCACTATAATTATATGCCCATACGTATTCTAACCCTTCGTAGTTACCATATTCATTGATAGTCTTCCAATAAGCTACCTCATCGGTAAGATAGTTGAAATTGGTTACAATAGTTCCATTATCAGCTATATTGTCACTGGAATACTCATCGAGCATCATAGCACTTGCTCCAGGATATGCATTGACCAATACGCGTTTTATTCGTTCAGGAGAATTAACAGGAACTTGGCTATCAGGAAGTTCATCTAACAAATCATTACAAGAAGTCAGTAAGGAAACTCCTATTATAAAGTATATTATTTTTTTCATTATTGTCTAATTTTGATGATAATTAAAGTCCAACACGTAAAGTAAAGATAAGTCGCTTAGGAGGTATAGGAGCGTATCCATTAGCCAAATAATCAGGGTCATCTCCGTTGAGCTTTTTATCTGCATAGAGCAAGGCTATATTGGTAGCTTGTAGCTTGAGACTAAGCTGACGAATACGGGTCTCACGCAAGAAATCCTTATCAAAGGTATATCCTAAAGAGATTTCTTTGAGTCGAATATTATCTCCTTTAGCGATACGGACATCGGAATAATCATAAGTAAGATAAGCTTGATTCATTTCCTTCCATCCATTGAAAAGTCTTTGATACATATAAGTGGTATAGAGTACTGGAACATCTGTCTTATTCTCATCTCCTGCATATTGCCAACGATTATTAAGTTCTCGTGGTACTGCTGAATAGTCATTATATACATTTCTCATACCTCTGAGTCGTACTACATTTCCATAAGAATAGGTTAGCACCACTCCCAAAGAAATCCCTTTATAATGGAATGTATTGCTAAGACTACCCTTGTCAGTAGGAATAAGTGTTCCTGAATATTTTAAGAAATCTACATTCTGACTATCAAAACGTATTCCATTGATAGTTGTTTCTCCATTTTGATCTCTGAAAGTAGGAAGTCCTGATCCATTCAATCCATTGAAAGGAACTGAGAAAAGAGACTTAAGAGGATAGCCTTCTTTGGCAAAACCTCCTTGCGAAGTAGCATTTTGAGAATTATAGCCCACCATATCCTGAATAGTAGGATTCGTAAGAAGCTTAGTAACTTCATTAGTGGCGCGAGAATATACAAAAGAAGTCCTCCAAAAGAAATCAGCTGTTTTGATATTTGTGGTTTCCAGTCCTATTTCCAACCCACGAATACGCATCTCAGCCATATTTCCTTTCTTAATGATAGTACCACTAACCCCTTGTGTGGTAATTCCTCCTATAAGATCATAACTCTTACGATTGAACCATGCTACTGATAGGTTAATACGATCATTAAAGAGCCCGAATTCTGTGGCAAGGTTCAACTCTTGATTCTTCTCATAAGTAAGATCATGGTTGGCTGTATTGGAAATGCTTAGCCCCAATTCTCTCTGAGAAGAGTTTCGCCAAGGATCGTTAGTATATATTTGTGACAATGAATTGCTTACAGAAGGAGCCACTGCTGTCACCCCAAAAGAAGCACTAAAGCTTAAGTGAGAAAGAGGCTTGAGGTGTTCGAAGAATTTCTCCTGAGTTACATTCCAGCTGAGCCCTGTATTCCAAGTAGGCATCCAACGAATATAGGGTGATGGTCCAAACTGATTAGAAGCATCATAACGCAAAGTACCATTAAAAGTATAGCGATTCTTGAATGTATAAGTAGCGTTCCCAAAGAAAGCTTGGTAGTTGGTAATAGTATTACCTATACTATAATAAGTATAGCCCTGTTCCTGCCAAAACTGGAACCATTTGTAGGAATAAGTACCATAATTTCCAGAATTATACAATACTCCGAAATGGTCTGTCACATCATTAGTATACTTAGCATTATCCATCTCAAAGCCTCCAAAAAGAGCTAATGTATGAAGGCCATTAGCGAAGGAATCATTATAATTAATTGTGGCTCTGAAAGTATTGGCTGTAGTAGTACTCTCTGTCTTTCTACGAATACCTCCTTCTGGAAGAACAGATATAGGTAAAGCGAAAGGATCATTAGGGTCTTTGTAAAGATACTTATTATATGTTCTTATCAAAGCATTTGGCATATATCTGAATGAGTTTGCATAGTTCGAATTCTCATTCTGTTCTCTATTGGCTATATTGGATTGGTAACGAATAGCCCCCATTAGAGTTGCCTTTATTTTAGGTGTAATCTTGTATGTGAGCTGAGCTTGGAGGCGCAATGTTGCTACATTGGTATCTGTATAAGAATTGTTCATTTCCTCCAAGGCATTAAAAGGAGTATATCGGTACTTATAGTGTTCCTTAGGATCCAAAAAGCGAGGACGAGTAAGAGCATAATTATAAAGAGTTGTTCCCGCTATAGTTGGTGTAGATTGTGAACGATAAGAAAGGTCTGTGATTACGTTCAAAGCAAACTTGGAAGAGAGGTTGTAGTTTGCATTGAGATTTCCTGAATATTGAGAATAGGTAGTATTCTTTTGCCATCCTGGGTCAGAGAGTAAGCTCAAAGAAGCGTAATAAGAAGATTTCTGGCTTCCTGAAGAGAAAGAAAGTGTATGGTTCTGCATAATGCTTGTCTGGAAAAGTTCCTTAAACCAGTTGGTATTTCTCTTTTCTGCAGCTTGCATATAGGCCAGACGTCCTTCAGGAGTATTGGGCACTGTGAAATTCCCATTATTATCCAAAACATTATGTAGTTCATACATTCTTGCTATCAGTCCTTTTCGCTCCCAAATAGAAGTAAAGTCTGGAGTAAGATGCCCTCCTCGTATGAGTTCTTGTATGACAGACATTTGGTCTTGAGAGTTCATAATGTTGTATTCGCCATAAGTAGGGATAAAGCGGAAAGTAGATTCGTTAGTATAGGTAATACTACTGGAACCGGCTGTACCTTTCTTGGTTACTACCTCCACAACCCCTGCAATAGCACGAGGCCCATAGACAGCTGTGGCTGAAGCATCCTTCAGTACTTTGAAGCTCTCAATACTCTCAGCAGTAAGACCTGGAATGGCTGAAGCAATAAGCATCTTAGCATCGTCAGAGACGAGTTCTTCTGGTTTTAGATCTATATTATCTTGGAGAATTACCCCATTGAGCACCCAGAGAGGTTTTGCCTCCTTAGCGATAGAGGTTTGTCCACGAGTATTGGTATTCATAGGAGTACCTGCTTCTTTTTTAGCATTTTGGTCTACCAAAGAGAGAAGAATAACATCTACTGTGGTAGAAGTAGGTGTAAGCTCCTGGGTCTGCATCCCTTGTAGGGAGAAAACCAAAGTTTGTCCCTTGGTAATAGTCAAGGTATATAACCCTTCAAAATCGGTGTGTGTGCTCTGTGAAGTGCCTTTGACACTTACCTGCACCCCTGCGAGTGGCTTGGACTTGGTATCCCTGACCACTCCAGAGATTTTCAGCTCCTCTTGCCCAAAGGAAGTATAACATACCCCACAGAAGAGCAGTAGCATAAATAACATTTTCAGTCTCAGTGTATTCATATGTGTTTTTTTGTATTTGCAACTGTAAAAGGACTTTTTCTTAAAAAATTTTAAGAAAAAAACCCAAAAAAATAAATCCTTTCAAAAAGCAGACAAAAGTACGAAAAAAAATGGGAATATTATACATTTTAACACACAAAAAACCTTATAACAAAGGACTTTTAGGTGTTTTTTAAAATCATTGATTTAGAAAATATTATAAAAAAAGACCTCTCTATAAGAGAGATCTTTTCTCAAGGTTTATTATATTTTTCTTTATTTTTTTACTAAGAACCACACATTAGCATCACCAACCGAAATAAGGCGGTAATATTCACTCGAATGATTTTCAACTGTATAAGGTGCACTCCTTACAAGAATTTCTGCAAGCCATATAGCTGGATCCTTAAAGAAGTATAAATAATTCTCTTTAGAATCCTGAGGGCCTTTACTCAAGAATTTGACTTGAGTAGGAGCACCTGCTACTCCTACGAAATCTACCAGATAATAACCAGACCAACCGCTACCATCTTCTGTTGTTTCTACTATTTCTATTCCTGTAGCATTTTCTCCCTCATTCCCTGCCATAGGGGCAAGTTTTACTTTCTTCGACAGAGTTCCCCAACTAAAGATATTTTCTGCCCAACCCTTAGCTGCTTCATATTTTTCTATAAGATAAGGAGAAGCCTTAGAATCCTCAAAACTTATAACTGTAGAATTAGTTATAGTCAAAGGAGAAGGCACTAAGGCTGATGAGAAATTTCCATCTGGAGATACTAAGGCTGTTTTATCTTCATTGAAATAAAGTTCAGAGAGGGTAACATTATTAATACTTACTGGCTCATAGAACTTAATCCCTTTTTCTGTAACGATAAAGGCTTGTTGCTGATACTTAGTATCATTTTCATAGAGAAAAGCTATCTGACGTGTAGTTGGGAAGAGTTCCAGTTTTACTTGAGTTCCTCCTATACTAATAGGAGAAAGTCCCTTACCCAAGAGTTTGTCACGATTTTCTCGAATCTTATTTAGGAAAGTCTCTCTATCGGTAGTGAGTTTTGAAAGGGTCATGATATTTCCATTCCTTTTCCCTCTAAGGGTAAAAGTCTCCTTTTCCACCTTATCAATAAAGAAGTCTACTTCTCCTCCTCTAGCATCATGATAATTGGTTGTAGAACTAAAGAAGTGGTGAATGATATCTCCTTTGGTATTGAAACTTAAAATAGGGAATTCAGATATGGTATAAGAATAATAAGTTGTTTCCTCTCTATTGGTAGGTACTACTTCTGAGGAAGCCGTTACTTTACCTTCAGAGAACTTCAAGATAAAATTATATCCTCCTAAGGAGCGGTGATACTTAGGAAAATTAATTGTTGAAGGGAAGAGGGTATTCAGATAAGGATATACCCAAAAACCTTCTTGATACTCTTCAGGATAGTAAGTAAGCAACCAATAACCATCATGTCCTTCTAATAATTTTCTAGTATTTTGAAGGCTAGAGAGTATGCGCTCTTTGGGATTTTGGTCAAAGACAGGATCTTCCTTATATTCACAAGCTGTAAGGAAGAGCAAAGCAAGAGATGCTATTATATATTTTTTCATATTACAATCAATTATTATTAAGACGTGTAAAATCTTTTTTATCTACTTCATTTCCTTCAAAATCTTTACCTACCACATATTTGTATCGGCTACGGATTTCAGCACGAAGGGCATCGAGATCAATATTCCAAGTAGTAGAGAGATAATTCTTCATAATTGCTATTTTTTGTTCTAACTTCTCTTTTCCTGTATATTGTTCTGTATCACGGATTTTTTCATCGGCGGTTTTTAGCACTTCTTGCCATATCTTTGCTGATTCATTATTCATTTCATCCCATTTTTCACTATCCACATAATTATAACGCTTATTTCTCCAAGTATTATAAGCTTCTGCATCGTAGCCATCAGGGAAATTATTGTAATCGAGATTAGTAGAATTTTTTCCCCATTTGGACTGATCGGTAGTAGCACAATTACAACCATCCAAATCAGCATTAAAATATACAATATAGCGAGCCAAAAGCTCTACAAAGTCCTCATCCTTATTAAAACTTGAATAAGTTGTAATAAAGCCTGCCTTAAGGTAATCTGTTGTTCCATAGCTTCCCCAAGCAGATACCCAGTTTCCTCCTTTGTAGTCATTGGCTGAGACTTGTTCGTAAGCGGGAGAAAAGCGGATAGCTTGGTGCCATGTATGTGCATTTTCATGATAAAGGGTCACTAAGAAGTTGTCATTTAACCAATAGATACTATTGGGCTGTATATTATCAATCTCAGTAAGGTGGATCTTTACCCCTGCCGACGCTAATCCCACATTCTTAGAGCCATCGGCATTGAAAGCAGGATCTCCCAATAACAACAAGATATTAAAGGAATGCTCCTTAAGAAATCTCTTAGAGGTAACCTTGATATAAGGTTCTATAAATAGATAATTAAAAATATTGACAAACTCTATAGATTTATCATATTTTGCGGGGGTATAAGTATAGCTACGAAAGGTTTCCTCATCCGTAAAACGATAGAGGATACGGATATTATAAGGCTTCTCTATGTTTTCATAGAGATAATTATCCAATTCGCTCTGATGATTTATATTTTTATCATGCAGTACAGAAGGTGTAAGTGCACTTTCATCAGGAATTTTATCATCTGCAGTACAGCTTATGAGGCCTACTGCCAAAAGAGAATATAGTATTTTTTTCATAAGTTCAATATTTATCTTGGATTGGGTTCCATTCCTGCTCCTAATACCTCGTCAGGAAGTTGGAAAGTGTTTCTATTATCTCCAGAGGTAAGGATATCTGGCACTTGGTAAGCACCACTATTTCCATATTTTTGGTAACGAGGTACTTCTATATTATAGCGCCTAACATCCTGCCAACGAAGACCTTCGCCCAAGGTAAGGACACGACGACATTGTAATATATATTGTATCATAGCTTCCTGATCTGAGCCTTCTACAAGGGTGAAAGACGGATGCAAATGCTTTTTCTGAGTAACTCCCTCAGGAGTATTAGTAGCATAATCTATAGAATCATAGAAGTCCTTTACATTTTGTATGGTGAAGCCTGTATTTATATGAGCGGTACGTACCCCATTTTGTTCCTTATAATCGGTAATATAAGCCTTCGTCCATAAGTTAAGATCATCCATTGCTCCTTGTAGGTCAGAAAGCATTACCTTGGCTTCAGCTCTCACTAAGAGGGTTTCATCGGTGGTGAAAGGTACAATAATCGTACCATAGTTGGAGCTTGATCTCCTAAAGCGTGGAAACTTACCTACATTGACTATATCAATATATTTTCCCCCTGTAGTATTCACAAAAGGGGTAAACCAATAAAGCGGATATCCATTATTTGCATTAAAGGCATCTTGATCCCAAAGATTCTTCGTTCCCAAAGTTTGGTTATTAGCCACAAAAGTATTGTGGGTAAAGCGAGCATCGTACAATTCATCCAAGTAATAAGCCTCTAACATATTAGTAAAGGTAGGTTGTAGCATAAGGTTAGCCTCAATACTTTCCTTAGTATAATACATAGCAAAGTTATTCTTTGTAGAAGAACCTACATTGGCTCCATCTCTAAAAGCTTTCCAATTTCTAAGAAGTTCACTTACATCTCCACTTAGCACTACATCGGCAGCATCTAAGGCTTTCTGCCATTTTTGATAATAGAGATAGAAACGTGCTGCAAAAGCATAAGCCGCTTTCTTATTGAAGTGATACTTAGGTAATTGGTAATAACGATCCTCAATAAGAGGAAGTCCTGTTTCCAAGTCACTTTCTATCTGTTGATATACCTGAGCGACAGTGCCACGGGGATATTTTACGATTAGGTTTTCTTCAATAGTCTTGGCATAAGGAATCCCTAAATCAGTATTACTGGTATGAGGGTTATACATTTTAGAAAAGGTAGTTACCAAGCAAAAATGAGCATAAGCCCTTATAAGTAGAGCCTCCCCTTTGGCAGGTTGTAATTCCTGTGTATTTCCTAACTTTTCGATCGCTTGTAAGGCTTCATTGGCCAAGGAGACAGATTCATAATGATATTGCCAAAAATTATGAAGTCCATCAGTATCCCAATATTCCTTAATAGGTTTCCAATAAGCGGCTTCTATGGCAAAGAAAGGAATCCCAGGCACATTTGCTCCATTATCAGCTATATTATCGGAAGCCAACTCGGTGATATAAGTATTGGTAGTTTTAGGATAGGCACTAGTAAGTATATTTTTTATTTTTTCAGGAGTATCTATTTGTTCTACCCTATTATCAGAGAGTTCGTCTAATTTATTACAGGATGTCAAGCCTATGGCTATCATCCCTATGAGTAAAAGTATCTTTTTCATGTTGGAGTAATATTTTAATTATAAACCAAGACGCAAGGTGAAAATAATTCGCTTAGGGGCTACATAAATTCCTGTAGCACGAAAGTCAGGATCATCTCCATTGAGTCGCTTATCGGCATAGAGCAAGGCAACATTAGTTGCTTGTAACTTGACACTGAGTTGGCGAATACGTGTTTCCTGCAAGAAATTCTTATCAAAAGTGTATCCTACAGAGATTTCTTTCAAGCGTATATTATCTCCCTTGGCGATACGTACATCGGAATAATCGTACGCACGATAAGCATGTTCTGTAAGATTTTTATAATCATAATTGTATTCTTGAGCAGAGGTATAGATAGCAGGGATATTTGTTTTCTTCTCATCTCCTGCAAATTGCCAACGATTCTTTAGTTCATTAGGTAAGGTAGTAACGTCCGAATAAAGACCACTATAGATACTGCTTACATCCCTTAGGCGTACCACATTACCCCAAGAATAGGTAAATACTATCCCAAAAGAAAGTCCTTTATAGTTGAAGGTATTGGAAAAACTACCTTTGTCTGTAGGAATAAGAGTTCCTGAATATTTTAAGAAATCTACATTTCTTTCTTTCATATCTACCCCAAAATGAGTAGGATTTCCATCAGGCCCTATGAAGGTAGGTAACCCTTCACTATCCAAACCATTGAAGGGTACTGAGAAGAGTGAACCCTGAGGATACCCTTCGCGAGCAAAACCTCCTGAACCACTGTACCCCACCATATCTCCTACAGTTGGAGCTGTATTCAGTTTGGTAATTTTATTGATTGCTCGAGAATAGACTAAGGAAGTTTTCCAAGAGAAATCTTCGGTTTTTATATTGATAGTTTCTAATCCTGCTTCTAAACCTTGTGTCTGCATCTCGGCTATATTCCCATATTTGGAAATCTGTCCTCCTACTCCTTGAGTAATTACAGATCCTATCAAGTCATAACTCCTACGCTTGAACCATTCTAAAGATACATTCAAGCGATAATTCAGAAGACCAAACTGAGTTCCTACATTGATTTCTTGTGTCTTTTCATAGGTAAGATCACGATTTGCTAAATTAGAACGATAGATTCCTTTTTCTCTAACAGAAGAATTTCTCCAAGGGAGATCGTAATAAAGCTGAGTGTAAGAATTAGTAGCATAAGGCGAAACAGCGGTCAGCCCCAGAGAAGTATATATATTGAGATAGGAAAATACTGGAGTAAGATGCGTAAAGAATTTTTCCTGTGAGACATCCCAAGTAAGTCCTACATTCCAAGTAGGCATCCATCGGATCAGACGCGAGGGTGCAAACTGATTAGAGGCATCGTAACGTAAAGTACCATTGAGTGTATAACGGTTGCCATATGTATAGGAAGCATTCCCAAAGAAGGCTTGATTATTATTGACTGTATTAGAAATATTATAATAGCCCTCCGAACGTTCTTGTAAATATTTTAAGAACAAATAAGAATACGCTTCTAAGTGACCAGAATTAAAAAGTACCCCATAATTATGATTCTATCGTTAGAGTTTTTAGCATTATCCATATCAAACCCTCCATAAAGATTCAATAGATGAAGGCCATCTGAGAAAGAGTCGTTATAGTTAAGAGTAGCACGGAGGTTATTCCCATTAAAAGTAGTAACCTGCTTAGTACGTTTTCCTCCTTGAGGCATCACTATCTCAGGGATTGCAAAAGGATTGTTAGGATCTTTGTAAAGATAATCATTATTTTCTCTTATACTTTCATTGATAGCACGATAACTCTGAGCTATATTAGAGTTTTCTGTTATATCTGTATTATAGACCCCTGATTCATAGCGGATAGCTCCCATGAGAGTAGCCTCTACCTTAGGAGAAATCTTATAACTGAGTTGCGCTTGTAAGCGCAAGGTTGCCAAATCAGTCGTCATAAAGTTATTTTCTCTTTCTCTATGAATATTGAAGGGGGCGTAGTAGTACGCATAATCATCCTTAGGATCCATAGTACGTGGTGTTCCTAAGGCATATTCATACATATTCTTACCATTACTTCTTTTTTCCTGATAAGAAATATCTGTAATCACATTGAGACTAAGTTTGGAAGAAAAATTATAAGTAGCATTAAGATTACCTGCATATTGGGTAAGTTCTTCTCCTTTTTGCCAACCTGGATCACTAAGCACACTCAAGGAGGTGTAATAAGCAGATTTTTCTCCTCCTGAAGAAAAAGACAGCGTATGGTTCTGCATTACACTGCTCTGGAAGAGCTCTTTGAACCAGTTGGTATTCCTATGTTCGGCTACTCTCATATAAGCCAAGCGACCTTCTTCGGTATTGGCCACTCTTGGATTTCCATTGGCATCCAAAATATTATAGAGTTCATACATCCTCCCGACTGCTCCCTTGAGGGTATAGGTTTTATAGCTTTCGGTAGGCATCATCCCTTTTCTCATCATCTCTTGTACAAAAGACATCTGATCCTGAGAATTCATGATATTATACTGTTTGTAGGAAGGGATAAGTCGGTAAGTGGATTCGTTAGAATAAGTAAAACTACTGGAGCCTGCGGTACCTTTTTTGGTAACAACTTCCACGACTCCTGCAATAGCACGTGGTCCATAATAAGCAGTAGCAGAAGCATCATTGATCACTCTAAAGCTTTCAATACTCTCAGCTGTAAGTCCCGGAATAGCAGAAGCTATCAGTGACTTAGCATCGTCGGAGACCAAATCCTCTGGTTTGAGGTCTATATCTCCTTGAAGAATCACTCCATTGAGCACCCAAAGAGGCTTTACTGTTTGAACAATAGAAGTCTGTCCACGGGTATTGGTATTCATAGGAGTCCCCGCTTTTTTCTTAGTTCCCTCTTCTCCCTGAGCTAAAAGGGTAACATCCACTGTAGCGGAAGAAGGTGTAACTTCTTGTGATTGCATACCCTGTAGAGAGAAAACCAAGGTCTGTCCCTTGGTAAGAGTAATCGTATACAATCCTTCGAAATCGGTGTGTGTGCTCTGCGAAGTGCCTTTGATACTTACTTGCACCCCTGCCAGTGGCTTGGACTTGGTATCCTTAACCACCCCAGAGACAGCCAGCTCTTCTTGCGCAAAGGAAGTATAACATACCCCACAGAAAAGCAATAGCATAAACAATGTTTTCAGTCTCGATGTATTCATATGTTCTTCTGTATTTTTTCTTAATGAAACACTTATTTTCATCGTTTTACAAGTAAAACTATAAAAATAATTCTTCTTTAAAAACAGACAAAAGTACAAAAAAAAACTACACTGCCTATACCTTTAATAAAAAATTAAACTTTTCACAAAGGACTCTACCATTTTGTTATATACATTTAACATATTTATAGCTTCAAATCAAATAATCTCAAGAAAACTGTCATACAAATTAAAAAAATACAATCATACCCTTTTTTGGTGATTTGTATATTTTTTCGTATCTTGCACCCAACTATGGGGAACTACCTTATCATAGATAAAAGGACGAATTGCCTCTTATACAAGGGCGAATTGCAATTCGCCCCTACTTTGGTGACGCTTATTTTCGTAAGCCCCTCTATTTAATCATGATAAAATGAGAAAAAATAAGATTTTATATTTTGCTATATTGCCTATTATCTTCTTTCTTGTTTGTGGATGCACTTCACAAGAAAAGAAAAATAGTTATGAAGACAGTCCAATAGTAAATTTTGACCGAGACTCTGTCTTTTATCGGTTGAATATAAAAGAGGATGGGGAATGGTATGTTTTCTCAACAGAGGAATTGAAAATAGATTATACAAAAAAACTTAGTTATTGTATAGATTCTTTTTCGTGTATTCCTGCCAAGTATTACAACACTGAAGAAACCATGTATGATAATTGCTTAGATTGTGATAACAATTAGGATATTTGCCCTCTTAAATTCTTTGAGTAGCATACACAACAGCATGTATCCAAAGCCTTATACAAGTCGAAACATTTTTCCAAGAAAAGCACTTACTTTGTGCAACCAACCCTTATCCTTGACATTCCCTAAGAACCATTGTTCGAACTTAGGGTACTGATATCCCTGCGCTACACACACCTCTACTATAAGCTCATATTTCCGATCACAGCTCAGGCGATAAAAAAAGTCTATACTCTCATCAAAGAACTGTACCGCATGTAGGGAGATATGCTTCTCCAAACATTCCTCAGAGACAAGAGGTTTATTCTTGGTCTGATTATAAGCATTGAAGCGCAATAACTCCTCCTTTGCTAAATATTTTCGTGCCTTCAGATCCAACTGGGAAAGATAAGGCAACAAATGATTGGCAGCCTCCAAAAGCTGCTCCAAACTATAATGAAGCTTATCCAAGAGGATATCCACCCGACGCCCCTTATAGACAAGACCAATCTCATAGGAATCCTGGACTATCTTCCTCTCTTTTAAGTCATTAATTTCCAATAATTTCATGTGTTTTTTATTTTAGATATTCTATATACCTCTTTTCAGAAATTTTTCTTATGCAAAAATACGAATCTAAAACGAATTTATCTATAGTAATTTTTATAATTTTATCTTATTTAATGAGTTAAATATTTATAAAAGAAATAAGATTCTCTTATTACACTATTTATTAAAAGTTAAATAAAAAATATTACATCCTCTATTTGAGAAATATTTATATATTTGCTGCGAATATCTAACAGAAATAAATATTATAAATTATGGAAAGTAAATTCGTCCGTATTCTTAGTATTGCCGCTACAATCACCGCTGTGTGTATGTATGTAGCCTATATAGACCAAATCCAAAAAACATGGGGCGATGCTACCGGTCCATGGTTACAACCATTGGTAGCAGGTATCAACTGCACTTTGTGGGTAGCTTATGGTTTCTTAAAACGAGACAGAGACTACCCTATCGTATTCGCCAACCTTCCTGGTATCATACTTGGATTCCTTGCCGCTTACTCTGCAGCGTTCTAAGATAGATAATAACAGGAATCAATAGTTAAAATATGATTCGCTAACTTCCTAAGATGCAACTTATTGTGTCTTACGGAACAACTTATTGTATCTTAACGAATTGAGCCTCACAATCATTTCCTACTTAAGCCCTAAAAGTTTCTTTTTCCTTTTGAAGGGCTTGTACAGCCGTTTCTGGAGTGAGATGTCCCGATTTGTCTGTAACAAATGAGTTTCAACTGTAGTAGGAATTGTTGTAACTTCTGTTGCTGCAACAGTGATCTTTTCCTCTTGAGCCGCAACCTCATAAGGGACAGCATCAGGAGTCACATCCTCACCTGTTGTAAATTCCTGTTCTCTCTGAAGAGAAGTTTCTCCCACAATAGTAGTATCAGCAGTTGCTTCAAGAGGTATTTGCTCTGGAGCAACTGCTTTTTTCTTAGTCTCTTTACGATCCCAACCTTGTAAGGTCATGATAGCCTTAATAGCTGCAAGCTGTTCACGTACAGCAGGATAGACTGTTTTTTCGCCTTGCGCTATTGCTTCTCCTGAGGCGATACGTAGCAAAATCTGTAATATCTGTTCTTTCATCTCGATTATATTTTTACTTTTGAAAACGATGCAAAATTACAACATTTTAGATATAAAATCAATACAACAAAAAGTTAAATATCGAAATTTATCTTTCACCCTTACTTTGGCTCATCATTCACTTTCTCATTATTGTTTATTATAGTTTTTGTTTATAGTGATTTAGTTTTGCTATCAATAAAAACTATATTCATATAAATAAAAAATATAGCAAAAGGCTTGCTTTCTATGGATAAAGTTGTACCTTTGTCCTGTGAAATTTAAAAATTTATAATCATGAGTTTTAATAGTTTAGGGCTTAAAAAAGCCGAAGTAGAGAAAGAAATACATGCTTTGAACATTCTTCTTTCTAATTATCAAACCTATTACCAGAACTTGCGCGGTGTACATTGGAATATAAAGGGAAAACGTTTCTTTGAACTACATATCAAGTTCGAAGAGTTATACAATGCCGCTCAGGAGCAGGTAGATGAAATTGCTGAACGTATTCTTACCCTCGGTGGAGTACCTTTCAACACCTTGGCAAGCTATGTAAAGCATGCTACAATTCCTGTAGGAGAGAATGTTTTTGACGATGACAAAGCGGTTCGCCTTGTGATAGACAGCCTTGTAGCCTTACTTCCTTTGGAGAGAGAACTCCTCGAACTTTCTGACAAGGCAAATGATGCAGGTACCAACACTCTTATCAATGATTTCGTAGTAGAACAGGAGAAAAATCTCTGGATGCTTAAGTCCTACCTGAATGAAGCTATCTAATTAAAACGAATTACGTAAGATAGGTTACCAAAATTCAGACACGACAAACTCATATATTGGGTTTGTTGTGTCTTTTTTTTTGCCGAGAATAAAAAATAATGGGAAGAAATCTACCCTTAATCCGAGATAATCTCCTCATAAGGAAAGTTGATCAGATATACCTTCTTCTTAGCTCGGGTCAGGGCTGTATAGAGCCAACGAAAATAAGCCACACTCTGTCCTTCTGGCAAAAAAGGTTTTTCTACAAAGACACGTTCCCATTGACCTCCTTGACTCTTATGACAAGTAATTGTATAGGCATACTTCACCTGTAGAGCATTGTAATAAGGATGTAGCTTCATATTCAGTGGAGCCACTTGCCCAGTCTGCTTGTTGTATTCCTGCATAATAGCATAATATAGATTCTCTTGCTCTTCGCTTGAGAGGGCGGGCAACGGGCTTTCTAAAGTATCTAAGAAAAGTATCGTTTCCAAAGGTTCTAACTCTGGGTAGTCTAATAGACGGATAAGGACATGAGCAAAAGTAAAGCCATAGCATCTCTCTACATGATTGATTTCAAGCACTTCTATCGTATCCCCATTAGCGATAAAGCCTGCCTGAGAGGCATTATCGAGCCAATAATAATTATTTTTGACCACCATAAGTAAGTCTCCCACACATAAGGATTCCTCATAGTCAAAAACTACCTTCCTAATTTGCTGATTATACTCTACCGCCCGCTTATTGGAACGAACAATAAAGCAGGTCTCCTCTACCCCACTCTCTGCATAAGCATCCATCAAGGCTTCTTCCAAATCATAGGAAGTCTGTAAAGGAATAACATCGGTGAAGGGTGAGGTACGGATACGAAAATTATCTTTAAAATTCTCAATACGCTTTCTCAGCCGTGTTGCATTATATAGAATACCCGATTTTTTGCCTTGTCTGACCACATCTGTAAGGATTCCCTCACTTACCTTTTTGCAATAATAGGAAGAAAGCCGCTCGTAATCAAGAGCAGGGCTCATTGAGGTATGTACAGGAGGGAGCTGAGCAGAATCTCCTATAAGCATAAGGTAGCAATGATCCCCTGTATAGACAAACTCAATCAGATCAGAGAGTAGTGAGCGCCCTGCGAAACTGGCTTCCTCCCCTATCATAGAGGCCTCATCTACTATAAACAAGGCATGAGAAGCCTTATTATCCCTAAGAGTAAAAGAGAAATCTCCCCCTTCTCCCATTGGGCGATAGATACATTTGTGTACAGTAAAAGCTTTCTGACCCGCATAGGAGGCTATCACCTTGGCTGCACGCCCAGTAGGAGCCAGTAGCACCACCCGAACAGAAAGCTCTTTGAGGGTTTTGACCAGAGTATTGACCAGAGTTGTCTTTCCTGTACCCGCAAAACCCCTGAGGAGAAAGAGCTTTTGTTCCTCTTCCTCCTGAGAAAAAAACTCTGCAAGCTCCTCTAATACAACCTCCTGTGATTCGGTGGGCTCCCATGAAAAATGACTTAAAAGTAGATCGTAAATATCCGATGCATCCATAGGCTAATAAATGATTTCAAAGATAGTAAAAAAAATCTTTTGCAAAAAAACTTTTTTATTAAAAATTTTATTGTATCTTTGCTCTTTGCGAACTTAATACAAAATACATAATTATATGAGAAGAGGTATTCAATTTGGATTGCTGATAATCAGCGCTATAGGGTTCTTTTTAATATACAAATCTATACAAGCACCCATCGAGTTTGAGAAAGAAAGCAAAGCGCGTTATGCAGAAGTAATTGCCAAACTTAAGGATATTCGTAAGAGTGAAGAAGCCTATGAATCCATTCATAAGACCTATACCAACAATTTCGGTGAGTTAGAAAAATTCATCGAGACCGCTCATTTTTATATCACAACCAAGAAAGATACCAGCTGGGTACAGTATGACCCACACTTCAAGATAGATGTGCTCAAACAATCTGTAAAGACAGATACTATAGGAAAAATATCTGTAAAAGATTCTTTGTTCAAGGACAACGAACGCTACAAACAGATGTCTTCAGTAACTATCGGAGACAGACAGATTCCTTTGACTATAGAAACAGGGGTGATCTCTCGTGAGGGAGATGTAAAATTCCCTGTCTTCGAGGTAAAAGTACCTAAAAAAGACGTTCTCAAGGGATTAGATCAAGATGAAATAGAGCGAGAACTGCAAAAAACAGGGGTTAATGATGTCAAAGGTGCGTATATATCTGTAGGTTCCTTGACCGAAGTCTCTACCAGTGGAAACTGGCCTTCTTATTACAACGAAAGAACAGATAAAAAAGGTGCCGCAAGAAAATAACTTACATATTGAGTTTAAAAAGATGTCCATTCAATTGAATTTGGATGGGCTTTCTTTTTGTATCTTTAACCCAGCTCTTTCATGTATAGAATCCATCTATCACCTACCCCTTCCCCCTTCCATGCCCGCACTTGTCGTAGAACGAGAGATCCAGAACTACCTCAAGGAAGAGCGCGCACTCTGTCAGGATTTTGACACTATCAAGGTACTGCACAACAATGAACAGTTTGCTTTTGTTCCTGAAAAATATTTTGTCACAGATCACCTCTTTGAGTATCTCAAGTTCAATGTTACCGAATACCACAACCAGATCATCAGCCATGACACTCTCAAGGAGGAACAGATGGTCAATGTATACATCCCCAATGCCTCTATCAACCGTATCCTGAGGGAGACCTATGGAATATTCGAGTACGAACACCTGACCACTACCCTACTGGGCGTACTGCTGATGCACAACCCCCAGAAGAAAAATGCTGTCTATGCTCATTTCGACAAAGATGCTTTTCACTTAGTGATCTTCAAAGAAGGGCAACTGGCTTTCTTCAATCGTTTTGCCTTTGAGGAGCCTATAGATATGCTCTACTACCTACTCTTTTCCTTGGAACAGCTCTCCATAGATACCGAAACGACCCCTTTGTACCTATTGGGAGACATCATTCGCAACTCTGAGCGATATTACCTTATATATAAGTATGTGCGATTCATCTATTTCCTACCTCCTCAGAAAAATAATCCTTTCTGCCAAAATATGGATCCTACCTTAGCGCGACAGAACTTCATTCTTACCCATACTTTTTGAGTAAAAAAGGGGTGAAGTTAGCAACTCAGAGCTGGATATGAATTAAAAAAAGGAAAAGCAAGTATGGCTCATACACTATTTACCATTAACAAACTCCCTTATATAATTAACAATTAGCCATTAACAATTAACAATTATACATTGATTTATTCTGTATCTTTGCACTATTAAAATAGAACCTTATAACTTAATACCAACATGAATAATCCAGACTTGTTACAACGAGTAGAAACAGCCTTAGCCGAGATACGTCCTTACCTACAGAATGATGGGGGAGATATTTCCCTTATCGGAATAGAAGATGATAAAATAGTGAAAGTAAAGCTATTAGGAAGCTGCCTAAGCTGTAGTGTAAACCAGATGACCCTCAAAAGCGGAGTGGAAATGACTATTAAGAAATACGCTCCTGAGATAGAAAAGGTTGTAAATATAAGCTGAAAAAGTTAATAATTGTTTAGTGAATCTATCCCCTTAGAGAGCATAAGCTCTTAAGGGGTTTTTTCTTGAAAATGCGACTGTTATGGAAAAAGGAAATCATTTTTTTGCTCATGGAAAATTGCTCCTTACTGGGGAATATGCGGTCTTGGACGGAGCACTTGCAATAGCCCTTCCTACCCAATATGGCCAAGAGATGCACATTAGCCCCTCCGAGAGGGAAGGTATTTTCTTCCGTAGCCTTACCCAAGAGGGAACTCCCTGGTATGAGGGACAACTCTTTGTAGGAGATACCAATCCTATCACCCAGACCTTAGAGCGAATCCTCTCCCAAGCCCAGAGAATGCAACCTAACTTCCTTACAGGCCAATCAGTACACGTAGAGACAAGATTGGATTTCCCCAGAGAATGGGGATTGGGTTCCTCCTCCACCCTTATCAGTATGATTGCTCAGTGGGCAGAGGTAAACCCTTATGAACTGCTCTGGAATAGCTTTGGAGGAAGTGGGTATGACATCGCTTGTGCAAGAGCCTCTTCCCCTATTCTATACCAATTGACCGAAGGCAAAGCCAAAGTATATCCTATATACTACAGCCCCCCTTTTGCAACTTCCTTATTCTTTGTATACCTGAACAAAAAACAAAACAGCCGAGAAGGAATTGCCCTATACCAAGGGCTAAAGAAAAACAAAAAACCTCTCGTCTCTCAGCTTAGCCAGCTTACAGAAGAGATCTATCGCACCCACTCTTTAGACACCTTTTCCAAGCTCCTTAGCGAGCACGAGGCCGTACTATCAAGCTACCTAAGACTCCCTACTGTAAAGGATTCCCTATTCAAGGATTTTTCAGGAACCATCAAGAGCTTAGGAGCTTGGGGAGGCGATTTTGTACTGGCCATAGGGGAGGAAAGCTATATAAAGGAGTACTTCATTAGCAAGGGGATGCAAACAATCCTCCCCTTTGCACAAATGATACTTCCTACGGATAGGGAGCCAATATTACCTCCAGTCCATCAAGATCCTCGGTAATAGGAATCTGACAGCCTAATCGGCTGTTTTCCTTTGTATAAGAAGTCTCAAAAAGCATCGCTTCTTCCTCCGCTCCTATCTCAGGGAGGGGGGTATCACTCACTATATAGCATTGGCAAGAGCCACACATGGCCATACCTCCGCACACTCCTATCTCGCCATCCTCGGCAATAGCATAGGCACGAATTACTTCCATAAGAGACATATTCATATCGGTAGGCGCCTCTACTTCAAAGAGTGTTCCCTCTCTATCGGTTATTTTTAAGGTAACTTCTGCTGACATTTGTATTGGTATGAGAGTGCAAAAGTACAAAATTAATGATTAATGGCTAATGATTAACGAGCAATAACATATGAATATTTTATTATATCATTGAAAGACAGAGATTTGTGAAAAAATAAAAAAATAACACAAAAAATATTTGTCAATTCAAAAAAAGATAGTATCTTTGCACCCGATTACAAAAGGGTTCTTAGCTCAGCTGGTTCAGAGCATCTGCCTTACAAGCAGAGGGTCACTGGTTCGAATCCAGTAGGACCCACACTTTTGTTTAGAAAAAATTATTTATTTTAGGGTTCTTAGCTCAGCTGGTTCAGAGCATCTGCCTTACAAGCAGAGGGTCACTGGTTCGAATCCAGTAGGACCCACAAAAAAGTCATACATTCATTGTATGGCTTTTTTATTTAGGCAATAGATAACAGAAATAGATAAATCAAAAAAACTGATTATCAAAAAGGTAAGGTATTCTACCTAAACAAAATTCACACTTTAGATACAGTTTTTTTAGACTTTTCAAATAATCCCCCTTACCCCCTCTGTTCTCTGCTCTCCCTTCTCTGTTCTCTGCTCACCGCTCTCTATTCACTGCCGACTGCCGACTGCCCACCGCTCACAATCTCTTGTTAAAAAAAAAATCCACAGAAAAAGACTGATTATTCACATAATTTTCATATATTTGCACGTTTTTTGAAATAGTATAAATCATCGTAAAATGCAAAACAAAGGATTAGTAAAATTATTTGCCTTACTCTTTGGTTTAGTGAGCATTTACCAGCTCTCTTTTACTTTTGTAGCAAATCGTCAAGAGAAAAAAGCTGAACAATTTGCCGCACAAAAAGTACCTACTTCGGTAGAGGATTACACTCATAAGCGTGAAAAAATAGTCTCCAAGTACTTGGATTCTATCGCTAATGAACCTGTATACAACCTCTTGCTAACGAACTACACTTTCAAAGAAGTAAAAGATCGTGAGCTTAAGGAAGGGCTTGACCTTAAGGGAGGGATCAATGTTACCCTACAGATTTCTGTACACGACATCCTCCGCAGCTTGGCTGAAAATTCTAAAAATGCTGATTTTGAAAAGGCTTTAGACCAAGCTGATAAGCGTCTTCGTGAGACAGACCAAAGCTATATCGACCTCTTCTTTGAAGCTTTTGATGCTACAGGGGCTAAGCTCTCTGCTCCAGATATCTTTGGCAACAAGACTCTTAGTGCTCAGATCACTCCACAGATGAGCAACTCTCAAGTGCAACCTATTCTCCGCAAGAAGATAGATGAATCTATAGACTCCGCTTTTGAGGTATTGCGTAAGCGTATTGATAAGTTCGGGGTGACTAATCCTGATATCAAAAAGTTAGGAAACTCAGGCCGTATCTCAGTAGAACTCCCTGGTGCAAAAGATATCTCTCGTGTGAAGAATCTCTTGCAAAGTACCGCCCAATTGGAATTCTGGGAAACCTTCAAGGCTGGTGACTTCGCTCTATATTTCAGTCAGTTGGATGCTGCTCTTCAAGCTAAAGAAGGCGATAAGACTGCTGAAAACACCCCTACTACTGAAACTCCAAAGACTACCACAGCTATTGATACCCTCTCCTCCAAGAGAGATTCCTTGGCTCACAACGAGGTAGATTCTCTTCTGAACAAAACCGCTCAGAAAAAGGACTCTTTAGCTCCTGCTCAGAAGAATCCTTTGTTTGATCTTTTTCAATTTACCAATGGGGAAAACTCTCCTTCTATCGCTTATTTCTTAGCTGCAGATACCACCAAGCTCCTCTCTTATCTCAAGAGCGATGAAGCAAAGAGACTGCAACCTGCCGAGCTGAAATATGCTAAGTTCGTATTCGGAAAGCCTCATAAGCTCACTGACTTACAACAGCTATACCGCATGTTTTGGCCTTATGAAGCAGAACAAGCAGATCCTGCCAATGCTAAGAAGTTCAAAGAAAGACTTCAAAGCCTCTTGCGCCGTTCTGACTTAGTAGAACTCTATGCACTACGTGGCAACCGCACCAATGAACCCCCACTCACAGGAAGTGTAGTTACCGAAGCGGTACAGACTTATGACAACCATAACCAACCTTGTGTCTCTATGAATATGAACAGAGAAGGGGCTAAGCTATGGGAAAACCTCACCGGAAAAGTATTTACCGAGAGAGGAAATATCGCCATCACTTTGGACAACACTGTATACTCCGCTCCTACAGTTACCTCTGGCCCTATCTCTGGAGGAAGCACCCAGATTACGGGTAACTTCACTGTAGCAGAAGCACAAGACTTAGCCAACGTACTTCGTGCAGGTAAGCTCCCTGCTTCTGCCGATATTGTACAATCAGTAATTGTAGGTCCTTCCTTAGGACAAGAGGCTATCACCAGCGGATTTATCTCCTTCGCCATTGCGGGACTTATTATCTTCCTCTGGATGTTAGTCTACTACGGACGTGCAGGGATATTTGCTGATATCGCTTTAGTATTCAACATCCTACTTATGTTCGGTATCTTAGTGAGTATCAACTCTGTACTTACCCTTCCTGGTATCGCGGGTATTGTGCTTACTATAGGTATGTCCATCGATGCGAATGTGATTATCTTCGAGCGTATTCGAGAGGAACTTAGAAATGGCAAGTCGCTTACTCAGTCCATTCATGATGGTTTTAGCCACGCTATTACTTCTGTACTTGATGCCAATATCACTACCTTCCTCACTGGAGCCGTGCTCTTCGTGTTTGGTAGTGGACCTATCAAAGGATTTGCTACTACCTTGATGATTGGTATTGTAACAACTATCTTTACTGCTGTATTCATCACTCGCTTACTTATCGACTGGTATGTGGCCAAAGGCAAAGAACTTTCCTTTACCACTTCGATTTCTAAGAATATATTGGTGAATCCGAATATAGATTTCCTTTCTAAGAGAAAAGTATGGTACAGTATTTCCGCTATCATGATTCTTATCAGCTTAGGCTCTATGTTCACCCGTGGTTTCGACCAAGGTATTGACTTTGTAGGAGGTCGTTCTTACCAAATCCGCTTTAAGAATCCTGTAAAAACAGAAGAAATAGCTTCTCTTCTAAAGGCTGGTAAGCTCGGTTCTGTAGAAGTAAAAACCTTTGGTGCAGCTAACCAAGTACGTATCTCTACCAAATACAAATACAACGATGAGAGTACCCAAACGGACAACGAAATCCAAGAAATCCTCTATAATGACCTACAACCTGTAATGGGCGAAAAAATCTCCTATGAAGAGTTCATGAGTGGAGAAGGACTTGGAGTGATGAAGTCCGACAAGACAGGGCCAAGTATCGCCGAGGATATCAAGAGCAGTGCGGTATGGGCTATTATTGGTTCGCTAATCATCATCTTTGGATACATTTTGGTACGTTTCCGCAAATGGCAATTCTCTATGGGAGCAGTAGCAGCGCTTACTCACGACGTGATTATCACCTTAGGAGCATTCTCCTTGCTATACTCTGTGATGCCATTTAGCCTCGAGATAGACCAACAGTTCATCGCGGCTATCCTAACGGTAATTGGTTACTCCTTGAACGATACGGTGATTATCTTTGACCGTATCCGTGAGGAAATAGGTCTGAAAGGCTGGAGTGCAAATACTCTTAACCATGCAGTAAGCACTACCCTAAGTCGTACGCTCAACACCTCACTTACTACCTTGCTTACCCTATTGGCTATCTTCATTTTTGGTGGAGAAACCCTCAGAGGATTCATGTTTGCCATGATTATCGGGGTAGTAGTAGGTACTTACTCTTCTATCTTTGTAGCGACCCCATTGGTGTATGATACTTCTAAAAATAGAAAAGAGGAAGCACCTGCTGAGGAAGTTACTCACAAACACAAGAAATAATTTAATTTATCAATAATTTGTTCAAAAATCTGTGGAGAGGCTACTTTTCACAGATTTTTTTGTAAGCTATGAGACAATTGTATGATGTTATTATCCTTGGTGCAGGAGCCTCTGGGCTCTTTACCGCCATCAATATAGCCGAAGGAGCCCCTCACAAGCGCATTCTTATTCTCGAAAAAGGAAAAGAAGCCCTTGGTAAGGTACGTATCTCTGGCGGAGGACGCTGCAACCTCACCAATGGAGAGACAAACCTACGGGAATTTGTCAAGAACTACCCCCGAGGCAACCGAGAGCTATTGAGCGCCTTTTCTCGCTTTTCCAACAAAGACACCATGAAGTGGTTCGAGACGCATCAGGTAGCCCTCAAGGAAGAAGCCGATGGGCGTATATTTCCCGTATCCAATAGCTCACAGACGATTATAGATTGTTTTCTTTCCTTGGCTAAAAAATATAACATTGAGATTCTATACAAGCAGAATGTCCATGCTTTTTCTTTTGAGAAAGAGCAGTGGAAAGTACAGGCAACTGAGGTTTTTCACAGCCGCAACTTAGTTGTAGCCACCGGTAGTAATCCCAAAGTATGGCAACTGTTATCCCAGTTAGGACACACCATTGTCCCCCCTGTACCCTCGCTCTTTACTTTCGCTACAGAAGATTCCTTTATAGAAGGGCTTGCCGGAGTGAGCAAGGAGGTAAATGCAAAGCTTTTGGCTACCGACCACTCTCCTTTGAAAATCCCTCTCTTAGAGAAACAAGGGCTTGTAGGCGCACTGCTTGTAACTCATTGGGGATTCAGTGGGCCTGTGATACTGAGACTTTCTGCCTTTGCCGCCAGAATCCTTGCTCAGCTGGATTATAAGTTTTCCCTACAAATCAATTGGTTAGCCGAAGAAGAAATCCTTTCCTCAGAGGAAGCACTTTCTATATTACAAGAAGAAAAGCAAAAACATCCTCGTAAAGAATTGCAGAATCACTGCCCTTTCAATTTAACTAAAAAGCTATGGAACAAGCTCTTAGAGCGTTCAGGGGTACTCCCTCACCAACTATGGGCGGAGCTAAACAAAGGACAGTTACACACCTTAACTCAGACCTTAACCGCTAGTACTTTCCTTATTCATGACAAAGCCCCTTTCAAAGAAGAGTTTGTTACCGCTGGAGGTGTTTCCCTCAAGGAGATAGATTTCAAGAACTTCCGTTCCAAGCTCTTCCCTACCCTCTACATAGGCGGGGAAGCTCTGGATATAGATGCCGTCACAGGAGGGTATAACTTCCAAAATGCTTGGAGTGGCGGCTACCTGATCGCAGAAGGAGTGAAAAGTGAATAACTAATAACTCAAAATTTCAAATTCAAAACTAAAAACTAATGATAGATATAGGCCTAAACTTAACCAACCGACAATTTGCCCATGACCAAGAGGAACTCCTCCTCCGTGCTGAGCAGGCGGGAGTCACTCAAATGATACTCACTGGCACCTCCCTTCGTAGTAGCAAAGAATCCTTTGCTCTTGCTAAGGGTTACCCTACCCTGCTCTATAGTACTGCGGGGATACATCCACACGATGCTAAGACAATGAACGAACAGACCATACCTCAGCTCAGCGCCCTACTGAAGGAAAAGCAGGTGGTAGCGGTAGGAGAATGTGGGTTAGACTTTGATCGCGATTTCTCGCCTCGTCCCGTACAAGAGCAGTGTTTTCGTGCCCAGCTTGCCCTTGCCCAAGAGGTGCAAAAGCCACTATTCCTACACGAGCGTGCTGCCTTTGACCGATTTGTAGGGATTCTCAAGGATTATACCCTCCTGCCTAAGGGTGTAGTACATTGTTTTACAGGCAGTTTGAGCGAGGTAAAGACCTACCTTGATGCTGGCTACTATATTGGTTTTACAGGCGCCATTAGCGATAGCCGCCGATTTGCTTTCTTGGAAGAAGTAGTACGTTATGTACCCTTAGAACGTATGCTTATAGAGACTGATGCGCCCTTTATGCCCACAAAAGATTCAATAAGTATGTATCTTTCAGATAATCACGAAACTAAGGAATAATAAAGGATAAAAGGGATTACGAGTTGGAAACGAGCGAGTTTCTTTCCCTTTCTTTCTTTTGCAATGCCTCAATGAACACTTGTTTTGATACAGCAAAGGTACTAATTATCCGATGAAAAACGAGTGAAGTCAAAGAAAATCTTTGTTCTGTTAAATAATCTAAATCTTTTGTTTATAAGCTACTATTGTTGTATCTTTGCCCTATAGTTATTGAGCATAGAGTATGCTGTTTTGTCTTCTTGCTCTGTGGATTTGCCTTATGATGACTTCGCTCCATACTGTTGGGGGTGAAAGTTATTGCTATAGCAAATAGTATAGAGCGAAGGACGAAAGCCACTTACGCTGATGGCAAGGTGTACAGCATCGTAACAGACCTGCCCAGCACGCCGACAACGGCTTACAACGCAGAGGGTGAAGAGATAGGTCGCATAGGCTCGATATGAACGGGAATATATTCGATGAGAAATACAACCGATAGGCTCCTTACAGCAATCAGATATGGATTCCATTCCTATTTTAAGAGCAGTACTATATTAAATCAAGAACACAATGTTATACGGAATAGATATTTTCTCAGGTGCAGGAGGTTTGAGCCTTGGTGCAGAAATGGCTGGAATACAAATCTGCTATGGAATTGAGATAAATCCAAGTGCAGCTAAATCATTTACTCGAAATCATAAAGGAGCAAAAGTTCTTCAAGGAGACATCAAAGACATTGACCCATCAAAACTAAAAGAAGGTATTGATCCAGTATTTATCATTATGGGTGGACCTCCTTGCCAAGGATTTTCACTTTCGAATACTCGTACGCGAAATATGCAGAATGAAAATAACTTCTTGTTCTTAGAATTCGTCCGTTTTGTTCAGGAGCTGAAACCAACTTGGTTCGTTCTTGAAAATGTGTGGGGATTAACCAATATGGAAGAGGGTAAAACCAAGAACATGATAGAGGATTGCTTCAGAGCTTTAGGTTATGAGGTAAATTCTCAGGTGCTGTGGGCATCTGATTATGGTGTCCCCCAAAATAGAAACCGTTTCTTCATGGTGGGTAATCGTCATGGAATAGAATTTGAATTTCCAGAACCTTTTGAGAAGAAAATTACGGTCGAAGAAGCTATTGGAGATTTGCCTGATTTGGATAATGGCGAGATGCTTGAAAAGGGCAAATATAAAGTCCCTTGTTCAGAAGCAAGTGAGTATGCTCAGCTTATGCGAGAGCATTCTCATTACCCAACTCAGAATTTTGTTTCACGTAATAATAACCTTGTAATTCAACGCTATACGCACATTAAACAAGGGCAAAACTGGCGTGCAATCCCCGATGAACTGATGCAGAACTATGCAGATAAAGGACGCACTCATAGTGGCATTTACAAACGTCTTATTGCCGACCAACCTTCTGTGGTAATCTCTAACTACAGAAAGAGTATGCTCATTCACCCTTATCAAGACAGAGGTTTGTCTGTACGCGAAGCCGCACGCTTGCAGAGTTTCCCAGATGACTTCTATTTTGAAGGACCTATCTCACACATCCAACAACAGATTGGTAATGCCGTACCACCACTACTAGCAAAAGCTGTATTTGACCAAATTATAAAAATGTCGCGTCACGATGGCCAAAGATAGAGAAAACATACCTGTAGCACCTACCTTAATGGGTTCCCTTAGATCCATGGGGTATTCCTTTGAATCCGCGGTAGCCGATGTTATTGATAATAGCATCAGCGCACATGCTACACTCGTAAAAGTACTCTTCCCAACCACTCCACTTGAACCGACAGCTGTAGGTATTTTAGATGATGGTGAAGGGATGAGTGATGAAAAACTCTTTGAGGCGATGCGTTATGGGAGCATGGCGTCAGAAGCAGAACGTGATGAAGACGACCTTGGGCGTTTCGGCATGGGCATGAAGGCTGCTTCCCTTTCCCAATGTAGAAATTTGACGGTAGTTAGTTATAGCCAAGGAAAACGAAGCGCCTATACTTGGGATTATGATTACATCCAGAAAAAACAAAAATGGATAATCCAAGAGCTTACGTCACAAGAAATAGACAATCTCCCATACGTTAGCCAGATTACCGATCAGGCTAAAGGCACACTTGTAATCTGGAGAGACTTTGATGTTTTGTCAAAATCAAGTGATGGTCAGGTTTACGAAACCCTTGATAATTTAAAGAACTCGCTCGATAAAGCTCTTGCACTTATTTTCCATAGATTCCTTTCTGCCACAGGTAGTGCTAAACTCCAAATTCAGATAAACAACTTGAGTGTAAAGCCGCTTGATCCATTTCTCGAACGTCATCCAAGAACTTCAAGCAAAAGGGAACGAACTATAGCAATCAACGATAGTGAAGGAATGGAGCGCTTGATTCATGTAAAACCATTTGTTCTTCCTTTTGCCACCGATCTTTCTGATAACGACAAGAAGCTGATTGGAGGCATAGAAAACCTCCGAGCAAAGCAAGGGTTCTACGTTTACCGAAATAATCGTCTCATTATTTGGGGTACTTGGTTTGGCATGAAACAACGTGCTGAGTTGACAAAGAATGCTCGAATACGTGTTGATATTCCTAATATGCTGGATGACATATGGGGTATTGACATTAAGAAGCAAAATGCTTCTATCCCTAAGCGTATTCTTAATCAGTTGCGCAAAACGGTATTTGATACACTCGAAGCATCCGTTAATCAGCAAACTTACCGAGGAAGAACTGCAAAGATTGACGATGAAACAGATTATATCTGGGATAGAAAAGAAGGTCGAAACCAGATGTTCTATTACCAGATAAACAGAGAAAGCAAACTATTTCAGTTTGTCAAGGATAAAATGTCTGAAGAGGATTACAACTATCTTGAAATGCTGGTAACAGAGATTGAGAACAACATCCCAACTCAGCAAATGTACATTGACAGATCAAATGAAGCAATTACTGTAGAAGAAACAGATAGTCGCTTTGATGATGTCTTCCAAATTGCTGTAACAATGGTAAGTACATTAAAGATTACAACGAAGAGTACTACAGAAAGCATCATTAACGACCTGATGAAATCTGAGCCATTCTGCAAGTACCCAAAGTTAATGGATAAACTAACTGATAATTTCAAATAAACTAATGACTGATGATTTATACCTTTCGTTGAGGCAAATAACATTTATCTTCATCGATGCTGATAAAGCAGTAGGCAATGAGGTGAAATTTGAAAACATTAACACATATATTGATAGAGCGATAACGTCGCTCCGGATTACTTGTGATGAAGAGACACGAAAACGTCTTTTCACGGATGTGGAGTATCAGTTCAAAATCACTCATGCCAAGGGAAATGTAATCTTTGATGATTATGACAGTAGACAAGAGTGGTATTCCAATGAGGATATTAAGAAGCCTTATTTCTGGAATAAATACAAAGCATTACTTCTTAAGAATTCATCCTTCAGCAGAAAGAGTATAAATCTTCTAGATGAGGATACTCTGCCTAACATAATGAACTGTCTTGGCAATCCCAATGACCAGTTTGAAGGTAAAAGATTCCGTAGAGGACTTATCATTGGTGACGTACAATCTGGGAAAACAGCAACATACTCTGGTTTGATTTGTAAGGCTGCCGATGCTGGCTACAAAGTAGTCATACTGCTTGCAGGAATTACAGAAAGCCTTCGCCAACAAACACAAGAGCGTATTGACGAAAGTATTATTGGTCTTACTAGCAGGAGGCAAGGTCGTAATGTGGCTTCTATACGTGTTGGTGTTGGCAAAGATAATCAGGAACTCAGAGCGACTTCATTCACATCCTGTGTTAATGATTTTGTTGGCAATCATGATAGAATTGCAATGTCGTTGAACTCACAGAGCTCTTTGGTTGTATTTGTCATTAAGAAGAACGTTTCCGTTTTGCAGAGACTCCACAAGTGGCTTAAAGACCAAAACCTTGATCCAGTAAAGGGTTACATAGATATTCCTATGTTATTGGTTGATGATGAAGCTGATAATGCGTCTGTCAATACAAAGAAAGACGAAACTGACCCGACAAAGACAAACAAGTTGATACGTCAGATCTGTACGCTCTTTAAGGATACAACGTATGTGGGATTTACAGCTACACCATTTGCAAATGTATTCATTGATCCAGAATCTGTGGACAGTATGAAGAACTCAGATTTGTTTCCAGAACACTTCATTTATGCCTTGGAAGCACCTTCTAATTATGTGGGTGCTCAAAAGATTTTCTATCCTGAAGGTCAGTACTACCGCAACTTGCGCTACATTACCGATATTGAAGAGCCAGATTATACCTCGGAAGAATACCTTGATCAAGTTGATAATGACATTGAATCCCTGAATTCAGGAGGATTCTATTGTCGTCATAAGAAAGAATGGGATGGTAAATTGCCTGCATCATTGACGGATGCCATCTATTGTTTCTATCTGGCAAATGCCATTCGCGACCTTAGAGGGCAACATTCAGCCCCTCGAAGTATGCTTATAAATATGAGCCGTTTCATCAAGGTGCAACGTGTAATAACTAAGCACGTAGAGTGTATTCACGAAGAAGCCTTTAATAATATTCGCTTCAACTTTACTAACAAAAATACAACCAACAGAAAGTTACCTCTCTATCAAATATTCGAGAAACTCTGGAAGAGGCACTTTTCGCATGTAACAGACATTACATTTGATAGAGTTATCCAGAGGGAAACTATTATGAATGCGATTGAGAAGATTAAGGTGATGGTAGTCAATGGCTCGAAGCAAAGCAATAGCCTTGATTATCGAACCAATAAATCACTTCGGGTAATTGCCGTTGGTGGCTTGGCACTTTCTCGTGGTTTGACTCTCGAAGGTCTTCTTGTAAGTTATTTCTACAGAAACACCTCTACCTTTGATGTACTTATGCAGATGGGGAGATGGTTTGGCTATCGTAACGGTTATGACGATATTTTCCAGATATGGACAAGCCAAACAAGCGCTGAATGGTACGCTGAAATTGCGCGCTCATCACAGGAGCTAAAAGATAATATTAAGAACATGTATGACCAACGCCTTACGCCAAAAGACTTTGGTATAAAGGTTCGTGATAACTGTAACGAATTACAAATTACGGCTTCAAACAAGATGAGAGCAGCAAGAGGTTTGGATTTGCGCTACTCATTCTATGGCAACATTTACGATACACCCTACGTCAGCTTCAATATTGAGCACAATCGTAACAATTTGAAGGAAAGCGCAAATTTTATTGATACGTTGTTTAAGGGTGGTTATACACTGCGTTATACAGACCTCGTAGGAAAGGCTACCAAGGATGTAAATGACACTTCAGATAGTAGTTCACGCTTCTTCGAGAATGTTCCAAAGAAAATGATCATTGCATTATTGAAAAGATAAAGTGTTCGATGGCAAATGGAAATTTCAATGTGCCAAACATTCTTGAGTTTCTAAATGATACTAAGAATACAGGTATAGAGAATTGGGACGTTGTAATTCAAGCAGGTGAGAGCAAAGAAAATGTCCAGTTTGACGGATTGCAGAATATGAAATGTGTTAAGCGTTCCATCTATTATGGTACTAATAATGTTGTTCAGATAAGCTCACGTCGAAGAGCACTTAGTGGAAGTTCAGAAGGAAAATACGCACTCACGAAAGAACAGATAAAGTGCGCAGAAGATGAATATAGAAAAGGTAACGGAGGTGAGAATATTCCGTTGAAGGCATACTTTGAATTCTTGCCAACACGTAAACCAATCTTCATCATTATGCCTATTCATCCTGCACCAGCAGAAACAGATAAAGGAAAAGAAGAGAAACAGAAACTGACCAAGTTCAGAGAAGAATTGGGTAGTGACCATATTATAGCCTTTGCAATAGGTTTGCCAGGAGTTAAGGGAATAGAAAATGCCGTTCATTACAAAATAAATAAGGTGTATCAACGTCTTAATATAGAAGACGCAGAAGAAGAGGAGGTTGATGATGCAGATTAAAATTTACACACTCCTATCTGGAGATTTCAAGGCAAGTCATTTCATTAGGATTGGTGAGAACCACAACATTAGTTTGTATGTGGGTAAAGACGAAATGGGGCGTTATGCTTTTGATTTCAGAGGTCAATTTAAGGCTGCTCGTACTAAGAGCTCAGAGGTAATCTCTGTTACTCACATCAATAGCGGGGATGAGAACTTTATGCGTTTCTCATTAGAGAATCCTGCGTTGCTCGAATATTTCTGCACCTTCTGTGAAGACCTGATTACTTCTACGCAAGTAATCAGCGATGACGAAACGGCTTATCAAACGCTTAGAGCTCGTTACTTCTCATGGAAGCAACTCTTTAAGCCCAATCATGGTAATCTTACAGAGATTGAGGTGATGGGGCTTATTGGGGAGTTGCTCTTCCTTAGGAACGAAATGATTCCTGCAAAGGGACTTGATGCTGCTCTTGAAAGTTGGATTGGACCTGAGAAAACTCATAAAGATTTCTCATACGATAATGACTGGTACGAGGTAAAGACCATCAACTTTGGCAAAGAGTCGGTTCATATTTCATCTATTGAACAACTTGATGGTAGAATAGAAGGGTATCTGATTGTGTACTCCATGGAGCGCATGAGTCCTTCGTTTAACGGTATAAAATTGAATGCTTTGGTGAACGAGTTAATTGCTATGATAAAACCTTCTCACCACAAAGAAACTTTTCTTGCAAAGCTGAGTTTATACGGATTTGATTTTTCTCCAGAGAATGATAACTTCGTTTACGATCTTAAATCCGTGTCGTCATATAGAGTAGATAATGCCGATTTTCCAAGGGTAACTAGAGATTTGCTTCCTGACCCAATAATAAAAGTACAATACGACATTATACTCTCAGAGATAGAAAAGTTTAAGGTATCATAATCTGTAAAAATGTTGGCACCATGGGAATTGAAGAATACAGACAACAAATCATTGATGAACTGAGATTCAATGCGGAACATGAAGGTACAGAACCCGAAACTCAGTTTATAGAGAAAACCCTTAATGACTTGGAAGAGATTGGTGAACTCTACGATCCAATTCCAATCTCTGTGGAAATGCGAGGTTCAAGAAATCGCATTTTGGCATTTGATGCATATGCTTACGATGAAGCCGATGGGGCATTAGTGCTTATTGCAAGTGACTTCACTAATCAACGTGATGTAGCTCCTACACTAACCAACACTCGTATTGAGGAGTTGTACGGCCGTATGGTGAACTTCGTAGAAGAAAGCATACAAGGCAACATTAGTAAGTATTGTGATGACTCAGATTCAGCTCTTCTGATAGCCAACGAATTTAAAAAGAAAATAGGAAAGGGTATGCTCTCAACGGAAATTCTCCGTTTCAAGTTCCTCATTATTTCCAATGCAACATTGAGTAAACAGGTAAAGAATCTCAGCAAACCTAATTTACTAGAACGTCCTGTAGAACTGAATGTATGGACGCTTGAACGTTTCTTCCAGACATTTGCATCAAACTCCAGCGAGATTATTGAGATAGATACCGCCGACTTTGACTGTCAGGGTATTCAATGTCTGAAGGCAGATCTTGGACAAGGTTCTGAGTATGATGCTTATCTTGGAATTGTCCCTGGTAAATTTCTTGCAGATATTTATCTGAAATATGGTAGTAAGTTGCTACAAGGTAACGTTCGCGCATTCCTTAGTGTACGAGGAAAGGTAAACAAGGGTATTCGCGATACTATTATAAATCATCCCGAGAATTTCTTTACTTTCAACAATGGTATTGCTGTTGTTGCTCGTTCCGTAACATTTTCGCCTGATGGTAGTCGTATTGTTCGTTTCAAGGATCCTCAGATTATCAATGGAGGTCAGACAACGGCTTCACTTGCCAACGCGATTATCAAGAAAGAAGCTCGATATGGTATGAATACGCTATTTGTTCCTATGAAGCTCACCGTACTCAATGTGGAAAACGACATGAGCGAAGAGCAAGTTGAGCAGTACAACACCATCACAAAAACCATTTCGCAATGTGCCAATAGTCAGAATGCAGTTTCTGATGCAGACTTCTTCTCTAACCATCCATTCCATGTTATGATGGAGAAACTGTCACGTAAGGTGATGGCTCCTCCTGTTGGCGGTAACCCATAAAACAATTTGGTTCTACGAGCGCTCGCGAGGAAAATGGGAACAGGAACAGATGAAACTCACCGTAGCACAGAAGAAGAAATTCTGTGAAATGAATCCCAAAAATCAGGTTATCAAGAAGGAGAAACTAGCAAAGTGCTACAATGCCATCTTGATGAATCCTAATCAGGTGTGCCAGAGTTCTGCTATTAATTTCAATCGTTTTGCTTCGGTTATTGAAAAAATTTATGAAGAGCAGCGTGACAGTATTAACGAAAATTTCTTCAAGAAGTGTGTTAGCTATGTTATTCTGTTTGATTCACTCGATAGCTTAGTCGGGAAGGCTTCTTGGTATCCAAAGGGTGGTAACAAGGCACAGATTGTACCTTATACAATTTCAAAGTTGATAACTCTTATTCCAAAGGGTCGTGATCTTGATTGGCATTACATCTGGCAGAAGCAGTCTCTCTACCCGGAACTTGCAGAAGAACTGCTAAAACTTGCCTATGTAACACACAACTTCCTCATAGATCAAGCTAACGGTGGTATTGTGCGTACGATCTCACGTACCCAGACTGTTTGGAAGAACTTCCAAGATTACAAGTACACGCTCAGCGATAAGTTTATTGAGACACTCGCATCAATGGCAGCGAACAAGGCTGTTGCACAATCAGCAAAGAAGGCACACAAGTTCAATTCAGACATTGATGCTTCTGTAGAAGTATTCAAACTTGGTGCACAGTATTGGATGAATGTTTACAAAGACCTTGTCAAGGAAACCATATTGTCTTATGGTGATTGCAGTTTCATCAAGGGAATTGCTGATTACATTACACGCGGAAATCTTCCGTCTTCCTCACAATGCAAACGATTGCTGAAGATTGTAGCAAAGGCAGAAGATAAGGGTTACATTATGCCGAATTAATAATATGCCAAGTAAAATTGTAAAGATAGCTGCGACCATCATTTTTCGGGATGGCAAGCTTTTCTCCACTCAACGAGGATATGACTAATGGAAGGATTGGTGGGAGTCCCCTAATATTCTTAGGTGTTATTCCTCCAGGAACAAACTGTGATTATGATGGGGCTATTCGGTGAACAAACACAGCTAAGTTTCAGGGCTCACATAATTGTTAGGTCGCGATGACATTCGTATCTTCAATGGAGTTGTTATAACTATTGCGATGTTGGTATTGACATCTCTCTTTTTACATTAGAGAGCCTATTCATTATTAGAATTAGTGAGAGACAAAATCGTGAACCCTTGAACAATGATATGGTATTATGAGCCTTGTTTCCCTACTCAAAACCTCCTCTCTATTTCTTCTCTCAATTACCGAATGCCATTGTCTGCTGTATCACCTGTACTTCCAGCTTTGAAGATGCTTCGGAGTAGATTTCGAACTGATGTATCTTTTTTTGAGCAGTGGCGACCATGTGGTAACTATTGAGTGTCTTAACAGCGTCGAATAGCTCCTATACCTCCTACTGTATATTTCCTTTGCTTTTTCCTCTTGACTATCTTGAATTTGACTTCACTGATTGCCTTTTCTTCGCATGCTGAAAAGAGGGTCTCATCTATATTCACCGCAAAAGAAGTATTCAAAACCCTTTGTAATTCCTCTATGGTAGGCTTCCGTTGTAAGTTCTTCTGGAAATATTGGGAATAGCTTGTCAAGAACTCAAAAACTAAATCCAAAGTCTGGTCGTTTATCATTTTATAAAACAGTCTATATCAGTGTACAAAGATATAAAAATAAAGAAATCCAAACAAATAATTTGTCGTTTTTCTCGAAAATCCAAAGAAAAAATACCATGATGTAGTTGGTCTTTTCAAAAAATATTCGTAAATTTGTATCTTCATTCAAAAACCTAAAACCTAAGATGATAAAAAGAATTTTGTTTATCTCCCTTTTAGTGATTTCTTTAGGGGTGAATGTAGTACTGATCAGAAAGATGTTTGTCGGTAATACTCAAGTTATCCCCAATGATACTCGTGTGAGTATCATTGTAAGCCAGTCCAATAGAGACTTTGTCATGCATGAGATGCGTACTTTTGTAGAGGCGCTCCACCAAATCAATCTGGGCATAGCCCAGAACGATCCTGCTCTTATTGCCAAAGTAGCTCGTGCTTCAGGGGGGGCAGTAGCAGGACATGCTCCTGCAGGCCTACTTGCCTCTGTCCCTGTGGAGTTCAAGACTTTAGGCCTTGATACTCATGGCAAGTTTGACCAAATTGCCGAGAGTGCTGAAAAAAACTTTGATCCCAAGCATACCTCTAAACAAGTAACCGAACTCTTGGGTAACTGTGTCGCCTGCCATAAAATGTATAGAATGGACGTAAAATAATGGTTAATGATTAATGATTAATTATTAGAAATATACTTGCTTTTTCGTTTGAAAAGTATTACCCTTTCAGCACAAAATAGTAGTTGTACTATTCAACGGTGGAGGATGAGATTTCGGCTCTTTATAAGCCCACACTTCTCTGGGAGGCAAATTGAGGTTTATTCAGTTTGCCTCCTTGTTATTTGAATCTATGATCCATTGGCTGTTGTTACTTTGCAAAATTCTACAAACTGATTTACCGCCCCTTGCAAGCTCTGTTTCCCTATTTTACTTTTCTCTGCAAAAAAATCTATAGTAAGGTTCTCTCCTTGTTTATCAATACTTGCTTTCCAATTGCCTACTACTCTGCCTTCGTGCAGAATTACAGGTTTGAAAATACCAAAGTTGTTATGTGCCTTAGCTGTATGTTTCTTTTCAAGGGCTACCCAGCGACTTTTGTAACCTATCAGATACTCATCATAGGGTGGAAGCAAAAGTACCATTCCTGCGTAATCGGAACAGTCAGGAGTGTTGTGATATAGGTACATTGTCTCTTCTTCTACTTTTGTCTCCTCTATTTCATTGGCTATTAGGGTCAAAGCTTTCCTACATTGTGCTTTGGGCAATCCTGACCACCAAACAAAGTCCTCCAAAGAGGCAGGCGAATGACTTCTAAAATACTTTAATGCTAACTGCTTCAGTGCTTCATCTGGAGTAAGCGAGCATATTATAGGTACTCTTTCTGAGAGCAGAGCCCAAGTGGCTTCTCTCCCTTGCATCTCACCTGAACACAAGAGCCCCTCTATTTCCATACGAACTAATAGGGAAGTCAATAGCCTATCATCAAGTAAAAATCCCAAGGTGGTAAGTTTCTCTGCGATAGCTTTTTTAGGTAAGGACTTACCGCCTGCTAAGAGTTCCTGCATAGCTCGGGTTATTTCCTCAAAATAACTTTCTGGAAACGAGACATTGATACTCTTATGCCACGATTGCAAGGTCCGCAAATTCCGTTCTTTACACAAGGGAAGCAACCAACCTATATCCGTATGACTAACCACCTGCACCGTACATCGCAAGAGGTGAAGGCGCAAGAGCTCTGCCTTAGCAAATGCCTCTTGGAGCCCAACTAACTGTGGCGTCCGCTGCCGTATCCCTATTGCCCAACGAAAATAGTTATAGTCCTGCGCTTGCATAGCCCCCTGCCAAGCTACTATATCTTCTGGCCTTTCGTATAGGGGAGAAAGCAGCTGTTGGTTTAGCATTCTTATCTGAATTGCTTCTTGTTTACTTATCACTCTCATTGGCTTGACTACTAACTAACATATTGACTCATTTTGGTGAGCATTTCCTCTATCATCTCCATACGTTTTTTTACTTTCTCCGCGGAAGCATCCAAGGTATACCCCTCGTCAAGAAGTTCCTTGATAAGAAGTATTTTTTTTATATTCAGGTAGTCATAGCGACGATTTTTTCCTTCCTCCTCTGTAAGGCTCTTGAGAATCCCTTTTTCTTCCCAATAGCGTATCTGTCGGGTAGGAATCCCTGTTATTTGCGACACCTCCCCTATTCCTACCACCAGCTTTTTAAGGAAATCAAAATCTAATAGTAGCTCCTTAGGTTCTTTTTGCTCAGTTTTTGCCATTAATTGTAAATAATCTACGAAACAAGTTGCAAATATACAAATTTTTATTGTATCTTTGCATTTTGTAAATAATCTACATTTAATGAAAATAATTAACAAAATGAAAGTATTAGAAAACAAAAATGCCGTGATTACAGGCGGAAGTGATGGTATTGGCTTAGGAATAGCCAAAGCCTTTGCACAAAATGGAGCAAATCTTTTACTCATAGGAAAAGATCCTGAAAAGCTTCAAAAAGCCCAAAAAGAGTTACTGGATGAGCACGTTGTACAGATACATACACTTGCAGCCGACCTCTCTGCTATGGATAGCCTCACTCAAGTAAGCCAAACTATTTTGAGTCAGTTTCCTTCTATAGATATATTGGTCAATAATGCAGGCTTAGGAAAGTTTGTTCCCTTCGAACAGGTGGATAACAGCTTATACGAAGCTCATTTCAATCTCAATGTAAAGGCGCCTTATTTCCTTACTCAAGGGTTGCTGCCGGCTCTTACCCGTAGTAAAGGAAATGTAATCAACATATCCTCTTACTTTGCCCATCGTATGCTGCCCAATAGAGCCACCACTGTATATTCGGCTACCAAAGGAGCTCTGAACTCCTTTACCAAAGCTTTGGCTTTTGAGGTAGGTCACTTAGGAGTACGTGTCAATGCCATTGCTCCTGGAAGCATCTCTACTCCGCAATTCAATCGTAATCTACAAGCACTCACAGCAGAAAAACAAGCCGCCTTCCAGACAATGGTCAAGGAGATTTACCCACTGCAACACATCGGTACTGCCGAGGATATCGCCCAAGCAGCAGTATTCCTCGCCAGTGAGAATGCCTCATGGATCACAGGCACTATATTAGCTGTTGATGGAGGATTAACAACGAATTAGTTTTTCTAAAATAATAGCTTCTTATTAATCAGTTAAGGTTCGTTCTCAGTCGCTATATAAAAAAGCGATTAAGAACGAACCTTTTTAGCAAGATAGGAAAAGTATTTTGCTAAAAATCACTGTATCTTTGCCCCGTGAATCAGTGCTCAGACACTCAAACCTAACTTACATGCGAACTATTACTTACAATGACTACACCCAACGTATCAATAAGGTGGTTGCTTATATCAACGATCACTTAGATGAATCCTTAGACCTGAAGACCCTCGCCGAGGTAGCCGCCTTGTCCGAATTTCACTTTCATCGTGTCTTCAAAGCGCTCAAGGGAGAATCCATCGGAGCACATATCAGCCGCCTGAGAATAGAGGCTGCAGCACGCCTGCTGCGATATTCAGCTCTCTCCATAGAGGATATAGCCTTCAATATAGGATATGAGGCACCTGCCGCACTCTCCAAAGCCTTCAAAAACCAATATGGTATCACCCCTACTCAGTACAGAACTAATAAAGATATTTACATTATGAAAAAAGAAATCATCAACCCCGATTTGGCGCTCAAAGCTCCTAAAATAATAGAACTCGAGCCTAAAAATCTTATCTATGTAGCCCTCACTGGCAAATATGGAACTTTAGACTACGGCAAAGCCTACGAACAATTGTGGGCGGTTGTAAAATCGCAAAAGCTATTTACCAAAGGTATCGAGTCGATATGCGTTTCATACGATGATCCTAAGATCACCGAAGCTTCTTTGCAACGTTCGGAGGTAAGTTTGGCCATTCACAAGCCCGCCCATCCTGAAGGAGAAGTGAGCTGTAAGACCTTGGCCGGAGGCAAGTATGCGGTCTTTTTCTATCAAGGAAGTTACAGCCACCTCTCAGCTGTCTATGATGTTGCCATGCGCTGGGTGATCGACAGTGAATACGAAGTACGTGAGGAACCTACTTTTGAGAAATACCTTAATGACTCTCGTCGTACTGCTCAAGAGAAACTAAAAACAGAAGTTTATATCTCGATTATTTAGCCACAAGACAGATAGGCTAACAACCTTCCATAACACCTAAAACCTTTTTATCATGAGAAAGACAGAAAAAATCACAGGAATTGTTTTAGCAATGCTCCTATTATTGCTCACGCTCTCAGGGAGTGGTTACTTTTTCTTCACCCTGAAAGTGAACTTTGTACAATGGCTTGCCTACAACGCTTGTTCTCCCAGTAGTTTGGTATATTTAGTTGGCTTTATAGTCTTCTTATACAACAAAAATAGCACTTGGCTGGCTCTTGCCTTCCTACCGATGTACTATTTTGGAACCATGGGACTCTTTACCTTCACATGGAGTGGTGCCAATATCTTTGCCCAACTGTCACATATCACGATGACACTCAACTTGCTATGGGCAGGCTACATCCTTTACCGCATCGGTGATTACAAGGGGTTTGCACAAGGCTTGCTATATAGTATTGTGCTGTTTGTGCCTTACATTGCTTTTGTGATGTACTACTGCCGCACCCACGCCGAGGAAATTAATAATCTGTTACAAATGACACCTTAAACTATGCAAACCACTCACATTTGTCCGGAGTGTTATGCTGCCGATAAGCGCATTACTCCATTGTTAAATCCCGAAGATTGTTTATTGCATCATCGTCAGTATATTTGCAGTACTTGTGGTAGATGTATCTGTGCAGATGTAGATGATAAAGGAAGATTTCGTGCACTTTTCCCTTTTAAAACGCTTGAAATAGCCAAACTATATTTACGCGCTGCCGAAATAATACATCGATGTGCTTGTAGCATTTACGAAATAACAGATGGTAAAGAAAGAAAACAATACAAAATCTTTCCTTCTATAGTAGAGCTAAATGATTATCTACAGCAAAACAAACAAAAAAACTGTAACCTAGAGCCTTTGTTTACAACACCTAAATACAAAAATTGCACTTCAGAACAGTTACGCAAACTTTCGACTGAGGAAGTAAGCATTTATATAAAAGAAAAAAATCGCTGAAGAGTATGCAAATTCAAAAAATAATAGTACTTTTGTTCGAATTATAATCATAAAAACAATAAACAATGAAACAAACATTTCTTTTATTAGTTGCCGCACTAACTGTAGTAACTTGCGGAAAAAGTGATGACAGCAATGGCTCAAAAGGAGGTAATATTTCTATAGGAAAATTCTCACCTCCAAAGTGGATTCAAGGCTCTTGGACAACCGCTAACAAACAATATGGTTATGCCTTTAGAGCTGAAGATTTTTGTCAGATAACCTTAGGGAACACAAACTGTTTCAATGAAAAAAACCTTCCTGTTAGCGATATAAAAGACGAAAAAAACGACAACACCTATAAGATCAGTTACAAAATCAACACTTTTTCACATACTTTCCTTTTTGAAAAAGTAAATGAATACCAAATAAAAACAACCCATAACGGACGCATAGAAGGCACTTACACCAAACAATAAAAGCAAATAGATGATTCCTAAAGATCTCTATTACCTTCTTTGTATTTCGAATAATTATCTGTGAGGCTACAACCTTTCTCAAAGGCTGTTCCTTGCTCTTATCCAAAGCAAAGGAAATAATCAACATATCCTCTTACTTTGTCCATCGTATGCTGCCCAATAGAGCCACCAATGTATATTCCGCTACCAAAGGAGCTCTGAACTTTATTACCTCAAGTTAATTTTCCTTTTAAAAAAAAACACCTATCTTTGCACCAGAATTTAAATCATTACATTATGAACTGTAAGAAAAGAAAAATCGCGGGTTACATCCTTTCAGGATTGGTAACACTTATATTTGTAGCCACAGGAGCTATGAAATTCACAGGGGGAGAACAAAATGTAAAAATGGCCGAACTAGTAGGTGGGCAGACAACCCTCTTTATCTTAGGCGGATTACAGTTGCTATTTGCCTTACTTTTTTGGATACCTCGTACTGCAGTGGTAGGTTTCCTCTTAATGGCTTGCTATATGGCAGGAGCTATGGCCACTCACTTGGTTATCAAAGAATCCTTTGTCTTGCAGACAGGAATTGAGACCCTTATCTGGGTGACTGGGTTTGTTCGCTTCCCTGAACTTACCCAAAGACTTTGCCCTTGCAATAACTGTAAATAGTAATCAGAAGTCAGTTTCTGGCCACTAACAACTGACTTCTGACTCCTAAGAACTATCCATGGATTTTGAACGTATCAAAGAAAAACTTGCCATTTTAGCCGATGCCGCCAAGTATGATGTCTCCTGCTCCAGTAGTGGGAGTACACGTAAGGGGAAAAAGGGCGAATTGGGCAATGCTGCCCCTTTGGGGATCTGCCATTCCTTTACGGAAGATGGGCGGTGTATCTCCCTGCTCAAAATCCTGCTGACCAACCACTGTATCTATGACTGTGTGTATTGTGTCTCTCGCCGCTCGAACGATATCGCCCGTGCGGCTTTCTCTGTACAGGAGGTAGTGGCTCTGACCATTAATTTCTATCGAAGAAATTATATAGAGGGGCTTTTCCTTAGCTCTGGCGTATTCAAAGATCCTGACACCACTATGGAACGCTTGGTAAGGGTAGCCAAAAAGCTACGAGAGGAAGAACACTTCAATGGCTATATCCACCTGAAAACGATTCCTGGGGCAAGTGAACTACTGGTACACCAAGCGGGACTCTATGCGGATCGTCTCTCCATCAACCTTGAGATTCCTACTAAGGAAGGGCTCAAGCTACTCGCACCCGAAAAAGACCACAAGCAAATGGTCGCTCCTATGCAACAGGTAAAGAATGAGTTGGCGATCACTGCCTTGGAGCAAAGAAAATTCAAACACACCCCAAAATTTGCCCCTGCTGGACAAACAACCCAGATGATTATTGGGGCTACTGCAGAGACAGATCAGAAAATCATCCATGTAGCCAGCTATATGTACGATAAGTTCCAGCTCAAGCGCGTATACTATTCTGGTTATGTCCCTGTCCTTCAGGACAGTCGCCTACCCTCTATCTATAGTCAAGTGCCTATAGTACGAGAGAATCGTCTCTACCAAGCCGATTGGCTAATGCGCTATTATGGTTTCGCTCCTGGAGAAATTCTCGATCCTGCACAACCTTTTCTTGACTTGGAGATAGACCCGAAGTTGGCTTGGGCACTACGTAACCAACACCTCTTCCCTATTGATGTGAATACTGCACCTCGCGAGCTGCTCCTACGTATACCGGGGGTAGGAGTGCGATCTGTACAGAAGATACTCTCTGCACGGACTTTCCAGCGCCTGACCTACTATTCCCTCAAACAGATGGGAGTTCTGCTAAGTCGTGCTAAGTACTTTATCACTTGCAGTGGTGCTGAACCCTTGGCAGGGACTATGGATAGTCTGAGACTGCGTCGCCTTATCATCGCCAACAGCCAAAGCAAACAGAAAAACATATATGACCCTGAGATACCCTTTCCAAATTAGCCAATAGGCGAATTGGACACTAACGAATTAACACATTGATACATTTACTCTACGATAGTTCCTTTGAGGGATTTCTTACAGCGGTTTTTATAACCTTCGAAAGGCGTTATTCACAAGTGATTATCACTCCTGATTATCGCCATACCCCTACCCTATGGGACGAAGAGGAGAGGGTATATACTGATACTAACAAAGCCCAGCGCGTACTAAGCAAGATCAAAACTATATGGGGTACAGAGGGAGTGGCGGTTGTACTTAGGGCTTTTCTATCAGAAGAGACTCGTATAGAGAACCATCTCTTGGAAGCGATTCGCCTCATGATCCAATACCCCGAAGGAAATGTCTTAGAGAACTATGCTAATGAGGCTATCGCTCATATCCAAAAAGCAGCTAAGAGTGTAGGGCGTGAGGTACATCGAGTAAAAGAATTTGTTCGTTTTGAGCAGGTAGGCACGCTCTACTTTGCCAAAATAGTACCACAGTACGATGTATTACCCTTGGTGATTCCCCACTTCAGAGCACGTTTTTCAGACCAAGAGTGGGTACTCTTTGACCCCAAGCGAGGTTATGGATTCTACTATGACCTCAAAGAAGTGATTTCCTTTACCCCTACTGACAAGAATTTTGGAAAAACCTCCCAACTCTCCGATGGCTATGAGCAGCTATGGAAAACCTACTTCCAGCATATCAATATCACAGAACGTAAGAACACCCGTTACCAACTTAGAAGTATGCCTAAGCGATATTGGCAGTATCTTCCTGAGACAAAATAATTCCAAAATTTGTCCCTGTGACAAATTGACCAATTGAAAAATTATCCTTACCTTTGCCTCTATTAATTAGTACATTAGATCCTCATCTAATCAATTTATTACCAATGAAATACATTTACTTTATAGGCATAGGAGGGATTGGTATGTCAGCATTGGCACTATACTATCGCTTCAAAGGAAAAGAGGTGCGTGGCTATGATCGTACTCCTTCGGATATTACCGAGATGCTCTCCCAAAAGGACATCGCTATTACCTTTTCAGAGGACTTGGACTTTATCCCAAAAGACTACACTCCTGAAAACACATTGGTTGTCTATACCCCTGCTATCCCAAAAGAACACAAGCAACTTGTCTATTTCCAAACACATGGGTACAAAGTATGCAAGCGTTCGGAAGTATTAGGGCTTATCACTGAGGACAGTTTCTGCTTGGCAGTAGCTGGCACCCATGGCAAGACGACCACCAGCAGTATCTTAGCCCATATCTTGGTGGAGTGCAAAGCGCCTGTTAGTGCTTTCTTAGGGGGTATCTGTGAGAACTTTCAAAGTAACTTTATCTGTAAGGGAACAGAACTTACAGTGGTGGAAGCTGATGAGTTCGATCGCTCTTTCTTGCGCCTAAGCCCATCCATAGCTTGTATCACTGCTGTAGATGCAGACCACTTGGATATCTATGGGACAGCGGAAGAGTTCCAAAAAGGGTTTGAAGACTTTACCCATCGTCTCAAGCCAGGAGGTAAGCTCATTGTCCGCAGGGGACTGCCTTTCGCTGGTCTTACCTATGGCATAGCCGATGGAAGTGATTATGAGATTTCTCAGGTAAGGATACAAAATGGAGGCTACCTCTTTACCCTAAGCTATACAGATCCTAAAACAGGAAATCGTGAGGAGGTCAAAGACTGCACTCTCTTCCGCCCTGGGGAGCATCACCTACTCAATGCCTTGGCTGCAGTGGCAGTAGCCCATCAGGCAGGCTATCCCTTAGCCGATTTGGCACGTGCCTTAGCCAGCTTTAAGGGGGTCAGAAGGCGCTTTAGCTATATCATCAATACCCCCGAACAAGTCTTTATCGACGACTATGCCCACCACCCTACTGAGCTCAATGCCCTCTACAATGGAGTACGTACCATGTACCCCAATGAGGAGATTACCATCCTCTTCCAACCCCATCTTTTTACTCGTACTCGTGACTTTGCTGACGGCTTTGCCCAGAGTCTTGCTCAGTTTGACCGTGTTGTTCTCTTGGATATTTACCCCGCTAGGGAGCTTCCTATAGAGGGAATTACCTCCCAGTGGCTATTGAACAAAATAGATAATCCTAATAAAATATTAGTCCCTAAAGACAATATTATCAACTACTTACAATCCCATCCCTCCCGAGTTTTAGTCTTAGCTGGAGCTGGAGATATAGGAGTAGAAGTGGAAAAGATTAAAAAGTTTTTGGAAAAAGACATATAAAAATTTGCACAGCTAAAAAAAAGTATGTACTTTTGCGCCCGAAAACGGGAAGATACTCAAGCGGCCAACGAGGGCAGACTGTAAATCTGCTGGTTTTACCTTCGCAGGTTCGAATCCTGCTCTTCCCACCACTATAAAGCGTCATTCCTTAGTGAATGACTTTTTTATTTTATAACAATATCCAATAAACCCTCTTTTGTGAATAATGAAAAGTTATATCAAGGCTATTTCCACTTATTTCCCTAAGAATACGCTTACCAATGACACTATATCTGAGCAATTTCCTGAATGGAATAGTGAAAAGATACTACAGAAAATAGGAATCGAACAGCGCTATATTGCCGATAAGGACGAATGTGCCTCTGATATGGCTGCACAAGCAGTGCTCACTCTTATAGAAGAACATCACTTGGACAAAAACGCCATTGATTTTCTTTTACTCTGTACCCAAACCCCTGATCATATCCTCCCTACCACAGCTTGTATTGTACAAGATAAGGTAGGATTACCTACTACCTGTGCGGCCTTGGACATCAACCAAGGGTGTTCTGGGTATATCTATGGATTATCCGTGGCCAGTAGCCTGATTACCTCTGGCAATTTCAAAAATGTAATTTTAGTAACGGTGGATACCTATACTAAATATGTACACCCCAAGGACAAAGGAAACTTGAGTATCTTCGGGGATGCAGCTACCGCTACACTCATCTCCACTGAAGGGGAGTACCTGATCGGGAAACCTACCTTGGGAACTGATGGTACGGGTGCTGAGAACCTTATTATTCGCAACGGAGGAACACGCTCTGCCCGCAATGAAAACCCTGATGATTGGGACAACTTCATTGATATGAAGGGAGCGAAGATTTTTAATTTTATCGTAAAACGCACCCCCGAGGTAGTATATAACAATTTAGAAATCAACGGACTGAACAAAGAAGATATAGACTTATTTATCTTCCATCAGGCCAATACCCACATACTAAACAAGGTGCGGGAGGACATGGAGATCCCTGAGGAGAAATTTGTCATAGAGATGCGCTATTATGGCAATACTATTTCTTCCTCTATTCCCATTGCTTTTTTGGAACACCTAAGGAAATACCCTGAAAAAGCAAAGAATAAAATACAATTGATTGGTTTCGGGGTAGGATACTCATGGGGCGCCATTTGCATAGAAAAATCATAAAAAGAAAGGAACGATATGAAACGTGTAGTAGTAGGGCTTAGTGGAGGGGTGGATAGCAGTGTGGCCGCCTACCTACTCCAAAAACAAGGTTATGAGGTTATTGGCCTCTTTATGAAAAATTGGCATGACGATTCGGTAACCATCTCCAACGAATGCCCATGGCTTGAGGATAGCAACGATGCTCTAATGGTCGCTGAGAAACTAGGGATTCCCTTCCAAACCGTGGATATGAGTGTGCCTTATAAGCAGCGTATTGTAGATTATATGTTTCGAGAATACGAACGTGGGCGCACCCCTAACCCCGATGTGCTTTGTAACCGTGAAATCAAGTTTGCTACTTTCTTAGACCTTGCCCTGAGCTTAGGGGCTGACTATGTGGCTACAGGTCACTATTGTCGTAAGGAAGAAATAGAAGTTGATGGGAAGCCTATATATCGCCTCTTGGCAGGAAAAGATACCAACAAAGACCAATCCTATTTCCTCTGTCAGCTCTCTCAGGAGCAGCTCAGCCGTGCCCTTTTCCCTATTGGAGACCTACAAAAAAACGAGGTACGTGCCATTGCTAAAGAATTAGGCCTTGTCACAGCTGAAAAGAAAGATTCTCAAGGGCTCTGCTTTGTTGGCAAAGTACGTCTGCCTGAGTTCTTACAGCAACAACTCTCCCCAAAGGAGGGAGATATTATCCAGATCCCTTCTACTTGGGCGGGTTATCACAACAAGCAAATACTTCGATGCTTTGAATGTTATGAGGACGAACTGAAATTTCTCGCGGAAAAATACCATTATACCCCCCAAGATGGAAAAATAGTAGGCAAGCACGAAGGCGCCCATTTTTTCACCATAGGACAGCGTAAGGGACTACATGTAGGGGGTACGGCAGAACCTTTGTTCGTCATTGACACCGATACAGAGAAAAATATCATTTATGTAGGGGAAGGAAACACCCATCCTGGACTTTTGAGAAGTGCTTTATTTGTTAAAAAAGAAGATATTCACTGGGTGAGGCCTGATCTGGCATTATCCCTTGGTCAGCGTATGGGATTTCAGGTGCGTATCCGCTATCGACAGCCACTACAAAAAGCACATTTGTACTTGACAAACAGTGGGTTATACATCCATTTTGACACCCCACAGAGTGCTATTACCTCTGGGCAATTTGCCTCTTGGTACCTCGATGAAGAGCTTATCGGATCGGGAGAGATATATTAAAAAAAAGTTAAACTATTAAATACTCACTATAGCTAATCAAAAATTATTACTTTTGTCCTACTAAAAGAACTAAAAAATTACATTTTATGTCAGCAGAATTACAAAATGTAGGACTCCCAGAGAAGAAAAAAGGTGGAGGACTCATCATTGCCCTTCTTTCATTAGGGCTTGTAGGAGCAGGAGGATATGCCTTCTATCAGTCTAACGAAGCTAAGAAAAACGAAGAAGCAATCTTGGAAAAACGCGATCAAGTAGTCAAAGAACTTGAAGCTTTGCAAAAAGACTACGATGAAGCTGTAACTGTATCCAAACAGAATGCCGATGAGCTTGCCGATGCGAAAGCACGTATCGCTCAGTACATCGATTCCTTGAAGAATATGAAAGCAGACATCAATGTTCTCTTCAAGTATCGTGATCAGGTAAATGTGCTTAAAAAAGAGCGTAACCGCTTATTGGCCATCAATGACTCTTTGCGTAAGTACAATGTAAAAGTAACTCAAGAGCGTGATAGTACCGCTTCTGCCTTGAATGTACGTACCTCACAGCTTGACTCTGTATCTCAGAAAGCGCGCGAACTCAGCCAGGTGATCGACGAAGGATCTATCCTTAGCCTTAAGAACCTTACTGCCAATGGGGTAAAAGAAAAATCTGGTGGTCGCTATGTAGAAAAAGAGCGCTCTGGTGCTACTGACAAGATCAAAGTGTGCTACACTGTTGGGGTAAACCGTATCGCTCCTGTAGGTAATCGCACTTTCTATGTACAGGTAGTAAGCCCTAATGGTATTACTTTAGGGGATAACGAGACTGTTACTGTAGGAGATAAAACCATTAACTATAGTGCTGTAAAAAGATTCCTTTATGAGAGAAATCCTGTAGATGTATGCGAATATATCTCTTCTGTTACTAAGAAATATGAAGGAGGTACTTATCAAGTATATGTATTCGATGATCAATTGAGAGAACTCGGTAAAATAGATCTTAGCCTTCGATAAGAAGAGAGGAAAAACAAAAAGTGAAGGGTGAAAAATTACTTTAGGGTAGTTCTTCACTCTTTTTTGATAGGAAACCGAAGAATAAGGAGTGAAGAACAAAAGAGCAAATTAGCCGCCTTTATGTAGGCAAATTGCTTCACACATACCATTCTAGCTCGCTAACTTTCTCCTTACAGATGGATATAACATACCCACTCTTTACTTTTTATTCTTCACAACAAAAAGAGGCTTCCAAATGGAAGCCTTTTTTGTATTAAAACTCTTTTCTTAATTATCAACTAACTAAAAAGTTTTCGTTATGAAAATTCCTTCTTAGAAGATAGATTGTAGATCTTTCTTGTAGCGGGCAAGCAAAGAACGGGTAATTCCTAAGCTTGCTTTAGAAGAATCCACTACTAAATAAATGAAATAAGTACCATTAGGCGCTACATCTATTACCTGAATTTGGTTAGTTAGGGTAATGAGGATATCTTCTATTTTTTCTTTTCCTTCCAAGCCAAGAACACGAAGAGCATTCATTTTAGCTTTTACAACTTCAAGATTGTAAGCAGAATCCAAGTTAGGGTCAAAATTAGGATCCGCAGAAGAAGCTATATAAGAGACCCCTGATTTTACTTCTGTAACAGAAACAGCTATAAAGCCGGGTACATTGGCTTTGATGTCCTGTACAAATTTATCTAATACCTTGGTCATTGTAATGCGGCTTAAAATTAGTGATTCTGTTAAAGTTCAATATTGAGGCATCAAGCGGATTCGAACCGCTGTAGAAGGTTTTGCAGACCTCTGCCTAGCCCCTCGGCCATGATGCCTTTTTTCAGGGTGCAAATGTAAGACAAATCTTTGAACTGCACAAATAATTAGGAAATTATTTTTACACTCACTTGCTCTACATCCCCTCCTGTGGGAGGATTTATCTTTGCTACCTCTATCTCAAGAGAGATAATATTCTGGAATTCAGTCTTTACCACTTGTAATATACGTCCGGCTACATGTTCTAAAAGTGCTGAGCGAATAGCCATCTGCTCTTCTATGATACGATTCAGGCGCACATAGTCAATAGTGTCCTGAAGCTTGTCGGACTCAATAGATTGGGAAAGATCCGCCCATATGGTCATATCTACTTGATACCAACTCCCGATTTGTGCTTCCTCGTGCAAACAGCCATGGTAGGCATATACACGAACATTCTTAAGGGTAATACTACTTTTCATTTTTACAAAAGACAGACTATCTCTCCGTACAGTTACATCCACCGATACCTTGGAACATGTCGATTCCGAGAGTAATCATATGAGAACCAGAGTTATACGAACGTATGGTGTTTAGGTTGAGGTTGTACCCATAAGCGAAGTAGAACACCCCCTTCTTCAGACCCAACATAGGTCCTACAGAAAGTGGCTTGAAGGCCTGATCATTCACAAATCGAGCAGTGGCTCCTACCCAGTAATAGTCCTCAAAATCAAACCAACGGAACTTTACATTCGCATCGGTTAGAGAGCGGCTATCTCCCTCTCTGTATTGCACAAATACAGAGGGCTCTATCTCCAAGATACTGTTGGGAGTACGCTTATAACGGTACCCTGCGTATAGGTTATAGTTTCTTAGGGTAGTAGGCTCCTTTACATCGAACATCTCTTTGTTCTTATTCAGGATATTCGTCGCTGCCAAGCTGGCAAAAATACCCTTATAACGATAGAGCACCCCTACCTCAAAGTTGTGATTAATCATCGCTCGGTTATCAGTTACAGCAGCATCCGCTCTAGGACGCCCTGCCTCGGTAAACTTGTCGATATCTATACGGAAGGCATTGACCAAGTAAGAGATCCCAAACGACACAAAATGGCTATCGTAACTATCCAAAGTCAAGTGGTGGGAGAAGGTCGCCTTCGCTCCCATCTGCTTGGTGTATCCATTTCGGTCATTATACAAGCTCAACCCCAGTCCACTGCGGTTCCCCAAGCGCATATCTCCCGATAAGCTCTGGTAGTCCGGTGCCTCCTTGAGACCTACCCATTGGCTGGTTGCCGATAGGCGCACCCGTACGTTGTTACCTATACCCGCATAAGTGGGCATAATCAAAAATTCACTGTCGGCCAAGTACTGATTCCCTGAGGGTAATTGCAACTCTTGCCCAAACACACTCGGCATGCCCATAAGCACACATATGTATAACGCTAGTTTTTTCATCATCCTTTTTTTAAAATTTATTTATAAACTCTCAGTCGTCAGTTGTCAGTTATTGGAAACTGACAACTGATAACTGACAGCTGATAACTGTTATCTGTATAAAGTAAAGTGTCCTTTGAATTCTCTACCATCGGATTCCTCACCCAAGGTGATGATATACCAATAGTCTCCCGTAGGCATTTCCTTACCATTGTAAGTACCATCCCAGCTTTGTCCCTGAGAAAGTTCCTTGAGCAAGCGACCATAACGATCGAATATCAAGGTCTGGATATTCGGATACTGCTGCGTATTGCGCGGTGCCCAAGTATCGTTCTCACCATCTCCTGTAGGAGTGAAGAAACGTGGGATTTCTATATCATAGTATTCTACATAGAATACCTCTTCTGCCGTACATCCCTTGCTATCTTCCACTCGCGCTTCTATACGCTTCTTGAGCTTATTGTCGCTTGGGTCTACTCCCTCTGGGTCTTGCTTCCTTACGATGTAAGTGCCATTGTTACCCTGATGTACCCCATTGATATAGTAAGTATAATCCGGAACCCCGTTCTTACCTAAGAGCGGTAATTCGTTGATATCTGGATGACGACTTGGATCCTTGATCAAAGTCAACTTCTCTACCACTGGGATCACCACTGGGTTGGTCTCTCCCTCACAGTTAGTTCCCGCATCGCTATAGTATAGCTTGATAGACTGTGGCAAGGACGAAGGCCTTACACTGCTGTGTGTACGACTGATGCGTGCCTGTGCTCCAGAGGTCATACCTGCGGCAAAAGAGTGCTTAGTGACTCCATTGTCAAAAGAGTATTGTACCTTGGTGAAGTCCACCGTAGCATCCTCAAAGGTCAGTACTACATAGCCCTGATATTCATTGTCCTCACAGTTGTCCTCATAAGTGGCCTTAATGTCTAACTTAGGTGCCGCAGTTAGTGAGAACAAATCGGATTCTCCTGCACAACGCTTGCCGTCCATCGCTCTTACTCGGTAGTTCACTCCTGCCCTGAGACCTGCTATCTCTTTAGGGAAATCTGCCATCTTGACCTTATCCAAGCGATTGACTACTACATCGCGGTCTGCCTCTACCAATTCCAAACTGTAAATGTATGCCAAAGCACCTCCTGCATCTGGATCTGGAGTCTGTGTTCCTCCTGTGACAGAGACACTTACCTTACCTGTATCCCCATGGCATACCAAGTTGCTATTGCTCACTCGGGTTACCTGTATCTCCGGTGGAGTACCCAAGGTAAACTGTACACTCTTCTCACAGTTCCAACGGTCTCTTACATACAAGGTATAGTTACCTGCTGGTAGCTCGGTGAACTCATTGCTTAACTGCAATGGTCTGATGGCTCCTTCTATATCGTGATATAGTTCGTAATAGTAAGTGGTTGTCAGGGTCGTTGCTGTAGGATCATCCACAGCTCCTCCTCGTGCATTCTTCACCACTACCTTACCATCACGCTCATTCTTACAAGATACCATGGTGATCTCTGGGTCGTCAAAGTCTATTGGATCTGGCTTGACAACTTTATTTACATTCACCGTAGGAGTTACCACACAGCCCCATGCATCTTCTATCTGGAAGGTGAAGGTAGCCCCTGGTGCTGCCGCTCCTGGCACTCCAGTGAAGAGCCAACGGTTGTATACCTGATTGGCTGTCTGAGTGTGGCCATTATCTCCTGTCATCGTTACCTTATAAGGCGCTATACCTCCGGTGATATCAATAGAGATTTCCGCGCTACCTGTGGCACTACAATCATCCGGTACTCTAAGCTTAGCTGCCATATTGATAGGCTGGTCTGCCTGACGGATGGTAAAGTTTGCCGGAATCTTAGTGATACAGCCCGTAGAAGTGGATTCCGCTTCTGCTGTATAGGAACCATATGCTAAGGTATTGAGCGTATGGGTAGCTGAACCTGCCGGAACAGTCACTGTTATAATCGGATCTGTAGGACGGGTAAGGCTCTTGATTCTTAGGGTATACCCTTGGGTAGCCTGGTTCACCCCACCGCTGTTCTCTAAGTCTAAGTCTTCCAAGGTAAAGGTGATAGAACCATCATTACCTCCGTAACACTTCACTGGCTTTTCCTCTGTCGCGGTGAGCGAGAAGGTATTCGGATCCTGTACCTTGTAGGTAGTACCATAGGTCACACAGCCAGTTTCATCATTGGTTGCCACCACACTGTAGTTGCCATAGGCACATTGGTAAAGGTATGAGTTGCCGTAGTTGCTCCCGCAGGTACTGTTATCTGTACCATTTGGTGAGAGCTATTCGTTACACTTCTTAGTGACAAGCTTACTTTTATAGGATCCCCTCCAGCTGGTGCAAGGGTGGCTTCCACCTTCACATCCTCGCCTGCGCGACAAGTAATATCGGTAACCTCTGTGGCGGTGACTGTAGTGAGCTTCACAAACGGCTTGATCGCTGTTGGGAATGGCTTGGTCACCTCTGCACATTGGTACTGTGCATCCTCTACTCTTAGGGTAAAGTTACCTCCTGTCTCATCCGAGATAGTGAAGGTAGGCTCGGTAAGGTCTATATTACCCTGTACTGGAGTTCCTCCCTTGAGTAGGGTGAAGCGGTAGCGTCCACTACCTCCAGTGATGGCGGTCTTTGGTAAGCTCAGCTTAGCCAATACCTCCTGATTCCCACTACACTGGAACTGGGTCACTGCCTCTTGGGTCATATCTATCTCTATAGGTTTCACCCCATAGATCGTAAATTCTGTTGTTGCAGTACAGCCATTGGCTGCCTTAGCCTCTACTGTATAGATGATTCCTCTTACATCTCCTAACAAGCCCTTGAAGGTTACCTGTCTACCATTGTTCTGCCAATCCACATAGGTATTGGACGCTGTTACATTGGTATGGGTCGCTGGGATGGTCGCCAGTGCAGTCACTGCACTATTATCATCCGCATAGCGGGCTGCCTTCAGACTATAGCTCATCGGAAGCTGGCTCTCTGGAGCCGCTACCAAGGTCGCTGATCCTCCTCCATTTACATCCAAGAGGTCTTGGTTGGCATTATAACACTTCGAGTCGGTACTGTTGTCCAATGACAATATCGGTAACACCTTGTCATTGACCGTAAGGGTACGGCTGAATGGACAACCTCCGTGGGTGGTATCCACAATCTCTACTCTATAGCGTCCTGGCTGGGTGATTGGCACAGTAAAGGCACCAAATCCACTCATCGGAGTATCATTCACTATCACGATATCTCCTCCTGCATCTTCCTTCAATACCCTATAGATATGTGGGTTCGCAGGATTATGGTTAGCGATATTATCTATCTTGAGCTCTCCATTGCCTGCCACACCTGGCTGACAGGTGATAGGCTTGGACTGTGTCAAGTCAAAGCTGATCTTGCCTTGGAAGACAAAGTTTACTGCCGCACTCTTACATCCGTTCTGGTCATAGATGGTGATATCACGTGCCACAGAAGATGCATATACTCGGTAGATATATCCTTCCCATACACTTGGACCTGTCTGGGTAAACTGTATTGGCTGTTGTGGCCCTTCTGTTCCTCCCGCTGGCTTAAAGGTATAGTAGTGTTGTCCCTTACCTATCTGGCTGAGGGTTACTTTCACTGTATATTCTGTACCTACCACACAAGGGTTCTCTACCTCTGCTTTGGTAGCCGCTGGGGCAGGATCTTCCTTCACTGTTACCGCTTGAGAAATATGACAGTCATTAGCATCTCTTACATGTACATACCATGTAGCTCCCGTTGGAGTACCCTTGATCTTGCCTCCAAAGGTAGTCTCAAAAGTCTGATCCAAAAGCACATCACGGCTATTGGTTGGCAATACAGCTGCATGTGCCCACTGAGTATCCGTAGGCTCTGTGCTAGCTTGGCTTATTGTATATTTGTAAGGGCCTACTCCATCCTTGATGGTTACCTTCACCTGAGCTGTCTCATTTGCCGAACCTGAACAAGCTGAGTTTCTCAACAAGTCTGTCTGTACAAAGGCCAATGGCTGAGCAGCGCGAAGTACCGTAAAGATTTCGGTACCCATTACGCAGTTATTCGCCGTTCCATCTCTTACCACCAAGATATATGTCTTGTTCTCAGTAAGGCCTGTTACCGTTTGCTTAATCTCACTCTTACCTCCCGATGGAGTCGAAGCTGTACCTGTAGCTATTGGACTTTGTGCTCCTGGACGAGTATCAAATGGATAAGTATACAACTCCCACTTAGGTGCCGTACTACCTGCAAAGGCACTCAACTCATAGTGTAATGTTACTGATCCTGTAGCACCTGCTCCACAGAGGTTTGGCTTACGTTTTTCAGTAATTGTTACCCCTGGAGTAGCTATATTCGGTGTGAATTTACCATCCAACAAGGTCTTACAGCCCTTATACTCTACTGCAATTCTATAAGGAGTCTTCGCCAAGAGGGTAAACTCTATTTCTACTTTCTTGTTGTTTCCTGTACCTGTGATCGTTCCTGTAGTACCTGGTATCCAAGTGAGCAATCCACTGCCCAGCGGTCCATCTCGGTAGATGGCTACCTTAAGCTGGGTCTCATCTATTTCTGCACCATCCTCAAAGAACTCTATCTTTTGCTTAGCTGTATTACAGTCTACCTGTTGTGCAGGTATCGCATTGGCTTTGATCTGAGAGCCTCCTATCTGTACCATTGGTAATTTTACCTTACAGCCCGTAGCCATATTGGTAATCGCTGGATAGTAATCCCCTGGTGGCAAGTGATCAAAAATCTTAGTAGCTCCTGTGGAGTTCACATAGTTCTCTCCTGTCACCTGTGGCGTACCTGCATGATTCTGTGCAGGGGTAGTATAGTTACTATCAGTATACAAGGCCATATAATAGTTGCCTTGTAAGCCTGTGGTAAACCTTAACTCTATCTCTCCTAAGCTGCTTGCTCCTGAGGTACAAGTGATGTCTTTCTTCCTTACCAAGGTAAGCACTGGTGCTTCTATTTCTTTGATTTCCAAATCTACAGAAGTCTTACATCCCTTAGCATCAGAAAGCTCTACCTTATACCAGCCTTTGCTCAAGTCTCGACCGGTATTGCTTGACTGTAGGGTCTCTGCACTACCTGGAGTGGTAGCATATTTGTAGATCTTTATCACATAAGGAGCTACTCCCTTAGTTCTATCAATCGCATCTGTTATCGGTAAGTAAGCCGTTCCATCATATACACCTATCACTCCCGTAGACTCTCCTGTACAAGCTACCATGCTGGCAGAAAGACCAGGATTTG
>NZ_ACLQ01000021.1 GCF_000174755.1 Capnocytophaga gingivalis ATCC 33624
CAAGTCTCGACCGGTATTGCTTGACTGTAGGGTCTCTGCACTACCTGGAGTGGTAGCATATTTGTAGATCTTTATCACATAAGGAGCTACTCCCTTAGTTCTATCAATCGCATCTGTTATCGGTAAGTAAGCCGTTCCATCATATACACCTATCACTCCCGTAGACTCTCCTGTACAAGCTACCATGCTGGCAGAAAGACCAGGATTTGTAAGGAAGGCTGGAGTTTCAGCTTTTACTTCCTTGCTTACTATATGTTCACAGCCGTTGGCATCTACCACCTTGAAGTGGTATTCTCCCGCTGTCTTAATCGTTACCAAATAAGTAACTGTAGCTCCCGGTGTAACATTGGTAAGTACATTGCCGCCGTCCGTATCTGTCGTTGGGTTATAACCCGATGGATCTGTAGCTACGCCACCTCGCTTCCAAGTGAAGGTATATCCTCCTGATATTTGGGCACCTCCCTTGGCCTCAATGGTGATCTGCTCTTGTGGGGTGGTACATCCAAAGGCATCATCTGAGCTAAGACCTACTTCCATCACCTGTGGTATCACTACCACTTGGGTAAATTCACAGCCTAAGGCGTCTTTTACTTTTATGGTATAGCTTGCTGGGTTCAGACCATCAAAGCGGTATTCGGTTGGGTTGCCTGGGTCACTTACCCAAGTGGTTCCGCCATCCTTGCTAAATTCATAGCCTCCATTACCATTGTTCACCTGTACCATCACCTCACCTGTCCTACCTGACTGTAAGCACAAGGTTGGGGTCAAGGTTACATCTATATCTATCTTTGCAGGTATAAACTTCTGCTCTATATTCGAGAGACACTCATTCGCATCCTTAATTCTAAACTGATAGTGTACTCCATCGGTAAGGTTCGCCACTGTAGCTGTCGTTCCTGTCCATGTCACATCCGCCGTAGGTACATCCACAAAGTCTGCATCAGCAGGGCCTTTCTTCTGTACTGTATATGGATGTGTTCCACTATGTGTGCGTCCGTAAGCTACACGGATGATCGCTCTGGCTGTCATGTAAGGTGCTATACAGCCCTTAGGAGAGATCTTCACCTCTTCTATGGTCAAGGCAGGAACATCATTGATACGTGCCTCTACCCCACCTGCAGTAATCTCACACAAGGTACCATCTGGGTTTACCATACGTACTTTCAAGGTATGAGCTGGATCCGAAGGCGCTGTCACTGGAGCTGGTATCTTCAGCTCATCTGTACCTACCAAAGTAGTACTTCTATACGCTCCTCCGTTAAGCTGGTACTCAAAGGTAGCCCCAGCCTTGATGTTTCTGAGTTTTACCAATAGGGTACCCTCTCCACCATGGCACTTAGGAGGTTCTACCTGAGTGATGGTTGCTCCAAAGCCTTTGCTTGGCTCTACCTGTACCGAGATAGGCTCTCCCGACTGGCAGTTCTTAGTAGGCTGGATCACTTCTATCTCATCCAGACCCACCGCAGCATTGTTCACGCCCGCTTCTATAATCAAGCGGTAACTGGGTGTGCTGGTTGAAGCCTTCCAAATCCTCAAAGGTCACTTCACCACTCTGCCATGTACCTCCCTGCGCTGCTGCTGGAAGGGTACGTACAAAGGCTGTCGTACCTGCCCCCCCTGGATTGGTCACCTGTAGGGTCACTCTCAGTGGTACACTCGCCGCCGTATTGGCATCATTGCCCAAGTTCACATACTTGAACTTCACTGTTGCCTTAGCACGTGGTACCACATTCTGTATATCCTTCACATACAAGCGGTTATCGCTTGGTGCTGTGTGTATCGCATAGTATCTGCCTGTACCTGCCAAAGAGCGGTAGGTAGTTGGAGTGGCTGGTAACTGCTTGGTTACCACATGCACTCCCGCAGAGAGTATGCCTGTTGTCTTAGCAGAACCTACCCCTGTAGGAGCCCCGTCGCTCTCGTCAAGGTCTTCCATGTCGGCAAAGGTCTCATTGTAGAGCTGGTTCACCGACTCGGTAGCGGGTTCTGTATAGTATACTCGAACTAAATATGGCGTAGCTCTGCCTGCCAAACCTGTATAGCGCATCGCATTGCCTAAGTTTGGCGCTTGACGTACGCCGCCGTCCAAGCTATATTCATAGGTATAAGTAGCTCCCCCTGGAGCAGTTGGCGTTACTGTAAAGGTTCCGTTGCCACCACAGTCATAATCCACTGTAGAAGCTGCCAAAGTAGGTTTGGTCAAGTCTTTCTTGGCCATTACCTCGAACTCGGCAATACAGCCATTGCTATCCTTTACAAATACTTTAACCTTAGGATTGGCCTGGCTACCTCCGTCCACCAATAAAGTCCTATCTGGGCTGTAGGAGCCTGTACCTGAGGTAGACATAAACTGATAGCTGCCAGAACCTCCCTTCACCCAGTTCACCTTGAGCAAGAACTTGCCATTGTTGCCATCGCAGTTGTTCGCACTCACTACCCCTATAGAGGCTTCTATAGGTGCTGGAGATTCTATACGTATATCTCGGACAATCTCACAACGACGTCCACCTCCTCCACTATTGAAGAGGTAGCTAAGGGTCACTCTATACTTACCTGCTGAAAGGTTGTTGAACTGTCCTGCAAGGTTGTTCTGTGCTGGGAAGCTCGTGTCCATAGTGCCGTCGGTCTTGTATTTCTCCAACTTCACACTTGGACTTGGTACATTGCTCTCCAAGAACTTAGCCGAGATGCTTCCTCCATGTTGAGTCGCACACGTAAGGTCTACCTTGGTAACCTCTACCGCATAGCGAGAGGCTTGGCTTACCTGTACCTCATTGGTCAAGGCATATCTATCATCATTATCTCGTACCAAGAAGATATATTTACCTTCTCTTGGAACTTCTATCCAAGAGGAGAATACATCTGGTACCGTACCTACTGCATTGGTAGGGGTGATTGCACTTGAGAAGTCACCATCAGGAAGCTGCTCAAATACCTTGCCCGCATACTCTGTCTTGGCCAACTGACCATCTATCTTATATATAAGGTATCGGTAGTTACGTACCCCACCGTATACCGTGAAGTTATATTTAGCTTTGTTACACTCTGTAGTAGACCACTCTCCAGTATATTCTACCTCTGCCTTCATGGTCTCCAAGCGGTTGATCGTTACTGTCTGTTCGAAGGTACATCCATTGAGCGCACCTCCCTTAGCCTTGATCACTATTCTAAAGGTATCCTGACTCCTATTGTTCGGTACTTCCAGACCTGTTACGTCCACCTTGTGCATATTGGCGCCTGAAGCAGGGCCATTTCCTGTGAAGGTTCTACCATCAGAGCGGGTAGCTACGTACTCATACTGTACTCCATGGGTACCCATCTCGAAGTTCGCTGCCCCTAAGCTCAAGGCTGTATGTGGGGTAGGGGTTCCTATTAAGGTTCCTGAGAGTTGGGTGGTGAAGACCTCAAAGTAGAACTCTCTGGTACAACTACCATTGCCCACCTGTAAGCGGTACTTACCTGGGGTAGTACCTCCTATGGTAAAGCTCCTATCGGTAGATACTGTAGACCAGCATGCCGCACTGGTATTATAACAGTTTGGCTGGTTGGCATTGCTACAGCCTGAGCCCTCTTTCTGCCATTTTACTCCTGACTGGTGGTAGGCTACCTGCAATACCTTGCTGCCTGTACCTCCACAGAAGTAGAAGTGGCTTTGCCATTTGGTGTTATCCGTAGCACATACCCCGCCTACATTGCCCGCTAAGGCTCTGATAGGATCTACCGTGGTATCACTCTTGTCCACCAAGCGGATCACTTCTGTAGTCTTCGCCTCAATACCACTACAAGTGGCTATCTTCTCTACTGTATAGTAGCCTGCCGCACTTACCGCTTGGCTACTAGTGGTACTTGCCAATGGAGTCAAACTACCTGGCTGTCCACTATACCACTTATATGAGGTATAGCCTGTACCCAAAGCTGTAAGCGTGAAGCTACCACCGCAGTAGAGTTCCTCGCGTGGACAGGTGGCACGACTGTCAATCTCTGCCGCAATGCCGTCCCCTTGGATGGTATTCTCTGCCACACATCCTGCTCCTCCTACACTATAGATAAGTTTAGGTTGTGCTGTAAGTATTGCCTGACATGCATTCACATACGCATCACAACCCTGATCCTGCTTGATCTTGATCGGAATATATGCTGAGCGTTCCGCATTCTGTGCCAATACACCTCCGGTGATATTTGCCAAGATCAGTACTCTCGGGTTGCCTGTGTCATAGCTTACATTCACCGCACCGCCCAACTGTGAGGTAACTATCGCAGGGTCATTCGCTGCAGGTAGCTCATAGTTGGTGTTCGTGTTATCCGGTAGGGTAATCCTCAAGGCGCCTGTACTGATAGAAGTAGCTGTAGTGTTCTTGAGCGTTACCTTATAATATACTGTACTTCCTTTGGCTACCGAAGTGAGGGCTGTAGTGCCGCCCACATTGGCCACAAAAGAACTGGTGATCTGAATATTTACGTTCGGAGCCGTTACCGTTACCTTAAAGCTCTTAGTAGCTGCTGTGCCCCCTGCTATCTTGCCCTCTACCTTATAGGTTACTGTAGATTCGCCCACAGGAAAACCATTCCAGCTGGTGGCTGGCGTATTACCATTGGCATCCGGCGTAGGGGTATATTTACTTCCGTCTGGCTTGGTTACCTCCCAAGTGAGCTTGTAGCCACACCCCGCCGTGTCATTGATCGTAGGGGATGTCCAGCTTACATCCGCTGCACACTGGTTCACTGGCAGTACTCCTGTCTTATCCGATAAGCCTGTGATATCCGATGCCGCAAAGTTGCTGCGGATCAGGTTCACCTGCTTCTTGGCGGTATCCTTAGATACTGGAGTACATCCAAAACCTGATTTCATCTTATAGGTAACCCAGTACTCTGCATCCACCGTAGGATTCAAGGTGATCGAAGGACGCGTCTTGTCCGCTACTCCTGAAAGAGCAGTAGCTGGAGTTGACTTCCACTCCAACTCATACAAACTCGCTGGTAAGTCCACACTCAATGTCAATGGAGTACCCGCACATGCCGTAGCCGATGAGGTACGTACCTGTGGATTCTGCAAAGAACCAAACTCAGGGACAGGTACCAAACGATCCAAACAACCTGATTCAAACTTCACTTCATAACTATCACTGCCAGAAAGCCTTGGAATATTACTGAAAGTTGCATAAGCATCTTCCAAGTTTGCAGGACGGGTAGCTACCCTTACAGGAGCTACCTGAGTACCATCCGAATAGGTAGCTATCGCCTTTGTCCCTCCTGATACCTTATATAAAGTATAGGTAATAGGATACTGTGGCTCAGATCCCGCAGGCAACTCAACCCTTACCATCCCTGAACTCGCATTCGATGGATCACACATGCCAATCACTGAAATAGGAACTACATCCGTTATTTCTTTTACTGTGAAGGTCTTATAGATAAAAGTATCAGCAAGCTTTCCTTTACCTTTCTGTTGCTCAGGCCTATAACCATAGGTATACCCATTTTCCTCTGGCTTATATACAGCGGTGCGATAATGTGAGCTAGCTGTTATGATTCCTAATATATAATTTCCTGTAGGCAAGTTGGGAACTTCTGCTTTTACCTCAATTTTGGTAGGATCCGATGGACTAGGAATCCCTGCCACTGGTACTATTCTCATATAAGTTCCCGTATTAGCCCGCTTATAGATAGGTTCTGTTCCTCCTGGATCTCTAAAAATATGTAGATATCCTAACCGAGAAGTATTTTCTCCTGATAACGATCTATAGATGAGTTTCCCCTTTCCTGTTTGTCCGTTTTTGCTACATTCGGTCTCTACCTTCAAGGGGTCTATATCATAGTAAGTGGGGGTATCAGCTTCCTCTACTTTGAGAGGAAGATCACGACTGGCACAATTATTCTTAATGTTCACCATATACTCTCCCGGTGGCACATCCATAATCAATATATATCCAGAGGCTGTATCCTCTGCCTTGTAAGTTCTCTCTATGGGGAATTTTATCTTATAGGTGCCTGCCAAGTTCCATGGCCCTGTAGCGGTATAGGTTTTGATACCTTGGAAACCATCTTTGCGACGGATAGAAACCTTTAGGGGGTTGGCATCAGTTACTACTCCCCCCACATTCGTTATCTGTACTCTTTTCCCTCTGTGCTCCCACTGTAAGATTCCTTCTCCATTATAGTAAGCATGTATACCTATATTATCAATCAGATCGGGCTTAGTTAGGGTCAGTTCTGGGGAGACATAGTGCTTGCAATCGTTAGGTGCCGAAGCATTAAGTGGTGTAGAGGCATTGGCATATTCTACCTGATATTTGTCGGTTACTGTAGAAACAGGCACATACATCCTATGGCGATTGACATCATGTTCGTCATAGAACTTGTACATCACATTGGTTACAGAGGTAGCTGTTTGCCAAATATTGGACGTTTTTACACGGGCTTTCATTCCCGTGAAATTACAAAAATCGGTATAGGAAGGCGATCCTCCATGTTGGAAAGTAGTGGTAAGCACTACCTCTCTATCACAATCGCCCCCACCTGTTTTCTTGCGTACTCCTATCTCGGAGTAAGGCTTATAAGGGGTTGTAACAACGGTGTGTTTGAGCACTATACGAGTGGCCAAGGAACAGTCTTCATAGGTAATGGTGATGACATCCCCCCCTTTTACCTTATGGGCGGACTTATGTACCATCGCATCATAAAGATTGTTGAACCTAAACTCATTATTACCATATATAATTCCATTATTGGTACCTGTCTGTGGCAAGGCATCGGTATTGGTGAATTGTTCTGGGAAGCCTGGAAGCATCACTCCACCACGCTTTACTTCTACCTTGAGGTTATAAGTATAGAACTTATCACGGGTTACCTGATTGGGTATCACACTATTTCTGTTAGGAAACTTAGGTACCACAGCGAATTCGTATTCTCCACAATCGGAACAAGTATGAGCCAAGTGAAGGCGTATGGATTCTGCAGAGAAACGCAAAGGATTCATCTGAACTCTTTCAGCTACACAGTTGGTTCCTACATCTTTTACCTTAATAATATATTCCTTACCTACTTCCAAGCTTTTCCCTGCATCAGGTTCTATTTCTTTTTGTGTAGTTCCTGTAGCACCTCCTTTAGTAAAAGAATGATCTGGATTGGATGCCGATACGATTAATTGGTTATCCTCCTTCTTACGAACTTCTACTTCAAAAGGTCCTGTTCCATAAGTATTGTTAATCTCAACAGTGATCATTCCTCGAGAGCCTCTTACAACACCCTTTTGCTTACAACTCTCTAAAGTGACCCCTCTAAGGAAAGATTGTGTTGTAGGCAAGGTAGTAATATCCCTTACATTTCTAGGTTCAGTAACGGCACAAGTTCCTCCTCCTATCTGGTCAGTTACTTCTATATTATATTTGGTATTAGGACTAAGACCAGAAATATTTACAGTAGTCTCATTTCCTGTCTTGTTCGTAGGAGCAGATACAGAAGTAGGTGTTGAGGATCCTTGCTTGTAGAAAGCAACTACAAAAGGTCCAGAGCCATTCTTAATCTTGAGTGCCACTTTCCCATCAGTTGCACATTCTCCTGTAGCAGCTACCTGAGTAGCCTTAGTCATATCTACAGAAAAGCGCTTATAGGTACTTACAATGGTAACCGACAAAACCGTAGGATGGGTATCCGTACCATCCTTCTTTTCTACCTTTACCTTATAAGTACCCGAGGAACGATTGGTAAACTCAGCTTTCCCTGCTGCAGAAAAGTTCTGTCGTGCCTGCACCGCACCAGTGTTGTCGTACAAGACCGCCCAATATCGGCTAATACAATTGGTATCGGCAGAAGCCAAGGCAACCTTGACAGTACCCCCACAAGCGGTGTTCTCCGCTGTGGCTGTATAATTCACACGACACTGCTGAGCTTTCCCTACTATAGGGATAAGAAATAAAAGTATGTATAATAGTGATCTCATAATATAGTTATCGGATTTGGCTACTATCATCTTCTTATAATTGTTAATTATTAATATCAATTGTTAATTAGAGAAGAAATCTACACTTCTTTTTAGCTATAAAATAGTCTTTTACCACATGGATACTTTTCTCCCATGAAACATATTTTCTGGGCAAATTTATGAAATATTATTAATATCACAAGTATTTTTTTTGTGTTTTTTTTTCACAAAACAAAATTTAACATTCTGCTTGTGAAAAATAAAAAGGAGATGAATTATATTCATCTCCTTACTTATTGTTATACTGATTGTTAAACTGACCTTAAGCTTCTCCTGAACCAGAGAAGTGTGTCTGTGAAGCAAAGACTTCCCCATCGGAAAGTGCCTCTTTGTCTTGCTCATACTGATAGAGGTTGGTGCTGAGGTTCTGCATGAGTTGTTTGGCTTGTGAAGGGGTCATAATCACTCTACTCTGTACTCGTGCCTTGGGCATCCCTGGCATAATAGAGACAAAATCCAAGACAAATTCTGTTTCTGAATGATTGACTACCACCAAGTTCGAATAGATACCTGTAGCCACCTTATCATCAATCTCTATATTGATTTCTTTTTTTATGAGCTTTTCCATGAGATTATAGGTTGATATTTTGCTTAGCTAAATCCTTGCGAGCGCCTACTATGATATTCTCATAACGTTTCATACCAGTACCAGCAGGGATACGGTGACCTACAATAACATTTTCTTTAAGTCCGTCGAGGCTATCTACCTTACCTTGTACGGCAGCCTCATTGAGCACTTTAGTCGTTTCCTGGAAGGAAGCCGCTGAGATAAAGGACTTAGTCTGTAGGGAGGCACGTGTAATCCCTTGCAATACAGGAATTGCAGTAGCAGGGATAACATCACGAGCGGCAACAAGGTTCTTATCCTGACGCTTAAGGAGAGAGTTCTCATCACGAAGCTGACGCATGGTGACGATCTGTCCTGCTTTGAGATTTTCAGAATCTCCAGCATCTATGACAACCTTCTTACCAAAAAGCTTATCATTTTCTTCGATGAAGTCATCCTTGTGAACCATTTGTTCTTCGAGGAAGAGTGTATCCCCTGGATCTTGTATTTCTACCTTACGCATCATCTGGCGTACTACCACTTCAAAGTGTTTGTCATTGATCTTCACCCCTTGGAGTCGGTATACCTCTTGTACCTCGTTAACCAAATACTGCTGTACTGCTGAAGGTCCTTTGATACGTAGGATATCCTCTGGAGTTACCGAACCATCGGAAAGAGGCATCCCTGCACGTACATAGTCATTCTCCTGTACTAATACCTGAGAAGAGAGTTTTACCAAGTAAGTACGCTTTTCTCCTGTTTTGGATTCTATGAAGATCTCACGGTTACCACGTTTTACTTTACCAAAGGAAACAACCCCATCGATCTCGGCTACAATAGCTGGATTTGAAGGATTACGTGCTTCGAAGAGCTCTGTTACACGTGGAAGACCTCCTGTGATATCCCCAGACTTGGCGGACTTACGAGGGATCTTTACTAAGATCTTACCTTCTTTAATCTTTTCCTTGTCATCCACCATGATGTGAGCTCCTAACGGTAAGGTGTACGAACGTAAGATATTTCCGCTCTTATCCTGTATATGTAGGGTAGGAATAAGTCGTTTGTTACGAGATTCAGAGATCACTTTCTCTTGGAATCCTGTTTGTTCATCTATCTCAACTTGGAAAGTAACCCCTTGTTCTATATTTTCATAGACAATCTGTCCGGAGAACTCGGAGATAATCACCGCATTATAAGGATCCCATTGGTTGATCACCTCTCCTTTTTGTATAGTATCTCCATTTTTCTTAAAGATAAAGGAACCATAAGGAATGTTGGAGGTACTTAGTACCATACGGGTATGAGGTTCTAAGATCTTCACCTCGGATGTACGAGAGATCACCACCTCTACTGGATTTCCGTCATAATCTTCTCCCTTAACTGTCTTAAGGTCATCTATTTCAAGGATACCATCGAAGTGCGCAATGATTTTGTTTTCCTCGGAGATATTACCTGCAGTTCCCCCCATGTGGAAGGTACGCAAGGTAAGCTGAGTACCTGGTTCCCCGATAGACTGAGCAGCTACTACTCCTACAGCCTCTCCTATCTGTACCATCTTACCGGTGGATAGGTTTCGTCCGTAACACTTAGCACAAATACCATGCTTAGCTTCACAGGTAAGTGCAGAACGTACTTCTATAGATTCGATAGGAGCCTGATTGATCTTATCCACGGCATCTTCACGAATTTCTTCTCCTGCAAGAACAATAATTTCTTCATTAAGTGGATTGACAATATCATTGAGAGCTACACGACCTAATACACGTTCGCCCAAAGTCTCGATAACCTCTTCATTTTTCTTAAGGGCATGTACCTCAATACCACGGAGAGTTCCACAATCATCGGTATTGATAATCACATCCTGAGATACATCCACCAACCTACGAGTGAGGTATCCCGCATCGGCTGTTTTAAGCGCTGTATCGGCAAGTCCCTTACGCGCTCCGTGGGTAGAGATAAAGTACTCCAAGATAGAAAGACCTTCCTTAAAGTTCGAAAGGATCGGGTTCTCAATGATCTCGCCCCCACCAGCGGTAGATTTCTTAGGCTTAGCCATCAGACCACGCATACCGGTAAGCTGACGAATCTGTTCCTTGGAACCACGTGCCCCAGAGTCAAGCATCATATATACAGAGTTGAACCCTTGTCTGTCCTCACTGATACGCTTCATCGCTAAGTCTGTAAGGCGGGCATTGGTAGAAGTCCATACATCGATCACCTGGTTATAACGTTCGTTATTGGTGATAAGCCCCATGTTATAGTTACCAATGATTCCCTGTACTTGTTCATTGGCATCGGCAATCATCGCTTGTTTTTCCTGAGGGATAATGATATCACCTAAGGAGAAAGAAAGTCCTCCTTGGAAAGCAAACTTATACCCCATAGACTTGATATCATCCAAGAATTCTGCAGTGCGAGGAATGCTTGTTTTCTTAAGTACGTGACCGATAATGTCTCGTAGAGATTTTTTGGTCAATACCGTATTGATATATCCAGCCTCTATAGGAACTACCTCATTGAAGAGGACACGCCCTACAGTGGTTTCTATAAGCTTAGTTACAATATTTCCATTTTCATCTAAGTCCTTAGTACGCACCTTGATAGAGGCATTGAGATGTACCTTACGCTCGTTATAAGCGATATTCACCTCCTCAGGAGAGTAGAACACAGAGCCTTCACCAGCGATAGGTTCTTCTGGGGTACTCTTGCGCATCTTAGTAATATAGTACAGACCCAAGACCATGTCCTGAGAAGGTACAGTAATAGGTGCTCCATTGGCAGGATTCAATATATTGTTGGAAGCCAACATCAGCATTTGAGCTTCGAGAATAGCCTCAGGCCCCAGTGGCAAGTGTACGGCCATCTGGTCACCATCGAAGTCCGCGTTGAAAGCGGTACATACCAATGGGTGAAGACGAATTGCTTTTCCTTCAATAAGCTTTGGCTGGAAAGCTTGAATCCCCAAGCGGTGCAAGGTAGGAGCACGGTTCAGTAGTACAGGGTGTCCCTTGATCACATTCTCCAAGATATCCCATACTACAGGCTCTTTTTTATCAATAATACGCTTAGCTGATTTCACAGTCTTGACGATACCACGCTCTATGAGCTTACGTATCACAAAAGGCTTGTAGAGCTCGGCAGCCATATTCTTAGGCAAACCACATTCGTAAAGTTTCATTTCAGGCCCTACAACAATTACCGAACGAGCAGAATAGTCCACACGCTTACCGAGCAAGTTCTGACGGAAGCGTCCTTGTTTCCCTTTGAGAGAGTCCGAAAGGGATTTCAGCGGGCGATTAGCATCAGTCTTCACAGCAGAAGATTTACGTGTATTATCGAAAAGTGAATCTACAGATTCCTGCAACATACGCTTTTCGTTGCGCAAGATCACATCTGGTGCTTTAATTTCGATCAATCGCTTAAGACGATTGTTACGTATAATCACTCGTCGGTATAAGTCATTAAGGTCAGAAGTTGCAAAACGACCTCCATCCAAAGGCACCAAAGGACGCAATTCAGGTGGAATTACAGGAATCACCTTCATAATCATCCATTCAGGCTTATTCTCACGATTTTTCTGAGAATCACGGAAGGCCTCTACCACTTGCAATCTCTTGAGCGCCTCAGTCTTGCGCTGTTTAGAAGTCTCCGTATTAGCCTTGTGACGAAGGTCATAAGAGAGTGCATCAAGATCTAAGTCATGAAGCAAATCGAAGAGAGCTTCAGCCCCCATCTTTGCTATGAACTTATTAGGATCTGTATCTTCCAAATATTGATTTTCTATTGGAAGAGACTCCATAATATCCAAATATTCTTCCTCGGTAAGGAAATCCATCTTTTCAATAGGATCTCCATCAATCGTTTTAGCTATCCCTGGCTGGATTACGATATAGCGTTCGTAATAGATAATCATATCCAACTTCTTGGAAGGCAGCCCAAGGAGATAACCAATTTTATTAGGAAGTGAACGGAAATACCAAATATGCGCTATAGGCACTACCAGATTGATATGCCCCACACGCTCTCTACGTACTTTTTTCTCAGTTACTTCCACTCCACAACGATCACACACGATGCCTTTATAGCGGATACGCTTATACTTACCACAAGCACACTCATAGTCCTTCACTGGGCCGAAGATGCGCTCACAGAAGAGACCATCTCGCTCAGGCTTGTGGGTGCGGTAGTTGATGGTTTCAGGCTTAGCCACCTCTCCACGAGAAACGGCTAAGATACTCTCAGGTGAAGCCAATCCGATAGAGATTTTGTCAAATCTCAAAGTTGCATTTTTCTCTTTTACTCTTGCCATAGCACTTTTTAATAACAAAATTTGTCCCATTTGGAAAAATACACGAAAAGAGGAGGCTACACAACCTCTTGATTATGTTGCCTTCTCTATCTTTGTTTTTCTATATAAATAAATGAAAAACAAGTACTTATATGTATCAAAAAAGTCAAAATAACTTCTCTTGAATACTTTCCCAAATTGGGAGCAAAGATACAAAAAAAATTTTACAATCCAATATTTTCTTTAATTATTTTTAGCCATTGTCAATTCCTCTTGTAAGTTAATAACATTTTTGAAAAAAACAATGGAACTCGCTACATTACACATTAGTTCATGCAATAAAAAAATTATTATCCTTAAACCACTATTTATTTACAAAAAAACGTATATTTGTACTCGTAATCCACTGGAATAAAACTCTTTACACACATCTCATCCCGCAAAAATTAAAAACAGTAAAATACTATTTATTTTAGAATAATACACTAATATTAAAAATATTTACAATTTTAATAATCACTTTATACAGTTTTAGTACTAATTATTTAGATAACAATCATCAATACATATGCTATGAAAAGAATACATCTTGCATTACCTTTGGTTGCTACATTCGCAGCAATCACTTCTTGTCACACTACAAAGGAGGAAAAAACGACCCCTTTCAATCAAGATCAGTTTCCTCCTGCTCCTGTAGCTGAGCGAATCTCTCAAACTTTTGAGAATTTCGGAGAAAAGCGTACCGACCCTTATTACTGGCTTAAGGACAAAACCAATCCTAAAGTCATAGAATACCTTAAAGCAGAAAATGCTTATACTGATACAGTAATGGCTTCTACCAAAAAACTGCAAGAGACCATCTATAATGAGATTCTCGGGCGTATTAAGGAAGATGACCAAACTTATCCCACCTTTGACAATGGTTACTACTACTACAACCGTAGCGAAAAAGGGAAACAATATCTCACCTATTGCCGCCGAAAAGGATCCATGGAAGCCCCTGAAGAAGTCTTCTTTGATGTGAACCAAATGGCAGAAGGGAAAAATGCCTTCATCTTCGAGGGGTATTTCATCAGTCCAGATAATCAGAAAGCTGCTTATCTGTATAATGAAACAGGCTCCTATGCGGAATATACCTTAAAAATCAGAGACCTTTCCACAGGTAGCGATATCAACTTCCGTGTGGAGGGAGTCGCTTCTGTAGCTTGGGCAAATGATAGTAAGACCCTCTTCTATAGTACGATTGATAAGTCCTTGCGCTCCCATCAGATCCATCGTCAAGTGTTGGACGCCCCTAACTCTGAGCTTCTTTACCAAGAGGATGATGCTCGTTTCTCTACTTATGTCTCTGCCGATAAGCTCAAAAGGCATATATGGGTTTTCAATGAAAGTTCCTCTACCTCAGAGACACGTTATCTCTCTGCAGATAACCCTACCCAGCCGCTAAAAGTCTTCTTGCCTCGTACCCAAGGAGTGGAATATGCCGTATACCCACATAAGGATTACTTCTTCCTTCGTTATAAGGATGATAAGCACCTCAATGGAGAAATGTACAAACTACCTTTGGTAGGATATACTGACCGTACTCTTTGGAAAGAGTTCCTTGCTCATGATCCCAACACACGTATTGAGGGAATTGATGTGCTGAAGGATTATGTAGTGGTATCCTTGCGCAAAAATGGGCTTACTCAGTTAGAAGCACTCCCTGTAGCAGGAGGTGAAAAACGCGTAGTCTCCTTCCCTGAACCAGTATATTCGGTCTCTTTGAAAGAAAATCCTATGTATGACTCTGGTTCTTTCCGCTATTCATACACTTCATTGAACCGCCCTACTACCCTTTATGAATATGAGATAGCTGAAGGAAAAAGCAACAAACTCAAAGAACAAGAAGTGCCCTCTGGTTTCAATCCTGACGATTATACTGTAGAACGACTATGGGCTACCGCCCCTGATGGCGTGAAAGTCCCTATGGCAGTAGTGTACAAAAAAGGTCTTAAGCGAGACGGATCCGCCCCTGCGCTCTTGTATTCCTATGGAAGCTATGGTAGTAACTCTAGAGTGTATTTCAGCACTTCCTACTATAGCCTTATTGACAGAGGTTTTGTCTTTGCTATTGCTCAGATACGTGGAGGTAGTGACTTAGGAGAACAATGGTACGAAGACGGAAAGCTCCTCCATAAGAAAAATACCTTTACCGACTTTATTGCCTGCAGTGAGTTGCTTATCAATGACAAGTATACTTCTGCTGACAAGTTAGCCATCGCAGGAGGATCTGCAGGAGGCTTGCTCATGGGAGCTGTAACCAATATGCGTCCTGACCTATACCATACCGTGGTAGCACAGGTGCCTTTCGTGGATGTGGTAACTACCATGCTGGACGATACACTCCCTCTTACCACAGGTGAATATGAGGAATGGGGAAATCCTAATGAGGAAGAATATTTCCGCTATATGCTTTCCTACTCCCCTTATGATAACATCAAAGCACAAAACTACCCTAATATGCTGGTAACGGGTGGACTTAATGACTCTCAAGTACTCTTCCATGAACCTGCTAAGTATGTAGCTAAGCTTCGCTCGCTTAAAACTGATAAGAATCTCTTGCTCCTGCACATGGACATGGATTCCGGACACGGAGGTGCCACAGGTCGCTATGGTAGAATTAAGGATACAGCCTTTGAATTCGCCTTTATCCTCAAGTGTATTGGAATAGAGAAATAAAGTATAATAACTAACTATTTGTGACAAATAAAAGGGTTTTAGCTTTGCATGCTAAAACCCTTTGTTGTAAAATATTCTTTAATCATGGTTTAGGATAGATCTTATCAGAAAAGGCACTCCAATAATTAGCCCTTTTGTAACGTTCTACCGAAGAGGAGGGTACATATATCTTCTGTAGGGCTGTACTCCTGAAAGGGTTGTTCACCAAAACTGGAGGATTTACCGCAAGGATAGTCACTGTTTTTAGTTTGTTACAATACCAAAAAGCATCATACCCTATAGCAGTGAGGGTTGCTGGCAGAAAAACACTTTCCAATTCCATACATCCAGAGATTCCTACTGTTTGTATTTCAGTAAGTTCTGTATTTTCCAAATGGAGTACCTTGAAATAATTCCAACTGATCGCTCCAAAACCCAATTTGTTTACCTTATTGAAATAAATTTCTTCGAGTTTGGCAAAAGAGAAAGCACTGTCAGACAACAAACGTATATTAGGAAGAGTCACCTTCTTAAGATGGGCATTGAAAAAAGCCTTTTCTCCGAAATCCACCATAGCAGCCGTGTTGAATACAACTTCTCCACTAAGATCAGCCTCTTCAAAAGCAAAGGCTTCTATCTCCTTGAGATTGTCTGGAAAAGTAATGGATTGTAAGTGCTTATGTTCCTTGAAAGCACCTTCTCCTATAGTATTAACCTTTCTAAGTTCATTATCGGCTTGCATATCAAGAGAAGTGGTATTAGGATTTTTCCATTTTATAAGTGTACGCCCATCCCCACTAAGATCATAATTCTCGGTGGAACGAATGGAGTTGGCTCTATTGTTATCTCCATCACCTTTGGAACACCCCATCAGCATGAAGAATATTGAGGTTAGTAATAAAAAGTTTTTCATTTGACAAATACTTATGTTATGGAATCACCTGAATATAATCTGCAAACGCCTTCCAATAATAATCTCTTTTATAAAGAGAAAGCAGCTCCTCTGGCTGACTGGGCACATAGATCTTTGGGAAGGTAACTTTGGAAATACCATAGAAAGGATCTCCCTCATAATAAGGAGGATACAGAGAAAGCATAGTAAAACTATCCAATGTCTTACAATTGGCAAAAGCTTTATCTCCTATAGGTTTTAGATTCATTGTTACTGAGAGTATAACCTTTTTCAGCTGGCTACAATTGGCAAAGGCCTCCTTCCCTATTCCTTCCACGTTTGCTTGAGTGAGGTCTACTTGTTCTAATACCTCACAGCCATAAAAAGCTCCGTCTCCTATAAGTTTCGTCTTGGCGAAAGTAACTTTTTTAAGTTGTTTGCAATCGGCAAAAATACGATTAGGGAGCGCTTTAGTATTAGGAAGCATAACCTCCCTAAGGTTAGACTGATAGAAGGTTTTCTCCCCAAAGACTACATTTGAATAAGAATAAAAGTGAAGTCCTTCACTCAGATCTGTCTGAGCAAAAGCCTCAGTGCCTATTTCTTTAAGATTATCAGAGAGAGTAATCCCTTTGAGATTCTTACAACCCTTGAAGGCTTCATCGGCAATGGTATTGATCTCTCGCAACTTGCTATCGGCTTGCATATCTATATAAGAGGAACTTTGATCTTTCCATTTTACAAGTGTGAGCCCATCATGGCTAAGCTGATAGTAGCTCGAAGGAATATCACTATGTCCACTATCCTCCTTCTGACAACCCACTAAGAGTATAAACAAAAGAAATAAGAAGAGTTTTTTCATTATATTGACTTTAGAAGTTAAAAAAACAAATCACAAGTGTGCTTCTTACATTAGTGTATAGTAATCTCCTGTGCAAAAGACTCAGACAAGAGCCTAATCTGTGAGGAAAAGACAACCTTATAAGTACCTGCAGGCACACTATCATCAATGGTAAAAGTGGCAGTTGTATCTCTGTGAATAAAAGTATCTATAGTTGCTTTTACTTCTCCATCTTTGATCAGTAGCAAACTACAATATCTATAATCACCATTGGTTCGTCCCACACTTGTATAAGTAAAATATTCCCCTGTGAGGGTTAGTGTGTCTCCTACCCTTAGAGAAGTCTGAGAAAGGGAGTGGATCAAAGGTGCATGAGCTACCTCTATTTCTATAGGTTCTTTCTGGCTATTGACAAAAGGAAGTACATACTCTTTTCCCTTCCCCTTGATAACAAAATCAAAGTCCTTACCACCTATCAAAGGGGTAGAAGGCGTATCAAACATCAAAAAATGAACATTATAAGAACCAGTATAAGTTACTGCAAGAGGATAGTCCTGCCCATTCTTTCTCAAATAATAAGTATATTTGGCTAAATCCTCTTCCTTGGCATATATAACTGTATTAAATTTCTGCAAATGAGTAGTAGCTAATACAGTGACTGGATCTTCAAAACGATTGATATCCAACACCTTCAACACAGGAATACCATTCTCTAAGACAAAAAAGTCACTTGAGGCCTCTTCTTTGTCAAAAGTTGCCTTAAGACGATATTCACCATTCTTGTAAGAGGCAGGCAAAACTACATCTACCCTTCTCTCCTTCTTATCTATCTTCTGTACTTTCAACTCATAAGAGATAGAAAAATCTTTTCGGTTGACCAATTGTACCTTGATTTGCTCCTTTTTTACAGGTAAGGTATTGGTATTGAAAGAAACTACCTCTCCCCCTTGCTTGTCTTTGGCAAATCCTTGAGGAATAGGTTCTATAGCTATAGGCACCTGTGGTTGCTCAGTTTTCTCAACTGTCACCACTACTTTATAGGTCTTAGTGGTCTTGTCCTGAGCTGTTACGGTATAGCTTACTGGTTTTGTAAAATCCTGTGCTACCCCTGTATTAGGACTAAGTGTTGCTCCTTTGGAAATTGTAATTGTAGGGCTAAGCGCCTCCACTGGAGTATCTTCAGGTAAAGAAACTGTAATATCTGTTCCTTTGATAAGAGCCGTATAGGGCTTATCTTCCAGAGTAAAGACAAACGAAAGAATATCCTTTTCTGTATTCAGTGGAAGTGATTCAGAATCGTCCTTCTTGCATCCTATAGCCAGAAGCAAGAGGCATAAAGCATAAATTTTTTTCATTACAAAAGCTTTTAAAGTGTTTTATCTGAAGGCAAAGGTAATAAATAATCATCTACAACAAAGCAAAAATATATAATTTAACACCGTCAATTCCTCCCCTCTTCCAAAAAACACAAGAGGAGCTCCTCCAGAAGTCTCTGGAGTTCTCCTCTTATGGTTTTCTCTTAAGAAGTACCTTAATATTCGAATGACACTTTTTTATCAGGATTGCCTGTCCAATACGCTTTGTAAAGATTCAGACTATCGACGATTTGCCCATACAAGGCCTCGTTGTTCTGGCGGACATCGTCCAAATGGTAGAACTTAGCCAATACCTGCTTTTGTTCTATCCATTCCAAAGACTGCATGCAGTCATCCAAGCCATCCAAAGTATAACCAAAATAGTCGGGCAAGGAAAAGGTTTCCTTCATCTTGTTCAAGAAAGCACGCTCGCTGCGAACATTTCTCAAATCAATATGAATTTCCATGGCATTTTTTCTAAGATATGCATATGTACTCATACTATTAGTAAATATTTAAAATAGTGTTTTTACTTATGAAACTATACTTGGAGCACTCCCATATTAAATGCTTTTTTAAGAGGGGCTCCATTGGCAGCCTCAATTCCCATAGATATCCATTGTCGAGTATCCAAGGGATCTATGATTGCATCCACCCAGAGATGGGCTGCAGCATAGTAAGGAGAGGTCTGCTCATCATATTTTTTTTGAATATTCTCTAATAGTTCTTGCTCCCTTTCTGGAGAGAGTGTCTCTCCTTTGCGCTTAAGGGTAGCCGTCTCTATCTGCAAGAGCACTTTAGCTGCCTGCACACCGCCCATCACAGCCAAATTGGCCGAAGGATAAGCGACAATAAGACGAGGGTCATAGGCCTTACCACACATGGCATAGTTGCCTGCTCCGTAAGAATTGCCTACAATAATAGTAAACTTAGGGACAACCGAATTGGCCACAGCATTGACCAGTTTTGCTCCATCCTTGATAATTCCTCCGTGCTCGGACTTGCTCCCTACCATGAATCCTGTAACATCCTGAAGGAACACCAGGGGTATTTTCTTTTGGTTACAGTTGGCTATAAAGCGTGTTGCCTTGTCCGCACTATCGGAATAGATGACACCTCCTACCTGCATTTCTCCTTTTTTGGTTTTAACTACCTTGCGTTGGTTAGCGACAATTCCCACCGCCCAACCATCGATACGAGCATAGCCTGTGAGAATGGTTTGTCCATATCCCTCCTTGTATTCCTCCCATTCGGAATCATCAACTAAGCGGAGGATAATCTCCTTCATATCATAGGGTTGTGTCCTACTCTGGGGGAGTATACCATATATATCAGCAGGATTGAGCTTAGGCTTAACACTCTTTATTCTACTAAAGCCTGCCTTGGAGCTCTCCCCTATCTTATCCACTAAGTTTTTAATTACCTCAAGAGCATCTTGGTCATTCTCACATTGATAATCCGTCACACCACTGATCTGGCAATGGGTAGTAGCTCCTCCTAAGGTCTCATTATCAATATCCTCACCTATTGCAGCTTTCACCAAGTAGCTCCCTGCAAGGAAGATACTCCCTGTTTTGTTGACAATCAAGGCCTCGTCGCTCATAATAGGCAAGTAAGCTCCTCCTGCCACACAACTCCCCATGACAGCAGCTATTTGCACGATCCCCTCGCTACTCATCTGAGCATTGTTACGGAAGATACGCCCAAAATGCTCCTTATCGGGAAACACCTCATCCTGAAGTGGTAGGAACACCCCAGCACTATCTACCAAGTAGATAATAGGCAAGCGGTTTTCCATAGCAATCTCCTGAGCACGAAGGTTCTTTTTACAAGTCATCGGAAACCAAGCGCCAGCCTTGACTGTAGCATCATTAGCCACGACAATCACCTGATGACCACGCACATAACCTATCTCCACCACCACTCCTGCAGAAGGGCAGCCCCCATATTCTTTATACATACCTTCTCCAGCAAAAGCCCCTATCTCCACGCGAGGCTTGTCCTTGTCCAACAGATAGTCAATGCGCTCACGAGCTGAGAGCTTTCCCTGACTGTGAAGCTTCTCGAGGGCTTTCTCTCCCCCTCCAAGTTTTATCTGTTCCCATCGCTGACGCACCTGATCTCGCGCCAACTTGTTATAGTCCTCGTTCTTATTAAAAGCTAAATCCATGTTGGATATTTGACGTTGCAAAGTTAAGAATTTTTATTATTTCCACAAGTTTTTATGTGACTTTTTTTGTTAAAAAATACTTATAATTGTTATATTTCATATAACAATTATTGGTTTTCAAGTATTTGCATGAATAAAAGTTATTTTACCTCGCTTAGGCGTACATAGCGTACGTACCCTGTACCAGAGACTTTTTCTTTGAGTGATTCGGTGGTGAAAGGAACTTCTGCATCAGTCGTATAGTAATACTGATCCTCAACCGCCGATTCAAAACGAAGCTTATACCCCTGATTCAAAAGATTATTGTCCAAGTCCAAAACAATCGTCTTGCGATCCCCCTGAGTGATGGAGGCACCTGTGAGCGCATCCACTTTTTCTTTCTTAGCAGTATAGAAGTCATACCACTTCTTGAGAGCGTCGTAGTACTTGCTATTGTCGCCAAAGACATGTAGTGTCTTGAGGTAACTCCCCTGGGGATCTATAAGGGAGACCACCATATAAGCTGCTTCTCCAGAATAATTGGTCATCTGCACCATACACTTATATTTATTTTGAGCCTGAGCGGACAAAGCCAACAGTACTACACACAGAAAATAAAATTTCTTTACCATAAACTAAAATGTTTTTAAATTATAAGGTGCAAAGATAGTAAAATCTCTATTATTAAAACTTATTCTATAATAGAAAAAATCTATATAAATAAGGTTGATTATATAGATTTTCTTTATACTTTTGCACCCAGAAAATAAAAATAGAAGTTTCATCTTTAAAAACAAAAAAATATGTCTTTAGTTGGAAAAAAATTCCCTAATATTACCGTTGACGCTATGTCAGAAATGGGTGATAACCTCCGTATCAACATCCTAGAGGAGGCTACTAAAAAGAATAAAAAAGTAGTTCTTTTCTGGTATCCTAAGGATTTTACCTTTGTTTGTCCTACAGAGCTACACGCTTTTGAGGAACTTCGTGGAGAGTTCGAGAAGCGCAACACAATCATCATAGGTGCTTCTGTAGATACTTGCGAGGTACACTTCGCTTGGCTAAATACTCCTAAAGATCAAGGAGGTATAGAAGGTGTTACCTATCCTATCCTTGCCGATACGACTCGTAACCTCTCCAATGCCTTAGGAATCTTGGATGCAGAACATGTATATAATGAAGAGCAAGAATCGTATCTAATAGAAGGTTCCAATGTCACCTACCGTGCTACTTTTCTTATCGATGAAAACGGAAAGATATTCCACGAAAGTGTGAATGACATGCCACTGGGGCGTAATGTAAAGGAATACCTCCGCCTTATCGATGCCTACACTCATGTACAAAAATTTGGAGAAGTATGTCCTGCCAACTGGGAAGAAGGTAAGGAAGCTATGCATGCCGATAGAAAAAGTACTGCTGAGTACTTAGCCAAACATTAATAATCTTATTGTCTTATAAAAAACGCAACCCTTACTCTTAATTATTTTATCTTATGTTAGTAGAACTTACCAGCGATACCTTAGCAGAAGTGATACAAGCCAACAAGAAAGTGGCAGTACAGTTCTCCGCCTCTTGGTGTGGTAACTGTCGTATCATGAAGCCCAAATTCAAAAAGCTCGCTTCAGAGAAGGAGGATATTGCCTTTGTCATCGTAGATGCTGAGCAATTTCCTGAATCACGCAAGCTTGCCAATGTAACTAACCTACCTACCTTCGCTATCTTTGAGGATGGACAGCTCATAAGAGATGTACAGACCAATAAGCAAGAGGTACTAAATGAATTAATCGATGAAATTACCCGTAATTAAGCATCTCACCCAGTTTGTAGAAGCCAATGATGAAGATTACCTTATAGAGGCGATAGAAGTTTTGGAATATCTTACCGAACTTCCGTCCCTTAAGGAAGAGGAATTGGACGTGATAGGGGAACTACTCTCCAATATGTATGGAGCCTTAGAAGTGGAAAAACTCATCAAGGCAGGAACCCCTCAGAAAGAAGCGCTTAATACCTTTATGCAAAGAGTACTTGGTGCAATTGACAAATAAAATAAATTTAGAAAGTTAGTTCTTTTACAAAACAGGTGGTATCTGAGATATCACCTGTTTTATTTTCCTTTCAAAGCTTCTACCATCCTTACACACTCCATAGCTTCTTTTACATCATGTACTCGAAGAATATCTGCTCCATGGAGCAAGGCAAAGGTATTAAGCACAGTAGTACCATTGAGAGCTTCCTCGGCAGATGTTTCCAGAAGCTTATATATCATAGACTTACGGGAGATTCCCACCAATATAGGACAATCTAAAATGTCGAATATGGCCAAGTGCTGCATCAGTTGGTAGTTCTGAGGGAGGGTTTTAGAAAAACCAAAACCAGGATCTACGATCAGGTCGTTGATTTTCAGTTGTCTTGCTTTATCTTTTATCTCAGAGAAATAGTACAATATATCGGCAGTAAGGTTTTGATACTCCGTATAGGACTGCATGGTCTGTGGGGTGCCTCGCATATGCATAGCGATATAGGGGACTTGGTAGTGAGCAACGACATCCCAGATAGGAGGATCTATCTGTCCGGCAGAAATATCATTGATCATACACGCCCCCGCTTCCAAACTCTGGCGAGCCACTTCAGCACGGAAAGTATCCACTGAGATGCGAATCTCAGGAAAATGTTTTACCAAGGCTTCCACTATAGGCACCACTCGTTGTAGTTCTTCTTCAGCCGAGACTTCAGCAGCATTCGGGCGGGAGCTATACCCACCTATATCCACAAAAGTAGCCCCCAAAGCGAGCATTTGCTCAGCCTTAGCAAGGATTTCAGTGCCTTGTACACGACTCTGGGCAAAAAAAGAATCGGGGGTTACATTGAGTATTCCCATTACTTTGGGGGTATCAAAGGAGAGAAGTTCTCCTCGACAGTTTATTGACTTCATTAGCTTTGAGTTTTAGTTTGTAGAGAGCATACTTAACTTACTATAATTCCTTTTCTTTTACTTTAAGAGAATCTATGTACAACTCAAGCTTCTTACTATTATAAAAATCCATACATTTCATGATTGTCAGATATATTTTCCCTCTATTATCATCTGCGGGGTAGGCATTATATTCTTTTTTATGCCATTCCTTGACAAGACGATCAAAAGATAGGTTGTTTTTTGTTAGGTTCGCATCCAACCCTCCATAAGTAATATAATCCTCCCTACTTCTATCTATGAACAAAGAGTATAAATCGGGGTTTTCTTTTACAATTTGTTCATATTCGTATTCCATACAATTACAAAAAGCAATGTTTTTTAGAATTAATAGCTTGTCATCCTTATTTTTTATCTTTTTCTGTAAAAGCGGGGTGTCATAATAAATATCATCCGTTTTTGTTGCTGCTGTGCAATATTTTTCATCACTTGCTTTATATCTCTTCTCTAATACTACACGAACAGAATCTAAGTATTTTTTAAGTGCCTTACTATTGTAGAAATCTAAACACTTCATATAAGTTAGGATAGCGTTTAGGACTTCCTTTCTCTTGAAAGGTTTTATAATAGGGTTTACTTAACCAATTTTCAACGAGCTTATCAAGGGTAGGATTTGCTACTATCCACTCTATATCCAGATACTCACTACACTGAAGATATCCACCTGTAGTAGCATCAGGTATCAATTTGTAAGTATTGGGTTCCTTCTTTTTTATACCGAACACTTCTTGTCCAAAACATTTGCGAAAAGCTACATTTTTAAGCATCAACAAATCATCTTCTAATGTTTTATCTTTCTTCATTGTCAATACTTCATTGTCAATCTCTTTCTCTTGTTTTATTTCCTTTATTTGAGTAGAGGCTGTGGAGGAAGTTTCCTTTGGGAACTTTCCTTCACTATTTTGTTTATTATTACAACAAAACAAAAAACTTGATAACGATATAAATAAAAAGTATTTCATATAATTTTAATTTGTTTATGCTCTTACTTTATACATCTGAGGAGGACTATCAGAATAATCAATCTAATTCTAAGAGAAAAAGTATTGTCTAAAATACTATCATTAGCTTTCACCCCCCTTTTATACACTAAAGTTATTCATAATTTCTTGTATAGACCCAGAGAAGAGAATTATCTTGGTTCGAGACACCTACTTCTATAAAGACAGTAGCCAAAAAGGCTTTCTCCTTAAGGAAAAACGGTTTGACTTCTGCCCACTTCTCGGTAAAAATATGCTGCTTTTCCCCCTTATCCTCATAGAAAAGACTATACGGAATAGCATCAAGAAGGCGAAATTTCTGTATCTTTTTTGAAATGCATATAACAGATTCTCTTTCGAAGTCATTCCCAAAAGCCCTAAGTATATCACAGCAATTTCCTTGTATGAAATAATTTGCTCCTTTTTTGAGTAATTGGATATTGGTTAAAACTACTTTTCGAGAGGTTCTATCGGTAGTATCTACGTTATCACAATCACATTCCTTTTGAGAAAATGGCTTTCTTTGTTGAGAAAACATTTCTCCTGCTTGAGAGAAGAACAGCATGCTTAAGAGAATTATCAATTTTGAGTTTTGAGTTTTGCGCTTCGAGTGTATCATTAGCTATTAGTCATTATAGGTTAGTGGTTAGGAGGTAGACTCCTAACCACTGCCTTTTTATTTCCAATCTTTTTTCTTAGAGGTCTTCCCTATTCCTGAGTTAAAGCTATTGGTAGGATCCAGCTCCTTATAGAAGTTTTTGAGAGGTTCCTTGGCGTGGTATAGGTGACCTACATTGTGTTCGGCAGGATATTCTGCTCCACGCTGATCGAGTATCTTGAGCATTTCCTCCTCTATCTCTTCACAGTTATAGCCTTTCTTAATCACATAGTCCTGATGGAATACATGACACATGAAGTGTCCGTAATAGAGTTTATGGAGAATTTTGTTATCCAATTCTGGTGGAAGTTGTTCGAACCAATCTTCTTCGTTGCGCTTAAGGGCAATATCCAAGGCAACAATATCTTCTACCTCCTTTTCATGTACAGAGCGGTAACGAATAGCGGCAGAAGCCACGGCAAAGCGCAAGAGCATAGCTGCCTGAGCTAAATCTGCATCACACTCAAAGTAGGCTCCTTTGCTCTTATCAGCAAAATAGTCTTTGAGATATTCGCGGGCTTCTTCTACTCCCTTACCTCCCATTTTGAGGATCAGATGATGTTCGTATTGGTTGCGATAATCCCACATGATCTGAGGCAGATGCTTGGGCATAAGTTTGGAAGTTCCTTGTAGGAATTTTTCGCTAAAGTGGGATGGCATAAAAGGAAGTTTTTTAGCCACACGATCTGCCCATGCCTTGAGAGAGAAGAGTTTAGGCAAATATTCGGTACCTACATGCTTGATATACCAAAAGGTATCCTTACCATACTTAGCTGCAATATCAAAGGCGGTGCGATGGATATATTCGCCAGAGATAGGAATCTGCTCGAAAGAGCCCAACATGTGTCGGCGTAGCTCGGTCAGCACCTTGGTATCATTGGTGCCTATATAGAATACGGCTGTGTGTTTCTCAGCAGGGAAAGTATCCACACGTACGGCAAAAACAGCCAAGCGACCTGCACTTCCTGAAGCCTCGTAAAGGCGAGCAGGGTCTGCATTGAAGCGAGCAGGGGTATCAGCATCTATCTGGCGTACATGATTGCAGTAATCGTGGTCGTGCCCTTTCTTATCTGTTTGGTGAATATCCTTCCTTTGGTATTTTCCCTCTTGGAGGTTGGTGAGTATCTCCTTGGGAGTTTCACCAAGGTCTATCCCTAAGTGATTAATCAGTTCCAGCTTACCTTCTGCATTGCGCTGTGCATAGAGCGCCATCTCGGTATAGGCGGGGCCTCGCTGTACAAGAGAGCCTCCAGAGTTGTTACACACACCACCAATCACAGAAGCCCCTATACAAGAGGAACCAATTACGGAATGAGGTTCTCTGTTATAGGGTTTTAACTCCTGTTCCAAGTGGTTCAGGGTAGAACCTGGTAGACAAACTGCTTGCTCTCCTTCGAGGATAATTTGGATATTATCATTGCGCATGGTATTGATAATCACCACATCGCGGTCATAATCATTTCCAAAAGGATTAGAGCCTCCTGTGATACCTGTATTGGCTGCTTGGGAAATAACAATTACATCAGCCTCGGTACAAGCCTCCAACACTTGCCATTGTTCCCAAAGAGTAGCGGGCCGCACCACTGCCAAGGCATTTCCTGTCCCAAAGCGATATCCTGTACGATAGCGCTCGGTCTGCCCTGGGTCGGTCATTACATACTTTGCCCCTACTATTTGGCGTAGTTTTTCTAATAAGTTTTGTGTATTCATGGGATTAGTTTTTAATTCTAAGTTTTGAGTTTTGAGTTACTGAAAATTAATCATTAATCATTTTTCACTCCCTTTCTAAGCCATTCCTTATAGGTCTCCACATCCACATATTGTACAGGAGTAGAGAGCAGTTCAGTATTGGGAGAGAGTAGCACATAATAAGGTTGGGAGGCTGAGGAGAAATTCACCTCTTGGAAAGTAGCCCACTTGTCACCTATGGTTTTAATATATTCTACACGCCCATTACGGTGCTTGAAATCAAATTGTTTGTCCTTAGGTAGCTCTTCTTTGTCATCTACATAGAGAGAGATCAGAACGTACTTCTTCATAAGTTCTTTCACCTGAGGATCTGTCCATACATGTTCTTCCATCTTGCGACAATTGACACAAGCCCACCCTGTAAAGTCCAGCATAACGGGCATATTATGTTTCTTGGCATAGGCCATTCCCTCATAGTAATCCTTGAAGACGATTTGATCATTTTTGTGTTCCTTAGGGAAGAAAGCATAGGATTCTGGAGGTGGGAAACCACTGAGTACCCTCAGACTGTTCTTACCAAAAAGACCTAAAAGTAGATATATAGAGAAGGCAGCCGAAAGTACTCCTATGAGCAAACGCCCTTTGGAATATTGTAAGAGAGGCTTGCGTGGCTCATCATGCGGAAAACGAATCAATCCAAACAAATATAGGGTAAGCAAAGCAAAGAGGACAAACCAAAGTCCTACAAATACTTCTCGCTTAAGCAATCCCCAGTGCTGTACAAGGTCAGCATTGGAAAGGAACTTAAGAGCAAAAGCCAATTCCAAGAAACCTAAAAACACTTTCGCGGTGGTCATCCACCCTCCTGATTTAGGTAAAGAGTTGAGCCAAGAAGGGAACAAGGCAAAGAGCACAAAAGGCAAAGCCAAGGAAAGTCCGAAGCCCGCCATTCCTAAGGTAAGCTGTATGGCTCCCCCTGAAGAGAGCGAACCTGCCAAGAGAGATCCCAAGATAGGCCCTGTACAAGAGAAGGATACGATGGCCAAGGTCAGTGCCATAAAGAAGATCCCAATCATCCCCCCTACATTGGAGGCATTGTCCATCTTATTCCCCCAAGAAGACGGTAGAGTAATCTCATAAAATCCAAAGAAAGAAAAGGCAAAGATTACAAAAATCACAAAAAAGACCACATTGAGCCATACATTGGTAGAAATATTATTGAGAATCTCTGGGTCTATATTGTCCAAGAAATGGAAAGGAATACTCAAAAGGACATAGATCAGTAGAATAAAGAAACCATAGAGGAAGGCGTTGAAAATACCTTTCTTACGTGTCTTGCTCTGTTTGGTAAAAAAGGATACCGTAAGAGGAATCATAGGGAATACACAAGGGGTAAGCAAGGCTATGAAGCCACCGAGAAAGCCTAAAAGGAAGACTGTCCAGTTGGACTCCTGTTCTGTCTTTCCGATAAGCTCTTTGTTTTTGAGAGGTATCTCCAACTGCTTGGCCATATCCTCACTACGGCTATCTATCTGTTTTTGTTCCACCTGAGCTGCTGAACCATCCAATGAGAAAACAAAATCTTCTTTGAGATTGATACACACATCTATACATGCCTGGCAAAAGATATTCCCCTTGATATGTTTTACATTAGGGTCGGTGATTTTTACCTTTTGGGTGATTTTTATTTCCTTCTCAAAGAAAAGTTCATCCACCCCAAAAACATCGTTGAAAGTCTTCTGAAGGCCTTCCTCTTGGGATTCTCCCACCATCTCTATCCCTTCTGTAGTGGTATAGGTAATGACCATAGGGAGGGCACCCCCCTTGGGGTTGTTCTGAGAATAGACATGCCACTTAGGCGCTATCTTCCCCTTGAAAATAAGCAAATACTCTGTATCGGAGAGTTTTTCTTGGGAGAAAGTCCATTCTACAGGGTTGTCGTTCTGTTGTCCTGCCAAGGGACTGTTAAAAGATATTTGTGCTTTTGCAAAAGGAATTGCCAGTAGCACCATCAGAAAAGTAAGTAGGTATCTTTTCATCTTCTATTAAGTATTTTAGTTATTCAAAAGTAAGATTAATCATCACCCCACGGGTAAAAATCCCTTTAAGGTTTCCTGTCCAAGGGCTGGCAGGGTCACTGTCATGGATCAGCTCATTGTCTATGGAGAATAATCCTCTTATAGAAGGGGTAAAGCGGAAGTGAGGGGTATAGAAGTCTATCCCAAAGCCCAATTCGTAGAAATAGACTATAGGTTGGGTACGGAACTTACCTTCGCTGTTATCCGAACGAGACTTATTATTGGCACTGAGGTTAATGCCCACAGAAGTCCCAGCGGTAATATAAGGTTTGAAGTTGTCCCAACGCTTAGAGCCATATTTTAGAAGTACAGGGATATATATATAGGTAGAGAGTACCTCGCGCTTGCGGTCGGTCTGTTGGGTCAAGAAAGGAAATTCCAACTCTCTTTTGTTATAGATAAGTCCTGGCTCAAAGCGCAGACTCAGATGATCTATCAGGCGTAGATCCCCCGTAAGACCTACATTGAAACCATAAGACCGCTTGGTCTGTATATCCGTCAGCGGTGGATTGGTATAGTCAAGTGCTTGATAGTCCACACGGAAATCAAGCGTATTTATCCCAAAATAGTACCCCCATTGGAATTTTTGGTAGTCAAAATCTTCCAAATTGATAATTGGTTGTGCTTTTGCTAACAAAGGCAACAGGAATATAAGCAAAGTAATTTTCTTCATAATATTTATTTATCAGCTATATATATAGTAGCTACTCCTAAGGATTGAGGAATAAAATGCACCTTTGAGAAGCCTATTTCATCTTTGAGGATTCCTGACAGTTTCTTTCCAAAAGGAAACTTTGCTGCCGATTCAGACAGATAGGCATAAGCATTCTTGTTCTTGGCTAAGAGTTTCCCCATCATGGGCACGATAAACTTGGTATAGAGTTTGTACCCCTGTTTGTAAGGGAAGCGAGTAGGTACAGAGGTTTCCAAGATCACCAAGCGCCCCCCAGGACGCAATACTCGCCTGAGCTCAGAAAGTCCCTTGTGAAGATTTTCGAAATTGCGTATCCCAAAAGAGACAGTTACTGCATCAAAACTGCCATCAGCAAAAGGCAAATTCTCACTATCGGCTACTTGCATGACAATTCGCTCAGATAGTCCTAATTCTTTGACCTTTTTCTCCCCTACTGAAAGCATCCCTTGGGAGATATCCACAGCAGTAATGTGAGCAGAAGGAATCTTAGAGAGTTCTATAGCCAAGTCGCCTGTACCGGTAGCTACATCAAGAATAGTGCCAGGTTTTATCTGGGCTATTTTTTCTCTTACATGCTTGCGCCAAGAGATGTCCATACGCAAGGTCATTACTCTATTTAGTCCATCGTAAGAAGGAGAAATGGTGTCAAACATTTCTTGCACTTGCTCTTTCTTTCCTTTGTTCGAATTCTTATCAGGGGTTACGATCTCTTCTTGTTGCATGAATTCTATTTTTAGGCGCAAAGGTACAAAATAATGATTAATGTTCAACGATTAATTCTATAAAATACTTCCGTGCCCATTCCCCCTAACCACTGAAGGGAAAAAAGAGAACAGTGGTCAGTGGTTAGGGACTATCCACTAACCACTGACCACTGAGAATTGTTACTACTTACTGACTATTTGTACATACCTCCAAAGCGAAGTCCGAAGAAGAAGTTCATCTCCTTAGCCCCTCCTGTGAGGTTACCTAAGATACTACGAGAACCAAAGACAAGAGGTCCTATATGGAAACCTGTTCCTACATTGAGTTTGGAGATTTGGTTGTAGCTTATAGGAAGAAAAGCTCCAAAGATTCCAGGTCCGAAACGTGTCTCGTAACGAGGAGTAAGCACAAAATCATTGGCATAGCGTGCATTGTACTCATTCTTGGACACTACATTGAGCTGGTTAGAAAGATTCAAATAGAACCCATCTATAAAACGATAATCCAAATCAATATTCAAGGTAGTAGGCAATGAGGAAGAGAAGGAAGTCCCTTGTAATGGAGTTGGTGAAGGAATTTTATCTAAGCTTCCTTGCATATTATCAAGGTTAAAATCTTGATTATGAATAGTATAATTGTAAGATTTTGAATTGGTTGTATAGCTAAGCTTACCCAAATCCAACAAGGAAACTCCTACTTTGAATCGGTAAGGAACATGACCATCGCAGTTAGGGCAACCATCCTCATTGAACTCATAAATAACTCCCAAGTCAAACCCCACTGTAGTTGCGTGAGTTTCCAGCACATTGAAAGAAGAGCCCAATACATCCAAGCCTCCACTTCTGACCTCTGCATGACCATCTCCTATATGCATGATCACATCTCCATTTTCACGACGAAGGGTTACATTGTCCTGATTGACACCAGAGAATCCCATACGGTAACTTCCTGTTCCCTGTACGAGCTTCACTCCAGCTCCCAATCTTATAAGGTTATACCCATCATTCATTACTGTATAGCTCCATACGGCACCTATTTCCTTGAAAGCATTTACCAAAAGATTCATATCATTAATCCCTTGCACTTTGTAGTACTGAGAAGGATCTGTAGGAAGTTGCATATCCCCTACCCCAATAAGTCCTTGAAGCACCTTGGCATCAATTCCTGTGGTATTGGCCATCACACGCATACGTGTTACTAAGCCCAAAGCATGTTCCTTATTGATACGGAAAATAGCCGAAGGTCCTAACACATCGGCAGTAAGTCCTGCATTAATCACCTTAGAAGTACTCAATCCATCGGTGAACTTATTGAAGGATTTTTCCAAATTAAACGAAAATGCCATGTCATTGTTCCCCAAGTTGGCATCTACAGCAACCAAATTCACATCCCAAGGGCGTGCCCCAAGAGCATGTGCTGGATTAGAAAGGGTAGTGGTCACCCCTCCATAGGTACTTGTCCTAAGCCCTGTAAATGATTGTTGAGCAATACCTTGATAGGCTACTAAAGTCAATAATGAAAGAAAAATTTTTTTCATAACAATTTACTTATTTTATGGGGCAAATGTACAAAAATAATATATAACAACTTAGTTTAAATTGTTAATTAAAACTTAAATTAAGAAAAACAAAATATTTTATAAAAAGAGTTATTTATAGTATGCAAAGAAAGCTTTATAATTCATTTTTATTTCGTACTTTTGCAAAAAAAATAAGATTATGAATTTCTTATCATTGGCTCAGAACCGCTATACTACCAAAATTTATAACGGAAAAACACTTTCGAAAGAGACTCTTGAACAATTAAAAGAGATTCTTCGCCTAGCGCCCTCTTCTATCAATAGCCAACCATGGGAATTTATCTTGGTAGGAGATAAGCGTAAAGATGAAGTTTTTGCACCCCTCTCCCTAATGAATGAAGAGCGGGTAAAACAAGCCAGCCATATTGTTATCTTCAGAGTATTGGAGAGTGTAGAACATTTTGAAGAGGAAGCCCCTTCTTATATCTCGGAAGGAGGGCGGACTTTCTATCAACAATATATCAAACCTCAGGGCGAAGCGCATGTCAAGGCTTGGATGGGACACCAAGTATATGTAGCCTTAGGGTATTTCCTTGCCGGATGTGCTGCTATGGGAGTGGACTCAACCCCTATGGAAGGAATATTACCTAAAGAATATGACCAACATCTCCCTAAGAACGGCTATCAAACTCTCTTTGCTGTAGCCATTGGTTATCGTGATCCAGAAGACAAAAACCAACCCTCTATCACTCCCAAAAAGAGAAAAGAATCAGTAGTGAGAGAACTGTAAACAAGAATCAATTCCTCATTCGGGGTTAGGGGGAATAAACAGAGGTCAAGTATAGCCCTTGTCGATAAGTCCTTCTATATCTTTTCCCTGTGGAGTTAAGGTTAGCTGAGGTGTAGTATTTTTATCTTGAATTATAATTCATTAAGGAACTATAAACCCTCTCCAACATGAGAACTGGAATAAGACATTAACATTCCTCTGAATAAAAAGTCCAACCTTTGAGTTTCTCCTTCTTATACTTTTTCATAAAAGCTTCCTCTACCCATATGCTACGAAGACTATCCTCGTTATAGAAAAAGATACCTTCTTTAGAATGTTGGGTGATATGTAGTAACTTATGCTCCGTTTCTATAAGGCTATTATTGGAATATATCTTTGCAGGAATCCACTCAAATGTCCCTGGACACTGTTTTTCAAAGAAATCCATTGCCCTTTTGTTCAGCAAATAGATATAGACTCTATTAATGGATATACAATCCCATTTGGCAGCAATAGCTTCGAAGTCGGTAAAGTCAAGTCGAATGTTCAAGTGTATAGGTTCAGGATCTCCGAACATCAAATAATCAGTAATAGAACCTTTTACCGACCGAAAAGCACCGTATGCTCTACTTGGGTAATTGTTGGAAGTGCCTATGGTATATAGCATTTTATTAAGTATTTGGTTTTAGTGATTGATATAGAAATGAACTTGTGATGAATAAGGGTTAGCTCTGTATTACTTTTTTGAGATCTACTCCCATCTTTTGGTACTTTTCTTCTAAGACTTCTAATAGGTATTCGAATACGTCAGCATAGTAGAAAGAGGGATTACTTTCATTTTCTTGAAGTTTGGTCTTTATATATCTGTAGATGCCGATAGTTCCTTCATAATAAACGTAGGTATTTACTATTTCAGTGAGCTTTTCTGGCAGGAAATCGGGAGCTTTGATAAGGGCATTTATCATCGTAAGCAAGCAAAGGTCTGAGGACTGTTTGTATAGTTCCTTGCTTGCATAAACAAGAGCTGCCTTTGTATCTGAATAATCCAATCCTTCTATATGGGTAAGTAGCTCCTTGTAGTGTGATTCTATAGTCATAACGAATGTATTATCCCCTTATTTTTGGGGACAAATATACAAAATTAATCCTTCGTCTCCTATGAAAATTCTCTTATCTATTCCTCTTTTTTCCCTTCTCCTCTTTACCCCTTAATTAATTAACAATTGACCTTTGACAATTAACAATTAAAAATTGTATCTTTGCCCCACTCTTTTACAAATATACAATCATGCTCAATGTCAGTGGCTTATCTATTTCTTTCCAAGGGGAAACACTTTTCTCGGATGTGGCTTTTATGCTCATCGGGGGGGATCGTGTAGGGATTATCGGTAAAAATGGTGCAGGAAAATCCACCTTGCTCAAGATGCTTTCAGGGGAGCTCCCTCCTGATACAGGTACCATTGCCTTGGAGAAAAATGCAAAAATAGGTTACTTAAAACAGGATATTGACTTTGTCGCAGGGCGTACTGTTCTTGAGGAGGCCTATCAGGCTTTCACTACCCTGATGCGCTTGGAAGAAGAATTAGACCATATCCACCATGAGATGGCTGAGCGCACGGACTATGAGAGTGATAGCTATAATGACCTGCTGATCCGCCTGCACGATGTCACTCATGAGTACGAGATCCATGGAGGATATACCTATAAGGGAGATACTGAACGTATCCTCTCAGGTTTGGGCTTCTCTCGGGAGGATTTTTCCCGCCTAACGGACAGTTTCTCGGGAGGGTGGCGCATGCGTATAGAGCTGGCCAAGCTCCTCTTGGAAAAAAATGACATACTCCTACTGGATGAGCCTACCAACCACCTTGACATAGAGTCCATTATATGGTTTGAGGGCTTTCTCAAGTCCTTCCCTGGAGCGGTGGTGATTATCTCCCACGACAAGATGTTCCTTGACAATGTCACCAATCGTACCATTGAGATTGTGGCAGGGCGTATCTATGACTATCCCAAGCCTTATTCTGCTTTCTTGGAACTGAGAAAAGAGATGATTACCCAACAGCTTGCCGCTCAGAAGAACCAAGAAAAGATGATTCAGCAAACGGAAAAGCTTATCGATAAGTTCCGAGCCAAGGCCTCCAAAGCCTCTATGGCACAGTCGCTCATCAAAAAGCTCGACCGTATAGAACGTATTGAGGTGGATGAACAAGAAACCGCCGTAATGTCGGTACGCTTTCCCCTCTCTCAGCAACCAGGGAAAGTGGTATTGGAAATAGACCATGTCAGCAAGAGTTATGATGACAAACTGATTCTCAAGGATGTGAGTCTGCTTGTGGAACGCGGTTCCAAAATAGCCTTTGTCGGGCAGAATGGGCAGGGAAAAACTACCCTTGCCAAGATGATTATAGGAGAAATACCCTACGAAGGAAACATTCGCTTAGGACACAATGTGGAGATAGGCTATTTTGCTCAGAATCAAGCGCATTACTTGGATGGTGAGCTCACCCTACTGGACACAATGCTCAATGCTGCCAACGACTCCAACCGTACCAAAGTACGTGATATCCTCGGTGCTTTTCTCTTTCGTGGCGATGAGGTAGAGAAAAAGGTAAAAGTACTCTCTGGAGGCGAACGCAATCGCTTGGCATTGGCCAAAATGCTCCTCTCCTCCTTCAATGTCCTAGTTATGGACGAGCCTACCAACCACCTCGACATTGCCTCCAAGAATGTGCTCAAGCAGGCACTACAACGATTTGAGGGAACACTCATTATCGTATCCCACGACCGCGACTTCCTCACTGGACTCACAGATAAGGTATATGAGTTCAAGAACCATACTATCAAAGAATATCTCGGCGATATCGACTTCTATCTGGAACAAAGAGCAGTATCTTCCTTCCGCGAAATAGAAAAAGGCGAAGAGGTTAAAAAAGAAATTGTGGTAGAGAAAGAAAAGACTCTTTCCTACGAAGAACAGAAAGAACGCAAGAAACTCTCCAACCAGCTCAGCAAGGTAGAACGCCAGATCAGTGATCTCGAAAAAGAAATCGCCCAGATGAATACCCAAATACAAAATACCCCTACCCCTGAGCTTATGGAACAATATGGAAACAAGAAAAAACAACTCGATAACCTTATGGAGGAATGGGAAAAAATTTCATTAATGATCAATAATTAATGATTAATGATCAATGAACAATGATTAATGATTATTTCTTGTAAAAACTAATAACTATTCACTAATAACTGTTCACTGATAACTATTCACTGATAACTATTCACTGATAACTGACAATTAACAATTAAAGAAGATGAACCCATTTATAGTATCCGCCCGCAAGTATCGTCCACAATCTTTTGTCGATGTAGTGGGACAAAAGGCCATTACTGACACCTTGGAAAATGCCATTGCCAACGATCACTTGGCACAGGCACTGCTCTTTACAGGGCCTCGAGGAGTGGGTAAGACTACTTGTGCCCGTATCTTGGCTAAAAAAATCAATGAGAAGACCACCCCTACTGACGGAGATAATGATTTTGCTTTCAACATCTTTGAACTGGATGCGGCCTCCAACAACAGTGTGGAAGGAATCCGATCACTCATCGAGCAAGTACGTATCCCCCCTCAAGTAGGTAAATATAAGGTCTATATCATTGACGAGGTGCATATGCTCTCCAATGCTGCCTTCAATGCCTTTCTCAAGACCTTGGAGGAACCGCCCGCACATGCAATCTTTATTCTGGCCACTACCGAGAAGCATAAGGTGATCCCGACCATCCTTTCTCGCTGTCAGATATTTGACTTTAAGCGTATTACTATCAATGATGCTCGTGAATATCTCAAGTATATTGCTAAGGAACAAGGACTTGAAGCCGAAGACGAAGCACTACAAATCATTGCCCAAAAGGCTGATGGAGCTATGCGCGATGCCCTTTCTATCTTTGACAGAGTGGTAAGTTTCTGTGGGAAGACAATTACCCGACAAGCGGTATCGGAGATACTCAATGTATTGGACTACGATACTTATTTTAAGGTTACCGACCTTATCGTGAGCAATAACATCCCTCAACTACTCATTGAGTTCAATAGTATTCTCGCCCATGGTTTTGACGGACAACACTTTATAGCAGGCTTGGCTGAACATTTCAGAGATCTTATGGTCTGCAAAAATAGCCAAACTGTATCCCTTATGGAAGTCGGTGAGGAGACCCAAAAAAAATATATTGAACAGACCACCAAGTGTGACTTTCCGTTCTTGGTGGAGGCACTACGCATAGCTACCCAATGCGATTTGGAATATAAGACAAGCCGTACCCCGCGCCTTTTGGTGGAGCTGGCTCTGATGCAATTGGCTTCACTTACCTACCAGGGGGATAAAAAAAAAATGATGGATATATAATCCCTGCGACTGTCTTTTATCAAAAAACTGTTCAAAATACTGAAAATAAATTAGTTACAAAAGTTCCTTCTTCTCAAGGAAATGCTCCTGTCTCCCAGACTCCTCCCAAGGACAGTGTTTCAGCTACTTCTCTTAAGAGCATTCAGCTCAAGCATGAAGCCGCTAAGATACGTGATCAGCACCAAGCACAAGCCCAGCATACAGCTCGAGACAGCTATACACAGGAGGATTTCGAGGGTGTCTGGAAACAGATGTTGGCCATCTTAGAAAAAAGAGGTGAACACCTACTAATCAGTCATTTAGGAAAAGATTCTGCCCCTACTATAGCAGAGGATGTAATTCTTTTGGAAGTAGGCTCAGAGCTTGCTCTGATAGAAACCCAGTCCCAACAGGAGCGGTTGCTCACCTATATTCGCAAGTCACTGAACAACTACAACATTACGCTACAGATTACTGTAAACAAAGAAATTGCCCCTGTCACTGCTTATACTCCTGAAGAGAAGTATTTGGCACTGAAGGAGCAAAATCCACTTTTGGAAACTTTTGTTCGCGAATTAGGCCTACAATTTTAAGTTCTTATTTGAAGAAAGGAAGGGGAGTCTTGCCATCCCATTCGTAAGGCTCTTGTCCTTGTTGGAAGATACGTGCGGTAAGCTTTCCCTTGAGAGTGAGTTTGCCGTTTTCTATCACTAACCAACTACCTTCTCTTAGTCCTATGACAGGGGTATCATTGAGGATATGGAACTCATTGATACGTGTCTGTCGTGTTTCTCCTTTGTGCTTACTCTTAGGATCTGGATCCAAGTAATGTGGATTGATATTGAAAGGCACCACTCCTAAGGTCTTGAAGCTGGGCGGGTAGATGATAGGCATATCATTGGTTGTCTGCATACTTTGCCCTGCTATATTGGTACCTGCACTGGCTCCCATATAGGGGGTTCCTGCATTCACCGCTTCACGTAGGGGCTCCATTACCCCATTCTCATATAGCTGAGTAACCAAGAGGAAAGTATTCCCTCCCCCGGTGAAGATTGCTTTGGCCTGCTTCACTGCCTTAGCGGGGTTGGCAAAAGTGTGAATCCCCACTACTTTTTTCCCTATGGTAGCGAAAAAATCCTTCGCTTTTTGGGTATATTCATCGTGAGAGATACCACTGGGACGCGCATAAGGAATGAAGAGAATTTCGTCCACTCCAGCGAAAAACACCTTGAGTTCTTCCTTGAGATAAGACAGATACGTACCTCCATAAATAGTTGAAGTACTGGCAAGTAGAATTTTTTTCATCTTTGCTTGTTCTTGAGAAGGTTTTGGGGCGCTCTGTCCCTGTCCATATACAAGGCCTGTTATGAGCAATGCCCAAAGAGTAATTAATATTTTTTTCATGTTTTTTAAATTTAGAATACTCCCCCAAAATTACGAATTTTACAGGAACTATCCTAATAAAAAAGATTTTTATGGCTTTGATAGTTCAAAAGCAATTTCCTCCAGATTCTTATCCCAGGTCACACGAGCTCCCATAAGCTTGCCCTTTTGAAAATAAAACTCAAACTGATCAACCTCATAGTAGCGATTCTTCTTTGTTTGTGGAATCCTGAGGTGATCCCCCTTGAGTGTCCAAGAGCGGGTATCCTTGCGGCGAGACACCTGTAATGAGTAGTAATAGTTTTTTCATATTTTTTAATCCTTATAAGCATCGGGATACTTCTTTTTAATCTCTTGGATATATTCGTCCCAACCATATTTATAATACTCAGGGGCAGGGGAAAATTCTCCTGCACCCATATCCAAATCTCCTGCACAGGGAACATGATAATGCCCCCAACTCACTTGCTGAGACTTATGTGTTTGCTTGCTGGTCCAAGTCCCTATATAGGCATTATTCAAGTAAGGGTCTGCCATAAGATAGCCATCATTATATTCTATCTTTCCCTTTTTGGAGAGAAACCACCATAAGAGCACTTTACCCTTGAATACCCCAGTGGCTGGGAGGTCTTCATATTCGTCCAAAATGAAATCGCCCACGGCCACTCCTTCTTCCTGTACACCACTATTTTCTGTGTAGAGATCATTTGTGGTATCTTCTGGTTTGCCTGAGATAAGTTGGGTAAGGGTTATACTCCCCTTGAATTGTCTGACATTCTTCCCTACTCGTGTCCTCCCCGCTATTTCATACATCAAAGGATTCTGAGGATTGCGCTTAACAGAAGAAATCAAGACCACTAAGCGTTTTTTATGAACCCCTATAGCCCCTAAATAATCTGTACTTTGGTTGAGAATAACCGAAGAGAAGTCCGCCTTCTGAATATCTATCTTGGAAGGATAGGTTTTGTCATAGAAGAGGGTCATTTTGTTTAATACATCCTTATAGGTACAAGGCTGTGCCATAGCTGAAGAGAACAAACCGAATAGCAGAATAAAAGTCTCTTTTTTCATATCTATAAGTTTAAAAAAGGGATAGAGTCTCCCCTATCCCTCTTAGTAAATATTTTTAACTTATTTCATCGCCTGAATAATGGAGATAAAATCATCTGCCACAAGGGCAGCTCCTCCTATGAGGCCTCCATCTACATCAGGATTAGCAAAAAGAGAAGTCGCATTCTTGGCATTACAGCTACCACCATATAGAATAGTGAGATTATCGGCCACTTCCTTGCCATACTTATCCGCTACAGTCTTGCGGATAAAAGCGTGTATCTCTTGCGCCTGCTCAGGAGTAGCTGTCTCACCCGTACCAATAGCCCATACTGGTTCGTAAGCAAGTACAATATGCTTCCAAGCATCCTTAGGTAAGTGGAAAAGAGCTTTTTCTATTTGGCGCTGCACCACTTCAAAGTGTTTCTCGGCCTTACGCTCGGCAAGTTTCTCCCCTATACAGAAGATGATACGAAACTGATGAGCAAGGGCAGTATCGACCTTTTTAGCGAGACTTTCGTCCGTTTCATTAAAGTATTCACGACGTTCGGAGTGTCCTAAGATAGTGGTTCTAACTCCTATAGCCTCAAGCATAGAAGCAGATACTTCTCCAGTGAAAGCCCCCTTTTCAGCAAAGTGCATATTCTGTGCAGCTACGACAATAGGACTTCCTTTTGTTTTTTCCACTGCTAAAGCCAGATTCACAAAAGATGGAGCTATAATCACCTCTGCCTTAGTTTGTGGGAGCTTCTGTAGCAAAGCGGCAATGAGCTCTGCGGATTGCCCCGCATCATTGTTCATTTTCCAGTTTCCTGCAATTATTTTTTTTCTCATAAGTCTGTTATTTTGATTAAGTAATAGATCTTTTCTAATTCAGGTGTAAAGATACTACTTTCCCTTGAGAAATGCAAGTTTTATTTCACTCCATGCATAAGTTTTTTGATCATAGGGTGCAGAAGAATTACTAATATTCCTGCTCCTGCGGCTATGACTGCAAAAATAAGGAAGAAAGTACTTAATCCATAGTTTTGCTTGACATACTCTATCTGTCCACCTAAGGTTGCAGCTATCTTTTGAGCAATAGCAATTCCTAAGTACCACATACCGAACATGAAGGCAAGCATTCTGGCTGGTACTAACTTGGAAACATAGGAAAGTCCCACAGGAGAGATGAATAATTCCCCTAAAGTATGGAATAGATAGGTAAGGATAAGGAATATTACAGAGATCTTCGCTCCTTCGCCCAAACCTGTAGCGCCTAACCATATAGCAATATATCCAATGGCCACGAAGAACAATCCAAAGCCATACTTGTAGGCTGCTGGAGGATTGAATTTAGATTCCCATATCTTCGATACAGAGGAAGCTAAGGTAATGACAAAGAAGGGGTTAAGCACAGAGAACCACGATACAGAGATTTCGGATTCTGTCTTAGCAAATTCACTCTTGAGCATATACACTACCACTACCCAGATGAGAGAAAAACATAATAGGAGAATCATATTGGTAATTGGGATATGTTTCCAAGTGGCTATTGCAAGCCTTATAAGCACATAGAAGATAATGATCAAGGGCACCACCACAATAAGGCTGTTAATGATATTGAAGATAAACAATCCATTGCCTGTAAGACTTCTATCCACATGATCACGAGCAATAATAATCAATGAAGAAGGTGCTTGATCGAAGGTTATATAAAAGAACATGATAAAGATTGCCAAGCTCACCACTGCCAACATACGGCTACGCACTACCCCTTCATAGCGCATGATACGGGAGAAGAGTACATAGATAAAGAGTACTAAGGTAATGATGATAAAGAGCGTTTGTCCTCTCATAAGGGAGCTATTCGCCCAAGCAAAGACATCATACATGCCATTCTTGGACAATGGATCATTGAAAGCATAAGTGAGTCCCAGAAGGGTTACTATCGTAATGAGGATTGTATCGGTAAAGGTAAAAGGATTACGCTTATCCGTATCTTCTTTTTTGACTTCTGTGACTTGTTTTTCCTCTTTTTGTTGAGGAAGCGATTGCTTAAGTACCCCTAAATCTCCCATAAGGTTCTTTGCGAAAACAAATTGGATTGTTCCCAATGCCATAAAGATACCTGCCAGTCCGAAGCCCCAACTCCAGCCATGAGTCATCGCTAAGTACCCACAGAGCATGGTACCGAAGAAAGAGCCTGAATTGACCCCCATATAGAAAATGGTATAAGCACTATCCTTCTTATCAGCATGCTCCTTGAACATTTCCGAGAGGATAGAAGGGACATTAGGCTTGAAGAATCCTACTCCTATCACTAAGCAAGTAAGCCCTATGTAGAACATCACAGGGATAGATAGGAAGAGACAGAGCTGTCCTATAGTCATGATCACCGCTCCGGTAATCACAGCATTGCGCGCCCCGAGGTACTTATCGGCAATGATACCCCCCAAGACAGGAGTTAGGTATAGGAGCATGGCATACGTTCCATAGAGCGAAGCCGCTTGCTCAGCGGTCCAGCCCCAACCTCCCTTAGGATCCCCCAAGAGGATCTCAGCGGTTAGAAATTGTACCAAAAGGACACGCATTCCATAGAAGGAAAAGCGTTCCCACATCTCAGTGAAGAACAAAAAGAAAAGTCCCGAGGGCTGCCCCAGTACTTTTGTGTCGAAATAATGTTTCTTTTGCTGTTCCATAGTATTTATAATGATTTTTTGTGTTTCCTATACCGATATTATTTCTATAAAGAGCTGTTAATTAATACATTGGTTATAAAAAAAGCTTCTTTGAAAACGGCTATAAAAATAGGTTTTTTTTCTGAAATTACCTAATTTTTTTTATTTTTCATATCATTTTTTCTACACATCTCCTTGAAGAGCTATAACAGAGAATATAATATAAGCCCAAAGAAGTATTTATAGAATAAATCATTGAACATTACTCATTATTTTGTATCTTTGCCCTTTGTTTGTTAACCTTGTTTTTCCACTATGAAAAAAGGACTCCTATTCTGCTTTTTACTTATCAGCTTCTATAGCTTGGGACAAGTCTCCATAAACAAGGAAAAGGACACCCTTTCCTTACTTTTTGCTGGAGATATCATGGGACACTCCCCACAGATCACATCTGCCTATAATAAGACAACACAACGATATGAATATGAGCCTGTCTTTGCTAAAGTAGCCCCTATCTTCAGGAAAAATGACTATGTAATAGCCAACCTAGAGGTAACCCTCGGTGGGAAGCCTTATACGGGATATCCAACCTTCTCCTCGCCTAATGCCCTAGCAGCAGCTTGCTATAAGAGTGGTATCAATGTGATGGTAACGGCGAACAACCATTCCTGCGACCGTGGAAAAAAGGGAATCACCAACACACTATATCAGTTGGATTCTTTGGGAATAAAGCATACAGGCACCTTCTATGACCTAATAGACAGGGCTCGTAGGAACCTACTTGTGCTGAGGAAAAACAATATCCGTGTAGGAATCCTTAACTATACTTATGGTACCAATGGCCTACCTATCCCTGAACCTACCCTAGTGAATCTACTTGATACCCTCCAGATAAAAAAAGACCTACAAAGCGCCCACGCCCACAAGCTTGACAAACTCATTGCAGTAGTACATTGGGGAGTAGAATATGCTACCAAACCCAACCAAGCTCAAAAAGACATGGCCAATTTCCTCCTGAGAAATGGAGTGGATGCTATCATAGGGGGGCACCCACATGTACTCCAACCTATGGAGAAAAATACTAATGACCAATTTGTTGCCTATTCCTTGGGCAACTTTATCTCCAACCAGCGCAAGCGCCATACCGATGGCGGCCTGATGGTTAAGCTCTCTTTTGTCAAAAATAAAGAAGGAAAGACGAAATTTCTGATTCCTCAGTACTACCTCACTTGGGTACATATATATCAACAAGAGGGGAAAAACCACTATGAGATACTCCCTTGCGCACAAGTAGAAAAGGAGAATTTCGAAGGACTGGACAAAGAGAGTATTAAGCAGATAAAACTCTTTATAGAAGACTCTCGCAAGCTTTTCCTTGAGAATAATATAGGATATATAGTTGAGAAAAAATAGAAAATTAAAGAAATAAAGAAATGAACCTACCAGAAGAACTCCGTTATACCGCAGAGCACCTTTGGGTAAGAGCCGAAGGGGACTTATTCTATGCAGGAATTACCGATTTTGCACAGCAACAACTCAGTGATATTGTATACGTAGAAGTAGAAACCGAAGGTGAAACCCTTGGCAAAGACCAAGTATTTGGTACTATAGAAGCCGTAAAGACACTCTCAGACCTCTTCATGCCTCTCTCAGGAGAGATTATCGCCTTCAACAAAGAGCTTGTACGTAAGCCTGAACAGATTAACAAAACTCCCTATGAGTCTTGGATTATCCAAATAAAACCTACTGCTCTCACTGAGTTAGAAGAATTACTATCTGCTGAAGAATATGCATCAATGATTAATGATTAATGAGCAATGAGTTCAATAGCATTGACATTAATCATTAATCATTGATCACTAATCATTATTCAAGTACATCTGTCGTACTTTCTTAAAGAGTTCAGAGGAGTAAACAAAGTCAGTAACCGCCTCGTTATTCGTTTTGAAGATAGTATCCTTGCTACCTTCCCATTCTTTGTACCCATTCTTGAGGAAGATAATCTGTTCCCCTATCTCCATGACAGAGTTCATATCGTGGGTATTGATAATGGTGGTGATGTTAAACTCTTCTGTTACGGTATGAATTAGATTATCTATAACAATAGACGTTTTAGGATCCAGCCCTGAGTTAGGCTCATCACAGAAGAGGTACTTGGGCGAGTTCACCACTGCACGAGCAATAGCCACACGCTTTTGCATCCCCCCCGATATCTCGGCAGGTTTCTTATGATGGGCATTGACCAGATTCACCTTTTCCAAGACAAAATCCACCCTATCCTTCATCTCGGCAGGGGTCAGAGAAGAAAACATCTGCAGCGGGAACATCACATTCTCCTCCACCGTCATGGAATCAAAAAGCGCACTCCCTTGGAAGACCATTCCCATCTCTTGGCGCAACTTACGACGTTGTTCCTTATTCATATCGGCATACTTGACCCCATCATAGATAATGTTGCCACTATCAGGAATATGCAATCCCAAGAGTGTCTTTAGGAAAACGGTCTTTCCAGAACCACTCTGCCCTATGATAAGGTTTGTCTTTCCCTTGTGAAAAGTTGCCGAGATTCCTTTAAGAATCTCTACCCCGTCAAAGGATTTTTTTATATCTTGTACTTCAATCATTTACGTAAGGAGAATTTGAGTAATAATAAAATCAATAATAATAATTGCCACACTTGTCCATACGAAGGAGATGGTACTAGCCTTTCCTACGTCCAAGGCGCCCCCCTTCATATAATAGCCGTGATATGCCGGAATAGTCGCCAGCACAAAGGCAAAAATAACACTCTTAATAAGTGCATAGGTGATATCGAAAGCGCGGAACTGTAACTTCAAACCTTCCAGGAACTCTGCCGAGGTAGCATAGTGCCCTACAGTAGCCGCAATATACCCCCCATAGATACCCAAAGCCATCGCCATAGTAATGGCAAAAGGATACAAAAGCAAGGCAATAATCTTAGGAAAGATAAGGTAATTAAGAGAATTGACCCCCATGATATCCAAGGCATCTATCTGTTCGGTAACACGCATAGTCCCAATACTTGAAGTGATAAAGGAACCCACCTTCCCCGCTACTATGATAGAGGTAAAGGTAGGAGCAAACTCCAGTACAATGGTCTGACGGGTGGCAAAGCCAATAAGACTCTTAGGTATAAGAGGGTTATCTATGTTCAGTGCCATCTGTATGGCAATTACCGCCCCGACAAAGAGCGAGATAAAAGCAATAATCCCCAACGATCCATACATAAGGTCATCTATCTCCTTCATTATAAGCCTTTTCATCATAGCCCATTTGGTGCGTTTGCGGAATATCTCGTATAACATCAGGAAATACCTCCCGATAGCTTCTAAATGTTTCATTGTGATGATTTGAGAGGGCAAAGATACAAAAAAAGTAAAAGGTAAAAAGTAAAAAATAAAAAACTAACAATTGACAGAAAGTAAAAGCCTTGCCACTACCGACTTTCTGCTCTTTTCTGATTGGAAATTAGCTTGTTAAAATAGAGTTAAATTATTAATTGTATAGGCATAGAATAGATTATGTCTATAGACAATAAACGATATTTGTAAAACATCTATAATATTCATTGTGAGTAAATTAATATACTTTTGTATTTGTTGAATACATTTTTGTGTTTTTTATGTTTTAATTAAAATTTGAAGTTAAAAAAAGTTAATTGAATAATATTAATTTGTTTTATTAATAATTAACATTGTATTTTGTTTAGTTTTGAAGTAAAATCTACGATATTTTACTTAATAAAGAGAAAAAGGTGAATAAATTCATAAAAAGATTGTTTTTATCAGATTTTTTTATGAATATTTGCAAAACTAATTGCTTAAACGTATTAAGATGAAAAGAAAATGGCTGTATGTGCTGTTGGGGTTCTTATGGCTCACATTCTCAGGGCTATACGCTCAAGAGCAGACCGTAACAGGTGTGGTCAAGGACCAAGATGGGCGACCACTCTTAGGAGTATCCGTAGTGGAGAAGGGTACCACTCATGGAGTGGATACCGATTTGGACGGTAATTTTACCATCAAAGTGTCCAATGAGAAAGCGGTTCTTGTTTTCTCTATGGTAGGTAGTACTCCAGTGGAACGAGTAGTGGGCAACAACAAAGTGTTGAATATTGTCCTCAAGGAAGAAGTAACAGAGCTTACAGGTCTTGTCTTCACAGGTTACCAAGAGATAGATAAGAAGCTCTTTACAGGTAATTCGCAAACACTTAAGATAGACAACATCAAGCAAGATGGAGTTGTAGATGTAGGTCGTATGCTTGAGGGACGTTCAGCAGGGGTCAATGTACAGAACCTTTCAGGTACTTTTGGCACATCTCCTAAGATTACTATACGTGGAGGTTCCTCTATCTTTGGAGATACCAAACCCCTCTGGGTAGTGGATGGAGCTGTACAGGAGGAGGTGGTAAACCTTTCCTTTGAACAGTTAGCCTCTGGAGATGCCTCAACCCTAATTAGCTCAGCAATCTCAGGGCTGAATGCCAATGATATTGAGAGTATAGAAATCCTCAAGGATGCCTCCGCACTTTCCTTATATGGAGCACGTGCGCTTAATGGAGCAGTAATCATTACTACCAAAAGTGGAAAACGCAATGTGAAGACACAGTTGAGCTACCAGTTGGAGGAGTCTGTACGTATGATTCCTAATTATGCACAGTTCGACCTGATGAACTCCCAAGAGACCATGAGTGTCTATCGTGAGTTGGAGCAAAAGGGCTATTTAGACCGAGCTACTTATATGGCTGCTCAACAAGGTGGAGCTTACCAGATCATGTACCGAAATACCGATACTTATGATCCTGCTACTGGTCGCTTTCTATTGCAGAACAGTCCAGAGGCACGTAATGCTTTCTTGCGCAAATACGAGTATGCCAATACGGACTGGTTCAAAACCCTCTTCCGACCTTCCTTAACTCAAAATCATACCTTGAGCCTTAGTGGTGGAGGGGAGAATACGACTATCTATAGTTCATTAGGCTTCTTTGTAGACCCAGGATGGACGATAGCCGATAGGGTACACCGTATTACCGGAAATATAAAGACCACTTATGACCTCTCTTCTAAGGTGAAGATAGGTATCCTAGCACAAGGAGCCATCCGTAACCAAAAAGCACCGGGTACCTTCTCCCGTTCGAGCAATCAGGTAACAGGGGAGTACGAACGTGATTTCGACATCAATCCCTTCAGCTATGCACTCAATACTACTCGTGCACTACGTCCCTATGATGATGAAGGCAACTACGACTATTATCGTATGAACTATGCACCTATGAATATCCTTAAGGAGCTTAAGAATAATTATATAGATCTGAAGATGATGGAGTACAAGCTCCAAAGTGACTTAGAGATCAAATTCACTCCAGCGCTTAAGTACAAGTTCTTAGGTTCGGTACGCTATGCCCAAAGTACCCAAGAGCACACGATCTCCGAGGGTTCCAATGTGGTAGGGGCTTATCGTGCTAACGATAATATGATTATAGGGGAGCGCAACCCATTCCTATACCGCAACCCTGATGATCCTTCAGCCCTTCCGCAAGTGGTACTTCCCAACGGAGGTATCTATAAGTTGGAACAAAATAACCTCCAAAGCTACTACTTACGCAATGCCTTGGAGTACAATAAGGCTTTCAAAGACCAAGATGAGCAGGACAAGCATACCCTTAAGCTCTTCTTAGGACAAGAATTCCGTTATACCGATAGGGATAACCAATCCTTCGATGGTTATGGCTATCAGTTCAATCGTGGTGGAGTAGTCTTTACTGATCCTCGAATCATAGAGAAGGTGATTGCCGATAACGCCCAATACTTTGATCGCTCTACCGGTCGTGAACGAGGAGTAGCTTTCTTCTCTCAGGCATCCTATGGCTTCCGCAACCGTTATATTCTCTCTGGTACACTGAACTATGAGGGTTCTAACCAGCTTGGTAGAAGCCGCAAGGCTCGCTGGCTCCCTACTTGGAATATCAGTGGCCGCTGGAATGTGACCAACGAACATTTCTTGCCTGCGACTCATGCTCTTTCTAACCTCTCTTTCCGTCTTAGCTATGGACTGATTGCAGGACTGAACAATATAGGAAATGCCTTACCTATCATGATCAGTACCATCACCCCCCGCTTCCGCAACCAGGATAATGAACGCCTAATCCGTATCCTTTCTCTCCAGAACTCTGACCTTACTTGGGAGAAGGTGTATGAGACTAACTTCGGTACTGACATAGGCTTCCTTTCCAATGCGATCTCCCTCTCGGTAGACCTCTACCAGAAGAACTCCAAGGACTTATTAGACATCGTGCGTACTTCCGGTATGGGTGGGGAATTGAATAAGTATGCTAATGATGCCTCCATGACCACTCGTGGGGTTGAGCTAGTACTAGATACTCGTAACTTCAAGACTGAGGATTTCACTTGGAGTACCAGTGTGAACTTTGCTTATTTTAAGCAAGAGATTACCTCCTTGGCCAATGCCTCCAACAGTGTTTTCAACTTAGTACGTGAGACAGGGGGCAATGTATTGGGTAATCCACGCAACACCCTTTATTCCTATGATTTTGCAGGTCTTAATAACCAAGGAATGCCGCTATTGAACCTTAAGGGAGGAAGTAGAGACTATAAGGATATTGATTTCCAAGACCGTGATAATATCCTCTCCTATCTCAAGAAAGAAGGAGCAGTGGATCCCAACATCACAGGAGGACTTAGCAATACCTTCCGTTACAAGAATTGGGAGCTAAACTTCCTCATTACTATGCAAGCGGGCAACAAGATTCGCAAGGCACCCCTCTACAAAGGAGCTGGCTATGATGACTTAAGTGTCTTCCCAAGAGAGTTCAAAAATCGCTGGGTAGCCCCAGGAGATGAGGCCTTAACTCAAATACCTGGCATTGTCTCTCAGCGAACACTCAATGAGGAAAACAAGGCCTATATCTCAAGAGCTTATAGCGCTTATAACCACTCTACCGCTCGTGTAGTCGATGGCTCTTTTGTACGTATGAAGAGCATCTCCCTATCCTATACTTTTGATAAGGAAGTTTTGGAAAACCTAAACTTAGGCAACCTAACCCTACGCTTACAAGCTTCCAACCCCTTCCTAATCTATGCTCATAAGGACTTGAACGGACAGGATCCAGAATTCTTCCGCTCTGGAGGAGTAGCCTACCCGATCACACCCCAATATACCTTTACCATTAATCTTGGAATCTAACAAAACAGCAACTCATGAAAAGAAACAAATACTTGTCCCTCTTAGCCTTAGCCCTTACCTTGGTGCTAAGCGCTTGTAACAAAATATTAGACGACCTACCTGATAGCCGTACAGAAATAGATAGTCCTGAAAAAATAGAGGAACTCTTGGTCGGCGCCTATCCTAATCGCTTTCCTACTTACATCGCAGAGATGATGAGTGATAATGTAAGCGAGAAGACCTCTTTCTTAGGAATCTCAACCCTTAATACAGATATGTATTTCTGGAGAGATAACAACGAGATAGATGGGGAGGATAATACCCCAACCGACTATTGGATAGCCTGCTATGCGGCCATTGGGGCAGCCAATCAGGCTTTGGAATCCTATGCTGAATTAGGCGAGACAGCCCGATATAACTATATCAAAGGAGAAGCCTTGGTAGCACGAGCCTATGCCCATTTTATGTTGGCTTACCTTTGGTGTAAGCCTTATAATGAGGCTACCGCTGCCACTGATTTGGGATTGGCCTATATTACTGAGCCAGAAAAGCATGTCTTTGGGCACTACACCCGTATCTCCCTCAAGGACTACTACAATGCAATAGAGCGCGACCTCACCCAAGGGCTTCCCTTGCTCGATGATAGCAAATATAAGCAACCTCGTTTCCACTTCACTACAGCGGCAGCTCATGCCTTTGCTACGCGCTTCTACCTAATGAAAGCCCAGTGGAATAAGGTAATTGAACATGCCGATGCCGTTTTGGGAGCCAATGCAGAAACCAAGCTTAGGAACATAAAAACCCTCAATGCAGTAGCCCTCGAGTCCAGAAGTGCTTACTATACAGAATCCACTAACCCATCCAATATACTTGTGGGTACGGCTCGCTCTGCCTTGGCCTATCGTTTCCAGACTCATAAGTATAGCCTAACTTTGCAAAAGATGGCGGAGATCTGCTCTCCTCGTAATACCCATCCTTTGAACTTCTCCAATATCAGTTGGGAAGCAGTCAATTCGGCTTTGGGAGATGGTGCAGGTAATATCGTCTTTCCTAAGTCTAACTACTACTATAAGTATGTGAATCGTTCGGCAGGTACTAGGGTTTATTATAGTGCAGCGGTTTTGTTCTCTTATGACGAGGTCTACCTCAACCGCTTGGAGGCCTATCTAATGTCTGGCAACTTAGATCAGTTCCGTCGTGACCTCTTTACCTATCTGATTCCTAAGACCCATAATAGCTCCCGACCCAATGAGGCCTATCCTTTCCCTCGCTTGACCTTCGAGCGCTATATGACTCAGGAGGCGCTTGATAGGCGTTATCAGGGTAGAGGAGTTGATTTCGATCCTTCCTATCCCCTCACAACCCGACAGAGAGAATGGCTCCAAGCTGTGGTGGATATCCGACGAGTGGAGTTTGTACAAGAGGGCTTGCGCTGGTTTGATAACAAGCGCTTAGGGATGAAGGTCGTGCATAAGGTGGGCGATGGCCAAATAGAACTCACCAAGGGTGACCCTCGTCGAGAGCTTCAAATTCCTAATAGCGCCCTTGAATTTGGTATGGCACCCAATCCTCGTTAATCTTTTAATTCTTTGAAGTATGAAAAAAATAACCTATATATGTATTGCTCTTTCTGTTGCCTTTTCCAGCTGCAATAAGAAAGAGACACTCGATCCCCAAAGTGTGATCCATGACGATACGGATACCCCCACTACCCTGGATACTTATATCCGAAACGAATATATCAATCCCTATAATATAGAGGTCAATTACAAATATGTGGACATCAACTACGAGATGGGACGCTACCTATATCCACCGACTGAAAGCAAGGTACAGCCTTTCTTGGAGATGATCAAGTATGTTTGGTTAGGAGCCTATCAACAAGTAGCTGGTACGACCTTTGTTAGCCAAGTAGCTCCTCGACAGATAAGCCTTATCGGAGGGCGTAACTTGGATCCTCAGCGCAATCCCGAGACCTACCTCTTCGAGGAAACTCTCGGTCAGGCTGACAATGGGGCTAAGATCACCATCGCTCGCGTTGACTATTACGATCCAGCCCATCCAAATGAGGAGAATATCAGGCACATTATTCATACCATTCAGCATGAGTACTGCCATATCATCAATCAGCATAAGCCCTTTGCGCCTGAATTTGGGAAAATAACCCCCGATGATTACAGTTCTTCTTGGCATGGTAAGACAACGGCTCAGGCCAATGCCTTAGGCTTTATTACCAACTATGCAGCGGCAAACCCCTTTGAGGACTTTGCTGAAATGACCTCTCATATGCTCATGAAGTCCAAGGCGCAATGGGATGCCGCCCTCAATGCCATGCCTGAGAAAGGGAAGGTAGCTCTTAAGAAGAAAGAAGCCTTTATCGTGGAGTACTTCAGAGCCGAATGGGGTATTGACTTCTATCAGCTCCAAGGGGTCGCTTACCAAAGAATGCAGAACTATTTGTAAACCAAAACAGATACTAAAATGAGAAAAATATTATACCTACTCGCTATCATAGCTGTAGCCGGATGTCAGAAGAACGAACCTGACTTGCTCATGGGTAAGAATGCTTCCGAACGTATACAGCAGAACAAGGAAAATCTCAAAAAAACGCTCTCGGAGGCGCCTTATGGTTGGAAATTGAGCTATTTTCCTAAAAAGAATACCTTCGGAGGCTATACCTTTCTAATGAAGTTCACCCTCGGAGGACGCGTAACGATGGTGGCTGATTTTGGTAGTGGAACAACCCCTCAGGAGAGTGGCTACCAAATTCAGGAAGGACAAGGTCCCCTTTTGGTCTTTACCACCCGAAACTACATTCATACCCTGCTCGAACCTCTTACCTATAGCTCAGACCCTCGTGAGCATATCGGTAAAGGTCTCGAAGGTGAATTTCAGTTTGTCTATATAGGGCAGGAAGGTGATAAACTTAAGTTCAAAACCCAACGAAAGTCAACCGAACAATTCCTTTATTTTGAAAAGGCCACTGCCGAGGATTGGACAACTATAGGTACTCAAGGAGAACAGCTCGATGGTATTGATCATACCTATTACCTAAAAGTGACTTCTGCTCAAGGGGTGGAGAATTACTTTGTAAGAAGTGCCTTCCGCATGTTCCTCTTTACCTCCATGCAGGATAGCCACAAAGCAAGCCGAGCAGGTATTGCGGTGAATTCTAATGGACTGACCTTCACACCTTCGTTGGAGATAGCAGGAGAAAAATTCACTCATATGACAGCAGTGCCAGGAACTCCTCCGCTGAACTATAGAGCACAAAGCAATGGAGTGACTATTGAGCTAAGACACTTCAACAATCCTATGGATGAGTTCGAATCCCAAGGGGATGTTGTCACTGACTTTATAGTACTCTTAGGCGATCAAGCACATCTTAACTTGCCTTATATGAGTGCGGACTTCAAAAGAGACTTCTATACAGAGGTAGGCGAAGGGAAATTCTTCTCCTATGAGCTACTCTTCCAATCCGATGCGGACACCCCTCTCTTGCGGGTAGGCTATACCCCTACAGGAAACCAAAATGATAGAGTGTATTACGCATACAAATGCAACTATGAAATCCGTGATAAGAAGATATACATCACCTTCATAGGCGAGCATGAGGATATGGATGAGTTCTGGATAGATCCTAATAATGAAGAAATTCTACAGATGGCACAGGAGCGATTGACTCATTTTATTCAAATGAGCTCGCAAGGTATCTATCTTTGGAAGTCCAGCTTATCGGCTACCTTGGGACCAGTATACTATATGAGAAGTATCTCAGAACCTAAATATTACTTCCCTGGCACAGTAAACCAAGCCGTGGAAGAATAAGAGATATATTGTTAATAATGGTTAATGATTCATCCCATGCGAGGATGAATCATTAACCATTATTGAATTATTATATATTTCTCATTGGTCATTTCTTATTTAATTCGTATCTTTGCACTTAGAAATAATCTAAATCAAAATGGATCAAATCTCACAAATTCTTTTCTTAGTATCGGACAGCTTGCTCATTCCAGACATCATAGTGCTGTTGATACTCTTTGTACGCGCGCTACTGCTCTCTGGTAGCTTTTATAACCAATTCATTACCAAATACAAAAACCAGCGACAACTCTCCCCCATCTTGGAGACGCTCAGCCCAGAGTCACTACCTCGCTTACAGGAAGCGCTTCCCGAGAAGGACAATTCTCTCTTTGTAAAATACCTGCGTAAGATCCTACTTCGTCCTACCGATGGGGCTTATGCCGATTATATGATTTCCAATTTTGAGAATGAGGCTGAGAAGGATATCGTCACCTCCAAACTACTTTCCAAGGTAGGCCCTGTATTGGGACTTATCGGAACACTTATCGCCATGAGCCCTGCTCTTACAGGTCTCTCTCAGGGGGACATCTCCAAGATGGCTTCCAATATGCAGGTGGTCTTCGCCACTACGGTTGTGGGATTAGTAGTAAGCCTTGTAGGGCTTATCACTCTACAGTTCAAACAACGCTGGTATGCCAAAGAGGTAAACCAGTTAGATTATATTTCCCGTATTGCTACCCAACAAACTCCTGAGAAATGAGAAATTCCCGAAGAACAAACCCATTCAAGGACGACGATGCTGATCCACTAAGTGTCGTGGTCAATCTCTTCGATGTCGCTATGGTTTTCTCCGTTGCTCTAATGGTATCCATGGTGATGAATCTGAACCTCTCTGCCTTTTTCACAGGAGGAGACTTCACTATTGTCAATAAAAATGGAGATGATATGGAGATTATCCAGAAAAAAGGAGAGAAAATTACCAAATACAAAACTGCTAAAGGGGCTTCCTCTTCGAGTTCCTCCAAGGACAAAGGTAAGCGATTGGGAACCCTCTATGAGAATGAGGACGGAGAGAATATTTTTGTCCCAGACTAATCTTTCGAAAGCTTATGTTATCACAATCACTCAGGGGATATTCCCTTATCTTAGCCTCTGCTTCTCCACGCAGAGCCCAATTCCTCAAGGACCTAGGTCTCCCCTTTGAAGTTCGTATCAAGCAAACAGATGAGCACTACCCCAAAGACTTAAAAGGAGCTGAAATTCCCTTATATATTGCTCAAGAAAAAGCGCATGCTTTCTCAGGAGAGATTGCTGAAAAAGAAATTCTTATTACGGCTGATACGCTTATATGGTTTGAAGGAAAAGCTATCGGCAAGCCCAAGGACTATGCCGATGCAAGAGCTACACTTAGTGATTTCTCAGGGAAAACACATGAGGTGATTACAGCAGTATGCCTGAAAGGAAAGGAGCAACAAAGGGCTTTTTATGAGAGTACTCAGGTGACTTTCTCCACCCTTACCCCTGAAATGATTGATTACTATCTTACCCACTACCAACCTTTTGACAAGGCTGGTAGCTATGGGATACAGGAATGGATAGGTGCTGTAGGAATTACCCAAATCAAGGGGTCTTATAACAATGTTGTAGGCTTCCCTACACAATTATTTTGGGAAGAACTTACAGAGATGATAGCCTCCCAAACTATATAGTTCGCTCTATGACGTAAGTGACTATCTGTAGCAGTGCTTTTTTATAAGGAGAATCTGGAAAGCGATCCAATATAGCCAACGCTTTTGCTTGGTATTCTTTCATTTTCTCCTGGGTATAGTCGATTCCTCCATGTGCTTTGACAAAGGCTATCACTTCTTTCACCCGTTTTTTGTCTGTATTGTGGTTTTTGATACTATTGATCAGCCAATGGCGGTCTTTTTCGGTAACCATATTGAGGGTATAGATCAGTGGAAGGGTCATTTTTTGTTCCTTAATATCGATTCCTGTAGGCTTTCCAATAGCTTCTTCTGTATAGTCAAAGAGGTCATCCTTTATCTGGAAGGCCATACCGACATATTCTCCAAAAAGGCGCATTTGCTCTATCACTTGGCTATTTTCAGGAGCTACCGAGCAAGCTCCCATAGCACAACAAGCGGCAATGAGGGTAGCCGTTTTCTGTCGGATAATCTCATAATATACTTCCTCGGTGATATCCAATCTGCGCGCTTTTTCCATTTGTAAGAGCTCTCCCTCACTCATCTCTCGTACTGCTACGGAAATGATTCTCAATAGGTCAAAATCCCCATTGTCTATAGAAAGAAGTAGTCCCTTGGAGAGGAGATAATCCCCTACCAGAACTGCTATCTTATTCTTCCACAAGGCATTGATAGAAAAGAAACCTCGCCTTTTGTTACTATCATCTACGACATCGTCATGAACCAAAGTAGCCGTATGGATCAACTCAATGACCGCCGCTCCTCGGTAGGTACGCTCCTGTACGAGTCCTTCAGAGACAAGCTTTGCCACCAAGAATACGAACATGGGGCGCATCTGTTTCCCCTTGCGGTTTACTATATAGTGGGTGATACGATTGAGCAAGGCCACCCTTGAGGACATAGAGTCTCTGAACTTGTCCTCAAAGGCGGCCATCTCCTGAGCGATAGGCTCTTTTATTTGTTCTATGATTTTCGCCAAAGCAAAAAGTTATTTATATCTTACTCCCATTCCAGAAGGCGTCTTTCCCCTTCTATAGTTTTTATATCGGTAATATCCTGAGACATTTCTATCACTCCACGATAGTTCTTCTGAGCATCGCGTACAGCGAAGTAGCGTACATAGATGAGTCTACCACGATAGTTGAACCAGAAGTTGGCTTCATTTTGGGTACCATTGCGGAAGGCTTCTACGATCTTCAGTACTGTCCCTACACTCTTAGGAGGATGACAGAACTTCACCTCACGCCCTATGATTCCAGCACTACGAGGGAATACACGTTCCTCTCCACGATTATAGAAAATAACCTTATCATTCTCATCGACAAAAGTAATATCAATAGGTAAGGTTTTGAGCAATAGATTTACTTGTTCTATAGTCAAATACCCTTCATCATAGTGTTGTGCATTTTCATCGAAAACTACATCCGTACGTAGGGTGGTATCCTCCGAAGGGTGTATATATCCGGATTCATTAGGGTAAGTAGGTGGTGGAGTAGGAAGCATCCAACCAATCTCGTCCTCTCCTTGGCGCATCTTGATCCAATCCTCTTCAGAGAGAATCTCCAATGAGCGGGCAAAAAGAATGTTGTACTCTACAGAGAGTAAGCGCTGGAGGTTGTCCTCCACATATACCATATTCTCTTTAGCTTTAGCTAAATCCTTTTCTTCTAAGTTCTTTCTGACTAAGCGGAACATATCGCGAATGGTATCGTGGAATGACCACATATTCTGCGAAGGGTTCGTCCACCCCTTTTGCTCCAAGAAAGGGAATAGCTGATTCTCTTTTCTTTGGAATCGCTTCTCCACGGTGGAAAGGTGATTGAAGAGATTATAGAACTTCTGATAATCCTTCTCAGGATCCGTTTGCATGATTTCTTCTAAAAGGTTTTGAATAAGTTCTGTTTCATGCAAATAAGTGCGTATAGGGTGTCCTTCTGCTAATTCTGAATACATAATAATAGGGTATTAAATAGGTGGCAAATGTACGAAATTTTTTTGAGGAAAGAAACATAATTATTTGCTTTGAGAATAAAAAAAAATATGCTATCTTTGCTCTCTAATTTTTTGATATAAATACAATGGCAAAAGAAACAACTTTTGATGTACTTATTGAGATTCCAAAGGGAAGTAGAAACAAGTACGAATATGATTTTGATTTAGGAAAAATGCGCTTCGATAGAATGCTCCATACCTCCATGGTGTACCCTACTGACTATGGTTTTATTCCAGAAACTTTGGCCGATGATGGGGATCCTTTGGATGTATTGGTGATCTCCACCATTCCTTTTTTCCCTGGATGTGTAGTAGAGGTAAAACCTGTGGGTATCCTCTATATGTCCGATGAAAAAGGAGGGGACGAAAAAGTACTTTGTGTGCCTAAAGCCGATCCTATGGTAAAATCACTCAATGAGCTTGACCAAGTAAACCCTCACCTTACTAAGGAAATAGAACACTTCTTCAAAGTATACAAAGACTTGGAAAACAAGAAGGTAGAAGTACGTGGCTGGGGAGATGCCCAGAAAGCGCTTGAGGTATACGAAGAGTGTATCGCTCGCTACAAAGGACAAAGTGCAAAGAAATTTGTTCTCTAATGATTAATGATTAATGCCAACGTCTATTAATCATTAATCATTGATCATTAACCATTAATCATTAAAAAGATGGCAAAAAAAGAAAAAGATAAAGTAGAGGAAATCAAGGATAAAGATGCCAAAGCCCAAGCCCTGAAGCTTGCCTTGGAGCGCTTAGAGAAATCCTTCGGTAAGGGGACTGTAATGCGCCTTGGGGACAAAGTAGCTGAAAAGGTAGAGGTTATCCCTTCTGGCTCCTTAGGGTTGGATATTGCCTTGGGGGTAGGAGGTTATCCTCGTGGTAGGGTGATTGAGATCTTCGGTCAGGAATCCTCTGGTAAGACCACCCTAACCCTACATGCGATTGCTGAGGCTCAAAAACAAGGAGGTTCTGCTGCTTTCATAGATGCAGAGCATGCCTTTGACCCTTATTATGCTAAAAAAATAGGAATCGATATAGACAACCTAATCGTCTCCCAGCCAGACAATGGAGAACAAGCGCTTGAGATTGTCGATGGCTTGGTACGATCCGGTGCAGTGGATATTATCGTAGTGGACTCTGTGGCTGCCCTTACTCCTAAGTCTGAAATAGATGGGGAAATGGGAGATTCCAAAATGGGAGTACATGCCCGACTGATGTCTCAGGCACTGCGCAAGATCACTGGTAGTATCAGCAAAGCCAATTGCGTGGTAATGTTCATCAACCAGCTTCGAGACAAGATAGGTGTTACTTTCGGAAATCCTGAAACAACCACTGGAGGAAACGCACTGAAATTCTACTCGTCCGTACGTGTAGATGTACGCCGACAAGCTGCTCCACTGAAGAACAAAGACGGGGAGGCTTATGGTAATCTTACCCGAATCAAAGTGGTGAAAAATAAAGTAGCCCCTCCTTTCCAGAAAACAGAATTTGAAATTATCTACGGAGAGGGTATCTCCAAGGTTTCTGAAATCGTAGATTGGGGTACCGAATTTGACATCCTCTCCAAGAGTGGTGCTTGGTATAGTTACCAAGGAACACGCCTTGCCAATGGTCGCGATGCGATGAAGGCTTTACTTCTTGACAATCCTGAAATGGCCGAAGAGATTGAAAACAAAATCAAAGAGGCTGTCAAGGAAGGAAAAGTAGTAGTCAAGAAAAAAACCAAAAGCAGCAGTAGCAAATCCAAAGGAAAATCCAATGAGGATGACGATGATAATTATGACGAACCTGAGGATGATGACAACTATCCAGATGAAGAAGACGACGATTAATAACAAAAAACCGCTCCCAAAAAGAGCGGTTTTTTCTATTTATATAATATGGCATCAGAAGAGATGGAAGGTAGCGCGAGCAAAGACATAGCGTCCATTGAGCCCAAACTGAGAAGTGGCTCGTGAATAGACAAACTGGTCATTATTGTTATTAACCTTGACATTTTTCTCAGGATAAAGGTCAAAGAGGTTGTTCACCCCAAGGGTAAAAGAGGTCTTTGGAGTAAAGTTATACGCTATGGAAAGATCAGTGATTATTTTTCCACGGATCACTTGGTGTCCCCGCTCATCGAATACAAAATCTCCTACTTGGTCAGCAGTTCGGATGATATCTGGTCCAGTGGCCTTGCCATAATAAGTATTGCGCAAGTAGCCATTCCATTTTCCTATGGTAAGATTGTGAGAAAGAGTAGCTTTGAAGCGAGGGATTACCTCTTCCAGAAGTACTCGAGAGCGCTCGGAGAAGAATTTTTCTTCAAGTCCTGCAGCCTTAATAGCTCTTGGGGTATGTATTTCTCCTACTTTTTTAGTTTGGGTAAGGTTAAAAGCAAAATCATTGGTCAGGGAGAACTTATCGTTTTGTAGCGAATGGCTCAGTACTACATCTATTCCTTTGGTTTCTACATCTACCGCATTGGCAAAGAACTGTACGGTATTGACATTGGCCAAATCAAATATTTGTTTGAGTTCATTCTCAGCAGTAGTATTCCCTGCAGGACGAGAAAAAGCTTCAGTAAGGATAATACGGTCATCCACACGGATAAAGTAAGCATCGGCACTGAGAGAGAGACCTGCCTTAGGCACTTTCAAGGCGAAACCTGCACTAACCGACTTGGATTTTTCTTCGCGAAGCTTATCTATTCCAAAGAGTTCTGCTGCACGAGAGATATTGTTAAAAGTACCTGTTTCCTGTAATACTCCATTGATCTGTAAGGTATTGATATTGGTATAATACAACTGATGAATAGAAGGAGCACGGAAGCCAGTAGAGGCAGCCCCGCGGAGATTCACATTCGGAAAGAGTTTTACACGTGTAGCGAGCTTATAGTTAAAGGTATTTCCAAAGTCTGAATAATGTTCATAACGCACTGCAGCATTAGCCAATAACCATTTGGTAATATCTGTTTCGAATTCTCCATACCCTGCCACTACATTACGTGTTTTGGTAAGAGCACTTTCTTTCCTAAATCCAGGGAGCACTTGTGCGCCTCCAGGGAGTGCGTTCCCAAAAAAGTCAGTTGTCTTTTGGCTGCTTGGTGCTCCCAATGGGAGTACTCCGCCATGTATATCATAGGTAGCATAGGAGAGTTCCTCGCCTGCCACTGTACTATAAGCCTCATGACGCTGCTCCAATCCAAAAGAAATATTAGCCTTTTCAAAGAGCTCAAGAGGGCGAGAGAAGTCTAAGTTGATCGTATTCTGCAGGAAGCGTAACTTACCAGCATCGAAGGAGTCCGGAGAGGCAAAGCGTAAGCTGGTATTGCCTGTATTCTTAATGGTGTAGGCGAACTCATTGCGACCAAAGGTATTACTCAAGTCGATATGCCACTTCCCTACTTCTCCACGTATCCCTGCCGAGATAGAGGAATCCTGTATGTCGGTAGTTATCTTAGGCAAATATCCATTGGGATGTAAGCCTGTGAAAGTACGAGCTTGGTTAGGACGACGGAAGAAGCCTCCTGCTTCTCCATAGCGATAACTCTGCCCTCCGAAAGCATACAGTTCCCAGTGCTTAGAGAAAGGAATCACTGCATTGATAAAGAACTGAGTCCCCAAGAGACTGGATTGGCCTACATGCATATTGAAATCTTTGCGGCCCAAGCCTCGGTAAGCGAGTTCCTGCTCGGTAAAGTCCTTCTTGAGAAGCGGCTGCAAGGCTGCTATAGAGGTAGCACCCTGTATCTGAGAGAGATAGCTGCTATCAAAATAATCTACCTCCTGAACATAACCTTTGATAAGCCCTAATAGGCGAGAGTCTGCATCTACATTGATATTGCTAAAGTACCCCGATAAGTTGTCATTGTGCTCAAGAGCACGCAGTTCTATAGCATTGTAAGCGTTGAAAATATCTCCATCAAAAGTACCTGCACGATGAGTTGTGTTACGAAACTGAGCAGAGAAAGTTAGGTTGAGGAATCCCCCCTTCTTGCCCAATTCGGTACCGTAATTAATATCCAGCTGACCTTGTCCGCCATCAAAGTCACCCCTATGGTCATTAGCCTTAGGTGTAAGGTGACCTCCATAACTTACCTGAGCGGAAAGCCCTTTTTCTTTTTTGAGTTCTAAGTTCATCACCCCTGCGATGGCATCCGATCCATACTGAGCAGAAGCTCCATCACGCAATACCTCTATACGAGAGAGCGCAAAGGAAGGAATCGTATTCAGATCGGTTCCTACAGTGCCTCGCCCTGGAGTCCCATTGACATTGATAAAGGCAGAAGTATGTCGGCGCTTTCCGTTGAGAAGTACCAAAGTTTGGTCAGGCCCCAACCCACGCAACTGAGCTGGGTCAAGGTGATCCGAACCATCGGACACCACTTGAGTAGTGGAGGTAAAAGAGGGTGCTATACTATTGAGTATCTGGTTAATATTCGCCTGTGGCTGTGTCTTGCTTGTTTTGGTCACATCGAAGACATCCACCGGTACAGGGCTGTCAATCTTAGTGCGTCCTCCTGCACGAGAGCCCACTACCAAGAGTTCAGGAAGTTCCTCGGCTTCACTCTCCAAGGAGACTAAGAGTTGTTTGTGCTTGCCTACCTTGACTTCCTTCGTCTTAAATCCTATATAGGAAAAGACAAGAGTTTCTTCGGGAGAGACTCTGAGGGTAAACTCTCCTTTCTCATTGGTCGTAGCCCCTCTGCTGGGACTATCCTTTACCAAGATGGTAACTCCCAAGAGAGGCTCCTTTTGATCATCAGTAACTTTCCCTTTGAGGGTCTGCGCTCCTGCCACTGTGGCGAGGAGAAAAAAAGCAAGGCTTAAAAGCTGTTGTCGAATTTTTGTTCTCATTCGGTCTAATAATTTAGGGTTATAAGTTTAAAAAGAAAAAAGAAAGCAACGATACTACATCATTGCTTTCTTTTTAGAATATCTATACTATGGACAAAAGAAATTATGATGTCTTACTAAGGGTAAGCCATTGAGCAACACATCATGTTATTTCTTCGAATAATACTCATTCTTAATTATTAATTTTCAATTGTTAATCCTTTTCCACCGTTCATTGTTCACGATTTCAGGCGCAAAGGTAGTAAAAATTTTTTAATTACAAAACAAAAATAAATATTTTTTTATTATTTTTATTTTATATAGTTTAAAAGCCTACTGCCACATCATCTCCACGAGGATCAGCACCTCCTTCTAAGCTACCATCTTTCTCTACCAAAATAGCATCTACACGACCAATAATTACAAAGTTTTCTTCCTTAGGCACATAGCCTTTAGCCTTCAGCTTACTGATGACCATAGGGTCAAAACCTTTGGGCTCGAACATGACATCGTCCGGTAACCATTGGTGGTGAAAGCGAGGCTTGCTTACTGACTCCTGCATAGTCATACCATACTCAAAGACATTGAGCATACACTGGAGTACAGAAGTAATAATGGTAGAGCCCCCTGGGGTACCTATAACCATACGGAGCTTCCCATTTTCCTCTACTATAGTAGGCGACATAGAGCTAAGCATTCGTTTGTTGGGTGCAATAGCATTCTTTTCAGACCCCACTAATCCGTAGGTATTTGGCTCCCCTGGCTTGATACTGAAATCATCCATTTGATTATTGAGGAAAAAACCAGCTCCTTTTACATATACCTTGGAACCATAATTGGTGTTAAGAGTAGTGGTTACAGCTACCGCATTGCCCTCGCTGTCGACGATGGAGTAGTGAGTGGTCTCATCACTCTCATAACCGACCACCTTACCATGAGCTATCTCACTGGACTTGCTAGCCTTATCCCAAGAGAAGGTACTCATACGCTGTTTTAGATAGTCAGGAGAAAGTAGTGTCTGGGTAGGTACCTTTACAAAATCAGGATCCCCCAAAAAGTAAGCCCTATCGGCATAAGCACGTCGCTCAGCCTCTACTAAGAGCTGTACATATTTTTCCCCATTGTGAGGGTATTGCCCAATCTTGTAAGGCTCTATCGATTTGATTATCTGAGCGATACAGAGCCCCCCACTGGAAGGGAGTGGCATAGAGGAAATGGTATAATTCTTATAATTGAATGTAATAGGAGTACGCCACTGAGAGTGATAGTTCTTCAAGTCTTCAAGAGAGAGAATCCCCCCTAATTCTTGGACATAGCTTACGATACGCTTGGCAGTTTCTCCCTCGTAAAATTCAGCGCGACCATTGTCTCGAATACGTTCTAAGGTCTGTGCTAGTTCCTCATACTTAAAACACTCACCTGCCTTCCATCCATTCTCAAAAGGAGTGACATAATTATTGGCTTTTTTTATTTGTTCTACATTTTTCCCCATGTAGAAATCCGCCTGTAAGGGAGTGATGACCACCCCATTGCGAGCTAAATCGATAGCTGGTTGTATGAGCTCTGCCATAGGGAGTTTTCCGAACTTCTTGTGTACTTCAAAGAGTGCATCTATCGTACCAGGCACCCCTATCGCAAGCGCCCCAAGGGTACTTTTACCAGGAATCACCTTGCCATTGGCATCCAAGTACATATCACGATGTGCTTTGTTAGGTGCTTTTTCTCGATAGTCCAAAGCGCCTTTTTCTCCATTAGCCAAACGGTATACCATAAAGCCTCCCCCGCCTATATTCCCAGCATTGGGGTAAGCCACTGCCAAGGCTAATTCTGTAGCGACCATTGCATCAAAGGCATTACCTCCTTTTTTAAGGATTGCAAGCCCTATCTCGGAGGCTTCCCTCTTGGCACTCACGACCATAGCATGCTTGGCCAATACCCCTTTTTTCTGTCCTGTGGCTACTTTCCCAGTAGTGCATGCACTCACTAATAAGAAAAGAAGTGCTCCAAAAAATGAAAAGATTCTTTTTACAATCATAATATTTTTGCTTTATTTCAATTCAATGGCAAATATAGTTATTTTTTTGAAATAAAAAAGGGCTTTGTAAAAAAACTTCTCTTCTTCCCTATGAAGCTGTTTAAACTTTTCCTTATAATAAAGTAAAAGCTCCCAAGAATTAGTAATTTTGTGTTTGAGAAAAAAGAATACCAAAATTCAGGAGCTTTGGACAAAGATACAATAAATCATTGGATTATTTCCTTTTTAAGTGTAGAAAAAAGATTTAGTTTCAATAATGGAGCGCAATTAGCTTTTACTTTCCTACCCTATATGTTTTTTTTCCTATTCTCAACAATTGATATTGCAAATGCTTATGGCTATAAAGTCTCATTGATCCAAAAACTTCTATAGTTTCAGTGTCATTTTTAAAGTAATAGGTAGGTAGTGCACTGAGTTCTTCTTGAGATTTAACAGTTTCAAAACGTGTTTTTAGATGATAGGTAAGAAAAGGTTTTATAATATGGTAATATAAAATGGTGGTATATCCATAGTTATCTTGGTAAGTTTGTACATATTGAGGGTGAATATAAGTGCGTTTTAGGCTCCTTTCTTGTATAGGAAAACGTTTTTCGTCGAATAGTTCAGGGTAATTGTACTGAGTTTTCAATGTTTCTTTACCAAGATCGGTGTAGAAATACTGCCATTTGTCATCTTTTAGGAAGAAAACTTTGCTCTTTTCCCTCTTTACTATTTTAAAGCAAGTGGCTTTAGTTTTTACATTGTTTTCAAAATAAGTTTGTTGTTCCTCTTTTGTCCAATTTTTAGAGGCTTCTACAAAGGTCATAGGCAAGAAATCTTCATCATCATTTAAGAAGAACGAACTATAGGTATTATTAGCAATATTGATTATATAATCATCTACAATATAAGCTACTTTTCTATGATCATCATCAGTGGGTACTTCTATTGATTGCTGATATCCTAAGGTATCGAATTTTACAATATAGGAGGACATACGATCATCTTGAACCATAACCACTTCATTTAGGTGATTGAGAAAACAACTAGTGAGATCTTCTGATTCATTAGTAGGAACTTCGTGAATACAATGTCCTTTCTCTTGGGCACAAACCGATACTTCATAGTCTAAATCTTCATAGTTTTGGTAAGTTATAGGTAAGTTTTTTTCAGAACTCAGTTTAGAGAAAGAAACGTTCAATTCTTTCATTATCCAAGCAAAGAAAGCGATGGAACAACCTATTGCTCCTAAGGACAATATTATCTGCTTGTAGTAGATAGCATAGAACAGCCATATCCCTAAAATCAAAGGAATAGGGAAAAAAAGAAGCCACACTTCTGAGTATAAGCTTGTGGAAAACTCATTGACAAGAAAGATAAAAAAAGCAGCAAAGAAAATGCCAACGAGTAGTGCCGGTAAAAAGAGGAATTCTTTCATAAAATTTCAATTTTCAGAGACAAAAATAAGAAAAACAGGTAATTTATCAAACAAAAAATTACTTTTTAATACTTGAATTTAGGTTCTTTTTGGCTAATAAAAGCAATTGATTTTCCTGCTTCACTTTCGGAAATACAGTTATCTGATAGATGTTCTGAAAATATTGAACAAAGTCCCTATTCCGCTGTGCTTGGGATTTGTTTTTTACAATTGTATTGAAGAGAATTACCCCATTAGAGTTCAGAAGTTTATTCAACTGTAGGAAAAAGGGAGGAGCAAAGAGGAAAGAGGGCATCTGGTCATCTTGGAATATATCCACGATGATCGAATCATATCTCTCTGAGGTATTTTTCACATACTCCTGTGCATCTTGGATAAATAATTGTAGATTTTTCACCTTATCCAAATCAAAGAATTGTTTGCCTATAGCAATTACTTCTGGGTCGATCTCTACCCCATGTATTTCTCCATCAAATGCTATTTCCTTTACCAAGGTTTCCACTACACTCCCTGCGGCAATGCCTAAGATCAGTATCTTTTTTTGCTTTTTTATAGCGCTAAAGCCTATTTGCTCAAGCCCAAAGCGCAATACCTGCTGGAGCCTTCCATAAGAATAGTCGGTATTAGGCGAATTGAGTAGCTTTTTCCCATTAAGAAGGGTTACTGAAAGGGTTCCACTGACCGTGGAGGTTCTTTGGTGGAGAGATAAAGGAAAAATATAACTAAGGATACGCCTGAACATTGGTTTTCTTCTATGGGATGTCTAAATATTTATGCATTTGTAAGGAGATTTTCCATTGAGGATTTTCCATGACATAGTCCACTATGAGAGGTACCATTCGCTCCCTTCGGCTCCACTCAGGCTGCAAATAGCGGATACAGTCAGGCTGTGTAAGGGCAGACATTTCTTCTGCGAAGAGAAAATCATGATGGTTGTAGATAATCATTTTCAACTCACTTGCCCGCTGATGGACTTCAGGCAAGGGGCGTTTGTTTTTCTTAGGAGACAGACATATCCAGTCCCATACTCCTGTAAGAGGGTGAGCTCCAGAGGTTTCTATATGGGTACGCGCCCCCTTACTCTTGAGTAATTCTGTAAGGGGTTGTAGGTTGTACATAAGGGGTTCTCCTCCTGTAATGATGATCGTTTTGGAATGTGCCAATGCCCTCTGAGCAATCTCTTCAATAGGTACTCGTGGGTGTACTGAGGCATCCCAACTCTCCTTGACATCACACCAATGGCAGCCTACATCACAGCCCGCTAAGCGAATAAAATAAGCTGCGGTACCTCTGTAAAATCCTTCCCCCTGTATGGTGTAAAAATCCTCCATAAGGGGTAATATTGTTCCATCCATAGTTCTTTTTAGGTAAAGTCGCACAAAGGCAAGTAATAGAATCACAATTTGCCCAATATATTGGGCAAATTGTGATTCTTCTCTGTTATTGAGCTAATTGCGATTCGTTCCCTATTGTTCTTGTTGTACTCGACGTGAGTAATCCATAGATACGGCAGAGCGTTCGAACTTGAGTTTCCCAGAAAGGGTCTCTACAACCACTGTAGTATCAGTAAGCTCTACGATTCTTCCATGCAGACCACTCTTCATGATAACCTTGTCTCCCTTCTTGAGCGCTCCATAGAATTTTTTTTCTTGTCGCTGTCTTCTCATAGAAGGAAAAATCATAAAGACACACATGATCACCACCATGATAATAAGAAAGGTGAAGTTGCCTCCTCCTGCTTGAGGAGCTGCTTGTAGTACTATATTCATATAAATTGCGTTTTTACGGTTTTACATTCGCATTGATAGTGAGGGTTTCTGTTCCCTGTTCGGTATTGGTCGTAAGGGTTACCGTCTTGGTAATATTTCCATTACCAGAGCCATTGTAGACTACCTTAATAGCTCCTGTCGCCCCTGGTGCGATGGCTTCCTTAGGATACTCTGGTACGGTACATCCACAGCTACTGGAGGCATTGGTGATTACCAAGGGTACCTTCCCTGTGTTCTTAAAATTAAAAAGGGTTTGTACTTCCACCCCTTGCTTTATTTCCCCAAAGTCATGAGTGGTTTCCTCAAACTTTATCTGAGGAAATTGATTAGCTTTTTCAGCCAACTCCTGAGCCTCTTTGAGGTTGTTTTGATTGATCTTTCCAGCAGCATCTGTGCCCTTATCTGCACAAGAAGCCAAGAAAGCCATTCCTGCTAAAACAAATATTTTTTTCATAAAACAGTTTTTATAATAATTATTGGCTAACGACTGATTTTTAATAATTTACATATTTTTTTCTAAGCACTAACCATAGGAGTACTATATTTTTTTATCAAAGTGCAAAGGTAGTAAAAAATATTGATCACTATAACAGTCCTCTTCCTATTTTCTTAAGTTTCCCTTCTTGTTGGAAATCCTTAGAAAGGGTATCAAGGATTCCATTGACAAAGACACTGCTCTTAGGGGTAGAATATTCCTTGGCAATCTCCACATATTCATTGAGTGTAACCTTGACAGGAATGCTGGGGAACTTAAGGAACTCTGCAATTCCCATCTTTATCATAATTGCATCCAATTCGGCGATACGATCGGCATCCCACTTAGGAGTCTTCTCTACCAAATACTTATGGAAGGCCTCATCGTTAAGCACAGCCTTTCTTAGAAGCTCAATGGCAAAGTCCTTGTCGGACTTATCCTTGAACAAAGGAGGTAGAAAATCAGCTACTCCTCCCTCCGATAATCCCTTAAGAATCTTTACAATGAGGGTATTGATAATAGGGAAATCATCATCCCAAGTAATCTCCCTATCCGATAAGAAGTCAAAAAGTTCCTCATTGGGGGCAATCACCTCCATATATAAGTCAATAAGTAGTTGCTTATCTGCTTGGAAACTTCTCTCAAGAGTGCTATGGCGACGATACACTTGGCTCTCGACAATCTTGTTATAGAGGATATTTACATATTCATTATAGGTATGCCAAGAGAGTTTTTTTTCTGCTTCGATAGCCTCCTTCAGGGGCTCATTGGTTGTAATAAGTTGTAGCGCTTTGTTCTCACAGAAGAGAGTGTGTGAGAGATTTTCATCACGGATGAATTTGCTTTTGGAGAGGGCATGCATCTGTGAAGAGCGTTCCTGTAGTGCACCCCATAAGCCCATAAGGGAGATGTACAAACTATACATATTATCCATACTTGAGAGTAGGAAGGATTCCCCTCTTTGCAAGTTATGATTTTCCTCCTTGTGCAGTGCATAGATCGCCTGCATCACCTTTACACGGATGTGCCTACGTGTGAGCATAAAGAACTTTAATTAATTGCGATTTTAGCGGCAAAAGTACATATTTTATTTTATATACCCTTTGTTTTTCCTATTTTTATTTTTAAACAATTTATATATACCTTATTTACAGTGTTTTATAAAACAAAAATCTTCATATCCACCAATCGAAAAAGTTATCAACAATTCAATGTTGATAAAATAAGTCTTTTGTTTATAAGTCTTTAGCTCTTTCTTACTTTTTTCTCTTGCATAACCCTATTGAATAACCTAATTTTGCCGATATTTTCTAACCATGACACAAAACGAAATAGACCATATCCTACAACATATTAGTGAAGGGAATAAGCTCTTGGCAGTAAAAGAGCTGATGGACAAAGCTCAGATAAGCCTGAAAGATTCAGCAGAGATTATCAACCTAATTACTGAGGGGAAGGAAAGCGATCTGAATGTCTGCCTACAACGGATCAAAGGAGGAGGTTCTCTAGAGCAGCCTTCCTCTCATATAGCTGAGGGGGCATACATTTCACAGAGCAAAATAAAAGAAATACAAGAGTTTGTCCACCAAGGGTACAAGCTTGCAGCGGTCAAGGCTCTGAAGGACGCTTCTGGAGTAGACCTAAAACAGGCCAAAGATATTATTGACGACCTTGATTTAGACAACACTATAGATCTCAACGCTCGTATTGCATCGGCCAAGAGTCATTACTCGGAGAACTATGAAAGGATTAGCGCTACCTCAGATGCCAATGGTTCTAATGTACATTTCTACTATCAGAAGGGCAATGTCAAGGAAGAGGTAACTCCAGGTCACCCCATGTGGGAACGTGTAAAAGCCCAGTACAGCCATGAGTGGAAGGGAGCGCCTGAGGACATCGTCAAAGCCAGAGAACCTTTCCGAAAGGCCGTCCTTGAGATGGAAGCACAGGCAGGAGTCTCTGGTGGGAAAAGAGAAGATACCCTCTTTATTAAGAAAAAATCTTTCAATATTTTTGAGGGCATCAAATGGTACTTTATCCTTGCTTTAGCAGCATGTATTATATATATGATATGGTCAATCTTTAATAAAGCCTGACCATGAACTATAGACAATTGATAATTAACAATTAAAAAAGATGGGAATTTTTGACAAAAGAGAGAATTACAAGCCTTTTGAGTATCCTGAAGTAATGAAATTCGTGGATATGATGCACCAAACATTCTGGGTGCATTCGGAAGTAGAATTTACCGCTGATATACAGGATTTTAAGTCCAATCTCAGCTTAGTAGAAAAAGAAGCTGTAAAGCGTGCACTCTTAGGTATTGCACAAGTAGAAGTAGCCGTAAAAACATTCTGGGGTGACCTCTATGATGTGTTTCCTAAGCCTGAGTTCAATGGACTGGGAGCCACCTTTGCCGAATGTGAGTTCCGCCACTCTGAGGCTTATTCACGCTTATTGGAGGTATTGGGCTACAACAATGAGTTCGAAGCACTCTTGGAAGTACCTATTTTCAAAGAAAGAAATACCATACTGAAAGAATACTTAGCCAAGAATCGTGAAAATGCGATGGAGCGTATCCTCTTCTTTACCTTAATTATAGAGAACGCTTCCCTATTCAGTCAGTTTGCCACTATTCTTTCCTTTACCCGCTTCAAGGGGTATATGAAGAATGTAGCCAATATCATCGCTTGGACTTCCGTAGATGAGCAAGTACATGCCAATGCCGGTATCTATATCCTTAAGACTATTTTTGACGAAAATCCAGAATTTCGTACTAAGGCAAAGAAAGAAGCTACTGAGTTTATCCGCGAGTACATTCTTTTGGAAGACAAAATGTTAGACTGGATATTCGAAGAAGGAGAATTAGAGTTCTTCTCCAAGAAGGATTTGGCTAACTATATGCGTTACCGCTTGGACGATGCCCTCACCCAGTTAGACTTAGGAAAGCCTTTCGGTATTACAGCCGAAGAAGCAAAACCTATGCTTTGGTTCGAGGAGGAGGTTTTTGTCAATGAATTAGACGACTTTTTCGCCAAACGACCTACTGCCTATACCAAGCACGACAAGAGTATCACCGCCAACGATTTATTCTAACACTGACCCAAACAAAATCTAATCTTTTACCAAACCATGAATCTAACCAAAGAAATCAATCAGGAAATCCACCTTATCGACACGGATTATTTCACCTTAGGAGAATACATCTATATGGCTATGGGACTGGTCAAGAAGCATCGTGTATGTATAGCCGTAGCCTACAAGATAGATTATTGTATCAAGAAAGCACTCCAGTTTGCTGAAGTAGACCCCGCGATAACCTTCACTCATATCAACAAAGTAAAGGTAGGGGAAACCGAAGCCCAAAAGCGATTCGAGTGGAAATCCTAAGAAGACAAATTTTTCTTGCAAAAAAGTTTGGCTATTTATAAAAAAAGTCTTACTTTTGCGCCCAAAATTGAATTAATTAAAAGCAACCGAATTATGTATGCAATTGTAGAGATAGCAGGGCAACAATTCAAAGTTAGCAAAGACCAAAAGATATTTGTTCACCGCTTGGACGAGAGTGAAGGAAGCGAAGTAATCTTCGACAAAGTACTTCTGATAGACCAAAATGGAGCAATTACCCTTGGCGCCCCCGCTATAGATGGTGCTTCTGTGCAAGCCAAAGTATTACGCCATGTAAAAGGAGACAAAGTGCTCGTTTTCAAAAAGAAAAGACGTAAAGGATACAAAGTAAAAAATGGTCACCGCCAGTTTTTCACTGAAATCTCTGTAGAAGAAATCCTTGCTACTGGAGGAAAAAAGGCTCCTGCAAAAGAAAGCAAACCTAAAAAATCTCAAAAAGATGACCTTACTAAGGTAGAAGGTATTGGTCCTAAAGCTGCTGAAGCTTTGGCAAAAGCTGGAGTAGATACTTTTGAGAAATTGTCTAAAAAATCTGTAGAAGAGATTCGTACCATTTTGGTAGAGGCAAGCAAAACCTTAGCACACCTTGATCCTCAGACCTGGGCTCAACAAGCACGCCTCGCTGCTGATGGCAAATGGGATGAGCTTAAAAAATGGCAAGACGAACTCAACGGAGGTATTGTAAAATAATGTATAACCGCTTGAATATCAAGTAAATAAATTAAAATAATATGGCTCACAAGAAAGGTGTCGGTAGTTCTAAGAACGGTAGAGAATCTCACTCTAAACGACTTGGCGTAAAGATATATGGTGGTCAGCTTGCTATAGCTGGTAACATCATCGTTCGCCAAAGAGGAACAGTACATGTAGCTGGAGAAAATGTATATATGGGTAAAGACCATACACTACATGCAGCTATTAGCGGAATTGTAAAGTTCCAAAAGAAAAAAGATAACAAATCTTATGTTTCTATCCAACCATTGGCAGAGGCATAAGAAGGAATATAACTCTTTTTTTAACTTCTAAGCAGTAAGATTTATCTCTTACTGCTTTTTTTATTGACAAAAAAAACGTACATTTGTAGCACTAAAATTCTATAAAAGATGAAAAGAATAAGTTTCCTCTTAGCATTGTGTTTGCCACTGATTGGCTTTTGCCAAAAACAAACCATTGCCACCGACAAAGCCACCTACGATGGGAGCTTGTGGGCTAAGCGCTTGAACTACCTCCAATGGGTACAAGGCACTGATAACTATATGTATTACAAGGACAACAACCTTGCGATCTTTGACTCAAAAGGCACCCAAGTAGGAGGGATCGACCTTCAGAAGCTCTCCCAGACCTACTCCCTAAAGGGTAACCCTACCATCTCCTATATAGATGCTAACCAAGTAGTCATTGAGGAAGGGAATAAGTTTCACATTTATGACTATGTCATAGAAAAACCACTCTTCACCATTACCCTGCCTGAGAATGCTCAGAATGCAGAGTACAATCACACCCAGAGAGCTGTTGCCTATACTCTAGACAACAATTTGTTCTTGGCTACTGCTGAAGAACCTCGCTTCCCTATTGCTGTCTTCAAGGACGAAAACATTATCTCCGGACAGTTCATCCACCGCAATGAGTTCGGTATTCAGAAAGGTATCTTCTGGTCTCCTAACGGAAACTATATAGCTTTCTATCAGAAAGATGTAAGCCAAGTAACTGATTATCCTCTGGTAGATATCAATACCACCCCTGCCTCTGTCAAAAGTATAAAGTATCCTATGGCAGGAGGAAAGAATGAAATCGCTAAAGTGGGGGTATTCGATGTAGCTAAAAAGACTACTTCCTATCTAAAGATAGACAATCACGATGCCCATTACCTAACCAACTTGGCTTGGACTCCTGATGAGAAACAAATCCTCTTAGCGGAAGTAAATCGTGGACAGAATCACTGCGACCTAAATACTTATAACCGTGAGACAGGAGAGAAAAATCAAACTCTTTGGAAAGAAAGCAATTCCAAATGGGTAGAGCCAGAAACTGCCGCTATTTTTATCCCTAACCATCCTAACGAATTTATCTGGCTTAGTGAAAAAGATGGATTCATGAACCTATATGTATGTGCGACCAACTCTACCAAATCACGCCAACTCACTTCTTTCAAGTGGGTGGTAGAAGAAGTCTTAGGTTTCGATGCTAAGGGAGAAAATGTATTTATAAAAGGAACTGGCGAAGACCCTCGTGAGAGACACCTCTATAGTGTAAATATTCGAAAAGGAACTGTCAAAAAACTCACTACCAAAGCAGGAGCTCACTCAGGATTGCTCAGTGATGGAGGACGTTACTTATTGGATATCCACAGTGCGGTAACTACCCCATACAATGTCTCCCTGATAGATATCAACAAAAATACTTCTAAGACCTTCTATGAAGCTCCTAATCCTAATGATAAGTATGATCTGGGAACTATAGAGTTTCTCACTCTAAAAGCCGATGATGGCACCCCTCTCTATGCCAAGATGGTAAAACCACGTGACTTCGACCCTAATAAGAAATATCCTGTATTGGTGTATGTGTATGGAGGTCCTCATGCACAGTTAGTGATCAATCAGTGGAATGCAGCTACTTACCCTTGGATGCTTGCTATGGCTCAAAATCAGCAATATATCATCTTCACTTTGGACAATCGTGGCTCTGAAAATCGCGGATTCGCTTTTGAAAGTGTCATCCACCGCAACCTGGCTACCTACGCTATGAAAGACCAAATGGTAGGAGTAGAATACTTAAAATCACTTCCTTATATCAATAGCAAGCGTATGGCTGTATATGGTTGGAGCTTTGGAGGATTCCTTACTTCTTCGCTTATGTATCGTCACCCTGGCACCTTCACCACTGCTGTAGCTGGGGGAGCTGTAATCGACTGGAAATTCTATGAAGTTATGTATGGCGAACGCTACATGGACACTCCTGAAGAAAATCCAGAAGGTTACCAAGACAACCTTGTGACCAACTATATCAAGAACCTACAGGGCAATATCCTCTATATCCATGGGTATATAGACCCTATTGTGGTACCTCAACACATGCTTACCATCTCTCAAGCAGCAATCAAGGAAGGCAAGGTAATCCATGCCATGCTATACCCTAACCAAGAGCACAACGTGCGAGGAGGGGAATCTATCCACTTGACAAAAACTATCTTGGATTTCATTCTTAAAAACAATGTAGAAAATCCAGTAAATGCCGCAAACTAATTTTCTTCATAATTCAAACCTTTACTTTATTTAAATGACAAATGGCAAATAACCGATGAATATCGGTTATTTGCCATTTGTCATTTCTTCTTTGGGGATAGAAGAGTTATCAGAACGCTTGCTTGAGATCCTTTTGTAGATCTTCTATATCCTCCAATCCTACAGAGAGGCGAATCAGATCCGGAGTCACTCCAGTGAGCGCCTGTGCCTCCTGACTAAGTTGCTGATGGGTAGTACTGGCAGGATGTATGATTAGCGACTTGGTATCGCCCAAATTGGCCAAGAGAGAAAATATTTTTACATTATTCACCGTTTTCTTAGCCGCTTCGAACCCTCCCTTAAGACCGAAAGTCACCAAACCACTCTGACCTCCTTGCAAGTATTTATCAGCCAACGCTTTGTAAGGACTATCAGCCAATCCGGGGTAATTTACCCAAGCCACTTCAGGTTGTACTTTGAGCCACTGAGCCAGTACCAAAGCATTTTCGCTATGCTTCTTTACACGAATAGAAAGTGTTTCTAAGCTCTGCAAGATCTGAAAAGCATTGAAGGGACTCAGTGAAGTACCTAAGTCACGCAAGCCTTCTATACGCACCTTAGCAATGAAAGCCAAATTACCTAAGGCTTCATGTAGTACCAATCCGTGATACCCTGCAGAAGGCTCGGTAAATTCAGGAAACTTACCACTACTCCAATCGAAGTTACCTCCATCAATAATTGCTCCTGCGAGAGAAGTACCATTGCCTCCTATATATTTGGTAAGAGAATGTACCACTATATTAGCTCCATACTTGATCGGATTGAGCAATACTGGAGTAGCAACCGTATTGTCTACTATCAAGGGAATTCGGTGTTTTTGAGCCACCTTGGCAATCTCTTCTATATCCAATACATCCAGCTTAGGATTTCCCAGAGTCTCTATAAAAATAACACGGGTATTGTCCTTTACTGCCTTGTCAAAGTTGGACACTTCCTTAGGATCTACAAAAGTAGTGGTAATCCCAAGACGAGGGAGTGTTACATTAAGTAGGTTATAAGTACCTCCATAGAGACTATTGGACGATACGATATGCTCTCCTGTACGCAAGAGGGTTAAGAAAGTGGTCGTTAGAGCCGCTGCTCCAGAGGAGGTAACCACTGCTCCTACCCCACCTTCGACAGCTGCCAAACGCTGTTCTAAGACATCGTTGGTAGGATTATTAAGTCTTGTATAGATATATCCAGGAACGGAAAGATTGAATCTTCCTGCAGCATCATCTGCATTTTCAAATACATAAGAGGAAGTTTGATAGATAGGCACCGCCTGAGCTCCTTGGTGAGCCTGTGGATCATACCCTGCATGGAGGGCGTTAGTAGACTGTTTAAATGTACTCATGTTTTTCTGTTTTAAAATATAGTTATATATTTTTATTTTCTAAATAGGTCGCAAAGGTAGAAAATATTTTTAATATATACAATATCAAAAAGAAATTTTTATTTATAGAAATTAAAAAAGGCTATTCTTTTGAAGAATAGCCTTTGATAATTTATAAAAAAGAACTTAGTCTAAAACTGATATCCTACCCCAGCTAATACACTGATGGTGGCAGCAGGCATAATACCTCCCCAAGCACTATGGCGAGTGGTAAAGTACTTACGATTTAGAAGATTCAACGCATTGAGGTTCACATTCCATTTCTTTATACTGTAGTTCGCTGTTGCATTGAGCAAGAAGAACCTAGGAATAGCTCCGACATTGCCATTAGCTGAACCTGCTTCTGTATTTTTGGTATCGGAGAACTGAGTACTTACAAAGTTGCCATAGCCATTGAGCGTAAGCACACCTCCTGCACATTCGAGTTGATACTTAGCACCGGCGGTAGCTGTATAGCGAGGGGCATAAGGTACACGATTTCCCTTGTACATACCATATTCTATGGTTGCTTTTTGGATAGCTCCACTTCCATAGAGTTTCAATCCTTCTATAGGATAGATAGCTCCACTGACCTCTATTCCTTGGTGTAGTGCCTTACCTCCGTTGTTAAGCACTCCTCCTTCACGGAATATTTTGTGATCAAAATCCAGAATATAAGCAGCCAATTCTACTTCTAACCAATCGGTAGGAGTGGTACGCAACCCCAACTCATAGTTATTGGATGTTTCTGCGTCCAAGTCACCATTGGTTTCAAAGGCTATACGTATCTGAGGCATTTTATATCCCTTAGAATAAGTAAGATAAGCACGGTAATTTTCAGAAAACTTATAGAAGAGACCCAAAGAGTAGATGAAAGCATCCTCATTGGTATTATCCCACTGATTGCGGAAGTAATCCTCTTTGTCGTAATTGACAAAGGTGTAGCGCAATCCAGGGTTGATGTTAAACTTATCAGTGATATGGAATTCGTCAAATACATAGCCTTCTACTACAGCAACCGTATTGGCTGAGTTAGCTGTTGTTTTCCCTGATTTTTCGCCCATCTTATCACCTGCCACAGATACTTCATGGGTGATATCGGTATGCAAGCGAATACCCGCTAAGAGTTTGTTCTCCTTACCAAAGAGTGTATTGGTACGCTCATAGTCGGAGAAGAGTCCCACCGAAGGAATATCTCGTAAAGCGGACGTAAATTTGCGCTTTGTAGCATCAGCATTGCGGTTGTCGAGCCACCAATCACGCTTGAGGTAACTTCCGTAGAGGGAGGTAGTAAGCGAATTATCTTCATCAAAAGTACGTTTGTAGGAGATAGCTGTACTAAAGCGTCTAGCCTCGAAGAAATCATGAGGATTCACCGATTGCTCAGGATCAGCATCCCATTGTGCCTGACTGAGCCCCCCTGGAGTGTCAGAATACTCAGTAAATCCATTGACAAAAAAGCGCCATTCGTTTCTCTCCCCTACTTTCACCGTAGCATTGCCTGTAAAATCGTTTACTGCATAGCGACTACGTGATTTCCTAAAACCATCTCCTTGGCGACGATGGAAACCTGCATAGTAGTTCATGGCTCCTTCATTGGTATTTCCTACTGTTTCCACTCCTATATTGAGCGCATTATGATTTCCATACTGGAGATTAAGACCTGTATAAGGCTGAGCGGCACCTTTTTTGGTGATAATATTGACTACCCCACCTATACTACCACTTCCATAGAGAGCTGGAGAAGCCCCTTTGATTACCTCTATACTCTCAATAGCCCCCACAGGCATCATATAGTATCCCCCCATGTCAGAGTAACTCTGTCCAATAGGAATCTTCCCATCGATAACTACCAACGTATTGCTATTACGAGCAGGGTCTATTCCTCTAAGCCCTATCCCAGGTCTGAGACCTCGTCCGTCCTCATCTATATAATTGACCCCAGGCATAAAGCGAACAGCATCTCCTACGGCAGGAATAGCCAATTCTTTAATCTGTGTAGCAGAAACGACATTTACAGTACCTGCAAAGTCCTTGATTTGTCGCTTAATCCCCGTGGAAGTAACTGTTACCTCAGGTAGTTCCTCTTGAGAGACTTTCATCTGTACATTGAGCACGGTACGTCCCTGTAGTGCAATCTCTTGGGTGTGAAAGCCTAAAGACTTGAATACGAGCACGGCATTCTCATCCACACGTAGGGTGTAATACCCATCCTTATCCGTAGCGACACCTCGTTGAGAGCCTTTTACAAGCACATTCACCCCAAGAAGTGGATTCCCTTGGGCATCGACTACACGCCCTTCTACTTGGATTTCCTTCTGTTGTCCCATAATACTATAAGAGGGAACCTTATCTGCGGCATTAGCCTGAGGAATAGTCAAAGCTACCATTGTTGTAAGAAGTAGCTTAGCTATCATTTGTGTTTTCTTTTTCATAAAGAACACTTTTAATATAACTAAAAACGGCGCAAAAATAATTATTTCCTTTGAATCTATATTTTTATTTAGATTTATTTTAAGATAAATTTTATCCTAAACCAATGAAAAAGCCTTTCTCTTAATAAAATAAGATCCTTACACCTTCTCTTTTTCATAGAGAAATAGAGCTATACCCTTGTTTTGAATAGTGCGTAAAAGTAAGAATATAATTTATTTTGTCTTGTCTAATGTGTAATCCAAAAAAATGATGTATTTTTGTCACAAATTTCAAACGAATGTCAAAAGGTGTTCTTTTAGTGAACTTAGGCTCTCCTAACTCAACCTCTGTGAAGGATGTAAGAGCGTATTTAAATGAATTTCTTATGGATCCCAGAGTGATTGATTTGCCCTACCTCAGCCGTGCTTTCTTGGTAAAAGGGATTATCCTACGTACCCGCCCCAAGCGATCAGCAGAGGCTTATCGCAAGGTATGGACAGCGGAAGGTTCTCCGCTGATTGTCCATACAAGACACCTAAGAGAGAAGGTACAACAAGGGACAGATATCCCCGTAGCTATGGCTATGCGCTATGGGAAGCCTTCTATAGCTTCAGCCATAGAATCGCTCTACAAGCAGGGCGTTCGGGAACTTTTGCTCATCCCTCTATACCCCCAGTACGCCATGTCCACTACCGAGACCATCTCCGTATTGGCTGAGAAAATCATTCGCAAGCACTATAAGGATATGTGCCTAAGCGAGCTACCACCCTTCTACAATAATCCTGAATATATAAAGGTATTAGCGACCTCTATTAGGGAACACCACAAGGAGGATGAGTACCTGCTCTTCTCCTATCATGGAGTCCCTGAGCGGCATATCTATAAGAGCGATATTACCAAAGAGCACTGCCAGCTCAATGACATTTGCTGCAACACCCTCTCCCCTGCTCACCAATATTGCTACCGCCACCAGTGCTTTGCCCTAACCGAGTCTATTGCCCGAGAGCTACAACTCACCCCAGCGCAATATGGTACTTCTTTTCAATCGCGCTTAGGGCGTGACCCTTGGCTTCAACCCTATACCGATACCACCCTGGCCGCTCTTCCTGAAAAAGGTATCAAGCGATTGGCAGTGGTGACCCCAGCCTTTGTAGCTGACTGCTTGGAGACTCTGGAGGAGATCGCTATGGAAGGCAGAGAAACCTACTTGGAACACGGTGGAACACACTACAACTATATTCCTTGCCTAAATGACCGAGAAGACTGGGCAAAAACCCTCCTTTCTTGGATTGAAAAATGGCAAAATAAATAGGTTATTAACAGAGATACACAAGTTGTGCATAATTAGTCACGAATGGTATTTCCTTTCCTCTTTTTCTTAATAAAACAGTTAATATGTAATACATAATAAAGGTTCTGTGTTAATAAAATCTTTACAAACCAACCTTTTGATTGTTGATAACTTCGTTTATAACCTACTTTTGAGGACGTTTACAGAGCAAAGGTTTTGACAATTAGAAATAAATGCTTACTTTTGTGCCATGAAAAAAACCTAATTAAAAGTAAAAAATGAATATTGTAATGTTAAGCAAAACTAATTGATTATGAGAAAAAGATTTTACACCCTATTAGCTTTGTCGTTACTCTCCACTGCTATCCTATCGGTGAGTTGTAATAAGGACAAAATTGATTTTGGAGGAGGAAGTGATCCCAACTCTATCTCTCAAGTAACCACTGGTAGTGGTGCTCCTACTGCGGGACAAAAAGGAGATTATTACTTTGATTCTACTTCCAAGACTCTTTATAAGAGAAAAGGTTCTTCTTGGACAGGAATCGCGACTATGAATCTTAATGGAAACTTGCTTTCTGGTCAAGGAAAAGCAAAACCCAGTCAAGGGAACAATGGAGATTCCTATATTGACATTAAGACCAATACCATTTATGAAAAAAAGAATGGGGTATGGTCTGCTTCTTCAGAAGGTGAGATTGTTATAAAAGATGCCAATTTCAAAGCAGCACTACTTGCTATTGTAGGTATTGATGCCAATAAAAATGGTAAGATAAGCCCTGCGGAAGCTCAGGCTGTAACAGGATTTTCAGTAGCTGGGAAAGAAATCGCTTCCTTAGAAGGAATAGAGGCCTTTACCAACCTTGAAAGCTTGGATGCCAATGACAATAAGCTTACTACTGTTAATCTAAGTGGACTCACTCACCTAAAAAAACTCAACCTTACGAACAACCTACTCTCAGGAGAGCTTAACCTAAAGGAACTTAAATATCTTGCCAATGATAAAGTAAAAATCGTAGCTGGTAATACTTCTATAGAAAAGATATTTGTCGCTGATGAAGCAAAAGCAACAGCTCTGAACAACTTTGAGCATACGACCAAATATACTTTTTCAGGAGAATTAGAACGAATTTTGGACTTAGACCCTGTTATCAAAGCAGCACTATTGGCAGATAATAACCGCCCTGATCGCAATGGAGATGGTGAAATCACTAATAAAGAAGCCGAAAGATTCAACAAACCTATAAGAATAGAGACTCCAGGAATCAAATCTCTCAAGGGAATGGAATATTTCAAAAAAGCTACCTCTCTGGTTATTCAGGCACCTGATGGACAAAAAAATGTTCTTGTAGATGGACAAGTTTCTTTGGCTGACTTTTCAGAAATAGAGAGCCTTACCATTGCCAATACAAAGATGACTAAGCTCACTCTAAGTAATTTTCCTAAGCTCAAACATCTTATCTTGACAGGAAATGAACTTACTGAGGTTGTCCTTAGCGGTATGCCAGAGTTGGTTACCTTGAATCTTGAAAGAAATAACTTAACCAACCTCAATGGAATCACTACCCCCGAGAATACCTTCCCTAAGCTAACAGCTCTCAACCTTATAGGAAACAACCTACAAGGAGAGCTTGATCTTTCAAAGATTACCGCAAACTTAAGGAATAATGCAAATGCTATACAAATCTTGCGTGGAAATAATAATTCAGGAGTGGCTCGTATCAAGGTAAAAGATCAAGATACCGCCAATGTTCTAAATACAAATGATGCAGGAGCAGGTAAATACCAAGTAGACGGTAGTGGAGGAAGTAATCCTGAAGTTCCTATTCGTGACAGCCGATTAAGATTCCTTACTCTTGAGAAATTGCAAGCTATTATGGATACTCGAGAATTCCGTGGACGCTTCCCTGGTGGAAAGAATGATACTACAGGAAAAATCTATAAGTCAGACTTAGATAGAGCTGATTTCCCTACTGCGTTAGAATTGGATAGTAGTGTTGGAGACCTTTCTGGATTAGAATACTTCTCTAAGGTAAAGAAACTTACCATATACACTTCTACACCAACTACTCTGAACCTTATAGGTATGGACAGTCTTGAGGAAATAATATCCACAGGAAGTACTATTGAGGTAATTCAAGGTAATGCCCCAAGACTTAAAAAGATTATCCTAAGGAATTCACATAGAGTAAAGAAAATAAATGTGGTTAATTCTTCTAACATAGAACAAATCACTATTGAAGAAGATAGTAATATACCTAACCACATAGAATGTATCGCTGTACCTGCCAATAGAGCAGATACTGTTAAGCAAAATATCAACTTAAACAGTCCAGCTAAAACAACTGTTTACAGAAGCAAAGTACAATCAACCCCATGTAATTAGGTTTTGGACATTACATATGTGAAAAGGCTCTCCACTTGTTGGAGGGCTTTTTCTTTTTAAGTGAAGAATGAAAAGTATACCCAGAATGGCATAAAGAACGAGGCAAAGCTACTTTGGTTTGCCTAAAAAAGAGGCTGCCCTTTTCGGACAGCCTTATTTTTGCTATTAACCACTAATCATTAATTATATTATTTAAGTTTCGTAAGTTGTATAATTTATTGATTTTCAAAGACCTCCCCCTATCCCCCTCCAAAGGGGGAATGATAAAGTTTATGATTCTCAATGAGTTATAGAGAAAATTTTACGTATTGACAAACAGTTTATGCCTTTTCAACGCCCTTATTCCCCCTCTTGGAGGGGATAGTCCGTGAATACATGGAACGGAGTATGTGAGGAGAGGTTTTATTTGCAATATATTGATTTATAAATAGTTATAATCTTAATTGTATTCTAAAAATAACTTGCGAAACTTGAGTTATATTATTTATTGTATTTTTCTAAGATACTTCTGGCTCTTTCCACTGCCTCTTGGAGGGAAACAGGAGCGTTGGAACTTTGGTAAAGTGGTGTAGTGCGAGCGACTGGTTCCTGATAAGAAGAAGTTGATTCCTCGTAAGAAGAGGTTGATTCCTCGTAAGAAGAGGTTGATTCCTCATAAGAAGAGGTTGATTCCTCATAAGAAGAAGTAGATTCTGGGTGCTCAGGCACTTCTTCAAAGGTGATGTTCTTCATAACTATCTGAGGCACAAAGGGATCGGTAGCACTTAGCGGATCGGTAGTAGTCAAAGAGGCGGCAGTACTCTGAGCTACCACTGGCTCTGGAGTGTTCTGAGCAGCCATAGGTGCTGGTGCACTTTGGGGAACTATTGTAATAGGTGTATTTTGAGGTTCTACACTGTTCTTTTCTACATAATTCTCTTGTAGATCTCTCTTGAGTACATCCAATTCTTTTTCCTTGAAAGAGAGCTTTTGGCTCACTGCTTCTAATTCTTTTTCCTTGAGAGAGAGCTTATTATAAGCTTCTTTGGTAAACTCTTCCAATTCTTTTTCCTTACGTAAGAGTTTGTCATAGGTTTCCGTAGAGAGGATCTGTAGTTCTTTTTCCTTGAGAGAAAACCTCTCATAGGCTTCTTTAGTCAAAAGTACGAGCTCTCCTCCTCTCTTATCTGTAAGGAAAAGGGGGGCTACAACAGGTAACTCTATCTTAAAGAGTTGCTCATTTTCGCCTAAGGTAGCTCCAGCAAGCTCATTCTCATGCCCATGAGCTACATCTTCAGGAATAGCTATTTCTATACCTATATTAGAAAGAGCATTGATAACCAATTGGTATTGTTGGAAATCCAATTTTTCTTTTAATGGAATTGTATTACTCATAATCATTATATTTTGGGCAAAGGTATAATAAAAAAATTGAAAAACAAACAAATTTTTATGCTATTTTTCCTCTTTTTATTATTTTTCCCCACCATTAACAGTTGATAACTTTAAGCAAATAACCATTCACTTATAGGGCGAATAACCATTCTTTTATAGAGGATGAATGATCATTCACCCCTACGTTATTGCATAAAATATATTAAAAAAATGATAGCAAATGATTTTTTTTGTAATTTTGCGAACAATAGTAAAAGAAAAATTATGGAAAAAGATCCACAAGAAGTCGCTGAGTTCTATGCGAAACTCAAATCAGAATTGGAGAAAACAACGGTCTTCCCCAGCGAATACCTATATAAGTTTATCCTACCTGCTACTCAAGAGAAGAGAGAGGCTATAAGAGCTGTTTTCAAGGATACACAGGCTACTATAGAAGAAAAGCCTTCATCTACAGGAAAGTATATCAGCTATTCTATACGCCTTGAGGTACAAGACCCTGATCAGGTAATTGCCTATTACCAAAAAGCAGGCGAAATAGAAGGAATCATCTCTTTGTAGTGAAGAGTGAAAAAAAGTTTACCTGTTACCTAAAGAAAAATGAGCAAGCTATTATCTATCACCTATTATCTATTATCCATTATCTGCATTGGGTCGGCTTCAGCGCAGAGCAATGCGGAGCTTTTTGCACAGGCAGGAAGTGCCTATAATCGGGGAGACTGGCAGGAGGCTATAGACAATTATCGGCGGATTCTCTCCAAAGGGGAAGCCTCAGCAAGTCTGTACTACAACTTGGCCAATGCGTACTATAAGACAGAGGATGTAGCTCATAGTATCTATTATTATGAGAAGGCGCTAGAGCTCTCTCCTGAGGATAAGGCCATACAGAACAATCTCAAATATGCCCAGCAGATGGCTTTGGATGAGATAGTCCCCTTGCCTAAGCTATGGTCACAGCGCGCCATGGAAGCCCTGAGCCGCTGGAATTCTCCTAATGGTTGGGGAGTATGGGCTGTGGTGAGCATGTGCCTCTTTGCAGGATTTTTCTTCTGTTATTATTTCTTGGAGAAAATCCTCTACAAGCGTATCTTCTTCACGCTGATGGTTGTAGCTTTTTTAGGTTCTGTATCCAGCTTTTTTTTAGGTCGCACCGTAAGCCATTATGTGCATAGCAATCACTACGGCATCCTCTTTGATAAGGAAGTGCGGCTCTATGAACAACCCAACACCTATAGCAAGGAAGTATTTTCCCTACATGAGGGAGCTAAAGTAGAAATCCTTGACCAATTCAAGGAATGGTATAAGCTCAAAGTCGCCGATGGTCGTATAGGCTGGGCTAAGAAACATAGCCTAAGGAAAATATGATAATGATTAATGAATAATGATCAATGATTAATAGCTTATATATTAATCATTGATCATTAAAAATTTAATCACTACTTACATATGTATAGCTCTCTTGGCGGTAGCATCGAGGCAAGCCTCTTTGACCGCTTCACTATAGGTAGGGTGTGCATGACAGATACGGGCAATATCCTCCGCACTGGCACGGTATTCCATAGCCACTACCGACTGGGCGATAAGGTCAGAAGCACGCGCTCCAAGGATGTGCACTCCGAGAATCTCATCAGTGGAAGCATCCGCTAAGACTTTTACAAAACCATCCGTTTCTTGACTGGCACGAGCACGTCCCAAGGCACGCATTGGGAATTGTCCTACTTTGTAAGCACGACCTTCCTCCTGCAACTGTTGTTCTGTCTTTCCTACAGCCGCTACCTCAGGGGTAGTATATACAGCCCCAGGAATCAGGTTGTAGTTTATGTGAGGTTTTTCTCCTGCTAAGAGTTCGGCTACATATACGCCTTCTTCTTCTGCCTTGTGAGCCAACATAGCCCCACGAATCACATCACCTATAGCATAGATATGAGCAGCAGAAGTCTGCAAGTGTTCGTTTACTTCTATCTGTCCACGTGAGTTGAGCTGTACACCTGCTTTCTCCAAGCCCAATCCCTCGGTATAAGGGCGGCGACCGGTGGCCACCAGGCAGTAATCTCCTTCGAGTACAAGCTCTCCATTAGGAGCATCAGCCTTGACTATCACGGAGTCCCCTACACGAGAGACTTCCTTCACT
>NZ_ACLQ01000020.1 GCF_000174755.1 Capnocytophaga gingivalis ATCC 33624
AACCTATAAACACGCCGCAGATCATCAAGGAGTTTGGCAATGTCTGAAAAAAAGCTAATTGCTGAATCAAAGAACTTTGAGCAGACAGGTATCGAGCGCGAAAAGCGTATCGCAAAAGCCAGTCTTACTGTGGGCGCTGCCGGCCTTTTTATCGGCGGGCTATCCATCATTGCGTTAATCATCATGCTACCGCTTAAAAAGACAGACGTAGAACTGTATACAGTAGATAACCAGACGGGGCGGGTTGAGCATGTAACAAGCGTTTCAAAAACCAGCCTTACAGCTCAAGAAGCCGTTGAGCGGGCTAGCGTTGCTCGCTACATCAGAATGCGAGAAAGTTATAACTACTTTGAGCTGCAATCAAATTATGATCAGGTGCAGTTGTACGGTACTCCTGATGTTAACAATGCCTATCTTGCCTGGTATGCAGGCGCGGAAGCCCCGGATGCGGTTTACCAGAAAGCCGCTTATGTGGCAAAAATCGACATAATCAGCAACGTCATAAGCGACGCCACTTCGCCCGATCGCCTGGCTACTATCCGCTTTAAAAAAACCATTCGTAAAATCTCTGATAACTCCCTCAAAACAGAATATTGGGATGTTCGTATGACATTCCACTTTGAGCCTAATCGAGAAATGAAAGCCAGCGAACGCGAAGCGAATGAGCTGGGTTTCACCGTGACGAGCTATCAGCGTGATAAAGAAATTCGCGGGGGACAATAATGAAAATGAATAAAGATTCGGCTTCTTTCGCCCGGAATACTTTTAAGGGCGCTATGTTGCTGGCCGGGCTGCTTTCCTGTGGGATGCTCGCGGAAATGGCTCACGCTGAGGCTGTACCACATGGCAGCCGGTACGATGCCCGGATGCAACAGGTTGTATATAACCCGCGCAATGTGTCGGTGGTGAATACCAGTGCAGGCTTTGTGACCACGCTAATTTTTGCTGATGACGAGGCTGTTAGCTCTGCTGAGGCCGGATTTCCGGCAGCCTGGGAAGTTACGAAAGAAGCCAACCGGGTAAAAGTCCGGGCACGTCCTATAGAACAGGGCGCTCCTGGTGCCGATGGAAACTCGGAAAAAGTGGTTATCCCTCCCAACAGCCATGACTGGCGCACCAATTTGTTGGTAGTCACTAATAAGCGCATCTATTCGCTTGATCTTAACGTTCTGGATGATAACAGCCGCATGAAACCGGCTTACGTGGTGATGTTTCGTTATCCACAGGATGAGGCAAATAAAACCAGCCAGGAGCAGCTTAAGCAGCAACTGGCTTTGATGAAACAGGCAGAAGAAGCCCGGACCGAAAAAGCACTGGAAATCGCCCAAATTCCTCGGAACTGGGATTACTCAATGCGCGTAGGCGCGGGCAGCAGAAGGATCACACCAGATTTTGCCTGGGATGATGGGCGCTTTACCTTTCTCGGTTTTTCCCCACAAAAGGATATCCCGTCCCTGTTTGAGCTGAATGGCGGTAAGGAACAGATCGTTAATAGTTCCGTACAACGTAAAGGCAGCTACACGGTTCTGGTTGTTCATGACCTTACTCCGAAGCTGGTACTACGCTCCGGGAATGCTGTAGTTGGCGTGGATAACAATGGATATGGAAAGGTAAAGGCAACAGACGGCACTACGGTGTCACCGAATGTAGAGCGAGTGGAGGCATTCAATGACAACTGAAAATAAAGATGATCAGTCATTCAATGAGCAGGAAGAGAAAAGCGTTGCTGAGCTTGAACTGGAAGCGCGACAGCGCCGCGAGGCGGAGTTAGGAAACGACGACGAAGAAGATGAATCAGCAACGCCGCAGCGACCGGAAGTCTCAGCGCTGAATAAGAGGAAAAAAGGCAAAACGGCTTTTGCTTCATTGGTGGCCTGTTTGATTTTGATTGTGTTGGCTTGGGTAGGTACATGGTTTTATAAAACCTATCTCCGCGCACCACCTCAAGACAAACAGACTGATACCACCGACAACAGCAAACCAAGTACCAGCAATGTACGGAAAAATTTAGGGCAGGACGCTGCGCCATATGAGCCAGAGGAGGAGAAAAAAAATGATGTTTCTAACTCAGGCGATGCTGCAAAGAGTAGTGATACACAGGAGAGCGTAAATTCTGCTGCCGCTCCACTGAGGCTAAACAAAGCGCTCGCTCTCATCACTACAAACACAGCAAATGCTACTGAAAGCGCCCCTACAATGACACGTCAGCAGGAAGCATTAAATATCGTAGGTAAGTCGAGCAATTCAACAGAAGCTGATTCAGCCTCCACGACAACAGAATCTGATTCAGCCCGCACAACAACCCAATCTGTAGATAGCGGGACCGCAGGAATCGATGCCGATAATGGACAGGGAAATGCGGAAGGAAGTGATAGCCGTTCATCATCATCTTCAACGCCATCACCAGTACGCCGTATTCCGTTTAACCCTGACCTGTACGTTCCTGAATTAACATCCGTTCCTTGCTCTATGGATTATCGTTTTGTGTCTGACCGATCGGGCAAACTGAAATGCACGATTGCTAAGGATATCTACAGCGCCAGCGGGAGAGTTAAGCTAATTGAGAAGGGAACGGAAGCCCACGCAGAATATCGGAGCGGGACACTTAATCACGGACAGGGCAGCGTATTTATCATTGTGAATAAACTCCGTACACGCCAGAAGCCATACTTAGATATACCGCTTACAGACACGAATGCGGCCGGTGAGCTAGGTGAGGCTGGCGTGTCTGGTTGGATAGATCAGCACTGGATTGACCGTTTCGGCGGCGCTTTAATGGTGGGCGTCATTCCTGATGGAATGGCGGCTGTAGCAAACACATCCGGCAAGACAGATCGTAATACCGATTACACAGAAAACTCTCGTCAATCAATGGCTGAAATGGCGAAAACAACGCTGGATAACTCTATCAATATCCCTCCGACGCTTTATAAAAATCAGGGCGAAATTATCAACCTGATAATTGGACAAGACATCGATTTCTCAAAGGTATACAAACTCAAGGTTAAGTAATATGAGCGTGAAAAACCTATCGCTGAATCAGTATCGAAACGATTTTTTTGGCACGTATTTGGAGATGCCCGGCCTGACAGAAATAGCAGTCAACAGGCCGGGTGAGCTATTTACAAAAATAGCGGGGCAATGGAAAAAGCATGATAGCTCTATCAGCTTTTCGCACTGTGAAGCCTTTGCAACAGCATTAGCCAAACATCACGGCGATCATATCGAAGATTTGAAGCCGGGTTTATCAGCCATGTTGGAAACTGGCGAACGTTGCCAGGTTATTTTGCCGCCTGCATGTGAAAGAGACACTATTTCAATAACAATTCGCAAACCATCTAACGTAGTCATTCCGCATCAGCAATATATCGATAACGGTTTTTATGACCGGGTGACAGGCAAAGAGAAATCAGACAGCAGAGATGAGGAACTACTTAAACTGTACAGTTCTGGCGACATACCAGCTTTTATGGAAAAGGCAGTTAGATATGGAAAAACGATTGTTGTAGCAGGGGAAACAGGTTCAGGTAAAACAACTTACATGAAAATGTTGGTGGGTTTTATCCCTTTGCATCTTCGCGTGGTAACTATTGAAGATAACAATGAGTTAAGGTTTAACGGTCTGGAAAATTATGTTCACCTCTTCTACCCATCGGAAGCAGGTGATGATAAATCAGCTATCGTTACTCCTGCTCGCCTTATACGATGGAACTACCGTATGAATCCAGATCGTATTTTACTTACGGAAATTCGCGGTGCTGAATCTTGGGACTTCCTTAAGATTACAGACTCAGGTCATGAAGGTTGTATGACCTCTATTCATAATGGAAGCCCTCATGCGGCTATACAGGGGATAGTCGAACGTTGCTATCAACACCCTGAATGCACAAACTTACCGTATAGTGTTTTGTTGAGGAAAGTTCTTAATTGCATCGACATCGTAGTAAGCATAGATGTGAATGGCGATGTAAGAAGAATGGGGGATATATATTATAAGCCTGTACACCGTGATAAGTTTATGAAGGATTTCCGAAATGAAATGTTTTAAAACTTTGTTGTTTTTGCTTCCTTGCGTAATAACTTCTGGTTGTAGCTCCCCTCCTGAACCACCTAAGCCTGATAAATCGCCGTCTGAAACTGTAAATTCATCAATGCCTCTGTGGAAGGAAAATAATTTATTCATTCAGGCACCCAAGGTTTCTGGAGGGTGGAATTTGAAAGTGGATAATTTTTCTGGTGATAATCAAGTTTACCCGGAAGCGTTTTGGTACGGCTTATTGCACTCTGAAAAAATAACTGTGGCAACAGGAAGGAAAACCGATTGGTTTGCTGTAAAAAACTGGCTGCGACAGCATGGAGCCAGACAGACGATCTATTATGGTGAAAAGAAAGCGTGTGAATATTGCATCGATATTTACATGAGTCGCTAAGTAATTTAATCCTGAGTGGTGATTAACTATGAAGAGAGAAATCCTTATGGCGGCATTATTATGCGCCATCACTTTTAATTGCTTACCTGCTAAGGCTGATGAGCCATGCGAAATGACTTTGTGCATGTGGGGGCAAGTTAGCGGTTCTAGTAAAGAAGGTTGTGAAGGGCAAATTAAGAAGTTCTTCAAAAAACAGGTAAAGAAAAAAGGCTCTTTTCTACCAAATCATACTGCTGATGCTCGAGAAGATATGTTGCGTGATGAATGTCCCGCCTCAATGGTTCCTGGCGACTTCATTAAAAAAATCATAAGCAAGTTTGGAAAATTAAAGGGGTGAGTATGGACAGGAAAAACTTTATTAGAAATCCTTTCTCAGAATTGAATGACAGCATTCGTATAGATGTGCTTATTATCAGGATTGAAAAAGACGCGGCAGGAAAGAGTGGTTTGCATTATGAGGTTTTCCATCAAAAAGTGATGGAAAACCTCTCTGATATTGTTGTTCGCTTGAAAGACGAAGATGCTGAAAAGTTAAAGCTGGCGGCGGCAATGCGAGGATATTGTCTTGATGAAGAATCACTGGCACAAACGCGTGAATGCTATCTTAATAAAATAAAACAAATAGAAGACGAGCTTTTATAAAGGTTACACCTGCGACGTTATATTTTGGTTTTGACCTTGGTTTTGACCTTGGTTTTGACCTTGGTTTTGACCTTGGTTTTGACCTTGGTTTTGACCTTGAGGCGTCTAATTCAATCCAACAAGGATTGTTAATTAGACGCCGTTGGGCTTCCCATTCGGCTATGCAGAATGGGAAGGGGAGAGAGACGAGTAAATTCAATTTCGGAGAAATTGCTAATTTGCGTCGTCGAACCCCTCCGCGGCTATTCGCCCCAGCGAATATAAGCAGACCGGGGGGAGCCGAATAAATTTCGCCGCCCCAGCGAGCGAAAAGCTATCGCCCACGATAGCGGTTTATTTGGGGGGCTTGCCCCGCACACCGTCGGGACTAAGGTGACTTGTCACCGTGGCACGACCA
>NZ_ACLQ01000019.1 GCF_000174755.1 Capnocytophaga gingivalis ATCC 33624
CTTAGCAGGCTTGGTCTCAAGACTTCCCACAGAAAAAGTAGCACCTATATTCTTCTCTAAGAAAGCTTTGGCTGCCTCTTGGGTAGGAAAGGACTTATGGGTATAGGTCTTGATCAGCTTTCCTTCCTTAGTAAGGAACTCAGCAGTGATCTTATAAGAGACTTCACTTTGGAAATCCTGTATCTCGCGTTCGCGCTCTACAATAAGGCGTACCGATACGGACTGTACACGCCCTGCGGAGAGCCCTTTACGGATTTTCTTCCACAATACAGGGGATAGCTCATACCCTACCAAGCGGTCGAGTACACGGCGTGCCTGCTGGGCATTGACCAAATTATAGTCAATTCCTCGAGGGTTCTTTATAGCATGCTCTATGGCGGACTTAGTAATGGAGTTGAAGACAATACGCTTGGTCTTCTCTTGAGAGAGTTTAAGCTCTTCAGACAAATGCCAAGCTATGGCTTCTCCCTCACGGTCTTCATCGGAAGCCAACCATACTGTATCGGCTTTCTTCACTTCTTCTTTGAGGGCTTTTACAAGGTTTCTTTTATCGGCAGCGACCAAGTACTGAGGCTTGAATCCATGTGCTACATCAACCCCTAATTCCTTATCAGGGAGGTCGGCTATATGTCCATAACTGGACATCACCTTGTAATCACTGCCCAAAAACTTCTCAATGGTTTTTGCCTTGGCAGGAGACTCTACAATTACTAAATTTTTCGCCATCTTTATTAATTGTTAATTGTCAATTGTTAATTATTAATTTTCTAAGTTATCTATGTTTTATATAGTTGATATTTAGTATTTTAGTTAATTTATTCTTTATTTCCGGACAATCTCGATCCTAATAATACTTATGCCCTTTTTCGAAAAAGAGTATAAGTTAGAAAGACTAACTATTAAGCATTGACAATTGATCATTGATCATTATTTTGTTGTCCCATAAGCATAAGATATGCTTTTAGGAAATCGTCCAATTCACCATTCATAACTGCATCTACATTGGTAGTTTCATAGCCAGAGCGTACGTCTTTGACTAATTTATAAGGATGCATGACATAGTTACGTATCTGGCTACCCCATTCTATCTTCATTTTATTAGCCTCAATCTCGTCACGCTTGGCTTGGCGTTTTTTAAGCTCTATTTCATAAAGTTGTGATTTGAGCAATTGGAGAGCCTTATTCTTGTTGTCCAACTGGCTGCGGGTTTCAGAGTTTTCTATGATAATGCCTGTAGGGTGGTGACGGAGACGTACAGCCGTTTCCACCTTATTGACATTCTGTCCTCCAGCCCCACTAGAGCGCATGGTCTCGAAGGAAATATCAGCTGGATTGATCTCTATCTCTATAGTATCATCTGCCAAGGGGTACACATACACCGAAGCAAAAGAGGTATGTCGCTTAGCATTGCTATCAAAAGGCGAGATACGCACCAAGCGATGTACACCATTCTCCCCCTTGAGATAGCCAAAGGCAAATTCGCCATCTATCTCTAAAGTTACAGTCTTCACCCCTGCTACATCTCCCTCTTGGAAGTTGAGTTCCTTGACAGAAAATCCTTGTCTGTTAGCCCACATCATATACATACGCATAAGCATAGAAGCCCAGTCACAACTCTCAGTACCTCCTGCTCCTGCGGTGATCTGTAGCACAGCACTAAGAGCATCCCCTTCATCAGAAAGCATGTTGCGAAACTCCAAGTTCTCTATATGAAGCAATGTCTGCCCATAGAAATCCTCTACTTCCTCGGCGGAAATAGCATTCTCCTTGTAGAAGTCCAGCATGATCTGGAGTTCTTCGACCATCTCAGCCGATTTTTCGTAATCAGTCACCCATTTTTTCTGGGATTGGAGCTTCTGAACCAATAGCTGTGCCTGCTTAGGACTATCCCAAAAATCAGGAGCCAACGTCTTCTCCTCCTCATTGGCAATCTCTATTTTTTTCTTGTCAATCTGGAGGTATTTCTCTAAATTCTCTACTCGCTGGCTAAGTTCTTTAAGTTGCTCTATAGTTACCATTTACGAAAATTTCGGCAAAAGTACGACTTTTTATCTATTATTCATGACTTCACTATTTATTTTTTATCTAAATATTTCAAGATAATATTAAAATATCATTTTAAAAAATTGATTTACAATAATTTACGGTATATAAAATTTAACTTTTATTAAGAATACATTTTTTTATAGAAGGAAATAGTGTGATTTTCATTATTTTATTGTATTTTTGCGGGCAAAGAGGGAGGAATAAAAATGAAGAACGTCCTTAATATATGTTGAGACACATGTATAGGGGCGAATTGCAATTTGCCCTCATAAAGTATATGAATAATTCACCCTTACGAAGTATATGAATAATTTGTCCTTAAGAAGTTCGCGAACTTTCTAAGATGCAATAAATTGCGTTTCTACCCTAACGCTGACTAAGATAACTACAGATAAGTGTATTCATCTGGAGAGATGCAATTTATTACGCCCTAATGAATTAACCCTTAATTCTAATATCTAACCCTTAAAACCTAACACCTAAGAATGGCTAAGTTTATAAAAATATATCCAGAGAACCCTAATGAGAGGGAGATACAGAAAGTGGTAGACTGTCTCAGAGAAGGAGGCGTGATCATCTATCCTACCGATACGGTATATGGTTTGGGCTGCGATATCACCCACAGCAAAGCCTTGGAGCGCATTGCACAGCTCAAGGGAATAAAACTTGACAAAGCCAATTTTTCCTTTATCTGTGCCGATTTGAGCAACCTTTCGGACTATGTAAAACAAATAGATACCACTACCTTCAAGCTCCTTAAGCGAGCCTTGCCGGGAGCTTATACCTTTATCCTACCAGGGAGCAACAACCTACCCAAGGAGTTCAAGAAGAAAAAAACAGTGGGGATTCGTATTCCTGACAATACCATTGCACGTACTTTGGTAGAGAAATTGGGCAACCCTATAGTCTCCTCGTCCATTTATGATGAGGATGAGGTCTTGGAATATACCACTGACCCCGAGCTTATCTTTGAAAAATGGCAAGACAAGGTGGATATAGTCATAGATGGAGGATATGGAGATAATGTAGCCTCCACTGTGATCGACCTTTCCTCAGGAGTGCCTGAGCTTATTCGCCAAGGAAAGGGCAGTATAGAGGGACTTTGGTAGCAAACTATATAGACATACTCGTGCGTTATTTCATACAACTATCCTATAACGGAAAAAACTACTGTGGCTGGCAGCGACAACCCCATTCCCCTTCTGTACAGGAGGAATTAGAGGAGGCTATGTCCATGCTTCTCAAAAAAGAAATAGCCCTGGTAGGAGCAGGGCGTACCGATACGGGAGTACACGCTAGGGATTATTATGCCCATTTCGATAGTGATTCTTCCCTACCTGATCGCTTAGTGGAAAAACTCAATTCCTTTCTGCCTAAGGAAATTGCCATAAAGCAGATATTTCCAGTCAAGAACGATGCACATGCGCGCTTTGATGCCTGCTCTCGTACCTATCAGTATTTCATAGCTCTTGAGAAAAATCCTTTTCTATATGAACAGAGCTACTATATACATTTCCCTCTGGATCTCTCCCTGATGAATAAGGCAGGCGAAATACTATTACAACATACAGACTTTCAATGTTTTTCAAAAGTAAATACCGATGTAAAGACCTATAACTGTCAGCTAAAGGAAGCTTATTGGCGGAAGGAAGGGAACTTGCTTATTTTCAGGATTACCGCAGATAGGTTTCTACGCAACATGGTTCGTGCTATTGTTGGAACAATGATAGAGATCGGGCGAGGAAGGTTATCCTTGGAAGATCTTCAACAGATTCTTCTGAGCAAAGACCGTTCTAAAGCAGGCTATTCCGTACCTGGACATGCGCTGTTCTTGGAAGAGATCATTTATTAATGATTAATGCTCCCTTATTAAAGTCTAAAATGGAAATAGAAAAAATACATCATATAGCGATTATCTGTAGTAATTATGAGGAATCTAAGTATTTCTATACAGAAATCTTACCTTTTACGATACAAGCAGAACATTATAGAGCAGAGAGGCAATCCTACAAATTGGATTTGTGTCTCAATGGAGAGTATATCTTGGAATTGTTCTCCTTCCCTACCCCACCTAAGCGTCTGAGCCATCCTGAGGCTTGTGGAGGAAGGCATCTGGCATTGGCCGTTAAGGATTTGGAAGTGTCCATTACTTACTTGGAAAGTCAAGGGGTCGTGTGTGAGCCTATCCGCACCGATGAGTACACCGGTAAGCGCTTTACCTTTTTGGAAGATCCCGATAGCTTTCCGATAGAATTATACGAAATATAGAATAAATAAACAATCAATTAAGTGATTACCAAAGAAAGCATAGACAAAGTATATGATGCCATTCGTGTAGAAGAAGTCATAGGCGATTTTATCCAGCTCAAGCGTTCAGGTTCTGGATACAAAGGCCTAAGCCCCTTCACCAATGAGCGTACCCCGAGCTTTTCCGTATCCCCAGCCAAACAGATTTGGAAGGACTTCAGTAGCGGAAAGGGAGGGAATGCTATTGCTTTTCTTATGGAACACGAACATTTTTCCTATGTGGAGGCCATCCGTTATTTGGCCAAAAAATACAATATAGAATTAGAAGAGACCCAGCAAAGTGAGGAAGAGAAAAGCAAAGCCAATGAAAAAGAAGGATTGTACTTTGTCAGTGAATATGCTCGTGACTATTTCCATAAGACTCTTTTAGAATCCGAAGAGGGCAAGGCCATAGGAGGAACTTACTTCAAGGAACGTGGTTTTACCCCAGAGATGATTGAGGTTTTCCAACTGGGCTACTCTCCCGATAGCTGGAGTGCCTTCACCGATGAAGCCCTAAAAAAAGGGATGAATCTGAGCCATTTAGAAAAAACAGGGCTGACAATTGTAAAGGAAGATAATCGTAAGATAGACCGTTTCAGAGGGCGAGTGATGTTCCCCATTCTCTCCATGAGCGGACGTGTATTGGGTTTCGGTGGGCGTATCCTCTCCAAGGAAAAACAAAAGGAAGCTAAATACCTAAACTCTCCAGAGAGTGATATCTACCATAAGAGCCAGATACTATATGGTATCTTCCAAGCTAAGCCTTTTATCGCCAAGGAAGACAGTTGCTACTTAGTAGAAGGGTATACCGATGTGATACAGCTCTACCAACGAGGTATTAAGAATGTAGTGGCTTCCAGTGGTACAGCCCTCACCCAAGAACAGATACGGCTTATCCGCCGCCTTACCCAAAATATCACCATACTCTACGATGGAGATTCGGCAGGTCTTAGAGCCGCTATTCGAGGTGTGGATATGATCCTTGCCGAAGGAATGAATGTTCGTATCTGTACCTTTCCCGAAGGAGAAGACCCTGATAGCTTTGCCAAAAGCAATTCTTTGGAAGAGATCCAAGAATATTTTAAAACAAACACTCAGGACTTTATCCGCTTTAAGGCTTCCTTGCTCATGTCCGAAACCAAGGATGACCCTCTAAGACGCGCCGATACCATTCGCGATATGATAGAGAGTATCTCGAAGATCACTGACCCTATCAAGAGCGAAATCTATGTAAGAGAGTGTGCTCAGATCATGGAAATTTCCGAGGATGTACTCTTTGCTTCGCTTTCACAAATCAACCAACGAGAGCTTATCAAAGCACAACAAGAGCTCAAGAAAGCAAAGAAAGAAACAGCCTTAGCCCCAGTACAACCCGTAGAAAGAGTATCCCCTATCATGGTCTTGGAAAGGGAATTAATCAAGTATCTTCTACTCTATGGTACTAAGGAATGTGTTTTCTATGAAAATTTCTTGTATTATGACAAGGAAACAGGGGAAGAAAAAAACCAAGAGCTCTCCCAAAGGATGAAGGTGTATGAAAAGCTCTTTTTGGAGTTGCAAGCCGATGAGATAGAGCTTACCACACCTGAGTTCAAGGAGTTTTACGACTTTTTCATCCGAAAATACCAAGAAGGATTGGAAGATTTTTCCAAGATCGTCCACGAACTTTCCCCACAGATAGCCTCATTGGTAGCAACCTTCCAAGCGGAAGAAGAAAAAATACGTTTGCACAACTGGGGCAGAAAAGATGTGGTTGTCAAAAGCATAGAAGAGGACTTGGCTGTGGCTATCAATTCGCTTATACTGAACTTCCGCAAGATGCTCATCAATAAAAAAATAGAAGAACTTCGTGAAAAAGTAGCCTCCATAGAATCCCAAGGAGGAGACCCTATGGAGGAATTGCAAGAGGTAGTTACCTACAATAGCTTAAAAATTATTATAGGAAAAAAATTAGGTTGGAATCTATAAAAAAGGTTATTTCTGATAACACTCAATGGCCTCTATAATCATAGCACAAGCCTTTTCTATCTCCTCATAGCTAATGGTCAAAGGAGGAGAGATTCTCACTGCTCTGAGTTCAAAAAGCAACCAAAAGAATATACACCCATGCTCATGAGCATAGAGAATTACATGATTGGCCAAATCTTCATCTTCCATAATGGCCGCTAACATGAGTCCCTTGCCATGGACAGCCTTTATCTTAGGATGTCTTAAGAGCTTGCGGAAGAGCTGCTCCTTCTCCAGAGTCTGTGCCATAAGGTCTGTAGAGAGTAGTTCCCTAAGAGTGGCCAAGGAAGCCGCTGCCACTACAGGATTGCCGCCAAAGGTAGTGATATGCGACATCTTAGGCTTATCTGCCAAAAGGTGCATCAGCTCATAAGAAGCCACAAAAGCTCCACAAGGCAAACCACTGGCCATTCCTTTGCCAATGGCAATGATATCGGGGACTACATTGTAGTTTTGGAACCCAAAGAGTGTACCAGTACGTCCAAATCCTGGTTGTATTTCATCCAAGATAAGCAGTGCCCCAACCTCCTCACAGCGCTTTTTTACTTTTGCCAAATAGTCATTCTCTGGGGTGATAAAGCCTGCTCCTCCTTGTATAGTTTCCAGTACAACCCCCGCTGTACGGTGGGTAATCTTCTGTAGCTCTGCCTCATTATTGAACTCAATCCAAGCCACATCAGGTATCAAAGGGCGAAAAGGCTGTTTGCGTAGCTCATAGTCCATGATACTCAGTGACCCCTGTGTATTGCCATGATAGGCCTTGCGTGCGGCAATAATCTGAGAGCGACCTGTAGCACGCTTAGCCAGCTTGATACTTCCCTCAATCGCCTCCGTACCAGAATTGACCAAATAAGTAGTTTCCAGTGGCTTAGGAAGATTTTCAGCCAAGAGCTTGCAATACTCCACAGCTGGAGACTGAGCATACTCCCCATAGACCATCACATGCATATACTTGGCTGCTTGTTCCTGTATAGCCTTGACTACCCTGGGATGACAATGCCCTAAGGTACACGCTGATACACCTGCGACTAAGTCCAAATAAGCCTTGCCCTGAGTGTCATAAATGTAAGAACCTTCTGCACGAGCAACCTCCAATCCCAAAGGATATAGAGAGGTAGGAGCTTGGTATTGTAAAAAATCTTCTTTCATACTATTTTGTCTGTTTCAATTTTTTTACTCTCAGTGAGATATTTCCTTTCAATAAGATCTGCATAAACTCTGCCCGAGGGATTTCGAAAGCCCCCAAACTAGCTAAGTGGTCATTGTATACCTGACAGTCCAAGAGCAGGTAGTTTTTTTCCTTGAGCTCCTGCAAGAGCGTATAGAAAGCCACCTTGCTTGCGTTGGAAGACTTGGTGAACATACTTTCTCCACAGAAGATGCCATTGCCTATATCTACTCCATAGAGTCCTCCTACAAGCTGGTCGTCCTTCCAAACCTCTACCGAACGAGCCAACCCTAATTCGTACAAACGAGTGTAAGCCTCGATAATTTCTTGGGTAATCCAAGTCCCCTGCTGGTCCTTACGATAGATATCCTTACAAGCGATTATCACCTGCTGGAAAGCCTTGTTAAAAGTTACTGTATATTTGTGTTGGTTGAATACATTGCGCATACTTTTATGCATACTATAATGTTCGGGGTAGACCACCATACGCTTAGGCGGTGCCCACCATATGATAGGTTCATCCTCATTATACCAAGGAAAGATTCCACTTCTGTAGGCCAAGAGCAGTCTTGGTACAGACAGATCGCCCCCTAGGGCAAGTATCCCTGTTTTGTCAGCTTGTTCTACTGGAGGAAAATAAAGATTTTGGGTTACTAAATACATTGAAAAATTAAGTTGTAAAAAATAAAATAAAAAAGTAATATTCCTATTTGAAGAAATACCATATAATACCCAATCGTACTTTCCAGTCGCGATAAGGTTGGTTAGGGGCAGCGTAATAATTATATTTTCCCAGTAGTGCCTCGAGGTGCTCTACAGTGAAAAAAATACGCATAGTCCTTACTTTGGCATTGAGGAAAAAATCAGTCACAGAATAATTTCCTATTTTCTCCTGAGTTTGTACTTGAAAGTCCGCCAAGAGAGGGTTATACTCATAAGCATAATAGTTAGTAAAATACTTGAAAGTAAGCCCTGTCTGGAGGAACATTGCCTTTTTGAACATAAAGGTAGTAAAATACAAAGTATTGCGAGTGGTTAGTGAAGGGACATTGAACACATTAGCATTGTCCTGCAATACCTGTTGATACATCAGAGTATTCTCCAATCCCCACTTACCCAAGCGAAATTCTCTTTCCCCTACGAGCTTCAAGTACTGAATATTTCCAGTATACTGTGCTGGCTTGGACTGGTTTTTCTCCCTAGAGGAAGCCGGCTGTAGCTGGAAATAAGTGTAATTATTGATATTGGTAATATCCAAAGAGAGATTTCCCCATTGTGTATAAGCCGATCCATAGATAGTTTGGATATTTTCTTTGGAAAAATCATCTAAGTGATACCAATTGTAATTCTTATAATCGCTTTGGTAAAGCAAAAAATTGAAATTAGGCATCTTGGAAGTGATATTCACCCCAGCAATCACCTTGTTTTTTTCATCAAAAGTATAAGAAAGATCTCCTGCTATCTCTGTCCCTAAGAGCTTTCCTAAGATCATTTGCTCCCCTTGAGCATTGATAGCAAATCCCTTATAATTCTTCCTCCACTGTACCCCTATACCATAATCCGTATTCTTTATCTGGTGAGGAATAAAGTTTCCATTGTTATCTACGAAAATTCCCTTAGCAAAATAATTGTAGAAATAAGATTTTCCATAGAGAAAAGTCTTCCCTAAATAAGGTAGAGAAAGCTCTGCCCCTAAGCGATTCGTTAGCTCCCTAAGTGAGTGCTTATCCTGAAGACTCTTTAGAGTAAAACTCTGTCCTAAGACCCCATTGGAGGCCATCTCTGACTGAGAGTGATAATAGTTTCTACTCTGGTATTCTACTTGATGTTTCAGCAATATTTCCGAGCCACCTTCCCGATGAGAAGCAGGCAAAAAATTATACTGATGTTGTAAGAAATAGCGCTTTAGGTTTTCCTCTGAATTGACCCCCGATAGAGCAACATCTAACCTAGCACGATTGCGGAATTGGTCATCCCCTTGGCCAAACTGTTCTGGATAGAGTAAGCCCCCATTCTCCTGACGATTCACCTCCTCATTGGCATAATGAGCCATAGCCAAGTATCTTTTATTCTTTGAATAATAAGAAAATCCCGCTGAAAAGCTCCCTACAGAAGAAAGAATATTCTTATAATCCCCCAGCGAACGCAAAGCATTGTAGCGGATAAAGAGATTAAACTCAGGGGTAAGATTGGCAGAGAAAAAAGACTGCAACATCTGTCCTTGAGAGATACCAGACTTAAAGGAAAACTCAATCATAGGTGTAGGCAGATAGAAATAAGGAATCTGCTGTGCCTGAGAAAAATAGAAACGATTCCCCCTCATACCAAAATCAGAAGAAATCCCTACACTCCTGTAATCATAGGCCAGCGATGTATAAGTCTGCCCCATATTCTGAAAAGGTACATAAGCGAACATATCCCTTCTGACGGGATTCTGGCGGTACATAGCCTTAAGCGTAAGAGTGGTATCCACTGCTGTGGTATCTCTGAAAATGGAAATACGCTTATAATCTCGGGAAGTGAGGGTAATACTATCTTTTTTCTTGGGCTTGGGTCTTATGGACTTAAAGCTGATACTATCTTGAGCAAAAAGGCCTATTGAGAAGAAAAAAGACAGGAAAAAAAGCAGTTTTCTGAGCATACTTTTAGTTCTTCTATTTTTAATAATTGTCTGTTATTAAGCTTATTAGCTGAGAGATCTTTGATGAAGATTCCACCAGCGAAGTGGGATAGTTCCCTCCAGCGCTTTTTGGTAATCTCTTTCTGTACAAGGCAGCATAAATGCTCCTTTGGAAGCCTCACTGGGAAGTATCCACCAGCGACCAGTGCGGTTACTTTTATAGAACTCAATGGTAAAATCATCCAAGAGAACGATATGTTTGGTGTAATTCTTATCCTCTATAGTAGGGAACTCCTTGATACGGTAATTGACCCCTTCGATAAAGTACCAGATCACCTCACCTATAAGCATGCGACCTCTGACAGAAGTAGGTACATTGAATAGTCCCAGTACAGCTGTCTGAGAGCTAAGCCCTCCATAGCGACTAATGGCACAGATCTCACGTGCTGAGAAACCATTGACATATCCTTGAGGCATATCAATATCTGCGGCCTGTACTCCAGCCATATCAATACTTACCAAGTCTGTATTGCGCAAGATAGGCTCTACCTGCTCCATATAAGAAGTAATTTCTCCCAAGCGATAGCTCTCGAAAAACATTTTATCCAATAAGTCCTTAGATTCCTGAGGGTTATAGTAAGTTTGATAACCTATGTTCGAAAAGTGGTTCAGATGTGTAGGCGTCTCCATCAGGATACGGCTCATATAACTATCCTCTGAGAAGATTTCATACTCATCCCCAAAACCAAAAAGTGGACTCACACAAGCGAGATTAACCATTTGCTCCATGGAGTCAAAGGCACGATAAAGTGCATAAGTATTCTCCACCCCAGAGGCTAAGAAGACAGGAATAATACCCTGTTTCATCAAAAAAGAAACCGTCTCGCGAATAGCTATAAAAGTATCCTCTTGTGTAGTTCCCTCGGGGATATTGCCCAAATCAGCCAACACAAGATCCCAATTTCCATAATAAAGACTATAAAAATACTCTCTAAAAGAGTTTTTGAGTATATTCTCACTATTAAAGAGAGAAAAAACAGCGATTTGCACCCCTTCCAATGAAGGTAATCCTTCCTTGCGGGTATGCTTAAGTATTCTACCGCCAATGGTTTGTGGAATATAGTTTTTTTGAGTAAAGAAATCCTCTATAGGGTATAAAAAATCTAACACGTGTATAAAAATTACTAATTAATAGAGATTAAATCTTGTGCAAAAATACATATTAAAAGCGGCACTGTAACAAAATTGGGATAATTTGTGAGTTATCATCTTTTATTTTTATATTTATTAGTATTTATTTTTTTATTATTTAGAAAAAAAGTGTGAGTGAAATTTGTTTTTTGTGAAATAAAAACGTAATTTTACGGCGTAAAATAATTCAAAGATTGTCTAATATAAAACTGTTATTATCATGAAAAACATTCTCGTACCCACTGATTTTTCGGAACATTCTATCTATGCGGTAGATGTGGCTGTGGATTTGGCAAAGAAGAATGGAGCTACCATTTTTCTATTGCATTGTGTAGAGCTACCCCAGCGATTCGTTACAGAATCTACTTCTGTACTTCCTGAAGAACTCTTCTTCATGAGAGAGGCTTCGAATAATGTAAAGAAGCTCTCCTTAGAGCTCCAAGCCAAAGGAGTAGAAGTGAAGACTGTGGTAGAAACCAGCACTCTTACCAATTCCGTAAAGACCCTTTTGGAAAAAGAATCCATTGATTTTATCGTCATGGGCTCCACAGGAGCTACTGGGTCTAAGGAACTTTTCTTAGGCTCTAATGCCGAGAAAATCGTTCGCACTTCTTCTGTACCTGTTTTAGTGATTAAGGACAAGACAAATATCAATGAGGTGAAAAAGATTGTTTTCGCCTGTGATTTCTCTCAGAAATACATAGATGCTTTCCAGAAAGCAATATCTTTTGCCCAAGTATTAGGGGCTAAGATTGATTTTGTATATATTAATACTCCTTACCACTTCAATTCAAGCAGAGAGATAAAAGTACTCATTGACAGTTTTTCTACCGAACACAAGGAAATACTATCCCATAATATCCATATGTACAGTGATTTCTCTATAGAAGAAGGTATTATCCATTTTGCTGAAGATCATCAGAGTGACCTGATCTGTATGTTTCCTGCACGACAGAGTGTGCTTATGCATCTGTTCAATGGCAGTATTAGTGAAGATATAGTGAACCATTCTCAAAAGCCGGTACTCACTATCAAACTATAATTTTTGGTTTCGTTTTTTTAATTTTTTAGGGGACTGCTCTATGGGGCTGTTCGAAGTATCCTGATTTTTAGTAAATGAATAACTCCTATAATGGGACTGAAAAACATCGGACAGCCTCGTAAGGCAGTTTGTTTTTATATTTTTTAATTTTCCTTATGAGGAAGTACCTATTATTTATATTTTTTTTAGTTAGTTTTTTTAGCTTTGCACGAGTCTCCCACACAGAAGAGACAGATACACTTTCCGCCCCCTCGTCCGCTCAAAAACTATTATTCAACTTCTATATCAATAGTAATTTCAGTGCGGAGAAACACACTCATACACCTTCATCGGCCGCTTTTCGTATAGAAGATGCTCGGCTCAACCTACAAGGCTCCTATGACGATAACCTATCCTATCGCATACGTATGCGCCTGAATCGCCCTTTCACCCCTACGTCTTCAGACAATGCCTCTGTAGGATTGGATTTTGCTTTTCTTACCTATACCTTTGGAAAAGAGCATCAATGGGAAATGCGTATAGGAAGAGCCTATGGCATGATAGGTTCTTACGAATTGGATATCAATCCCTTATATGAATATATCTTCTCAGACCATTTGAATTATGTTGTCAATGGTTTTGTGACTGTGTTGCAAGCAGGGTACAGAATCAATAACCGACATCAGATAGGTATACAAGGGCACAATACTCTGAATGAATCCTTTGGCACACACCTTGCCAATAATGGCTTTGTTTCTGGAGATTTCAAGGCCTCAAAGACTCCTTTGGGAGTTTATCTATACTGGATGGGAACTTTCTTCGAGAACAAACTTCACACCTATTACTCCTATGACTTCTCCCAATTTGTCAAAGGATATTACACCCATTCTATTTCCTTAGGCAACCAACTGACAATAGGAAATCACTTAGCATACTTAGACCTTATATACTCACATATGGGAGCTGATTATGCTCTTTTGGGATCCAAAACCCTAAACCAATTCGAACAGGTAGTCCCTGCGAACTATACCATGCGCAAGAATATGGTATACAAGGGACTCATCTCTCGTTACCAATATCAATTCACGGATCATTGGAGTATAGCAGCCAAGGTAGGAGTAGAGTTCTCTGGCAATCAAAATATCCTAAGTGAACACCATCGTACCAATTATATCTACTCTTGTGCAGGGCAATATGAGCCCTTTAGGACAGAAGATTTCCGCTTCTACGTGGCTTATATAGGCAATACTATTGATTATAAAAAAGAACTCAATATCCCATTAGAACAACTCCATCGTGTTGCCTTAGGTATGGCCTATACCCTACCCCTTTATAAGAAATAATAGAAATTAGTATAATACACTATCATGACAAAGAAAATAAGAAACCTGTTCTTTCTTCTATTTCTCTTAGGACAGGTTTTGTTTGCAAAAGAGAAGAAAGACAGTCTCTCTGAGTCTCTTTCTGCAAAAAAACTTAATGTAGAACTTTATTTCAGAGGAGGAGCTATCTCTGATTATCATAGTCAAGAAGCTCTCTCAGGTTCTCATTTCAAGATAGACAATGCTCGGCTCAATGTGCAAGGAGACTACAATGAGTTCCTCTCCTATAGAGTACGTTTTCGATTGAACAAAGCCTTTTCTCCGACTTCTCAGGACAATGCTTCCGATGCGTTAGATTATGCATATATAACCTATCATTTTGATCAGGAGCATCGCTGGGAGGCCACAATAGGGAAACAACTTTCGGTTATGGGCTCCTTCGAACAGGATATCAACCCACTATACGAATACATCTTTACCGACTACCTCAACGGAGTCTATGCCAATATATTCTTGGCTGGCCTACAACTTTCCTATCAGCTTACCCCCCAGCACAAAGTAGGAATACAACTCCACAATACCCTGAATGAGTCTTTTGCTAAGCATTTGGAAAACAACCTCTTCACCACCGAAGGGTTTACTGCTTCCAAAGCACCTATAGGAGGGTATTTGTATTGGAATAGCTCTCTATGGGATGGAAAATTCAAGACCAAGTATTCCTATAACCTATCCCAGTTTGCCAAAGGATACTATACCCATTCTGTTTCCTTAGGTAACAAGCTACAAATAGGCAAACATACTGCCTATTTGGATTTGGTATATTCGTACATGGGAGCCGATTTTGGACTAACCTCATCAAAATTGTTAAGTATTCACAAAGGCCTCGCAAAAGAAGCATACCTCATGCATAAGAATATAGTCTACAAATGTGCCGTCTCTCGCTATGATTACCAAATCACTGACAGATGGAGTGCTACCACCAAGATAGGAATAGAGACTACAGGAAGCCGAAAAGAACTAAGTGAATCCCTACGTACCAACTATATCTATTTCTTAGCAGGTCAATATGCTCCCCTACTGAGCCAAGACTTACGATTCTATGTGGCCTATGTAGGCAATACCCTTCACTATGACCAAGCCCTAAGGAAGGATAATGAGCAGCTACATCGCATAGCTATTGGCGCCTACTATACTCTACCTATATTTAAAAGATAAAATTGCAAATACCCTATATTTTATGGAAAATTTCCCTATGGTAGCCAAGACTTTCTTTGGCTTTGAAGAGATTTTAGAAAAAGAGCTACAGATCTTGGGTGCCACCCAGATACAAAAAGGAGTACGTAGTGTCTCCTTCTCAGGAGATAAAGGCTTCATGTACAAAGCTAACTTATGCTTACGTACAGCCCTGAAGATACTCAAGCCCATCCATTCGTTCCGTGTACGTAATGAAAAGGATTATTATCAAAAGCTCTATCAGTATGATTGGGAGCAGCTACTCTCCCCTACCCAGACCTTTGCTGTAGAAGTCACTTTGGCCACTGATCTGTTTCATCACTCCCAATATATGACCCTCAGAGCCAAAGATGCTATAGTAGATAAGCTAAGAGTTACCACCGGGAAACGCCCCAATGTGGATACACTACATCCTGATCTGCAGTTATTTATACATATACAAAGTGATAACCAAGTGATTGTATCCTTGGATACCTCTGGCGCTTCACTTCACCACAGAGGGTATCGTACCCAAACTAATATTGCTCCTATCAATGAAGTATTGGCTGCTGGCATCTTATTGCTGAGTGGTTGGAAAGGACAGAGTGATTTCTTAGATCCTATGTGTGGAAGTGGAACCTTCCTTATAGAAGCCGCTATGATAGCTTGTAATATACCTGCTTCACTTCACCGAAAAGAATTTGCTTTTGAGAAGTGGACAGACTATGATGTAGACCTTTTTGAAACTATCTTTGACAGTTCCCTCGCTAAGGCCAAAGAGTTCAACTATCACTTATATGGGTACGACAAAGCCCCTTCCGCTGTTACTAAAGCCAAAGAAAATATAAAAAATGCTCGACTTACAGAATATATAACAGTAATCCAACAGGATTTCTTCAAAACAAAAAAGGAGAAAGAAACTTCTCTATTCATGGCTTTCAACCCGCCTTATGGAGAGCGTCTTGAGATCAACCCTCAACTATTTTACAGTCAAATAGGTGACACCCTCAAGCAACACTATCCTAATACGGAAGCTTGGTTTATCACCTCTAACTTAGAGGCTCTCAAGCATGTAGGGCTACGCCCTTCGCACAAGATAAAACTATTCAACGGAAAGTTAGAGAGTCGCTTGGTGAATTATTCTATCTATGAAGGAAGCAAAAAGGCAAAGCATAACCTTAACCAATAAGGTTATGCCTTCCGCCTAAGGCGAGCTAGATAGTTATAGGCCTCCCCTTCAGCGATGAGTTCACAGAGAAGTCCGTTGTGATGAGCGGCATTTTGCAAGGTATTATAATCTATAAAAAGCCAAGGAAAGGACTCCTTTTCCCCCTTATAAGTAATAGTATAGGTAAGCTCCCCATAGTAATCTGTATCCTCAAAGACAGGCACTAAGTAGCTACCATCCTCGTCTTGGTCGAACATATAGATAATATCAGTAGAGGTCAGTAATATTTGTCCATGAGGAGTTAGTAGTGTCTTTAACTTTTGCAAATATGTATCCAAAAGAGAAAGTTTCTGACATAATCCAATGCCATTCATTAGCATTAGGATAGTATCAGCTTGCCCCTCATACTGCAATATATCACAGCAGATAGCCACCCTCACCCCTCTTTGCTTGCATATCTCAATGGCCGAAGGAGAGATATCTAAAGCTATTGCTTCTATTCCCTTCTCTTGTAAGTATAGCACATGAGAGCCTGTACCTGCTCCCACATCCAAAGTACGACCTTGAGAAAGGGTAAGTGCTTGTTGCTCTATAGGAATCATCTGAGAGAAAGAACGAAAAAAATGAGCCCGAGAGAGATACTCTCTATGGGAAATATTTGTTTGTACATATACATCCGAAGATCGATCTCCGTTTTGATAATCTAATAAGGAACGGCCTAATAAATCAAGCATAGTGAGTAACGTGATTAGTTGGTGAAATAATAGCTAACTTTTTCTGAAAACCTTTTGCTTAATCCAATGGAATAATCCAGCGATATTACCTATAGGCTTGTCCTCATTGACAAGAATAGTAAGGTATACCCCCAAAGGCAACAAGAAGAAAGTAGGCACCCAAGGGGCTATATAAGGGTTTATATTCCCATTAGTTGCCATATTTTTAGTCAATAACCCTGAAAAATAGTAAGATAAAAACAAGCCTATGGCCACTACCAAGGGCATACCTATCCCTCCTTTCCTTATGATAGCTCCCAGAGGAGCTGCTACAAAGAAAAGTACAAAACAAGTGATTGCCAAAGCTATCTTATCACTTAGAGTAAGACGATATACATTGATGAGCTTTTGCTGATATTCTACATTATCCTTGTTATTATCCAAACTATTGACCAGCGAAATAATATTATCCTTAGCTAAGCTATATAGTTGAGGTAGACTTCCTTTAGTTTTATAAGCCTCTTTTAGTTGCTGCATATCCGTGATAGGAGCTGAGGGAATGACTTCTTTTTCTGGTTTTTCAGCTATATAAGCAATTCCTGTTCGGCGATAAAAGTTTTCCCCAAAATCCTTAGTTTCTTGTTGGTAGTTCTGTACAATAGAATCCAGAGCATGAGAGAGTTGACTGATATTCATTGTCTTATAATAATCCCTCTCTGCATTCTCATCATAAGTAATATCGGCATTGAGAGCACTAATATCTATATTGAGAACATGAGTTTCAAACTTGGCCTTAACAAAAGGAAAAGTGATATCACTTTTATCATTATATACATCTTCATAATAGGACCCATCTTTGAGAATCAGTTGCAGTACATCCGAACCTTTTTTATGTCCTGAGAGTTCTCCATTTTTAGCTTTTATGACCGTACGAGTATCCCCGTTTATCCCTACTTTATGGATAACAATATCGTGTAAATATTGTTCATTCTCCCCTGTTTTCTTAGCTACTTTGATAGAAAAATCCTGTACATTGTTAAAGATTCCCTGACTGATGGCCAGCGAAGGTTGTTTGTTCTTGATACTATCCCTAAGGGCTACAAACTTCCTATTAGACCAAGGTTGTAGATTGTTGAAAGTAAAGAAAACCCCTATACTGAGAAGCACCATGAAAAGAATCAGCATACGGGTAGCCTTGAGCAAAGATACTCCAGAGGCCTTCATAGCAGCCAACTCATAACTCTCCCCAAAAGCACCTAAGGTCATGATAGAAGAAAGTACCACCGTAAGAGGAAGAATTAGCGGAATGAGGTTGGGTAACATCAAGGCGATAAATTTTATCACCACAAGAAAACTCAGCCCTCGCCCCACCAGTTCATCCACATAGAGCCATATCGTCTGGAAGATGAAAATCACCATGATGATAAGGAAAGAACTGATGAAGTTAAAAATAAAACGGGATAATATGTAGCGGTCTAATATCTTCATGTAAGATAGAATTTTTCTATAATAGGACTATTTGTTGATATAGTAACCTAATTTTTTGTATTTAGCTTCATTGAAAATAAACTCATTACCACTCAGAGGCTGATTAGTTTTGAACTCATTGATGGTAATAGTCGTTTTTGCTTCATTTTTCCCTATCTGGATAAGGTTATAAATGTGCTTAGTAGTGGTATCTATTCCTAAAAGAATAAGCTTGATATCAGAGGCCTGTTTGGTAGGCTTAAGCTCTATATACTGGATCTTACGTCCTTTGACCTGCTGTACTATATCCCACTTATAGGAAAAATCCTTTTTGTAAAAAGTCAGCATCTGAGAAGGCATGATCATTTGCTCATCCTTATTCTCAGCTCCCTCTATGGTAACCTCTTCGTTTTCAGGAATGATAGTATATATTTTTTTCCATCAAAGATTTTGGTCACTCCCATATAGTTGAGTAAATACTTTTCCCCACTGAGGGTTACATTTCCCCGAGTATCCTGTTTGATACGTTCTTTGGAGTTCTCGAACGAATAGCGAAAATCTATATAGATATTCTTATATGAAGTCACTTTTTTATATACCTCATCTAAGTAAGCTTTTGCCTTATCAGCATTCTGTGCTTGAGAAAAAGATATTGTAAAAGCAAAAATAAATAAAAAGATTTTTTTCATTTCCATTGTATATTTAATTATATTTCTTGATTTACAAGTGCTCTGGTATGCAATAATTATGCCAAATTACTCTTTATCACTCACCAAATATATGAATTTTGTAAAAAACTTTTTTGAAGACCATTCTTCGGGTATTTCTTCCTATAAAAAAGTCGTTATATCAAAAAATGGAAAAATCTTTGTCAGGAAAAAAAATAGTTGTACTTTTGACCCAAATTTCGTTAACTCATTTTCAAGAATGAAGGCTTTATTCAAAAAAGAAATTCGATATTTTTTCACCTCTTCCATAGGCTATGTTGTGATAGCTGCCTTTTTGCTTTTCAACAATCTATTTCTATGGATTCTCTCAGGAGATTATAATATCTTTGAGAGTGGGTTTGCCTCCCTGCAACCCTTTTTTCTGCTCTCAGCATGGATATTTGTTTTTCTTACTCCAGCGCTAACCATGCGTATTATCTCCGAGGAGAAGCGCAGTGGGATGTTTCCCTTGCTCTTTACCTATCCTATTTCCACTTGGAAGATTGTACTTGCCAAATACCTTTCTGTACTTTTTTTCATCTTCGTCCTGTTACTTTTTTCAGGTATCTATGTATATATGGTATGGCAATTAGGCATGCCCAAAGGCAATATGGATATGGCCAGTACGATAGGGTCTTATATAGCCCTTTTCTTATTAGGAGCTACTTTTGTGGCCGTGGGGATGCTATCCTCTGCCCTAAGCCAAAGCCAGATTATTGCTTTTGTAATTGCTACTTTTCTTAATTTTTTCCTCTTTTTTGGATTGGACGAGATCATAACCCTCTTCAGTGACAACTTACTTTTCTCAATAGGTTTCAAGGCACATTTTGAAGATATCAGTCGAGGAGTGATTGACACGAGAAATATTCTATATTTTCTCTGTATAACCTTGTTTTTCCTATATGTAACCCAACTCTTTTTACAAGCTGAAAAAAAATGAAATCCCTAAAAAAATATACTCTTTCTCTTTCTTTAGTGGTGGTTGTCTTGGCAGCAGTGCTCTTTTTGAGTCAAATTCTCTATAAGAGATTTGACCTCACTGCGGACAAGCGCTATACCCTCTCCCCTACTACCCTACAAGTACTTTCGCAAGTGAAAACCCCAGTGAATATAAAGGTATTACTCAAAGGGAATATTCCTGTCGAATACAAGCGCTTGCAGGTAGAAACATTACAACTATTAGAGGAATACAAGGCAAAAAATAAGAATATCCATTTTGAATTTCTCAACCCTTTGGAAGGAAAAAATCCGGATGAGCAGTTACAAAAGCTAAGTATGGAGGGCTTCACTCCTCTTATGATTACCTCTTCTTCACAAGGAAAAACCTCCGAGGAATATATCCTACCATGGGCAATTCTCACACAAGGAGACAAGCAAGAACGCGTTTCCCTACTACGCAACAAATTAGGGGCATCTTCTCAAGAGAAAGTACAATTCTCCGTACAAAATCTGGAATATGCCTTCTCCGATGCTCTGTACAAGATACTCTTAGAAAAGCAGAAAAAAATAGCTATTATCCGAAGTAATGGCACCCTACCAGATATACAAATCGCTGACTTTCTTCGTTTTGAGCAAGACTACTACCACATAGCTCCTTTTGTCTTGGACTCTGTGGCTACCTCGCCGGAGAAGACTCTCAAGCAACTATCTGACTTCGACTTGTGTATTATCGCCAAACCTACAGAGAGATTCACTGATGAACAAAAGCAAGTCCTTGACCAATATATCATGAATGGTGGGCGTGTACTTTGGCTATTGGATCCTGTGATTGCCTCCATGGAAGATATCTTCAGGCAACAAGGACATACCATGGCCATGCCACAAGATCTAAACCTGACAGATATACTCTTCAAGTATGGAGTTCGCTTGAACTATGACCTGATCAATGATTGGTATTTTACCCAAATCGTTGTAGCACAAGGTAGTGGAAGCCAGACCCAATATACCCCTATTCCTTGGGTATATTCTCCTATGATACTATCGAGTAATAATCACTTGATCAACAAAAACTTAGATGGTATTCGTATGCAATTTGTCAGCAGTATAGATACCCTAAGCAATGGCATCAAAAAACAGGTACTCTTGAGTTCCTCTCCCCTATCCAAACAAGAAGGAACCCCTAAAGAAATTGTCTTGGACTTTCCCGAGAAAACTACCCAAGGATATGACAAAGGAAATTTCCCTGTAGCGGTACTCTTGGAAGGGAGTTTCACTTCTGTCTACAAAAATAGGGTAAAACCCATTCCACAGCTCAAGGAAAAGGATGAGAGTGTTCCTACTAAAATGATTGTGGTCTCCGATGGCGATATTATCCGTAATGATGTCCAACAGGGAGAACCCATAGAATTGGGATATGACAAGTGGACAAATCAGTTCTTTGACAATAAGGCTTTCTTGCAGAATTGTGTCAATTACCTCTTGGACGATACCGCATTTCTGCAACTGAGAAATAAGAAAGTAACCCTCCCTTTTTTGAACAAAAAAACGTTAGAAAAGGAAATAACTTATTGGAAACTAATAGCTTTCATCGTTCCTCTCGTACTACTCAGTGTTATAGGAATAGGATTAAGATTTTGGTATAGGAAACATTTTTCTTAATATTTCGTGAAAAATTTTATAGTTTGCTTTTTTTGAAATACCTTTGCACATATTTTTACTAACGCAAACAACCATCATGAGATTTATAGTATCGAGTTCGTATTTGTTGAAAAAGCTCCAAATCATAGGCGGGGTTATTAATAGTAATAACACTATGCCCATTTTGGAAAATTTTCTCTTTGAATTATCCGAAAACAAATTAGTTGTATCAGCCTCTGACTTAGAGACAACAATCAAGGGTGTGATAGAGGTAGAAAGTACTGACAGTATCAGTATTGCTGTTCCTTACAAAATCTTGATTGATACTCTTAAGACTTTTTCTGAACAAGCACTTACTTTTATTATCAATGATAACAATACCATTGATATAGTTTCTAACAATGGTAAGTATACTCTTGCCTATTTGGACAGCAATGAATTTCCTTCGGTAGTGGAGATAGAGAACGCCTCACAGGTGACCCTTATGGGGGATATCTTGGCTACTGCTATACAAAGTACCTTCTTTGCTACAGGAAATGACGATCTTCGCCCTATTATGAATGGGGTATTCTTCAATTTTACTGAGGAAGGACTTATTTTTGCGGCTACAGATGCACATAAATTGGTAAAATATGAGCGTCAGGATATCAAATCAGACCAACCTGCCGCTTTCGTAATTCCTAAAAAACCATTGAACCTGCTGAAAGGAATTTTGGCAGGCAGTGAGACACAAGTAACTATCGAATACAACGAAAGCAATGCGAAGTTCTCCTTTGACCAGTTGGATTATGTATGTCGCTTGATTGATGGTACTTACCCTAACTATGAAGCGGTAATCCCTAAGGAAAATCCTAACAAACTGATTGTCAACAGAAACCTAATTCTAAACTCTACCAAACGTATTTCTAACTTTGCCAGCAAGGCAACACATCAGATGCGTATCAAAATTGTTGGGAACTCTCTACAAATCTTTGCTGAAGATATAGAATACAACAATAGAGCTAATGAGACAATTCCTTGTAATTATGAAGGAGATGATATGGAAATAGGATTCAATTCTAAGTTTTTTATAGAAATGCTAAGCAATCTCTCTTCTGATGAAATTCTTTTAGAAATGTCCTACTCCAACCGACCTGGAATCCTAACTCCTGCCGACGGATTGGATGAAGGTGAAAAAATATACATGCTCGTGATGCCTACTATGCTTTCCAATGCATAATAGCACACTCTTATCATCAAAAGCTGTCTTTGTAAGATAGCTTTTTTTGTCCTTATTCCTAATTATTATAATTCTTTTTTTATGCAGATATACAAATTTGGAGGCGCTTCTGTAAAAGATGCCGATAGTATCCGCAATGTGGCATCCATTCTTGAAAAGAACCCAAGAAAAGATATACTTATTGTCATCTCCGCCATGGGAAAGACTACCAATGCTTTAGAGGAAGTCGTAGAAAATTATTTCCAACAGAATCAGGAAGGTCTTGCTCAAAGTATTGACAAAGTAAAGGATTTCCATTACCAAATCATCAACACACTTTTTGAAAACAAAAATCACCCTATTTACTGGAAAATAGACGGGCTTTTTGGAGAGATTTCCTCTTTTTTGGAGAGAAACAAATCTCCTAAATATAGCTTTGTATATGACCAAATTGTAAGCTTCGGAGAGCTAATCTCCACTCAGATCATCAGCCATTACCTCAATGACAAGGGCATACGTAACACTTGGCTTGATGCGCGTAACCTAGTAAAAACCAATAGTAATTACCAAGAAGGAGAAGTGGATTGGCAAGAGACAGAACGTAGCATTCGAGAGAGCATCAACCCTTCACTGATGTATGTCACCCAAGGATTCATAGGCAGTGACCCCAACTATTTCACGACAACCTTAGGAAGAGAAGGATCTGATTATTCTGCAGCTATCTTTGCCTATTGCCTCAAGGGAGAAAATGTCACTATCTGGAAGGATGTGGCAGGAGTGCTCAATGCCGATCCGAGATACTTTTCACAGACCCAGCTATTGGAGAAAATTCCCTATCAGGAAGCTATAGAACTGGCCTTCTATGGGGCTTCTGTAATTCATCCCAAAACCCTACAACCTCTCCAAAGGTTGGATATTCCGCTGAATGTGCGTTCGTTCCTACACCCTGAGCAAGCAGGGAGTTCTGTATGCAATGTCAAGGAGCTATCTCCTAAGATTCCTTGCTACATTCGCAAGCAGCACCAGCACTTACTATCGCTCTCCTCCTTGGATTTTTCTTTTATCGCAGAAGAGAATATCAGTTTTATCTTCAATCTTTTAGCTACTTATCAGATCAAAGTAAGTCTGTTACAAAACTCAGCTATTAGTTTCAACCTGTGTATAGAAGACAAGTATAAAAATCTTTCCTTCCTATTGGAAGATCTAAGTAAGCGCTTCAAGGTCAGTTGTACTGAGAATGTTGTCCTATACACCGTACGCCATGCCCAGCAAGATAGTTTTGACTTCTTAGGGCAGGACAAAGAAATACTCTTAGAACAGTTTGCCCAAAACACCCAACAGAAGATTGTCCGTGATGAAACCCACATCCTATAGGGGCAAAGTCCGCATCAGGAGAGTAGATTAGATAATTCGTTTTATAAATTGTAAAATAATGTTAAAAATATATTTTTAGCATTATTTTCTTGTTTTTATTTTTTCATATCAAAAAAAGGTCGTAAATTAGCACCTTGAAATAAAAAGTAAATTTTACAATGGTTGAAGGAGAAAAACTCATTCCTATTAACATAGAAGACCAGATGAAGACAGCCTACATTGACTATTCAATGTCAGTGATTGTCTCAAGAGCTTTGCCCGATGTACGCGATGGGCTGAAGCCTGTACATCGTCGTGTACTCTTTGGAATGCACGAGCTTGGCGTACGTAGCAACACCGCTCATAAGAAATCAGCCCGTATCGTAGGGGAAGTACTCGGTAAGTACCATCCACACGGCGATTCTTCCGTATATGACACAATGGTACGTATGGCACAATGGTGGAACATGCGCTATATGCTTGTAGATGGGCAAGGTAACTTTGGTTCTATCGATGGAGACTCTCCTGCAGCTATGCGTTATACCGAGGCGAGAATGAGAAAAATGGCCGAGGATATGCTGATAGATATCGACAAAGAAACAGTAGATCACAGCCTGAACTTTGACGATACCCTACTCGAACCTACTGTATTGCCTACCCGCATCCCTAACCTACTGGTGAATGGGTCTTCGGGTATTGCTGTAGGTATGGCTACCAATATGCCACCTCATAATCTTGCTGAAGTAGTTGATGGTATAATTGCTTATCTTGGCAATCAAGATATTACCATCGATGAACTTATGGAATATATCAAGGCTCCTGACTTCCCTACAGGTGGAATCATCTATGGCTATGATGGAGTAAGAGAAGCCTTCAAGACTGGACGTGGACGTGTAGTAATCCGCGCCAAGGCTCATTTTGAAGAAGTTAATGGTCGTGACTGTATTGTCGTAACTGAAGTTCCCTATCAAGTGAACCCAGAGACGATGCGTGAACAGACTTCGAACCTTGTCAAAGAAGGCAAACTCGAAGGCCTAGCCGATATCGTAGATCAAACAGGTAAAGGAGGAATGCGCATCGTATATGAACTCAAAAAAGATGCTATTCCCAACGTAGTGCTGAATAACCTCTTCAAACACACAGCATTACAATCCTCCTTCAGTGTCAATAATATTGCCTTGGTCAATGGACGCCCTCAGCAACTGAACCTCAAGGACTTAATATATCACTTTGTAGAACATCGCCACGATGTAGTATACAGACGTACTGAGTATGAGCTCAAAAAAGCCAAAGAACGTATCCATATCTTGGAAGGGTTCATGAAGGTGATGGCCACAGAAGACACTATGGGGAAAGCTATTGAAATCATCCGTTTTCATGACAAGCCCAAAGAGGATTTGATGACCGAGTTCGAGCTTACCGAAATACAAGCTGAAGCTATCTTAGCCTTACAGCTACGTCGTATCAATAAGCTATTAATCCTTCAAACCAAAGAAGAATATGAGCAATTATTAGCACAAATTATTGATTTGGAAGATATCCTTGCTCGCAAAGAACGCCGTACCGAGATTATCAAAGAAGAACTCTTGGAAATAAAATCCAAATATGGAGACGAACGTCGTTCTGTCATAGAATATGCAGGGGGTGATATCTCCATTGAGGATATTATCCCTGATGATCAAGTGGTTATTACCATTTCCAACGCAGGTTACATAAAGCGTACTTCTGTCAATGAATACAAAACCCAAGCACGTGGTGGTGTAGGACAAAAAGCCTCTGCTACTCGTGATAAGGACTTCATAGAGCATCTGTTCATAGGTACCAACCACCAGTATATGCTGTTCTTTACAGAGAAAGGTAAGTGTTTTTGGCTCAGGGTGTATGAGATTCCTGAAGGAGGTAAAAATACCAAAGGACGCGCCATACAGAACCTTATCAATATCGAACCCGATGACCTTGTTAAGGCAGTCATCTGTACCCATGACCTCAAGGAAAAAGACTATACCAATAGTCACTATGTCATCATGGCTACTAAAAAAGGGATTATTAAGAAAACCAGCTTAGAACAATATTCACGTCCACGCCAGAATGGTATCGTTGCCATCACTATCAAAGAAGATGATGAGCTATTAGAAGCACGTCTTACCTCTGGCAACAGCCAAATCATGCTAGCTGTCAAGTCTGGAAAGGCTATTCGCTTCCCAGAGGACAAGGTGAGAGCTGTAGGGCGTAGTGGCTCTGGAGTACGAGGTATCTCTTTGGATAGTGACAAAGATGAGGTAATCGGAATGATTGCCATAGAAAATCCTCTGGAAGAAACCGTATTGGTAGTTTCCGAGAATGGTTATGGTAAGCGTACCTTTATCGATGAACCAGAGACAGGAGAAGCAGTATATCGTATTACCAACCGTGGAGGAAAAGGAGTCAAGACTATTTCTATCACAGAGAAAACAGGTAATCTGGTAGCAATCAAGTCAGTTTTGGAAGAAGACGATCTGATGATTATCAATAAGTCGGGTATGGCTATTCGCCTCCCTGTAAGTGGACTCCGTGTGATGGGACGTGCTACCCAAGGAGTACGCCTTATCAATATCAAAGGAAATGACTCTATTGCCGCAGTAGCAAAGGTTATGAAAGAAGATGAGGATGAAAATACTACCGAAGAGATAGAAAACCCAACAGAAGAATAAATAATTATAAGTTAAATATAAAAATTAAGTTACAATGAAAAAAAGTGTTTTATTAATAGCATCATCACTTTTGGTGGCTACTTCTTTTGCTCAGAAGAAAGAACTTAAAGAGATAAAGAAAGCCATTGAAAAGGATAATTTCTCAGAAGCAGAACGCCTATTAGAAAGCAACAAAAGAGTTGCTCTCTCTACTAAAAAAAGCACTGCAGAATACTATTACTTAAAGGGAGAATTAGGAATCAAAAAAGCGCTTGCTGGAAAAGATGTAACTACTTCTCTCAAAGAGGCATCCGAGGCTTTGGCGGAAGCAAGAAAGATAGAGAAAAAGACTCCTGCTGAATTAGAAAGCCTAACAGCTAATGTAGCTCGTTTGGCTGCAGATAAAGGGCAAGAATACTACCAAAATAACGACTTCAAGAATGCAGCTATTGCCTTCGAACAGGTATATCGTTTTAGCCCTAAGGATACCCTATTCCTATACAATGCAGCAGAATATGCTACTCAAGCAAAAGAAAGCGAGATGGCTCTACAGTTTTTCTTAGAGCTAAAAGACCTTAAATATGATGGTGCAGAAACACTCTATACAGCTAAAAACAAAGAGACAGGATTGGTAGAAAAATCGGTAGATAAGAATACCCGTGATATGAAGATGAAGACAGGGAACTACACCAATCCATCTCAAGAGAAAGTACCTTCTAAAAAAGGAGAAATTATCCGTAAGATTGCTTACCTATATGTAGAACAAGGCAACAAAGAAGAAGCACTCAAGGCTTTTGCTTTTGCTCGTAAGAACTACCCTAAGGATCCTGAACTAATCATACAGGAGGCCAATGTACACTACCAATTAGGAGATCATGCTAAGTTCGAATCTCTTATGAGAGAAGCAGCTGACCTTCAGCCTGAGAATCCTTATGTACAATATAATATCGGGGTGATGAGTCTACAACAGGGAAAACCTGCTGAGGCAAGAAAATTTTTCCAAAAAACACTCAAATTGGCTCCTGATAATGCCGATGCTGCACTGAACTACGCTTTCACTTATACCGAAGAAGCCAATGGCTTAGTAGACCAAATGAATGCTCTTGGAAATACAGCAGAAGACATCAAGCGATACAATGAGCTGAAGGACAACAAAGACAATCTATTCAGATTAGCAGCTGAATCCCTCAATGAGTATGTCAAGAACAATGCTAAAAATCCTAACAAGGAAGTTTTAGAAAATCTCAAAAATATATACTTAGCTATCAATGATATAGAAAACTATAAGAGAATTAAAAATATCCTTGATAAAAAGTAAAATAAGCCTTAGTAAAACTATACAGCCTGAGAAGAGAATCCTCTCAGGCTGTTTTATTTTTAGGGAGTACTAAGTAGCTTAGCCTATCCTAAGGCAATAAAAAAAGAGATTGCTTTTTGGACAACCTCTTTTTGTTACTAAACATTATGCACTATGCGGAGAAAGAGGGATTCGAACCCCCGGAGGTGTTACCCTCAACGGTTTTCAAGACCGCCGCATTCGACCGCTCTGCCATTTCTCCAAATGAACCAACCTGTTGTTGAATTCGGGTGCAAAGGTACAACATTTTCCATACACTACAAAGAAAAATCTTACTTTTTTGCATGATTTTTTTACTATTTTATTTATTAAATTGATTTTCAATATATTACAAATGTATAGGAAAAATATTTTAGGAAAATGTTTTTTATTCAAAAATAAATGCTTAACTTTGTGTGGTTTTAAAAGTAAAAAATAATTGACAATTATGGGAATAACAGACTCTTTCACTATATTCAATTCTATTTTAGATAATGATTTCTACAAGTTCACCATGCAGTGTGCAGTAGTAAAACTTTTTCCTGCAGTAAAAGGGCGGTATGAGTTTATCAATCGAGGAGGGCATGAGTTTCCCGAGGGTTTTGCCAAAGCCATGCAAGAAGCAGTCAATCATATGAGCCAGCTAAAACTCTCTAAGGAAGAAAAAAAATTCTTAAAAGCCTCTTGTCCTTACCTGAATCCTGCTTATATTGACTTTTTGGAAGGATATAGGTATGACCCTTCTGAAGTCCATATCTCACAGGAAGGAACTGAGCTTAAAGTAAGTGTAGAGGGATATTGGTATAGGACTATTCTCTGGGAAGTTCCTCTTTTGGCAACTATCAGTGAGCTCTACTATAAGCTCACTCATGCAGTAGCTTGGGACGATCAGAAGATAGAGGAGGTGACCTCCCACAAGATACATGATTATGAATCCTTGGATGTTATTTTTGCTGAGTTCGGCACGCGAAGAAGGCATTCGTATCATGTACACGATGTAGTGATGCGTACTCTAACCAAATCACACAGACACAACTTTTCCGGAAGTAGCAATGTACACTTTGCTATGAAGTACCAAGTAAAACCTATTGGTACCCACGCCCACGAATGGTTCATGTTCCATGCCGCCGAATATGGCTTCAAAATGTCCAATGCAATGTCCTTAGAGCATTGGGTGGATGTCTACAGAGGAGACTTAGGAGTAGCTCTATCTGATACTTACACTACGGACGTTTTCTTCAAACAATTCGACACTAAGTTCGCCAAGCTCTTCGATGGCGTTCGCCACGATAGTGGAGATCCTATTGAGTTTGCCAACAAAACCATAGAGCACTATAAGAAGTTTGGCATCAACCCCCTTTCCAAATATATCATTTTCTCTGATGGACTCACTCCTGAAAAGGTAGAGGCCATCACCAAGGCTTGCCGAGGTAAAATAGGCTTCTCCTTTGGAATAGGCACCAACCTTACCAATGATGTAGGTTTGCGCCCTATGAATATTGTCATGAAGCTGACCGAAGTACTTACCTCCGACCACGAGTGGGTCAAGACCGTTAAGCTATCGGATGAACCCAAGAAACATACTGGAGACCCGCGAATGATAGAATTGGCTAAGGAGTTATTACGCATTCACTCATAAGAGAAAAATATGAGCTTTTTAAAGAAAACAAATACCGTTGCTTATACCCTGATGATTATAGGTGTGACACTGCTTTACCTACAGTCCAAAAAGGAATATCGATACTTTCAAGAACAATATGTACTCATGGCAGGGCTTATCCTCGTGGTGATAGGTATCTATATGTTGTCCAAGAAATTATCCTCAAGAGAACACAAATAAGTTAATCGTTTATAATAATTAAAAAACTAAAATTTATGTCAGTATTAAAAATTGGAATCAACGGATTCGGACGTATTGGCCGCTTAGCTTTCAGAGCTATTTCAAAACGTGCCAATGTAGAAGTAGTAGGAATCAATGACCTACAAGAAGTAGATTATATTGCCTATTTGCTTAAGTATGATTCTGTTCATGGTACTTTCCCTTCAGAAGTAAAAACAGAAAATGGAAACCTTGTAGTAGATGGAAAAACCATTCGTATCACTGCTGAAAAAGATCCTAACAACCTAAAATGGAATGAATTAGGAGTAGATGTAGTTCTCGAATGTACAGGACTTTTCACTACATTGGAAAAAGCGCAAGCACACCTGAATGCAGGAGCTAAGAAAGTGGTAATCTCTGCCCCTTCTGCTGATGCACCTATGTTCGTAATGGGAGTAAACCATAAGAGCGCAAAAGCTACCGATACTATCGTATCCAACGCTTCTTGTACTACCAACTGTTTGGCTCCTATTGCTAAAGTTATCAATGACAGTTTTGGTATAGAAGAAGCTCTTATGACTACCGTTCATGCTACTACTGCTACTCAGCTTACTGTAGATGGCCCTTCTAAAAAAGACTGGAGAGGAGGACGCTCTGCTCTTATCAACATTATCCCTTCTTCTACAGGTGCAGCCAAAGCGGTAGGTAAAGTAATCCCTGAACTCAATGGTAAGCTCACTGGTATGGCCTTCCGTGTACCTACTGCCGATGTCTCTGTAGTGGATTTGACCGTGAAGACTAAAAAAGCAACTTCTCTTAAAGAAATCAACGAAGCTATGAAGAAAGCTTCCGAAGGAGAACTTAAAAATATCTTAGGTTATACTGAAGAGCTTGTAGTATCTCAAGATTTTGTAGGCTGTACCAACACCTCTATCTATGATGCAAAAGCAGGTATCGAGCTTAACGATCACTTTTTCAAGGTAGTTTCTTGGTATGATAACGAAGCTGGCTATTCTAACAAATTGGTAGATTTAGCTCAACATGTAGCCTCTCTATAATTTATTAAAAAGACGTATGCTTTCAAGAAAAAAACATGCGTCTTTTTTTTAAATCAAATAAGATATAATTAACTAAATACTTTTAAAAATGATTTTTATAGTAGATAGTGGTGCTACCAAAGCCGATTGGACAGCACTGAACGAAAAAGGAATGAAAGAGTTTGGCACCCAGACTCTTGGTCTTAACCCAGAGGTACTTACCGAGGAAATTGTTATGGAGCGACTCACTACTAACGAGCAACTCAATGATAACCGTAAGCGTGCCCGCCATGTATATTTCTATGGAGCGGGGTGTGGTACAGAGCGCTTGTGTACCTTCCTTCACGCTATTTTACAACGCTTTTTCTCCAATGCTACTATTGTAGTTAAGGAGGATACTTATGCCGCTGTACACGCTACCACTGCTGACGGAGAAAAGGCCATTGTAGGAATCTTAGGAACAGGAGCTAACTGTTCTTACTGGGATGGAAAAAAACTCCACCAAGCAGTGGATTCTTTGGGCTATTCCCTTATGGACGAATGTAGTGGGAACTTCTTTGGAAAGAGGCTAATTGTAGACTATTATTTCAAAATTATGCCAGAGCACCTCAGAAACAAGTTCGAACATGAATATGAGCTCAACTCCGATGTTATCAAGTCTCATCTATACAAATTACCTAATCCTAATAGTTATCTAGCTACTTTTGCACGCTTCTTGGTAGAGAACAAAAATGATGATTATTGTCAGAAAATTATCCGCGAAGGACTGCAACTCTTTATTGATCACTGGGTGGTACAATATGAAGCTCGTAAGGAAGTACCTATCAATTTTGTAGGAAGTATCGCTTTCTATTTACAAGATATTGTAAAAGAAGTATTCGCTCAGAACAACCTCAAGATAGGTAAAATCCTTCGTAAGCCTATAGACGGATTGGTGGAATATCATCTACTTCACAGAAAAATCAAATAAATACCAACCTCAAAATCAATAATGAAAGATTATATTATTGTAGGATTTGGTTTTGCAGGTAGCTCTTTGGTACACTTGCTTGAGAAAAACCAGAAATCCTTTGTTGTATTCAATGATAATCCTGCTCCTGTAACCACCGTTGCAGGGGCTATGTTCAATCCTATAATTCTCAAGCGCTTCACTCCTGTATGGAAAGCTCAGGAGCAGATGACCTTACTCTTACCTTTCTTCCGTGAAATAGAGAAAAAATTACAGACCTCTTTTCTCTATAAGGTACGCGTGTTGAGAAAATTCACCTCTGTCGAAGAAAAAAATAATTGGTTTGTAGCCTCCGATAAGCCTATTCTCTCAGAATACCTCTCCACAGATATTTTACAAGAGGTATCTCCTTACATAAAAACTCCTTTTGGTGTAGGAGAAGTGCTACATACAGGCATGGTTAATACCCGAATTTTGATTCCTGCCTATAGGGAAAAGCTACTCAAGGAAGAGAAGCTTTTAGAAGAAAAATTTGATTATGATGCCTTAGAATTTTTAGAAGAAGGGGTACGATATAGAGGAATTACAGCCAAGCGTATTGTCTTCTGCGAAGGATATGGTATGGTAGAAAACCCTTTCTTTAGGGCCTTACCTATGGTTGGCAGTAAAGGAGAATTGTTAAATTTTGAAGCAGATATGCTACAATTGGAGGGTGTAGTGAAGTCCGATGGCTTTATTGCTCCCTTAGGAGGAAATGCCTTCAAAATAGGGACTACCTATGACAATGATGACAAAGACCCCTCCCCTACTTCTGGAGGTAGAGAAATCCTAGAACAGAAGCTACGCCAGCTCATTTCCTGCCCCTATCATATTACAGGACAAGTAGCTGGAATTCGCCCTACTGTAAGGGATCGCCGTCCTTTAGTGGGAGTACACCCCAAGTATAAAAATTTATTCATACTTAACGGATTGGGAACACATGGAGCTCTCTTAGCTCCTTATACAGCTACAGCCCTCTATGACTTTATAGAAGAAGGAAAGCCTTTGGACAAAGAGATGAATATTGTTCGCCATTATCATTACTTCGAATAAGCAAATAGAAAAATAAAACAAGAGGCTGTTTTTGGGGGACAGCCTCTTGTTTTTTTCAAAAAGAATGAAAAGTGAAAAATGTACCCAAGAAAACACTCATTGTTTTTCATTCTTCTCTCTTCGTTCTTCTTTTTTCTGTAAAACTACTTAGGATAAGCAATTCTTAAGTGGTATATATTAAAGAGTTTTTCCTTAAGAACTTTCTTGATCTTCTCAATATCCTTGAAAGTAATATCTGCATTGAGAAACTGACGTTCTTCTATCTGTCTTTTTACGATATTCTCCACTAGGGTATCAATGGCATCAGTGGTAGGATTGACTAAACTCTTAGAGGCGGCCTCCACCGAATCAGCCATCATCAGAATAGCCGTTTCCTTAGAGAAAGGAATAGGTCCTGAATAGCGAAAATCTTCCTCAGCAAAAGATTCTCCGGAGTCTATTTGCTTTTTGTAGAAATAATAAATCAAGCTATTGCCATGATGAGTACGGATAAAATCGATGATACGATCAGGAATATTATTCGCTCGAGCCATTTCTATCCCATCTATGACATGGTTTTTGATGATCTTGGCACTCTCTACAGGTGTGAGTTCATCATGTGGATTGACAGATGTTTTCTGATTTTCAGTAAAGTAGAGAGGATTTTTCATCTTTCCTATATCGTGATAAAGAGCCCCTACCCTCACCAGCATCGCATTAGCACCAATAGCCAATGCACTGGCCTCGGCTAAGTTGGACACCTGCAAAGAATGTTGGAAAGAGCCAGGTGCCTTTTCTGAAAGCTCCCTCAATAACTTATTATGGGTATCGGAAAGCTCCAGCAGAGAGACATTGGATACCAAACCAAATATTTTTTCATACAGATATGTGAGAGGCTGTACGAAGAGCGTCAAGAAACCATTAAGAATAAAAAGCCCCAAGGTAGGGTAATGAATATCCCGTAAGCTGCCGGTAGAGATCATCAGTTGGCATAGATATGTCACTATATAAGCTACCACTATATAGGTAATCATCATAAAAAGATTGATTCTATAATGCATCCCCTTAGTATCAAGCAGAAGTACGCCTGCTACAATCGCATTGGTATAGATAAATTGGAAGCTATTAGGCACAATAAAGCCAATAAGAATCAACGTGATTATGTATAGGAACATTCCTACACGCTGGTCAAAAAAGGCTTTCATCACTATAGGAAAAATACATATAGGCAGTGCATTGATATAATCTGCATTGATCCTCGCTGTCCACGAAACACCTGCTACAAAAAGCAATACTGTGGTGAATATAAGTGTCACTATATTATTGTTGGTGAACATTTCCTCTTTGAAGTGATACAAATAAAGCAAGATCATACTCACCAACATAGCCACAATAAGGACATACCCCATAAGGGAGAATATTGTAAGATTCTCCGAACTATTTAGTGCATATTCCTTCTGTAAAGAGACAAGCATCGTGAGCCTATCTCCTGTGACGAGCTGTCCCTTTTCTATAATCAGCTGTCCTTGCTTTACCACCCCACGCGAATGGACAATCCTCTTGAGGTTCTCCTCCAGTGCTCGCTGCGTAAAATGCTCATTTACGAATATATTTGGCAGGATCACTTCCGAGAAGATAGCATAATAAGTATCCAAATGCTCTTGGTAAAATGCCCCCTTGAAATAGTTATGAATTTCATCCTTGGTCTGATTGAGAAAGAAGAAATCATGTATACTAAAAGTAAACACCTCATTTCCCTCTACCAAGAATATCTTCTTATCAGTAACCTCCTGAGAGGAGTAGAAAACCCCATGATGATAGGCCTTTTTTAAGAAATCTTCCCCTTTTTGTAAGAGTTTTTCTCGCTGAGAAGCCTCCACTGTAGCGAAATAAGAAAGTGCTTTCTGGTAGTAATTCTTCCGGGCAGCCCCCAGAAGGGTAGTATCCTTAAAGAAATAAGTAGGTGATTGCTCCTTAATTAGTTCTTTTTCCCGAGCCAATTCCTCATTGGTCTTCTTCAGGGTAAAATCGAAGGGAGCATATAAGGAAGGGTGTAGCCATGGTTTACCCGCTTGGAACTCATAAGAGAACTTGCTCCCTTTGGGCAGAAGAAGGACAATCACAGCCACTACAACTATTGCCAAAAAAAGCTTATATAGTAGCCCTTGTTTAGCATAGAGTTTGTACCAAAAATGCTTTATTTCCATAAATATATAAGTGAGATTAGAATGTATGGATTAATCTCTTAATAGTGGCAGAGTGGAACAACGTAGAAGCCCCTCCTGTTTAGAGATTTCTGCATATGGAATCCGCTCTACAGTGAACCCATTGTCCTGAAGCCACTCATTCAAGCGAGTAAAGTTTCGTTCTGTCACCACTACATCTGGTGCTATGGAGAAGACATTGCTGAACATCTGATACATTTCTTCTCGTTCTATATGAAAGAGATTTTCACGCCCAAAAAGTTCTACCAGATACTCATAGTCCGCCTCCTGACGGAAACCACCCTTGTAAATAATCCCTTGGTGAGTACCTACTGGTTGGAAACAACAATCCAAGTGAAGAGCATTGTCTCGAGGATCTTTGGACTTGACTAAGTCAAACTCTTTCACTATCTTGTTGGGGAACAACTCTTTGAGAAATTCTACCCCAGCCATATTGGTACGAGCAGTTTTATATTCTTGATAATCAGATCCTTTGTAAGTTCCTACTAAAATATGCTCATTCCAAGGCATCACATCACCCCCTTCTATATGTACCTGTGTAGGAGGTACTACATAGGAAGCTGCTGGGATTTGCTTTATGATGTACTCAATGGCTTGGAACTCATTTTCACGTTCTGGAAGGATATTAGCCTTGATGAATTTGTCTTCTATGACAAAGCCAATATCACGGGTAAAAATCTGGTTACAGTCCTCTATAAGTTCAGGGCGATATACCTCTACCCCATACTTTGTGAGTACTTGAGCAAAAGCCTCCATTTCAGTAACCATATCAGCCTCAACTGGATAAGTACCCGCAAGTATGTGTTCTAAGGACTTAGGGTCATATGCCTCCTGGGCAGTAGGGGTAGGACCATTGCTCTGAGCGGTACCCAAGACAACCGCTCGTAGGCGATTGGTTTCATTGGTAATATGTATTTTCATTGAGATCAATTTTTTTGCAAAGATACAAAAATATATCATGCCATTGTGAATTATTTTATTTTGGTAAAGAAAGAAAAAATTATACCTTTGCCTTGTCTAATAAAAAGCCTTTTACAAAGAGAAGAAGATTCTATTTCCCTTCTAAATATATACAAATAAATATTTTACAAAATTAAAAAATGTCTCTAACAGATTATACAGCCAAACCTTTTCTAAAGTGGGCAGGAGGTAAAACACAATTGATCGAACAAATTAAAAACAATTTACCTGAGATTGTTTTCAAAGAACCATTTACCTACATAGAACCTTTTGTAGGGAGTGGTGCTGTCCTATTTTGGCTGCTCAGTGAGTTTCCTAATATGAAGAAAGCAATTATCAATGATATTAACAAAGAACTGATAGATACTTATAGAACCATTATTGAAGAACCTGACTCCTTAATTATTATTCTTGAGAGGTTACAAAGAGAATACCACGCTTTAGAAGATCAACAAGAGGCTAAAAAAGCATACTATTATGAAAAAAGAGCCTTGTTTAATAGTAGAAGTGAAGATAAACTAAGGCAATCAGCCTTATTTATATTCTTAAATCGCACTTGTTTCAATGGTTTGTATCGTGTAAATAGTAAAAATGAGTTCAATGTGCCTATAGGTAGTTACAAACGACCTATGATTTGCGATAAAGAAAACATTTTAGCAGTAAGTAAAGCATTGCAAAAGGTGGAAATTATATGTGGTGATTTCGAGCAAACTATTCATTACACAGAAGGAAATACTTTATTCTATTTTGACCCTCCTTACAAACCTTTGAGCGAGACCTCTAACTTCAATGCTTATGCAAAAGACAATTTTGACGATAACGAACAAATTAGATTAAGAGATTTCTGCCAAAAATTAGACAACCTGAATCACTATTGGATACTCAGTAATTCAGATGTGAGAGGGAAAGACAAAAATAATCATTTTTTTGACATCCTATATGCTGATTTTGAGATAAAACGCGTATTAGCTAAGAGAAGTATCAATGCTAACTCTGAAAAACGAGGGGTATTAAATGAATTATTAATTAACAACTATACTAATAATTTTTTAACTATATGATTTACGGAGGAAGAGGAGGAGGAAATACAAAAACAGGTTTAGCTTTTGAAGGTAAAACTGATTTAGCAGAATTTCTAAACTCTCAAAAAGGTTATGAAGTAAAAGAAAATAATGTTTTTTACAAAGGAGAACTTGTCGGAAGAATTTTTAAAAAATACGGTTTCTATGATTTCCTAAAAGAGTTAGATATTGATTGGAAACAATTAATTTCTAAAAGATTACTACCCGATGATAGTATATTTGTAATTATAGCAAATACATTATTCATAATTGAATGCAAATTCCAACAAGTAGCAGGGTCAGTAGATGAAAAATTGCAAACTTGTGATTTTAAAAGAAAACAATACCAAAAACTTTTATCAAAAGCAAATATAGAAGTAGAATACATTTATCTATTAAGTGATTGGTTTAGAAAGCCCGAATACAAAGATGTTTTAGACTATATTCATAGTGTACATTGTTATTATTTCTTTGAGTATATTCCATTAATAAAATTAGGTTTACCTGTTCCTGAATAATGCTTACCCCCTATTTCAAATCTCAAGACAAATCATTTTACCTCCTTCACGGAGATACGATGGAGCTGTTACCACAGTTTCATCGTAAGTTTGATATGGTCTTTGCAGATCCTCCTTATTTTTTATCAAACGGAGGACTTACTGTAAATAATGGCGAGATTGTAAGCGTTGATAAAGGAGATTGGGATAAATCAAAAGGAATAGCATTTGTAAATGATTTTAATAGGCAATGGCTTACTTTAGTACGCGAAGTGATGAAAGAAGAGGCTACTATTTGGATTAGTGGTACGATGCATAACATCTTTTCTGTAGGGCAAATACTTACAGAATTAGGTTTTAAAATACTCAATATTATCACTTGGGAGAAAACCAATCCACCCCCTAACTTTTCTTGTAGGTACTTTACCCATTCTACTGAGCAAATCATTTGGGCAAGAAAAGAGGAAAAAACACCTCATTACTTCAATTACGAACTAATGAAACAGCTGAATGGCAATAAGCAAATGAAAGATGTATGGCGTTTCCCTGCTATTGCTCCTTGGGAAAAGTCGTGTGGCAAACACCCCACTCAAAAACCCTTATCAGTACTTACAAGACTTATTTTAGCTTCTACCCAAACTAACGCTTGGATATTAGACCCTTTTACAGGAAGTTCAACTACAGGTATTGCGGCTAATTTGTTAGTCAGAAAGTTTGTAGGTATAGATAAGGAACAAGACTTTTTAGAACTAAGCAAAAAAAGAAAGTTTGAAATAGAGAATCCTATTATTTCTAATAATTACAAAAAACGATTAAACATTATCCCTTTATAACCCTTAAAAACACACATGGAACCCATAGATTTTAACAAACCCATTACTGAATACGGAGACGATAATATACAAACCCTCGAGTGGCAGGAGCATGTACGTATGCGCCCTGGAATGTATATAGGGAAGCTCGGCGATGGTTCCTCTGCCGATGACGGGATCTATATCCTACTGAAAGAGGTCATTGACAACTCCATTGACGAATTTGTCATGGGAGCTGGCAAGCAGATAGAGGTACGTATAGAGGACAACAAGGTTTCTGTACGTGACTTTGGGCGAGGTATTCCCTTAGGCAAGGTAGTAGATGTAGTCTCAAAAATGAATACAGGAGGAAAATATGACTCTCGCGCTTTCAAAAAGTCGGTTGGGCTCAATGGGGTAGGTACCAAAGCAGTCAATGCGCTTTCGTCCTACTTCTATGTGGCTTCTGTGCGCGATGGACAGAAGAAAAGTGCCTCCTTCTCCTTAGGAGTCCTACAGGAAGAATCTCCCTTGAAAGCCTCCAATGAAAGACGAGGTACCTTGGTAGAGTTTGTCCCTGATGGCACCATCTTCAAGAACTACAAATTCCGCTCAGAGTATGTAGTGAGAATGCTTAAAAACTACACCTACCTGAATCCAGGACTGGTAATTGTATACAATGGAGAAAAATTCTTCTCTGAGAATGGACTAAAAGACCTGCTTTTGGAGGATAACAATGAGGAAGACTTTGCTTACCCTATTATCCACCTCAGAGGGGAAGATATTGAAATTGCTCTTACTCATAGCCAAAGCCAATACAGCGAACAATATTACTCATTTGTCAACGGACAGAATACCACTCAAGGAGGTACTCACTTAGCTGCCTACCGTGAAGCTATTGTAGCCACCTTGCGCAACTATTACAACAAACCGTACGATGCCTCGGATATTCGTAAGTCTATCATTGGGGCTATCTCTATCAAGGTAATGGAACCTGTTTTTGAGAGTCAAACTAAGACAAAACTTGGTTCCACTGAAATGGGAGATGGCTTGCCTACGGTGCGTACCTATATCACCAATTTCGTACAAAAGCACTTGGATGACTACCTACACAAGCAGCCAGAGATTGCCGAAGAAATCCAGAAGAAAATCCTTCAAGCAGAGCGAGAGCGTAAGGAGCTTTCCGGCATTCGCAAGCTTGCTCGTGATCGAGCTAAAAAAGTAAGTTTACATAACAAAAAGTTACGTGACTGCCGTATTCATCTCACTGATAGTAAGCATGAAAAAGCCCTTGAGAGTACCCTCTTTATTACTGAGGGAAACTCTGCATCGGGATCTATCACCACCTCGCGCGATGCTAATACTCAAGCAGTATTCTCCCTACGTGGAAAGCCGCTGAACTCTTTTGGAAAAACCAAAAAAATTGTCTATGAGAATGAGGAGTTCAACCTCCTACAAGCGGCCTTGGATATAGAAGATTCCATAGAAAATCTGCGGTACAACAATATCGTTCTTGCGACCGACGCCGATGTAGATGGGATGCACATTCGCCTGCTACTCATCACCTTTTTCCTTCAGTTCTTCCCCGAACTGATTAAGGAAGGACATGTATATATCCTACAAACACCCCTATTCCGTGTACGCAATAGCAAAGAAACTATCTACTGTTATTCAGAAGAAGAACGTATTGCTGCCATAGAAAAGCTCAAAAACCCAGAGATCACTCGATTCAAAGGACTTGGAGAAATTTCTCCTGATGAGTTCAAGCACTTTATTGGTCAGGATATGCGCCTTGACCCTGTGATGATGGATAAGGCCATGAATATAGAGAAATTATTAGATTTCTATATGGGGAACAACACTCCCGAACGTCAAGATTTTATCATCAATAACCTCAAATACGAGGTATAACTAAAGTAAATCCCCACAAGCAACTCATATATACTTGTGGGGATCTTCTTTGTAATCTTTATTCTACTTATCAATATCAATACTATCTCTAATAGGAATAAATATTCTTTCCTTCGAAAATTCAGTCAAAGTCCAGAACCTAATGAAAAAGTAAAAAAGATAGAAAAACCTAACTCTCAATCCTTCCAATTACCCTAAAGTTACCGTCCCTCGTGTAATCCAAATCACCTATCGCAATGCTAATGCCATTCTTAAAGCTTTAGAATTGTCCTATTGATTTCTAAAAGTACCTCCCCAAATATTATCTTCTATGCTTTTGAAAGAAATTGAACTTTACTATAAAGTTCAATTTCTTTCTATATTGGTATATTCTTACCCCTAAAACAAATAAAAATAAAGGAATGATATTGAATAAAGAAAAAAAAGAAAACATCATACACCCTATAAGTAACAAAGGAGCATATAAAAGAAGCATTATTACATCTATTAATATAAAATAGGTTTTATCTTCTATATCATAATGATAAAAATAGGGTTTCCCTTTCTTTTCCTTATACAAAAAATAAGGAATAAGGATATATAACAATATAGAAATATAAAAATAGGTCTTGAATAGAAAAGGAATATCTATGTCTTCAAAAAACAGAGATTGTGCCAATGAATATGGAATTGTTCTAAAAAAAGCAATTATATAATGCGGGGTAGAAATACTAAGCCCTCCTGTACCAGGCATCGCAACAAAAGCTGTTGTAGCAAATACACTATTATAACATAAAAATAGTAGGAGAACTATATAAATATTACATCTTATATTTATATTGAGATTTTTCATATTTTTAATTTTCAATTATGCAAAATTATTTTGAAGGATTTGAAACAATGATATCAGCAAGATAACATCTTTAACATTGATACAACACATGAATAAGTTTATATTATATAGAGAAACTCTCAATCTAAAAGCCTCTATTATTTGAAATGCACAACGGGTAAGTACTAATTATTTTCCATTACATTGATTGATAAAGAGTTGAAACTTTAGTAACCCATTCAACATATCTCCCCTATTTAACTAACTTACTGGCGAAAAAGTAAGACAATTCAAATTCATTTTCTCCCATTCCTTTTTTATTTCTTCAGAAACAAAAATACTCTTTTCACTATCCACACAGAGCAAATCTTTGGTAAGTGTAGCTATTTTCAAAGGATCAAAAACAGTATCAAGAAAAATATAACTCTTCTTCGCTTCATCTCTTATCTTAAAGTATGATTTCTCCCAATTAATACATTCTTCTGTTTGTAGGAAGTTGATAATCTTATAATTGTGTTTTATCTCTTTGTCATCAGTATTAAAGAGCTTAAAAGACAATAATTGTATCCCCTCACTTATCTTAGAATTTTGCAAAATAACATCTTGGAATCTTTCACTTAACAAGTAAATCCCAAAATAAGGAGTCATAATATCTTGATCAAAGAATAATTTTTCTTCTCCATACATCTTAAAATTAATGTAATCAAAGGATTCTTCTAATTGCATTCCATAATTGATTAACCAACGATTATCCTTAAGATCCATCATTTCCAACATAAAATTCTCTTCCGTAATATCTTTACTGTAACTTTTTATTATATAATAACTCATAAGACTATTTCTTACATTTCATTTTAGCACTCATACCCCCCTATAATACATTTCTTGTAGCTTGTCAACAAGTGGCAAATATACAATAAATTATACCAATATACAATAAAAAAATCCCTAACCATAAGGTTAGAGATTTGTTTTTATAGATATTTCTTACAACACATCTATCACATTAGAGAGGCGCTGGGTGATTTCCTCAATAGAGCCAATACCATTGATAGGATGGTATTTGCCCTGTTTTTTATAGAAGTCAATCAGTGGAGCAGTTTTTTGGTTGTATTCGACAAAACGGTTGCGGATCTTGCCTTCGTCTTGGTCATCGGAGCGACCGCTTACTTTACCACGCTCTACTAATCTTTTGATAAGCTCCTCATCGTCCGCATCGAGGGCAAGGGTAGCACTGATGGACATTTGTTTGGAGGCCAAGAAAGTATCCAAGGCTTCTGCTTGAGCAATGGTACGAGGGAAACCATCAAAGATAAAGCCTCCTGCATTGGGGTTCTTTTCTATTTCTTCTTGAAGTATTTTGATGGTTACCTCATCAGGAACCAACTGACCTTTGTCCATATAGGATTGAGCTAATACCCCCAACTCGGTACCATTCTTTAAGTGGTGGCGGAACAAATCCCCTGTGGAGATGTGTACCAATCCGTATTTTTCTTTTAGGAAAGCGGCTTGTGTCCCCTTTCCAGCTCCTGGTTTGCCAAACAAAACCAAATTCTTCATGTTTTCTATATTTAATTGATATATTTCAGGGAGATTTCGTCCCAGTTCGTCATAATCCAATCCATATCCTACGATAAATCGGTTTGGGATAGAGAATCCTATATGGTGTACCGCCAAATCCTTCTTATAAGCCTCAGGCTTGAAGAAAAGAGTTACTATCCGTAAGGATGCTACCTTCTTGTCCGCAAAGAAGTTATATATTTCCTCCAAGGTATTTCCAGTATCTACAATATCTTCTATGACCACTACATCACGCCCTTCTATATCAAAAGGAAGCCCAAAGAGTTGCTTTACTTTGTGGGTGCTTTGTAGTCCCTCATAGGAGGAAAAACGTACAAAAGACACCTGGCAATCCCCTTGGTAAGCGCGAATAAAATCCGAAGCAAACATAAATGATCCATTGAGGATAGAGATGAAAAGGGGTGTTTTCCCTTGCATTTGTTCCTCTACCTCCTTGGCAAGCCTTTCTACCTCTGTAGCTATTCTCTGAGCTGAGAGATAGGGACGGAACTCCTTATCAAGTATCTTAATTAGCATAAATATTTTTTTAAAGCTACAAAGGTATGATTTTTTTGTCATATAATAATACTTTTTTTATATTTTTTATTTCTGAGGAATAATTTGTTTTTACGATAGGGATTTACTAACTTTGCCCTCGCTAAAAAAACAGCTTTGTACGCAATTATAGATATAGAGACCACTGGAGGAAAGATGGGAGAAGAGGCTATTACGGAGATTGCTATCTATCGTTTTGATGGACAAAAGGTGACCGACCGCTTCATCTCACTGATCAATCCAGAGAAAAAAATAGACGATTTTGTGGTACGACTCACAGGGATTTCCAACAAAACAGTGCGTCAGGCACCTAAGTTTTATGAGGTAGCCAAGCGTATTGTGGAGATTACCGAAGATTGCATTTTGGTTGCCCACAATGCCTCTTTTGATTATCGAGTACTGAGTTTAGAGTTTCGCAGGTTAGGTTTTGATTATCAGCGTAGTACTCTCTGTACAGTGGAGATGTCCCAGCGACTACTGCCCGATGAACCTTCTTACAGCCTGGGAAAGCTCACCCGATCCTTAGGGATTCCTTTGCTCAATAGGCATCGTGCCAATGGAGATGCTATGGCTACAGTACACCTTTTCAAGCTTCTTTTGGATAGGGATACACAAAAGATAGCCCTCAGTGAGTTTGTCAAGCAAGACCTCTCTCCCCTACCCATGCATCTGCTTTCCATGCTCGATGGACTACCCAACCAATTGGGAATCTATTACCTATATGATAAGAAGGGAAAGCTCTTGTATATGTCCAAAAGTAAGAATATCCGCAAACGTGTCAATGAACACTTTACAGGTGAGGGAAAGAGAGATATTTTTCTACAACAGCAAGTAGGAAAGGTCATGTATGAACTTACAGGGACAGACTTAATAGCAACCCTCAAGCAGGAGGAAGAACACAAACACATAACCGTTCATTTCAAAACAAAGAAGAAGAAAAAAACCTTTCCCTTTGCCTTGGTCTCTCATAAGGATAAGCGGGGTTACTTATGCCTTTCGGTGGAATTAAGGACGCCTAAACAAGAGGCTTTGGCTATCTTTGAAAGTCAGGAAGAGGGGCTTAACCTACTCTTTGAGATGACCGAACGCTATGAGCTCTGCACCAAGCTTAATGGCTTTTCTCAGGCACGTACCTATTGTTACAACCACTCTATAGGTAAGTGTGCAGGGGCTTGTATGGGCGACGAAGCTGTAGAGGATTACAACCAAAGAGTACATCAAGCCCTCGAGCACTATACACTTACAGGAAGAACTTTTGTCATCATGGATAAAGGGCGTAGTGTTCAGGAGCGCAGTGTCATCTACATAGAAGAAGGGCGCTTGAGAGGGTACGGATTCATAGAACTGAACTATCAGCTCTCGAAAAAAATCCTCCAAAAACTCATTCTCCCTATCGAGCACACGCCAGAGAAAGCACATCTTTTGGAATATTACCTGAGAAAGCACCCCTTTGCAAAACAAATTCCTATAAAAGATTAACATCTTTTGCCTCTGTACCATTTTTTTTATGTACCTTTGCCCCTAAAAACAACGATAACTGATGAAGAAACGTACAATTCTGAATTTATTGCTTTTTGCTTTTATTGCCTCCTTCTTCGTAACCAACTTAGGTTATGAATCCAAGATCCTCTTACAGAGATTGTTTGCATCCTCTGTGGAGATTTTGCCCAAGGACAAACAATATAGTATAGACCCTGATTGGACTCTCAAGGATAGGGATAACAAGCAGTTTCCCTTCACTCGCTCAAATGGTAAGGTGAAGTTTGTTTATTTCTTTTCCTCATGGCGAGCTATGAGTATAGCTGACCTTATTGGGGTACAAAAACTCTATAATAAATATCACCAAAAGGTTGATTTCTATATCATTACTAACGAGCTTCCTGAGCCTGTAGAGCAGAAACAACAAGATCGAAAGTTCACTTTCAAGGTCACTTATCTTATTCAAGAAGTGAAAATGCCTTTTGACCCAGAAAAAATTCCTTCGGGGTATATCATAGATCAGAATAATAAAGTTGTCGCTCAGGGATTTGGCAACACCCGCTGGAATAGTGACAAGGTACATGAGTGCATTGACCATTTGCTTAACTAAAGAATTTATCAAAAACGTAAAAATACCTAAGTTATGGAAAAAATAAAAGCCTATCTCTCCTCTTTGATGCAGAACAAGAATGTTCGCTTCTGGGGATTTCAACTTTTTTTAGCTTTCTTGCTGATCTTTGCGCTTATATATATTACCCTTCTCTCGCTTGATAGCTGGACAAGGCATGGCGAGTTTGTCGTAGTGCCTGACCTAACACCCAAGATGAGTGAAAAAGGAGGGAAAGTAGAGAAAGTCCTTACCCTAAGTGAAGCACAGGAACTGTTAGAAAAAAATCATTTACGCTATGAAGTGATTGATTCAGCGGCTTATGACCCAAATCTCCCCAAATATGCTGTGGTAAGCCAAACCCCTGAACCCAATGAAAAGGTAAAAAAAGATAGAAAAATATACCTAACACTCAATCCTGCCAATTATCGCAAGATCACTGTGCCCAATGTGATACAAATGCCACTCTCTACCGCTGAGGATAACCTAAAATCCGCTAAGTTCCAAGTGGGAAAGATTACCTATGTCAATAATATAGGTAAGGATATGGTGCTCCAGATGTTCTATAGGGGAAAAGAAGTAAAACCCAGAACCCTCGACAAGGACGGGAAAAAAGTACTCTATGAAGGAGATAAGCTCTTGGAAAACTCCAAAATAGATATAGTCTGTGGTAATGGCTTCGATGCCTCCAACCCCGACGCAACCCTCCCCAATGGTGATACTTCCAATACAGGAGATGGAAAAGACAACGGAGGCATTGATTTTTAATTAGTTAGAAAATAGTATAGGTTACAGATAAACCTTTTTTCAACATACAAAATATATAAAGAAAAAAAATTGTATTTTTACCCCCTAAAAAGATAGCTTTATGAAAAAATATTATTATCCATACTCTGCGTAAGTCTCTATGCTTGCCAAGAGAGTAAGCCTGCAGAACCCGAAGTGACTCAGGAAGAGCAAGAACAAAAAATGGCGGCAGAACGTTTTGAGGCCTTAGGAAAGGATCTGGACGAAAATCCATCCTTCAAAGAGTGTGAGGACATTGCCACTAAGGACGAAAAACTCAAGTGCTTCACTGGAAACCTTTCCAAGCTTTACCAAGAAATGCTCAACAGCCAAAAATTGGCCATCGGTGATGCACTTTCGGATACAGTTAAAGTAACCTTACTGATCAACAACGAAGGTATAATTAGTGTAAAAGAAGTTGAAATGTCCGAGAAAACCAAAGAACTTCTTCCCTCCTTAGGAGAATTGTTAATGAGCGAAACAGAAAATTTTCCTCCTATTATTCCAGCTAAGAAGAATCAAGTAAATGTATCCTCTGAGTTTGTACTTCCCCTGGTGATTGATGTAAAATAAAAACCTATGCCTAAGATACTATTAGTAGAAGATGAGGCTTCTATCCGACGGGTATTGGGCAGTATCCTGAGTGAGGAGGACAAGAGTTATGAGGTAACAGAGGCCAGCAATGGTCAGGAAGCCATGGAGAAAATTCGTGAAACAGCCTATGACTTGGTGCTCTGTGATATCAAAATGCCCAAGAAAGATGGCTTAGAAGTACTCTTGGAAGCTAAAGCGCTCTACCCTACCCTTAGGGTAGTGATGATCTCTGGACATGGCGACTTGGAAACAGCTGTACAAGCGATGAAAATGGGAGCTTTTGACTATATAGCCAAACCACCTGACCTGAATCGCTTACTCACTACTGTACGTAATGCTCTTATGACACCCCAGCCCCAAGAGGAAGAAAAGCCCAAAGCTACAGGGAAGACAACCAAGAAGACCACTGCCTCAGATATAATGATCGGAGAAAGTGCTCCTATCCAAAAAATCAAAGCAATGATCGAAAAGGTAGCTCCTACCGATGTAAGAGTACTCATCACAGGTCCTAATGGTTCTGGTAAAGAGCTCGTTGCCCGTGCTCTGCACCAGGGTAGTGAGCGTGCCTCACAGCCTATGGTAGAGGTCAATTGTGCCGCCATCCCTTCTGAACTGATAGAAAGTGAACTCTTTGGACATATCAAAGGCTCTTTCACCTCGGCTGTAAAAGACCGAGTAGGTAAGTTCGAAGCAGCAGACAAGGGTACCATTTTCTTGGACGAGATTGGTGATATGAGCCTCTCGGCACAAGCCAAGGTGCTACGTGCCCTACAGGAGAAGAAAATCACCAAAGTAGGAAGTGAAAAGGATATTTCGGTAGATGTACGAGTAATTGCTGCTACCAACAAAGACCTCAAACAGGAAATTGCTGAAGGACGCTTTCGAGAGGACTTGTATCACCGCTTGGCCGTTATTCTTTTGGAAGTACCTTCACTGAACCAACGGCGAGATGATATTCCGTTATTAGTTAGCTATTTCACGGATAAAATCAATGAGGAACAAGCCACCAGTAAAAAATTTCAACCCAAGGCTATAGAACAGCTCCAGCAATATGATTGGACAGGGAATATTCGAGAGTTGAGAAATGTAGTGGAACGCCTGCTAATCCTCTCCGAAGGAGATGTCACTATAAAAGATGTAAAAGCTTTTGGTGGCAAAGAATAATAAGTAAAAACATAAAAGAGGCTACCCTTTTCAGGTAGCCTCTTTTTCATCTATTACATCAACAAATTAAAAAAGCTTAAAAGAAACGGTGAGTAAAAGGTTATCCAAAGTATTGTCTACCTGTACCCTATCACTATTGGTCGCATAGTAAAGTCCCTGTTGGTGGGTTCGTGTAGCACGGTCATAGGAGAGGTCAAAGCGCAATCCAGAGAACGATAAGCCAAGCCCTCCAGAGAATCCATAGAGGTCGTCCATAGGACGATCCTGACCGAGGTTTTTGAAATAACTTCTTTTATAAGGACTTTGTTCATAGCGTGTTCCCGCTCTGAAGAACAAATGAGTTGTTTTACCTACTGGTAAGCGGTATTCCGCTCCAAAACGCAAGGAAGAAGTATCGCCCAATAGATCTTGGATCACAGTATTTTCTGATCTGAGATTATCGGTGGTAAAGCGCATATTTCCATACCCCTTATAGGTATAATCCCCACTTACGATCAGCTGCTTGTTCCACACCCAGCTAAGCCCCACTGTCCAAGCACCAGGGGTACGGAATTGGTATTTTTCGTAAATATTAGTTACATTTGGTGTAGCGGGATAGGTTCTATTGTCAGAGGTATTTGTCCACAGAGCCTGTGAGGTCTCATCTTGTAGCGTATACCAAGTAGGAGAAGTATAGCTAAGACCTATACGCACTCCCTCATACACCTCAGCGATAGCTCCCAACTGCATAGAGAATCCACTCCCTGTAGTTTTAAGGTCATTTTGGAAAACAGCCGAGCGTATATTAGCAGTATTGTTAAGATATTCTTCTCTTTGCTCAGAAACTACCCTATAATCCACCCTATGAGAGTTAAGATTGATCCCAAAGGAAAAGAAATCATAGCGTGCCCCAAAGTTAAAGTTGTATTTGTTTACCCCTCCTTCGCTATATTGATTGATAGTTCGCATCGTAGTAGCCCCATCGGAGATATTTTTCTTATATTCTCTTTCGTTCAAAGCTGCATTAGCCTCTGAATCCGTTGCTGTTGGAGGGATTCCATCTGGAGCTGTCTTAGGACCAATCAAGCCGGCAGTATATCCAAGCAAGGCATCACGATATTTTTCAGGCTGAGGAGCTCTCCCCATGCGACTATAGATATTGTTCAATCCCTGAAACTCTCTTACCCATTGACCTCCTGACTTATAGTAGTTATTCAGAAAAAGATTCTGCTGGGTGATACCATTGGCTCTATTTACAAAATAATCCCCCATGTTTTTATCAGGAGTATAGGTATATCCCCAATCATTAGGGTTGAAATTATTCGTTTGTTGATAGTTAAAAGCAAAAGTCATATTTCGCCATCCTTCATCACCTAAAGGAATAGGGAATACGATCCCAAACTGACTGAAATACACATCATTGGAAGAAATACTATTTTTTCCATTCGCTGTGCCGCCTAAGGGAGTGGCCTTATTATCAGTAAAGGCTGTCCCTGCAGAAAAAGACAACTCCGTTCTGGTAAGAATAGAACTCCCTGCAGGATTCTGTGAGATAGAGGAAAAATCACCCCCCAAAGAGGAAAAAGCCCCACTCATCCCCTTAAAACGTGCTGTTCCGGAGAGTTCCTCCATAGAATAACGCAATCCATCAGTATGATTTTGGGCAAAGGCAAAGGTAGTTGCTAAACAAAAACCTATGGTTAGTATATTTTTTTTCATTTTCTATTTATTTTTACTTATAATTGATTAATAATCTCTTCTTGTACCTTGGTAGCCACTATTTCCACTATTTCCACTATTCCCGCTGTTTCCACTATTTCCTCCTCCATAGCTACTGCTTTCATGATAAGAGCGGGAAGAATTATCATAGGAATTGTTATAACTATTATTGTTATAGTTGCCATAGTTATACCCTCTTGAGGAATTGTTATAATTCTCATGATAAGATCGGGAAGAGTTGTCATAAGAACGGGTAGTACCTCGATCATAGTTATAGTTGTCATAACGATTACTATCTCCTCGACGTCCATTAGTAGGTGAGTACCTACGAGAAGTATTTCCATAAGGGTCTTGGTAATAGTAATTATTATTTTCCCTATCATAGCGATAAGAAGGATAATAATAGCCATATCCATAATAAGGGTAATAGTAGTTATACCCATAGTAAGGATAGTAATAATTATATCCATAATAGTAAGGGTAATAGTAGTTATACCCGTAATAATAAGGATAGTAATAACTGTCATAGTAGCGCCAGCTCCAATAAGGATCATAAGAACCTAGAGAGATACCCCAGCTCCAGCCACTACGAGGGTAGTAGGAGGAAGAATAATAACCTCCCCAAGCGCCAGAGCCCAATAGTAAGGAGAGCCCCAACCGCTGTAGTTATAGACATTCACCTGAGAGGGGCGTGCATTCTCTCCCCAGCTGCCATAGGAATTGTAAGTAGGGGCCTGAGAGGAACTATCTGTGCGATAACCATCTACATTAGTCAAAGGAGTGTAGGAAGGAGATAGACGCTGTGCCTGATGCTCAAAGTCCTTATACTCAGCTATCTTCTGGTTTAGTTGTTCACGATAAGTACGTGGAGTACGCTCGTAGTCGTCCCTTTCATAGGAAGGGCGAGGTGCTTTATCTCCATAAATACCATCGTCATATCCCATACCGGTATATACCCCTCCACAAGAGGTAAGGCCTGTAAGAGCTATCAAAGCTCCTACACCATAATTAATAATTGTCGTCTTTTTCATAGTGATGTAATTTAAAACATTTGTTTTCAGTAACTTGTGTTTTTCTTAAAAAATATCATTTCCAAAGAGAACACAGTATCAAAATTATTTTGTACTTTTGCACAAATATACAATTTTTGTGCCAAACATAGTAGCATGAGTAAAAATTTAACATCAAGAGCAGAAGATTACTCTAAGTGGTATAACGAATTAGTAGTAAAAGCAGGGCTTGCCGAAAATTCAGGCGTGCGTGGTTGCATGGTTATCAAGCCTTACGGATATGCCATTTGGGAGAAAATGAAGGACATTTTAGACAAAATGTTCAAGGATACAGGACACCAAAACGCTTATTTTCCTATTTTCGTCCCCAAAAGTTATTTCGAGGCGGAGGAAAAAAATGCCGAAGGCTTTGCCAAAGAGTGTGCTGTAGTAACGCACTATCGTCTCAAGACAGACCCTAACCAAAAAGGAAAACTTATGGTAGATCCAGAGGCAAAACTGGAGGAAGAGCTTATTGTTCGCCCCACCAGTGAGGCCATTATTTGGAACACCTATAAGAACTGGATACAGTCCTACCGTGACCTTCCCTTGCTCATTAACCAATGGGCAAATGTTGTGCGTTGGGAGATGCGCACTCGCCTCTTCCTACGTACCGCTGAGTTTCTTTGGCAAGAAGGACATACCGCCCATGCCACACGTGAGGAAGCTGTGGAAGAAGCCCAAAAAATGAACGATGTATATGCTACCTTCGTAGAAAAATATATGGGTGTCCCTGTGATTCGTGGACATAAAACTGAGAGTGAACGCTTTGCTGGGGCTGATGATACTTATTGTATAGAAGCCCTCATGCAGGATGGAAAAGCTTTGCAGGCTGGTACATCTCACTTCTTGGGGCAGAATTTTGCCAAGGCCTTCGAAGTAAAGTTTGCCAACAAAGAAGGAGTCTTGGATTACGTATGGGCAAGCTCTTGGGGAGTCTCTACCCGACTTATGGGGGCCTTGATCATGAGTCATAGTGATGACAATGGCTTAGTACTACCTCCACTTTTGGCTCCTATACAAGTGGTCATTGTACCTATATACAAGGGAGAAGAGCAGCTACAGGCCATCCGTGAGCGAATTACCCCACTAATGAAGGCTCTCAAGGAACGTAATATCAGCGTAAAATTCGACGATGATGACACTCAAAAACCCGGATTCAAGTTCCATGAATACGAACTCAAAGGAGTACCTGTACGCTTAGCTATTGGACAACGCGACTTAGAAAACAATACCTACGAGGTTTCCCGTCGTGATACCCTAACCAAAGAGAGTGTATCTGGAGATAACATCATTGCACACATAGAAGAACTCCTTAAGGATATACAAGAGAATATCTTCCAAAAAGCCTTAGCTTACCGCGATAGTCATATCACAGAAGTCAATAGCTATGAGGAGTTCAAAGAAATACTTGAAAGCAAAGGAGGTTTTCTTTCTGCCCACTGGGATGGTACCCCTGAGACGGAAGCAAAGATCAAAGAAGAGACACAAGCGACTATTCGCTGTATTCCTTTAGACCAAAAAGAGGAAGCAGGTACTTGTATCTATTCAGGCAAACCTTCCAAAGGACGTGTGTTGTTCGCAAAAGCATATTAAACAATGATTAATGTTCAATGATTGACTAACAGATAAGTACATTAATCAAAAAATTGGTCTATGAAAATAGAAACACTTTTGAATTGATAAACATTTAATTGCAAGTTCTTTAATAGATTTAAGGACTATCAATTTTAACGAGAAAATAGTAATCATTGAACATTAATAATTAATTATTAAAATTGACTACTTCATTAGTAGAAATATTTTCAGACAGCTTGGTGATTATTCCCACCTACAATGAGATAGAGAATATAGAGAGTATTATACGAGTAACGCTCCTACAAGCACCTCATTTCGATATACTTATCGTAGACGATAATTCCCCCGATGGTACCGCTGATATGGTAAGGGAGCTCCAAAAGGAGTTCCCTGATCGCTTATTCCTTACAGTAAGACAAGAAAAATCAGGCTTAGGTACAGCATATATACATGGCTTTCTTTGGGGACTTCAGAGTGAGAAACGATATGCTTACCTCTTCGAGATGGATGCCGACTTCTCACACAATCCAGCAGACCTCATCCGCCTATACAGAGCCTGCAAGGATGAGCATGCCGATATGGCCATAGGCTCTCGGTATATCAAGGGAGTGAATGTAGTCAATTGGCCACTAAGGCGCATTCTACTTTCTTATGGGGCTTCTTTCTATGTAAAGCTTATTACAGGAATGAAAATACAAGACCCCACAGCAGGCTTTATCTGCTATCGAAGAGAAGTATTGGAAAATATTGACTTTGACAAAATCAAGTTTGTAGGCTATGCTTTCCAAATAGAAATGAAGTACAAAGCCTATGTAAAGAAATTCTGCCTTCGAGAGATCTCCATCGTCTTTACCGATCGCCTACGCGGAAAGTCAAAGATGAACCTCTCGATCATTAGAGAAGCCATCTTTGGAGTTATTAGTATGAAAATCAGACATCTGTTAGGAAGGTAAATAAAATGTTAAATTCTTTGTGTGTATATTTATAAAATTATACATTTGCAACGAATTTCTAAAGAAAATTAAACATGAAATTAAGAAACATTGCTATTGCCTTTTTAGGTAGTATTCTTTTCGCCACTTGTGGAAAAGACGATGAGGGAGATAAATTATATACTCCTGAAGAATCCAAAGCCATAGTAAAAAGTACTATGGACAACTTCTACAACTGCCTTAAAAAAGCCAATGATGGAGGCTTTGCTAACTTCTTCTATGATGGTCTTTTCAAAGGATTTGACAGAAATAATCCCGATGGAGAGGAGACGTGGTTCAATATCTTAGGAGAAAAATTTGACAACCAACACTATGCAGATGCCCTACGAGATGGAGTTAACAAATTCAAGTTTGAAGCACTCAAAGGTACTTATGTATGGAGTAAAAACAAGGAACTATGGGAAAAGACAGCCAATAGTGCTAATATTACTCTAAAATTCCCTGCTACCAAAGAAGCTACTACCAATAATGGACTTCTTATCATAGACCAATATGAAGATACTTCTGTATCTTATGAAGGAGAAGAATCTTTTCTTCCTACCAAGGCTCATGGGGTTATTACTGTAGATGGTACCAAAGTATTCGAAGTAACCCTCAACAAGGCTTCTTATAAGAAGGGTACTAACTTCACCATGCCTACAGAAGTAAACCTTTCTATCTTTACCAATCCTTTCACTACCACAATTAAGTTCAGAGAACAAGGAGCTGGTAATTTTGCTTTTGACTTTGCTTTCGCCTCTGCAGAGGGTTGTACTACTGCTTTGCATGCTGATGTGAAACTCAATACAACTGATTATGAAAATCTTACTGGTATGGAAGTAATTGATCATATTTCTTTTGTAGCTACTCAAGGCGAATTACAGATTAAAGGAGTGGTAGATGCAAAAAGTATCAATAAGATAACAAAAGATCAAAATCACGAACTTACTCCTGATGAAATCAATACTTTTGTAAAGGCTGATCTATACAGAGGTAATGGCAAAATTGCTGATGTAAAATATGAAAAAGAAAATGGTAAAGGAGTAATCTACTTTATATACTCTGATGGAAGTCGAGAAAAAGCTGAACAATATGTCTCTGATTTTGGAAAAAGAGTAACTGAGATTTTCAAACGATTTGACAAATAATTACATGCAAAAATATTTTTTAATCGTATTATTTATGAACATTGCTCTCGCTCAAGAGAGCAATGTTGTTTTTAGTAGAGACTCTCTCAAGAGAGACACCCTAAAAACAAAGACTTTCTACCCTCATCAGATAGGAATAGGAATTTCTCGGTTCGTTAACTCTGCTTTTCCTACTGATAGCAATAGCTTTCTATTGGAATATCGCTATCTGAAATGTCCTACCATAGCATATCGTATAGCTGGAGATTACCGAGCAGAATCCAACAAAGATAGTACCTATGAGATAGCACTAAAGGTAGGAATGGATAAGCTCTTTAAGGATTATAAGAGTTGGAAATTCTACTATGGAATAGACCTATGGGGGAGATATCTATATTATAAGGATAGGAAACAACACTTTACCAGTATCGCTATAAATCCATTCTTTGGTATACAATATCAGCTAAATAAGAATTTTTCTATCTCCACAGAACCTGGATTTTTCATCAAGTATAACCTTCGCAAAGACAACAACAGTTTTGACCCCAATGCAAAGGAGCAGTGGTGGGAGAGTCGGTTGGCAAAGATAGGAAATATTCAGCTAAACTTTCATTTCTAAAAAAGCCAGAGGCCTATGATCATTATATGATCAAATAGGCCTCTCCTCTTTTTATCTTATCAGCAAAATATTCTATATTATGTCGTTCTAATTCTTGTAGGAACTCATCTCTGAAGGGTTTTACTGCATAGTGCATGGGACAAGGTGTTTCCTCCGAGCAGGATCTAATCCCAAGTAGGCAGATAGAGAACTTGTCCCCGCCATCTATATAGCGGACTATATCAGCCAAAGGAGCTTTGAGGTTTTCCGGAGTGATATAAAAGCCTCCCCCAGGGCCTTTAGCTGAACATATGGCTTTCTTTTTAGCCAATATCTGTAATAGTTTGGCCAAAAAAGCAGTGGGAATATGCAGCACTTCAGATATTTCCTTGACACCTTTTTTGCGATCTACAGAGGAATTTATGGCTAAATAAAGCACCGCATTGATAGCATATTTGCTAGAATTTGATAACATTTTTAACTATTTTACTTTACTACTATTCTATATTATGGGTCTCCTATTGAGAGATTACTTTATAAGCCTCTCCTCCATTGCTCTCTTCTATGACAGAGATAATGGATGCTTTGGAAAGTTTGGCTTTATCGAAAGAAACTACGGCTGTCTGGCTATCGAAATCAACGGTTGCCTTTTGTACTCCGTCGGTATTATTGAGATTTTTCTCAATGGTAGCCGCACAACCATGTGCACAGGTCATTCCTTCTATTCTGAGGGTTACCTCTTCCAAGTTTTCCTTGGCTACTGTCTCTTTTTGGGGAGCTGGAGAAGGGGTATCGGTCGCTTTAGGATTCGAATTTCCACAACTTACAAGTCCCCACAGCATTGCTGATAATACAAAATACTTCATGGTGTAATGTTTTTTTAGAGTAACAACACAAAAAGCCCTTCACTTAGAAGAGCAATTTGTTATTAGGGTAATACATTGATTAGAAGAACAATCTTCTTCTCACTGTTTGTTGTTCTTCTGCAGATGGTACATAACTTTCTTCTACACTTCTGAAGAATTTCTCATGTAACATTTTAGTAATAGCAATATTATACTTAGTACCATCAAGGATTAGGTGAACTAAGAACTGGCGATTGCTTGAAGAGAACAATACATGTAGCTGTTCCTTAAGGGCGATTTCAATACGATCTATATTTTTATCATTAAGCCCTTCAACATATCCTAATGCTTTAGTAGCTTGTCTCAAGATTTCTACTTGAAAAGCACTTGATAAGCGGTTATCTACATTAGAGCCCGCTTCATAAGCAATAGTATTACCATCATTTGTACTTACCACAGTGATAGAAATAAAACCTGGCACCTCTTGGTGCATAGCTTTTACATACGTTTCGAATAAATTTGTATCCATAAAATTACTATTTACTTTAATTTACTTGCTTAATTTTCGCACAAAGGTATAAACTTTTTTCTTATTTAAAAATTTTTTACTACTTTTTTTTCTTATTTTTTTATTTTTCTCTTTTTCGCATTTTTTTCTTCTTTTTAAACATTAAATCAAAAGTCAAAAACATACATTTATTAATAATAATTCATAACAATAATAGTATTTTCATTACAAAAATAAGACATTCTTTATTTTATTATTATTTTACTTTTTGAATGCTTGCTTATTAAAAATTATCAACAATCCAACAGCTACACTGATAGAAGTATCAGCAATATTGAAAATAGGATCGAAAAAAGTAAATCTATGTCCACCATAAAAGGGTATCCACTCAGGAAGTGTAGTATCTATAAGTGGGAAATAGAGCATATCCACTACCTTTCCATGGAAAAGGGAGCCATAAGGATGGTCACTTAGGAAGGTAGCCACATTATTCATACTGTGGTCAAAAAGCACTCCATAGAATACCGAGTCAATGATATTCCCCAAAGCACCAGCAAAAATCAGCGCTATCGAGATGATAAGTATCTTTGAACCTTTTTTTCTTATAGTATCCCATAACCAATACCCTATTCCCACAATGGCTACCATTCTAAATAAGGTTAAGATCAGTTTTCCGTACTTTCCTGGGATACCTATTCCCCATGCCGCCCCGGGGTTTTCGACAAAGCGGATATGAAACCAATCAAATACATTTATAGATTGGTCAAGCATAAAATGAGTTTTTATATATATCTTACTTGCCTGATCAGCAATTAGTATCAATAGAATGATAAGGCTGGCATGTGATAACTTCATAAGGTATAACTTGTCTTTTGGGCGGCAAAGATACGAAAAATTAATGATTATTTTTCTAATAATAATGATTAATTTTTTATTTATTAATTAAAATTCTGGCAGTTCCCTGAGGAAGACATAGGCTTGCTTGAGGAGATCTACTTGGTAGAAAATATGTTGCAAGCCATTAGTAATCATTAAGTTTTCTGCCTGAAGTTGCATATTATATCTTGCTATTTGGTCAAACACCTCTTGGGTGATAGCCACCTGTGGCGCCTTACACTCTACTACAAGAAAAATACTCCCATCGGAGCGATAGATAACTATATCATACCGCTTGGTTAAGTGATTGATATAGATACGCTTCTCTACGCTCATAAGGGACTGAGGATAGTGCTTCTCCTTGAGTAGAAAGTGTATAGTATGTTGTCTGACCCATTCCTCAGGTGTGAGTACCACAAATTTTTTTCGAATAATATCGAAAATATATCGTTTATTTTCACTACTTTTGAACCGAAATTCGCATAGCGGGAAATTCAATGTTTGCATAGGGCAAATATACAAAAATAGTACAAACTCATATGAACGAAGCAGAAAAAATTTTAGCTGATCTTCAGGCTCAAAAATATAGCCCCATCTATTACTTGGCAGGAGAAGAACCTTTTTTTATTGACCTAATCAGCAACTATATAGAACAAGAGGTGCTACGAGAGGATGAAAAAGCTTTCAACCAACAGATTGTCTATGGAAAAGATATTTCTGTAGATACCATTATCCATTATGCTCGTGAGTACCCTATGATGGCTGCCAGAAGGGTGATCATCGTCAAGGAAGCTCAGGATCTGAGTCGCACTATCTCCCAGCTACTCCCTTATGTAGAAAATCCTTCACAGACAACTATTCTTGTCCTCTGCTACAAATATGGTAAGATAGATGGGAAGACCAAGCTGGCTAAGGAACTGAAAAAATATGTATGCCTTGAGAGCAAAAAACTCTATGAGAGTGAGACCCTCAAGTGGGTAGATAGCTATCTCAAAGGCTTTGGCTATTCCATAGAGCCAGTAGCCGCTCAGCTATTAATCAATTTCTTAGGGACTGACCTTAGTCGTATCGCTAATGAACTGAACAAACTCAAAATAATCCTACCTAAAGGAACAAAAATCACCCCCTTACATATAGAACAAAATATAGGTATCAGCAAAGATTTCAATGTATTTGAACTACAGAATGCCTTAGGCAAAAAGGATTTTGCCAAGGCTATGCAGATTATCAAGTACTTCAATGAGAATCAAAAAGATAATCCTATTGCTATGATCACGGAAAACTTATATAGGTATTTCAAGAATCTATTTATTTTTGCCACTAATACCAGTAAGGGAGAGAACGAACTCGCCCGAATGATGGGAGTCAATCCTTATTTTCTCAAGGATTATCGCCAAGCCGCTGCCAATTATCCCCTAAAGAAAATTAGCTTCTGTATGGAGACTGTCAAGAATGCTGATCTCAAAAGCAAGGGGGTAGAAAGTGGCTCTATCTCCTATTATGATATACTCAAGGAAATGATCATAATGACAATTAGTTAGGCAAGAATGCAAATAAAGAGTTGAAACACCAATGAGTATTCACTGAGTTCTACTGATGAGGCACTACTCCTGCTACCTTATTGAAGGCTTGTACTACCTCACTATGGGAGACTGTTTTGTCCTTGAAGTAAGCGATGATCTCCTGTTTCTGTGCTGGGGTAGCCCCTAATTGGTTCAGGATATTGGCCAAGTGCATCTTCATATGCCCTTTCTGGATGCCATAGGTTACCAAGGAACTCACTGCAGCAAAGTTCTGAGCCAAACCTACACAAGCGATCACCTTCATCAGGGTTTCTGCAGAAGGATTTTCCAGAATCTGTAGGGCTGTTTTCACCATAGGATGAAGCTTGGTTAGCCCTCCTACTGTTCCTATAGCCAAAGGAATCTCTATGCTAAAATGGAAGATATCTTCTTTTATATAGGCTTGTGTCAGGCTCTTATAGCGTCCTTCCTTAGCTGCATAGGCATGTACAGCTGCCTCTACAGCACGAAAGTCATTCCCTGTGGCAATCACCACCGCATCGATTCCGTTCATCACCCCTTTGTTATGCGTCACCGCTCTGTATACATCCGCATTGGCCACCGCTATTGCACGAGTGAAATCGGTAGCAAAGACCTTGCCTTCTATATCATTGAAGGACATCCTACTCACTGGAGCTGAGACCTCTGCCCTGACTAAGCACTGGGGGGTATAGTTCGAGAGAATGCTCATGAGCACCTCCAAAGCCCCGTGAGAAAGATGAGTAATAGCCTCTTGTTCAATAGTCTGAGACATTTTCTCCAAGCAGGAATTGATAAAGTTAGCTCCCATCGCATCGCCTGTGAGGAAGGTGACAAAGACTTGATAATAATGCTCCAAAGAATCTGTCATATCCTTGAGGATAATGGAAGATATTCCCCCTCCCCTCTTACGCATATTCTCAGTAATTCCTTGTGTTTGTTCATACAACAAAGGCTCTATAGTACTAAAGAACTGGAATAGCTCATGCTTGTCTCCTTCGAAGAACAAATGGATATGCCCAACCTTCTCCATACTTCGTACCTGACAGAGGAATCCTCCCTGTTCTGACCAGAATTTGGCAGCTTTGCTCACAGCTGCCACTACAGAACTCTCCTCTAGTACCATAGGTACTGTATAGTAATGTCCATCAATGAGAAAATTAGGGGCTACTGCAAAAGGCAACATATAATTCCCTATTGTATTCTCTATGAAGTCATCATGTAGCTTCTGTAGATTCTCGTCTCTAAGGTCATAGGAAGTAAAGACCTCTGACTGGGACGGATCGCTAAGATATTGTTGGCATATCCATTGCCGTTTTTCTTCTTTAGTGAGTTTAGAAAAACCTTTAATCATACTTTTCCTGCGTTTTCTTAATTATTCTGTATAGAACTGTATCATTCTCTCTATAGCACGGCTACATACAGGGCAGAACTCATTGCTTTGTATGGACTTCATTCTACAATCCTCCATAGGGCTGTACATTCCCTTGAATAGATATCCCCCTCCCTCGAAAGCACCTACCTTATTCTTGTATTGCTCGGTACGTGGTGTAGGAATAGGTGTTTGTTTTTCTACCAAATCCTTCCATTTGCTTTGGAAATTAACCAAAGTAGTGATATTCGCTTCCCAAGGTTCTACCTTGAGGTTGTAGCGGTCAGCCATACCTTCTTCACCTTCATAATAATACTCATCGGCCAAGCCCACAAAGCCATGTCCAAACTCATGTACAAAGGTCTTTTCTGCGTATTTGTTGTCTGATACATTCAGATTGATTACATTATAGAAAGCTCCTCCTCCATATTCTTTGGTATTAACCACTACAAAGAGTTGGTCATAAGGCACTGCAGCAGCTACATCGGCAGCCTTGAACAAGGATGGGCAAGTGAGGTATCTGTCCATACCGAACGAATAGAAATGAGAATCAAGTAACGTATTCTTATAAGTAGTAGGACTCCCCTCCATATCTGTTCCGCTCTCCTGAGAAGGTGCTAAGATAGCTTGAATATTGAAGTCCTTTTTGTGTTTGTTATAAGGAGGAGTTGCAAAAAGGTAGTCAAAGAGCCTCTTGACATCGGCGACAAACTTGTCCATTTGCTCTTGAGTATACCCTTCAGGGATCACAGCTATATCCACCTTCTTCTGTGGGGAACCATTCTGCAAAATAGGTTTGATAGGATATTTCACTGGAACTTCCTTGACTATTCTATAGTCTGTGGGATCAACCTTAGTGGTAAAAATCTTTTGGAAATTTCCTTCCTTAGTCCTTCTCTCAAAGGTTACCTCTACTGGTCCCTTAGGAAAAGGTGTTTGGCAAGGTATTTCAAAAAACTCAGTCTTAGTAGCATCGGTCTCCATGCCCTGCCACTCTTCCATGAGGGTAACCATTCCCTTGGAAAAGAGCACTTTTCCAGAGCCTATTTCCAATACTTGTACTCTGTACTCCCCTTGGTTGGGATGTATCAGGTGGGTATGAGAACCACCAAAAAGGGGTTCTTTCTTCATTCCTTTAAGAGAAGCATAGGTTGTACTCTTGGTACCATAGAGGTAAAAGTCCAATCGCAATGCCTCCTTAGTGAAGTAAGCATCATAGCTTTGAGCCTGTACCAACACTGTCAGTAGTAAGGCTACAAGGATTATCATTTTTTTCATTTTGTAATAGAATTAATTGTTTAGCAAAAATACCTTTTTTTTTGAAATAAACAAATTTTTCTACCTAATATTACATCCGATAATCCTTTTTATTATTTTATATTAGTCCACTTATTTTTTTATAGAATAAAATATGATATTTTTCTCATAATGAAGTAAAAAATCACTCCAAATCATACTGTTTTATTTTGCGATAAAGTGTTCTTTCAGAAATTCCAAGCTCCTTGGCAGCCTCTCGGCGCTTACCTTTATGTCTCTCTAAAGATTTTTGAATAAGCTCTAATTCCTTATCTTGCAATGAGATAGGTTCTTCTTCTTGGATTTCTTCAGCAAAATCATAGGTATTGTGCCCACGAGAAACAGTCGTTTTCTCTGGAGAGAGGAGCATCATAGCAGGTTCATTCTCCTCCGAAGAATAAGTAACTGGCTGAGAACCATATATTTTATGTATTAGATTTTGATTTTCCTCCTGTACTTTGGGGGTATTTCCTTCTTGAATGAGCTTAAAAGTCAGCTGTTTGAGATCATTCAAGTCATTGCGCATATCGAAGAGAACCTTGTAGAGAATTTCCCTCTCGGAGGTAAAGTCGGTTTCTCCCTTAGCTTGTACTACAGTAGCTGGCAGGTGGTTCCCCCCCTCTTGAGGTAAATATGAAAGCAAGGTCTCGGCTGAAATATCTCTTTTAGGTTCTACCACGGAGATTTGCTCCGCTATATTCCTTAGCTGGCGAATATTCCCCGGCCAACGATAACGCAAAAGCTCCCTTACAGCTCCCTCAGAGAGTTGTAGGGTAGGCATGCGGTATTTCTGAGCAAAATCAGAAGCAAATTTCCTAAATAACAGATGAATATCCTCCTTTCTATCCCTCAGTGGCGGCAGGTATATCTCTACCGTATTGAGCCTATAATATAAATCTTCCCTGAAGCGTCCCTTCTTGAGAGCCTCCTGCATTTTGACATTGGTAGCGGCAACAATACGTACATCGGTCTTGCGAGGGGTGGAGTCTCCCACTCGAATAAACTCACCATTTTCCAAGACCCTTAAGAGCCTAACCTGAGCTGAAAGAGGAAGTTCGCCTACTTCATCCAGAAAAATAGTTCCTCCATTCGCTTCTTCGAAATACCCCTTTTTATCCTCCTTACCAGCATGGGTAAAGCTCCCTGCCTTGAATCCAAAGAGCTCAGAATCAATAGTCCCCTCGGGAATAGCTCCACAGTTGATTGCGATATATTTGCCATGTTTACGGCTCGATAGGGTATGTATGATACGAGCAAAGGCTTCCTTCCCTACCCCACTCTCGCCAGTGATAAGTACCGAAACATCGGTGGGAGCTATACGAATGGCTTTTTCTATCGCCAAGTTCAGCTTAGGGTCATTGCCTATTATGCCAAAACGTTGTTTAACAGATTGAATGTCCATGTGATGGATTTCCTTTTAAATAAAAAACGTTGCAAATGTACAAAATAAATTTACAATACACAATTTTAAAGGATTTTTTACCTGCTTTAAAAATATATTTACTATCTTTGCCCTTAGAAAACACACCAACAATGATACAGTCTATGACCGGCTTTGGGAAGAGTACCCTTCAGCTGGAAAACAAAAAAATCACTCTTGAGATAAAGTCTCTAAATAGTAAGGCTATTGACCTGAATGTCCGTATCCCTCAGGCTTATAGAGAAAAGGAATTGTTGCTAAGGAAAGTGATTTCCGATCGCTTGGAGAGGGGTAAAATTGACTTTACCCTCACCGTGGAGAATACCTCTCAGTCAAGCGCTACCCTGATCAATACGGCTGTTGTACGAGGATATATGGAGCAGCTACAGACAATAACTCCTGAGGCCTCTTCTGTAGATCTCCTTGGAATAGCCATGCGTCTCCCCGAGGCTATATCAACTCTTCTGGAAGAGGTGAATGAAGAGGAATTTGCTCTGATAGAAAAACAACTACTTATAGCACTGGAACATTTGCAAGACTTCCGCTCTAAGGAAGGGGCTATCCTCAAGAAGGATTTCTCGCTTCGTATCTCCAATATACAAGATCTCTTACAGCAGGTGGAAGTGCTTGATGAAGAACGATTCCAATCCATACGTAGCCGTATGGAGCGCGCTATTGACGAAATAAGAGAGCGTGTGGATGAAAACCGCTTTGAACAAGAGCTAATTTTCTACCTTGAAAAATTGGATATTACCGAGGAAAAGGTACGCTTGGCCAACCATTTGAATTACTTTCTCGCTACCTTGGAAGAAACACAGTCCAACGGACGTAAACTTGGATTCATCGCGCAGGAGATGGGGCGTGAAATCAACACCTTAGGCTCCAAAGCCAACCATGCCGCGATGCAACAAATCGTCGTACTAATGAAAAATGAATTGGAGAAAATAAAGGAACAGGTGCTCAATATCCTTTGATAATGAATATTTAATAGCTTAATATTTAAGCGCTGGTGCGAATCGCACCAGCGCTTGAACGTTATATTGACTAACGGCTAATAACATGAGTAACAGAATAGTTATTAGGCATTGATCATTAAAAAATGTCCCCTTCTTTTAGTTTTTCGGTATTTTCAGCCAATTGAAGTTCATCGATAAGGCGCTGAATATCCCCATTCATGATATTACCCAAATCATAGAGAGTCAAGCCAATACGGTGATCTGTTACACGCCCTTGTGGGTAGTTATAGGTACGTATTTTAGCACTTCTATCTCCACTGGATACCATGCTCTTACGACGTGCAGAATCTGCTTCCATCTTCTTGGCCAGTTCCATCTCATAGAGGCGAGAACGTAGTACCTTCAGTGCCTTGTCTAGGTTCTTATGTTGGGACTTCTCATCCTGACAACGCACTTCTATCCCTGTGGGAATGTGCTGCAATTGGATAGCAGAATAGGTAGTATTGACAGATTGTCCTCCTGGGCCAGTGGAGGTGGTACGGATAATCTTGACATCCTCCATATTCAACTCTACATCGAACTCTTCAGCTTCGGGGAGTACCATGACCGTTGCCGCAGAAGTGTGTACACGCCCCTGAGTCTCGGTCTGTGGCACTCGTTGTACTCGATGTACTCCCGCTTCGAACTTGAGCGTACCATACACATCCTCCCCATTGACTTCTAGAATAATCTCCTTGAACCCACCAGAGGTACCCTCATTCATATCCATTACTGACACACTCCATCCCTTATCCTGACAGTATTTGCTATACATACGATATAGGTCACCAGCAAAGATAGAAGCCTCATCCCCTCCCGTTCCTGCACGAATTTCCATCACCGCATTCTTACTATCTTCAGGGTCTTTTGGAATAAGTAAGAACTTGATTTCCTCCTCCAGTTGTGGAAGCCTCTCCTTAGCTTCCTCCAGCTGCAAACGTGCCATTTCGGTCATCTCAGGATCTATATTTTCCTTGATAATCTCCTCTGCTTCGGTGATATTCCTCGTTACAGTGATATACTCCTGACGCTTGTCCATAAGCTGCTTGAGCTCCTTATATTCCTTGGTGAGCTGTACATATCGCTTCTGGTCAGCGATGATATTGGGTTGGATAATCAGGTCTGAAACCTCGTCAAATCGTTGCTTTACAATATCTAAGCGTGCTAACATACTTTTCTTATTTACAAAGTGCAAAAATAATACTTTTTTTTGAATTTTTGAGTTTTGAATTTTTGAGTTTTCGGAAGACTAAAACTTAACCCTTAAAATCCTTATAAAATTGAGACCTTTAAAAATAAGAGGACAGAAGATTAATTTGCTTTAGGTAAGAGTAATGACTATTATAATTTGATTTTATAGAGTGATTAAACCTAAAAATTGATAGAAAAAAATGAATATTTTTCTTCCTTTAATTATTGGCAGCTTAAGCTGATAAATGATAACAAACAATAATAAAAAAAGAGATACTTCTAAGTATCTCTTTTTCATCTAATCAAATATATCTATTCCCTTTAAAAAAACAGAAGAAATATTTTCCTTTTTATAATTTTATGATACTATCATTTTCTACTTGAAAAGTTCCATTAGGAAGACCCAGACCTCTCCTCTTAGAAATCATAGAATAACTTACCACCTTCTTCCCTTTAGGAACGAAGAGCCTTATATTCACCCTTTGAAATCGATAAGGTTTTCCTTTTTGCAGAAAATAACCATCAGGAATCCACAATTGGTTATCCTTAATCTCCAAAGGAAAATCTATATTTTGAGCATGTAGCTGGGCATCATCTGTATTTTTCCCTTGGGAAGAAGTGCTTATCAGTAGAAAAGGATGTGCCTCTTGGGTGGGGTATATACCTATAAAGTATACCTCTCCGCTTACCCCATTTCCTGCACTATCTATATTCATAGTGGAGAAGGAAGCTGTCTTTTTTTCATTAAGAAAAAGAGTATCTGTATCCGAATCTATCACTATTTTATTTTCTACGGTATTATTAGAGACAAATTTTCTACCTACACTGGAAGCAAAGGCAATTCCCCCTAATAGTGGCAAGACAAATAGTAAGACATTAGCCAAGAACCAAGCCTTTGGCGTGTTGTAATGTCCCTTGGAAAAAATCTTGTAGCAGAAAAGTACCAATACAGAAAAGAAAAGTACAAAGACCATTCCCCAAATCACATAGAAAAGAACTTGCTCTATAGGAGAAAAAACAAATGGAAGATAGTCCAAGAGAAATACTGAAGTAATTCCACCAGCAACTCCTACTCCAAATATACTAAGTAACCCTGTTACTAATATTAAAAAGAGGCAAACAAAGAAGATAGTGGCGATAAAATATCCTATTACTTTAAATAGTATACCGAAAAAGCTCCAAAAGAAAGATTTTTTATGAGGTTTCACCTCTTTTTCCCTTACAAGATCACGTTCTTCTTCTTTCTCTTCGTCTCCCTTTTCTTTCTTAAGCAAATACCATAGGACAAGGTAAAGTAGTATAGGGAAAAGCATGCCTACACTTCTGGTAGCCACCAAAAGCAAACAGAAAAGGAGGTATCCTATCCTTAGCGGTGTACTGCCTATACCATAATATACAGCCAATCCGCCCAAGACCCCTGCTATCTTTTTATCTGTCTGGCTCCTACACCATTGCTGCTTGAGGGGAGATTGTGTCTTGAAGGAAGAAATTGTATCCAAATTAGCTTCGACACCCTTCATCTCAAGCTTCTCCGTAGTAGTATTGGCCTTAGGTACCACTACCCAAAAGATAATATAGAGCAACACCCAAAAAGATGCTGACGGCAAAAAGAGTATACCATTGGCCACTAAGAGCAATAAGTAAATGATTCTCAAGAGAGTTACATCTATTTGGAAATAATGACTCACCCCAGAGAGCACCCCTGCTATTTTCTCATCCTCACCATCTCGATAGAGCCTTCTCCCTGAGAATGAGAATTTAGCCTTTTTTGAGGGGATGTCCTCCTGAGTCTCTGTATCTACATATTGTTCAGGTTGTCCCATCACTTGTATGAGATAAGCCACATCGGAGGAAGTCACTACCTCAGTATTTTGCATACGTACTCTGAGGAGCTCTGCCATGCGTTGTTCTACATCGGTGAGGATCTCGTCCGTATCGGGAGATTCCCCTAAGAATTGGCGTACCTTAGCCAAATAGGAAGAAAGTTCCTTAGCGGCATTGTTCTCTATCACGAAAGAGAAACCGCCTAAACTGATATTATGTGTTTGGTCCATGATCAAATAAGTTTGGTTATCATTGTTTGTAATTCATTCCAAGAGGCAAGGGCTTCTCGAAGAAAGTCATTTCCCTTGTCAGTAAGTGTATAATACTTTCTAGGGGGGCCTGCGGTGGATTCCCGCCAAGAATAGTTGAGCAAGGCAGCATTCTTAAGTCGTGTCATCAGAGGGTATAGCGTCCCCTCTACCACGATCATATCCGCCTGCTTGAGTGCTTCCATAATGTCTGATGCATAGGCTTCTTCTCTCTTGTGGATAATTGAAAGGATACACATCTCCAAAACACCCTTACGCATTTGGGTTTTGATTTTCTCTAAATTAATCGCTTCCATAAACATTTGTTTTGACGCTGCAAAGTTACAACATTTTTTGGTACTATGCAAAACAAAGTAGCATTTTTTTTAAAGTAATATGTTTCATTAGGTAATAGGTAATAATTCTCCTTAGGAAAGTAGGGATGAATTGCATCACATAAAAGAGTAAATTGCACTCATACCCCGCTGTACTATCTCGCGAACTTTGCCCCTACAGAAGTGACACAACACTCCTATTCATTCTTCTCTCTTCACTAAAAAACATTCTTGATTTTTGCAGGAAAAATTGTATCTTTGCAACGTTTTTCAGTGACCGATGCGCAGTTCCCCCTTCGGGGGGTAGAGGAATAATCATTGATCATTAATCATTAAAAAAATGTCCAAAATACAAGCCTTCACCGCTTTAGGTGCACGATTGAAAGAATATTTTTCTATAGGAGAAAAAGCTCCAATATACCCTCGCATGGAAGCTGCTCTTGAAAGAGCCTCCCTACACAATGCGTGGTTTGACCGAGATAATTGTCTCTTTGCACTTCAACATTGGGCAGAGTGTCTAACTCAAGAGCAGCTCCAAAGGTGGCTTTCAGCTTATTCCTTTGAAGGGAAAACCCCTAAGCGTGTTGCTCTAATCTTGGCTGGAAATATCCCTATGGTAGGCTTTCACGACCTACTTTGTGTAATTTTATCTGGCAATAAAGCCGTGGTTAAGCTCTCCTCTCATGATACAGTATTACTGCCCTTTATCGTCCAAGAGCTCACTGAGATAGCCCCTGAGATAGGAGAATTCATCTCCTTTACTCAGGAAAGACTCACCGATTTCGAAGCTGTCATTGCTACAGGGAGCAACAATACTGCCCGCTATTTCGAATATTATTTCGCAGGGAAGCCTCATATCATTCGCAGAAACCGCAATTCGGTAGCTATACTTACGGGCAAAGAGACCCCTAAGGAGCTATATCGCTTAGGCGAAGACATCTTTAGGTACTTCGGTTTGGGTTGTCGCAGTGTCTCCAAACTTTTTGTCCCAAGGGATTATGATTTTGCCCCTTTCTTTCAGGCTATCTACCCTTATCACACACTCTTAGATCACCAAAAGTATATCAACAACTATGATTATAACAAGGCAGTATATCTCATGAGCTTGTGTCCACTCTTGGAAAATGGTTTTCTCTTGCTCAAAGAAGACGAGAAATATGCCTCTCCTATCGCTACTCTTTTCTATGAGAGGTATGATGACCTTACTATCCTCAGCCAGCGACTTGAGAAGGAACGTGAACTTCTGCAATGTGTTGTTGGCTCTAAGGAAATTCCTGAAGCTATTCCTTTTGGACAAACCCAAGTACCATCGCTCACCGATTATGCCGATGGAGTGGATACCTTAGCTTTCTTAAATAGTATTAATTAATTTGCGCACCTTATTTTTTCGTCCTACTTTTGCAACGTTATTTTGAAATAATGTATTTATTAGCAGATATATTTGTACTTTATTTCAATTCAACTAATTATAATTAAGTAAAATGCAACAACTTATGAAAAAACATAATTTTAGTGCAGGACCTTCTATTCTTCCCGCTTCTGTTTTTGAGAAAGCCTCACAGTCTATATTGGAATTGGGTAATACAGGACTCTCAATCTTGGAGATATCCCATCGTAGCAAAGAGTTTATCGCGATCATGGAAGAAGCCAGAGCCTTGGCCTTGGAGCTCTCGGGTCTTACTGGTAAGGGATATCAAGCCTTATTTCTCCATGGTGGAGCGAGCCTACATTTCTATGCTTCAGCGCTGAACCTATTAGAGCGAAAAGGGGCATATATCGATACTGGTACTTGGTCACACAAAGCTCTTACCGAGGCTCAGTTTGTCGGAGCTACTTCAGTGGTAGCTTCTTCTCGTGAGAACGGATACCGAAATATCCCGACCGACTTCGCCCTACCTCAAGATGCTGATTACCTCCACATCACCACCAACAATACTATATATGGTACCGAATACTCCCACTATCCTGAAGTAGAAGTTCCCTTAGTAGCTGATATGAGCTCAGATATTTTCTCGAAGGAAATGCCTATGGATAAGTTTGCCCTAATCTATGCGGGCGCTCAGAAGAATATAGGAGCTGCAGGGGTTACCTTGGTTATCGTACGTGAAGATATTTTAGGAAAAGTAAGTCATAAGATTCCTACTCATCTGAACTATCAAGTACACATCAAAAACGAAAGTATGACCAATACACCTCCTACTTTCGCAGTATATACCTGCTTGCTTACCATGCAGTGGATCAAAGAGCAAGGAGGAATCAAGGTCATTGAGGAGAGAAACAAGGAAAAAGCACGTATCCTTTATGAAGAAGTAGACAGAAACCCTCTCTTCAAGGGCTATGCTGAGAGTAAAGACCGCTCAAGGATGAATGTAGTTTTCAACCTTGTGGATGAAACACTTACTGACCAATTCAATGCTCTTTGGACAGAAGCTGGCATCAGTGGTATCAAAGGTCATCGAAGTGTAGGAGGCTACCGTGCCTCTATCTACAATGCTATGCCTATAGAAAGCGTACAGCTACTGGTAGAAGTCATGAAACATTTTGAAAAAACTGTATAAATATTGCTTATGAAAATATTAGCTAATGATGGTATTAGCCCTGAGGCTATAAAAACCCTAAAAGAAGCTGGTTTTGAAGTAATTACAACAAAAGTTGCTCAGAATCAGTTAGCTGATTTCATCAACAAAGAAGGGATAGAAATCCTTTTAGTACGCTCAGCTACACAGGCCAAGAAGGATCTTATTGACGCTTGTCCTTCCCTGAAGCTCATCGGACGTGGGGGCGTAGGTATGGACAATATAGAGGTTAAATATGCTCAAGAGAAAGGAATCAAGGTTATCAATACCCCCAATGCTTCCTCGTATTCGGTAGCAGAACTGACTTTTGCTCACCTTTTCTCTGGCGTTCGTTTCCTCTATGATGCCAATCGTAACATGCCCTTAGAAGGAGACACTCACTTTGCCCAACTGAAGAAAAACTATGCCAAAGGTCAAGAACTCAAGGGAAAGACATTGGGTATCATAGGTTTGGGACGTATCGGAAAAGCTGTTGCAGCTATAGCTCTTTCCTTAGGAATGAAGGTAATTGCCCATGATCCTCACCACGAGGAGGCGACCATTACCCTTTCTTTCTTTGACGGGCGTACCTTGGATTTTACTCTACAGACTATAGGTAAGGAAGAACTACTCAAGCAATCCGATTTTATCACCCTACACCTACCTACACAACAGGAGGCTGTGATAGGAGAAAAAGAGTTCCAACTGATGAAGGATGGTGTAGGAATCATCAATGTAGCCAGAGGTGGTATAGTGGACGAGGAAGCACTCTTACATGCCTTGGAGCATGAGAAGGTTGCCTTTGCGGGCTTGGATGTCTTCCAAGGTGAACCAACCCCTTCCATTCGTATACTGATGCATCCGCGCATCTCCCTCACCCCTCATATAGGAGCAGCCACTACTGAGGCACAAGATCGTATAGGGAATGAGCTAGCACAGCAGATTATTCAGATATTTGGAAAATAATCCATATAATTAAGGAACTGTCCAAAAAGTCTTCTTTTTAGTGGGCAAATAAAATTTGCCTATTAAAAAAATAAAAACAACTGATTATCAAAGAAGTAATTTTTTTAAATATTCAAATTAAACAATTTATACTTTAAAATGCAGTGTTTTTCGACTTTTTGGACAGTTTCTTTCTTTTTACGACTTACATCTTTTCTTTTTCCTTCCTATAGGAGTATTGTCTAAAATCTTTTGTATTTTCTGCTTGTTGCGCCTTACAGCAAAGCTCCTATTATAGTAAAAAACAAGTAAGGTAGTTCCTATGACGAAAAGAATCAACAAGACAAACAAAGTAGTGGTGGAAAAATATAAATTAGCCACATAGAACAACCCAAAAACAATTAGATTAAAGAAAGCCAATAATAAACTGGCTTGTATATGACTAAGCTTCATATAGTCAATCATAATATGATGTATATGATTCCTATCCGCAAAAAAAGGACTTCTATGCTTGAGAATACGAATAAGAAAAACACGCATAGTATCCACAAAAGGAATAAATAGAATAATAAATATAAGGACAAACTTATTATAATACTTTACATTGGCTAAAAGGAGATCCTCTACCGATAAGTTCAAAAAGCGCAAAGTACAGACCCCTATAATAAGCCCTATCAGAAGAGAGCCTGTATCCCCCATGAAGATACCTTTGCTCTTATTATTAGATATATTGTAACGGAGGAAAGCCAACAAACAACCAATACAACTTAGAGAAAGTAATACAAAATAATAATCCTTTGTCTGATAAAAGATAAAGGAAAAAGCTGCAAATATCATGATTCCTAACATGGAAGCAGAACCATTGATCCCATCTATGAGATTGAAAGCATTAACTATGGAGATAATAATAAAAGCCCCTAAGGCATAGGAAAACCACAGGGGGAGTTCATAGATTCCTAAAAAACCATTGAAAGAATTGATAGCCAGCTCACTGCTATCCATCATAAAAATAAAAGCAAGCATCTGCCCTATAATCTTGGTAGAAGGAGCCACTCCCACCAAATCATCCTTTACACCTATATAAAATAATATCAAGAGTCCTACTGCCAAAGAAAGTCCTATCTTATATGCATCATGAGCTTGTAGTAAGTACAAACTACAGACAATGCTAGCAAAAAAAGCCACTCCCCCCATAGTTGGAGTTCGCTCCTTATGAGAACTTCTCTGGTTAGGATTGTCCATAAGATTCTTAGTCCTGACAATGGAGATAATACGTGGTATAATCAAATAGGAAACTACGAATGATTGCAATACAATCAATAATGATAATAATTCAAACGAAAGATTGCTATACAGATACTGCATAATTGCTTCATTTTTCACCCGCAAAAATAAGATTATTTTTTGAATTTTGAAAATGTTTTTACTGAAAAAACATTATATTTTTTAACATATTGATTTTTAGACACTTATTTTTCATCATGTTTTTTTTTGCAAAAAATTTTTCTTTATAAAAAATAAAATTCGTAATTTCGTGCCGTTTTTCAGAACATAAAATATTTTACAATGAATAAGTACGATGTTATAGTATTAGGTAGCGGTCCTGGAGGATATGTTACTGCTATCCGAGCCTCTCAGTTAGGCTTCAAAACAGCGATTATTGAAAAAGAAAACCTGGGTGGGGTGTGCCTCAACTGGGGATGTATCCCAACCAAAGCTCTCTTGAAATCAGCTCAGGTATTCGAATACCTCAAGCATGCTGATAGCTATGGTATCAAGGTAAAAGACAAAGGTTTTGATAAGGATTTCTCTGCTATCGTAAAGCGTAGCCGCGATGTAGCAGGAACTATGAGCAAAGGGGTTCAGTTCCTTATGAAAAAGAATAAAATTGAGGTGATCAATGGCTATGGTACTCTAAAGCCTGGTAAAAAAGTAGAAGTAAAAGCCGCTGATGGCAAGACTACTGAATACAGTGCTGACCATATCATCATCGCCACTGGAGCTCGCTCTCGTGAGTTACCAGCACTTCCTCAAGATGGTAAAAAAATCATTGGCTACCGCCAAGCTCTCACTCTCCCTGAACAACCTAAAAAGATGATTATTGTAGGTAGTGGTGCCATAGGTATCGAATTTGCTTACTTCTATCACTCTATGGGTACTGAAGTGACTGTGGTTGAGTTCATGCCTAATATTGTCCCTGTAGAGGATGAAGAAATCTCCAAACAACTTGAAAAGAGCTTCAAGAAAATGGGTATCAATGTGATGACTTCTTCTGAAGTAACTAAAGTAGATACCAAAGGAAAAGGAGTAAAAGCTTATGTAAAAACAGCTAAAGGTGAAGAAATTCTTGAAGCTGATATTCTTCTCTCTGCAGTAGGTATCAAAACAAATATAGAAAATATTGGTTTGGAAGCAGTAGGTATCAAAACTGAACGAGACAAAATTCAAGTCAATGAGTTCTACCAAACCAATGTACCTGGCTACTATGCTATCGGTGACGTAGTCCCTGGGCAGGCTTTGGCACATGTGGCTTCTGCTGAAGGTATCCTCTGTGTAGAAAAGATCAAAGGCTTACATGTAGAGCCTATCAATTATGGCAATATTCCTGGCTGTACTTACTGTACTCCTGAAATCGCCTCTGTAGGGCTTACTGAAAAACAAGCCAAAGAAAAAGGTTATGAAATCAAAGTAGGTAAATTCCCTTTCACTGCCTCTGGTAAAGCCAATGCAGCGGGAACTACCGAAGGATTCATCAAAGTAATCTTTGATGCCAAATATGGCGAATGGCTTGGCTGCCACATGATCGGTGCCGGTGTTACCGATATGATTGCCGAAGCTGTAGTGGCTCGCAAGCTCGAAACTACCGCTCACGAAATCCTCAAAGCAGTACACCCTCACCCTACCATGAGCGAAGGAGTAAAAGAGGCCGTAGCAGCTGCTTATGGAGAAGCTATTGATATTTAATTATTAAAAAAATAGTTTTTAATAGAACAATTACTTTTGATGTAGGGGCGAATGCCATTCGCTCCTACATTCTTTATAAAATGTCAGTCAACAGTGATTTCTTTTCACTTTTCACCCCCACTATTAACCCCTTAAAAGAGATGGAATTATTAGACGGAAAAAAAGCAGCAACTAAAGTACAAGAAGACATTGCCAAAGAAGTTGCTTATCTCAAAGAAAAAGGCCACAGAGCTCCTCACTTAGTGGCTATATTAGTCGGCCAAAATGGTGCTAGTATGACCTATGTAAACAACAAAGTCACCGCTTGTGAGCGCGTAGGTTTTGCCTCTTCTGTGGTAAACCTCCCTGAAAGTGTAACCCAAGAGGAATTAATTGGAGAAATCCAAAAACTCAACCAAGACACCACCATAGACGGCTTTATCGTACAACTGCCACTACCTAAGCATATCAAGGAACAAGAAGTGCTCTTGGCAATCAACCCCGACAAGGATGCAGATGGTTTTCATCCAACCAACTTTGGGCGCATGGCCTTGGGCTTGGAGGCCTTCATCCCTGCCACTCCCTATGGTATCTTGGAGCTTCTCTCCCAGTACCAGATTCCCACTGATGGGAAAAATGTCGTAGTTATCGGTCGCTCAGATATTGTAGGTCGTCCCATCAGTATCCTTCTCTCCCAAAAACCTTGGAATGCCACCGTTACCCTCACCCATAGCCGCACCCAGAATCTCGCTGCTCTTACTCAGAAAGCAGACATCATCATAGCTGCCTTAGGAAGCCCTAACTTCCTCAAAGCTGAAATGATCAAGGAAGGAGCAGTAATTATCGATGTGGGTATCACTCGAGTAGCAGATCCCTCCTCTAAGAAAGGTTTCCGTATTGTAGGAGATATAGATTTCGAAAATGTAAAAGAGAAAGCCAGCTACATCACCCCTGTGCCTGGAGGTGTAGGCCCTATGACTATCGCTATGCTGATGAAAAATACTCTCAACGCCTATAAAAGAACGCATAAAATACAATAGCTAATGACGAAAATACGCATTACTAAAAAATTTGAATTTGAAGCTGGTCATGCCCTCTATGGCTATGATGGCAAGTGTAAGAATATTCACGGACATAGCTATAAACTCTGGGTAACGGTCGTCGGCAGTCCTATAGAGGATAGTTCTCATGTCAAAAATGGAATGGTTATTGACTTCGGTGATATCAAGGAGATTGTCAATGAGCATATTATCAAAGAGGCGGATCACACTATCTTCTTCAATGGGAATAGTCCTCACCGCGCCTTGGCCGAAAAACTTCAAGGAGAAGGACACCGCATCGTGCTACTTCCCTACCAGCCTACCAGCGAGATGTTGATTGCCGATTTTGCCCAACGCCTACAGCAACATTTGCCTGAGAATATCTCCCTCTACAGCCTCCGCTTACAGGAAACTGAAAGCTCTTTTGCTGAATGGTTCGCTTCTGATAATCAATAATATAATTCATTGTTTACATGTTATTAGCTGTTAATATTGGCAATTCTAACATTCGCTTTGCCGTCGTAGAAGGACAACAAGTGCATCTGTCTTGGACAATTGCGACCAAGCCGTATCGTACGGCTGGAGAATTCTATATGAGTTTTCAGTCCTATAAGGAACAGTACAAAAATGCTTTTGGAAAAATTACAAAGATAGTAGTGGGTTCTGTAGTACCTCAGCAAACGCAAATTATCGCTAAGATGCTACAAAAGACTTTTTCCTTAAAGCCTTTTATTGTGAATCGCGATACACCCAGTGAGGTCACACATCACTCTAACCAAATGGGTACTGACTTATATGCCAATGCTGTAGCCGCACACTATCTCTACCCTGAGCAGAAGAAAATTATCATTGACTTTGGCACAGCACTCACTCTTACAGGAGTTGCTGAAACGGGACAGATGTTGGGGGTAATCATTGCTCCTGGGGTGGTTACTTCCTTACAATCCTTAGTTAACAGCACGGCACAACTGCCTTATATAGAGCTGAATGAACCCAAATCTGTTTTAGGTATGGATACGGAGACTTGTATGCAGAGTGGTATGATCTATGGCTATACAGCTATGGTTGAGGGACTTATAGAACGTATCAAGCAAACCTACCAAAGTGATTTCTTAGTCATCTCCACCGGTGGCGTGGGGCATGTATTCAGTAAACTAACAGAAAAAATACAAATAGATGATAAATATCATACAATCAAGGGATTAGCCTTATTATATGATTTGCATAGGAAATAATTCTTAGCCTCTCGCCCCTCTCTAAAGGAGAGGGGCGAATTAGGCGAATTACAATTCAAGGACATTACAATTTGCCCCTATGGGTGGAAATACTCCCATACTTTCTGGGCTCTGGAGTGTCCTATACAAGCGATAATTTCTTCTTTGGAGGCTTCTTTGAGGCGCTTTACAGATTTGAATTGCTTGAGTAGAGCTTCTTGTGTCTGCTTACCTACTCCACTGATTTGCTCTAATTCAGAATGAATAGCACTGGCACTGCGCTTCTGTCGGTGGAAAGTGATCCCAAAGCGGTGTGCCTCATTGCGCAGGTGCTGAATGACCTTGAGCGTTTCTGATTTCTTATCCAAATATAGGGGAACAGAATCCCCTGGATAGAAAATTTCTTCCAAGCGCTTAGCGATTCCTACTATAGCTATTTTACCTCTCAACCCCAAAAGTTCTAACGATTTTAGAGCTGCTCCTAACTGCCCTTTTCCTCCATCGATAATAATCAACTGTGGCAGAGGTTCATCCTCATCCAATAGCCTACGGTAACGACGATAAACCACCTCCTCCATCGAAGCAAAGTCATTAGGCCCCTCTACTGTTTTGATATTGAAATGGCGATAGTCCTTCTTACTAGGCTTGGCATTCTTGAAGACTACACAAGCAGCTACAGGATTGGTACCCTGTATATTGGAGTTATCAAAACACTCTATATGAGCAGGAGGTTCAGAGAGCCTAAGGTCTCGCTGCATCTGAGTTAGTAGGCGATTGGTATGTCGCTCAGGATCGGTAATTTTTACTTGTTTGAACTTCTCCTGACGATAGGCTTGTGCATTGCGCTCAGAGAGTTGCAAGAGTTGAAACTTCTCCCCTGCCTTGGGAATCGTAAGCGTTTCGGCAAACTCCATTGTGAGAGGAAAGGGTACAATCAGCTCCTTAGAAGCCGAATGAAAACGCTCCCGAAGCTCTACAATCGCCAATTCTAACAATTCTTGCTCTGTTTCCTCTAATTTTTTCTTTACTTCCAAGGTGTGTCCTCTGACAATAGCCCCATGTGCTACCTGCAAGAAGTTGATATAGGCATATTCTCCATCAGAAACGATAGAGAACACATCTACATTGTGGATCTTAGTGCTCACTATAGTCGATTTGTGTTGGTAGTTCTCCAAACTCTCCAGCTTGAGCTTAATCTGATGAGCTTCTTCAAAGCGCAGTGCCGCAGCATGCTCCTGCATTTCTTCTTTAAAATAAGCAATCACTTCCTTGAGATTCCCCTTGAGTATTTCTTTGATTTGCTGTATATTGTGATTATATTCCTCTTCACTCTGCAAGCCCTCGCAGGGTCCTTGACAGTTCTTGATATGATACTCCAAGCAAACCTTGAATTTGCCCTTATCAATATTCTCCTGTGATAGGTCTAACCTACAATTGCGCAGAGGGTAAAGGTCTTTGATAAGGTCTATGAGGGTACGTACTATCTTCAGGTTCGTATAAGGGCCAAAGTAAGTACTGCCATCCTTAAGCATCTTACGCGTAAAGAATACCCGAGGAAAACGCTCATTGGAAATACAAATCCACGGATAGCTCTTCCCATCCTTCAGAAGAATATTATAGCGAGGTTGATACTTCTTAATCAGGTTGTTTTCCAGTAGTAGAGCATCATTTTCAGTAGCTACCACTATATGTTCTATACGGACAATTTTGCTTACCAATACTCGTGTCTTAGGCGAGTCATGTTCTTTGTTAAAATAAGAAGAAACACGTTTTTTAAGATTTTTTGCCTTCCCTACATAGATAATAGTATCTGTGCTATCATAGAATTGATAGACACCAGGATTATCGGGAAGTGTTTGTACTTGAAGAGCTAATTCGGACATCATTTAAGGATTAGGGGGATGGATTAGAGAAGTTAGATATAATAGACAACGATTACTTCTTCTTTTCCTTCTTGGATAATTGTGGCTTTCCTTGTCGTAGTTTTAGAGAGTGTTAATATAGCTGACACAAGGTTTCTTTTTGAGTACAAAAGTACAAATTATTTTCTACACTAAAAGCAAAAAAACAATACTTTCTGAATTTTTAATGATATAACTCAGAGACAACTAACTGAATATTAATATATTAAAAATAAACCTCCCTTTATCTTAAGAAATAGATTCGCTATGAAAAAAATTTTTTCAACAATTTTGGTAGTTTCGAAAAAATATTTTTTGTATCTTTGTGCACTGAAAAAGCTACTTCAAGAATATAATGAATCATACATATTTTATTACAGGTATTTCTACCGAAGTAGGCAAGACTCTCACTTCTGCCATAGTGGTAGAAGCCCTTCAAGCAGACTATTGGAAGCCCATACAATCAGGAGACAAACATGCTTCTGATGCCATGAAGGTAAAAGAGCTTATTTCCAATTCTAAGACCCACTTCTTCCCCTCTTCCTATGAGTTTGAGTACCCTGCTAGTCCTCACCTCTCGGCTCAAATGGAGGGTATTACTATAGAGAAAGACAAGATTGTACGCCCTGTGACCTCTCGCCCTTTGGTCATAGAAGCTGCTGGAGGACTCTTTGTTCCACTCAATGATCATGATATCATGATGGAACTGATTGCCCCTTCTGATAGGGTTATCTTGGTCTCTCGGCATTACTTAGGCAGTATCAATCACACACTTCTCTCTGTAGAAGCACTACAAAGAAGAGGTCTCTCCATTTTTGGTATCCTTTTCAGTGGCGCTGAAAATCCAGCTACTGAATCTTGGATTTCATCCTATACGAAGCTTCCTATTCTGGGACGTATTGATGAAGAACCTTACTTTGACAAACAGACAATAAGGAAGTACGCAACTCTTTTTGCGGACAAACTTACTTAGAATAAGTTATGAACAACTGATATTTTTTGTGGATAACTATGTTTCAAAAGTATCTATTTCTTAAAAATATCTATATAAATTACTGATTTTTAGTGTTTTAACAAATATATTCACTTAAGGAAATTCATTTTAAAATCTTAAAAAAAGAGATATATAGTTAAATAAAATACAAAAGTCCTATATTTGCACAATTTTTGTGAGTAGATCTTGTTTCCTACTCTCAATAAAACAACACTAAACAATGAGAAAGAGAACCAAATTATTAAGAGTTTTTGCACTTTCAGGTGCTATGGTAACCACCATGCTATTGTATTCTAAGATCAATCATAAGACCTTAGGAGTACCTCCTGTGTCCTCTAATGAAGCTAAAGCAGAGGAAGCCCCTGTAGAGTATGAATACATCTACAACCCAAAGGCATTAGATCCTTTCTTTGAAAAGCTCAATACATTGGATCAGCATAAAAACAAAAAGCTAAATATTGTTCACATAGGGGATTCTCATATACAAGGAGATGCCATGACCAATGAAATACGCCAACAGTTCCAATCTCAGTTCGGAAATGGAGGCTTAGGGATTGTTTTTCCTTATTCGCTGATTCGTACCAATGGCGAACGTTATGTACGTTTTTCGTCTAATATCACTTGGGATAGCCAAAAGAATACGAGCAGAACAGATACCGATGCCATTGGTATTGCAGGGTATTCGCTTTTGACCAATAACAAAAATTTTGTCATAGAACTCAATGTAAAAAATAAGGATTATTCTTTCAATTCCTTGCGTGTACTCACCCCTCACAACAAACATCTCTTTGAAGTGGCTACCAACAAAATGGGGGTAGCTATCAAGCCAGCGGTAGTATCCTCTCACATCTCCCAAAAGATGATCCTTCACAAGGTACAAAAAGGAGAAACACTCTATGGACTATCCCGAAAATACAAAACTACTGAAAAGAAAATACAAGAGGCAAACCGCATAAAAGGAAATACTATCAAGGAAAATGCCATCCTTAAGATTCCTTCTCAAGAGAAAATTGTCAGCAATACTTCCACTGAGCAATCGGTGAATCTCAATGGATTTGAAGCTCTTACCAACAAGGCAGATACTCCTTATGGCTATACTTATAACAACTTAGAAGGATTTGACAAGATATACCTAACCCCCAATACAGAAAGTTCTTACTTTGCACTCAATGGAATTGTATTGGAAAATAACCAAAATGGAGTTATCTATCATACTATTGGTGTGAATGGGGCTCGCTTCTCTGATTATAACAAGTGTAACTTGTTCTTCGAACAGATACAAGCACTACAGCCCGACTTGATCATTGTTTCCCTAGGTACCAATGAAACTTTTTCGAGACTTTCTGCCGAAGATTATGACAAACAAGTAGAAATTTTCATTCAGCAGATACGTTCTCATTATGGAGATTGCCCTATTTTGCTCACTTCCCCTCCACCTTCTTTGTTCAAAAAGAAGCTTCCTAATCCTTATTGTGAGCAATATGCTAATATATTGATTGACAACTCTGTGAAAAAGAATTATGGGGTATTCGACCTCTACAAAATATTAGGAGGAAGTGAGGCTATGTCCTCCCTTATTGCTCAGAACCTAATCGCTCATGACCGTGTACACTACACCCATGCAGGCTATGTGGAACAAGGAGGCATGCTCTTCGATGCCCTGATGAGTAACTATCTAAAATATAAAAATCAGCAAAAATAATCTATACTTTTGAAAATAACAGACGTGCAACGATGGTTGCTTGACCTCTGCTCTTGGGAGCAGCTAAAGAGTTGGTTCCTTTACAATAAGGAATATCCTCTACTCTTCAATAGTAGTCTTTTCTTAGGACTATTCCTTGTTTTCTATTTAATATACATACTCACTAAAAAGCACACATATTTCCGCACATTATATGTAGTGCTCTTTTCTCTTTTCTTCTATTATAAAGCAGGAGGTGAGTACTTTATTCTATTATTAGCTTCCTCAGTGGTGAATTATATCATCGCTGTTCTTATGCACAGAAATTCGGAAAATAAGCATGTCAGTTATTTTTTCTTAGTGCTAAGTGTGGTGGCGAATTTGTCTATGTTGGGCTACTTCAAGTATACCAATTTCCTCATTGAGAACTTCAACCAACTCTTTAATGGCAATCTCAAGTTCCAGAATATAGCCTTGCCCATCGGTATTTCTTTCTATACCTTTCAAACCATGAGCTATACCATAGATGTATACCGAAAGGAAATCGCTCCGGCTAAGAACTTTTTGGATTTCACCTTTTTTGTGACTTTCTTTCCTCAGTTAGTTGCGGGGCCTATTGTAAGGGCTAAGGATTTTATCCCTCAAATATATAAAAAAGTAACACTAACCAAGGAGGAAACCTCCTATGCCCTCTTCCTTATCATAGGAGGGCTCTTGAAAAAGGCTGTGATTTCGGATTATATATCTATCAATTTTGTAGATCGTGTATTCGATGCCCCCAATAGCTATACTCCCTTTGAAAATCTGATGGCCACTTATGGGTATTCACTGCAAATCTATTGTGATTTCTCTGGATACTCGGACATTGCCATAGGCTTAGCATTACTGATGGGCTTCACTCTTCCGATTAACTTCCGAACTCCTTACCAATCGCAAAATATCACAGAGTTTTGGCATCGCTGGCATATTTCACTCTCCACTTGGCTCAAGGACTATTTGTACATTCCCTTAGGAGGGAACCGCAAGGGCTCTTTCTTGGGTTACCTATTCCCTACCCTATTCTTTGCAGCTACCATCTGGTGGGCGTATGGAGTGAGCAAACAAAGCCTGATTCCCTTATTGGCAGTCTTTGGCGTGATTGTTCTCTTTGAAGTCTCTATTCTACTATCTCCGAACAAGGGAAAATCTCTTAGAAGTCATTTCAATCAACTAACTACCATGTTATTGGGAGGCCTTTGGCATGGAGCAAATATACGTTTTATCATTTGGGGAGCTCTTCATGGATTGGCTTTGGCTTTCCATAAGTCCTTCCGTGAGATATTTCCTGAAAAAAATCCAGAAAAGAAAACTTTTGGGAAATGGCTTTTTTCGTTAGTATCAATAATTATCACTTTCCATTTTGTAGCCTTCTGTTGGATATTCTTCCGAGCTAAAGACTTATCCTCAGCTATGGAGGTCATCACCAATATCTCCAAGATCACCTATGATCCACACCAATGGTGGGTCATCATTGAGGGATATAGAAATATCTGTTTGCTACTTGTCATAGGTTTCCTCTGGCATTTCCTTCCTCAGAAGTGGAGCAATGGTCTCTGTAACTTATTTCAAAGAATGCCTCTATTGTTCAAATCTGTAGTATTAGCTTTTGTATTTTGGCTTATCTATGCCACTGCTTCTGCAGGCCCACAACCTTTTATCTATTTCCAATTCTAACTCAATGATCATCAATGGTTAATGATCTCATGCGCTGTCGTGCGCTTGCAGTTCTTCCTACCATGAAAGCTGTTCAAAAAATTCTTTTTTGGGGAGGCAAATTGCAATTCTCCCCTGCAGCACCATACTGGCACCAGTAATAAAGACTAATAACTGATTAATATGAAAAAACTCCTTTCCAAAGCAAAGGGCTTGACTATAGTTATATTATTCTTATTACTTAGCTGCAAGACAATAAAAGAAGAAAATACTGAAATGTTCAAAGATTTTCTCCGACAAGAGAAAATCAATTATAAAGATATCATATATTCTTCTTACTATAAGGATTTTTTCTGTAAAATAGGCAATAAAACCCATTATAAAGATTCTACTTCTTTAAAATATAATAGAATATATATACAAGAGGAACCATATCCCATGCTTTCCTTGTATATTTTTCATCCTTCAGGAAAGGTCTTTCGTTCTTATATAGAGCTTGACAACGAAAAACTATCTAAACCCAATGACGAAGGAATTTGTTATACCAAAACAGCAATAAAAATACACTTAGAAGGTGGAGGTTTTTTCCTCTTAGAGGATAATAAGCTCATTTTTCAAGATCATTTCTTTAACTTAGGAGGTAATTTGCCTTTTGGGAGACTACATAATGCAGGTATTTACACAGATGTTATTTTTGGGAATATAGAAAATGACACTATTATCTCTTACAAAATGTATAGAGCTAAAAAATTATCCTTTAGTAAAAAAATCTTCGAGCCTGCTGTAAAAAGAGTACGGAAAATATACTTAGAAAAAGATTTACATCCAGCACTAAAAGAGGACTGTACTAACAAGGAAGTATATTACCTTATTCCTGAAGGCACAAAAATAGAACTATTCGGATATAAAAAACAATAATGGATGATTGTCTTTCCTACTATTAGAAACTAAATCCTAACCTTTACCTTTATTTTTTGAACAATACAAAATACTGATAATCAACAGAAAAAGAAAAAAATGAAAAAAAAATTAATTTTTTTGTTGAAAACTCTTGCAGATTAAAAAAAAGTTGTACCTTTGCACTCGCAATTGAGAAACATAATACCACTCAATGGTCCGTTCGTCTAGGGGTTAGGACGCAAGGTTTTCATCCTTGTAACAGGGGTTCGATTCCCCTACGGACTACTACTTAAAATTATGTTTTAGAATTGCGCGGTCCGTTCGTCTAGGGGTTAGGACGCAAGGTTTTCATCCTTGTAACAGGGGTTCGATTCCCCTACGGACTACATATTTTTTAGTAATTTTAGTAAGTACCACTTTAATTGAGATAAGAAAATGGCAAACCATAAGTCAGCAATCAAAAGAATTAGAAGAAACGAGGCAGCTCGCCTTAGAAATCGTTACCAACATAAAACTACTCGTAATGCTATCAAGCGTTTACGCACTACTACTGATGCTTCAGTAGCTAAAGAACTTTTACCTAATGTAGTTTCTATGATTGATAAGTTAGCAAAAAGAAACATTATCCATAAAAATAAAGCGGGTAATCTAAAAAGCAACCTAATGAAACATGTTAATTCATTAGTAGCTTAAAAAAATCATTTGCTCATAGTGAAATATTTAAAATTACTATTAATAAAGACTATTTTGATAACAAAATAGTCTTTATTTTTTTACCTACTACTTTCATCTATAAAAATAGCATCACATATATAGGATATATTATACAAGGAGGACAAATCACATTATATGCAAAAAGGCGAATTACAATTCGCCCCTGCTTCATACCTTTTCTTGAGATATTATTTATTAATACGATATTCTAAGACACTATAAATTGCGTCTCTACGAGTAACTTATGCCAATCAGCATAGGACTTGACCAACGACAGGGTAGAAATATGAGTTTATTACATATTAGAAAATTAACGAATAATATTTTAACTATTGATTCATATTATTACTCACATACCCTGTTGTGAGCACTCACTAACTTTATCTGTTACCTATATAATATTCGTTGATAGCCTCTTGAGAGGATTTTCCTTCTTTTTTAGAGCGATATACATTATCTTGTGCTTGATTTATAACACGTGCTTTCACCTTATCCTCCCAAGCCAAATGGAAAGTATCCCATAACTGTTGTTGTATATCCTCCTGATAAATAGGACAAGAAACCTCCACCCTATTATTAAGATTGCGAGACATCCAATCTGCTGAAGAAATATAATAAATAGGGGCTCCTCCATTCCCAAAGATATACAAGCGAGAATGCTCTAAGAAGCGATCCACTATACTGATAACCTCTATATGTTCACTTATTCCCTTAAGACCAGGTACCAAGGAGCACACTCCACGAACGATCATCTGTATTTTGACTCCCGCTTGACTGGCCTGATAGAGCTTCTCTATCATAGTTTTACTCGTAAGACCATTCATTTTAAGCTTTAGAAAAGCTTCTTTCCCCTGCTGAGCCAAAGCTATTTCCCTATCTATAAGTGAAAGAAAAGTATTTTTGGTATAGTGAGGAGAAACTAATAAATGATTGTACTGGAATATCTGAAATGGGGTGTCAAAGAAAGCAAATACCCGATCCACATCTTCCAATATCTCCTTATGAGCGGTAAAAAGAGTATAGTCAGTATATATCTTAGCTGAATCCTCATTGAAATTACCTGTACTAATAAAGCCATAACGGCGTATTCCTTCTGCTTCCTCTCGCTCTATCACTCCTATTTTGCTATGTACCTTAAGCCCTCGTATTCCAAAGATAATTCTAACTCCTTCTCGCTGTAAGAGTTCTGCATAGTGAATATTGGCAGTCTCATCAAAACGAGCTTGGAGCTCTATCTGTACTGTTACTTTCTTACCATTCTTAACAGCATTGATCAGTGAGTTAATCACTTGAGACTGTTTGGCCAAGCGATAAATAGTAATTTTGATTGTCTTTACCTTAGGATCTAAAGCTGCTTCTCTTAAGAAGCGAATCAAGTACGAAAAACTATGATAGGGAGTATATTGCAGATAATCTCTTTGAGCGATTTGTGCAAAGAGACTTTCCTCTACCCTAAGTTTCCTAATGGGGGAGGGATAGAAAGGAGGATAGAGCAATCCTTGATTATCACAAGCGGGAAAACTCATATAATCACGTCGGTTGTGATAACGCCCTCCCGCAATGATACTATCAGTAGCTTGTATACCCATTTTCTCTTTTAGAAAATGAAGCATCTGCTCGTCTATGAGTTTGTCATAGATAAAGCGTACAGGCTCAGCCTGTTTGCGCCCTTCTACACTGTGGGAAATCTTCTCTATAAAGCTCTTATTCAGGTCTGTATCCAAGTCCAGTTCAGCATTACGAGTGATCTTGATCATATAGGCTGAAATCTCCTCACAAGGGAAGATGTAGAAATGTGTAGTCAAGCAAAAGCGGATAATATCATCCAAGAGAATAATATAGTTATTGCCATTCACCTTAGGCAATACCACAAAGCGGTCTAAGGTCTTAGGCAGTTCTATCAGAGCATATTGTATCTTTGTTTTCTCTTTTTCCTCTGTTTTGAGCAACATCCTTACAGCCAAGTAAGCCACATCGTCCTTAAGAGTAGGCAAAGCCGCTACTTCATCTAAGATAATGGTAAAAAGAGCAGGACTGATGGTATTGATAAAATATTCCTTCACATACTCCACATGCTGGGGTAGAAGTTCTTTTTCATTGATAATATAAATCTTTTCCTTCTTTAGTTCTTCCTTTATACATTCGAGTATAGCGAGGCTCTTCTGCTGTAGTAGGACTACTTGCTCATTGATCTGTTCTAAGAACAATTGTGCCTTACTGGCGGCTTCCTTATCTTTGATCAACTTGAAATCTCGCTTGACTATAGCATAGCGTATACGGAAAAACTCATCCAAGTTGTTGGAGAAAATCCCCACAAAGCGTAGCCTCTCTACCAGTGGATTTCGGGCATCACTGGCTTCTTGTAATACACGTTCGTTGAAGGAGAGCCAGCTAAGCTCTCTGCTTACTAAGGGAATTTCTGTGGTTGAGTTCATGATTATATCTTTATAATTGTTTGTCTAGTAAGGCTATGATGGAGGCTGCTTGCTCGTAATCATTATCTATATCAGCCTGTGTATAAGGAGCATAACGAGCCATTTCACAGTTGGAAAGTAGCTGCAAGAATCTGGCTATTGCACTGCTCTCTACTTGTTTTTCCTCAAGTAACTCTCGCACCTTATCTTTGGACAATTCACTGGTCTCTATATGAAGTTTTGCCTTGAGATAGGTGTGTAATCCTCTTTCCATGGATTCGTAGAAAAGTTCCTTATTATGGATATTTTTCTTAGCTGCTGATAGGTATTTCTTAGCCAATCGGTTTGTTCTACGGCTTCTATTCTCAGCAGTATCATCATTTCTTTTTTGATAGAAGTACCTAAGGAGAAGTACTATAGGAATCAGAACTATCGGTAAAAGCCATAATAGGTAGAATAAGCCTGACCCAAAGAATACTGCTCGATTGATCGGAGCAAGTTTTGCTTCTGTTTTAAGAGGGGCGAATTGGCCTTTCTCTTGTGCAACCTCAGAGGTATTTTCTGGGGAAGTGGCATTATATTCTTCTCCATTGGGTACTTCTATGGTCAAAGGATCTGAGGTAAGAGTCTCATACTTCTGTGTCTCTGGATCGAAAAAGGTAAAACTCAATGGAGCAATAGGGAATTTTCCTTTGTATTGGGGTACTATGGTATAGGTATGGGTGATATCTCCACTGACTCCCGTAGCACTGTGGTTCAGATGCTCTTCTTCCTTAGGAGCATATACCTCTAAGGCTGGTGGGAAAGTCAGTTTAGGCATATCAAAGAGTTTGAAGTTCCCTTTTCCTGAGATAATCACCTCTCCTTGAGCAGTTTCTCCAGCATTGACTGTACGGGTAGGAAAATTCACCGATAGGGAGAACTTACCCACAGCTCCAGAAAAGTTGGCCGGCTTACCTTCCTCTGGCAAGGGGGATACTTTTATCTTCAGCGCATTGGATTGCAGTCTTCTGCTACGAGTTACATAAGAGCGGTTTCCAAAGAAATCTACCTGATTGGAGGGCAATTGTAATACGAAAGAGGTAGAAAGAGGGGAAATCTCCTGTTCTCCTGATTGTTGAGGATATAGCAATACTTGCTTGAGGGTAATACAACGGAAGAGCTTTCCATTGTGCATTACCTCAGTCACTTGTAGTTTGTCCAATAGCTGTTGGCTCCAGAAGTTGGCATAGCGTGGATCTTCTATACTTTCAAAGCCTGCAATGCCAAAACGAGCTGATAAGTACATCTTATAGGTAATAGTAACAGGCTGATTTACAAATACATGATTACTAGACACTTCTGCTGTGATAAAGAGATCTTCCTTGGTAGGTTCTATGATTTCCATAGGTTGTACCTCTTCTGTTCCAAAAGGATCAAAGCCAAAGGGGAAGTTGCCAAAAGGGCTATTATTACCAAAGGGACTGGTTGGAGGAGTCGTTTGTGCACTTCGGGGATTGGCCACAGGATTGGTTACCTCTATAGTGAGGGGTTTAGTCTTATACTCTTTACCTTCTATAATGACCGATGCTGCCCCTATGGTGAGTTTCCCTTTCTTCTTGGGTTGTAGCATGTAGGTATAGGTCTTGGAAAAACTGCGTACACCATTGATCCAAGAATTAGAAACGGATTGGGTAGGTCCTGAATATTCAAAATTCTCAAACGAAGGTGGGGTGAAATTATCTCCTTCTCTATTCATGATAAAATCGACCCTCAAGCGCTCATTTTCCCCTAAAGACTTACGTGAGGGTTCTGCCCTGAAGGATACTCCTTGTGCAGAAAGCAGGGTAGTGAATGAAAAAAATAATATTTGAAATAAAAAACTACGCATAAACTACTTTTGTAGGAACCAATATAAGTATTTACCAATCTTTCGTATTTGATTTCTTTGCCTTCCCTTTCACTTTATTCGCATTGAGCTTCTCTTGAGTTTTTTTCTCTTCATTATTGATGGCATTGAGAATACGATTCATTTGTTCAGCAGAAAGCTCTTTTCTCTCTCCCTCCTCTGGGGTATTGCCTTCTCTGTTATCTTGATTATTATTTTCTTGTTTATCCCTTTCAGGACTTCCTTGATTTTTGTTATCCTTATTGTCCTTATTATCTTTGTTTTGATTATCTTTATTATCTTTGTTATCCTTGTTTTGATTGTCCTTATTGTCTTTATTTTGATTATCTTTATTATCCTTATTTTGATTATCTTTATTATCTTTGTTATCTTTATTATCTTTATTTTGTTGATTGTTTTGATTATTTTGATTTTTTTTGTTCTCTTGTTGTTCTTTTTTGAGTTTTTCTTTAGCTATAGCCAAGTTATAGCGTGTCTGTTCATCGGTAGGATTGTTTCTAAGAGCTTCTTTGTAGAATTGTACTGCCTCTTCATATTTTTTGTTTTGCATAGCCAAATTGCCTAAGTTATGAAATGCCTTATGCTTGTCCTCCTTAGATGCTTCTTTATTGACCGATGCTTCTTGATAATAATGAGTAGCCTCATTATAAGCCTCTTGAGAATAGAGTACATCACCCATATTATATTGAGCTACTGCATTTTCTTTGTTTTTGGATATAGCTTTTCTATAATCCATTTCTGAATCCAATAGCTTATGTGCTTTTTCCGCCTGATACCCTTGGTAGGCAAAGGCTTGTGACTGCCGCTGTGCCTTCTCCCTCTTGGCTAGTTCTGCTTTAGAAACCTCTTTTTCAGCCTTTTGTGAGAAAGCTATTATAGGGAAAAGTATCATTAATAGTTGTATTTTTTTCATAGAAATAAGTACTTACTTTCTGACCACAAAATTACAACATTAATTCTTATAAAAATTCTTTTTTGTCTTTATTTTAAGAGTTTCAATAAATATCTACTATACATATTACTAAAATGCTCTTTCCTTTTCACTCAAAAGTTCTTCCTCCTACTGACACATTTCTTACAGCTCTTTTTCGGAAAAAATGAGAAAAAGTTCTCTTATCATGCAAATTAAGAAGAAAAAGAATAATATTTGTAGTCAATAGGAAATGGTTTACAAAAAGTTGGTATGAATCGGTGTAGGGGCAAAGTCCACAAGCTGGTGGAGTGGAGTATGTGAGCAATTCGCCCCTACACTTTTCACTATAGATAAATTCCTTCCAAATCCAAGAGAAAAGTATACTCTCTTGCTATTTCCCGAAGTGCTTCATAGCGCCCCGAAGCACCACTATGTCCTGAACTCATATCGGTATAAAAGAGCAAGATATGGTTATCTGTCTTGAGTTCTCTAAGCTTGGCAACCCACTTGGCCGGTTCCCAATATTGTACTTGAGAATCGTGATAACCTGTGAGCACCAGCAGATGTGGATAGGCTTTACGCTGTACATTATCATAGGGAGAATAGGCCTTCATATAATCATAATAAGCCTTGTCATTAGGGTTGCCCCATTCATCATATTCGCCTGTGGTAAGGGGAATAGAATCGTCCAACATGGTAGTGAGTACATCCACAAAGGGGACATTGGCTACCACTCCATGAAAAAGCTCGGGAGCTTGGTTGATTACCGCTCCCATAAGCAATCCTCCTGCAGATCCTCCCATAGCGTATAGATGCTGGGCACTGGTATATTTCTCCCCTATCAGGTGTCGAGCGCAGGCGATAAAGTCAGTAAAGGTATTTTGCTTCTGCATGAGCTTCCCTGCTTCATACCAGGGACGACCTAAGTACTCTCCGCCTCGTATATGTGCAATAGCAAATACAAATCCTCTATCAAGCAAGCTCAAGCGTGTAGTCGAAAAAGAGGGATCTATAGTGATGCCATAAGAACCATAGCCATAAAGTAATAGAGGGTGACTGCCATCTAAAGTTAGCCCTTTACGATAGACCAATGAAATAGGTACCTTAACTCCATCAGGAGCTGTTGCCCAGATACGCTCCGAGTGGTAATTCTCCTTGGAAAACTTCCCTCCCAGCACCTCCTGCTCCTTTCTGACCTGCTGTTCTGAAGTAAGCATGTTATAATCTATTATAGAGTAAGGAGTTGTCATAGAATTATAGATATAGCGCAGCCAATGGGTATCAAAATCCAAATTGAGCCCTGTAGAAGCCGTATAGGTCTCGTTGTCAAAAGGCAAATACATATCCTTGGTGCCATCCCAGCGGATGATTCTTAACTGAGAAAGCCCCTGAGAACGCTCGGTAACTACCAAATATTCCTTAAAGATATCCACTTCCTCCAAGCGAGTATCCTCTCTATGAGGGAGTACTTCGCTCCAGTGTTCAAGCTCGGTATGAGTGATAGGAGTCTTGTCCAACTTGAAATTAGTCGCTCCATCAGCATTGTTCAGCACATAGAAATATTCTCCATAATGGGCAATATCATACTCCAATCCCCTTTGGCGAGGTTGAAATATCTTGAAGACGCCTTCAGGTGTGGAGGCATCCAAGAAGCGGCTTTCGGTAGAAAGAGTGCTATCAGACTCAATGATAAGATATTGCTCTGATTTTGACTTAAAGATGCCAGTATTAAAGGTCTCATCTTTTTCATGAAAAACCAATACATCCTTAGGGGAAGTCTGCCCTACTCGATGACGATATACCTTATGCGAACGCAGAGTCTGAGGATCTATTTTGGTATAGAAAAGGGTCTTGCTATCATTTGCCCAGCAGCTCCCTCCATCGGTGTTTTTTATCTCGGTAGGAAGGATCTCCCCTATTTTCAAGTTCTTGATAAAAAGGGAATACATTCGTCTGCCACGGGTATCCACAGAAAAAGATGCCCACTGGTTATCAGGGCTTATGGAATATTCGGCAAACTGATAAAACTTGTGCCCTTCCGCCATCTGATTGACATCAAAAAGCACTTCTTCTCTTGCTCCTTCTTCGTCCCTTTGGCGTAGGTAAATAGGGTATTCCTTCCCTTGTTCAAAACGAGAGAAGTACCAATAACCATTGTACTTGTAGGGTACCGACTGGTCATCTTCTTTGATACGTCCCTTCATCTCCTGAAAAAGAGTCTCTTCTAAAGCTTGAGTATGCTGAGTCTGCTGCTTAAAATAGGCATTTTCTGCCTCAAGATATGCCAATACCTCAGGGCTATCTCGCTCATTGAGCCAAAAATAGTTATCTATACGTTTGTCGGAGTGTGCCTCCAATATCGTCTGTCGCTTAGGAGCCTTTGGGGGTGTTATATTCATCGTTTTCTTAACTTGCTTTGTTTTTTGGTTATAGTATCATACTCAAGGAAATACGCTTACGGGCAGTATCCACTTCAGTGACTTTTACTTGCACTTGCTCATGGAGCTTGACCACCTCACTTACCTCTGACACATAGCCATCTTTGAGCTGAGAGATGTGTACCAAACCACTTTCCTTGATACCTATATCCACAAAACAGCCAAAGGCAGTGATATTATTAACAATTCCTGGTAGTATCATACCCACTCTCACATCATCAAAAGTCTTTACATTGGGGTCAAATTCGAATACTTTAGCGGTTTTTCTCGGATCAAGACCTGGTTTTTCCAATTCCTTGAGCACATCCTTGAGATAAAGTTCTCCCACTTCTTCATTTTTGTACTTTTTTATATCAATAGTTGAGATAGCTTGCTTATTTCCTATGAGCTTTTCTACTGAGATTCCCAAATCTTTAGCCATTTGCTTGATGATAGGATAGGCTTCGGGGTGTACTGCCGAGTTGTCCAACGGATTTTCACTATTGTGTACCCTTAGAAAGGCTACAGCCTGTTGGTAGACCTTATCGCCTAAGCGAGGTACCTTCTTGAGGTCTTCTCTTCGACGGAAAGCTCCATTGGTCGAACGATAGGCAACAATATTCTCTGCCATTTTCTCCCCTATGCCCGATACGTAACTAAGCAGGGAGCCACTGGCGGTGTTGAGGTTTACCCCTACCTTATTCACACAGCGAATCACTGTAGCATCGAGTTCTTGCTCGAGTAGGGTTTGGTTTACATCATGTTGGTACTGGCCTACTCCTATACTCTTAGGTTCTATTTTAACCAGCTCTGCCAAGGGGTCGGACAATCTACGACCAATAGAGACGGCACCACGCACCGTTACGTCGTATGTAGGGAATTCCTCTCGAGCTATCTTTGAGGCTGAGTACACCGATGCTCCAGCTTCGCTGACTACAAAGACCTGTAGAGGATGAGGGAAAGAAATCTCTTTGATGAAGCGTTCTGTCTCTCTCGAAGCGGTACCATTACCTATACTAATAGCCTCTATGCGATACTGCTCGACCATTGTACGAATTTTCTTCATTGCCATAGCAGTCTCGTGCTGAGGGGCGTGTGGAAAAATGGTTTCATTGTGTAATAAATCTCCTTTTTCATCCAAACAAACTACCTTGCATCCGGTACGAAATCCTGGATCTATCGCCAATATACGCTTTTCTCCTAAGGGAGAAGAGAGTAATAGTTGAGAAAGATTATCTGAAAAGACTTCTATGGCCTTGGCATCTGCCTTGTCCTTAACTTCTTGGAGAGTTTCATTGGAGATAGAGGGCTCTAAAAGACGCTTATAGCTATCCTTGATGGCCTTTTTTAGAAAGTCAGCGGTCTGACCGTTGCCTTTGATGATAGTTTCTTCTATAAAAGGAAGGGTATCCTCTGTTTCTACTTGTACTTTAAGGCGAACAAATCCTTCTTTTTCAGCACGTAGCATAGCCAATACACGATGGGAAGGCGCCTTGGATAGGGGCTCACTCCAATCAAAGTACTGAGCATATTTTTGAGCTTCTTCGTCATTTTCTTTACCTTTGGCTACTTCTGTACAGAGCTGAGCTTTTCGTTGGAAAACCCTTCTGAGAGTACGGCGCACATACATATTTTCATTGATCCACTCGGCTATGATATCCGATGCTCCTTGTAGAGCATCCTCGACTGTAGCGACCTTGTCTGAAAGATAACGCAAGGCAAGTTGTTCCATGTCAGTCACTCTCTGGCTCATGAGCTGTTTAGCTAAGGGTTCTAAACCATTTTCCTTAGCTACATCGCCTTTAGTTTTGCGCTTTTTCTTATAGGGAAGGTATAAATCCTCCAATTCTGTCAGCTCATAGGAGGCTTCTATACGCTTGCGGAGTTCTTCGGTAAGCTTTCCTTGTTCCTCTACACTGGAAAGAATGGTCTCCTTACGCTTGCAGATATTTTCGTAATCGGCTTGTGCTTTAGCTATTTTCTCAATGGCAACCTCATCCAGATTGCCTGTTCTATCCTTGCGATAGCGTGCTATAAAGGGGATCGTACAGCCTTCTGAAAGCAAAGTCAGTGTATTCTCAATAGCTTTTTCAGTGGTGGACACTTGAGCCTTAATGAATTGGATATTTGTCATAAATAAAAGAATAAGGTACAAAGGTAATAAAAAAGAAAAAAGGAGCAAACAAATACTCCTTTTTCTTAATGGTTATTTTTCTATTATTCGAATCGGGTCACTCCATATTTCTTAGCTTCTGCTTTCACCTTGGGAGCCAACTCTTTAAGGTGAGCAATACGCGACTGATTGGAAGGGTGAGTACTTAGAAGTGAGCTGGAGCTTCCTCCTCCTGAGGCAGCACTCATGCGTTCCCATAGTTTATACCCTTCATCTGGATCATAGCCTGCCAGTGCCATAATCTGAAGACCTATAGCATCGGCTTCGCTCTCATGACTTCTGCTAAAGGGGAGCATTACCCCTACTTGGGTACCTAAGCCATAGGCGGTATTAAACTCATTAAGGTATTTGCTATTGCTTAGTAGTACATTTCCCGCCAATGCTCCTATCTGTTGAAGGGTAGAAGCGCTCATACGCTGTGCTCCATGATCAGCCAAAGCATGGGCTACCTCATGCCCCATAATCACAGCAATACCACGCTCATTCTTAGCTATAGGAAGTATCCCTGTATAGAATACAATTTTTCCCCCTGGCATACACCACGCATTGAGCTCTTTGTTCTCTACCAAGTTGTATTCCCAGCGGTAGTCCTTCAGATAGTTCTTATACCCATTTCTATCCAACCATAGTTGTGATGCCTTAGCAATACGCTCTCCTACACGCTTGATCATCTCGGCCTCGGGAGTACCTTTAATGACCTTACTGGTAGAGAGAAACTCATTATATTGAGAAAATGAGGTTGGGAAAAGTGAACTATTCGACATGAAGTTCAAAGTTTGTTTTCCTGTAAAAGGATTGGTTTTACAGGAAGAAACGACTAATAAAATTCCTATTAAAAGTATTTTTTTCATTTTCTATTATTTAATAACAAGTGCAAATGTACATCTTTTTTTTGAATTAGAAGTATTCCATAGGAAAAAATTAAGTAGGTCACCCCAAAAAGAAATGACCTACTTAACCTAAAAATAAAAATCAATTATACGCTACATTTACCATTTGATATTTTTCAACAGTTCCACCTGTGCTTTGATAGACTGAGAATTAGGATTTTTCTTTAGGAGATCTTCCTTTATTTTGAGTCCTTCTTCAGCTACTGCATGTAAGTGTTTTTTCTGTTCTTCATTCAACCAGCCAAATACATTGCTTAGTGATTTGGTTACTTTCTTGGTATATTCTGTATTGTCTACACTCATCAGCCAGGTAAATCCTTCTTTGATAGGAGCTTGATATTGTTCTGGGTACAATGGGTAATAGATAACCTTATCCAATAATACAGGCAAATATTTCTCATTGCGGCTCTTAAGTATATAAGGGTAGAAGGGCATAAATTGTTCAAAGCTAAGTCCTTTTAAGTCGATCATATCAATATACTGCCCTGCTTGAGAAGGGTCTAAAGCTACTAAGGCAGAAGCTGCAGCTATTTTAACAGCACGTGAAGGAAGTTTCACTGATTTTTCATACAAGGATTTGTATTTAGCATCTCTTAGGCGAGAGAGTTGTGCAATAGCAGCTGCCTTGGTCAAGTTTTCTGGATCATTCTGTGCCAAATTCTCTACCACAGGTGCCCATTGTGCTACGTTGTCAGGTCTGAGTCCTTGGATAGCTTTGATACGCAAGCGGAAGAAAGGATCTTTTAGAGCTAAGAGAAGAATATCTGAATTCCCTGTAGTAACAGCATACTCAATGGCTTGGTTACGGCTCTTATAGTCTTTAGCATTTTGGTACTGGAAGAGATATTGTTCGGGTGTTTTGTAAGCAGCTTCATCTCCTACGATCAGTCCACGAGGGTCAATGTTGATTAGGCTATACTTAGGAGATACTTTAAAGCGGAACTCATTCTTGGCTTTGGCGTCCACCCATACCTCTTTACGCACATATTTTCCTGCGTCATAGATGTCTACCTCTAAAGGAAATTGAAACATAAGTTTCTCATCCTGAGCAATTTCCAATACAGCTTCTCCTTTAGCACTATCATAAGTTACTTTAGGAGTCATCACTACATTTCCATGATTAAAATACCATTGGTTAAAGAACCAGTTGAGGTCACGTCCACTTACTTTTTCCAAAGCAAGACGTAACTGATGTGCTTCTCCTGTTCCAAACTGATTGTTCTTTAAGTACTTAGAAATCCCTTCGAAAAATGCCTTGTCACCCAAATAGTTACGTAACATATGGAGGATCCCTCCTCCTTTGTTATAGGATACGGCATCGAACATATCTTCGCGTTCTTTGTAGTTGAAGCGTACTAAGTCCTTATCAAAAGAGCCGCTATTCTTATAACCTGTGATATCACGGTTCATATGATAGTCTGCATAGTCTTTCCCATATTTGTGTTCTAACCAAAGATATTCAGAATAGTTAGCAAAAGACTCATTTACAGTAAGGTTAGCCCAGCTTTCTGCAGTTACTAAGTCTCCAAACCAGTGGTGAAAAAGCTCATGTGCTATAGTAGCTTCCCAGATATTCTGGTCGTTGAGAGATTCTGCATCTTGCTGAGCCATAGAGCTGTGTAGTACAGCTGTAGTATTTTCCATGGCTCCACTTACGTACTCTTGAGCAGTCATTTGGTAATATTTTGGCCAAGGGTAGTCATAATCCAATCTTTTAGAATAGAACTCTATCATTTCAGAGGTCTTTCCGAAGATTCTCTTAGCTACATCTGCATATTCTTTTTCTACATAGTACACGATAGGCACTTTACCTCTCCATGGTTTGTCCTTAACTTCTGCATACTCTCCTGCCCCAAGGAAGAAGAGGTAAGGGGCATGTTTTTGATTCATCACCCAATAGTCGGTACGCATCCCTTTTCCATCTCTTTTAGAAGAGGAAAGTACCCCATTGGAGAGAGTGACAAATTTGTCTGGTACTGTGATGTATATCTCTTGAGAAGATTTCTGGTTGGTCTCATCGATGGTAGGGAACCAACAAGAATTGGCTTTAGTTTCTCCCTGTGACCATACTTGTATAGGACGGTCTTTATCTTCTTTGTTGGAGTTGATAAAGTACAACCCTTTAGCATCACTAATAGCCAAACTACCATGTTTGCCTACATTCTCTGGTTGAGCTGTATACTTAATGTATATGGTATATTTTTCTCCTCTTTGGTAGGTTTTGTCCAAGCGAATAGTGAGTCTGTCCTTATCATATTTATAGGTAAGTGGTTTTCCTATAGTTCCTTTCTTATCACTGAGATTTACACTATGGATCAGCATAGCTTGTGCATCCAGCATCAGAGAATCGGTCGGATAGAAATAAGGGGCTGCAGTAAGCCACTCTTCTCCATAGAGTTCTTTTTTCTCAAAATTCAAAGATACACGTAGCTTGGTATGATCCAAGGCACTGTACTTAGTAGCCTCAGCGTGATAGAGGGAACGCCCAGAAGTTTCAGTCTGTGCTATGGCTCCCACAGAGGTTGCAAGCATAGCAAATAATAGATATTTTCGTATCATATATCAAAATAAATTAAAATATTTTTTCTTATTTCTCTTTTCTATTTCCTTGGGTGATAAGTATTTACCACTTGTGAAAGATAAGAATGGTCTATATGTGTATATATTTCTGTTGTGGTAATGCTCTCATGCCCCAACATAAGCTGAATAGCCCTAAGGTTAGCTCCATTCTCCAACAAATGGGTAGCAAAAGAATGCCTAAAGGTGTGCGGACTGATAGTTTTAGTCAGCCCTATGGCAGCTGCTGTCTGTTTTATTATGGTAAAGATCATCGCTCGGGTGAGCTGTTTGCCACGCCTATTGAGAAATACTATATCAGTAAATTCCTTCACTTGAGGGACTTCCTTGCGCTGATGCTGTATATAGTTATTTATCTGTTTCTGTGTATACTCACTGATAGGTACCAAGCGCTGTTTGTCTCCCTTACCCAATACTCGTATAAATCCTTCTTCGAAAAAAAGGTCTGAGAGGTGTAGGTTTACCAGCTCTGATACACGTAGCCCACACCCATATAAAGTTTCTATAATAGCCCTATTGCGATGCCCCTCCGATGTGGAAAGGTCTATCCCTGCAATAAGCGCATCTATTTCCTCGACAGAGAGGGTATCAGGTAGCTTCATACCATATTTAGGAGTATCTATGTACTCCATAGGGAAATCTTCCCGATAGTTTTCCAAGAGCAGATACTTGAAAAAACTCTTCAAAGAGGATATAAGCCGTGATTGAGAACGTGCTTGTAGCTCCTTACTCTGCTGATAGACAAACTCTCTGAGTGTCTCTGCCGAGATATTTTCCGGACGCTCCTCTATCTGATGAAGGTTTATATAGTCACTGAGCTTCTCTAAATCAAAGAGATAGGATTGTACTGAATTGGGAGACATCCCTCTCTCTATCTTTAGGTAATGCTCAAAATCTTTTAAAAGTTTCTTCCACATATCATAAAGCAAAAATACGAATTATTAATCAATTTGACTAATAATTCGTAATATTTTTTTAATGATGAATGTTCAATGATAATAATGCTTAATTTCACCTAAAATCTAACTACTAACATCTAAATCAAGACTCACAGCTACTACAATTGACAAAGTTCATAATCATCTCCTTGGCTACCGACTGGCTGCGCTGGTAATAAAGGCTCTTTACTCCTAACTTCCAAGCCTCAATAAGCACCTTGTTCACATCCCTTATAGGCATGGTAGGTGGTATGTTGAGATTTAGACTCTGAGACTGGTCTATATACTGTTGGCGCTGTGCCGCTTGGGTAATGATCTCCATAGGAGATATTTCCTTGAAGGTCTTGAATACATTCTTTTCCTCCTGAGTGAGTTCTTGTAAGTGCTGCACAGAACCATCAGAAAGACGTATGCTTCGCCAAATATCCTCATTATTAAGTCCTTTTTCTTCCAAGAGTTGAGTGAGGTATTTGTTCTTACGCATAAAGTTTCCTTTAGAGAGCCCCACTTTGTAGTAGTTGCTAGAGAAAGGCTCTATCCCTGGAGATACCTGTCCTAAGATAGCTGAGCTGGATGTAGTAGGTGCTATGGCCATAGTGGTAGCATTTCTCCTGCCATATCCCTTGAGTAATTCTGGCTCTCCATAGATGTGTGCCAACTCCTGAGTGGCTTTCTCTGCCTCACTCTGGATGTGCTGAAAAGCACGAGCGTTGAACTGAGTAGCCTCAAAGCTTTCAAAAGGAATCATATTCTTCTGTAAGTAAGAATGATAACCTAATACCCCTAAGCCTACTGCACGATGGCGAATGGCAAAGTTACGTGCTGACTGTAGGTAGTAGTTCCCTTTGGTCTTCTCAATGAATTCAGAGAGTACTGCATCCAAGAAAAAGATAGCCAACTTCACTGCCTTGGTGTCCTTCCATTCATCAAAGAGTTCTAAGTTCATAGAAGAAAGACAACAGATGAAAGACTCCTCTTCGCTGGAAGGAAGCATGATCTCACTACAAAGATTGCTGGCATGGATGAACATATTGTTATCCTTATACACTTGTGGGCGCTTACGGTTTACATTGTCTGTAAAGAAAATATAAGGAAGCCCCTTTTGCTGGCGTGATTCCAAGACTCTTGCCCATAGCTTTCGCTTCTCAGTATCCCCTTCAATCATTTCTTGCATCCAATAGTCTGGCACACACACACCAAAAAATAGGTTTTGTATATGATAGCCTGTATCTTTTATCTGTAGGAACTCCTCTGCATCTGGGTGATCTATGTCTAAATAAGCTGCGAAAGCGCCACGACGTACGCCTCCTTGAGAGACTACATCCATAGCTGAATCAAATAGCTTCATAAAGCTCACCGCACCACTGGATTTTCCATTGTCCGTAACGGCAGAACCACGGTGACGCAACTCTCCAAAATATCCAGAGGTACCTCCACCTATCTTTGTTTGCATAATTACCTCCCCAAGCTTATGGGTGATCCCTTCTATACTATCTGGAATATGTACATTGAAACAGGAAATAGGCAGTCCTCTCTCGGTACCCATATTCGCCCATATAGGAGAAGAAAAACTAATCCAACCCTTAGTAATCATTTCTTTGAATGCAGGTTGTAACTCAGGCTTATACAATCGCTTAGCTGCAGCACTCGTGATACGCTCTATTGCGCCTTCTACACTTTCTCCCTTGAGCAAATACCCGCGATTGAGTATCTGTTCAGATTCGTCATTAAGCCACCAAATGTCATTTTCTTGGTTCATTATTTTGTCCTTTCTTGTTTATTTGTTCCTTGTTTTGTAAAAAAGATACCTAATAATAAGGCAATTATTAGGTAGAATCTCATGGTTATACAAATCGTTTCTCAGTGCGCAAAGATATAAAATAAACTCCAATACCCACCCACTTATCAAAAGATTTAACAATGTCTTTTTATTACCAAAAAGCAATACTATGTATATCTGAATTATAGAAAAAAATATCTACACAACATTAACAATTATTTAATAGAAATAGACTTTCGATTGTTCCCATAGATCGTTCATTTCCTCAAGAGTGAGATCGGTGATATCTCTACCTTGCGACTTAGCGCTACTCTCAATAAAATCAAAACGTTGTAAGAATTTTTCATTAGTTAGCGACAAAGCATTTTCGGGATTTATTTTCAAAAAACGAGCATAATTAACCAAGCTAAAGAAGACATCTCCCATTTCCTTTTCTGTTTTCTGTGAATCTCCTTTCTTTATCTCTGCCTCAAGTTCAGAGAGTTCTTCTTGAAACTTCTTCCATACCTCTTCCCTATTGCTCCAATCAAAACCTACTCCGGCCACTTTCTCCTGTATCCGATAAGCCTTGACTAAGGAAGGTAAGCTCTTAGGAACTCCCGAAAGTACTCCTTTACTTCCCTTCTGTAGTTTTATCTTTTCCCAATTCTGCTTGACTTCTTCTTCATTCCTTACCGATACATCTCCATAGATATGAGGGTGTCGCTGGATAAGTTTCTCACAGATGGATTGGATAACATCCTCTATATCAAACAAATTCTTCTCACTTGCAATCTTAGCATAGAAGACTATATGCAGAAGAAGATCCCCTAATTCTTTCTTAATCTCTTGAGAATCATCTGCCAGAATGGCATCGGTAAGTTCATACAATTCTTCTATAGTAAGGGGACGAAGGGTTTCCATGGTTTGCTTCCTATCCCATGGGCATTTCTCACGAAGCTCATCCATAATATCCAATAGGCGACCAAAGGCCTGTAGTTGTTTTTCTCTTTTTTCTTGCATGATTTTATCTATTAAAAAATAAAAAAAGGTTATTCTATGAGAAATAGAACAACCCCTTCTAAACATATGTCAAATAAAAACAATCCTAATAGTAAGTAATTTCTCTTTCTAAGAAACTCTTAGGGAACTGATTGATGTACTCTATTCTTTCTATCCAATTTCCATGCTTATCAAACTTATATTCGTAAGCTCTTTCTTCCAAGAATACTCCCTTACCATCATAGTATTTTATTTCCTTTTCATTACCTTTGTCATCATATGTAATAACACTTCTTCTTGATAGAGCATTATTACTATAAATTTCCATCTCCACTATTTGCCCCAATTTATCATACTTGTAAGAAGTACAGTTGTCCACTTGAGTTTCAGAAGTAGTATATTGGCACATTTTTATCAATTTTCCTAACTTATCATACTCATAAGTATATTTTGATCCGAAAGATTTGTCCTTTTTAATCCAAGTTTCCTCAATCATACGTCCCTTATCATCATTTTTATATAGATAAGAATCGTTGAGTTCTCCTGTAGGAGAATAGCTATTATAGGCAGTCTTGTATCCCTTATTGTCATATACATAAAGGAATTTCATCTGTAACTTACCATAAGAGTTATATAAGTCACGAGAAGTACGTTTGCCTTTAGCATCATATTTATAGACTACTTTTTGAGAGAGTTGCCCTACCTTATTATAGGTATTATTCTCTGCTTTGTAGCCTTGCTCATCAAAAACAATGACTACATCTCCTCTCCAGAAGTCTTGTTTATCTCCTTTTGTTACTTTTCCAAAATAATCTACTAATTTATAGGGAGTTATTTTGAATGTCTTTACTTTTCCGTAAAGATTCATATCCTTCAAGTGGTTCTTACTTTCTCTTGAGTTGCCCACCTGTGCAAATACCTGCATCCCACTAACTAATAATAATAGGAATAGTCTTAATTTCATCTTTCGTTTTATTTTAAAATTTATTTCTTTTATTTGTAATTGCAAATATAGAGATTATTTCAATTCTACAAGGAGTTATTCCGCAGAAGTTATCAACATTTTATATATCTCTATTTTTAAAATTTATAAATTCTAATACCATACCAAGGGTTCTACCATAGTAATATTAGACACTCTCTATCAGAAAGATAGCCTCCTATACAAACCTCTTTTCAAAAAGTTATATTAACAACAACAAAAACAATATTAATATAAATTAATATTGTTTTTGATTTTTATTACATTTTATTTTTGAGGATTGCTTTGTTGTTGTGTTGGAGGGGTCTGTACAGGCTGTTGTGTAGAGACAGGAGGTGTGCTTACCCCATCTAAAACACTTCCGCCTCGCTCTGGATGTGCGTTGGTAAGAATAAGATTACTGATAAGGGAAAGTACAATAAGAGACACCCCTAGTGTCCATGTACTTGTATTAAGAAAATCTCCTGTTTTCTTTACCCCTCCTACGATCTGTGCATTCCCTCCAAAAGAAGATGAAAGACCTCCACTTTTAGGCTGTTGCACCATGACTACTAATATCAATAAGAAAGATACCAATAGAATAAGCCCTAAAACAATGTTGAATGTTAGCATAATTATAATTTATTTTGTTGTAATTTTCTAATAATTGCAATTTGTTCTGCAAAATAACCGCTTTTAGCTGGATTTTTAAGCATTAATATCTGGTAAGCCTGAATAGCTTCACTATATTTTCCTTGTTCAAGGTATACCTTTGCCAAAGTTTCAGTCATGAACTGTCGTCCTATATCTTTCTTCTCCACAATCTCCACTGCATTCGGTGTATCATAATCCTTATTAACTTCTATCTTAGGATTGCTTTCCAAGAATTTGTCTATCAGATCAAACTTCTTAGCACGGGCATCCCCTTCCTCAAATATATTCTTATCCACAAAAGGTAAATCTACTGAAGCAGTTGCATGGACTCTTCTATCAATAGGTTTGTAGCGTGTCACTTCTAACCATTGGGCAAAAGAATGCTTATCTGCTTTTTGAAATTCTATAGGCTTACCCATCTGTAAAGCCTCTTCCTCACCTCTTGTCTGCTCTGAAGTGGGAACAAAAGAGCCCTTTATATCATTTTGCTCTGTCTGCTCACCTTGCTCCGTTCTCACAGAAGATGCATTGCGATTCTCTATAGGATAATACTCCTTTCGTTCAAAGGCGTCTCCCGTTACATAAGTGGTAAACTCTGACGGAATGGCCTCATCAGCATAAGTTTTGGGCATGGAACTCTTCTTAAAGAAATCTTTCTTTTCCTTAAAAGAAGAAGAGGTGATAAAATCAAACAATAAAGTTCTATTGCCTATATGAGCAGCTGTTATTTTCAGTTCTTTATTATAACGATAGCTCTCTTGTGCATATAATATCTTCAGATACACAGCCTTTACTACCTGAAAATAAGGGTATTCGTGTATGATATTCTCCAGCTCATACACCTGTGACAAGGTGATATGATTGGGCTGCTTCATGATAAGAGAGAGTTCTGCTGCTGTCATTTTACCAATTCGCTAAAGAAGCATTAAAAATATCCTGTCCTATTCGCTCAAAAATAGCCTCAAAAGCAGCACTCTTAACCGAACTAAGCTGCGCATTGGCAGGGAAATCGTAATAGTGAGAAAACTGTTTTTCGAAATCCTTGTCCTCTTCCTTATTATTAGTAAAGCGCACATTGACTGTTACTGTAAGGCGGTTCTGTGCTGCTCGCTGATCAGCTGTAGCAGCCATAGGAGCCACTGTAAAGTTTGTTATTTCTCCCTCATAGACCAAGTCTCCATTGCTATTGGTAAGCGAAAGATTTGTTTGATTATTAATCAAATCCTGTAGGTAGAAAGTGAACTCTCTATCCATTCCTGGCTCTATCAATGGCGCTCTATTTTGAAAAAAATTTACCTGAAAAGTTTTGGCATTCCCTGTGCTTCCTCCTGTGAAATTATAGATACCACAAGAGGATATACCACATAAAAGGCACAAAAATAAAATTAGTTTTTTCAACGGAAAATTTTTTGCAAAAGTACAACTATATTTTTAATAAAAAAATTTTTTTATACCTTTGCAAAAAAATATCACTTATGGAAACTCTGGAAAAAAATAAAGAGAACTCAGAGGGGTCTTTAGAACTCTCTAACGAACTCAAACGCCTACAGAGGAGCTCTAATCCTCTGAAAATATTTAAAGAAATGAGTGTGTTAGGAATTGGCTCTGGGGTAAAGTCTGTAAAGAATATCTTATTCTTTACCATAGTGAATCTTATCTTTTTTTTGGTGGGGGTTTATCTACTTTTTAGCCATACTTTTGCTTATAAAAAACTATTTTTCCTGCTTCTTATGATAGGAATAGGTGTACTATTTGTATTTATCGCCATCAGAAAAGTTTTTGATTTGCTTAAAATGGAATATGCTTCCTATCTTTTCAATCAATTTCAACCTCAGATTCAAAAAGTATTCGAAAGTATTTTCCAAAAAGCAGAGAATACCACTGAAAAAATTATCAGTAAAGGGCAGTTACAAGATACCTTCCAGCGTTTTCTTCCTAAGATTCCCAAGGCTTTCCAAAAGCACCTGCTCTTTGTGCTTTCTTTTACTCCTATGGTAGGCTTTGTCGCCGATATTGTAGCCACTCCTACCCTTACTTCCCCACAGAAGCAAAGCGATGTCCTATATGAAAAAGTACAACACTATATGCAGGAGAGCGTGGAAGATGAGCGCCGAGGCTATTGGGTACTCTGGGCGCTGATTATCAATGCTCTTTTACAGGGATTTCTATTATATATGTTATTGTAAATCAAACTAAAACATGACTCAAAAAAAAATTCCCTCCCTACTGGGAGGCGCTATGATTATTGCCGGAACGGCCATTGGGGCTGGAATGCTTGCCAATCCTACCTCTACTGCAGGAATATGGTTTGTGGGTTCGGCAATCATTCTGTTTTATACTTGGTTCTGTATGACTACTTCCGGACTTATGCTCTTGGAGGCCAATCTCCACTACCCTACTGGAGCTAGTTTTGATACCATTGTTACAGATTTGCTTGGAAAGCGATGGAATTTTCTCAACGGGCTTTCTGTGACTTTTGTGCTCTATATCCTGACATATGCCTATATTACCTCTGGGGGAAGTATTACTGAAAATGCTATTAATAGCCTACAAGGAGAAGTACAAATCTCTAGAAGCATAGGATCTTTGCTTTTTTGCTTAGTATTAGGCCTTTTTGTATGGTTTTCTACTAAAGCTGTAGACAGGCTAAGCACTATTCTTATTGGAGGTATGATCATTGCTTTCTTTCTCTCAACAACTGGACTACTCTCTTCGGTAAGCAGTCATATATTGTTGGATATTCAAAATAAAAATACAACAGCACATCTCCCCTACTTGCTTACAGCACTCCCTGTGTGCTTAGTCTCTTTTGGCTTTCATGGAAATGTTCCCAGCTTGGTCAAATACTATAATCGAGATGGACGCCGTGTGATGCAATCCATATTTATCGGAACTCTTTTAGCGCTTTTTATCTATATATTATGGCAAATGGCAGTACAAGGAAACCTCCCAAGAGACAAATTCGCTCCTGTCATAGCCAAGGGTGGAGATGTAGCGGCTCTTTTGGAAGCACTAAGTGCCTATATACCTATCCAATATATAAGTATTGCTCTAAACTTCTTCGCTTATATGGCTATTGCCAGTTCGTTCTTGGGGGTAACCTTAGGACTTTTTGATTATATAGCGGATTTGCTCAAGCTACCTGACACCCCCTGGGGAAGGGCTAAGACAGCCTTACTGACCTTTCTCCCTCCTCTACTACTGAGCTTACAGTTTCCTTATGGCTTTGTCATCGCCATTGGTTATGCAGGATTGGCAGCTACTCTTTGGGCAGCCATAGTTCCCGCTCTATTGGTACAGGCCAGCCGTAAGAAGTTTCCTGAGTCTTCTTATAAAGTGTATGGAGGAAAAGGAATGGTTTACTTTATTATTTTCTTTGGGCTTATCAATATAATAGCTCAAATAGGAATACAAATGGGGATTATCCCAACCTTTAAATAGGTAATGGATAACAAGTAACAGATAATGTATAATTAGGCAAGAAAAATGACCTCAAAAAAACTTCCTTCACTCTTAGGCGGGGCAATGATCATCGCAGGAACTGCTATTGGTGCAGGGATGCTTGCCAACCCTACATCTATGTCGGGGATATGGTTTGTAGGTTCTCTCATGATGTTCCTCTTTACATGGTTCTACACCGTAGTGGCTGGACTGATGCTTATGGAAGCCAATCTGCATTTTCCTAAAGGGGCTAATCTTAACACAATGGTTACCCAACTCTTAGGAAAAGGCTGGAATATAGCCAACGGACTTGCTGTGGCTTTCACCCTTTATATACTCACGTATGCGTATATTACCTCTGGAGGCGGAATCACTGAAAATCTCTTACATCGGATTGTACCAGAACTAGGAATTTCCCATAAGGAAAGTTCCCTACTATTTTGCTTTGCGTTAGCTTTATTTGTCAGTATATCTACCAAAGCCGTAAGCCGATTGAGCACGATTCTTATCACAGGTATGATTATTGCCTTCTTCCTTTCAACAACAAGCTTACTAAGTTCGGTGAGCCCCTCTGTACTGTTCGATACTACCGCGCAAAAGGAGTCTTCCTATATTCTTTATCTACTTTCTGCCTTACCTATGTGCTTGGTATCTTTTGGATATCACGTATGCTTACCCAGCTTGGTGAGTTACTATAACAAGAAAAGCCGGTTGGTTATACAATCGATTCTCATAGGTACCGGAATTGCCTTTCTCATATACATATTATGGCAAATGGCTGTACAAGGAAACCTTCCTCGAGAACAATTTGCACCTGTCATTGCCAAGGGAGGGGATGTAGCAGCCCTTCTGGCTGCTTTAAGTACATATATCCCGACACAAACCATTGGCATAGTGCTTGATTTTTTTGCCTATATGGCTATCGCCAGTTCTTTCTTGGGAGTAACCTTGGGGCTCTTTGATTACATTACAGATTTGCTTCAGTGGGGCAACTCCTTATGGGGCAGAATAAAAACTGCCCTGGTTACCTTTCTCCCTCCACTGATGATGAGTTTTTTTTATCCTTATGGATTTGTTACCGCCATCGCTTATGCTGGAGTTGCTGTGAGCTTCTCCTCAATAATGATTTCAGCACTGATGGTGCGCTCCAGCAGAAAGAAATTCCCTGAGGCAACCACCTATCGTACTTTCGGAGGAACACCACTTATTTATTTTATAATAATTATCGGTATCCTAAATATAGCAATACAAATAGGCATACAGACAGGAATTATACCCATTTTCACAGGGAATAAATAACAGATAGTGAGCAATAGAACCATAAATAAACAAAAAATGAAACAAAAAAAACTTCCTTCACTCTTAGGTGGGTCAATGATCATCGCAGGAACTGCTATTGGTGCAGGAATGCTTGCCAATCCGACAGCTATGTCGGGGATATGGTTTCTCGGTTCGGTGATTTTATTCCTTATCATTTGGGGCATCACCACCCTATCGGCATTAATGCTTTTAGAAGCCAATCTTCACTTTGAGAAAGGTGCTAATTTTGACACAATCACAACCCAACTATTGGGAAAAGGCTGGAATATATTCAATGGAATTTCGGTGGCCTTCACCCTGTATATCCTTACATATGCTTATATTACCTCAGGAGGAAGCATCACCAAGAGTTTGCTCAATCGGTTTGTTCCAGAACTTCCTATCAATCATACTTTTTCAGCTCTTCTTTTCTGCTTTGTATTAGCCCTTTTTGTAAGTATTTCTACTAAGGCAGTGGACAGGATGAGCACAATTCTTATTTCTGGTATGGTGATAGCTTTTTTCTTATCGACAACAGGATTGCTAAGTTCTGCCAAGAGCGAGATCTTACTCAATACAGTAGCACATACGGAAACTTCCTACCTTCCTTATCTATTTTCAGCCATTCCTACCTGCTTAGTATCCTTTGGATATCATATTTGTGTACCTACTTTGGTCAATTATTATGATAAGAAGAGTAAAAAAGTAATCTATTCAATACTTATCGGGTCTCTTTTAGCACTTATTATTTACATATCTTGGCAGATGGCGGTACAAGGCAACCTTCCCAGAGGAGAATTTGCTCCCATCATATCCAAAGGTGGCGATGTAGCCACTTTACTAAGTGCTTTAAATCGATATATCCCCGTTTTGTCCATAAGCATAGTCCTTGACTTCTTTGCTTATATGGCTATAGCCAGTTCTTTCTTAGGAGTAACCTTAGGGCTTTTTGATTATATATCCGATTTGTTCAAATGGGGTAATCACTTAGGAGGAAGAATAAAAACTGCCTTGGTTACCTTCTTGCCTCCTTTATTATTGAGTCTTTTTTATCCTTATGGATTTGTTACCGCAATTGCTTACGCTGGGCTCGCTGTAAGTTTTTGGATGATTATCATACCTGCACTTTTAGCATGTGCCAGCAGAAAGAAATTCCCTAATAGTAATTATAAAGTATTTGGCGGAAAGTGGATGATTTATGTAGTAATACTTTTTGGTTTGCTTAATATATTTTGCTATATAGCTTCTCAGCTAAATTGGATTCCTACTTTCAAAGGAGAATAATGTAAATTATAAATCAAATCACACAACTAATAAAATCATTTTTAGATAATAAGAAATAGGTTACAAAATATTTTTTAATACATTTTATAGTCAGACGCATTGAAATTTTTGAATATAACAAATCTTACTATCAGAAACTATTAAAATATTTTTTACCACATCACCATAACCTTATGACAATGATTTCAAATAAAAATAAATACGATAACATATAAAAATTTACAAATATGAATAACATAATTTCAAAAATCACAAAATATTTTCTTTATAGTATTTTAGTTGTCCTTATTGGTAAATTCATTTTCTATATACCTATATTTTATACTATAAATATGGATAATTTTAAAGAGATGATACAATTAGAGAGAGTAGATATTATCTCTTTTGTTGTATTCTTTGCTTTGCTTTTACTATGTGAAAAGAAAAAAAGGGATACCTATAAGTTCTATACACTATTTTATATTTGTTTTCATCTTTTATCCGTTATATCATTTGTAATATACCAATGTATAGAATTTTACATAGGAAGAGATGAACGTTTTGAATACCATTTTTGGAACGAATTATTCTCACAGAGAGAGGAAATAATGCAATTATTTCTCAGCAGATTTTTGGACACTGATATCATTTCTGTTTATATAGTTTCCTCTTTTTTCATTCTAAAAAAATATGCAAACCACAAAATATAATTCTAAATACTCATCTCCTATTAAAAAAATAATATTATGGAATCAACCGTATTATATATAAAAAAATATGCAATCTACAGCTTATTATTTTTGCTGTTTTTTGAATGTATGATGTTTCTTCCTTGTTTAGGATATCAAAACAAACAAGAGGTACTCATACTATTCTTAATTTATCAATTCAATTATCTTTCTTTAGTGCTCATATTTTTTATATTACTCATACTTTTTAGGAAAATAAAGAAGGATACTTATTCATTTTACATTCTGTTCTACAGTTGTTTTATATTTATAGCCACCATCGTTGATATTATTTATCATTTTGGAAAACAAATTTTCAATGATGAAACTATATCTATTTACTCAAATGAAGAGGTTTCAAAAATAACATATATTATGGATTTACTTTATTTTAGATTTTCTACCACTAGTTATTTTTGTATTATTATTGTCTCTTCCTATATAGTACTAAAAAAATACATAAAGGATAAGTAAAAATAATGAATATGAAAAAAGAAACTTCTTTTCTCAACAAATTAAAGCTTGCCCTTGCATTAAGTACTCTTTTCTTAATCATCTCAATGATACCTTTTGCTCTTGCTAACAAAGAAGAGGTGACGGACTCTTATAAGATAGGATTTATTCTTGATCTTATTATTCCCTTTTTATTGAGTTTTACTTTTTTCTTAACGCTTCTTCCTGCAGAGAAATATATCAAAAATGGAATAAGGTTCTATCTCAAATTTTTTGTAAACTGGTTTGCTTCAAGCTTTATTATCCTTTTCGTGTTAAAATTATTTTTCATATTGATAAATTACTCTCGGTCATTTTATAATTATTCGCAGGTTGTAAAATATGTGAAAGAAACTTTTCAACTTATCTTTGTGGAAATTCTTAGTCTTACTAATATTGGAATTGGGATAATATGTTCTCTTCCCCTACTCTATGTATATAGAAAGATAATATTGGAGAAAAAATAGAAAACATAAGAGAATTATTCATTTTAAAAACCTACAAACTATGACAATACGTGAATATTTTTACTTATTATCTCCTACTGTGTTGCTTTACTTAGTAAGCCTATTGATTACTTTTTTATTTGTCAAAAAGAATAAGTTTTTATACTTTTGCTTTATTAATTGGATGCTCTGTACAGTAAGCTACATTTTCTTTTTCGGAGAAATGTTCGAGAATATTCGTATGTCCCCTTCTGATTATAGTGATCGTATGTTCGACATCTCAGAAGGATTTCCTTTAATAATGATGGATCCTTTACATCATTTATTATTCTTAATAGCTGTATTTTTGCTTATCAGAAAAATATTTATCAAAAAGAAAAAACAATTCTAAAAATAACCTTTTTGGAACGATTTTTGATGGGGAAAAAGCTACTCTTTTTTTAATTACCACATAAGTATGAAAAAGCATATATTTATCTAGCTTGACCTTTTTCTGTGTAAAAAATGCTGAAACTTATATGCTGTAACTAATATAAAAAATGATCCTTAATTCTATACCAGAACCTTAGAAGCACATAACAATAGCCTTAAATACCATACAGATATGCTCGCACACCGATAAGTAAGGACTCGAGCTACTCTACTAGATAATCATACAAACAAAATGTCTCAACAAAAAACTAAAGCCAACGATTTCAGTATCTTAAAAAAACTTTTTAGCTACACCAAACCATACAAATGGATATTTGCCTTAGTAGCCTTCCTATCCATCTATATATCAGGAGCAAGTTCTCTGAGGGCTTATATCTCCAAGGAAATTATCAATACTTATATTGTTCCCAAGGACTACGAAGGCTTATTATATGCCAGTTTGCTCTTGGTGGGGATTCTCCTATCAGAAATTATCTCTCAGATTTCTTTTGCTTATTACTCAGGATGGATAGGACAAATGGTGATTTATGACATGAGAAAGAAGTTATTCTCTCTAATGCTTCGCTTCAATATGAAGTACCACAACCAATCCTCTGTAGGAGTATTGATTACTCGTGCAGTGAATGACTTAGAACGTATTGGAGAGATTTTCAGTGCAGGATTTTTTGAGATTATTTCGGATATCCTCAAAATGCTACTGATTATGTCCCTGATGTTGCTGACTGATTGGAAATTATCACTCCTTACTTTCCTGACTTTACCAATTATCATTTATGCTACCCATCTCTTCCAGAAGGCGAGCAAAGCTGCCTTTACAGACATCCGTCGAGAGGTAGCCAACTTGAATTCTTTTGTACAGGAACGCATCACAGGAATCAAAGTTGTCCAACTATTCACCCGAGAGGAGCAGGAGTACAAAGCCTTTCAAGAGATTAATGAAAAACATAAAAAAGCGTGGTTGCGCAATATCCTCCAGAACTCTATTTACTTTCCTATTGCTGAAATATTAAGTTCTATTGCTATTGCTTTGGTTATTTGGTATGGAGGCTTACAAGTTGCCCACCATGAAATGGCCAGTCTGGGGGTAATCTTTATGTTTGTCCAATTGGTTCAGGAGCTATATCGTCCACTGCGCCATATTGCAGACAAGTTTACTGTACTACAAATGGGGATGGTTGCCGCCGGACGTGTTTTTGATATTATGGAGGAGGGCAAGGAAAACCAAGAAGATGCTCAAGGAGGTATCTGCAGAGACATAGAAGGAAATATTCAATTTAACAAGGTTACCTTTGGTTACAAAAAAGAAGAAGAAATACTTCACGGAATCAGTTTCTCTGCCCAACAAGGAGAAACTATAGCCATTGTCGGGGCTACTGGAGCAGGAAAATCCACCGTGATACAGCTCCTCTCTCGTTTTTATAAGGCCAATTCTGGAAAAATACTCATAGATGGGGTGGATTGCAACGACTATAATCTGGAAAACTACCGCAAACAGATAAGCGTTGTCCTCCAAGATGTCTTTCTATTTGCCGATAGTATTTTCTACAACATCACCTTAGGAGATGAGAACATCACCTTAGAACAGGTCAAAGAAGCAGCTAAGGAAATAGGCATTCACGACTTCATAGAACAGCTGCCCAACGGCTATCTCTTTGATGTGAAGGAGCGAGGAGCTGTACTTTCTGCCGGACAGCGACAACTGATTTCCTTCCTGCGTGCCTATGTACACAAGCCAAAAATTCTTATCCTTGATGAGGCTACCGCTTCAGTGGACTCGCATTCGGAAAAGCTCCTACAGCAAGCTACAGAGAAGATCACCCAAGGGCGTACTTCAATTGTGATTGCCCACCGCCTCTCCACCATTCGCAAGGCCGATAGGATCATTGTCATGAACAAAGGAAATATCGTAGAAGAAGGTACTCATGAACAGCTACTTGAAATTCCCAACGGATACTATAAAAACCTGTACAATATGCAGTTTGCTTCTGAATAAACCCTCTGACTACCACAGAGATATAAAAAATAGAGAAAAAACTTTTATTTTTGGGGCTATTATAGATTTTTTCCGTAAATTTGCCCCAATAAATAATACCAATTATAACGATTATGACAAACATAAAAAAAATAGCCGTCCTCACCTCAGGAGGAGATGCTCCAGGGATGAATGCCGCCATACGTTCAGTAGTACGCACCTCTGTCTATCACAATATAGAAGTATTAGGAGTATACCGAGGCTACCAAGGAATGATAGAGAATGACTTTACTCCCTTAGATGCTCGTAGTGTACGCAATCTCATCAACCGAGGAGGTACTTTTCTTAAATCAGCACGTTCTAAGGATTTCCGCACTCCTGAAGGCCGTAAGAAAGCCTATGAAAATCTTGTTGCAGCCGGAGCTGATGCCTTAGTAGTTATTGGTGGAGATGGATCTTTCACTGGTGCTCTTCTCTTCAATCAAGAATTTGGTTTTCCTGTCATGGGAATCCCTGGTACTATTGACAACGATATCTATGGGACTACCTATACCTTAGGTTATGATACAGCCTTGAATACCGTAGTAGAAGCCATCGACAAGATCCGTGATACCGCCAGTTCCCACAATCGTATGTTCTTTATCGAGGTAATGGGGCGTGATGCTGGCTTCCTCGCTCTGAACTCTGGTATAGGAGGAGGTGCCGAAAAAATCCTTATTCCTGAGCAACATAGCACCTTGGAAGAACTTGTAAGCGAGATAGAGATCAACCACAATAAAGGAAAAATGTCCAATATTATTGTAGTTGCCGAAGGAGACACTACAGGAAAGAATGTCTTCGAACTTAAAAAATATGTAGAAAAGCAAAACCCCGATTACGATATTCGTGTCACTGTATTGGGACATATCCAGCGAGGCGGTGCCCCTACCTGCTTTGACCGTGTATTGGCGAGCCGTATGGGGGTAAAAGCTGTGGAATCTCTCCTCGAAGGTAAGTCTAACTATATGGTAGGTATCAATAATGACAAGATTGATCTCACCCCTTTAGAAAAAGCCATTAAAGGAGGAGAGAGCAAGCTTGATCCAGATCTTATCCGTATAGCTGAGATTATGAGTATATAATTCTTTTTAGTGAATTTAACAACACTCACCCCTATCTATTAAAACATTTTTTGTAACTTTGCCAAAAATATTTTTTACATGAAAATAGCAGTTATTGGAACCGGTTATGTCGGTTTGGTATCAGGTACTTGTTTTGCTGAAATGGGCAACAAAGTTACTTGTGTAGATGTCAATAAAGAAAAAATAGAAAATCTAAAAAAGGGAATTATCCCCATCTATGAACCAGGGTTAGAGGCCATGGTACTCAATAATGTAGCTAATAAGAATTTATTTTTTACAACAGAAATAGGTGAAGCCATCAAAGATGCTGAGATTGCTTTTATTGCTGTAGGTACTCCTATGGGAGATGATGGTTCTGCTGACTTACAATATGTACTTTCTGTAGCACAATCCATTGGAGAGACCATGCAGGGAAAGCTCATCATTGTAGATAAATCGACTGTACCTGTAGGTACTGCTGATAAGGTACATACTACTGTACAGAAAGCCTTGGATAAGCGAGGTGTCTCTCATGAGTTTTATGTAGTATCCAACCCAGAGTTTCTCAAAGAAGGTAAAGCTATTCAAGATTTTATGAAACCTGACCGAGTTGTAGTAGGGGCTGATAGCGACTATGCATTAAGCCAAATGAAGGCTCTCTATGCACCTTTCTTTATGCAACATGATGGCTTTATCGCAATGGACATTCGTTCGGCTGAAATGACCAAATATGCTGCCAATTCTATGTTAGCCACTAAAATCTCATTTATGAATGAGATTGCCAATATCTGTGAGCGTGTAGGTGCTGATGTGAATAAAGTACGTATAGGGATAGGGTCAGACAGTCGTATTGGCTACAGTTTTATCTATCCTGGCTGTGGATATGGAGGTTCATGCTTTCCAAAGGATGTTTTGGCTCTAAAGAAATTGGCTGAGGAAGTCAATTACAAAGCTGAGCTTATAGAATCTGTGGACAATGTCAATAATCGTCAGAAATATGTCATTGCACAAAAAGTGATAAAAAAATATGGAGAAGACCTTACAGGAAAAACCTTTGCTGTATGGGGGCTCTCTTTCAAACCAGAAACGGATGATATGCGGGAAGCTCCTGCTATCTATATCATCAAGGAATTAGTAAAACGAGGCGCTAAGATACAAGCCTATGACCCTAAAGCTGTACATGAAGCCAAAGTATGTTACCTAAAAGGTGTTGAGCTAACTTATGTAGAAAGTAAATATGATGCTCTCAAAGGAGCCGATGCCCTCCTTCTCCTTACCGAATGGAAAGAGTTCCGTGTACCTGATTTTGAAGAGATCGGCAAGTTACTAAAAGAAAAGGTAATCTTTGATGGACGCAATCAGTATAATGCTTTTGATTTACCTAACAAAGGGTTTGAATATATACAAATAGGAGTTTAATCAGGTAATAGATAACATGAAAATATTAGTAACTGGAGGGGCAGGCTTTGTTGGTTCTAATCTTTGTGAGGCCTTAGCTCAAAACCCTAACAATCAGGTTTATTCATTAGACAACTATTTTACAGGAAGTCGAGAAAACCATGTAGAAGGTGTCACTTATATAGAAGGGAGTACCGAACATATCTTTGAACTGATCGACTTTATCCCTGATCTTGTCTATCACTTGGGGGAATATTCTCGTGTAGAACAGAGTTTTGATGATATAGATAAAGTATTATTATTTAACAAAATAGGTACTCTTAAAGTATTGGAATTCTGTCGAAAACATAAGTGTAAGTTGGTATATGCGGGCAGTAGCACTAAGTTTGGTGATGGAGGTATAGGTAAAGATCAAAGTCCTTATGCTTGGAGTAAATCGTCCAACACAGAGTTAGTGAAAAACTATGGTAATTGGTATGGTTTAGAGTATGCTATTGTTTATTTTTACAATGTTTATGGTAAGCGTGAGATCCGCACTGGTAAATATGCAACCCTTATTGCACTCTTTACTGAAAAAATGAAGAAAGGAGAACCCCTTACTGTAGTAAGCCCTGGTACGCAACAACGTAACTTTACTCATATTGAGGATATAGTATCTGGATTACTTATTGTAGGAGAAAAAGGTAATGGAGATGGTTTTGGTATAGGAAGTCCCGAAACTTATACTGTTTTAGAGATAGCGAAGTTATTTGGAGGTGAGATACAAATGCTTCCCGAACGTAAGGGAAACCGTATGACCGCTGAAGTAGTTACCCAAAAAACAGAAGCATTGGGTTGGAAAGCCAAGAGACATATAAAGGAATTCATTGAAGGGTTGAGAAATAATATTTGGTAATGAAAGAATATGATTATCTAATTGTTGGAGCTGGGCTTTTTGGAGCTGTGTTCGCTTGTGAAATGACTAAAAAAGGAAAAAGATGTTTAGTTATTGATAAAAGAGAACATTTAGGAGGAAATGTATATTGTAAAGAGATAAAGGGAATACAAGTTCACCAATATGGACCACATATTTTCCATACTAATGATAAAGATATTTGGAATTATGTAAATCAGTTTGCTGAATTTAATCATTTTATATATAGTCCTGTAGCTAATTATAAGGGTAAATTGTATAGTTTGCCTTTTAATATGAATACATTCTACCAATTATGGGGAGTTACCACACCTGAAAAAGCTCAACAAATTATAGAAAAACAGATTAAAGAAAGTGGTATTTCTTCTCCTAAAAACTTAGAAGAACAAGCTCTTTCATTAGTTGGGCGAGATGTATATGAAAAACTTATCAAAGGATATACAGAGAAGCAGTGGGGACGACCAGCAACAGAATTACCTTCTTTTATTATCAAAAGATTACCTTTGCGTTATATTTTTGACAATAACTATTTTAATGATAGATATCAAGGTATTCCTATAGGGGGATACAATGTTATTATAGAGAATATGCTCAAAGGTATTGAAACCAAAACAGGAGTAGATTACCTTAAAAATAAGAGCTATTATGATAATATAGCTAACACTGTTGTATATACTGGTAAAATTGATGAGTACTTTGGTTATTGCTTTGGTGAACTGGAATATCGTTCTTTGAGATTTGAAACAGAAATTTTAGAGATGGAAAACTTCCAGGGATGCGCAGGGATGAACTATACTGATGCTGAAACGCCCTACACTAGGATTGTGGAACATAAACACTTTGAATTTGGCAAACAAAAACATACAGTTATTACCAAGGAATACTCTCAGAATTGGGATAGAGAAAAAGAAGCCTATTACCCTATAAATAATACAGCTAATCAAGAGTTGTATAATAAGTATAAAGAGAAAGCTTCTACTTTGACCAATGTTATTTTTGGAGGACGATTGGCAGAATATAGGTATTATGATATGCATCAAGTAATTGCTTCAGCATTACAGAGAGTAAAAACAATAAATAGCTGATAGGATGGTATTTGATAAACTAAAACAACATAAAAAGCTCATTGAAAATTTTTCTTATTTGTCTTTTTTACAAATACTCTCATTAATTACTCCTTTAATTACTTATCCTTATTTGGTAAAAACTTTAGGAGAGGTGATGTATGGAACTGTAGTATTTGCACAGGCTGTAGTTACTTATTTTAATATTTTAGTTGTTTTTGGTTTTAATTTCACTGCAGCAAGAGACGTTAGTTTACATAGAGATAGCCCTAAAAAGTTGAGTGAAATTATTAGTGCAGTGACTATTATCAAAACATTATTTCTGATACTTTCATTATTATTAATATCATGTTATATGTTTTATACCTCCAAAATGGATTATAGCTTATACTATTTATCCTTTTGGATATGTCTCAATGAAATTCTATTTCCTACTTGGTTTTTTCAGGGAATAGAAGAAATGAAATATATTACTTTTATCAATTTTGGAATACGTGTTTTGTTTATAGGAATGATTTTTGTATTTATAAAATCACCTGATGACTATTTATTTTTCCCTTTGCTGAATGGAATTGGGGCTCTTTTGGCGGGAATTATTAGTTTCTCTTTATTATATAGAAAATACAAATTACAATTAATAAGAGTTCCTTTAAAAACACTTATTGAATATATAAAATCATCATACCATTTATTTATATCTAATATTTCTATTCAGATATATGTAAATGCCAATAAGATTATTATTGGTCATTTTTTGGGTATGCGAGAGGTTACTTATTATGATTTAGCTGAAAAAATTACTAATATGGGAAAAGTTCCTCAGGGAATGATTAATCAGGTTTTATATCCTAAAATATCTTTAGAGAAGAATGGTTCTTTTTTAAGGAAAGTTCTCAAAGGTTCAATTCTTATGAATAGTTTTTTATATTTAATGGTTTTTTTATTTTCAAATGAGATTGTAGCTTACTTTGGAGGGAATGAAATAGTATTAAGAATACTATTCCTAACAGTACCTATCATAGGAATAAGCAACGTATTAATGATATTAACCTTGTTACCTTTTGGATATAATAAAGTTTTCACAAGAATTGTCTTTTTATCAGCTTTTTCTTATTCATTAATCGTTTTGACACTTTATGGATTCCATTCTATATCATTATATACACTTACAGCTACCAATGTAGTTGTAGAGTCATTAGTTTCTATAATAGCATATATCTATATTAGAAGAAAAAAAATAATAGACTTATGAGTGAAGATAAAAATATTAAAGTATTAGTTTGTTGCCATAAAAAAGATGTAATGGCAACTCAATCACCTTATCTACCTATACAAGTAGGTAAGGCTATATCTAATACAGATTTAGGAGTACAAGGTGACAATACTGGAGATAACATAAGTGAAAAAAACCAAAGTTATTGTGAACTTACAGGTATCTATTGGGCTTGGAAGAATTTAAAAAATGTAGATTATATTGGACTTTGCCATTATAGGAGATATTTTGATTTTCATAAGCAGGGGAATATGATAGCACACAGCACGATTATTCCTTCTAAAAATTTTGCAAAATTAGATTTGTCAGTTCCTAAAAATGTTTTAAAAGAATTGGAGAAAGGCTACATCTTTATTCCTAAGAAAATAACTTATAAATATCCACTATACATTGATTATAGCATTCATCACTTAAGTGAAGATATTCGTAAATTAGAAGAAATAATTAATATTCATTGTGAAGATAAATATAAGGAAGCTTTTAGTAAAGTTATTCATCATAATAACAAACTAAGTCACTATAATATGTTTTTAATGTCTTGGAAAGAGTTTGATAGATATTGCCAATGGCTTTTTTCTGTTTTAGTGATTGCTGAGAAAGAGATTAACATAACCAATTACAATTCTGTCCAAAAACGTATTTTTGGATATATGGGGGAAAGACTTTTTAATATTTATATATATGCCAATCAGCTAAAAGTAAAAGAATTACCTATACTTAAAATTAGTGATGAAATAAACAATACTAATCTTATAAAACGAATTGCTAGAACTCAAGTCAATAGTTTAACCGCCTTACTCCATAAAATTTAAAAATGGTTTCTATCATCATAGTCAATTATAATACTAAACAACTTACTTTGGATTGTCTTAAATCTATTTATGATCATACAACAGAAATAGATTTTGAGATCATTGTAGTAGACAATGCTTCCTCCGACAATTCAGTAGAAGCTATAAAAGCAACCTTTCCTTTAGTAAAAGTGATAGAACCTAATGAAAATTTAGGGTTTGGTAGAGCTAATAATCTTGGTGCTAAATATGCTAAAGGCGAATATTTATTTTTACTCAATAGTGACACCTTACTTATAGAGAATAGTATTAAAAAACTATATGATTTTTATATAGAAAATCAAGGAAAACTTCATATAGGAGTTTTAGGTTGTACTTTAGTAAATAAAGATTTAAATCTCATACATTCTGGGGGTGATTTCCCTACCATTTGGAGGTATATTTTTGATAATCCATTACGAGTTCTAAATAAGATTTTTAAAACAAATAAAAGTACATTTAAAAAATTTTCTTACAATGACACCCTGACTAAAGTAGATATGGTAACAGGAGCCGATATGTTTTTATCAAAAAAAAGTTTTGATAAGGTAGGAGGATTTGACGAGCGCTTTTTTCTTTATTATGAAGAAACAGATATGGAGTATAAACTTATGAAATTAGGATGCTCTCATTATATCACAAATATTACAAAAATAATTCATTTGGAAGGTGGAAGTATGAGTTATTCCAATTGGAAACGAAAGATTGTCCAAAATAGTCAAACACTTTATTTTAAACTTAATCATTCAAAGTTTTTTTGGTTATATGGACTATATGAGTTTTTGATAACTCCAATAAGATTTTTACAATTCAAATATTCTTTCAAAGATAATTTAGACTTTGTTAGAAGTAATATGAAAAATATTTTTTTAAATTAAAATAGTACAAGTTTGATAAAAAAGGAAGAAGCTTATAAGGGAGTGCGTGTTATTTTCTACTTAAATGTTTTTTACATTTTAGTAAGTTATCTTCATGCTATATTTGTAGGGTCTTATAATGGAGATTTTTTGAATGTTTCAGTGAATTTAGACTTTATTTTTTTAACCCTCATTGTTTTTTTTTGCATATTACCTTATTGGGTCCAATGGAAAATTTACAAATATTTCAAAAAAAAGGAAAAAAGAAGAAAAAGTATATATATTGATATTCAATATATTAAAAACTTTGTCTACATAATTTTATTATTACATGTATTTGCAACTATTATTTTCGACGTAAATAGAGTTGGTGCGCCTCCATATGAAGCCCCTATTGTTATTAAGTTTTTCATACAAATTCTTTTAAGATTTAATTCTTTTTTATGGGGATCCTTTCTGTTTTTTTTACTCCCTAAGAAAAATAAAGGAGCGTTGATTTTAACAATATTTTTAATGCTGTTAATAGGTATATTGAGAGGGTCTTTTGGTGTAATTTACAGTGTTTTTTTATTATTTTTAATAAAATATTTCAATAGCATTATAAGAATTATAAAGAAAAAAATCGTTTTTGTCCTTATAGGAATTGCTTTTTTCCCAGCTATTGTGGAATTTGCTTATTCACAAAGAGATATTATAAGGAATAGTAATGAAAAAAAGATAGAAAATCAAAGTCTTATTGCAGGAAAATTGATAGGAAGAATGTCTAGTTTTTCCAACAGTGCGATTTTAGTAGATAATGTTTTTACATATTTTTTGTTAGCTCAAACATTTGATAATTATTTTTATCAAAAGGGAATGCTTGTTGCTATAAGTACTTCCTATGAAAAAAGAGGTTTTAAAACTCCTGAAAAAGTTCTGTTACCTGATACTCCTGATGGTTCTTCATTTATGTTAGGAACAACAGGAATTCTAATTTTTTCTTTGTATAATTCACCAATAGCTTTTATTTTAAATCTTTTTTCTATCATCATTGTATCACTAATAATATATGGAATTTTATTAAGAATTAAATTTGAATATAATAAAGAGTTAGCATATTTATTATTAGTTGGCCCTACACTAAGTGGTGTAGCAGGGGAATATGCTTTTAATCTGATAATAGTAGTCATATTTTTCATAACTTTATTTTTATTTAGATTTTTACAAAAACTTATTGTATATGAGGGTCAAATATATAGACACAATCTGCACAAATAAGATGCATGCTATTTTTAATGCATCTCTATTGGCTATGTTAATCAATTTGTACTCTGATATTATTTTTTCTGGCGAAAAAAGAAATATGAGTGATGTGATAAATATTTTGAAAGAAAACCATATTGATGTTAAGAACGTTAGAAAAAGAAATCTATATCTAATCACAACCCACTCTGGTATTCGTGCATTTTTAACATTTTGCTTAAGTTTTTTTTACAATTTATACTTCATAATTTCTAGTAGAAAAAATGATCTTTTAGTATTTAACTATAATAATTTATTTTCTGTAAGAAGTATAAATTTTTTCAATAAATTTTTTAATAGGAATATCCTTATATTTTGTCATGGTGAAATGGAGTTCCTAATATCTGATACAAAACAATATGGACTTCTAAATACAATTCTGACTTATTTTGGAAAAAATTTTTTCTTAAATAAACAAATAAAAATGCACCCTAAAATAAAATTTGTAGTAATGGGGGATTCTATATTATCAAATATAAAGAGTGTAATTCCTAATAATATTTCAAAATCTTTTATCTCTATAGACCATTCTTATTTCTTTAGAAGAAAAGAAAACTCAGAACTTCCATTTAATAATAAGAAAATAAAAATTGGAACAGTTGGCACTTTTTCGAAAATAAAAGGAGGAGAAGACTTTTTTAAATTATATAATCTGATAGGTCCTGATAAAGTGGACTTTTCTATAACAGGAAGAATCTTCTATGAGTCATATATTTTTGATTCTATGAAAATAGATATCCCTAAAAATAGAGGAAAAAATATGATCCCAAGAAATGAATTAGAAGAAAGAATAGAAAAGTTAGATATTATCTTATTTTTTTACCCTAAAACTTCCTATAAATTAATAGCTAGTGGCGCTATTATGGATGCAATAAATATGAGAAAACCCATTTTAGCTATTAAAAATGATTATTTTGAATATATTTTTAGAAAATTTGGACGTTTTGGCTTTTTAGTTAATTCAGTTGAAGAAATGGCTACAATTTTGAAAACAATTAGAAAGGAAGATTTGTCATTTGATTTTGATTCTATACAAAAAGAAATGAATATTTCTAAAATAACTGAACAGCTTAAAAGAAATCTTATTGATATTAATTTATTTTAGAAAAAATTACAAGTGTTACTAATTGATGCTATATACATAAATACTGGAGGAGGAAAAATTCTCTTAGATTATCTCATCGAAGAATTAGAAAAAACAGATAAGCAAATTTTTTATCTGTTAGATAAGCGTATTCAAAAGGAAAAATATGTTGTAAAATCTACAAATGTTATACTATATTTAAAATCGGGTTTTTTTGATAGAATGAATTTTTACAAAAAAAACAAAAATAGATTTAGTAAAGTGTTTTGTTTTGGCAATATCCCTCCTCCTATTAAATTGAAAAGTGATGTTCTCACATATTTTCAGAATATAAATTATATTTCTTATTCTAAGAAAGATTTCTCTTTAAAAAATAGATTCCTTTTTTTTCTAAAAAGAAAAATCCTTTCTGTATGGAAAAATAATACTAACAAATGGATTGTGCAATCTTTGTATGTACAACAGAAAATGATAGAAAAGTATGGAGAAAACAAAAATAAAATAGAAATCATTCCTTTCTATAAGTCTTTCAAAAAGAATGAAGATATTGGGAATATTGAAAAAATTCCCAATTCTTTCTTATATGTAAGTAATGCTTATCCTAATAAAAATCACCTTCGCCTGATAGATGCTTTCTGTAATTTTTATGATAAGTATAAGAAAGGGAAACTAATAGTTACTGTAAGTGATAACTTTACAGAAGTTAAAAATTTTATTAATATCAAGATTGCTCAAAACTATCCTATAGAAAATTTAGGATATGTTTCTCAAGAAGCCTTAGTGAAATATTATAAACAGAGTGAATTTATTATTTTTCCATCAACTTCTGAAAGTTTTGGGTTAGGTTTGATTGAAGGAATTGAATTTGATTGTAAGATTATTGGAGCCAATTTACCTTACACTTATGCGGTATGTGAACCTTCTATTGTTTTTAACCCTTTGAATATTGAAAGCATTGAGGAGTCGTTTAATTATGCTGTTCATAATAAAGTAAAAAATTCTATATTAAAAGCCGAAAATTGTATTAGTAAACTGATAAATCTATTAAAAAAATAAAGATGAAACAACATTTAGTATCTATCATTACTCCAATGTATAATGCAGAAAAATATGTTGCACAAACTATTGAGTCTGTACTTGCCCAAACATATAGTGATTGGGAAATGATTATTGTAAATGATGGATCAAAAGATAATTGTGCTGAGATTGTAAAAGAATATACTCAAAAGGACAAACGAATAAAACTAATCAATCAACCCAATGCTGGATCAGCTGCTGCAAGAAATAATGCCCTTAGAAATGCAGCTGGGCAATATATTTGTTTTCTTGATACTGATGACTTATGGGATAATAATTTTTTAGAGAAACAACTTAATTTTTTAAAAGAGAAAAATGCCGTTTTAGTATTTTCTTCTTATAGACGAATAGATGAAAAAGGTGAAAAGAAACTAGACCCTTTTATTGTACCAAAAACAGTAACTTATACTGATTTGTTAAAAACATGTTCTATTTCCTGTCTTACAGCTTTGTATGATAAAACACAGATAGGAGAGCAATATTTTAAAGAAGAGCTTAAGAGTTTGAGAGATGATTTTGTGTTTTGGCTACAGGCACTTAAGAAAATAAAAATAGCTTATGGAAATAAAGATATTTTAGCATCTTATCGCGTTTTCGCAAGCAGTACTACAGGAAATAAAAAGAAAGTAATTAAACCTCAGTTCATGGTTTATTACAAAGTTGAAAAGTTAGGTTTAATAAAAAGTTTATACTATTTAAGCTGTTGGGCTATAAATGGTTTCTTAAAATATAGAAAATAATATGGATTTAATTATAGGTGCTGGTGTATCTGGTATTTCATATGCAACATTTACCAAGAATGATTATTGTATGGTAGAGGCTACCAATGAGATTGGTGGATATTGTAAAACTATAAAAAGAGGAGAGTTTGTTTGGGACTATTCTGGTCATTTTTTCCATTTTAGGGATGAAAAATTAAAGGAATTAATATGTAAATATATAGATCCCAAAACACTTAAAAAAGTTAAGAAAAATACAAAAATTCTATATAAGGGTAAGTATATTGATTTCCCTTTCCAGAAAAACATACATCAACTTGAAAAAGACGAATTTATAGATTGTTTATATGACTTATTCAAAGCAGATGAATATGGGAATATAGAATCTTTCAAAGACATGGTATATGCCAAATTAGGCAGAAGTATTGCTGAAAAATTTCTCATTCCTTACAATGAAAAACTTTATGCTTGTGATCTAAATAGTTTAGATGCCAATGCCATGGGAAGATTTTTCCCAAAAGCTAATAAGGAAGAAATTATTTTAAACTTTAAAGAACAAGCAAGTACTTCCTATAATGAGTACTTTGTATATCCAACAGGAGGAGCTATTGAATATATTAATTCTCTTTATAAAAATGTAGATGATACTAAAGTTTCTTTGAACGAAAAAGTAATAAAAATAGATATTCATAACAAAATCGCTTACACAAATAAACGAGAAATAAAGTATGACAACCTAATTTCCACTATACCTTTTCCTTTATTATTAGAACTTTGTGATATTTCCTATACTAAAGAATATTTTACTTGGAACAAAGTATTAGTTTTCAATTTAGGTTTCAATAAAAAAGGATCTGACACAGAAAGTAGTTGGGTATATATTCCTGATAAAGAAATCTGCTTCTATCGTATGGGATATTATGATAACATCTTAGGTACTTCAAAAATGTCTCTATATATAGAAATGGGATTCCCTAACAGTTTTATTATAGAAGATGAACAAAAGTACCTACATAAGGTCCTCAAAGATTTGAAAAAAATAGGTGTAGTAAAAGATGAAGAACTTATAGATTATCATTCTGTAGTAATGGATCCTGCCTATGTTCATATTAACCAAAAAGGAATTCAAAGTGTAGGAAAATATAAAAAACAGTTGGCTCAAAATAATATCTATTCTATTGGACGTTATGGAAGTTGGACATATTGTTCTATTGAGGACAATATTATAGAAGCAAAAGATTTAGCGAAAAACTTACTTATAAATCAATAAAAATCGTACCTTTGCACAAACAAATCACTAATGGCAAAAAAAGCACTCATTACAGGAATTACAGGACAGGATGGCGCATATCTCGCTGAATACCTGCTAAAAAAAGGTTATGAAGTACATGGCATGAAGCGCCGTTCGTCCTTGTTTAATACAGATCGTATTGACCATCTGTATCAGGATCCGCATTTAGAAAACCGCAATCTTATCTTGCACTATGGCGACCTTACCGATAGTATGAACATCACCCGCCTTATCCAAGAGGTACAACCTGATGAGATCTACAACTTGGCAGCCATGAGCCACGTACATGTGAGCTTCCAAACCCCTGAGTATGTAGGTAATGCTGATGGATTGGGGACCTTACGTATCTTGGAAGCTGTACGCTTATTAGGGCTAACTGAGAAAACACGTATCTATCAGGCTTCTACTTCAGAACTATATGGATTGGTACAGGAAGTACCACAAAGTGAGAGAACACCTTTCTATCCACGCTCTCCCTATGCAGTGGCTAAGCTCTATGCGTACTGGATTACCGTGAATTATCGTGAAGCATACAAGATGCACGCTTCCAATGGGATTCTCTTCAACCATGAATCGCCTATCCGTGGGGAAACTTTCGTGACACGCAAGGTAACTCGCGCCCTAAGCCGTGTAGCCTTGGGTATGCAAGAGCGTTTCTATATGGGAAATCTCAGCTCTCAGCGTGACTGGGGACATGCCAAGGATTATATCAAGGCTATGTACCTTATCCTACAACAAGATACACCTTCTGACTATGTAATCGCTACAGGTATCACTACGGCTATCCGTGATTTCATTGCTTTGGCTGGAAAGGAAATTGGCCTCACCGTAGAATTCAAGGGTGAAGGTATCGAGGAAAAAGGATATATCACCGCGGTGGATAAAGTAGTTTTCTCTGAAAAAGTAGGCGAAAAATACCTCCCTCATATAGAAGAAAAAATAGCTAAAAATGAAGCTGTAGTATTAGTGGATCCTCAGTATTTCCGCCCTACCGAAGTGGATTTGCTTATAGGAGACCCTACCAAATCACAAACTGTCTTGGGTTGGAAACCTCAGTATGATCTCAAATCATTGGTGGAAGATATGATGCGTTCCGATATCAAGCTCTTTAAGCGGGATGCCTACCTTAAGGAAGGTGGTTTTACTATTATGAATTATTTCGAATAAAAAAAGACTCTATGGAACTTACTCAAAAGCTCAGACATATCTTCATCAGTGACTTAGAAAAGTGCTCTCCTCTTATGGAAGAGGATTTGAAAGGGTTACTTACCAATAGTACCATTCCCTACCTTGAAGGCAAAGATGAAACAGATGTGAGGGCTTTTTGCTTTGAGTATGACCATGACGACATGTCTATTTCTTTCTATGCCTTAGGGGAAAAGAGTGAAATAATCTCAGACATATGCCTACTCCTTACTGAAAGGGAAGAAAATCACTTTCCTTCGGATAGGTATGCCTCGCAGGAGGAGATCTTGGAAGATCTTTTATATGAAACCTCTCTTGAGGAAGCCCAAATAGAAGACCTTTTAAGTGAATATAGAAAAGAAAAACTATCTATTTTCACTCATTGGTTTATAGCTCGTTGGAAAAATGTAACAGAACAGCTCAACATAACGATTGATGCCTATTTCTCCAAAATCAATGCCTTATATAAAACGGATCTGAATAGCTTAGAGCCTATCAGCACTGAAGAAATAGAGGAAAAATACAACACGTAATATAATAAAACACAAATTCATATTATTATTTTATGAGAAGATTTAATTTTATGTATGCTGCCGCTATGGGATTGCTTACCTTGGGCAGTAATCTATCCGTAAATGCACAGACAAAAGTGCATTATTCTGAGAAAAGGTTGAAGGCTGATACCTCAAAAGCGGATTTTGATGGGCCTTACATCTTCTACACCCAGACAGAGGCAGTGGTAAAACAAATTGTTGAAAAAAATCAACAAGCGACTCTGGTAAGTGAGACGTTCAAGAATCCTATTGCAGGAAAAAAACTCACATGTTATGTAGACAACAAAGAGCATTTCTCTTTTAAAGTACAGGAGCTACTACAGAACCAACCTTCTGTGTATCAAATGCCTGAAAAGCTCATTGCTATCTCTGACATAGAGGGACGTTATCAGGAATTCAAGCAGTTCCTTATCGCCAACAAAGTGATGGACAAAAACTACAAATGGACTTTTGGTAAAGGACATTTGGTAACTGTAGGAGATTTCTTTGATCGTGGGTTGTTAGTCAATCAGACACTTTGGCTTATCTACTCTTTGGAAGAACAAGCAGAAAAAGCAGGGGGAAAAGTGCATTTTATCTTAGGAAATCACGACCTCATGAATATGAAGAATGACTTCCGCTACACTCGCAAGAAATACCTTGAAAATGCCAAACTTATGGGCGTAGAATACTACGATTTGTACAAACCTAATACAGAGTTAGGCCGTTGGTTAGCTACTAAAAATATCTTAGAAAAGATTGGGGACTATATCTTTATCCATGCTGGTATTTCCAAGGAAGTAAGTGATCTTAACCTTGGAGTAGAGGGTATTAATAAGTTCGCCAGAAGCTTCTACTTCGATAATGTAGAGGACAGAGCAGGGGTGGATCCTTTGCGTTCTGTAGTCTATATGCGTGGAAAAAGTCCTACCTGGTACCGCGGATATGGTAAGGAAACTATTGACAAAAATGAGTTTGCTGCCATCGCTAAGAATATGGGGGCTAAGAAGTTTGTCATCGGTCATACCCTTCATGAGTCAGTAACCTACCTTATGGACAAGCAAGTAATTGACTTGGATGTACTTCATGCTCAAGGAACTACCCAAGGACTACTCATTGAAAACGGACAAGAATACATGGTGGATATACAAGGACAGAAATCCGCTATCAAAGAACGTGCTAAGGAAGTTGATGACGATTAATCATTTATAAACTAACAACTATGAAAAATCAATTTAGAATACTTTCTTGGTTATTCTAAATTGATTTTTTTTACTTATTACACTATTATGAACAAAAATGCGAAAATTTATGTAGCTGGACACCGAGGTCTTGTAGGATCGGCTATTTGGAAAAATCTTAAAAATAAGGGATATACAAACCTCATAGGACGTACTCACACTGAGTTAGACTTGCGCAATACACAAGAAGTCAATGCTTTCTTTGAAAAAGAAAAGCCCGAGTATGTATTCTTGGCTGCTGCCAAAGTAGGAGGTATCTTGGCCAATAATACCTATCGTGCAGACTTTATCTATGAAAATCTCATGATTCAGAATAATGTGATCCATGCAGCTTATGAGAATGGAGTAAAGAAACTTCTTTTCTTGGGTAGTACTTGTATCTACCCTAAGGAAGCTCCTCAGCCTATGCCTGAGGACTGTTTGCTTACCTCTCCTTTGGAATATACCAATGAGCCTTATGCCATTGCCAAGATTGCTGGCATCAAGATGTGTGAGAGCTATAACTTACAATATGATACCAATTTTATCTCAGTAATGCCTACCAATCTCTATGGACCTAATGACAATTTTGACTTAGAGAAATCTCACGTATTGCCAGCTATGATTCGTAAGATCCACTTGGCCAAAGCCCTCCTTGAGAATGATTGGCAGACAATCAAAAAAGACCTCAACAAGCGCCCTATTGAGGGCTATATCACAGGAGAGAGCAAACAAGAAGATATTATCTTGGCACTTGCCAAATATGGTATATTCAAGGACAAAGTAGAACTTTGGGGTACTGGCACACCTCTGAGAGAGTTTCTTTGGAGTGAGGACATGGCCGATGCGTGTGTGTTTATCATGGAACGTATCAACTTTAAGGACACCTATACTACCGATAACAAGGAAATACGAAATACTCATATCAATATAGGTACTGGTTCCGATCTAAGTATTAAAGCTCTTGCCGAACTGATTCGTGAAGCTATTGGCTACAAGGGAACAATAGAGTTCGATAGCTCCAAACCTGATGGGACTATGAAAAAACTCACCGACCCTACCAAGCTACACAACTTAGGTTGGAAACATTCGGTTTCCTTAGAAAAAGGCGTTAAGATGATGTACGAACATTACCTCAAATGAAATTCCAATTAGTATCCGATTTTAAACCTATGGGCGACCAGCCTGCAGCCATTGCCTCCTTAGTGAATGGTATTAATGACCAAGAAAAATACCAAACGCTCTTAGGGGTTACAGGCTCTGGAAAGACTTTTACCATAGCCAATGTAGTAGAGCAGGTACAGGTGCCTACTTTGGTTTTAGCGCATAACAAAACCCTTGCGGCTCAGCTCTATAATGAGTTCAAGGCTTTCTTCCCCAATAATGCAGTAGAGTACTTCGTATCCTATTATGACTACTACCAACCAGAAGCATATATCCCTGTTACTGGGGTATATATAGAGAAAGATTTGTCTATCAATGAGGATATCGAGCGAATGCGCCTTAGTACTACCTCTGCCCTACTCTCTGGCCGTCGCGATGTGCTCGTGGTAGCTTCTGTGTCCTGCCTGTATGGTATCGGAAACCCTTTGGAGTTCCAGAAGAATGTCATCTCTATAGAAGAAGGGCAAACGCTCACCCGTACCAAGTTTATGCACCAACTGGTACAAAGCCTCTATGCGCGTACTACGGCCGACTTCCTTCACGGAAACTTCAGGGTAAAGGGGGATGTTATTGATGTCTTCCCTGGGTATAGTGAAACACCTATTCGGGTACATTTCTTCGGGAATGAAATCGAACTAATAGAATCCTTTGACCGCGAGACGAACAAGACCATAGAACGCTTGGATAAACTCAATATCTACCCTGCCAATATGTTTGTTACCTCTCCCGATGTGCTGCAGGCCGCTATTCGTGATATTCAAGATGACTTGGTCAAGCAAATAGAGTTCTTCCAATCGGTAGGAAAAACCTTGGAAGCAAAGCGTTTGGAAGAGCGTACTAATTTTGACTTAGAGATGATACGTGAGCTTGGCTATTGCTCTGGAATAGAAAACTATTCGCGCTACTTGGACAGGCGTCCCCCAGGGAGTCGCCCTTTCTGCCTAATAGATTATTTTCCTAAGGACTTCCTTATGGTGATAGACGAGAGCCACGCTACCGTTCCCCAAGTACGCGCTATGTATGGGGGCGACAGGAGTAGAAAAGAGAACTTGGTAGAGTATGGTTTCCGCCTTCCTGCAGCGATGGACAACCGTCCGCTTAAGTTCGAAGAGTTCGAAGCGCTACAGAATCAGGTGATCTATGTGAGTGCTACCCCCGCAGACTACGAATTGCAGAAGTGCGGAGGCGTATATGTGGAACAGGTCATTCGCCCTACTGGTTTGCTCGACCCTAAGATAGAGGTACGCCCAAGCAAAAACCAAATAGATGACCTCTTGGAAGAAATACAGAAGTGTGTAGAGGAAGACCAGCGCGTACTGGTAACCACCCTTACCAAGCGTATGGCCGAGGAGCTGACTAAGTACCTAACCAAGATGGAGGTACGTTGTCGCTATGTGCATAGTGATGTGGATACGCTGGAGCGTATCGAGATTATGCAAGACCTTAGAAAAGGGCTTTTTGACGTACTTATAGGAGTGAACCTACTCAGGGAAGGATTGGATTTGCCTGAGGTTTCTTTGGTCGCTATCTTGGATGCTGATAAGGAGGGATTTTTGCGCTCAGCTCGTTCTATGACGCAAACGGTAGGACGCGCTGCCCGTAATATAGACGGACGTGCAATTATGTATGCCGATAAAATTACCGACAGTATGCGCGTAACCATTGAGGAAACTGCCTACCGAAGGGAAAAGCAGATGAACTATAACCTTACCCACGGCATCACCCCTCAGCCTCTCCATAAAAAGATTGAAAATGCGCTCAGCAAAAGCCCCATTACAGAATTTCATTACGAGAATACCCCGAAAAAGAAAGAACACTCCCCTACCAAACCTATGAGCAGAGGAGAACTTGAGAAAGAAATACAACAAACTCGCAAGCTGATGGAAGCCGCTTCCAAAGAATTGGACTTCATTCAAGCGGCACACTATCGAGACCTACTCAAGGAGCTTCAGGAAAAGCTTCAAGAAAGCTCCCTATAGGCATTGTGTATCAGCAAATAATCGGCAAGCACCAAGGCAGACATCGCCTCTACGATGGGTACCGCACGAGGTACTACACAGGGGTCGTGTCTGCCTTTTCCTTGGAACTGCACCACCTCCCCTGCCCTATTGATTGTCTCTTGCTCTTGCATAAGGGTTGCCACCGGCTTAAAGGCTACTCGGAAATAGATATCCATCCCATTGGAAATGCCCCCTTGTATGCCCCCCGAGTAGTTGGTACGAGTCGTTCCATCAGGTAGGAATATATCGTTGTTTTGGCTACCTCTTTTTCTAGTAGAGGCGAATCCCCCTCCGTACTCGAAACCTTTTACAGCATTGATAGAGAGCATTGCTTTCCCTAACTCAGCGTGCAGGCGATCGAAAACGGGTTCACCCAGTCCCACAGGAACGCCTTGTATGACACAAGAAACAATCCCTCCTACGGTATCTCCGTCCTTGCGTACCTCTTTGATATAGGCTTCCATTTGCTCTGCCAACACAGGGTCTGGACAGCGTACAGGATTCTTTTCTATTTGGGAAAAATCAAGCAATTGGTGATCCTTTTCAGGCAATGCCAACTCCCCTACAGCTGATACATAGGCAGTAATTTTTATCCCCTTTAGGAACTGCTTGGCGATAGCTCCTGCCACTACGCGAACAGCTGTTTCCCGTGCAGAACTACGTCCGCCCCCACGATGGTCGCGCAAGCCATATTTCTGCTCATACACATAATCCGCGTGAGAGGGGCGATATAGCTCCCTCAAGTGGTCATAGTCCTGAGAATGTTGTTGGGTATTGGCTATGATAAATCCAATAGGTACCCCTGTGGTCTTTCCCTCAAAGATACCCGAAATAAACTGTACCTTATCAGCTTCCTTACGTTGGGTTACAATAGCTGACTGCCCAGGCCGACGCCTATCAAGCTCCCTTTGTATTTCCTCAAAGTCCAATGCGATTCCCGCAGGGCAACCATCAATCACACCACCTATAGCCTCTCCGTGTGATTCGCCAAAGGTAGTGAGCCTAAAAAGATGCCCAAATGTATTTCCTGCCATAATACTGTTTTTATTCAGATAGTTTTTTGTCCATGTAGGCAATCTACAAAAATACGTCTTCCCTACAAAATAGTCAATAAAAAAACACTATTTTCTTTACAAAATAAGGTTCAGTTAAAAAAAGCCTTATCAATATGCTTTGCAATAAATTGCTTTTCCTCCTCAATCATAGGATCCAACTTTTCAATGGGATAAGCTTCTGAGCCTCCTCTAATTTTCATATATTTAAGTATATTATATTGGAGGTAATGATGATGAATCTCTGCCTTAATATCATTGCGTTTTATTGCATTTTCTATTTCTTCCGTATGTAATAGAGATCCATTTAGCACCCTATCCAATATTCTCTTAGATTTACGTTGTTGAGCTTCATCTCCTCTTTCAAATACTAGAGCCATTTTGTCCATAAGGGCTTTAGCTTTTTGAAATTCTTTCCTTTCTTGATATATGAAGTATTCTAATATCAGAACATCTCTCACTTTTTCCCAGATAAGCATATCCCCTGTAAACTCTATTTTATCAATTATACTAGAGGTTTGTAAAGCTAATTCTGCATTTCCCAATACTTCTAATAATATTGCCAATGTTTTTATACTCTGTATGGTATCTACATTCTCTAAATTAGCATTCGTCTTTCTTATAAATTCAATATTTTTTGTAAATACGTCCTGAGAATAAGATTGTAATATCCTATCTAAAATATCTTCTACTTGTGTGTTCATTCTTTTATTATTTAATTTTTACTAACTTTATCCCTCTATCGGTGTGATAGTAACTTCATAAAGCTGCTCAAAAAGCTGTTCTACATAGCTGGCTTCAGCCTTACGCACCTCTACAAGGAGCGTACAGTTCAGTTCTAAGGTCTGGGAAACAACAGTCAGGTTCCTATCCTTGATGATTTTCATCACCTTATTCATATCCTTATAATCAAAGACAATTTGGTAAGTAAGGTCAATGGTGCGTTCCTCTATCTCAGCCTCTTGAAGAGTGAGCTGAGCGGTGGTTTTGTAGGCGGTAATAAGTCCGCCCACGCCCAGCTTAATCCCACCAAAGTAGCGCACTACAATCAGTAGGACATTGGTCAGCTCAAAGGATTGTATCTGCCTATAGATAGGTAGCCCTGCCGTGCCGCTGGGTTCTCCATCATCATTCGCTCTATAGGTAAATTGCTCTTTGCCCAACTGATAAGCATAGCACCAATGTCGTGCAGAAAAGTGTTCTTTCTTTATGGCCTCCAAGTGCATTTTTACTTCCTCTTCGGTAGTAATAGGGTACAAATAACCTATAAACTTACTACTTTTATCCTTATAGATAATGTTAGTAACGGGTTGAGTGATGGTTTTATAGGTATCTGTCATGGGAAGTGAAGAATGAATAGTGAAAGGTGAAAAATAAAGTGCAAAGATATAAAAACAACCCCTATATTACTATAGGGGCTCCTTTAGATGTTTTCACAACGGAATAATCCTTATTGTGAGTTGCTTTCAAATATGGGACAAAAGTACAACTTTTTTTCTAAATAACAAACTTAAATATGAAATTTTTTTATTAAATTTGTAGCGAATTAAACTTATTAAATATATGAAATACATAAAATACATATTAGGATTAGACATAGGTTCCAACTCCATTGGTTGGGCGCTTATTCAGCTAGATCTCTTGCAAAAAACAAAAAGAATTATTGCCGCAGGAAGTAGAATTATCCCTATGGATCAGAAAGTTTTAAGTGATTTTGGAAAAGGAATTACTATTTCTCCGACTGCTCAAAGAACCTCCTATAGAAATGCACGACATTGTCGAGAACGGCATTTGCTACGTCGTGAACGTCTTCATAGGGTACTCCATATTTTAGGCTTCCTGCCTACTCACTATGATAAGCAGATTGATTTTTCAAAGAGATATGGCAAATTTGTAGATAATACAGAACCTAAAATAGCCTATAACGAAGGGAAATTCCTCTTTATGGATAGTTTTCAAGAGATGTTGAGTGATTTTAAATCACATCAGCCTGACTTATTCTATACTAAAAAGAATGGAGAAGAAAGCAAAATTCCCTATGACTGGACAATTTATTACCTTAGGAAAAAAGCACTTTCACAGAAAATCAGCAAAGAAGAGTTGGCTTGGATTATTCTGAACTTCAACCAAAAGAGAGGGTATTATCAATTACGTGAAGAAGAGGGAAATAAGGAGAATGATTTTGAGATTATTTCCTCAAAAATTATATCTGTTATTAAGAAAGATAAAGATAAAAAATATAATAAGTATTGGTATGATATAATTTTAGAAAATGGATTGGTATACCAAGCTGCTTTTTATAATGATTTTGTATATAACTGGATTAATCAGGATAGAGAATTCATAATAGAACGAACTTCTTTAAAAAATGGGGCTGAAAAAGTAAAACTTTCATATCTACCTACTTTTGATGAAATTGATAAGATGGATAAGAAAGAACAGGATAAATACTACAAAAAGATAAAAATTAAAACCGAAAATAGTATTGGAAATAAAACAGTAGGATGCTATATCTATGATCATATTCTGCAAAACCCTAATGAAAAAATCAAAGGGAAATTAGTCCGTACCATTGAGCGAAAATATTACAAAGAAGAACTAAAGGCTATTTTAGAAAAACAAATAGCTCTACAGCCTGAACTATTTACAGATCAATTGTTAGCCGATTGTATTCGAGAACTCTATAGCAAGAATGAAGCACAACAGCGAAATCTCGCAGCAAGAGATTTTGTACATTTGCTTGTAGAAGATATCATTTTCTATCAACGCCCTTTGCGCAGGCAGAAATCAACTCTTGCTAATTGTAGCTTGGAATCTCGTTCCTACATAGATAAGGATAGCCATACTCGTAAAGAAGCCCCTTTGAAGGTATGCCCCAAATCTAACCCCTATTATCAAGAGTTTAGAGTACTCCAATGGTTGCAAAACCTCAAAATATACGAGATAGATAGTGATCAAGAAGTAACCCATCAATTTATAAAGACCTTAGAAGACAAACAGCAACTCTTTGAGTTTCTAATGGCTCAAAAAGAGATTGATTGTGAGGAATTACTAAAGTATTTCCTTAACCAAACTTATCCAAATGCCAAAGAAAAAGCACTAAAGAGTGAGCTGAAGAAATGGAAAGATACTTATCGCTGGAACTATGTATATGATATAGGAGAAAAATCGTCCAAGAAATATCCTATGAATGAGACCAGATATGAGCTTAAGCGACATTTAGAAAAAGTAGCCAACTTACCTGATGATTTCCTTTCCTCAGAAGTAGAATACCTGCTATGGCATTTGATCTATTCGGTTAAAGATAAGGTCGCATATGAGAAAGGCCTAAAGAAATTTGCTCAAAAACATCACTTAGATAAAGATTCTTTTGTAGAGAGTTTCAAGAAATTCAATCCTTACCCCAGTGAATATGGTAGTTTTTCCGAAAAAGCTATCCGAAAACTACTTCCTCTGATGCGTTTTGGCGCTCATTGGGACTTCAACCATATTGATAAGAATACTCAAAAGCGTATAGAAGACCTTATCACAGGAGTAGAAAATGAAGAAATACGTACTATTCTCCGAGAAAAAGCCGAAAAGTATCAGCTTGAAAAGGAAACTGATTTTCAAGACTTACCTCTTTGGCTGGCTCAATATATTGTCTATAACCGACATGCTGAGGCTTCTTCTCTTGAGAAATGGACTTCAGTAAATGATTTGGAGACCTACCTCAATGAGTTCAAGCAACATTCGCTTAGAAACCCTATAGTAGAACAGGTAGTTATGGAAACCTTACGTGTAGTCAGAGATATTTGGCAACAATATGGACAAGGACAAGCCAGTTTCTTTAATGAAATTCATATAGAACTCGGAAGAGAGCTTAAGAAAACCGCTAAAGAAAGAGAAAAACTATCCAAACAAAACCAAAAGAATGAAGATATCAATTTATCTATTAAGGAAAAACTTAAAGAATTGGAAAAGTATAATACAAGAGCTTACTCTATTACACATCAGGAAAAATATAAACTATGGTTGGAACAGAAACATATATCCCCTTACACAGGACAGATTATCTCCCCCGAAAATCTCTTTACAGATAATTATGAAATAGAACATATTATCCCACAAAGTCGATTTTTCGACGATAGTCTTTCTAATAAAGTCGTCTGTGAATCTATTGTAAATAAAGCTCCTTACAAAGACCGGCAATTAGGTTTAGAATTCATTAAAAATCAAGGAGGAAGAATAGTTAAAGAACTCTCCAAGGAAAATAAAACCATAAAAATATTTACCGAGGAACAATACAGAACATTTATAAAGGAACATTATAGTAACAACCCTGAAAAAACAAAGAAACTTCTTTTAGAAGAAATTCCTGAAAAAATGGTTGCTCGCCAAATGAATGATACGTGCTACATCAGTAAGTTTATTTCGGAAATTCTTTCTAAGATAGTACGTTCAGATGAGCAAGACGAAGGGGTTCATTCCAAAAATGTTATTCTATGCACAGGTAAAATTACCTCTATCCTCAGACAGGATTGGGGACTTAATGATATATGGGATAACCTTATCTTGCCTCGTTTTGAACGAATGAATAATTTGTTACAAAAAGAAAAATTTACAATATATAGTATAGAAAAACAGAAGAAAATTCCCGTAGTTCCTATCAATGATCAATTTAAGAGTTTCCAAAAGAAGCGTATAGATCATCGTCATCACGCTATGGATGCCATAATTATAGCTTGTACTACCCGAGAGCATATTAACTATATAAACAACCAACATGCCTTGGAGAAGGAAAAAGATAAAAAGGAAAAACAAGAAGAACGTGACAAACTTAGAGAAAAACTTTGCATCAAAAAGTACAATAATAGAAGTGAAGGAAACTATAGTTGGATATTCAAAAAACCTTGGGATACTTTTACTCAAGAAGTACGAGTTGCCTTAGAAGATATTGTGGTAAGTTTCAAACAAAACCTACGTGTGATTAACAAAGCCACCAACTATTATGAACGTTGGGTAGAAGAAAATGGTAAGTATATTAAGAAAATGGTCAAGCAGGAGGGTACTAACTGGGCTATCCGAAAACCTCTGCATGAGGAAACCATTTCAGGTAAAATTTATTTAGATAGAGAAAAAATAACTAAGAATGATATACTTACTGCTACTAGAAAAACTGTTGATAGTAGTTTTGATGACAAAAGAATAAAAAAAATTACAGACACAGGAATTCAAAAGATACTACTTAATTATCTTAAGTATAAAGGAAGTCCAGAAATAGCCTTTTCCCCCGAAGGATTAGAAGAACTTAATAAAAATTTATCTATTTATAATGATGGGAAGCCTCATAAACCTATCTATAAAGTAAGAATCTATGAAAAGGGAAGTGGTCGATTTGCATTAGGAGAAAAAGGTAGAAAATATAAAAAATATGTACAGGGAGCTTCTAATCTATATTTTGGCATATATCAAGGGGCTAAGCGTTCCTTCGCAACTATTCCGCTCAATGAAGTGATTGAACGCCAGAAACAAGGTCTGCCCTCTGTCCCTGAGTATAATGAAAAAGGAGACCTCTTGCTCTTTAGCCTATCTCCCAATGACTTGGTATATGTCCCTATAGAAGGAGAAATCATAGAAAATATTGATTTCCGAAACCTTTCTAAAGAACAAAAAGAGAGGATATATAATGTAAATGATTTTTCTTCTACTTGTTATTTTACGCCTAATAGAATTGCAAAAGCTATTTTCCCTAAGGAAGTTGATTTGCAAAGAAAAGGAGATAAATTATCTGGTTCTTATGATACTAAAACAGCAAGTCTGGAAGGAATTCAAATAAAAGAAGTCTGTATCAAACTAAAAGTAGACCGTTTAGGGAATATTAGTAAAGCCTAAAATACTTAACATCAATAAGCTATGTTATACCGTTCTATTTATATAGGTAACCCAGCTTATTTGAAGCTGAAAGACAAACAATTAAAGGTTACTGACCCTGAAACCAAAGAAGAAAAAGGCAGTGTCCCTATAGAAGATATAGGGCTACTGATGCTTGATCATTACCAAATTACCCTCTCTCACCAGCTGATACAGGAACTCATGAAGAATAATGTAATCCTTATCAGCTGCGATGAGCGGCATGTCCCCTTGGCAAGAAGAATGCCGAGGTACATATCAACCGTGTCAAGCAATGGCTACCTCCTTATGGAAAAGTAGCTATACTGACTATCACCGACAAGCAATTTGAAGGAATAGAAATCTTCTATTGTCAGGCGAAAAAAGCTCCTCCAAAGGAGTGCATTCAACTCTCTCTTTTTTAAATTTTAGAAAACGAAAAACCTTCCTTTTTATTCCCTTGATAGAATAAAAGAGAAGGTTTTTTCTTTTTGAACTTTTACGATAACTAACAGACAATCAATCTCTTTTTAAAGATTGAGGTTGTTTGAGATCACAAAGTTACGAATTTGAAAGCAATTCACAACCCAATTAGGGTTGGGGTTTCCCTGAACACGTTGTTTGAGATCACAAAGTTACGAATTTGAAAGCAATTCACAACACTCTCGTACCTGTAAGATCTTCATCTGTGTTGTTTGAGATCACAAAGTTACGAATTTGAAAGCAATTCACAACATATCTCCACCTTTTTCCTTTGTATAGAGGTTGTTTGAGATCACAAAGTTACGAATTTGAAAGCAATTCACAACCCCAATCTTCCTTGAAACCATACTTCTTTAGTTGTTTGAGATCACAAAGTTACGAATTTGAAAGCAATTCACAACTCTGCGAACTTTTCTTGCAGATTGAAAGGTTGTTTGAGATCACAAAGTTACGAATTTGAAAGCAATTCACAACGCGGGTATTCTCCATAAGGCTGAATGTTATGTTGTTTGAGATCACAAAGTTACGAATTTGAAAGCAATTCACAACCCTCGCTTGTACTTGGCGTGTAATGTTAAGTTGTTTGAGATCACAAAGTTACGAATTTGAAAGCAATTCACAACAACTGCAAAAAACAATATATACTAGATAGTCGTTGTTTGAGATCACAAAGTTACGAATTTGAAAGCAATTCACAACACTATACAGCATTTGATTATGAAATAATGTTGTTTGAGATCACAAAGTTACGAATTTGAAAGCAATTCACAACCACCAACCGGAAAGCGTAGCCCGTGTTGTTGTTTGAGATCACAAAGTTACGAATTTGAAAGCAATTCACAACCTAATTCAGTAGGACTTGACAGCCGAAAGGTGTTGTTTGAGATCACAAAGTTACGAATTTGAAAGCAATTCACAACTTAGCTTGAGGGTATCAGCATTTGGGCGATGTTGTTTGAGATCACAAGTTACGAATTTGAAAGCAATTCACAACTGTATAAGGAAACTGAGGTTACAAAGAAAGGTTGTTTGAGATCACAAAGTTACGAATTTGAAAGCAATTCACAACGCGAAGATGTACAATATTTGTTTTACCAGTTGTTTGAGGTCACAAAGTTACGAATTTGAAAGCAATTCACAACTTTAAAATATTTGTACAAATATTTTAAAAGTTGTATCTTTGCAAAGTCAAATTAAAATGAAAAGTATTTTAAAACTAAGCTTAATTCTTACATTCTTGGCAGGATGTAATGGTGGTACTCCCTCCGTATTTTCTCCTTCTTATAATTCTGTAAGTGATTTTGAAGGGGAGTATATAGCCTATGATGAAGATGGAAAAATCCTATATGGAGGAAAACCATTCGCCAAGGTTGAAAAATTTAATAATGATTATCACTTTGTTGCTTTAGCTGATACTCTCAAAGATTTTAATGTGCAACCAACTCTTTCCATGATTGAAAAAGAAGTCATAGAAAGATCCTCTAAAAAAATTCCAAGATATGAACTAAATATATCAGGAGTGAAAGGTAATTATGTATTTCTATGCAAGATAAAAAAGGGAGAAAAATTCTATTATAACAAAAAAACAGCTCCTACTAATTTTATGTTGGATTTAAACTATGTAGACTATTCAAAAACCTTCTTTATAGAAAAAAATAATACAAAATAATAATAATTATAATACATATATTAAATATAATACATTAAAATTAATTTGCCATGTTTCAAGATAAATTAAGAAATGATATAGATACCTGGTTCTATTATAACAGACCAGGTTTCGAACCCAGTAGAGAGTTTATTGATAATATCATCAATAATGAACTAAAGGATGAACTTGTAGACCTGGAAACAGGAAATATGAGGATTATCCTAAGCGAATATCTACGTTTAAATTATGGAAGCTTAGCTTTCGAAATTATTCAGGAGGTTTTGGGAGAGGACGAATTTGAAGAGTACCGAAATTTCCTTGATAATTTAATACCTTTTGTAAAGCAAGGGGATATGGAAATGCTCGTCAATAGAGTAGCTCAGAGACGAATTATTGAGAAGTATGGTAGTGAACTAAAGGATTTATTAGATAACCAACCTCTTTATGAAGAAATCAGGGAGGTAATTAGGGAAGTAATGAAAACTTGGAAAGATTTCGATGTATAAGATATTGTTTTTCTTTTATGCAGCAAATTAAATAAGGGAGCTTAAAGCTCCCTTATTTAATTTCACTAAAGATTTTATTGTACATATAATAGAAATAGAAAAACCTTGTTTTACTCCCACTTACTATCCTTTTTATCCTGTTTGGAAAGACTATAAATTCCTTTATTTTATTGTTTGAGTGGGTAATAGTAGTCTTATACTTTTACACCCATATTAGTAGTTTTTTTCAGATCAAAAAGTTACGAATTTGAAAGCAATTCACAAGTAGAAATAATAAACCAAAGTGTAAATATATAAAAAAGCCCTGAAGGTACTCAGGGCTCTAAATGTTTTTCTAAAAGGATATAATTAGCTTCTTAATCAAGGAGTCGCATAAAGGACTAATACCTAATCACTACGCTTCCCCAAGTGAAACCACTACCAAAAGCAGCTAAGACAAGCAAATCATTTTCCTTGACACGTCCTTGTTCCACCGCTTCCGCTAAGGCTATTCCTATAGACGCTGCTGTCGTGTTCCCATATTTCTGAATATTGTTGAACACCTGAGCATCAGAAAGTTTGAATTTCTGTTGGATAAACTGGGATATACGCAAGTTGGCTTGGTGGGGGATGAATAGATCTATATCCCCTTCGGTAAGGTTGTTAGCCTTAAGCCCCTCCATAATCACTTCTGAGAAGCGTACCACAGCATTCTTGAAGACAAATTGTCCATTCATATAAGGGTAATAGGAGGTATCTTCTGGGTCATTTTCCTTGATAAGATCGGTAACCCACTTCTTCCCTACTCCAGGGGTAACGATAGCCAATTCCTCTGCATGCGCACCCTCACTGTGTAGGTGTGAAGAGAGAATACCTTTACCTTCCTGGGTAGTGCGAGAGAGTACCACAGCTCCTGCCCCATCTCCGAAAAGTACTGCCATATTGCGCCCTCGTGTGTTGAGGTCTAAGGCGGGCGACTGCATCTCAGAAGCTATTACCAAGATATTCTTATACATCCCTGTTTTGATAAACTGATCTGCTACTGATAGGGCATATACAAAGCCTGAACATTGGTTGCGTATATCCAAAGCTCCTATGGTACCAAGACCTAACTCTTTCTGAGCTAAAACCCCACAACCAGGGAAATAATAATCGGGACTAAGGGTCGCAAAGATAAGAAAATCGATATCTTCCTTATTTATTTTCGCTTTTTCTATAGCTCTCTCGGCGGCACGTACCCCCATGGAGGTAGTAGTATCTTTCCCTCGGGTGGCAAATCGTCGTTGTTCTATCCCTGTACGCTCTCTAATCCACTCATCGGAAGTATCCATCAGCTTAGAGAGATCATCATTGGTTACAATATTTTCTGGCACATAATAGCCTGTTCCTATAATAGTTGAATTATACATAAGTTATTTAACATTAAAAAGAAAGCCTTGATAACAAGGCTTTCTATTACAATATGATACTTGGTTACTTTAGTACTTCTTTTACTTTGTCAGCTGCTTCTTGGAACTGAATAGCTGAATGCACAGCCAATCCTGATTTGTCAATAATCTCTTTGGCAATCTCAGCATTAGTTCCCTGTAGGCGAACGATAATAGGCACTTTAATATCAGTTCCCATATTCTTATAAGCATCTACAATACCTTGTGCTACACGGTCACAACGTACGATACCTCCAAAGATATTCACTAATATTGCCTTTACATTTGGATCTTTTAGGATGATACGGAAAGCTGTTTCTACACGAGCGGCATCGGCAGTACCTCCTACATCCAAGAAGTTAGCAGGTTCTCCTCCCGCTTGTTTGATAAGGTCCATGGTAGCCATCGCAAGACCAGCGCCATTGACCATACATCCCACATTACCATCCAAGTCTACATAGTTAAGACCCGCGGCTTTGGCTTCTACCTCGATAGGTCGCTCCTCACGAGTATCTCGCAATTCGGCATAGTCCTTATGACGGAAAAGAGCGTTATCATCTATGGTAACTTTGGCATCTACCGCAAGTATTTTATTATCAGAGGTTTTGAGCACTGGGTTGATTTCGAACAAATTCGCATCAGAAGTGATATAAGCTTTGTATAGTGAAGTTACGAACTTGACCATTTCCTTGAAAGCCTCTCCTTCCAGTCCTAAATTAAAAGCTACATTTCTTGCTTGAAAAGGGAGCAATCCCAATTCTGGGTCTATCTCTTCAGTAAAGATTAGGTGAGGAGTTTTTTCAGCGACTGCTTCTATATCCATACCTCCTTCGGTAGAATACATAATCATATTCTTTCCTTTAGCACGATTCAGTAGGATCGACATGTAGTATTCCTTAGGCTCGCTTTCTCCTGGGTAGAATACATCCTCAGCGATAAGTACTTGGTGTACTTTTTTTCCTTCCTTAGGGGTTTGTGGAGTTACCAAATGCATCCCTATGATTTGGGAAGAAATTTCTTTAACCTGCTCCAAGTTCTTAGCAAGCTTCACGCCTCCTCCTTTTCCTCGTCCTCCTGCATGGATTTGAGCTTTTACTACATACCATTGTGTTCCTGTTTGTTCTGTAAGCTTTTCTGCTGCTTTGACAGCTTCATCGGCTGTAGTGGCTACAATACCACGCTGTACACGTACACCGAAGCTTGAGAGAATTTCCTTTCCTTGATATTCATGTAAATTCATAATATAACTTTAATTTGTAGTGGCAAATGTACAAAAAAATATGACATTTCCATGTTTTTTTCATATTTTTTTTCTCAATCCTTTTTTCCTTAGAAATCAGTCTTGTGTAGAGAGTTCTTTTAACAATTCTCCCACCAAGGCATAGATCTCTCTGTAGGAAAGTTCTTCCTTGCTCATATAGAGCAACGCCAAGGAGTAGGTACGCTCTGTAGAGAGCAGCGACTTCTGATGGCGATAGCTCTCCCTTATCAGGCGCTTCATTCTATTCCTATCCACTGCTTTTTTCATAAGCCTTTTAGGAACACTGATGAGCAGTTGGGTAGGTTGTGTAGAGCCTTCTATAGGGGTATATAGGAGCTTCAATGGATATTTTTTCAATACCTTTGCCTCTCGGAAGAGCTTGTTTACCCTATGGTAATTACACAATCTTTCTGCCTTGGGGAAGGTATTTCTTTTTTCTTTTAGAGAAACCATTTTATTTAGATAAAGTCGCATAAGCGAGTATGTGAGTAAAAACCAGCCAGTGTTCACAGCTGTATATGCAATAACAGGTAACAAACAAAAACACTTTGCCTATTACCTGTTATTTTATCTTTTTATGCTATATTAGGCGTTTTCTTCTTCCTCTTCTTTTCCTGTAAGAAGTCGGAAACCTTCGCCATGGATATTTACAATTTCTACATTCTCGTCTTTCTTGAGATATTTACGGAGTTTTGCTATATACACGTCCATACTACGAGAAGTGAAGTAGTTGTCATCTTTCCATATTTTGTTCAGTGCCAACTCACGAGGCATCAAATCATTTTCATGAAGGGCTAATAGGCGCAATAATTCATTTTCTTTAGGAGAGAGTTTTAGAGGTTCTTCATCTCTGTAGCGTAGGAAACGAAGCTTAGAGTTTAGGAAAAAGTCTCCTATTTGGAATTCGAATTTTTTGCTATCTATTACTGTATCAATTGACTTTCTTTGGAGCATTGCACGAATCTTCATGAGCAATACTTCTGAATCAAAAGGTTTATTTAAGTAATCATCGGCTCCTGATTTGTATCCTTTGATCACATCCTCACGCATAGTTCTTGCTGTAAGGAAAATGATAGGCACTTTCTCATTCTTTTCACGAATTTCCTTAGCGAGGGTAAAACCATCTTTGTAAGGCATCATAACATCAAGAATACACATATCATAGGGATCCTTGCGGAACTTATCAAAACCTTCCATCCCGTTCTTGGCCAAAGTAACATCAAAGCCACTCATGGATAGGTAATCTTTCAATACGGTCCCAAAGTTTGGGTCATCTTCTACAAGAAGAATTTTTTTATTAACTGCTTCCATAATTTCAACATTTAAAAATAATATATTTTTTTACGTTTATACAAAATTTCATTTATTAGATGATAAGGGGCACCTTGATCACAAACGTACTTCCTTTTCCTTTTTCACTCTCGGCATATACTTCCCCATCGTGATATTTTACAATACGCTTTACATAAGCAAGCCCGAGCCCATGACCTTTTACATTGTGCAAATCGCCTGTATGTTCCCTGTAAAATTTTTCAAAGATTTTCTTCAGTACAGCCTTGCTCATTCCCTGTCCTTTGTCCTGTATACGGATCACCAATTTGTTATGAGCAATTTCTGTAAAGACATCTATATCTGGCGCCTGCGGTGAGTACTTAATAGCATTCTCTAATATATTGACAATCACATTGGTAAAGTGCATTTCATTGGCTAATATATCTGAGTTTTCTGCATGTAAGTGCTTCTTGATCTTTCCTCCTCTATCATCGATCAGTAGCTGTACATGAGCGATGGCATTGTCTATGAGCTCATGAGCATCCAGTGGCTCTTTCTCTATTTCTACTTGGTTCTTGTCGAGCTTTGAGATCTGCAAGACATTTTCCACATGGGCATGCATACGCTTATTCTCATCTCGGAGCATTTTCAGATAGAAAGACATTTTCTCAGTATCCTTCATCACCACGGGGTTTTTCATCGCATCCAAAGCCAAATTGATTGTGGCTATAGGAGTTTTGAACTCGTGGGTCATATTATTAATAAAATCGGTTTTGATTTCATTAATCTGTTTCTGAGTACGCATCTGGATAAAGGTCTTGGCAAATGCCCAGATGATAATTGCTGTAAAAATACATACCCAAATAGCCATTACGATAACTGAGGATAGCAGATAGCGTTGCTTATCAGGGAAATGTACCTTTAGCTCATAATGAGATTCTCCTTCTTGGTTTCTGAACAAGGGTATGGTGTACATATTCCTTGCTGAAGGGTTGAACCTCGAACTAGCAACAGAGGTTTTTTCCTTATCTACAGAAAGAGACTTATCATATACGGCAAATTCAAAATCTAAGTTCAGTCCTCTGTTTCTAAGCTCTCTCTCTATGAGTATCTCCAGCTGCGAAGCCGTTATCCTATTCTCTATAGAGAGCTTCACTGAAACTTCCCGAAAGAGTTCCTCGAACATGGCTTTGTCAAAGGAGGTAATGCGACCTGTCTTTTCCTTAATAGTGGTACTACTGAATCGCTGTCCGTCTAACCCTTTACTAGGGCCAAAAGTACGAGAGGTCTGTCGGCTTACATAATTGCGTATCTGAGTAGTATCTCCTTTAGGCAAATTGAAAAGCTCCGAAGGTACGGTATACCCTTCCTCCAATACTTGATGCTTGTAAGTGAATGTCTCCTTTGTATTCTTATTCTCTTGAACAAAAACCAAATCACGAATCTGTGAGGATTTCAAAGAACCTAAGCTATCTTTTCCTTTCAATTCTATGAATCGGGTGATATACTTATTTATTTCCTTCAGTTCTACCGATTCTGAAACTGAATTCAAAGCCTGTTTCACCGAATGGGTAAAAGCTTCTTCTTTATTATCTATAGAGCCCTTAACCCAATAAAACTGAATAGAAATAAGACCTATAAGAGCTATAGGCATTAATATTAAAGTAACAATATAACTTCTCTTATTCATCAGGCAAAATTATAATTATTTTTTTTATATAATTCATTTTTAACAACGTTTAACTTTTTGGTTAATTTCTTACATTTTCAGCTGTCATTTTCACTATTTTAGAATGAATTATTTCGATTTTATCCAAATTTTTATCGATTTCTCTATTTTCAATAACAAATGTTGATAATTCTATTTTTTTTCATCATTCCATTGATTTTTTATTCTTTTTTCTACCGTTTCTCTATCAATCTTATCACGAAGCATAACTCTTTTTATTCGCTCTTCTAATGGAGCGGTTACCATAATAATAAAATCACAATCTCGGTAGGAGCCACTCTCAAAGAGGATAGCAGCTTCTTTGATCACATAGGGCGCCTGCTGGGATTTCTTCCATTGGAGGAAGTCCTGCTGCACATAAGGATGTATTATAGCATTGAGTTTGTCCAATTTTTCTTTATTAGAAAAAACCTCTTGAGCTACAAAGGAGGTATTGTACCTTCCCTCCACAAAGGCTTCTTCTCCTAAGAGAGCGACTATTTCCTGCTGTAGTTGCTTGTTATTCGCCACAAGTTCCTTTGCCTTGGTATCGGCTATGTATATAGGTATAGAAAAGTGTAAAGCAAACAGATTGGCTATAGTTGTCTTGCCACTACCTATCCCTCCGGTAAGTCCTACAGTTGCTATCATTCGTGTATTATAAGGTATTCTACTTCTTTTTGTTCGGTAAAATTCACGTTCAAGGATGCGGGTTTCTTCCTTACCTCCAATGGTATATATCTATCTTTACGCTGATTATAATCTGCTACTATAGTAATGTCCGTTGGCTTGAGATTGCGTATGGTCTCCACATCTCCTGTGAGCAATAGGGGTACTTCTTCTGGAAATAGCTTCACTTCTACTGAGAAGGGCTGGTGTATGAGTTGCACCTTGGCCTTAATTTCTTGCTCAGTTACATGTACCATTTGTAGGGAGAAGGTTACTTTGTCTGTATCATAATGCAGCTTAGGGGTATCAGTAATGCGTATTTCTCCTGAATAAGAGGTGGTTACATTCCTCTTATATTTCTTCTGCAAATAGACTCCTGTGATGGTATCCAAATCGGCAGCCAAACCACTCACTACAACCGAATCAGGAAATACTTTATAAGAATCTACTTGATAATCCTCTTGTAAAGTTCCTGAAAATTGTAATCTTACAGGCACCTTCTTCTGCTTTATCTTTTTCAAATATATTTTTATAGTATCTGGCTGTATTTCTTCTATTCTCACATCTGGAAAATACTGCCTATTAAGCTGCTGTTTTAGATTTTCTGTAAAAACATACTTATCTCTTCCTACTTTTTTCAACTTGTGTACTGAGAGGGAAACCACTGGGGGCGAGAAGGTATATTTGAACAAAGAAAAACCTACTCCCCTGAGTTTTACTTTTATTGTAGGGGATGCCTCCATCTCTACAAATCTCTCAGTAGGCACTTCCATGTAGCGTAACTTAATAGTATATTGCTGGGTCGCTTCCTTGGATAACTTTCCTACCAACCAAGTAAGTGCTGCCAAGAGAATACAGAAAAGTATCCCTATAGTTCGTTTTGAAAAAAAATATCTATTGAGTTTCATTGTGGCAAAATTATAATTTTATTTTTAAAAAATACAAAAAAATTTCCTACTTTTTTACACAAAAAAATACACTTTGTAAAAATAATCTTACAAAGTGTATGCTTAGTTTTTATATAGATTTAGGCTTCAGCCTCTTGTGAGGCTACAGGAGCTTCTTCTTCGAGGAATCCTTTGTCAATAAGTATGTTATACCATTGTATAATCTTCTTTATATCACTGGGATATACCTTATCTTCATCATAATTAGGAATTACAGAGAAGAAATAAGCTTCCAATTCATCCTCTGTTGCCTTGTGAGAAACGGCTGTTTTTTGCCCATTCTCTTTTTCTTTTATGGCTTTGAATACTTCTTCAAGAGGTTTCTCGCCTTCCAAGGTATAAATAGCAATTTCTGAGAGCAGACTCACATTGTTGCGAAGTCCTATACTGATACGCTTCTGGTCAAGAAGGGAAAGAGCTAAGAATCCTGAACGAGTACGAGATTGTAATTGGTAAAGACCTGGTTTGCCTGAAATAGTTAATATCTGATTTAACTTCATGTGTAATTATATTTTAACGGGTTCTTTTCTTATTGGTTTCGAAAAATCTCATTTTATAACCTACTTTGACCTTTCCATTGCTTATATTGTTAAGCTTGTTCTTAAGCAATTGTTTCTTAAATGAAGAAAGGTGGTCAGTGAACAATATACCTTCTATATGGTCGTATTCGTGCTGAATCACTCTGGCTACCAATCCTGAAAAGGTTTCGGTATGGGTCGCAAAATGTTCATCTTGATACTCAATTACTATTGTGGGCTTGCGTAGGACATCCTCACTAATACCTGGAATACTGAGACACCCTTCGCTGAATGGCCATGGCTCTCCTTCTTCTTTGAGAATTTTAGCATTGATAAAAGCCTTTTTAAAGCCCTTCAAATAATCTCTTTCAGCATCACTCAGATCGTCATTCTCACAAAAAGGTTCTGTATCTACCACAAAAAGGCGGATGGCAAGCCCCACTTGTGGAGCAGCAAGCCCTACACCATTACTGTGATACATGGTCTGATACATATCTTCTATAAGCTTGGGAAGCTCTGGATAATCCTTGGCTATAGGCATACATTCCTTCCTTAGTACAGGATCTCCATAAGCTACAATAGGTAATATCATAACTATATTTATTTAGGGTGCAAAGATACATTATTTTTTTTGAATATTGGTATATTTTACAAACTATTGCCAAAATTCATCACTATAGGATTCTTCCTCTGTATGGGGATCTGCTGAGAGGTTTTTTCCTATCTCTGTGAGCTGTTCTTCTGAGAGATTTTCTTCCATATAGGGAAAGAGCACTCTCTCTTCGTAGCGGATATGATCATTGAGGCGGGTAGCATATTCCTCTAATAGCGCCGCAGTAGGCTGAGTGGTTATCTGTGCAATAAGGTCTCTTAAGAGGTCGTGTTCCTCCAAGGCCTGATCTATGAGCTTGTTGGTGATATAGGGGAATAGATATTTCTCTTCCTCTTCAAAATGTGCTTTTTGCTCATGCTCCCAATGGAAAACGACATATTGAGCTATCCGTGCTGGGGCTATCTCTTTTTTCAACCCTTGTCTTATCTTCCATACATGGAGCAAGCCAAAGTGATGATCCTTGGAAAGAGGTACTATATTTGGATTTCGTTTCATAAAGTAATGATAGCAAAAAAGCTGTCTTGTAAGACAGCTTTTGGTTAATATTAAATCTTAACTTTTCCTGATTATTCTACTTTCCCTTTTATTCTAAGGGCTACGTTAGGAGTATCAGTAGCATTGGAAGTAACCATGATAGTTTTAGCGATAGCACCTACACGGTTAGTATCATATCTTACTTCAATCTTACCAGTTCCTCCTGGAGCGATTGGATCTTTAGGATAAGAAGGCACTGTACATCCACAGCTTGAGCTTGCTCCAGAGATTACAAGAGGAGCTTTTCCTGTGTTCTTGAACTCAAATACACGAAGCCCATCAGCACCTTGTTTTATGGTACCATAGTCAATCTCTTCAGTTACGAATTTGATTTCAGCTTTGTTTTGTGCTTGTGCAACAAATCCAAATGTTACAGCAAGTAAGAAAAATAAAATTTTTTTCATTGTTCTAAAAATTATAATTACTATTTAGTTTCTTCGCTTTGAATGCAGGTGCAAAATTACGATACTTTTTTAAAAAACCAATTATATATGATTTTTTTTTTTTAATTTTGTCCCCTAAATCAATAGCGACATTTATACACTAACAAATATCATGCCAAAGATGGAAATTACAACAAAATATTCTCCTGAAGATTTCGAAAATAAGTGGTATTCTTATTGGATGGAAAATGGTTTTTTCTCCTCAACCCCCGATGAGAGAACCCCTTACACCATAGTTATCCCTCCACCAAATGTAACGGGTGTCTTGCACATGGGGCACATGCTGAACAATACGATTCAGGATGTACTTATCCGCCGTGCACGCCTTATGGGACTGAATGCTTGTTGGGTACCTGGTACCGATCATGCTTCTATTGCTACCGAGGCTAAGGTAGTGGCCAAACTCAAAGAACAGGGTATCCAAAAAAGTGATCTCTCTCGTGAGGAATTTCTCAAACATGCTTGGGAATGGACTCATCAGTATGGAGGGGTTATCCTTGAACAATTAAAAAAATTAGGCTGCTCTTGCGACTGGAATCGCACCAAGTTCACCATGGATGATGAGCTATACCAATCTGTCATCAAGGTATTTGTCGATCTGTATAACAAAGGACTCATCTACCGTGGATATCGTATGGTCAATTGGGATCCTGAAGCTAAGACTACTCTTTCGGACGAAGAGGTTATCTACAAAGAACAGAATGGAAAGCTTTTCTACCTTATATATAAAGTAGAGGATTCCGAGGAATATCTCACTGTAGCCACTACCCGCCCTGAAACGATTTTTGGAGATGTGGCTGTGTGTGTGAATCCTAATGACGAGCGCTACAAGCACCTACATGGGAAAAAAGTAATTGTCCCTGTAGTAGGGCGCGCTGTACCAATTATCCAAGATGAATATGTAGATATGGAATTCGGTACTGGAGCTCTCAAGATTACACCTGCACATGATATCAATGATTATGAGATAGGTATAAAATATCAGTTGCCTATTTTAGATACCTTTACCGATGATGGCAAACTCAACGAACAGGGGATGCACTACCAGGGCAAAGACCGCTTTGAGGTTCGTAGAGAAATTGTCAAAGAATTGGAAGAGAAAAAGTTACTTGCCAAAACTCAGGACTATACCAATAATATAGGTACTTCCGAACGTACAGGAGCTGTGGTCGAACAGCGCCCCTTAGACCAATGGTTCCTCAAGATGGAGGAATTGGTTAAGCCTGCACTGAAAGCCGTTTTGGAATCGGAAGAGATCAAACTCTACCCTAAGCGCTTTGACAATACCTACCGCCATTGGTTGGAGAATGTACGTGATTGGAATATCTCTCGCCAACTCTGGTGGGGACAACAAATTCCTGCTTATTACTATGGAACTGGCAAGGAGGATTATGTAGTGGCCGAAACCAAGGAAAAAGCGCTTGCTTTAGCTAAGGAAAAAAACCATAACCCGAACCTCACTCTGGAGGATCTTCGCCAAGATGAGGATGCTCTTGATACTTGGTTTTCCTCTTGGCTATGGCCGATGAGTGTTTTCAATGGGGTGCTAGATCCTGACAACAAGGAGTTTAAGTACTACTACCCTACTCAAGACTTGGTAACAGGTCCTGATATTCTCTTCTTCTGGGTAGCCAGAATGATTATCGCAGGATACGAATTTGCCGGTGAAAAACCTTTTACCAATGTCTACCTAACAGGATTAGTAAGGGATAAGCTCCGCCGCAAGATGTCCAAGTCCTTGGGCAATTCGCCTGATGCACTAAAGCTTATCAAGGATTTCGGTGCCGATGGAGTACGTGTAGGGCTCTTGCTATCGTCCTCCGCTGGAAATGACTTACTTTTTGATGAAGCTCTTTGCCAACAAGGAAGTGCCTTTGCCAATAAGATATGGAATGCTTTCCGCCTGATCAAAGGATGGCAGGTGGCTGACATACCACAACCAGATTATGCCAAACAGTCTATTCTTTGGTTCAAAAACAAATTTCAAAAAATACTGAGCGAAACTGAGGATGATTTTAGCAAATACCGTATCTCGGACGCACTAATGAAGATATACAAGCTTGTATGGGATGATTTTTGTTCTTGGCTTTTGGAAATGATCAAGCCTGCTTTTGGTAGCCCTATTGATAAGGAAACATACCGTGAAGTAATTTCCTTATTCGAAGAGAACCTAAAACTCTTACACCCTTTCATGCCTTTTGTTACCGAAGAAATATGGCAACAAATAGCACCAAGAAGCACTCAAGAAGCACTTATTGTAGCTTCTTATCCTAAAGAGGAGGCTTTTGATGAGTCCTTATTACATACTTTTGAGTTTGTTCAAGAGATTATTTCTGGTATTCGTACCATAAGAAAGGAAAAAAACATCGCTTTCAAAGAAGAAATAAGTCTATCAGTTATTGACAATGAGCACTTAGGCAATCAGTGGGATAGTATCATACAGAAATTAGGAAATATCTCCTCTATTTCTTATACAGAAAAAACCATCGAAGGAGCTATCTCTTTCCGTGTGAAATCCAATGAGTACTTTATCCCTATCTTGGACAAGATCGATGTAGCTCAAGAGATTGAAAAATTGGAAAAAGAGCTCTCCTATGCAGAAGGCTTCCTCAAGTCAGTACGTGCCAAACTCTCCAATGAGAAGTTTGTCAACTCCGCTCCTGCACAAGTGGTGGAGAACGAAAGAAAGAAAGAAGCAGATGCCTTGGCCAAGATAGAAACTATTCAAAAAAGTATCGAAAATTTAAGATAAAATATTCTTTGCAGATATTACTTTTTTAACAAATAAATATTTCTGTGCTATATTATAGCTATTGTACAAAAAATTAATGGCATTATTTTTGCCATATGAAATAAAGTTTATAATTTAGCCATATAAAAAGAAAGGACAACCCAACTTATGAATGATAACTTTTCACCAAGAGTAAAGAATGTAGTCAATAGCGGAAAGCTTGAAGCTATCCGCCTGAAACATAGTGCCGTAGGAACAGAACACTTACTATTGGGGCTCCTTAAAGAAACCGAAGGAAGTGCTTTTGACATACTCACAGCGCTACATGCTGACTTCTCTGTTTTGAAGAGAAAAACAGAATCTTTAGCCAATTCTGTCAATTCTTATTCGGATACTGCTGCCACACAAATGGAAAAAAGTATCCCACTGACCCTACAAGCTGACAAAGCTATGAAAGCAACTGTATTAGAACAGAAAACTTTCAAAAATAGCCAGATCAATACCGCTCATCTTCTTTTGTGTATCTTAAGGAATCAGAGCGATCCCACTACCAAATTGCTTAATTTGGAAAAGATTAATTATGAGAATGTAAGACAGCAATTTGAGGTCATTAACAACGAAAAGAAACAGGACGAAAAGGCTTTTTCTGATTCTTATGCTTACGAAGATGACGAGGAGGATGCAAAACCTGACTTTTTGTCAGCCTCTAACTCTAAGAAAAATAATCCTAACCAAAAAACTAATACACCTGTTTTAGATAATTTTGGTAAAGACTTAACAGCCATGGCCATGCAAGGGAAACTAGACCCTGTAGTGGGACGCTTCAAGGAAATAGAGCGTGTCTCCCAGATTCTTAGCCGTAGAAAAAAGAATAACCCACTGCTCATAGGAGAACCTGGAGTAGGTAAAAGTGCTGTAGCCGAAGGGCTTGCCCTGCGTATCATAGAGCGTAAGGTATCACGCGCCTTGTTCAACAAGCGAGTGGTTACCCTGGACTTAGGCTCCTTAGTAGCTGGAACTAAGTACCGCGGGCAGTTTGAGGAACGTATGAAGGCTATCATGAACGAACTGGAACAGAATAAGGATGTTATCCTCTTCATAGATGAGATTCATACTTTAGTCGGTGCCGGAAGCGCTTCTGGTAGCTTGGATGCTTCTAACATGTTTAAGCCTGCCTTGGCACGTGGAGAAATCCAATGCATTGGCGCTACTACGATGAATGAGTATCGGGAATCTATCGAGAAGGATGGTGCCCTCGAGCGCCGCTTCCAAAAGGTGATTATTGAGCCTACTTCTTATGAAGAAACTATAGAAATCCTCAATAATGTAAAGGGAAAATACGAAGACCACCACCATGTAAAATATACTCCCGAGGCTATTGAGGCTTGTGTGAAGCTTACCTCCAGATATATTACAGACCGCTTCCTCCCAGACAAGGCGCTAGATGCTATGGATGAAGCTGGAGCACGTGTATACATCTCTCAGATAAAGGTCTCTAAAAAGGTGGAAGCCTTAGAGGAAGAAATCGCTAAGATACAACAGCTTAAGAATGAGGCTGTAAGTGGAGCTCGCTATGAGGAAGCCGCTCGTTATCGAGACAACGAACGTACCTTATACAAGCAGTTAGACCATGAAAAAGAACTTTGGGAAAAAGAGTCTCTTAAGAACCGTAGTGAAGTAGGTTTCGACGATATAGCACAGGTAGTCTCCATGATGAGTGGAGTGCCTATCACCCGTATGGAACAATCCGAGATGAAGAAACTTTCGTCCTTGGAACAGATCATTACAGAGAAGGTCATCGGACAAGAAGAGGCTATTTCCAAGATTGTAAAAGCTATCAAGCGTAACCGTACCGGACTTAAGGATCCTAACCGACCTATCGGTTCCTTTATCTTTATAGGACAAACAGGGGTCGGAAAAACACAATTGGCCAAAATCTTGGCTCGTGAATTATTTGATTCTGAGGAATCTCTTATCCGCTTGGATATGAGTGAATATATGGAAAAATTCACAACCTCTCGTCTTATCGGAGCTCCTCCCGGATATGTGGGTCACGAGGAAGGAGGACAACTCACTGAGCGTGTACGCCGTAAGCCTTATTCTGTTATCCTCTTGGACGAAATCGAAAAGGCTCATCCTGATGTATTCAATATGCTCTTACAGGTATTGGACGATGGTTTCCTTACCGATAGCTTAGGCAGAAAAGTAGATTTTCGCAATACAATTATCATCATGACTTCCAATATCGGTGCCCGACAAGTGAAGGAATTCGGACAGGGAGTCGGCTTCTCCACTATGGCTAAAACAGCCCAAGCGGAAGAGTACGAACGCTCTGTTGTAGAGGGGGCTCTTAAAAAGGTTTTTGCTCCTGAGTTCCTCAACCGTATTGACGATGTGGTGATGTTCAACGCTCTTGACAAGGATAATATCAAAGGTATTGTCCAGGTAGAACTCCAAAAACTATTGGATAGAATGAAAGGACTGGGATACTCACTACGTATCACAGACAAGGCGAAGGACTTTATTGCTGAAAAAGGATATGACAAACAGTTTGGAGCTCGTCCTCTCAAGCGTACTATTCAACGCTTTATAGAGGATGAAATCGCGGAAAAGATTGTCTTAGGCGAAGTGAGAGAAGGAGACACTATCTCGGTAGACTATGCTGATAAGGATGAAAAACTCACCTTCCTTGTAAGCAAAATCAAAAATATCCCTATAGATGAAGAATAGGTTTTGAATGAAGAACTTTTTCTAAAGGAATAAAAGAGGCTACTTTCTTGATTTGAAAATAGCCTCTTTCTTTTATGCTTCTTTGATTTTATTCTGACGAAACCAATATGCTCTGAAGAGCTTTATCTCTCCAAAACTATACTCCTCCCCTACTCTTGCCCTGAGCTCATTGAGGGTTTCTTCCTCGGATATAGTGGGCAAGGTCTCCTGTAGGTGTTGCAATCTTTGGGAAGAAAGTACTTCCTCTATGGAAATAACGCCTTCTTCTACATACTTAGTCAGATGACCATAGATGGTGGATTCGGTAAGCTTTCGCTCTGCCACAATCTCCGCCACATTCTTTTTCTCTCTCCAAAGCTCTAAGGTACGGGCATAGGTAGATATCTTCTCTGCTTTTTCCTTTTTCCCCTTTTTCTCCTTCTTTCCTTCGGCAACAAGGGTAGGTTCTTCTGTTGAGAATTTTCCATTAAGTGAATCCTCTCTCCACTTCTCCAAAGCACGTCCTATCAAGCGCTCTCTATAGTTCTTAGCTCTCTCGAATGCTCTCTTTTCCTCCTGTTCTGAAGAAGGAGTTATCATGGATTCTAAGATAATTTTTGTTTTAAGTAACTGAGTAATAGCGTCTATCTGTATATCTTCTAACTGGGTAAGCTCTTCGCTAAAGGCTTTCACTTGTTTTTTTCCATTTACTTGCAAGTGGGTATAGAAAGTCTCTATTGTCAATCGTTCCAGTTGTGGAAAGAAATAATCATAAGCCTTGTGAAAACGCTCCAATAAGTAGTGTTTGTCATAGTTTGGTTGGGAGAGGATTCCCTTGAGCTGGTTGAGAAACTTTTCCGAATGTTGCACTATGGTATCATAAGTCTTAGCCTGCTCCTGAGCCCATTGGCGGAACTGACTCTTGAGACTTCGAGCATTCTCCACTTTATACGAATTGACATGTGCCCCCCATTGTACCGCTAAGTCCAACCAAGAGAAGGTCTTAAGTACTTCTTTCTCCAAAAAGGCTTTTCTTTCTAAGGAAAAAGTATCGGCTAAGGTATCTGGATCGGCTTTCTGCGAGGCATAGTCTATCACATCGGTAGCGGTAAAGAATTCTTTGGCATTGAGGGAGGAGAGCAGGACAAGTCCATCAAGGCTTCTTAACCGTGAGAGAGCTACATAAGTCTGCCCTGAAGCAAAGGCATCGGCCAAATCAATCACGGCTTTATCGAAGGTAAGCCCTTGACTTTTATGCACTGTAATAGCCCATGCTAAGCGCAAAGGATACTGAGTAAAAGTCCCCAATACCTCTTGCTCTATCTCCTCGGAATTGGTCTTGCTCTTATACCGAACATGCTCCCACATATACTTCCCTACCTCAATAATAGTATCTTCGCCCGAAAGTCTCACTCGTATTTCATCCTTGGAAAGGTATACCACTTCACCTATTTTTCCATTGTAGTAGCGCTTAGGAATCTCTAAATCATTTTTGACAAACATCACTTGAGCACCTACCTTCAGGGATAGTTGGGTATCCAAGGGATAGAGATATTCAGGGAACTCATCCTTCACCTCCGCCTGATAGGTATATACTGGCGCCTTAATAGCACTGAAAGCAGCTGCATTGAGCTGATCTGCCTTGTAGTTATGGGTAGTCAGGGTGATATAGCCATCATTATAAGAAGGCTTAAAAGTAGGTTGTATATACTGTTGCAGTGTTTGTATATCTTTCTGAGTAATTTCATTGGTTCTCAAGTGATTGAGTATCTGCACGAAGTCCTCATCGGATTGTCGGTATACTTTTTCCAATTCTAAATACAAGGGAGGATTTTCCTCTATCACTTTAGCATGGAAAAAGGAGATTCCTTTGTAATAATGCTGCAAGATATCCCATTCGCTCTGTTTCACCACAGGGGGAAGCTGTAGCAAATCACCTATAAAAAGTACTTGTACCCCTCCAAAAGGAGCCGAAGAACCTCTTATGGACTTTAGAACAGTATTGATCATATCCAAGGTATCAGCACGGAGCATACTCACTTCATCTATAATCAAGAGTTCTAATTTTTGGAGTACTCTTCTCTTATAGGTATTCATCTTTTGCTGCTTCATAAGGGTCTTGGAGGTCACTATATTGAGGTTACCTGGCCAAGCAGCTTCTTCCTTATAAGTAGGGACAAAGGTAGCCAACGGCAACTGAAAAAGAGAGTGTAGGGTAACTCCTTTGGCATTGAGGGCTGCAATCCCTGTAGGGGCTGCTACCATTACATTTTTGTAAGTAGTTGCAATGATCTGATGCAATAGAGTTGTCTTCCCTGTACCTGCTTTTCCAGTTAGGAAAATAGAACGATGTGTTTGATTGACAAAATCTAATACATACTGTGCTATATCCATAATATTATATTTTTAGGCAGTACAAAGGTACAAAATTTAAGGAAAAGAGAAAAGAAAAAGTTTAGAATTAGGTAATAAATAAAGCCAGCAAGTACCCATAGCTGGGTGAGTGAGTATGATTATTCTTCACTTTTCGTTTTTCATTCTTCACTCAATTGTCTCAGTTGGTTATACAGAGTTTCTAAGGCGAAGACTACCTCCTCTTCCAATACTACATCGGAAAGGAGTAGATTTTCTGTGGCTTGTAGGAAGGTGCGCTGGGTATGAGGTGCCGTAAGCCAAGTGGTTATCTGCTCATTGAGCTCTGGGCGCTTGTCCTTAAAATAGCTATGCTTGAACACTATTCCTATATGGTGTAAGCTATAGGTGAGAAGTTCTTGAAAGTCGTACAATGCCTTTACCTTACCGGATTGCTGTAGCCAAGTCTCCAAAAGGGGAGCTATAGGTAAGCCACTCAAGCCAAAACAAACCAACCAATCCTCTGCTGTGCTATATAGGTGGGGACACTCACCCTCAAGTACTTCTTCGAAAAAGGCTTTTGCAAAGCGCTCCATAAAAGCTATTTCTCCCTCTTTCCATATATGAGTGCGCTCAAAATGACAACGAGAGAGGGAAAAGCCCTCATCTATATAGAGTGTTTCCCCTACCGAAAGTAGCTCCAACATACGGGGCAGGAAATAACGAAGCTCTACTATAGCCTTGTCTTCATTGTCAAACATGGCACTGATATAGGTTTCTATCAAATCCCTAGAAAGCTCTCGCAAATGCTTGGTTATCAATAGCTTTTGTTCCTTCTCAGTGATACAGTTGCCACAATCACAGACTGTAAGTGGAAGGCTAATGTTATAGGGGGCAAAAAGCCTATAAGCTTCTTCTATATAAGGGATAAGTTTGTTATTTTCCATATGTTACCTAACTTAAATAGTTTACCCACATAAAAGTACTTCCTCCTTTGCGGTCATAATGAACTCCTACCTTACCCCAATCGAAAAAGCGTTCTTCTCCTATATGGGTGGTGAGCCATTGTTTATAATATTTCTCTGTTTGTAGTTCATAAGCCTCGCTCCAATTCTCCCAAGTGGTTTGTCGCTCATTCATAGAAAACTCTATAACGGATAGGCTTTCTCCTTTGAAACAAACCTCCACATAGAATAGTTTTCCTTCGAAGAGACATTTATCAAAATATATCCAATAATACCCAGTTCCTACTTCCCATATTTTATGAGAGGGGAATTGCAAACGAAGGCTTGAGTAGGTGGTATCTTTTGTAATTACAACTCCTTTTATCAGTAAGAAATCACCATTTGTAGTATCTAAGAAAGTATGTGTTTGCTCCATGATAGCTATTTTTTTACAGCGTACAAAGATACTTCTTTTTTAGATAGAAATACGGTTTCTTCTAAAAACTTTCGCTCCTTGTCGTTAATCATTAATCATTATTTTTTTGTATCTTTGCCCCCAAATTTCTTTTACCCTTATGAAAAAACGTGTTGCTTTTTATACCTTGGGATGCAAGCTGAATTTTGCTGAAACGGCTACCATTGCCCGCAGTTTTGAGAATGAAGGTTTTGACAAGGTGGATTTCGAGGAACCTGCTGATATCTATGTCATTAACACTTGTTCCGTAACGGAAAATGCAGACAAGCAGTTCAGGCAGATTGTTCGCAAAGCGCTTAAGCACAACGAAAATGCTTTTATAGCCGCAGTAGGCTGCTATGCCCAGCTCAAGCCTGAAGACCTCATCGCTGTCGATGGGGTGGACTTGGTATTGGGTGCCAAGGAAAAATTCAACATCACTCAGTATATTGACGACCTGACCAAGCTCAACAAGGGGCAGATTCATTCCTGTGATATCAATGAGGCTGATTTCTATGTAGGAAGCTATTCTATAGGCGACCGTACTCGCGCTTTCCTCAAGATTCAGGACGGTTGTGATTACAAATGTACTTACTGTACTATCCCTATGGCTCGTGGTATCTCTCGCAGTGATACCATTGAGAATATCTTGCAAAATGCCAAAAAGATATCCGAGAATAACATCAAAGAAATCGTTCTTACTGGAGTCAATATAGGAGACTATGGCAAAGGAGAATTTGGCAACAAAAAGCACGAACACACTTTCTTGGAGCTGATCCAAGCCTTGGACACGGTTGAGGGAATTGAGCGCTTGCGTATCTCTTCTATTGAGCCTAACTTACTCAAGGATGAGACCATTGCTTTTGTAGCCCAGAGCCGCAGCTTTGTTCCACATTTTCACATTCCACTACAGAGTGGAAGCAATGATATCCTCAAGAAGATGAAGCGCCGCTATCTCCGCGAGCTCTATGAGGATCGTGTAGCTAAAATCCGTGAACTCATGCCGGATGCTTGTATCGGGGTCGATGTGATTGTGGGCTTCCCTGGCGAGACGGACGAACATTTCTTGGAGACTTACCATTTCCTAAACCAGCTGGATATCTCTTACTTACATGTATTCACCTATTCCGAACGTGCCAATACCGAGGCGGTGGAAATGGAGGGAGTAGTCCCCAGTGAGGTACGTGCCAAGCGAAGCCGTATGCTCCGTGGCCTCTCTGCTAAGAAGCGTCATCACTTCTACGAACAGCAGCTCGGATCTACCCATCAAGTGATCTTCGAGAGTGATAATAAGGACGGATTCATGCATGGATTCACCGAGAATTATGTAAAGGTAAAAACTCCTTTCGCTCCTGAACTGGTCAATACCTTACAGAAAGTGGTACTCAAGAAGATCGATCCTGATGGTATTGTTACGATAGACCTTGTCAATGATTAAAACCTTTTATTCGTATGCTGGAGACACCTATTGAATACTTAAGAGGAGTAGGCCCTCAGCGAGCGCTCTTGCTCAAGAGTGAACTTCAAGTGGCTAATTTTCAAGATTTGCTACATCTGTTTCCTACGCGATATATTGACAAAACACAGTATTACAAAATACAAGATCTGAGAGAAACCACAACCGAGGTTCAGGTCGTCGGGCGTATCATTCACCTGAAAACGGTCGAGGGGAAAAACAAAACTCAACAGCGCTTGGTGGCCACCTTTACCGATGGGACTGGCAACATGGAATTGGTGTGGTTTCGTCCTTCTCAATGGATCAAGGATCACTTGCTCCTAAATGTTCCTTATGTGATTTTTGGCAAATGTACCCCCTTCTCTGGGGTATTCTCCATGGCACATCCTGAGATGGAAACACTTGAGGAGCATCAGCATTCCCTTCAGGGAAATATACAAGCAGTATATCCTTCTACAGAGAAGCTCACCAAAAAAGGAATCACTCAAAAGGTGATACGCAAGCTCATAGAATCGCTCTTTCAGGAGGTTGGCAAGAATTTTTTCGAAACACTCCCACCTCAGCTGCTTACCTCCCTGCGACTACTTCCTAAGGGAGAAGCACTCTTTCAGATACATTTCCCTCAGTCACAAGAACTTCTATCCAAAGCTCAGTTCCGCCTGAAGTTAGAAGAGCTCTTCTATATACAGCTACAACTAATCCAGAAAAACTATCTCAACAAAAAGCTAAAAGGATATCCCTTTCCTTTGGTAGGGGATTATTTTAACACCTTCTACCATAAGCACCTTCCCTTCCCTCTGACCAATGCTCAGAAACGGGTTATCAAGGAGATACGTAGCGATATGGCTACAGGAGCACAGATGAACCGCCTTCTACAAGGAGATGTAGGAGCTGGGAAGACAATCGTAGCGCTTTTTGCCATGCTCTTAGCTTTGGATAATCAATACCAGGCCTGCCTGATGGCTCCTACGGAAATTCTTGCGCAACAGCATTATCAGTCCATAGCTTCTCTACTTGCCCCCATGGATATCCAGCCCGCTCTACTGACTGGTAGCACAAAAACCAAGGAGCGCAGGAAGATTCTCGAAGAACTGGAAAATGGGCAACTACAGATTGTCATAGGTACCCACGCCTTACTGGAGGACAAGGTCAAGTTCCACAACTTAGGCCTTTCTATCATAGACGAACAACATCGTTTTGGTGTAGAACAGCGCTCTAAGCTCTGGCACAAGAATGCTCTACCTCCTCATGTGCTAATCATGTCAGCAACTCCTATTCCTCGCACCTTGGCTATGAGCCTCTATGGGGATTTGGATGTCTCGGTTATCGACGAACTTCCTCCTGGCAGAAAACCTATACAGACATTGCACCAATATGATACCCATAGGGCTAAGGTATACCAGTTTCTTCATGATCAGATTGCTAAGGGACGACAGGTATATGTGGTGTACCCTCTGATTGAAGAATCAGAAGCGCTGTCTTTTAAGAATCTTTCCGAAGGATACCAGCAGCTCTGTAGTGCTTTTCCACCCCCTAAGTACACTATAGCAATGGTACATGGGCAGCTAAAACCTGAAGAAAAAGAAGCTCAGATGCAGCTTTTTGTAGAAGGTAAAGCGCAGATTATGGTCGCCACTACTGTGATAGAAGTAGGAGTCAATGTTCCCAATGCTTCGGTTATGCTTATAGAGAGTGCTGAGCGCTTTGGACTCTCTCAGTTACACCAATTGAGAGGACGGGTAGGACGAGGGGCTGAGCAGAGCTATTGTATACTGATGACCGATGTCAAGCTCAGTCATGACTCTCGTACACGTATGGAGACCATGGTGGCCACTTGTGATGGCTTCCAAATCGCAGAAGTAGATCTGAAGCTACGAGGCCCTGGCGACCTCATGGGTAGGCAGCAGAGTGGAGTGCTCTCTCTGAAAATAGCTGACCTTGTCAAGGACAGCCAGTTACTGAAAGTAGCTCGTGACTATGCCACTGACCTTATCCGTGTAGACCCTGAACTGACTGACCCCGCCCACCTGCAGGTAGCCCATACCCTGAATATGCTCAAAAAGAATAAGGGAATATGGAACCTAATCAGTTAATGGTTAATGATCAATGATTAAAGACTAACTCAAAACTTAAAACTTAAAACTCAAAACTTAATTATTGCTTTTTTCGAAAAAAATACGTACTTTTGCACCGCTAATAGTGTAGCTTTTATTGCTACTTTCTTTCAAACTTAAAGAATATGGAATATTTAGATTTTGAGCAACCTATCAAGGAACTCGAAGAACAATTAGATAAATGTATTGCCCTTGGAAATGAAAGTAATGTAGATGTCTCTGACACTTGTAAGAAGCTTACCAAGCGCTTAGAACAGGTAAAAAAAGAGATCTATGAGAACCTTACTCCATGGCAGCGTGTACAGGTATCCCGACATATTGACCGCCCTTATGCTCTTGATTATATCAAGGCGCTCTGTGGAGATACTTTCTTGGAGCTCCATGGTGACCGTACTGTAGGAGACGATAAGGCCATGATCGGAGGCTTAGGAAAAATAGGAGACCAATCCTATATGTTTATAGGCCAACAAAAAGGGAATAATACCAAAAGTCGCCAGTATCGCAACTTTGGGATGCCCAACCCTGAGGGATATCGCAAGGCTTTACGCCTGATGAAATCTGCCGAGAAATTCAATATCCCTGTAGTTACCTTTATTGATACCCCTGGTGCTTACCCTGGTATAGAAGCTGAGGAAAGAGGTCAGGGAGAGGCTATCGCACGCAACTTATTAGAAATGGCGCGCTTGCAAGTGCCTATCATTGTCTTTATCATAGGCGAAGGTGCCTCTGGAGGTGCACTCGGTATAGGGGTGGGTGACAAGGTATTTATGCTGGAGAATACTTGGTATTCCGTAATTTCTCCTGAATCTTGCTCTTCGATCCTTTGGCGTACTTGGGAGTACAAGGAGCGTGCCGCTGATGCCCTCAAACTCACCGCTAAGGATATGAAAGACAATGGCCTTATCGACGAAATTATCAAAGAACCTCTTGGCGGTGCGCATCGCGACCGAGAAGCAGTCTTCGAAAGTGTCAAGAAAGCTATTGAGGATACCTTTAAAAAACTCTCCAAACTCTCAGTGGAAAAACTTATCGAAAAGAGAATGGACAAATACACCAGTTATGGTGTCTACAAATAAAAATTGCAACAATTATAAGAATGAAAAATTGGTTTAAGATTGTATGTATAGCCCTAAGTATAGGGCTATTGGCGAGCAGCTGTGGCGCTTTCCAAGGATTTGCCTGCCCTCACGGCAGAAGATGCTAACCTAAAATACCTTACTATGTCGGCTAAAGTACGAGCTTTCCTCTTCAATTTTCTTTGTTTTGGAGCCTTATTTATCCTTATTCGCTTAGGGATTCTCTATTTTTTTCCTGAGCTTTCCTATGCAGTAACTTTTGCAATTACTGGGATTCTCTCTATCTTACTCTCTCCCCGCTTTGCAGCTTTTGAGCAAGAGGGAAAGGAAATCCTACTGATGCGTTGGATTTTCCTCAAAGGAATCCGACAACTATAACTCCGTTATATTTATAGTATGCAAATACAGCTAAAGAGATTAGGCAAGAAGAAAGTACACTTAGTAGAGGTAACTTTGGCTCATACTCCCCACACCCTGAGGGAACTCATCACCGAGTGTGTGAGGAGCGAGGTGGAACGCTTCAATGAGTCACGGGAGGAAACCTCTCTCCTACCCTTCCTCTCTCCCCAAGAGATAGGCGAGCAAGCCCAAGGAGGGAAAATCACCTTTGGAGAAAAAGAGAATAGGACTCTGGCAGACTTAGACACAGCTCTTGATACGGCATTATTGGCATTTACCGATGGGCTTTTTACTGTTTTTATCAATGATGAGGAAGTTAAAAGCTTGGACGCTCCCCTGACTATTGAGGCTGATACTGTTATCACCTTTATTCGACTTACCTTCTTAGTGGGAGGATACTGGTAGGTTCTATTTATTGCCCCCTTACCCCCTGCGGAGTCATGCCAAACTTACGCTTGAAAGCTGTAGAAAAGTGTGAAAGGTACTCATATCCACACTGAAAGGCTATTTCACTGATGGACTTATCTGTATATAATAATAGCTGTTGGGCTAAGTTCATCTTATAATCATACAAATAACCAAAAATGGTATTGCCAAAAACTTCCTTAAACCCATAGCAGAGTTTTTTCTCATTCATTCCCACTTCCCGAGCCAACTCACTGATAGAGGGAGTATGTAGCAAATCACTGACAATCAGCTCACTTACTTCATGTATCTTGTCTATATCGGTATGGGTCTTACAGTACTGATAGGCTTGGTACTTTTGTACCTCCATCTGCTGAAGCTGCAACAAGAATAATTCCAATACCTTAAGATCGGCATAAGCACCTGCGGCCTTACCCAAGAGCTGAGTATTGTCTAATTGCTGCAAAATAGCCTGCATCTGCATAGAAGTACAGAAACTACCCCTATTATTGAGCAAAAAATTCCCTCCTTTTTGGTATCTTTCATAGATATTCTTAAAGGTATCAGGATATTTTTCTGCCATTTGGGAAAATTCTGCCTCACTTACAGCTATGGTAATCACTTCCAAGGTATCATTTTTGAGAAAAATATCCCTTCCTAAGCATTCTTCCTTGCAGAAGAAAAGATTATGCCCTCCTTGTTTGGAGGAAAAAAGTTGCCCATTTATATCTACAAATATTCCTTTCTGGGACTTCGTTACAAAATAAAAACGTACTGAGGGAATGGCCATACGTCCTTCAAAAGAATAATTGTCATTTACTTGTGCTGTCCAATTATAATAGGTATGCTGTCCTATTTCTTTCCCTTGGGTGATGAATGTCCCTATCTTATTCTGAAGCCTGCCATAATAAGCCTCCATCTCCTGTTCACTCTTTATGAGTGGAACCTCTACTTGCGCTACGCTCAGCTCCTGCATATCTAATATTGATAATCGCTTCATCTTATTTTTGCTATTGAGATTAAAATCTTTGCTATTGAGATTAAAATAGAATAAAAACAAAAAACGTAAGTTTGCTCAACCTTATTAGTAATTTAGAACAAAAATAAATAATTTCCCTGATACTGACAAATCTATTTCCCTTTTTAACAAAACAAAAATATCTAAAACACCATCAATCAAAGAGATAAAGTTATGTTATTCAAAAAGATTTTCTATCTATTTTTACTATTTTCTCCCACTCTGATAGCCCAAAACAAAGGAGTTCTCTCTGGAAAAGTACTTGATAAGAGCACTGGAGAGCCCCTGATCAATGCTGAAATCATCATCAAGGACTTGAACAAAGGTACCACTACAGATGATAAAGGTTTCTATCAGATACACAACCTGCCCTTAGGCAGTTACACTGTATCTTTCTATTATCTTGGCTATCAGAGTGTAAGCAAAAGGATTAATATTACTGAACAAACACACCTGAGTGTATCCCTAAAGGAAGAAAAGCAAGAAATCGGAGAAATGGTCTTCACTGCCAAGACTATTGCTCACCAGAAAAAAGAGGAAGCCATGCCTGTTACTGTAATTAACCTATCCAATATGCGGGGTACTGTGAGCAGCGTACAGGACATATTGATTAAGACTGTGGGGGTTACCATCCGCTCCTCTGGCGGGGTAGGAAGTTCCTCTCGCCTTTCTGTACGTGGCTTGGAAGGCAAGCGTATCGGTTTTTTTATAGACGAACTCCCTTTGAGCGAACAGACAGATTATATTGACATCAATGATATTCCTGTGGATATGATTGACCGTATCGAGATCTACAAAGGAGTAGTACCTGCCCGCTTCGGTGGTTCCTCTCTTGGTGGGGCGGTCAATATCGTCATTCGTGAGTATCCTGAGAAATATGCCGACCTGAGCTATGGGTTGGAGTCCTTCTATACACATAAGCTGCAAGCGGTCTTCAAGCGCAACCTCAAGGAAAAAGGCCTTACTTTTGGGATTGGCGGTAGCTATACTACTGCTGATAACAACTATACTTTTGAATCTCCTTACCGCAAGGGCTTATATATCACTCGTAATCATGATAAATACCAGAAAATACTAGTAGGGGGAAGTTTTAAAGCTCACAAATGGTGGTTTGATGAGGTAGAAGTAGAGCCTGTTGTGGTCAAAACTTACAAAGAAATTCAAGGGATAGAGTATGATATCCGTGAGGCACATAGCCGTTCACTTATGACAGGATTGGCAACCAAGCTAACAAAAGACCATTTTTTCTTGGATGGGCTCAACTTTGACATGCTCAATGGACTGGTATTCACCAAGATGAATTTCATAGACAAGGCTACCCGCCGGTACGAATGGGATGGAGCCTCCTACCCTACTCCCTCTCGCTATGGGGGTGAAGTGGGCTACAATTTCCCTTCGGATTCCGATGATCGAAAGTTTTCTTTTGTCAATAAGACCAACTTGGAGTATCTGATCAATCAAAACCACTCCTTGAATTTCAATACAGTACTCTCTGTTGCCAAAGGTACCCCTAAGGACGAACTCAAGAAGCAAAGTCTGGGTAAGCAAGTGAATTTTGATTCTCACATGCTCAGCTGGGTCAGTGGGCTAACGTATGATTTCCGTACTTCCGATGATGTCTTCCTCAACTCTCTTACAGGGCGCTACTATCTCTATACCATGCATACCCAGAGGGCACCCCTCTTTGTTCCTGGTCAGTACAATGTAGATTTGAACAAAAGCAGCTTTGGAATCAGTGATGCCTTGCGTTATCGTTTTCTCCCGTCCTTTATGGGAAAACTATCCGTAGGGCATGATGTCCGTATCCCTACAGAGAGCGAACTCTTAGGCGATGGGATTGCTATTGTCCCCAGTGGAGATTTGCTCCCTGAGCGCAATACTAATATCAATGTGGGCTGCCTACTGGATCTGGTAGGCAAGCACCCAAGCAATGCTCAGATCGAGCTGAATCTTTTCTATATGCATCTGAAGGATATGATCCGCTATACTGCAGGACTTATAGGAGCTCAGTATCAAAACTTCGGGGAAATGCGCACCATAGGAGTCGAGTTCGAAGCCAAAGCGGACATTCTTCCCTCCCTCTATGCTTATGTAAATACCACCTATCAAGACCTTAGGGACATACGCGACTATGAGCCTGCCAGCACTATACCCAATCCTACCAAAGACAAGCGTATGCCTAATATCCCTTATCTCATGGGCAATATAGGCTTGGAGTTCCACCGAGAAAACCTCTTTGGGGGTTTGGGACAAAATACCCGTATCTTCTTGGATTATGCTTTTGTTGAAGAATATTACTATGATTTTGAGATGACCCAGCTCGACAAGCGTCGTATTCCTCGTAGTATGACCTTTGATTTGGGCTTTGAGCATAGTTTTCTCAACAACAAACTCTTTATCTCAGGAAAAATACGCAATCTTACTGACCAAAAAGTACTCACCGAGTTCAACCGTCCCCTCCCAGGTATCAATGGAGGGGTAAAACTCCGACTTATATTCTAAAATCAACTAAAAATCATATTATCATGTATTCAAAATTTTTCTTAACCTTATGTGCTTGCGCTGTACTGGGTACTGCCTGCAAGAAAGATGAAAAAGAAGAAGTGGCTGCTCACACTTCTAAAAGTAGTGGTAAATACTTATTGGAAACCTCTGTAAAAAATGAGGATGGAATGAGTGGTGTCTCCTATATACAGCTGACTGATAAACTTGTAGGAGATATAAACAACTCTCAAGGAGAACAAATAGAGTTTGGCTCCTCTGTACAAGTAGAAGGTAATGACGTCTATATCTTTGATACCATGAAAGGTGTCGGGGGGATAACCCGTTGGAGCTATGACTCCGCTACTAAAAAACTCACCAAAGGGGCTAACCTTCCTGCACCTGCTAACTCTATGGTAGGACACCTTGAAAAAGTAAGTGATACCAAGGCTTACTTACCGCTCTATGGACAAGGAATTGTATGGATCATCAATCCCAAAACCATGGAGAAAACAGGGGAAATTGCCCTAAACCAATATGCTCATGGAGATACCAACCCTGAGCCTGCTATGGGACTTATCCATGATGGCAAATACTACTTATGTCTCACCCAAGTAGACTCTGGAAAAGGTTGGCAGCCCTATGCTGACTATCAGCAGAGTGATGTAGCGATTATTGATATCCAAACCGATAAGGTAGAGAAGATAGCCTCCGAAAAAGAGACAAAACTTACCTTTCCTACACGCCCTATGTCCCAATGTAGTGGTATGATATTCACTAATGAAGCAGGTGATATTTACATAGCTACGGTGGGATACTTTGGATTTAATCCTGCAAATAAAAAATGTGGCTTTATCTGTATTCCTAAAGGAGCCACTGAGTTTGACACCAATAGGTCTTGGGATATCTCCACTACTGCTATTGAGGGATTTGAGTATAAGGCAGCTTCTGTCTTCAGTGCTCAATATGTGGGTAATAACAAAGTAGTTGCTTATGTAGGTATTCATGAGTTAGCTTCCCAAAACCCCTATACTGCCAAAAGTGCTTTGGCTGTTCTCATTGACCTTCATGCTAAGACAATCAAAAAGATAGAGGGTATTCCTCTCACCGATGGGCATAGTATATCCATTAACAAAGTAGGAACTAATGCTGTCTTCGGTGCTTTTGGAACCGATAAGGTAGGTCTGTTTTCCTTTGATCCTGCTACAGGAGCCTTACAACAACTCCTTAGCACTCAGGGAAATCCCGCTTATTTCCACGCTTTTGAATAGAATTATGAAATTAGGAAAAATACCTGAAACCATGCTCATTACCTTATGGGCAAAAGCTGAGGAACACCACTACTCCCCTCCCTTTCTCATAGACAAGAAGGCCGAAGAGATGATTCCTCAGATAGATTATGACTTTTCCAAGTTCAACAAATCTAAATTCAGCCAAGCGGGGGTCTGTCTCAGGGCAAGCCTTATAGATAAGGAAGCTCAAACCTTCATCTCTGCCCATCCCGATGCGGTAGTAATACAATTGGGCGCTGGCTTAGACGCTCGCTACGAACGCTTGGGAAGCCCTACGATGACCCATTGGTACGAATTGGATCTGCCGGAAGTGATTGAATTGCGTAAAAAGTTCTTCGAGGAGAATGATAGGCGTACCTTTATCCCTCTTTCCCTCTTTGACTACCAATGGATAGAAACCATCAAGGCTCATCAGAAGCCCATCCTTATCATTGTAGAGGGGGTACTGATGTACTTTGAGCGTGCACAAGTGAAGGCTTTCTTTGAGAACCTTTGTCAAAAGTGCGAGAAGGCTACCCTTCTCTTTGACATGTTGGCTTACAGTCTTGTGGGTCATGCCAAAAATCACGATTCTCTCGGCTCTATGGACAAGGAACAGCGCCCCGAATTTAGATGGAGTGAGCGAGATAGTCACACACTTGAGCACTGGCACCCTGCCCTACATGTAGAAAGAGAATATTTTATGAGTGATTACAACCGAGGGCGTTATCCTTTTATCTTTAGAATGCTCTACAAAATTCCCTATTTTTATAAAAGGTTCAATCAGCGAGTAGTAGTATTGGGGATTAGTAACTAATCCCCAATACTTTGATATAGTGTGCATTGAGATGCTCTCTCATAAGCTCTCTGAAAGAAAAAGGAGTACCTTGCTTGAGTTCTTCTAAGAGGTCTCGGTGGGTAACTTGTTTGCCCCCTTCGGGGAGTATATAAGCGGCTTGATAACGATTCAGATCATGTACATATTGGAAAATAGGCATAAAGACATCCTGAAATTTTTTCAAAATATCATTCCCTGCCATCTCATACAGTTTTCCATGAAATTGTCGTTCCTCTTCTATAGAGAAATTAAAACTATCACAGCGCTGTTCTTCTGAGTTTTTTACTATATCCTCCAAGTCCTTAAGTTGTCGAGGGGTCTTACGAGCAAATACAAAGTCTGCCATACCTACTTCCAGCATCAGCCTAAGCTCAAAGAGGTTCGAAAGTCGCCCTACATCTACCAAAGCAGGGTCGAGCATCTTTTCAAAATTGTGCACCAAATCAGGCTCCAGAATGACCATCCCTCTGTGCTTGCGAGATTCTACCAAGCCTAAAGTCCTAAGTCGTAGCATGGCTTCTCTTATCGCTGTACGGCTCACTCCTAAGGTCTCGGCAAATTCCAATTCCTTAGGCAGTGCATCTCCAGCCTTTAGCGCATTCTCCTTAATATACTCAATAATATGCTTCTCTACCCTATCTACTAAGGAATCATTCTCTGAAGCAGTTGTTTTCTCCTTTAATGGCTTCATAAAAGAGTCGAATTACTTATATATTTATTTGGTACAAAATTACAATTTTTTTTCTACCTGACCAATATAACTGACATTTTTATTTCCTCCTCTATTCTTCCTACCCAAAAGCTATTGATAAGAATATCAATGAACTAAATTAGAAGATACATTAAATTCTTGTTAATTTTTTAATCCTATTCTTTTTGGCATTGTTTTTGATAAGCATTATTCGTATTTTTAGAGTTAAAAAAATAGATATTATTAATTATTTTAAGATTTTAGATATGAAAAAATATTTTACATCAGTTATTTCCGCTATTATGGGCGGAGCTATTGCCTTAGGTGGCTATCATTTTATTACTAAAAATCAAGAGAATAGTACTTTTTCTTTCTCTTCTCAAGGAGATAGTACTCATGTGGCTCAGACAAATTTCCGTCAAGTAGCCAACTTCAACTTTGATGAGAATAGCTTTATCAATGCGTCCAAGAAGACTGTCAACAGTGTTGTCCATGTAAAGAATATGACCATAGCGCCAGAGATCACTTCTATCTTTGACCTCTTCAGTGGAAACACTCCTCAGCAAGGAGGTAAGGAAAGATTGGCTGGAACAGGTTCTGGAGTGATTATCTCTCCTGATGGATATATTGTTACTAATAACCATGTGATCAATGGGGCTTCTTCTGTACAAGTAACCTTAAATAACAACCAAACGTACAAGGCAGAAATCATTGGTTCTGACAGCAGTTCTGATATTGCTTTACTCAAGATAAAAGCTCCTGAAAAGTTGCCTTTCCTTTCTTTTGCCGATTCAGATAATACTCAGATTGGCGAATGGGTATTGGCCGTAGGGAATCCTTTTAACCTTACCTCTACCGTTACGGCAGGGATTATCAGTGCCAAAGCAAGAAACTTAGGCAACCAGTACAACGGAAAGATAGAGTCTTATATACAGACGGATGCTGCTGTCAATTCTGGAAATAGTGGGGGAGCTCTCGTGAATCTTAATGGAGATCTTATCGGTATCAATACTGCAATTGCTTCTGCCAATACTGGTACCTTCGTAGGTTATTCTTTTGCTGTACCAAGCAATATAGCCAAGAAGGTAGTAGAAGACCTTATCGAATACGGAAATGTACAGCGTGGTGTCTTGGGTATTGCGGGTACTGAGCTCAATTCTGAGACAGCTGAAAAACTCAAAACCAAACAAACTGAAGGTTTCTATATCGATAGTGTAGAAGATGGTTCTGGTGCTGAGAAGGCGGGAATCAAAAAAGGAGATATCATCACTCAGATGGACAACATCAAGATACGCTCTTTCTCCGACCTTAGCGGACATATCAATACCAAAAGACCTAATGACAATGTCAATATCGTAGTTCTCAGGGATGGTAAAGAAAAAGAAATCACTGTAAAACTCCAGAAAAATGATTCCTTTATAGCCAATGACTTAGGTATTATTATCAAAAACCTTTCTGACAAGGATAAAAAGGATTTCAAACTAAAAGAAGGAGTCAAAATAACCAAAACAAGTCCTCTGTATGCAGAAAATGGAATTAATTTGGACGGAAAAGTACTAATTTCTATCAATGGAAAAGAAGTAAAAGACATTGATAGTGCCAAGAGTATCCTTGAGAACAACAAATCACAGCGCTATGCCATCATTGTACAAAACAAAAATGGTGAAAAAGAACGCTATTTCTTATAAAAGTATATTTATTTATATTCATACCTTTAAAGTTTGATTTTTATTAGTGTTGAGTAGTCTGCCTTCTCTTAGGCAGACTATTTTTTTAGACTTTAACTGGGGTACAGATAAAAAAGCACTGCCCTTAGCACCTAAAATTTTAGTATTTCTAAAGGTTGTTATTTCATAATTAATTTCTAACTTTGCCCTCTGTTACTACAGAGATATTATCTATGAATACTCGCAAAGATATTCAGTGGGCTTTTCTATACTTTATCATCACCGTACTACTGGGTTTCTCCCTTAGGATGTCTTACGTTACGAACACTTTTTTCAATGTTCGTCATGTAACACATTCACATTCTCATGTGGGACTATTAGGCTGGATATATACTATACTCACTTCTCTCATCTGTCAATATTTCCTCAAAGAAGAAGACAGAAAGCCCTATCGTATTCTATTTCTCTGTACCCAAGTGACCATTTTAGGAATGCTTTTTACTTTCCCTTTTGGCGGGTATTACCTATATTCTATTATCTTTTCTTCTCTTTTTGTACTCTGCACTTATGCCTTCAGCATATTTTTCCTCAAAAGGAGTAAAAAGTTCGTTCATTTGCGCTTTACCCTTTCCAAGAGTGTAGAGCCTGTATGTGAACATCCCTTATCCCTGCGCTTTGTCCGCTGGGGGATCTATTTTTTGGTATTATCAAGTATCGGTATCTGGTTGCTCCCTGTAGCTATTGTCAAGACAGGCAAAGGGGATTGGTACAATAGTGCCCTATATTTTTTCCTACACTTTCAGTATAATGGTTGGTTCTTAGCCGTAATCCTGAGCCTTTTGGTAGGGGAAATCGAACACAAAAGTCTATTGATTAACAAGCAACTCTATAAAGCTTTCTATTGCTTTATCTTAGGTACTATAGGGTCTGTAACCCTATCTTGGGTAGGCTTCTTTGATCATCCTTTGCTATATATTATTGGCAATATATCTGGATTCCTACTCCTGATCAGTGTTTTCGAGATTTATAAAGCTTATAACCAATTGGAAAAACCCGCTTTCCTCATGAAAGCCTTCCTTTTGTTATGGGCTATAAAAACACTCCTAATGTTCTTAGGATCTTTTCCTTGGATTGCTCAAGTGATTCTCCCCAATAGAGAGTTTATCATCAGCTATTTACACTTTACTTTTTTAGGTGTCATTGCCTTTGGGGTGCTCCATTTCCTAAGCAAGAACTTACATATACGCTTCCCTTGGTGGAGTCTCTCTCTCTACACTACTGCTTTTATAGGCACCGAAACACTAATCACCTACAAGGGTATAGCCATCTATGCTCAGTGGTTCCTCCCCAATAATTACCCTATTCTTTTAGTGGTTTTCAGCACTCTTTTCTTTATAGCAGTAGGAAATTGGTGTTATATCATTTTTAGAAAAACACATACATCCTCCAACCAAATATTTTCTAAAAAATAACTTTAACACTTATTATAAACTGAATACTTTCTAAAACTTTTTAATCTCATGTAAGTTAAAGTTTTGTTTTAAAAGGTTAAAGTTTGTTATCTATTTAAAAACACTTTTATTATTAATTTAAAATACAATTAATTCATTTTTAGTTTTTTATGAATTAAAGTTCTTTATTAATTATCAACATACTAAAAACTTATTAACAGATTAACATAAAATACATTTGTATATTTCCATAGTTTTTCGGAATTTTGCCTCGTTATCAATAAGTTTCTTTATCCAATATGAAAAATTTTGTCTATTTTTGTCTCATTTCTTTTTGTTTGGCTTCTTTTTCTTCTTATAGTCAGGCATCCAAACCCATCTCCCCCAAGATTACTAAGATTATCAAGGACAGTCTCTTTGCTCCTCATGACAATTTCGAGTATGCTATCAAGCGCTTATATATCGATATCAAGGGAAGCGAACACAATCTTGATTTTAAGGCTTTTCGGTATGCATACATAGGATATCAAAACATGAAGCTAAAGAACAAACTCAATGAAAAACGCTTGTTATCTATCATTGATTTCACAAAGGATAGCGATAAAAAACGTTTCTATACTATTGACTTGGAGGCTAAAAAAATTCTCTATTACACTTATGTAGCCCATGGGAAAAAGACTGGGATGTCTTCCTCTACTTATTTTTCCAATGAAAATGAATCTCACAAGAGTAGCTTAGGCTTCTATGTTACAGGTAAAACTTACAATGGAGATGCTGGCTTTAGTCTTAAGCTCTACGGAGATGAACGCAATTACAATTCTAATGCTTATAAGCGTGGGATTGTTATCCACACTGCCGATTATATGAATGAGGATTTTTTTCAAAAAAATGGACGCTATGGACGCAGTTTGGGATGTCCAGTACTCCCTACTGACATCTACAAACAGGTGATTGAAACTATCAAAGAAGGGACTATGGTATTCGCTTATTATACCAACAAAAGGTATCTCGCTTCTTCCAAATATCTCAAGGTAAGTGACCTTACCAAAAATAATACTTTCTAAAAAGATAGGACTAATTCTTTATCTAACAAATGAAAATACAAGATGTCATCCAGTACTTGGAGACTTTAGCTCCGCTTGACTATGCAGAGAGTTTTGACAATGTAGGACTATTAGTAGGAAATGCTCAAGAGCCTTTCAGGGGGGCTCTTATCACCTTGGACACTTTGGAAGAAGTGGTTGAGGAAGCCATCCAAAGGGACTGTAACCTTATTGTAAGTTTTCACCCCATTATCTTCAGTGGGCTTAAAAGCCTTACAGGAAAAACTTATGTAGAGCGTGCTGTAATTAAGGCGATTGAGCACCATATAGCTATCTATTCTCTACACACAGCCTTAGATAATTCTTTCTGGGGAGTCAATGCTCGTATCTGTGACCAATTAAGACTCTCTGAGAGAAAAATTCTCCTTCCTCAACCTCATACTATTGAGCAATTGATAACTTATGTTCCTTCTGAGCATGCCCAAACACTGAGGGAAAAACTTTTTGAAGCGGGAGGAGGCAATATAGGTAATTACTCTCATTGTAGCTTTAACCTACAGGGAGTAGGTACTTATCAGGGCAACCTGCACAGCCATCCTACTATTGGGGAAAGAGGGGTATTCCAGCAACAAGAAGAAACTCGCATCTCTATCATATTCCCTAAGCATCTAAGAACCAAAATGTTGCAAACACTCTTTGCGCACCATCCGTACGAAGAGGTGGCTTATGAGATTCTTTCTTTGGAGAACGAGCACCAACATATTGGTTTGGGTATGATTGGCCAGCTCCCCACGCCTATGGAGGAAAAGGATTTCCTCTTGTATGTAAAGGAACGTATGCAGACCTCTTGTATCAGGCACTCTCCCTTCTTAGGAAAGAAAATACAGACAGTAGCCGTCTTAGGGGGAAGTGGAGCTTCGGCTATTGGAGCTTGCCTGAAGGCTGGGTGCGATGCGTATATCACAGCTGATGTCAAATATCATGAGTTTTTTAAGGCTGAAGGTAGGATACTTTTGGCTGATATTGGACATTATGAAAGTGAACAATTCACAAAAATGCTTTTATGGGAACAACTTACGAAAAAATTTCCTATCTTTGCATTTTATTTAGCGAATACAAATACAAATCCTATCAACTATTTATAGTTATGACGAAAAAAGAAGTATCCGTAGAGGACAAACTAAGAACCTTATACGCCTTACAACTTATTGATTGTAAGATAGATGAACTAAGAAACGTACGCGGCGAACTCCCCTTAGAAGTAGAAGATTTGGAGGATGAAGTGGCTGGATTAGAAAGCCGTGCAGAACGTCTTGTCAATGATATTGAGAAGATAAATGTTGACATTTCTACCAAGAAAAATCTCATCGAAGAGAGCAAAGGGCTTATCAAAAAATATGCAGAACAACAAAAAAATGTTCGCAACAACCGTGAGTTCAATGCTATATCTAAGGAAATTGAGTTCCAAGAGCTCGAAATCCAATTAGCTGAAAAACATTTGAAGGAATTCAAAGCAGAGATAGAACAGAAAAAACTCTCTATCGCTAAGATAAAAGACCAATTAGAAGAGCGTAAAAAACACTTACAACATAAGAAGGAAGAGCTCTCCTCTATCCTTGAAGAAACTCAAAAAGATGAGGAAACACTTTTGAAGAAATCCTTGGAAATCTCTTCTCAGATAGAACCTCGCTTGCTTAGTGCCTATCAGCGTATCAGAAATAGTGTGGTAAATCGCTTAGCTATCGTACCTGTAGAACGTGGTGCTTCTGGAGGATCTTTCTTTGTCATCCCTCCTCAAGTACAGGTAGAAATCTCTACCCGCAAGAAGATTATTACCGATGAGCACAGCGGCCGTATCCTTATTGACCCTGATTTGGCTCGTGAAGAAAAAGAAAAAATGGAAGAATTCTTCCAAGCTATGTAAATAAATTGCTTAAAACCAATCTTTTTCATTAGAAAAGGCTAAAAGTTTCTCACTTTTAGCCTTTTTTCATTTTTCTATTTTTTCTTCTTTGCCATTTTTATACCACTGGTGATAATATCCTTAGTGATATCCCAATTGCGCGCAGGCGAATAGGCGCGTGCATAGTAAATAATCTGTAAATGAAGCTTATTCCATTTGCTTTTTGGGAAAAACTTCTTAGCATCTTTCTCACTCTGTACGACTGTGGAACCATTGGATATTTCCCAGCGCTCAAGCATCCTATGTATATGGGTATCCACAGGAAAGGCTGGCACACCAAAGGCAGTACTCATCACTACACTGGCTGTCTTGTGCCCCACCGATGGCAGCGCTTCCAAGGCCTCAAAACTTTGAGGAACTTCCCCTCCATACTTATCTATAAGGATATGCGATAGATGATAGATGCCATGCGACTTCATAGGGGATAGCCCTACTGGTCTTATGATCTCTTGTATCTCTTCTTGGGTGAGCTTGATCATATCATAGGGATTGTCCGCCTTAGCAAAAAGCAAAGGGGTGATCTGGTTCACCCTCGCATCGGTACATTGGGCAGAGAGCAACACTGCAATCAGTAGGGTATATGGATCTTTGTGATCCAAGGGTATAGGAGGATCTGGATATAGCTTCTCCAAGGTCTCGGTGATAAAGTGTAGCTTCTCTTTCTTATTCATAGGCTTTTTGTATCTCTATAGGCTAACAATCAGCCATACTCACCGCTACCGCAAGTCCTGCTTCGGAAGTTTCTTTGTATTTTGTATTCATATCCTGAGCTGTTTGCCACATAGTCTGAATTACTTTGTCCAAAGGAACTTTGGCATTCTTTGGATCTGTATCCAGTGCCAGCTCGGCTGCATTGATCGCTTTGATAGCTCCCATGGCATTACGCTCTATACAAGGAATTTGTACCAAGCCTCCAATAGGATCACAGGTAAGACCTAAATGGTGTTCCATCGCTATCTCAGCGGCAATCATCACCTGCTCTGGAGTACCTCCCCATAATTCACATAGTCCCGCTGCCGCCATGGCTGAAGAAACTCCTATCTCAGCCTGACAGCCTCCCATAGCGGCAGAGATGGTAGCCCCTTTTTTGAAGAGACTTCCTATAATACCCGAGGTAAGCAGAAAACGCTCTATCTCCCTGTCACCTGCCTGAGGATTATCTATGGCTAAGTAATAGAGTAATACGGCAGGAATAACCCCCGAACTACCATTGGTAGGCGCTGTAACTACACGCCCCAAAGAGGCGTTTACCTCATTGACAGCAAGGGAAAAACAGGTTACCCACTTGAGTATTTCTCTAAAATCTACTTTCTTTTGACGAATAGCTCCAAGCCATCCTTCGAAATTGGTATAGGGCAGATGTTCGCCCATGAGTTTCTTATGAATATCGAAGGCACGCCTTCTTACATTCAGCCCTCCTGGCAGAGTTCCTTCTGTATGACAGCCTATATAGGCACATTCTATCATTGTATGCCATATCCGAAGTAGCTCCGAATGGATCTTGGATTCTTCTCTTAGGGTCTTTTCATCTTCAAAAATGATATCGGATATATTCTTTTCTTCTCGCTGACAGTGAGCAAGGAGCTCTTTTGCAGATTCGAACTCGTAAGGAAATGGCCTCTGATCTTCTTTTTTCTCTACTGCACTCTCTTCTGATTTTTCTTTAACGATAAATCCTCCCCCTATGGAATAAAAGGTTGAGGCATAGTCTTCTATTGCTTCTCCTGTTGCGGTAAAGGTAATCCCATTGGCATGGAATGGAAGAAATTTCTTATTAAAAACAACATCTGTTGCTGGATCAAAATCAATAAATCGCTCCCCTGCTAAGTGTAATTTTTTGTCCTTACCTATCTGATTTATGATAGTACTGATACTATCCACAGGTATATATTCAGGATCAGTACCACTCAACCCCAACATAGCAGCTAAGTCTGTGGCATGTCCCTTCCCAGTGAGTGAAAGAGAACCATATAGATCCACACGCACATGTTGTACCTTTTCTAATATTTGTCTTTGCCTTAGCTCCTTTAGGAAAGCTTCTGCTGCACGCCAAGGTCCCAAGGTATGGGAACTGGAGGGGCCTACCCCTATCTTAAGCATTTCAAAAACACTTACGTATTCCATAGAATTTTACAGAAATTATTTTTCGCAAAGTTACGAATTTATAATTAATTTCTAAAGTGTTCTCTCTATTTTTTTATATCTCTACTGATTCTCAAAAAGGGAGATTAATTGATTTTTTCAAGCTGTTCTTTTATTTGTTGAACTATGCTACTGCGGTCTATTCCCAAGCCTTCTTGTTGGGCTGCGAGCTCTCCTTTTGTATTGAAGACACTAATAATATTCGAATGGGAAAAATCCACAGGAGATATCTGCTTGTAATTCACTGCCAACACAGCGGCAAACTCGCGGGTCTTTTCTTCATCCGAACGCAAGAATACCCATTGGTCATCATCCATATGGCTCTCTTGGGCAAACTTCTTGAGGTGTTCTAGAGTATCTACCTTAGGATCTATACTTACCAAGATATACTTTACCTTCTCTTTGTGAGGAGCTTCTGAGGCCTCTACGGTTTTGCGTATCTCACGCATATCCGCAATAAGGATAGGGCATGCTGCCTTGCAGGAGGTATAAATCATCACCACCACCAGGACATTCCCTTGGAAATCCTTCCACTGTACCTGATTTCCATTCTGTGTAGTCCAAGTATCTGGAAGATTATAGATAGAGAGATCTGAAATCTCAGTAGCTCCCCCCTCTTCTTTTTGAGATTTTGTGGCGGTATTCTCTACCGTCTCAGAAGGGGTTTCGGCTTCCTTAGCCGTATCTGTTGTATTGTTTTTACAGGCTTGGAGACATATAACCCCCATAGCCAAAAGGAAAAACCTTTTCATAATGGTTTATTATTAATTGTTATTTTTTACCTATTTTCAAGGGGTTAAGAGAAAAAACACAAATATTGATCATTGAACATTAATCATTATTTTGCGCATCTAAACCCTAAGTTTTTTGTAGTATAGTTGGCCTTGAGGCTACCACGAAGGGAATAGCGCATAAAGGCTCCATAGTTCGTAAGATCGGTAGCATTCAGAGCACTCCCCCCACAGAAGAGACCATCATCTCCAAAATTATCCTTGCGTGCCTCTCCTGAGAAGAACACACTATTAAAATCACTCACCCACTCCCATACCAGACCATGCATATCATACACCCCCCAATAGTTCTTTTGGGTACTTCCTATTTTGTTAGCATAGGTGTTGGGGGTCTGTAGCCAATGGGTGATATAATCGGAATAGCTTTTCTTCTTACGCGCATCTGCCGAAGCCTCATCAGCTCGGGCGGCATACTCCCATTCATCTATTGTAGGAAGGCGTTTCCCTTGGCATTCACAATATTTTTTAGCAGCAAACCAAGACACATTTGTCACAGGAGCTTCAGAATCTAGGGGAGAAAAATCCAAATCACTTTTCCAAGCTACAAGGTAGCTCTTTTGAGCAAAGATTCCCTTAATCTTAGAACGTTGCCACTGAGGGTTTTTCTCTAAAAAATCTCTATATTGGGCATTGGTAACCGGATATACATCCAAGAAAAATGAGGCTACCCTTACCGCCTTGGTCTTTTTCTGTCCTTCCTTGACGCCATACATAGGGATATAGCTCCCCCCCTTTATCTCTACCATAGGGGTAGGATCTTGTGCATATATGCCCTCAAGTAAGAATAGCAAGCAGACTAATAGTCGTTTTTTCATAAGTGAGTAAAAAATAAGGGGGGCACAAAAAGCCCCCCTTTTTATCTTGTTATTTTTTTATCTTTTGTACCATTTCTGGGGTAACAACCTTTTTGCTATTATCCCAAGTGTTGTACACATAGGTAAGTACATCGGCTACTTCTTGTACAGAAAGTGGCTGAGGGGTCATTACATTGTTATATTTCTTCCCATTTACGGTTACCTCTCCTTGTTTTCCGTGTAGTACTATGTCGATAGCTCTATCTACATCTGCATTAAGAAAGTCTGATTTGGCTAGTGGAGGAAAAGCTCCCTCTAATCCTTGTCCTTGTGCTTGGTGACAAGCCACGCAAGTCTTGGTATAGATTACCTTCCCATCGGCTATTTGTTGTTCTTTTGTCTTATTGACAATAACATCTTCTTTAGGAGTTACTGCTATAGTGACATCCGATACGTAGGGTTTAGGTTCATTCTTACCATATATCTTACGATTCTCTTCCCCTTTGGCTACCAATAATCCCAAAGCTCCTTTGTTAAAAGCGCGGAAGATGGAGTGGTCTACCAGTACATAGGAGCCTGGCACATCTACTTTGAACTCTACAATAGCAGCCCCTCCAGCAGGGATAAGGGTAGTCTGTACATTTTCATTGGTAAGTTTTCCTCCTTCTACATGTACACGATCAAATATTTCTCCAATTACGTGGAATGAGGATACCATATTAGGCCCTCCATTTCCTACAAATAGGCGGACAGTTTCTCCAGGATTGGCTGTAAGAGCTCCATCTTGGGTAAGGGAACCTACCTTTCCGTTGAAGACTACATAATCAGGCTTTTCAGCCAAGGCTTTGTCTTGATTGAAGGCTTGAGTACCGCCTGCACCATAGGATCCATCGGTATAGAAGTCTCCTTGCATCACGTAGTACTCTTTATCCACTGGGGGGAGTCCTCCTTCGGGTTCTACTAAGATCAGTCCATACATCCCATTGGCGATGTGCAAGGGCACAGGGGCTTGAGCACAGTGGTATACATAGAGTCCTGGGTTAAGGCATTTGAAGCTGAAGGTACGTTGCTGACCGGGAGCTACCAAAGAGGCTTCTGCTCCTCCTCCAGGGCCTGTTACAGCATGGAGGTCTATGTTGTGGGGAAGCTTGTTGTCTTGGTGGTTCTTCAGAGTAAACTCTACCTCGTCACCTACTCGAGTACGGATAAAGCTTCCTGGTACAGTACCTCCAAAAGTCCAAAAGAGATACTTGGTACCATCCATGATTTCTCCTTCTTTCTCAATAATCTCCAGATCTACTTTTAGCTTCATCGCTTTACGTGTGCCTACTGGCTTAGGTACATGAGGTGGAGAGGTAAGCTCTGCGGCTACAGCTTCTCCTTCTACAGAAATATCTGTGGTGGGGATAGGGGTTGTTGTTTTTTCGGGTTCGCTGCCTCCACAAGCTCCTACAAGGAGGGAAAGCGCAAGAAAAATTGTTAGTTTTTTGGTATACTTCTTCATTTATTAGTACTTTATATGTGGCACAAAAGTAGTACTTAATTTTTTAAATACAAACATTTTAGCACAAAAAAATAAAAAAGGGTTTTATAAAGAAATAAAACCTAAATAGCTAAAGCATGAATACAAATTAGAAGTTTTTACTACAGATATTTTCCGTAAAAGGAATTGAAAAGATTGTAACGATATGTTTAAAGTTACAAACTCGTATAGCATGATTTAGGGAGGAATCAAGAGACAAAATCAAAATTACGTTAATTAATCGTGATTTATAAGCCATTACTTATTAATTTCGTATCTTTGCGCTAAAAAAGAATATAATGGATACAACCAATCTTCCCATCTCTATTGAAAAAGTAGCCAAAAGTAGGCTATCTGAGGTTGATTTCTCAAAACTTAACTTTGGGAAAATCTTCTCTGACCATATGTTCATCTGTGATTATAAGAATGGACAATGGCAAGATGCTCGTATAGTGCCTTATGGACCTTTCTCTGTGGAACCTTCCCTTAGTGTATTCCACTATGGACAGACCATTTTCGAAGGAATGAAGGCTTACAAAGATGACCGCGGGGAGGTATTCCTCTTCCGTCCTACGGAAAACTATGCGCGCATGAACAAATCTTGTAAGCGTATGTCCATGCCAGAGTTCCCTGAAGAACTTTTTGACAAGGCACTAAAAACTCTTGTGGATTTAGACCGGCTATGGATACAACCAGGACTGGGTAATGCTCTATACTTACGTCCGTTCATGATTGCAACTTCTGCTGGAGTACAAGCCAATCCTTCTACTGAATATCGCTTTATGATCATCACCTCTCCTGTACAGAGCTATTACAAAGGGGGAGAACTAAAGGTAAAAATAGCCGATCACTATAGTCGTGCAGCCAATGGAGGTGTAGGGTTTGCTAAAACAGGAGGTAACTATGCTGGACAATTCTACCCTACTGCCTTGGCTAAAGAGGAAGGTTATCAACAAATTATCTGGACGGATGATGCTACTCACCAGAAGTTAGAAGAATGTGGTACCATGAATGTGGTAATTCGTATAGGAGATACCCTAATCTCTCCTCCTCCTACCGAACGTATCTTGGATGGGGTCACTCGCAAGAGTGTCTTTGCTGTAGCTGAGAAGTTGGGCATTGCCATTGAATCTCGCTCTATCACAGTAACAGAGGTATTGGAAGCAGCCAGCAAAGGTACCCTCAAGGAAATTTTTGGTTGTGGAACCGCAGCGGTAATCAGTCCCGTAAATGCATTTGGCTATGAGGGTAAGGAATATCGTTTACCTGATTTGGAGGATAGTTACGCCAAGCGTATCAAAGAATTCTTACTTAATATACAATATAATAAGTCTGAAGATCCTTTCGGATGGCGTGTAAGAGTCTAATTCTTAGAGAAAAAAAGAGGCTGCCCCAGTAGGACAGCCTTTTTTTATGCTTAATAATCACCAAGGGTTTCGGGATTCTGAGCCAATGCTTTGGCCAATTGTTCATCATTGGGTGCCTTGCCATGCCATGCATGGGTACCCATCATGAAGTCTACTCCATGTCCCATCTCGGTGTGAAGGAGTATACATACAGGTTTTCCTTTGCCTGTAAGTGCTTTTGCTACTTTGAGTCCTTCCAAGATAGCCGCGATATCATTTCCTTTTTCTATGGTTACCACACTCCAGCCAAAGGCCTCAAACTTAGCCTTGAGATCTCCTAAGGGGAGTACTTTATCGGTAGGCCCATCTATCTGTTTGCCATTGTAATCGACGGTTGCGATAAGGTTGTCTACCCCTTTGCCAGCAGCATACATCATTCCTTCCCATATCTGTCCTTCTTGTAGTTCTCCATCTCCATGCAGGGTATAGACAAGGTGAGGGTCTCCGTTGAGCATCTTAGCCAAAGCGGCGCCTATGGCCACTGAAAGGCCTTGTCCTAAAGAACCTGAGGCTATACGTATCCCTTCCAAACCTTCGCATGGGGTAGGATGCCCCTGTAAGCGTGTGTTGAGCTTACGAAAGGTAGATAGTTCACTGACTGGAAAGAAACCCCGACGAGCCAATACGCTATAGAATACAGGCGAAATATGCCCATTGGAAAGGAAAAATAAATCTTCTCCCTTCCCATCCATCGTAAAAGGTAGCTTGATGTCCATTACCTCATTATATAGGCAGACTAAGAACTCAGCACAGCCCAATGAGCCGCCTGGGTGTCCAGAGCTAACTCCGTGTACCATTCTCAAAATATCCCTACGCACTTGCGTGGTAAGGTCTGTAAGTTGTTGAATATCTGACATTTTACTATAATTTTATGTGTGTTTATTTTATAAAATACTCGTTATCAATATTTTAATTTCTTTTCTTAAGTTCAAAGTTATTCCCCAGATACACTTCTCGTACCATAGGATCATAGGCCAATTCCTCTGGTAGGCCGGCCTTGAGTATGCCTCCTTCGTACATAAGGTAAGTACGGTCTGTGGCTGGGAGGGTTACCTCTACACGGTGGTCGGTAATAAGAATACCTATATTCTTGTTCTTGAGCTGAAAAACAATATTCTGTATATCCTCCACTGCGATAGGGTCTACCCCTGCAAAGGGTTCATCCAAGAGGATAAAGTCAGGACTAGTAGCCAAGGCACGTGCTATCTCGGTGCGTCGGCGCTCCCCTCCAGAGAGTAGGTCTCCCCTATTCTTGCGAATATGTCCTAGGTTGAACTCATCAATAAGGGACTCCATCTTATGGATTTGTTCTTTCTTACTGAGCTTGGTAAGCTGTAGTACCGAAAGTATATTATCCTCTATACTCATCTTTCTGAAGACACTGGGCTCTTGGGCTAAGTATCCTATCCCATGCTGAGCACGCTTGTACATAGGAAACTTAGTAATCTCTGTATTATTCAGATAGATATGCCCAGCATTGGGCTTTATAAAACCTACTATCATATAAAAAGAGGTAGTCTTCCCTGCTCCATTAGGCCCCAGAAGGCCTATGATCTCTCCTTGTTTTACTTCCAAAGAAATCCCTTTGACCACTCTTCTTCCTTTGTATTCTTTGACTATATTTTCAGCTCTTAGTGTTTTCATATTTTACTTTGATCAATTCTTGAAATAATTTTTCCTTTTCTGGGGTAAGCCTATGGTTCTTCATAAGGTTTTTCTGTACACTGATCCATCTGTATAGAATAATGGCCTGTGGTGTTTTCTCTGAGGACATGGGCAAGCGACCATTTTTCTGTACAAAATCAGACAATGAGTTGTAATTCTCCTCCCATGTACGCTTTTTTACTGCCTTTTCTATGATAATCTCGTAATCTTCAGGGTATTCTTTTCCTTTCAGCCCTACATAGGATCGCTGGAAAAAAACAAAAGTATCCGAAGCATCAGCTTTGAGATTGGTCAATACACTTTTAGAACGGGCATTAGGCCTATATGGGGCTAAGTATTGAATGATTTCCTTAAGGGAGATGGGCAAACTCTTGTCTTGCAAATATTCCCTGACGATGTCTCTAATGGTTCCTCCTTTGAAATTCTTTATACTTTTCTCCCATTTTTTGAGCCCGAAGTAACTACTTCTCCCCATAGGAATAAAGCCATAGGCTCTTCTCAGTGCCGAACGAACTCCTGTATGGGTAATATGAGTATTGGGATATAGCTCTTTAACTTTTTCTGTAATTTCATTCACTGATGAGGGTTTCCCTAATATATCCAAGGCCTCATAAGCATACTCATGAATCTGTTTGTAAGTATTGCGAGGAATGATAAGCATCCCTTCTTCTACTCTGAGAGAAAACTCTCCCTTTAGTACATGAGCTACTATAGGTATCATTCGCTCACAAAGAGCAGCATCTGCTTTCCTAAACTTTAGCAGGTACTCCTTTAATGGCAAGCCATAGTCCTTTTCTACCTTTTCCTTAAGGAGTTCACTTACACTCTCTATCAGCTTTTCCCATGGTAGCACAGATGCTATCTCACTGGAAACCAAATAGATTCCCTTCCAATTATGTCTGGTTTTCTTCTGTGAAAAGCGCAGATACAATACATCGGCAAGATTCCCTACTATACTGAATCGCTCTAAATAGATATGAAGAATAAAATAAATAAAATTCTCCGTAAAATCAGTATGGCTCTGTTGGTTGATCCATTGTACTTGCTCAGGGGAGAGAGAGAGTACTTCCGAGGAAATATCTATCTGACCACGAGCGAATAGATCTGTTTCAAAGGACTGAATGATTATTAGTTTGCTAAGAAAATCTAAAACAGCCTGATTGCGAATTTGCCTTACTCGCTCATGAGTAATCTGCATCTGCTTGCCTATGGTCTTAAGCTTTGCACCTTGTGTCTGATTATAGATCCTAAACGCCTTAGAAAAAAGTGCTATTTTACTTTCATCGAACAAGGCTGGAGTCTTGAGAAAATAATCTACAATTTTAAAAATTCCCAATAGGGTCACCTCCTTAGGAATTTTCTCTATAGGATAGATACTTTGTATAAAAAACTTTTTCTTAAACTCAGGCAACTGCTCGGGATCTGTTATTGTGGATAGTGCAGTAACAAATTTCTTTATATGCTCGAAATAGGCATGAAATTCCCCTCCATTTCTACGTCCTATTCCTTTCATTTTAAAAGATTTACACAATGGATCTAAGGCATATTCACAGAAAATCTGCAAAGGTACTCCTTGCCTAAAATAGGTATTAATCACAGTTTTTAGTCTAGGAGAGAGGGACTCTGTGAGCATCCCTATATACTCCTGGAGAATCTCTTGAGCAGCAGGCGACAAGGTATCTATACTGAAGTGAGAAGGTTCATAGGGAATGTCGGAAAAGGATTCTTCAAAAGTCGTAAATATAATACTTTTAAGCTCCTCCTCTATATAAGTATCTGTATTTTCTACAGACATAAAATGCCCCTGTTCGCGATAATAATTGCGAATATCGTCCAAGGTATGCCACTGTTGCTGTAGGCAAATACTATAGGTTCGTAAGCTTATTTTACTATTTCTTAATAATTCTCTCAGTTGCATTATAGTAGACTAAAAAAGAAAAGAACTCTTCTCAAGAGTAAGGTGATTTATTTTTTAGAAATCAAAACGATAAGGCATGTGATTGAATTCCTCTTCTAAGAAAAGCCAATCTTGTACATTGGATACTATAGAATACACCATTTTCTCTGTGAGTACTTCCCCTTTGTACAGCTTTTCGATAGTCTCCAAAGAAGCTTCATCATTGAGATATTCTGTTTCCTCTCCAAAGAAAATAGTAGCCCAATCCTTATAGAACTCTGGATCAGTCGAGAGGTGCTTTAGGGTAAATATCTCTTGCTCAGTCTCGAACTGCCAGATAAGTTCCCAAGGCTTATTCTCTTGAGCATAGATCACAAAAGGAATATCCTGTTCGTGATAATTTTTTCGATAGAAAGCCTGAAATTCCTTAGGAATTCGTTTTTCAAAATCAGCTGAAACTGTCTGAAAATTCTCACAGACACTGGGGACGATGATACACCCTTTCTCTGTGAAGAACAAATGAAGGGAAGGGCCATCTTCTTCCTCAAAATCAAAGCCTATACGTGCTTCTTGTCCCTCATATTCTTCTTGAATAGCTGGTGCATATCGGTGATAAGTCTCGAACTCTTGTCCACAGATAAGCAAGTCCAATACGGCTTGTGCCTTACAGATTTTTTTTAACGTCAACCAATGAGGTATCTGCTCTAAATCAGGAGTAAAATTCATTTTTGGTATATCAATTTAATTTAATTTTTTGTCTTTTCTGTACATATTTGGCCACAAATATACTTGCCTCATAGAGTATAAGTATAGGAATAGAGACGATCACCTGACTAGCCACATCAGGGGGAGTGATAATTGCAGCAACGATTAAGGTAACTATAATGGCATGCTTACGATACTTGCGCATGAAGTCGGGAGTAACAATTCCTAATTTTGCTAAGAAATAGATTATCACAGGTAGCTCAAAGATAAGCCCGCAAGAGATAACTGAAGAGCGTAGCATATCTATATAAGAAGCTATATCTATCTCATTCTTAACCATTTGCTCTCCTCCTACGACAGAGTAGGTAGCAAAGAAATGAATCGATAGAGGGGCTATGACATAGTACCCAAAAAGTACCCCAACAAAGAATAATACAGAAGTAACCCCTATGAATCCTCGTGCCATTTTTCTCTCCTTTTCATAGAGCCCTGGGGAGATAAAGCGCCACATCTCATACATCAGGTAGGGGAATCCAACTACAATACCTGTCCAAAATGAAATCCATAGGGTGGCCGAGAACTGTCCTGTCATCGTTCTATTCTGTATCACCAGTGGCAAACGGTCATTACAGAAATCTGTTTCAGAACCTAAGAACCGCCCTATCTCACAGAAAAATTTGTACGTAGGAAAGTCCCCCATGGTATGGGGTAGAATCACATATTTGAAAATGTAACTCTTAAAGAAAAAGGCCAAGAGAGCTACAGTGATGACAACAACGATAGAGCGAATCACATGCCAGCGCAACACCTCCAAATGGTCAAGAAAAGACATTTCCTCTTGAGGTCTCTCCATTACAAATCTATTTTTTGAGTATCGTTATAATTTACTTTTTGCTTGATCGTACCTCTCTCTAAGCGAATCACCGCTGGATTGGCACGAACCATTGTTTTCAGCGGGGTAACATCCATCGCATAGAAATCAAAAGAAAGTCCATATTGTCCCAATAGTTCCTGAGCTTTCTCAGGAGAAGGAGTAAGTCCTATGACCTTGTACCCTTGCTTGAGAGCCTTATCTGTCAGTTCTTTGATAGGACGGAAACCCTCCAAATTGGCTTTTCCCAGATCATAAGAAGTAACCAAAAGTAACTTGGGTTCGGCAAGTATTTGATTGGTAACATCCTCTCCGTCTTTCATTATCACAAAATCGTGAACAGGAGGCTCATACCCCTTGGAAACCAGCTCTGTTTTTACAGAAATGTAGGTACCTCCTTCCACTTCGGGGTAAGCCCCTTGAGTGGTAATAATCTGTTCTTTGTCCCCTACTTTGAATTTCCAATGATAATCATATACTGCCTTGGGAGCATTGGCGGGAATTTCCTTTGCCTTATTGATATCCACCCCTACTTTATAAGGACGAAAATCAATTATAGGTAAGTGATTGTGAGTGTAGTATACCAATCCCATACAAGCAAGCACCGTGATTACCAATATAGTAAGACATTTTTGGGGTGAGAAGAGAGGGCTTATATATCCACGAGCATACCACAGTGCAGCTGCCAATACCAAGAGTACCATATCCTTGGTAAAAGATCCCCAAGGGGTAAACTTCAGTGCATCTCCAAAACAACCACAATCTGTAACTTTGTTATAATAAGCACTATAGAAGGTAAGAAAACCGAAGAAAATAGTTAGCCCTAAGAGAGAAAGTAGCGTAAAATTTCTCAGATACCCCAAAAGCAACAACACTCCCAGAATAAGTTCAAATGCCACCACAAAAATAGCTATAGGGTAGGCATAAGGAATAAAAAAGGGCATGTCAAGTACATGGGGTTCGAAGTATTCTTCCAGCTTGAAAGAGAAGCCTATAGGATCGACCAGCTTCACAAAACCACTAATAATAAATACCACCCCTACTAAGAGGCGTACCAAAGAAACGCTAATTTTTTTCATTGCTTTTTATATTATTTTCTTGCGAAAGAATCAGTGCAAAAATAGCATAGTTTATCATATCTTGATAATTAGCCTTAACTCCTTCACTGATAAGCGTTTTTCCATCATTATCTTCTATTTGTTTGATCCTAAGAACTTTTTGAAAGATCAAATCCGTTAGAGAACTAATACGCATGCTGCGCCATGCTTCCCCGTAATCATGATTTTTGCGGAGCATTAGTGCGCGTGTCTCCTCCACCATCTGCTCATAGAGGGATAGTGCTTGTTCGTAATTCAGATCAGGTTCATTAACTACTGATTTTTCTATTTGTATCAGTGCCATGATGGAATAATTGACTATTGCTACAAACTCGGTAGTCTCATCTTCCTGTATTTTTCGTTCTTTAGTCTCCTGAAGGGTGCGTATACGCTGTACTTTAATATATATCTGATCCGTAAGTGAAGGCAAGCGAAGGGTTCTCCATGCACTCCCATAATCCTTCATCTTATAAGAAAAAATAGACTGACAGTGTGCTATTACCTTATTATATTGGGAAATGGTTTTATCCATAACTGCTTTAGAAAATTGCCGTAAAATTCGTTTAAAAAAACAAGAAATCTAAAAAAATAACAAATCTTTAACCTTAGCAAAAGATTATTTGTTTTACGGAACAAAAGTATAAAAAATATTTTGATATTCAAAATAATTTTCCAACTTATTCAAACTATTTTTTAACCTAAGATATTAAGGTATATATCAAATAAAAATAGTATCTTTGCCCCAAAAACCATGCAATTATTCTACAACGATTCCCTATATCCTCAAGTACAAGAAGTTACCTTTGACAAGGAAGAGAGCAACCACATTCACAAGGTATTACGAAAAAAAACCGGAGATCTACTCTTCATCACCGATGGCAGAGGATACCTGTATGAAGCACAAATACAATATATTACAGACAAAAAATGCACTGCCCATATCCTCTCTCATAGCCTCGCCCCTACCCCAGCTTACCATTTACATATAGCTGTTGCCCCTACCAAGATGAACGAACGCTATGAGTGGTTCTTAGAAAAAGCCACTGAAATAGGTGTACATGAGGTTACGCCTATCCTGTGTGATCACTCTGAAAGAAAGACAATCAAAACTGAACGCTTTGAGAAAATTCTCCTCTCGGCCATGAAACAATCCCTACAATGCTATAAGCCACAACTGAACCCTCCCATAAGTCTACTTGAATGGTTGGATACCATAGAGAGTAATAGTGTTGGAAAATATGTCGCCCACTGCCAAGAAGGAGCACGTGTACTCCTATTGGATAGGCTTGAGGAGCTTCCTCAAGAGACCACCAATCTTTGGGTACTCATAGGCCCTGAAGGAGATTTTTCTCAAAGAGAAATCCAAAAAGCATGCTCCAAGGGGTTCCTACCTATCTCTTTATCCCCTAACCGATTACGCACGGAGACCGCTGCCATCGTCGCTTGTAGCTGTATTTCCGATATTTTTCAAAGAAAAAAGTAATTTTTTCAGTCTTCTATTGTATTTATTTTCAATCTTTTATAAGAGTCCCTCGTCTTTATTTTCAGGATATTTACAATTTTTTTGCGATTTTTTTTGGCAAATTGACGAAAAAATTGTAATTTTGGGGAAAATTAATCACAATAGTATTTCATTCAATGTCAGAAAACGAAAAAAAATCCATCAACGAAGTTTCTTTGGAAACTCCCTTGCAGGAGAAGCTAGAAAACACCTCTCTTGAATCATCTCCCGATTTCTTAAATGAAATCCAGCAGGAGAATGCTCGCAGTGCCGAAGATGCGGAGGAGAAAAAACGACATGATATTCCTATGCTCAATTATGAGAATATGGATTTGGAAACACTACAGCATGAGCTGAAAAAACTCATAGATACTGAAAAAATCCCTTCTATCAAGACTCACGTAGAGGCTATTAAAAAAGCCTTTGATAACCACTATGCTCAGCTTATAGAAGAGAAAAAACAACAATTCCTAAGCGAAGAGGGGGCTGAAGAAAAAGATTTTTCTTTCTCCCTTCCTATTCGTGATACCTTCTACAAAACTTATCAGCTATACAAACAACAAAAAGCTGCTTATCAAAAACAAATAGAAGGAGATCTCAAGAAAAACTTAGAAAGTAAACAAGAGATTATCAATGAAATAAAGAATCTTGTTTCCTTGGGCAAGGACGATATCGCATGGGATACCAATACCCTCTTGCGCAAATTCCTTGACCTGAAGAAAAAATGGTATGAGATAGGAGCTGTCCCTAGAGAACATTATAATGACATTTGGAATAACTTCAATCATCATACAGATAACTTCTTTGACTATCTGAGCCTCACGCGTAACTATCAAGAAAACGATTTCAAGCAAAACTTGGAAAAGAAAAACAAACTGATAGCAAGAGCAAAAGAACTTCTTCAGGAAGCTGATATTCAGAAGGCTTTCCGCGAATTACAACTTCTTCACAAAATCTGGAAGGAGGAAACCGGACCTGTGGAAAAAGAATACCGTGAAAAGCTATGGGAAGAGTTCAGTACTATTACTAAGGAAATTCACGATAAGCGACAAGCCTTCCTCAAGCGCTTAGAGGCTTCTTTTGTAGATAACAAACATAAAAAATTGGGCGTAATTAGCCAAATAGAAGAAATCAACAAACAACAATTCTCCTCTCACAATGATTACCAAAAAGCCATTGCAAGGGTGAACGAATTGCGCGAAGAGTTCCAAAAGATAGGTCGTGTACCTCAGGAAGATTCAGAACCTATTTGGCAGCGATTCATCGAGGCTATACGCACTTTCAGCAAGCAAAAGAATCACTTCTACAAAGAGAATAAAAAGACTCAAAATGAGAACATAGCAAAACGCCAAGAACTGATTGCTATTGCCAATGAGCACAAAGATAGCTCTGACTGGGAAGTGGTAACCCCTCTTATCCAAAAAATCCAAGAAGATTGGAAACAGATAGGAGCAATCCCTCGCAAGCTCTCCAATGCCTTGTGGGAAGAATTCCGAGGCGCTTGTAACCATTATTTCGACAGACTACACAAGGAAAGAAAGAAACAGCACAAGGAAGAAGATGCTCATATAGAACAGAAAAAAGCACTCCTTGATCAGCTAAAAGCTTTCGTCCTTACAGGCAATAAAGAGGAAGACATAAAAGTCCTTGAAGATTTCCAAGAAAAATGGAATGCTTTAGGCAAACTTCCTGAAAGATTGCGTATGGTAGACACCCGATTCAATAAAATTATGGAGGCTATCTATAAGAAATTGAATTTCGATAAAAAGCAAATAGAACTTATCAAATACAATAACAAGCTTGATCATCTCCCTGAAGGAAGTAACTCTCTTATGCGAGAAGAAATCTTCATTCGCAAGAAAATAGAAGATACCCGTAAGGAAATTCTACAATTGGAGAACAACTTACAATTCTTCACCAATATGGACGAAAAGCATCCTCTGATGAGAGAGGCAGTAAAGAGCCTTCATGATCATCGAGAATCCTTAACTCTATGGGAAGAAAAATTAAAAGAACTTCGCCTAAAAGAAGCTAAGGAAGAAGCTGTCACTGCGGAGGAAGAAGCCTAAGGGAGAGCATTTCTACTGGAATAATTCCGAAAAGAGTGTCATACTATTTGTAAAAACTGCTCTTGTAAAGAGGGCAGTTTTTCTTTCCTTGATATAACTATATTGATTTTCAATTCTTTATTTTTAATCAAAAAAAATCATTCAAAATATTTGTAAATACAAAAAAAAGTTGTATCTTTGCACCCGCAATTAAGAGTTATTATTATTTGCAATAGTGAGTTTATAGTTATGGTTTAGGAGAGGTGCCGGAGTGGTAACGGAGCAGATTGCTAATCTGTCGGCGGGTAACTGTCGCCTGGGTTCGAGTCCCAGTCTCTCCGCTTTTTTATCTTAACTTATTCGGGGTGTAGCGTAGTCCGGTTATCGCGCCTGGTTTGGGACCAGGAGGTCGTAGGTTCGAATCCTGCCACCCCGACTTTATTTTTTGTGGCATAGTTAATTTTTTAAATTTGAGGTCACGTAGCTCAGTTGGATAGAGCATCTGCCTTCTAAGCAGACGGTCACAGGTTCGAATCCTGTCGTGATCACCTTCGGGGTGTAGCGTAGTCCGGTTATCGCGCCTGGTTTGGGACCAGGAGGTCGTAGGTTCGAATCCTGCCACCCCGACAATAATACTTCTTATATATCTTCCTCCCTACTATTTCTTATAATTTCTTTTTTTGAAAGAAAGCTACTAATTTATCCAAGGCTTTTCCTCGGTGACTTATGTTATTTTTTTCTTGAGGAGTCATTTGGGCAAAAGTAAGTTTTTCCCCTTTGGGTAAAAATACAGCATCATAACCAAAACCACCTTCTCCCCTACGCTCTTGAGTGATCTCCCCTTGAGCTATCCCTTCAAAAGAATAATGTTGTTCCCCTATACAAAGGGCAAAAACAGTCTTGAAGCGAGCCTGTCTTTCCCCTTTACCCTCCATATTCTTAAGCAATAGGGATATATTAGCTTCATTATTTTTCTCTTCCCCAGCATACCGTGCTGAATATACCCCAGGAGCATTGTCCAAAGCCTCGACTTCCAAGCCTGTATCATCAGCAAAGACATCGTATCCATATTTCTTTTTTACATATAGCGCCTTTTGTAATGCGTTTTCTTCTATAGTGGGAGAAGTCTCAGGAATATCCTCAAAACAGCCGATTTCGTCCAAGGTAAGGAGTTCTATATCAGCAGGGAGCATACTCTGTACCTCCTTTAGTTTATTCTTATTATGAGTAGCAAATACCAATTTCATTTGATTACATTTTTACAGTTGTCATAATTTTCTCAACCAAGGAGCTACTTACTGTCTTTTCATCCTCAGGATAGGCAAAAAGAATCATCTGAATAGCCTCTCCTCTTATAAAGAAGTAACTCTGATAACGCATCTTTCTTACCTCTTTTTCCTTTTGTGTAAAAGAGCCAAATACCTTATGCCCAGCTACTCCTTGTGCTGTGGTGTAAGTATCATCTTTTATGAGTATATTCTCTCCTTTGAAGTATTTCTTTAGCTCCTTTTCTATCATCCTAAGTACCAATTCGTTGAGCTCTTCTTGGGTTCTTTCTTGAGAAGCCTCCCCTTCTTGTCCTGTATAAAATTCGCTTAGATATTCTTTCAAGCTATTAGTAATCAACATGATAGAAATCGGACTGTCGGAGGTAATATAAGTGAACCGGTCTAACTCATTGGCTTTCTTTTCCCTTTTGAGCACCTCTGGAGTAGAAAGAGTAATAGCAGGATAGCCATAGGAGCTAGTGACCCAATGTTCTGTATTGAAAGTCTTTTCTTTACCTATGGTAAAGGCATACCAAGTACCTGCTAACAATGCAAAAAGCAGTACTACCGCTGCCGATAGGGTGATTATATATTTTCTGCGCTTTGTTTTTCGCTGTTTTTCAAGCCTTATACGCTGATATTCGTCCTGCATATCCTCTTCTTGAGTCATATCAGGTAGCCCTTCATTGGTTTTTACCACGATAGACTCTATAGCCTTGCGATCACTCTCAGCCTCGTAATCCTCGGGTTTGGACTTGGCAAACTTAACCAAATCGGCTTTCTTCAATACCGTTCTGAGTTCATCCATTACTTGAGAAGAGAGATGGAGCTTTCCTGCATCCAAGAATACTTGTAGTTTGGCCAAAAGCTCATCAGTGGTACTTTCTGTAGCGGTGATATGTATCTCTTCTTCCAAATACTTACGAATAATATCTGTGAGAACGGAATAATATTCCTTGTGATTGGATTCTAACAAATAGCGAGAATTTTGCAAGTTTTTGAGCTTGAGTAATGCTCTATCAAAAGGAGGTAGTGCTGCCTCAGTATCCAATTGTTGACCTTTCTTTTTCCTGATAAAAAACCAATAAAGACTAAAAAGTACAGCCAAAAATACAATTCCTCCTATTATCCAATACCAAAAAGAGCTATCACTCTTAGCTTTTTTTACTTCTATAGCTGGCTTTATAGGATAGAGAGGCTGCTTAATAGTATCCAAGACCACATCATGAACCACAAAAGAGAGAGAATCGGTCTGGTACTGATCCTTATTAACCCCAATTCGCAGCGAAGGCAGGGTATAATGTCCTGAATCGAACTGAGTGAGAGCATATTCCTTAATCAATCGGAATCGGTCACGCTCCTTGAAAGTATCCACAGGAGTCTGGCTAACGACCTCAAAGGGAGCAAACTGTTGCGCATCAGGAAAAGAAACCCTGGCGGTAGAGTCGGCTTCTACAGCAATTTTATAATGAATCTGTTCCCCTATTTTCATCTCACTGCGATCAGGGGCTGCAGAAATTTTCACCTGTTGCCCATAAGAGAGGAAAGGCAACAGCAGAAAAAGGAGATATATTTTTGTTTGCATAGCTTAAGCCCTATATTTGAAATATCCTAATAGTTTCTTGGTATAACTCTCATCGGTACGGCACTGAAGTATTCCTGCTCCCAAGCGCCGGAAGGTTGTCTCGAAATAGTTGGTTCGCTCCTTATAGAAAGCCTCATAAGCTTTTTGTACTTTGCTTGAGGTAGTATCTATATAAGAGAGTTCTTCTGTCTCAGCATCTTTGGCCAATATCACCCCTACATTAGGCAGGGTCATTTCTCTAGGATCATATAAGCGTATACCTGTCAGGTCATGCTTACGAGCGGCTATCTGTAGAGGTTTTTGGTAATCATTCCCTATAAAATCCGATAGTACAAAAGTAATGGTTTTCTTCTTAGTTATCTTATTGAGAAACTCAAAAGCTTTGGCTATATCCGTCTGTTTGTTCTTAGGCTGAAACTCAATGAGTTCTCGTATGATACGTAAGATATGAGATTTCCCTTTCTTAGGTGGGATATAGAGCTCTATCTGATCAGAGAAGAGTATAAGTCCTGTCTTGTCATTGTTTTGCAGGGCGGCAAAGGCCAAGGTAGCCGCTATTTCAGTGAGTATCTCATTTTTGAACTGTTGTAAAGAACCGAAGAGCTCACTACCACTGACATCCACCAGTAGCATGAGAGTAAGTTCTCGCTCTTCTTCAAAGACCTTGACATAGGTTTCGTTGTAGCGAGCTGTTACATTCCAATCAATATTACGGATATCATCTCCATATTGGTAAGGGCGTACCTCACTGAAGGTCATTCCACGCCCCTTGAAAGCAGAATGATATTCCCCTCCGAAGATGTTGTCACTCAGCCTCTTGGTCTTTATCTCTATCTTTCTTACCTTCTTTAAAATTTCTTTTGTATCCAATTTTTTAATGATTAATTATCAATAGTCAATGGTTAATTATTAATGATTAATGATCAATTATCAATAGTTAGTACTATTATTACACCGACACTAATCACTAAACATTGATCATTGCCACAAATATCATGCAAAACTACAATACTTTTTCTAAAAGTTTTTTTAAAATGGAATATTTTTTTACTATAGGAGAAAAATTATCATCCAATTAAGAAATCTATTTTATTTTTATATATTTTTTATATAAAACAAGGGCGAATCAAAATTCGCCCTTATTCCTTTTATCATTTACTATTAATCATTGATAGCCTTAATACCTGGGAGTATCTTTCCTTCCAAACTTTCCAACATGGCACCTCCACCGGTAGAGACATAACTCACCTTGTTTTCGAAGCCAAATTGTTTCACTGCCGCTACTGAGTCACCACCTCCTACTAAGGAGAAAGCTCCTTTTGCTGTTGCTTCAGCGACAAATTCGCCTACTGCAATAGTCCCTTTGGCAAAATTAGGCATTTCGAACACCCCTACAGGGCCATTCCAAAGAATAGTTTTAGAAGCCAAGATTACTTTCTTGAAGATTTCCAAGGATTTTTCTCCAGCATCCAAGCCTTGCCATCCATTAGGGATTTGGTCGACAGGCACTAACTGAGTAGAAGCATTGTTATTGAAGTCATTAGCCGCTATTACATCCACAGGGAGATGTACTTGTACACCCTTTTCTTTAGCTTTTTTAAGAATATCCAAAGCCAAATCCAGCTTATCTTCCTCACAGATAGAGTTACCTATCTGTCCTCCTTGTGCTTTGACAAAGGTAAAAGCCATCCCTCCACCAATGATTAGATGGTCTATCTTATCCAAAATATTTTCTATGATGGTAATTTTGGAAGATACCTTAGAGCCTCCTAAGATAGCCGTTACAGGTTTTTCACCTGATTTCATCACCTTGTCGATACTTTCTATTTCCTTGGCAAGGAGATAACCGAAGTACTTATCATGAGGGAAGAACTTGGCTAAGATTGTAGTAGAAGCATGGGCACGGTGAGCTGTACCAAAAGCATCATTTACATATATATCCCCAAGCTTAGCGAGCTTAGCGGCGAAAGCTTCATCTCCTTTTTCTTCCTCAGGATAAAAGCGTACATTTTCCAGTAGGAGTACCTCCCCTACAGGTAGGTTTTTAGCTGTATTTTCAGCAACATCACCTATACAATCAGGCGAAAAATGAGTAGGTAACCCCAATACTTGACCAATTTGTTTTACCAAGTGAGAGAAAGAATACTTATCATCCTTACCCTTAGGGCGTCCAAAGTGAGAGAGCAGAATAGCACTACCTCCATCCCTTACGATTTTCATAATCGTAGGCTTAGCCGCCTCAATACGAGTGGTATCGGTGATTTCAAATTGTTCATTGACAGGTACATTGAAATCCACACGCACCAACACTTTCTTGCCTTTGCAAGAGATATCATTGATGGTCTTCATATATGATAAATTTAATCTTGTTCAGTTTTTAAGCCGCGCAAATATAGGTTTTTTTCTTGTAATAAACAAGATTAATCACTAATTTGTCATTTTATTAACCACCTCTTTCCCCTCTCTCGTATCCACTTCCCAATCGTAGGAAACTCCTTCGGGGAGCTCTTTGTAGTACTGTATCTTACGAATGCGAGTGAGGTAGGATTGCTGGGCGATAGCGCGCTTATGATCATCAGCAATTATGGTGATAAGGGTGCGCTGAGGGTGGGTCAGCAACCATAGGAAATCTGCCTGACCATAGTCATCTGCCCAGTGAAGGATAATCCCCTCCTGAGGCAGGGCAAGGGAAAGACGATGATACTGCCCTTTGCGCTTTTGAAAATCAGCACGGACGGCATCTACTATATAAAGCTCTTTGTACAAGTAGCTCAGAAAAAGCTTTTTCTTAAGATAGTCCTCTCCCTCTATACGCTGGCGTAGTAGGGAAAATTGCTCTCGAAAGTACTTGCCTATTGCCTTAGCACGCTCTCTTGGGGACGAGCCAAAACGAGGATCATCGGGAGCTATCTGCTCGGCAGCTACTACGGTGATGCTACCATCATAAATAACGAAATCTCCCTTGGGCTGCACCTCAGAGTTGCCATGTATGTAGACTAAGGTCAGTGGCTTTTTAAAGTGCTCAGCTACCACAAAAGCCCCCTTATGGAAGCGGTGAATCACATTGCTCTCCGAGCGCTTACCCTCTGGGAAGATCATAGCGGAGTAGCCATTGGCAAAGTTCTTAGCAAAAATAGGCATTCCTTTTTCTATTCCCTCAGAGGCTGGGTAAAAGTCCATCGCTTGTACATAACGACCGAATACTACGGAATGATACACCCAATCATTGACCATATAACTTACCCGTGGGGTGAGCATGCCTATGGCAAGGGTATCAAGCCAAGAGCTGTGATTGGCAATCATCACCGAAGGTTTGGAAAAATCAATCTCTGAGGGATTTTCCACCCGCTTGCGCACAAAGGGATTCGAATAGAGTACCGAGGTGGTGAGCTTGGCAGCCAAGGTACGCAACCAGAGCGTTTTCCTCGTGGGAAATATTTTTAGAAGTAACCACCCTATATTCGAAAGAATTATAGAGAAGACTACATAATAAGTAATAGACAAAATGGTATTTACAAATATCCTCAATGAGATAGGTGACAGCCCCTTCTCTGGGCGACGACTAATAAAAAACTTAAACAGAGAAGGATAGAAAACAAAAGTCAAAAGCAAGGCTGAAAATATCCCAATCAGAGATACTGACGCGATAGACTTCAGGGCGGGATGCTTAGCAAAAATCAAAGTCCCTATGGCTAAGAAAGTAGTAATAGAAGCGAGCAATACCGACACCTTATATACTGGGAGTTCATCCTTGCCTGTAGAATATTCCTTCTGTAGGGCGCAGGTCATAAAGATACTGAAATCCACCGAATGCCCCAGTACTAAGGTACAGACGATCATGCTAAAGACATTGAACTCCAAGCCAAATAGATTCATTAGCGCCGTAGTCACTACCCCTGTAAGAGCTATGGGAATAAGAGTAAGTAGCACCAGCTCTATACGGCGGAAGAAGAGCAGGAGGATAAAGAAAATCGCAAAGGAGGCATAGGTAGCCAAAGCCACGACATCATCCTTGAGTTTGCCTAAGAAAGTTTCACTAATCTGTTTGCGGTCTATGACAATAGTAGGAGTCTGCCGTTGTATCTGCTCAATAAAAGCTGTACGCTGTCTCTCGGTAAGCTTAACCAGATTGGCTATTGTATAGAAGCCGTCCTTTTCAGTAATAAAATCCCCAATAGGAATAGCCGAAAGCGCTTTATAGGTTTGCAAATCGGTTATTGGTTGCTTAGGCTCACCAAGATAGGCAAAGAAAGGAGTATACATAGCAGGCTTAAACCCTGCTTCTTGTGCAAGAGTTGCCAGAGTGTATTCAATTGTAGCACAGCGCTCTACATTCCAGAAAGTCCTCCATCGTGTCAAGCGCCTTTGCTGCTCTGCCAAGGGGAGTATGATTCCCCCTAAGGAGGAGAATTGTTGGAGCTTACCCTGATCCTTTAGCTGGGTGAGGGCATGGTAGAGCTGGGTATTTTGTGTCAGTGCCTCATCCAACGAATTTCCATAAGCAGTGGTATAGAGCGACTTATACTTACTATCGGTAAGGCTCTCCAAATGTGTCTGTGCCTTCTGGTAGCGCTCACTGAGAAAATTAACAGAAGCTATATCCCCATTGAATCTCACATCATGAAAGGCAGCAAAACTCCCTGCAATAAGCAAAAAAGCCCCTGCTACCACCCATTTATTACGATGGAAGGGATATGCCCCTACCCTATCGAGTATGGTTTTGCGGGCTTCTATATTTTTATTTTTCCTATAGAAATGAGGAATCATCACCAAAGAGAGTAAGGCGGAGGTCATAATCCCTACAGAGGCGAATATTCCCAAATCCTGCATAACCTCGGAATGTACAAAGAGGAGACATAGGAAAGAAATCGCTGTCGTGATGCTACTCAGTAGTATGGGAGTAGTTACCGAATGATAGAGCTCTTGTGTATCCTGAGTCGCCTTGTAGTGGGTGAGGATATGCAAAGAATAATCGATAGTCACTCCCAGCAATACTGCCCCTAAGCTAATAGAGATGGCTGAAATACTTCCCTTGAGTACATAGAGAAAAGCCAAGGCTGTAAGTACTCCAAAGAGAGAGGGTATAAAAGCAATCACAGGCACTGTAACACTTCGGTAGAAGAAGATAAGAAGCAGGCACAAGGCTGAAAGAGAGATCAGTACTGTGGTGAGTATGTCTGTTTTGATTTGTGTGGCATTGCTTACCGAGATAAAGGGCGCTCCAAAGAACTCACAAGAAGCTTTACCTACATATTGCTGATTGAATTCTCTCTGCAATTGTTCCAAAGCAGCTACAAAGGCTGCATTGTGCTCTGTATCATTTCCATCAAAAGTAGGGTTAAGAAAAAAGAGGATGTGGCGCTGATCTTGAGTGGTCAGATACCCTTGAGTGAGCGTGAGTTCTGTACCTACATTGAGCTGCTGGAGCTTCTGAAGTCCTCTGAAAGTTAGGGAAAAAGGATCCTTACGAACAAACTGCTGGGCTACCATACCCGCAGGGGTGAGCATCATGCGATAGTGAGCTCCCACCAAAGCACGCAGGCTATCGGGTTCCAACTTTCGAGAGAGGTATTGGTAATCCTCCTCTTCCAAAAACAAAGGCAGGTGCTCATAGACAAATCCCCAAGCCTCATCCACCTCTTCTTCTGGTACAATTCCTTGAATATCAGAAAAATAATTAGGAACTCGCTGGCGAAGACTGTCACAGAGTGCATCGGTAAATGATTGCATAGTAGCGAAATCCCCTTCTGCCTCTTGAGTGATGATCACTGAGACCTTATCGGAAAAGTTCAGCTGTTTGAGCACCTTAGCTGTAAGAGAGGTTTTTTCATTCTGTGGAAGTACCTTGGTGATATCCTCTTCAAAGTGTAAGCGCACCACTCCCCACAATGCTATTCCTATCCAAAGAACCAAGCATAATAAAGAGAAAAATTTGTGTTTGGAAACAAAATTAAAGATTTTTACCAACATTATTTTTGGATATTCATTACTTTGCGTATTTCTTGCATGATACCCTCTCCGCCACTATGGAGCAGTTCTTGGGCACAATCTTCCGGAAAACTTCCTATACTATGGGTGGGTATAGATTTTCTGACCTCTACAGCCTGTTTTCCATCCAAAGAAAAGAGATTTCCTACGAAGGAAAGGGTGTCTCCTTCGAGGGTAGCTTTGGCGCCAATAGGTGCTGTACAACCTCCTTCTAAGCGCTTGAGAAAGCGGCGTTCGATCTGGGTTTCTGTATCGGCTTTGGGATCATTGATCAAAGAGAGAGCCTCTAAAGTATAAGGATCACTATCCATAGCCACCGCCAAGATAGCCCCTTGCGCAGGAGCAGGAGTCATCCACTCAAGGGAGAGGCGCTGTAGGTGGTCTTGCGCTAAGCGTTCCAATGCCGCTGCAGCAAAGATAGCCCCATGCCAAGAGTGCTCATGTAGCTTGTGAAGCCGAGTAGCAATATTTCCTCTGAGATTCTCCACTTGGTGGGTAGGATAGCGGCGCAACCACTGAGCCTTGCGCCTAAGACTTCCCGTGGCTATGGTAGCCTGTTCTTGGCTGAGAAAGTCTAAACCGTCCTTATAGACCAAGACATCCTGCACATTGGCTCGGGTAAGTACGGCACCCTTGACAATCCCTTTGGGGAGTGAAGTAGGAACATCCTTCATACTATGTACGGCTATATCTATAGAGCCCTGTAGCATAGCCACATCGAGCACCTTAGTGAATACCCCAGTGATTCCCATCTCATACAGAGGAATATCTAAAGAGAGGTCACCCTGCGACTTCACGGGGACTAAAGAGGTGGTATATCCAAAATTTTCTAAGAGTGTTTGTACCTTCTTGGCTTGCCAAAGTGCCAACTCGCTATCTCGAGTACCTATACGTAGGGTCTTTTTCATTTTTTTCCTAATAACGGCCAAAGGTAGTACTTTTTTTACACCTACACAAGTAAAAAATTAATCCTTGATAATTAGTCATTATTTTGTACCTTTGTCCTCTTAAAAAGTCCTTTCCTATGCACCCACTTGCCTTAGAAATACTTAAGAAACATTGGGGATATGAGCAGTTCCGTCCAGCACAAGAGCCCATAGTGACTTCAATCCTTGAGGGAAAAGACACCTTAGCCATGCTACCTACAGGCGGGGGAAAGTCTATTTGTTTTCAAGTCCCTGCCATGGTCAAAAAGGGTATTTGTCTGGTAATCTCTCCCTTGATTTCGCTCATGGAAGACCAAGTCAAGAACCTCTCAGAGCATGGTATTCCTGCCTTAGCCCTCACAGGAAGTATTCCCTACTATGAAATAGAGCGACTAATGCACAATGTGCAACATGAAGCCTACAAATTCTTATACCTTTCCCCTGAACGACTTGCAAATGAGGAAGTAATCTTCTATCTAAAAAGTACCCCACTGAACTATATAGTTATCGATGAGGCGCACTGTATTTCCCACTGGGGAAAGGACTTCCGTCCTGCTTATTTAGCCTGCAAAAACCTCAGAGAATGGTTCCCTACCCTCCCTATCATAGCCCTTACAGCCACTGCTACTGAAAGAGTCCAAAAGGACATCATAGAACACCTACAGATTCCACAAGCTCAGATCATCAAGGGGAGTCTTATCCGCTCCAATTTAGCCTATATGACCTACTGTATAGATGATAAGTGGGAACGCCTCACTCGTATTCTTCTCAAAAACAAAGAAAGTAGCATTGTGTATGTACGCAACCGCCGACTTAGTGAAGAACTGGCACAGCATCTGACTGAGGAAGGCTTCACCGCTACAAGCTTCCATGGAGGATTGCCTGTGGAGGAAAAGAGCAAACGCTTAGGCATGTGGAAATTAGGCGATGTGCAAGTGATGGTCGCCACTAATGCCTTCGGAATGGGGATTGATAAGGCCGATGTACGCACCGTTATCCATTGGGATTTGCCCAGTTCCTTGGAAGACTATTTCCAAGAAGCAGGTAGGGCAGGTAGGGATGGACACAAGGCTTTTGCTATTGTGTTATATAACGATAATGATGTAAAAAAACTCTTAGTGGATACCCAGAGGAGCCAAGTGTCCCCTGAGTTTCTCAAAGAACTCTACCCCAAGCTATGTAGCCACTTTATCATCGCTACTGGAGAAGGCGAAGGAACAAGCCATTTGTTCAACTTGGCTGATTTTGCCTCCAAAACACAGATGGATGCTCTGAAAATCTATCAAGGATTGGAGGTATTAGACCGCAATGGGGTACTCTCCCTAAGCCAAGCCTTCTTCCGAAAAGCCAATGTACAGATTCTCCTCTCAAGTCGTGAGGTAATTGACTATTTAGACAACAACACCGAGCTAAAAGAACTGCTTTTTTTTCTCATGCGCAAATACTCAGGGATACACGAACAAGTTATTTCCTTCAGAATAGAAAAAATAGCTGGCAACCTACACCTGACCTCTCCAGAGATTCAGCAAAAATTAGAAAAACTACAACAAGATGGTATTATCAGCTACCGTAGTGAAAACACTGATGCTGAAATTACCTTTCTCATGCCTCGTGATGACGAGAGAACCATCAACTACATCTCCCCACAGGTGAGGTGGTATAATGAGAACAAAGTAAACCAATGCAATGAAGTCCTCGCCTATATAGAGCAAGAAGAAAAGTGCAACCAGCGATTTCTTCTGGAATACTTTTCAGAAGAGACAAAGGAAGATTGTGGAATCTGTTCCTATTGTATCGCACGCAAACAGAAAAATCTCTCAAAGGCCTCTGTCGAATCCATATCCGAAGAAATACTACGCCTTGTAAGCAGCCATCCCATGTCCTCACAGGAACTCTGTCGTAAGAGCTCTTACCACGAATGGGAGATACTACATGTACTCACCCTTCTGTTGGACAAGGAGAAAATCCAACTACTCCCTACCAATCAGTGGAGTGCCTGACTCCTATCCAAAAGCATTGCGCCAACAAGCGGGCAACGATGCGATAGGATCATCAACTGTAGGGGCGAATTGCAATTCGCCCTTTTTTAAAGTAGTGGACAATTCATCCTTTTTTAAAGTGGAGGACAATTCGTTCTTCTCTAATGTAGAGGGCAATTCATCTTTTTCCTTCAAGGGTAATACTGCCTCCTTTTCAATAGAAGGCGCTATGAATTCCTCCTTACTTTCAGTTTTTTCATTTACAACAGACGTAGTATCCATGGTTTTTACAGAAAGTATTTCTTGATTATCCATACTATTTTGTTGTACAGATATTGTCTGCTGTAGTACAAGGAGCTCTTCTTCCCAGCCTTTGATACTCATGAGAGTTTTGATTGCACTAAGTTGTTCCCGTATGGAAGGGTAGACAATTTTTTCATTTTGCTTCTGACCTACTCCATTGGCAATAGACCAAAGCACTTGAATTATTTGCTTTTTCATTTTGTATAAGATTATTCAGGATATAGGGTTACCCCTCATTTCTAAATTCTTTAAATATCCAGAGGCAAAATTACAACTTTTAAGAAGTAAAGTCAATAGTAAAAATACTAATAACAAGTTAAAACGATTTCCCATATACTTTAATGATATAGAACCTCAACACCTCCTTACATATAGATATTGAAAATCAGAAAGTTACTTTATTTTAATCCTAATTTCAATCAAAAACTGAAAAAATGTCAGTTTTTTTTGATGGGTAACCAATATTTTTTGTACTTTTGTCAGCTAAATTAACTATGGTATATTTTTTGAATAGGGTATACCGTTTTTTAAAATTTATTTAATCAAAAATTAATCAAATACATTTTATGAGTTTTATAAGTTCATTAATAAAAATCTTTGTCGGTGATAAGGCCAAGAAAGATATGAAGGAGATCGCCCCTTTGGTAACTCAAATCAACGCCCATCAGGCTCAGTATAAGTCATTGACTAACGATCAGTTACGAGCAAAGACTACAGAGTTCAAGGAGCGTATAGCCACCGCTCGCAAGGAGTATGAAGAAAAAATTCAATCACTCAAAGCACAAGCGGATACCACCGAAGACATTGACCAAAAAGAAGATTTTTATACTGAAATAGATAAGCTGACTGATGAGGCTTACAAAGCTGGAGAGAAAGTCCTCAATGACATTCTTCCTGAAGCTTTTGCCGTTATGAAAGAAACAGCACAGCGGTTTGTAGACAATTCTACTATTGAGGTAACCGCCGCTCCTTATGACAGAGAACTTGCCTCCCTAAAAGACTATGTAACTATCGAAGGAGAAAAAGCCCTCTGGAAAAACTCATGGGATGCAGCTGGAAAGGCTATCACTTGGGATATGGTACACTATGATGTACAGCTTATTGGGGGGATTGCTCTTCACCAAGGAAAGATTGCTGAGATGCAGACTGGGGAAGGAAAAACATTGGTAGCAACCTTACCTCTCTACCTCAATGCTCTCACTGGCAATGGAGTACACTTAGTCACAGTCAATGACTATTTGGCTCGCCGAGATAGCGCTTGGATGGCACCTCTCTTTCAGTTCCATGGACTCAGAGTAGAATGTATTGACAATTATCAGCCTAACTCTCCAGGTCGCCGTATGGCCTATGCAGCGGATATCACTTATGGTACCAATAACGAATTTGGTTTCGACTATCTACGTGACAACATGGCACATACTCCAGACGAGCTGGTACAACGCCCTCACAACTTCGCCATTGTCGATGAGGTAGACTCAGTGCTTATCGATGACGCTCGTACACCACTTATTATATCTGGACCTATGCCTCGTGGAGAATTCCATGAGTTCGATGTATTCAAACCTGCAGTAGAAGCCCTTGTGGAGAAACAACGCAAGCACTTAACCAATGTCCTTGCCGAGGCTAAGAGACTCATCACAGAGGGCAATACAAAGGACGGAGGCGTACTCTTACTCCGTGTACACCGCGGTCTACCTAAGAATAAAGCCCTCATCAAGTTCCTTAGTGAAGAGGGTATGAAGCAGCTCTTGCAGAAGACTGAGAACTACTACATGCAGGATAACAACCGAGAAATGCATAAGATAGATGAGGATCTACTCTTTGTTATCAACGAGAAAAACAACCAAATAGAACTCACTGATAAGGGAATCAATGAGATGTCCCAAGGGGAAGATAAAAACTTCTTCGTGATGCCTGACATCGGAGCTGAAATTGCCAATATAGAGAAACAGAACCTTCCTAAGGAAGAAGAAAATGCTCTTAAGGACAAGCTCTATCAAGAATTTGGAGAAAAGAGTGAACGTATCCATACAGTAAACCAATTGCTGAAGGCTTACACCCTATTCGAAAAAGATATAGAATATGTAGTTATTGACAATAAAGTCCTTATCGTAGATGAGCAAACAGGCCGTATCATGGACGGTCGCCGCTATTCCGATGGATTGCATCAGGCTATTGAGGCGAAAGAAAACGTACAGGTAGAAGCCGCTACCCAGACCTATGCGACCATCACCCTACAAAACTACTTCCGTATGTACCGCAAGCTCGCTGGTATGACAGGTACTGCCACCACAGAAGCAGGTGAGTTTTGGGAAATCTATAAGCTGGATGTAATGGAAATCCCTACCAATCGTCCTATCGCTCGCAAAGACCAAAATGACCAAATCTATAGAACCAAACGTGAGAAATACAACGCAGTTATCGAAGAGGTAGTTAGCCTATCTCAGGCAGGCCGCCCTGTACTTATCGGTACTACTTCTGTAGAAGTATCTGAACTACTAAGCCGTATGCTCAAGCTTCGCAATATCCCTCACAATGTCTTGAATGCCAAGCTTCATAAGAAGGAAGCTGAAATTGTAGCCGAAGCTGGTAAGAAGGGGGTAGTGACCATCGCTACCAACATGGCTGGTCGTGGTACGGATATCAAGCTCACCGATGAGGTGAAGGAAGCTGGAGGATTAGCCATTATCGGTACCGAAAGGCATGACTCCCGCCGTGTGGATAGGCAGCTACGTGGTCGTTCTGGACGTCAGGGAGACCCCGGTAGCTCTAAGTTCTTTGTCTCCTTCGAGGATAACCTTATGCGCCTCTATGGTATGGAGCGTGCCATTAAGTTCCTTGACCGCTTAGGACAAGGTCTCAAAGAGGGAGAGGTATTAGAACATCCTATCATCACTCGCAATGTAGAGAAAGCACAGAAAAAAGTAGAGGAAAACAACTTCGGTATCCGTAAGCGTTTGCTCGAATATGATGACGTAATGAATGCACAGCGTGAGGTGATTTATAAGCGTCGTCGCCATGCCCTATATGGAGAGCGCCTACAGGTAGATATTGCCAATATTATCTATGATACCTGTGAGGCTATTTTAGAGAGCAACAAGCCTGGAAATGACTATAAGAATTTTGAGTATGAACACTTCAAATATTTTGGTATAGAACCTAAAATATCTGAAGAAGATTTTCATAAAAAACCTCAAAAAGAGCTTATCAAAGTCCTCTATCCACAACTCCTTGCTCTTTACAAAGAGAGATGTGATCGCAATGCTGCTATTGCTTATCCTGTGATCAAAAATGTATATGAGGATCAGAGCAATCAGTTCGAACGTATTGTTATTCCTTTCACTGACGGACAGAAGGGTATCAATATCACCACTGACCTGAAGGAGGCATACGAGAGCGAAGGTAAGCAAATCATTGTGGATTTTGAAAAAAATATTTCCTTGGCCATCATTGATGATGCTTGGAAAACCCACCTCAGACAGATGGACGAACTCAAACAATCTGTACAGTTGGCCACTCATGAGCAGAAAGATCCACTTCTTATCTATAAGTTCGAGGCTTACAACCTCTTCAAGGATATGGTGGACAAGGTGAATAAGGAAATTGTTTCCTTCCTTTTCCATGCACAACTCCCTACAGCGGAGCCACCTGTACAAGAAGCTCATGAGGTAAGACGTGCCCCTGAACACTTACAAACTTCCAAGGAGGAAGTGCTCAACTCCGATGAGTTAGCACAGAGAAACAGAGAGGTAGGACAACAAGCCTCCCCTGCTCCTCAGGTAACAGAGCCTATCGTACGTGAACAACCTAAAATAGGACGTAATGACAAGGTGACCATTCAGAATATCCTCAACGGAGAAATCAAAGAAATGAAGTACAAGCAAGCCATTCCTCTCTTAGAAAAAGGAGAATGGGTGATCAAACGATAAACCTCATTTTTTAAGTTTTAAATTAATTTCAAAAAGAAGTATTTTCCATTCTCTGGGAGATACTTCTTTTTTGATAATAAGAAGAAGTGAAAAAATAAAGAATAAGCAAGGGGCTTATTCTTCACTCGAAGGTGTTCTTCACTTTTTTTAAATAATGCTTGTATAATAAAAAAAATTTTTTTACATTTGCCCTTCGAAAGTCTTTCTTTTCCAAATACTTGGATAAGGCATTTCCTAAAGAAAAATCAAAATTAACACCTTAATAAATTTCAAAACAATGAAGAACTTTTTTACCTTTTTCATTGCCTTATTCTTGGTAGCCTCATGTGCCAAGAAGGGCGGTTTCAAAGACAGTGATCCTACTCTTTTCAAAGAGTATATCTCTGGTTTTAGCTCAGGATCCATCTCTGCAGATGCCCCTATCGAAGTAGTCCTCACCCAATTGGATAGTAAAGCACTTGAAGGGGTGGAGGTAGATAAGCTCTTCGACTTCTCTCCTAAAGTAGAAGGAAAGACAACTATCAATGGGAATTTCGTAAAATTTACCCCTGAAAATCCTTTAGAACATAACAAGGAATACCAAATCACTTTCCATGTGGACAAGCTCTTTAAAGTAAAAAAAGACTTGGCCAATTTCTATTTTCATATCCGTACCAAAAGCCTTCAATTCGAGGTAAATGTACGTGATTTGCAATCCTATAACCAGAACTACTATTTCCTTAACGCCTCTATTGAAGCTAGTGACAATCTCTCCCCTGAGATTGTCTCTGATATCGTAAAAGCGAATATCAATGGGAAATCCCTTAGTGTAAGAGCCTTGACCAACGAAAAAAATACTGAAATACCTATTATTATTGACAGCATTCCCACCCCTACCGATCAGAGCCAAACCCTGATTATAGAATGGAATGGTAGTCAATATGATATAGAAAGTAGTGGCAGCAGCTCACTGAATATCCCTACCAATAACGATTTTGGAGTGGTACAGCTTCTGCAAAACGAAGGGGAAAACAATTCTTTCAATATAGTATTTTCAGCTCCCTTGCAGAAAAATCAAGAATTCCGAGGACTGATAGCTGCCGAAAACTATGATGGAGATTTCCGCTTCTCTACCTCTGGGAATACCCTGAAAGTATATGCCGACTCAAACTTTGAGAACGAAGTAAAAATATCTGTTTTCCAAGGAATTAAAAGCCAATATGGAGAACGCATGAAGTATGATTTCTCTGGAAAACTTGCCTTTGACCCTATCAAGCCACAGGTGAGATTGGTACGCAATGGTACTATCCTACCCAGCTCACAGAACCTCAAGGTTAATTTCCAGACAATCAACCTAAAAGCAGTAGAGATTAGTGTACTAAAAATCTATCAGAACAACGTATTACAATTCCTTCAGGAGAATGATTTGGGTGGCGCTTATCGCCTTCGTCGAGTGGGAGCTACAGTTGCCCAAAAGGTAGTTCCTATACAGGCTACCACCAAGAATTCCCTCTCCAAATGGAGTACTCATGCCATAGACCTCTCCAAGATTATCACTCCTGAACCTGGAGCTATCTATCGTGTGAAGATTGACTTCAAAAAAGAATATGCTCTAAATTGTAACAACGACAAAACTCCTATCAAGGAAGAAAATCTATTGGTCTTAGAAGAAGACGGCAATAGTGATTACTATGACTATGACGACTACGATTATGACTATGACTGGGAGGAAAGAGACGATCCTTGTAAGGACAGTTATTACTACCGTAAATCAGTAGAAACCAATATCTTGGCCACTGACTTAGGAGTAGTGGTAAAGCGTGGTCAGAACAATGACTATACCGTGGTAGTCAATAATATTCTTACTACCGAACCTGTAAATGGAGCTAAGATAGCCCTCTTTGACTATCAGCAACAGAAACTTACAGAAGCCACTACCAACAATGAAGGGAAAGCCCTTATGACTACTCAAAAACGTGCCTACTTTGCTGTTGCTTACAAGGACAACAACACTACCTATGTCAAAATAGAAGATGGCGCCTCCCAATCGGTGAGCAACTATGAGGTAGGAGGTCTGGAATTAGAGAAAGGGCGTAGTGGATACATCTATACTGAGCGCGGAGTATGGCGTCCTGGAGATACTATCTCTGTAGGCTTTATCTTCAATGACTTTGCTAATAAGTTACCTGAGAGCCTTCCTATCAAGCTCACTTTCTCCGATCCTAATGGAAAAGTAGTACAACAGTTGGTCAAGAACTCTACCACTGAAAACCACTACCTCTTTACCCTTCATACACAACCTGAGGCTATTACAGGAAATTGGTCATGCCAGATAAAAGTAGGAGCTTCTACCTACTCCAAAACAATTAAGATAGAGACGATCAAGCCTAACAGACTCAAAATCAACAATAGTCTGTCTGAGAAATTTATCTCCAACGAGGGACAAAATGCTTCTCTACAAGTAGACTGGCTACAAGGTACTCCTGCAAGTAATGTAAAAGTAGAGATTACAGGAAAACTTTATCCGAAAGTAAATCCTTTCAAAGGTTACGAAAGTTACACCTTTAACAATACTTCTTTCCCTTCTTCCTCTGAAGAGATTCCTATCTTTGAGGGACAAACCAATGAAAGAGGTAGTGCTTCCTTCTTCTTCCAACCCAAGAAGCTGGAAAATGCTACCCAGATGCTTCGAATAAACTTCCTGACCAAAGCCAATGAGCAAGGCGGAGACTTCAGTACCGATGTGACTTCGGCTACTTATTCTCCTTTTGCTACCTATGTAGGGATAAAAGCACCTAATGACAACTATTACTATGAGACAGGAAAGGCTACCAAATTCCAAACAATAGTCCTCTCCGAGGAAGGAAAACCTGTGGCAGGCCATAGGGTAAAGCTCTATGCTTATAAAATAGAGAAAAACTGGTGGTGGGATATCTCAGAATACAATATCTCCAGCTATAATTCCTCAGACTCCAAAAGTCCCGCCTTCAGCACCGAAGCCACTACAGGACAGGACGGAAAAGCTACTTTCAATATCCAAATAAAAAATGGAGAATCAGGTCGCTACTTCCTCTTGGTAGAAGACAGCCAAAGTAAGCACGAAGCTGGTATCGATGCACGCTTCTACTCTTGGGGAGAAAGTGGAGAGAATACAGGTACTGAAGCTACTATGCTCATGCTCACCACTAACAAGAAGGACTACAAGGTGGGGGAAAAAGCCATCGTTACCTTCCCTTCAGATGCTAACGGACGTGCCCTTATCTCCGTTGAGAATGGTAGCAAAGTGCTCAGAACCTACTGGGTAAATACCCAAAAAGGAAAAACCACTTATGAGGTTCCTGTATCAGAGGATATGGCACCTAATGTGTACCTATATGTAACCCTCCTACAACCCCATGCTCAGACCAAGAATGATGCCCCTATCCGCCTATATGGTATCGCACCTATCTCGGTATATAATCCTAAGACCAAGATAGAGCCTATCATAGAAATGCCAGAAGTACTTCGCCCTGAGAAACAAGTAACTATCAAGGTCAGAGAAAAGAGCGGCAAGCCTATGACCTACTCCTTGGCTATCGTAGAGGACGGTCTATTAGACCTTACTCGCTTCAAGACCCCTAACCCATGGAATACCTTCTTTGCCAAGGCTGCTTTAGGAGTGAAAACCTGGGACATCTACAACGATGTTATCGGAGCCTTTGGAGGCACTATCAATCAGATATTTAGTATAGGTGGTGACGAAGATTTAGGAGCTGGAAATACCAAAAAAGCCAATCGCTTCAAGGCCTTAAGTATCGTAGAAGGTCCCTTCACCCTGAGTGGTGGCACCAAGACCCATCAGATCAAGCTACCTAACTATATAGGCTCTGCCCGTGTGATGGTAGTGGCTTCCGATGTGAAAAATAATGCTTTTGGTAGCGCTGAGAAAACCGCTACTATCAAGAGCCCTGTGATGGTATTGGCCTCTCTTCCACGAAAAGCCGTACCTGGAGAGACTATCACCCTGCCTGTTACTGTCTTTGCGAACGAAAAACAGGTGAAAAATGTTAGTGTCAGTGTAAAGACAAATGATAAATTCTCCCTCAGCAGTAGCACTCAACAAGTGAGCTTCGACCAGCCAGGAGAAAAAATGGTATACTTCACCCTAAAGGTAAAAGAAATAGGAATAGGCAAAATCACCGTAGAAGCCCTCTCCGGTGGAGAAAAATCCACCTATAGTGTGGATATGGATGTACTCAATCCTAATCCTAAGATATACCAAGTAAAGAACGTAATCCTACAGCCCAATAATTCGCAAAGTATTGCCTTTGAGGTATTTGGAGAAAAAGGAACCAATACAAGCACTTTGGAGCTATCCTCCTTCCCTGGAGTGAACCTTTCCCAGCGCCTCAAGTACTTAATAGAATACCCACATGGCTGTGGGGAACAAGTGACCTCAGGCGCCTTCCCTCAGTTGTATCTGTCTGATTTTGAAAATCTTTCTTCAAAACAACAGCAAGAGGTACAACAGAATGTAAGTGCAGCCATACGCAAGCTCTCTCAGCATCAGCTTTCCAATGGAGGCTTCTCGTATTGGCAAGGTTCCGATTATGCCGATGAGTGGGTAACCTCCTATATCGGGCAGTTCTATATAGAAGCCGAGAAGAAAGGATTTTCTCTTCCTATGGGCAGCAAATCCAAATGGTTGAACTACCAAAAGACTATGGCTCGCAACTGGACGTATAATGGAGCTCATTCCACCTTCAATCAGGCCTATCGCCTTTATACCTTAGCCCTTGCTAAGAGTCCCGATATGGCCTCCATGAACCGATTGAGAGAGACCAGCAGTATCTCCAACGAAGCCCTTTCACGCTTGGCAGCAGCCTATGCTATAGCTGGACAAAAAAATGTAGCCGCCTCCCTATTTAGCAAGGTAACCTTCGATAGTGGAAGTGAAGACAGTTACTACGGCTATGGCTCTCCTATACGCAACAACGCCATGTCCTTGGAGACTGCCCTATACTTAGGCAAATCACAGATTGCTGCTGAGTTGGCATTGAAGATTTCAGAAAAGCTCTCTTCCAGTGAGTGGCTTAGTACCCAGACAACTGCTTATGGCTTGTATGCCATGGCACTCTATGTATCCAAGAACAAGACCGGCAAGTCATGGACAGCTACCTACCAAGAAGGAAAAGACTCAGGTAGCCTTACGAGCAGTTCCACCGGATATGCCTCAAAAGCCCTTTCCTCACAGATAGGTAACCATAAGGTTAGCGTACAGAACAAATCGGCAGTAACCCTCTATGCTCGCGTAGTAAGCAGTGGTATCCTCCCTGTAGGAAAAGAATTGGTACAAGAGAATGGTCTTTCGGTAAGCACTCACTATTCGAATAAGAATGGCAGTCTTTCTGTAGAATCTCTACCACAAGGAACCAGCTTTACCTGTGAGATTTCGGTGAAAAACACCACTCAGAGTGCCGTGTCCAACATTGCTCTTACTCAATTTGTCCCCTCCGGATGGGAGATTGTGAACACCCGCTTTACCGACTATGATACCGATAGTAGCAAGTGGGATTATGCCGATATCCGCGATGATAGAGCCCATATCTATTTTGGACTTAAGGCAGGAGAAACCAAGAAGTTCACCCTCCAGCTCAACGCCTCTTATAAGGGTACTTACTACCTTCCAGGCAGCTTTGCAGAGGCCATGTATGATGCTAAGTATAACACCCATAACAAAGGCAGCTGGATCAAAGTAGAATAACTCATGATATTTTTAAGTTTTATTTATAGAATAAAGCATGTGTTTTATAGAAAAAAATTCGTATCTTTGCACACAAATACACAAAATATATGATTTCATTTGACCAAATCGACTTAATTCTATTAGATGAATTACAACGTGATAGCAAGCAATCCGTCAAGGAGCTCGCTAAGAAAGTGAATCTTTCTATCACCCCAGTACATGAGCGTATCAAGAAATTGGAAGCGCTGAATGTAATCCAAAATTATGTAGCTGTAGTCAATCCCGATGCCTTAGGGAAGACCTTGGTAGCCTATTGCCAAGTGAAGCTTGTACGCCATCAGGAGACACTCTTTGAGGAGTTTGAACAATATGTTCGCAATTTGGACGAAGTACAGGAGGCCTATTACATGGCTGGTCCTTATGACTTTTTGCTCAAGCTTATTCTTAAGGATATGAAAGACTATCAGAACTTTGTGGTTCACAAGATCTCGAAATTGGATATTATCTCCAATATTCAAAGTGCTTTCACTATCCAAAGCATTAAGAATACCTCTATGATCAAGTGTATATTGGACGAAGAAAATAAGGAGAACTAAGATGCACTTTGCTATTGCTGGAAATATAGGGGCGGGGAAAACCACCCTAACAGGGCTTCTTGCCAAGCATTATAAGTGGGAAGCACATTACGAAGATGTGTCCGACAATCCCTATCTGGATGATTTCTATGCCAATATGGAGCGATGGAGTTTCAACCTGCAGGTATTTTTCCTCAATAGTCGCTTTCGCCAAATTGTGGATATTCGTCAAAGCAAAAAGAACTTTATCCAAGATAGGACCATCTATGAGGATGCTTACATTTTTGCGCCCAACCTGCATGCAATGGGGCTCATGACAGAAAGGGATTTCTGTAATTATCGTTCGCTCTTCGAACTTATGGAAAGTTTCATTCAGCCACCTGACTTGCTCATTTACCTGAGGAGTTCTATTGCTAACTTAGTGAATCAAATCCAAAAAAGAGGTCGCGAATATGAGAATAGTATCTCCATAGAGTACCTAAATAGGCTCAACCAGCGCTATGAAGACTGGATACGTAGCTATGATAGGGGAAAACTCCTCATTGTAGAGGTCGATAATATGGATTTCGTAAAGAATCCAGAAGATTTAGGAGAAGTAATCCAGCGTATAGATACTTCGATACATGGACTTTTCTGAGAAATTGATAAGAAAAAGGATTGCCCTGAGATAGGCAGTCCTTTTTCACTTATCTATATGAGTGAGGTAGTAGATCAGCATACCTGTCACATAATCATAATTCTGTATTCCTCCCTCTTGGGCATTGGCCTTGAGAAAGGTATCATAACTATTCTTGAACACCTCTTCCATAGGATTCTCATATTGGCTCCAAAACTCAAAAGCTTCTGTATAGTTCTGTAAGACCCCAGCACGTAACTGCTGTGTATACTCCTTGTGCCGCTCAGGCGACAACTGCCTGACCTCCTTGAGCACATAGCGTAGAGCAAAAAGTGTTGCACTATACTTGAAGTAAGGTTCCCTGTGATGGTAAATGGCCAAAAAGCCTATAAAATTAGCTTCCTTTTCGGAGGCATATCCCAGTTGATGGGCAACCTCATGTGCTGCTGTCACAGGGAAACTATAATGAGTAGCCAAATCATTGACCTGAGCTTCTCCTGTGAAGGGATTCAGGTAACCACTATACCCCATATAGGTAAGCGCCTTGCTATATAAAGAGGATTTGACACTAAGGGTGTATAGGGCGAATCTCGGGAACTTATCAGAAAGCTTGCTATAGCCCTGAGGTATTTTCTCATAGACTTCTCTGGGGGCGAAAGGCATTTGCACCGCTTGTGTGTCAGCAGTGGACAATTGTTTATGTAAGGTATTAGCTTCTATGATAAGCCTCTTGGTAACTGCTTCCAACTCTGATTCGGTATAGGAAAAATCCCAACCCAACTGCACCGATAGGGGTTGCCTATAATAGTTGAATCCCCATAGAAAATAAAACAAACTCACTACCAGAACAAGACTCTCCCCTACCTTTTTAAGAAATCGAAGAGGTGCCTTACGTATCTTTCCAAAATACTTGATTATATAGAGGATAGCTCCCAAGGGAAGTACTGTATATAGAATATCTCCTACAGAAAAGGGAATCCAACCTAACAAAAAACGTACTGTCCTTCCTATATAGGGATAAATTCCTGTACTATACCATTGTTCGGTAAGTTCTGCCTGAAAACGGAAAAGCCCATACAGTGCTACAAATACTGTTATATATAGGAGCTTTCCATATATTGTAGTTTTCTTTTTCATCTGTAACATAAAGAGATAAAGTTATTCGTTACTGTATCAAAACTTTGTAATAATCACATTTTCAATTTATTATAACACTTTGAAAGTACCTCAATAAATTCTTTCAAATCCAATTCTTTATGGGTATCATTAGGATTGTTGTATATATCAATAATCGTTTTATCACCTTTTCTGAATATTTCTGCTATTTGATAGTCAGGGGCTTGTTCATCATAAATATCTATATGAAAATCTTCCTTATCTTGAGGAATGTATAGAGTTGCTTGTAATTTCATATTTCAACTATTTTCAAATAACCTTCGGCAAAACTCTTGATAATTTCAGGGGAATAGTCACCTCCTTTGGCATAAGAAATACCCATAACTTCTAAAGCCAAGGCTTGACAGTGTTCCTCATTAATAGTAATAGCTTTGCTATCTAATATTTCTCTAACAATAACCATACATTTTTGCAGGTCTTCTGCAGTAGCATAGGGAGGTAAAGTTATTTTCGTAAGAAATGGCACTTCTCCGTGTCCTGTTGCTTTATAGGCTTCTTTCCAAAATGTATGGCAACATTCACATTTATAAAGGGTAACCCATTGTGTAGGATAAAAAGCTATCTCTTTATAAGCTATTTTACCTTGAAAGTTTTTGATTGATTCCCCCTCTACAATATCAGCTAATTGGTTACAAATACATTGTTTCATTGTATAATTTCAAAACTACTTCCTTTAGTACTCTCTACAAGTATAACTCCTCCATCACAGATAAGACAAAACCCATTTGCCTTATCTTCAATAAGATATTCTTGGGTTATTTCATTATAGGTAATCTCAAAAGAAGGATTGTGCCAGCTGAAATTTCCTTGTATATATTTACTTCCTATAACTATAAGATATAAAGTTGCTGTTGTGTCCTTTTCTGTAAGGTATAGCACTACTCTCCTAAATGTAGGAGTATACTGAGTCAGAAGAACACTATCCACTTTGAATTCTTTAAGTATGGCACAGATAGCTGTGAGGTCTGTTATAGTATTCATTTCTGTAATTCTTTTCAAAATTCTTATAATCCATTAATTTCATTTAGATTGAAAATAATATTATTGTGTTCTGACATAAAATCACGCTTTTCTTTATCCAAATAATAAATGGGTATATGCTCATATTTAGGATGGGTAGGTTTTAGGTCACACAAATCGTTATCCCAATCATATTCTAAACTGAAATCGGTAACATCTACTATAAGTGCTTGTATAGGAGTCAGTTCTACAAATATATCTATGTTGTTCTGAATATAATTAGCCTCTAAACTTCCTTTATAAGGATAAATACCTATGAGCTTAAGCATTCCAATAGTATCATTTTCAGATAGCAATGTTTCTATTGTTACTTTGCTTAGCTGGCTATCTCGTTCTAATTTTTCCATTTTAGGCAATTGCTCATAATGCTTATATGAGGCATTGGGAAACTTTTTGATGTTCTTTTCTATCAAAAAATTGATAGCATCCAGTTTGCTTGTAAAAGGATTGGAAAATACTTTTTGAAGTGAGATAATCACTTCCTCTCTTATATTAGGAATAGTATTGAAAATCAATTCTGTAAAATCTAAAATGCGACATACAGCTTTAGCGTTTTCATCTAAATTCTTTTCTATAAAGTAGCTCAATAATTGTTGCTCATCAGGGGTATTTATACACCCCTTAAACTTTAAGTAAGTTATCTGAAAATAGGTATTTTTGAAAACTGTCTTTTCAATAAACTCCAACCGAAAAGGAAATTTATCTTCTATATCGAAAGGAATAAAGTGTACTTGTTTTCCCATATCAAAATGATACTTCCATTAATTCATTTGTGTTTTCTTCCATTTGAAAAGTAGAAGCAATAATATAACATTTTTGCTGTTCTCCTCTAAAAACAAAAATTTGGTCTTCGTTAAAAGGAATATTCGCTTTGTTACAATCTTCTAAAATATCCATATCCTCATCAGCTATATACGAAGTAAGTGCCTCTGCTCGAAAAAACTGATGAAATTTTATGAGTTTTACATCAGCAAAATAAAGGTCTATGTTATTAGAAAAAAACGCGTTCTTACAACTCCTAATCAACAACATAGAATGACTAATGGAAAACTTCCATAGCCTAAATTCTCTATTTTGTAAACTTATTTTCATCAGTTCTTATTATTTTAATTACCTATTTGGCAAAATTAGTAATCTCATCTTCACCAAACATACTCCCCTCAGCTATACTCCATTAGCGTATGGACAAATATTCAGTATTCACACCAGAGCCCTCGCCAATGGTAAGCATTGTTATCACTGAGCCCACCCCAATGATGATGCCCAGCATCATAAGCATAGCCCTTGTTTTGTTAGGCAAAAGGGCTCGCCACGCTATTTTAAAAAGATTTTGTATATTCATAGTGTTAATTAGCAAATTAGAAAATTAGCAGATTAGCAAATTCTGTGAGACTAGAAAGGTTGTCCTATAATACGGGTTTTATACTCACCTTTTACTATTTGCCAACATACTTCATAAGAAAAAGCGCCATCACCACAGCGAACAAAGATATAGAGTACATCGTCTTCCTTATCATAATATACCATATTATTATACGGATGTACCCATACTTCATACAAATCATCATAGGCACTTTTAGGGATTGGTACGTTTTTGCCATTGATAGTTACAGTGATACTCTTGTAATGGTTTTCAGGTAAAAACAAACCTCCATCTAACCCTTGAGCTCTCTTTCCATCAATAATATACTCACTATACTCTTTATGTTTTTTCTTAGTAATCTTGTGTTTGGTTTTATCAAACTTTTGGGTAGTAATAGTTACACTAATGCCTTTACCAGCAATAGTGATACTATTGCCTTGCTCTTTACCTTTGCCAATAGAAGGAAATTCGCCTATCATCTTTAGGCGACTTTTATGCACATAGCCTTTATCTACAGCAATCCAATTAAAAAATATCTCTTCACCAGTTTCATCTTGTGTAGTATCAAATAAACCATACACAAGTGTATTATTAGGCAAAGTGCCTACAATTTTGCTTTTTACGCTTTCTTTAGCGCGAATGTTCACATAGCCGTCTTTGTCTTTTACTACGGCATAATATCCAAAAGGCCCTTGCGCAAAGGCATTGGTCGTAAGGAGGAAGAATAAAATAAGTAAGTGTTTCATATTAAAAAAGTAATTGATAACAAGCTATTTATCAAGTTGTTTGTTGCTTTCCATACTTATATAAGTATCGTTTGAAAGTTTTTTAATAGATTTCAGATAATCTACTTTGTCTAAAACAGCACGTTGTTCTTTGATGGTTTCTACTAAAATTTTAAAACGTTCTTCTTTGGCAATATTGTGTTTAATCAGAGAAGCATTAAGACTCTCTATATTGCTGAGTATAGCTAATTCATTAATACTGGCGATGTCCCTTATATTTTCACCCTTTAATGCTCTTTCAGGATTAGCTATTTTCCATTGTTTAGCCGTACAGCCAAACATAGCGAGATTTAGCAAATCGGCTTCATCAGCATATACAAAAGCCTCTTTTAGCTCAGAAAGAGTAGGAAGTATATAGTTTTTAACAGCATCGGTATGGATATGATAGTTAGCCTTGCTTAAAATCCTTTTCACATTCCATTCCAAATTGTACTGATTGCTCTCTAACTCTTTGAGACGTTGATATTCTTTTATCAGATATAGTTTAAAAACAGGACTTATAGCTGCTCCAAATTCAAAAGCAATATCTTTATGGGCATAAGTTCCTCCGTATTTTCCTTTTCGTGATAAAATTCCAATAGCATTTGTACTCTCTACTCAATTTGAAACGCTAATAGTAAATGTTGGCAATCCTGCTTCTTTTTTAAAGTGGTCGAATTCGACCACTTTAAAATTAGGGTTATAAAGTATTTCCCAAGTACCTAAAAATTCTAATGACTTCTATTTCTTATCCAGTTTTTTATTATATCAGCAGCTCTTGCTTCATCATTTTTACCTTTAGCCATATCTGTTAATGAAATATAGTCCTGATTGTCTATTGTAGCTAAAGATATTTCAACATCTTGTACTTTAAGTTTATTATTTGTTGGTGTCATATATTTGGTAATTTTTAGTTACATCATTAAAGTGGTTGTCCTATAGTTGTTCTCCGATGATACGGGTTATGTACTCGCCTTTTACTATTTGCCAGCACACTTGGTAAGCTAAACCAGCTTCGCCATTAACTGCATAAATATAAAGTGCTTCAGCTTCCTCATCGTAATATATAAATCTGTTTAAATATCTGTCATATAAAATTCCATGCAAATCATCATAAGCACTTTTAGGGATAGGTACGTTCTTACCTTTCATAGTTACAGTAATACTTTTGTAATGGTCTTGAGTTAGTGAACCGGATTCTCCATATATTATTTCTTTACCATCAATGATTAATTGTTCATAACTTCCCTGGCCTTTCTTAGTAATCTTGTGCTTGGTTTTGTCGAACTTCTGTTTGGTAATGGTTACTTTTACGTCCTTATCATCAAAGACGAGACTATTGCCTTGCACTTTTCCTTCTATAGCACGAAAGTCAAATATTTTTTTCAAGCGACTTTGATGCACATACCCTTTATCAACTTCAATCCAGTTAGTAGGGTTAAATTCTTTATCAAAGAAACCATACACAAGTGTATTGTTAGGCAAAGTACCTACAATTTTGCTTTTTACATTTTCTTTGGCGCGAATGTTTACATAGCCGTCTTTGTCTTTTACTACGGCATAATCTCCAAGAGGAGTTTGCGCAAAGGCATTGGTCGTAAGGAGGAAGAATAAAATAAGTAAGTGTTTCATAAGGTTTTCATTTTGAATAATCTTTCCACATGACAAAGAAAAGAATTTATTTTGACATAAAAAAGGATTTTACACTTTATTTACTCACAATTCAAAAAAATACGTACTTTTGCCAAAAAAGTAAGATTTGAACCAGAGAACCCTTTTATTAGAAGTAAATCCACAGTCGTTCTATGGAGAACAGAACAGTAATATCGAACTACTTAGGAGCTATTTCCCAAAAATAAAAATTGTAGCTCGTGGTAATGAGATTCACATCTTCGGAGAAGAAGCCATCTTAGATGAGTTTGAGAGACGTGTAGAACAGCTTACTCTACATTTGGAAAAATACAATCACTTGGATAGAAATGTGATTGAGCGTATACTCACCTCTGATCATGGCACTTTGTTACCCTCTACCCTTTTGGACAAAGACTTCATTGTTCATGGAGTAAAAGGGAAGATCATCCGTGCCCAGACCCCTAATCAGCAAAAATTATTGGAGCTCATTGGGAAAAACGACATGGTTTTTGCCATAGGTCCTGCAGGTACAGGTAAAACCTATACAAGTGTAGCCCTTGCGGTAAGAGCGCTGAAAGACAAGCAAGTCAGGCGTATTATCCTCACACGCCCTGCAGTAGAGGCAGGAGAGAACTTGGGCTTCCTTCCGGGAGACCTCAAGGACAAGCTTGACCCCTATATGCAACCCCTCTATGATGCCCTGATGGATATAATTCCTATCGACAAGCTCAATAACTTCATAGAGAATGGCACCATTCAGATAGCTCCCTTAGCCTTCATGCGAGGGCGTACCTTGGACAATGCTTTTGTAATCTTGGACGAGGCACAGAATACCACCTATGTACAGATGAAGATGTTTCTCACTCGTATGGGACGCAATGCCAAGTTCATCATCACAGGAGACCCTGGACAGGTAGACCTCCCTAAGAAGGTAAACAGTGGACTGAGTGAAGCCCTACATATCATAAAAGGAATCAAAGGGATAGGCACCTTATTCTTGGATGATAAAGATGTAGTACGCCACCCCTTGGTCAAGGAAATCATCAATGCCTATAGCCGTGCTGAGAAGGAAGAAGATTAGAGACGCCTTTGAAGGAAGAAATCCTTAACTATCTGGCTACAAGGCTCTTCCAACACTCCCTGTACTACCTGAGTCTTGGGGTGTAGCAAATTACCAAAAAGATGGTAACCCCGCTTGGAATCCGTAGCTCCATAGACCACCTTGCCTATTTGACTCCAATAGAGCGCCCCTGCACACATGACACAGGGTTCCAAGGTTACATATAAAGTACAATCCATCAGATACTTACCCCCTAAATACTCACTTGCAGCTGTAATGGCTTGCATCTCGGCATGAGCAGTGACATCAGTAAGTTTTTCGGTAAGATTATGAGCCTTAGCAATAATTCGCTCCCCGATAGTAATAACAGCCCCCACAGGCACTTCCCCTTGTTCAAAGGCAATTTGAGCCTCTTGTAAGGCCTTTTGCATGAAGTAAGTATCCGATAATATCATAAAAATCTATTTATTAAAAACAAAATAAACTATGGCAGAACATAATGATTTTGGCAAAGAAGCCGAAGAGGAAGCCACCAACTACCTCAAAAACTCAGGTTATGAAATCTTAGCACGGAACTTCTATTGGCAGAGTGCCGAGATAGATATCATCGCTAAAAAGGATAATATTCTTGTGATTATAGAGGTAAAGGCAAGAAAATCAGCCTATTTCGGAGAGCCCTATTCCTTTGTCAACCCCCATAAGATACAGCTATTGGCCAAAGCCACCAATCACTATATCAAGATCAATGACTTAGATATGGAAGTAAGGTTTGACATCATCTCTATTGTAAAAAACAATGCCGAGTATCACTTAGAACATATAGAAGACGCCTTCTATCCCTTTTAAGTGATTGATTTATAAAGAAAAAACTACTTCAAAAGAGTAGTTTTTCTTTTTTATCGTTTGTTTACTTTCTCTAAATATTTTTCGAGAGCCATGGTCATAGAAGGAGTCTCAGGCAGAGGTGCTTGAATATCAATTCGCAAGCCCGCCTCCTCAGCTGTTTTAAGAGTAGAAGCCCCAAAGACAGCCACTCGAGTAGTTCCCTGCTTGAAGTCAGAAAAATTCTGGAAGAGGGACTCGACCCCTGCTGGACTAAAGAAAGCGATAACATCGTATTTTACATCCTTTAGGTCGGTAATATCGGCATGAGCTGTCTTAAACAAGATTCCCCGCTTCCAATTAATTTTCAGATCATTCAATGACTTTTCTATGGCAGGGCTCAAGAGCTCAGAGGTTGGGAAGAAAAATTTTTCTTCCTTATGCTTTTTAAGGAAAGGAATAAGATCCGCAAAATCCTTCTTTCCTACATAAATCTTTCGCTTTCTATAAGTTATATACTTTTGCAGATAGAAAGCTACCGCTTCAGAGAGACAGAAATAGCGCATAGTGTCAGGCACTTTAAAGCGCATTTCCTCGGCTACTCTAAAGAAGTGATCTACGGCATTCCTGCTGGTGAGAATAATAGCCGTATGTTGTTGAAGTTCAATCTTTTGCGCTCTCAAATCTTTTCCTGTTACCCCTTGTACTTCAGTAAAAGGACGAAAATCAATTTTTACTTTGTATTTCTCTATAATCTGATGATAAGGTGAATTTTCTGATTGTTCAGGTTGAGAAACCAAGATTGTTTTAACTTTCATAAAATCTTTATTTATTGAGATATAATCAAATAATTAACAAAAACATAAGGTGCTATTTCAAAGGTGCAAAGGTACAAAATAAAATAATACCAATATTGTTTTATTTCATTTTTATATAGCTTGGCAAATGAAATGACTCCAAGAATTTGTATATACAAAAATATTACTAATGAAAAAGCCAAGAGATATATATTATTTCCAGTGGCATATATATTCAAAAAAAGTAAAAATACCAAAACAAAAGCGGCATAATTAGAATAGCTTAAGCGAATGAACAGGAAGGAACGAGAGAAAGTGTCAAAATCAAACACATAACTTACGAATCGCTGAAAGATAAATTTCAAGAATATAAAAAGTCCCACTCCCAACATCACCAGATACTGCTGAGGTATATTATAAAAAGAAATTTTTATAGCAAAAAATTCTAACAATAGCCAAATCGCTACACTAAGTATCCCTCCTTGTACCAGTAATAACAAAAAGGTAAAGAGTACGCCACTTCTTTCCTTTTTATTGAATATAATAATATACTTATTATTGACCAATAGATTCAGAAACTCCTTGAATCGAAAGACATGATATGTCTTTATAAAAGCCAAAAGAGCTAAGATTGTTACAAATAGGAAAGATATCCAATCCTTATTTTCAAAAGAGACAGGGATCCACTTCATACATCTTATTTTAAAGTATCAGAGGGCAATTCCTCCTGAGGGGAGGGTGGCTGAGGAGGTGTCAGCTGTTTTTGCAATAGGCTATCCTCCTTATTCAGTCGCATACTCACGGCGGAGAGTATCTTATTACACTTCTGGGGGTCGGAGGAATAATAAGAAATATTTTCTGCCAATTGTAAGCTATCTACCCCATATTTTTTATACAACATCGTTGAGGTGAGTATACCGCTCTGCTCATAGAAAGTAGCGTCTATGCTTTTGGCCGCATTGAGCAAGGCCAGATCATAGAACACAGCTTCCATCTCCTCTTCCGATAAGAGTTTCTTCGGGGGAGTAACTACTTGAGAACAAGCTATCAAGCACAAAAAAAGGATATTCAGATAGCAATATTTCACTTTCTCTTTTTGATTAACGGGGCAAAATTACAATATTTATTTTAAACCAGCAAAACAATTCAGGATAAAAATCTATAAAGTAAAAGAAAGAAGCAAAGAAAAACCTTAACTTCTTTCTAATTACTACTATCTTTTATATAAATTTCTCATTATTTAGCGATATTCACAGCTCTTGTTTCACGGATAACGGTAACTTTTACCTGACCAGGATAAGTCATATCCGTTTGTATTTTCTGAGAGAGATTGAAGGAGAGTTCCGCTGCTTTTTCATCGGATACCTTTTCACTTTCGACAATCACACGCAGTTCACGACCCGCCTGAATTGCATAAGCTTTTTTAACCCCTTGGAAAGAGAAAGCGGTATCTTCCAATTCTTTAAGGCGCTGGATATAAGAATCAAGCACTTGTCTTCGTGCTCCTGGTCTTGCTCCTGAGATTGCATCACATACTTGTACAATAGGAGAAAGCAGAGAAGTCATCTCAATCTCATCATGGTGAGCCCCTATAGCATTGCACACTTCAGGTTTTTCCCCATATTTTTGAGCCCACTCCATACCCAAGAGAGCGTGAGGAGTTTCAGTATCTGTTTCGGGAACCTTACCTATATCATGAAGAAGCCCTGCGCGCTTAGCCAATTTGACATTAAGTCCTAATTCGGCAGCCATGAGTCCACACAAGCGAGCCACCTCACGAGAGTGTTGCAAGAGATTTTGTCCGTAAGACGAACGATACTTCATACGCCCTACCGCTTTGATAAGTTCGGGGTGCAAGCCATGTATTCCTAAATCAATAATGGTGCGCTTACCTATTTCAGCAATTTCATCTTCTACCTGTTTAGTTGTTTTTTCTACGACTTCTTCAATACGAGCGGGATGGATACGCCCATCAGTCACGAGCTTATGAAGAGAGAGGCGTGCAATCTCCCTACGTACGGAATCGAAGCAAGAAAGGATAATAGCTTCGGGAGTATCATCTACAATAATTTCCACTCCAGTGGCAGCCTCCAAAGCACGTATATTGCGTCCTTCACGACCGATGATACGTCCTTTTACATCATCTGATTCAAGATTGAATACAGATACACAGTTATCAATAGCCTCTTCCGTACCTATTCGTTGTATAGTATTGATAATAATCTTTCTGGCCTCCTGACGGGCAGTAAGCTTGGCCTCCTCGATAGTTGTCTGGATATAAGCCATAGCATCGGTCTTAGCCTCATTCTTGAGAGAGTCTACCAATTGAGATTTAGCTTCTTCGGCAGTTAGTCCAGATATTACCTCCAACTGTTTCACCTGACTCTTGTGCAGCCTGTCTACCTCTTCCTGTTTTTTATCTACCAAAGACATACGATGAGCGCACTCTTGATTTTTCTGTTCAAGCTCTTCATTGAGTTTTTTAGTTTGAGCCAGTTCATTGGATACTTGAGATTCTTTATCCTTAATACGCTTTTCTGCTTCAGATATTTTCTTTTCTTTAGAAAGAATCAGTTTTTCATGTTCAGACTTAAGTTCCAAGAATTTTTCTTTAGCTTGGTAGATTTTTTCTTTTTTAATATTTTCAGCCTCTACTTTAGCCTGCTTAAGGATATTCTGTGATTCTTCTTGAGCATCTTTCACTACCTTGAAAGCATATTTTTCTTGTTTTTTCTTCAGGACAAACCACACCAAAATACCCCCTATGAATACTCCAATAATGGCACCTACTACTAATGTTGTTATTTCCATAAAAATAAAATAATTATACAAAAAGCCTGCAAGAAGAAATCATATGAATAAACTCCTAAAAGCATATTTAGAGCTACCAAGCCCTTCAAGTATCCGCCAAGTGAAGACGGCACGCTTTGGTGGCTTGACTCACCCTTCTGAATTATTTTCTGTTGAGTTTACCAAAAAAACTATTCTTGCAGGCAGTAATCTTTATTACTTAGTTCTGTCAGTGTTTGATATATATTTTTTAATTTTTCAATATTTTCTTCTGTTTGGTATTCTTCAGTCAAGCCTTCATGAGAGAGAGGCATGGCTAAAGAAATAGCACACATAGCTAAGGAATCTTGTCTGTCCTTCACTGGAAAGTTTTGCTCAAAAAACCTAATCTGCTCATTGATCCTTTGCGTAGCCTTACGATAGGCTTCCTCTTGTTCAGGAAAAATCTTCAAAGGATATACCCTATCGGCTATTTTTAAGGATATGCGTAATTTTTCACTCATTATTGGGTCACTTATCTTGAGAAAGTTGGACAATACATTGTTCTATTTCGCGAATAAGGCTATTTATTTTGAGTTTGGCTTCCGTTCTTTTTTCATCACTGCCTAAAAGAGCTTGGGTTACCTTTAGGGCTTCATACTTTTGTTCATAGGCTTGTTTTTCACTTTGAGCCTTGTCAAGCATATGAGTAAGAGCTTCAACTTGCCCTAATAGCATACTATTTTTTTCTTCTAAAGAACGTACATATAGCTGCACTTGAGGAAGTAATAATTCTATTTTTTGTATCCATTCTTCCATAATTCTATAGAGAAAAACCCCTTACTTTTTGGTTGCAAAGGTAATACTTTTTGGAGTTATAAGCAACTATTTGTAAAAATTTTATTTCATTAATTTTTTTAATCAACATTTATGATTTTTTAATATCTTTGTACTATCAAAAACACAAATTCAAAATTATGTTATCAATCAATGATACTCAATTAGTTATACTTGACTTTCAGGGCAAGTTATCCCAGATTGTATACCAGAGTGAAACTGTCCTATCGAAAGCAAGTGCCCTTATCAAAGGTATTAGGCACTTAGAAATCCCTATCACTTGGGTAGAACAGACTCCGGAGAAATTAGGACAGACCACTCCAGAAATTGCCGAATGCCTCAGTGGACTGTCCCCTATGGAAAAATGTACTTTTTCAGCCTATGCCACTGAAGAAATTGCGCAAAAAATCCAAAGTCACCAGCGCAAGCAAGTCCTACTAATAGGAATAGAGACCCATATCTGTATCTGGCAAACCACAGAGGATTTGATTCAAGCAGGTTATGAAGTTTTTGTCCCTTGTGATGCAGTCTCCTCACGTACTCTGGAAAACAAACAAATAGGACTTCAGATGATAGAACAAGCACAAGGAAGGCTCACCTGTGTAGAGGGAGCCTTATTTTCACTTTTGAGAACTGCTAAGCACGAGAAGTTCCGAGATATAGCGAAACTTATCAAATAAAATCCTTTAGAAAGGTACATCAGGAATATCACTTCCTGAGCCGAAAGCATTGTTAGGATTTCCCTTAGGGAGTCCTGTAGAAGAAGCTTCCTCTTCCTGATTATTATATTTAGAAGAGAAGGATTGTACCTGGTCGGTCTGTTCCTCAGCATACAAAAGGTTTTTGAGATTGCTAAAGACCCCATTGACAAACTGCAGGCGAATATTGTCTAAGCCACCATTACGGTGCTTAGCAACAATAAATTCGGCTTGGTTTTCCGTAGGAGTCTGTGCGCTATCATCCCATGTTTCTAAGTTATAATAGCTTGGTCTATAGAGAAACGTAACGATATCCGCATCTTGCTCAATCGCTCCAGACTCACGAAGGTCAGAGAGCTGAGGGCGCTTATGTCCTGGCCTACTCTCGACATTACGCGAAAGTTGAGAGAGCGCTATCACGGGCAAATTCAATTCTTTTGCCAGCGCCTTGAGGTTACGAGAGATGGTTGAGATCTCTTGTTCACGATTCCCTGCCCCCTTGTTGGTCGTATTGGCCGTCATTAGTTGAAGGTAGTCAATAAAGATAATCTTAACCCCATACTTAGATACCATACGGCGCGCCTTGGCACGGAGGTCAAAGATAGAAAGTGAAGGCGTATCGTCGATATACAAAGGAGCTTCTAAGAGTTCCTGAGTCTTGGTATTGAGGCGTTCGAAGTCCTCCACATTGAGTTTTCCTGTACGGAGCTTATCAGAGCTTATCCCTGTTTCAGAAGCAATAAGCCTGGTAATAAGCTGTATAGAAGACATCTCCAAGGAGAAGAAAGCCACTGGAATCTTGCTATTGACAGCGATATTACGTGCCATACTAAGGGTAAAAGCTGTTTTTCCCATAGCAGGACGAGCTGCCACGATGATAAGATCCGTAGGTTGCCAACCCGCTGTGAGCTCGTCCACCTTGGTAAATCCTGAAGGAATCCCACTGAACTCCTCCTTTCGGTTATGGAGTTCCTCTATTTTCTTACGTGCCTTAATGACCAATTCCTTGGCAGACTCTGAAGTACGAGTAATATTTCCCTGAGTGATAGAAAAGAGCTTTCCCTCGGCGCTATCGAGCAAGTCAAAGACATCCGTTTCCTCATCATAAGCCTCTTCGATAATCTCATTGGACATTTTGATAAGTCTACGTTGGATATATTTCTGGATAAGGATACGGGCATGAAACTCAATATTAGCCGAAGAGGAGACCCTTTCGGTAAGATATACCAAATATCCCCCCCCTCCTATTTCCTTGAGCGTACCATCCTTGAGGAGCTGATCCTTAACAGTCATCAAATCTATCGGTTGAGAATCCTTGAACAACTTATAGATAGCCGCATAGATCTTCTGGTGAGCTGGTGAATAGAAAGCCTCGTCGGAGAGAATATCTATCACCTCATCGACTCCTCGTTTTTCTATAAGCATTCCCCCAAGCACCACCTCTTCCAGCTCCAGGTCCTGAGGCGGAATTTTCCCCCTTTCGAGGGTTGGAATGGTACGAGAAGAGGTTACGACCTCCATAGGTTGAGGAGAAATATTTTCCATATCTTTAATAATTAATCAATTACAAAAAAGGACAGTTTCCTTTTTTCTTTTGGCAAAAATACACGCATTTTCTCAATCTTTTCCCTTTTAGTTTTCAACAAATCCGTGAGTATTGTGTAAAAGTTTGCTTACCTATTGATTATCAAAATAGAATTATAGCAAAAATCGTTCAAAAAATTATTTCTGCAAAAACTTCCCGACAGATAGTTTGTTGTTTTTAATAATTTTCATACCTTTGCAGTTGGTAATCTATATCTGAAAAAACACATGAGAGAAGTCACTCGCTTGTTCGATATTCCCTATTATCAGTTAGAGAAATATCCTATTGAGAATGCTTTAGTCACTAAATATAACAATACATGGACTCCTATTTCTTCTGAAGAATATGTAAAGAAGATCAACCAAGTAAGTAGAGCCTTATTGCGCTTAGGAGTACAGCCCCATGACAAGATAGCCATGGTTACCTCTAATAACCGTACAGAGTGGCATATTTTAGATATGGCTATCATGCAAATAGGCGCCCACAATGTTCCTATATACCCAACTATCCCCAAGGAAGATTACATATATATCCTGAACCATGCTGAGGTAAAATATTGCTTTGCATCGGACAAAGAGCTGTTTGAGAAAGTAAGTAGTATAGTTTCAGAAATAGCCACTTTGGAAGAAGTATTCACCTTTGATGCGGTAGAAGGCGCCAGAGGATGGAGGGAAATTCTTTCCTTAGGAGAGGATAATACCAATCAAGCTCAGGTAGATTCTCTCAAGGAACAGATTCAGCCAACAGATATGGCAACCATCATCTATACCTCAGGGACTACAGGTAAGCCCAAGGGAGTAATGCTCTCCCATGATAATATTATTAGTAATATCAAGAACTGCCACGAGCGAGTTCCTGTAAAATCGGGAGATATCTGTCTTAGCTTCTTGCCTGTATGCCATGTCTTTGAGCGTATGCTCACCTACCTATATCAGTATAATGGCATACGCCTCTACTTTGCCGAATCCTTTGAAAAAGTAGCTGTAAATATTGGTGAAGTAAAGCCCCGCCTAATCACGGTAGTTCCTCGTGTAGTTGAGAAAGTATATGATAGTATCTACAGCAAAGGAGTTGCCCTCTCTGGAATAGCTAAGAGCCTATTCTTCTGGGCATTGCGATTAGGCTACCAATACGAGCCCTATAACCAAAAAGGATGGTGGTATTCGCTGAAGTTAAAAATCGCACGTAAACTCATATTCTCCAAATGGAAAAAAGCTTTAGGCGGTCAGCTACAGATGATCTGTGGAAGTGCTGCCCTGCAGCCACGCTTGGTACGTGTATTTTCTGCTGCAGGTATTCCTATCTGGGAAGGATATGGTCTTACGGAGACCTCGCCTGTAATCTCAGTGAATTGTAAAAAGGGACACTTGTGGAAGATAGGTACCATAGGCAAGCCTATTGACCATATCGAAGTAAAAATAGCCGAAGATGGAGAAATCCTCTGCAAAGGAAGCAACATCATGCTGGGATATTATAAGAACGAAGAGCAGACCCACAATGCCATAGATGAAGATGGATTCTTCCACACCGGAGATATAGGCTTTTTGGACAAGGAAGGCTTCCTTACGATCACCGACCGTAAGAAAGAAATGTTCAAGACCTCAGGAGGTAAGTACATTGCCCCCCAATATATAGAGAACAAGCTCAAGCAATCCCGCTTCATAGAACAAGCGATGGTCGTAGGAGAAGGTGAGAAAATGCCCGCAGCCTTCCTACAGGTCAATTTTGCCTTCGTTCGCGAGTGGCTCAAGCGCCATGGAGACAAACAAACCCTTAGCAATGAAGCTCTTGTAAAAGACGAGCGCGTACGAGAACGCATAACACAAGAAGTAGAACGCATCAATAAAAAATTAGGAAAATGGGAGCAAATCAAGGCCTTCGACCTCACCCCAGATGAGTGGAGTATTGATGGAGGCCACCTCACCCCTACCCTAAAGCTCAAGCGCCGTATTATCCTTGAGAAATACAAAGATATGTACAATACATTTTACAATAAAGAATCTTAGAAAATACTGATTATGATATACCGATTTAGAGTTATTTTGGATGTAGATACGGATGTATTCCGTGATATAGAAGTAGAAAGCCATATCAACTTAGAAGACTTTCACCAATGTATATCCAAATCCTTCGGGTTCAATGGAGAGGAAATGGCTTCCTTCTACAAGAGCGATGAGGACTGGAACCAAGGAGAAGAATATAGCCTTTTTGATACCGAAGGAGATACCCCAGTGATGGCCGATACCATTCTGGAATCCGTTATGGACGAAGATAACCGACACTTCCTCTATGTATATGACTTCTACAATATGTGGACTTTCTTTGTCGATCTGAAAGAAATAGGCCATGAACAAGAAGGGGTAAGCTATCCACATATACTAACTACCCATGGTTTTGTCCCAGAAGATGCCCCTGAGAAGAATTTTGTAGCTGAAGACTTCAATGAGTTCGACTCAGAGTTCAATGATTTCGAATTTGACCAAGATGAATTTGACGAATATCATGGTTACAATGATGATGAATTTTATTCCTAAGTAGCCAATGCCCCTTACTGACGTAGTTTTTTTTGGTATTCTTATAGTCACTATAGGAATCAGTTATTATGGCTTTACCCATGAGGCTTTCTTTAGGCGCTATATGTTCAATGTCAAAGCCGTAAAAGGTGGAGACTACATACGCCTACTCTCGGCAGGCTTCTTACATGCCGGTTGGGAACACTTGATATTCAATATGATATCTCTATTCTTCTTTCATAAGGTTATTCTTGTAGGAATGGGAGTAGATGTCTTTATGCTTATCTATATAGGAGCCATTGTTTTCGGTAATCTTTTTTGTCTATATATCTATAGGCATCAGCCTTATTATTCGGCTATTGGGGCATCTGGAGGAGTTTCTGGAATTATCTTTGCTTCCATAGCACTTATGCCACACCTGAGAGTCAATTTTATTCCAGGTTGGCTCTTTGGGACGATCTATTTTGGTTATTCGGTATACCGGATGCTTGATCCTCGTATGGGGGACAATGTAGGACATGCTGCCCACTTAGGGGGTGCCATCTTTGGGATTTCCGTTATAGCTTTGTTGAAGCCCTTATTCATAGTTGAGAATGCGCTCTACTTGGGGATTATGGCGCTCCCTTTAGCCTATATGGGATACCGATTGCTAAAAAAATAATTTTTTATACCTTTGCCCCCATCTTAATCAATCATTCACTATGTTAGAACTCTTTAATACCCAGATAGAATCTCTTTCGATTCATCAGGTAGGAAATATGCAAAAGGGAGAAAACCTATTTCTCTCCCAGCAACCCTATGCCCTTGATGACCAGATAACCAGTGTGCTCAAGGAATATTTCTTAAAACCCTTCAGAGAGAAGGAAGAAAACTTTATGCGCTTTGTGAACGACACCTCACTGGAGTTCAATGAGATGTTTGCCATAGTTACAGAGATTTTCGAAAACCCTTCGACTATACACACCCATTCGTTACGAATTGCCCAGCTACTATATGAACAGTCCAACCACCCTCATATCAAGTCTGGAGAGCTATATGTAGCCTACCTGACACACATCACCCTTGACAATACCAAGGTAGAAGCCATTGGTATCTTCAAGTCCGAGATGAAACAGAACTTTCTACAGTTCGAACAAGGGCAAAACCAATTAGACATTCTCTTGGAAGAAGGAGTGAATGTCAATAAGTTAGACAAAGGATGCCTGATTTTCAATGTCAACGAAGAAGAAGGCTATAAGATCCTCTCGGTAGATAGCAACCGCTATGATACCAAATACTGGACTGAACAGTTCTTAGGAATCGATGCTCTTGCCGATGATGCCTTCTTCACCAAGAAATACCTAAAGATGTGTCAGGACTTCGCCAAGGAAGTTGTTCTCCCTGCTGAAGGCAAGCAAGAAGAAATCCTATTCATGAACCGAGCTGTGAATCACTTTGCTAAGAATGACGAGTTCGAGGAAACCCACTTCCTCAACGAAGTATTGGGAGACAAAGTATTCAAGAAAGAATATGCTGCCCATGAGGACGACGAAGACCAAAGCCCCAAACAGGGTTATATGGATCTGATCCCAGAGTTCCACAACTTCAAAGAAACCAAGGGAAAGAAATACTATATAGAGGATGTCTCCTCCTTTCCTATTGTGAACAAAGCCGTATCGGACATGCGTAAGAAAATCAAGAATATCATTGACTTAGACACCAATATACAGATACGTATGGACTTCATCAACCCAGAATCCGCAGAGAAATTTGTCGAAAAAGGTTGGGATGAAGAACGTGGTATGTTCTACTATCTTATTTATTTTAATGAAGAAAAGAAAAGCTAATGAAAACACTTCCTACATGGGCAGAAAAGCTCAATGAATTAGGAGCCAAACACACTCCTTGTTTTTTTACAATCAATTATCAAGGAACTCACGGGCATGTATTCCCCCTTACAGACCTACCCGAATCTGTTCGTTTTTCTTTCTCAGAGAAGACAGCCCCAACAGAGGCACCTATCACTATAGAAAAACACCCTGTTCCCTACGAAGTTTTTGAAAAATCTTTCCAAAAGGTACATGCCCACTTGGAAAAAGGAGATACGGAGCTAATCAACCTAACCCTTGCCACGGAAATATCACCCGTTTCCTTAGAAGAGGTATACCAAAAAGCCAAAGCTAAGTACAAGATACTTTACAAAGATGAATGGGTATGCTTTTCCCCAGAGATTTTTGTAAAAATAGAAGATAACCATATAAAAACCTACCCAATGAAGGGTACCATCAGCGCTACTCTGCCCGATGCAGAAGCATTGTTGCTGAACAACCCTAAGGAGATAGACGAACACAAAAAAGTTGTCGCACTCCTTTCTATGGACTTAGCACAAGTGGCCTCGGATATACATGTAAGCCGATTCCGCTATGTAGATGTAATCGAAAAATCCACTGGAGACCTACTGCAAACCAGCTCAGAGATCATAGGTACCCTCCCCAATAATTGGCAAGCACAATTAGGCACCCTCCTTAGCAAGCTCCTTCCCGCAGGCTCCATCTGTGGGGCACCCAGAGAGAGCACTATGAAAATCATCGCTGAGGCAGAAACCTATGACAGAGGATTCTATACAGGTATTGCAGGCGTATTCGATGGAAAGACCTTGGATACTTGTGTACTGATTCGCTTTATCGAACATATAGGAGAGAAATTTTACTACAAAAGTGGAGCAGGCATCACTGTACAGAGTAAGCCAGAGAGTGAATATAAGGAAATATTAGAAAAAATATACATTCCTAACTAAGAATGGAAGAAAATAAGTTTATCGAAACTCTTAAACTTCTAAATGGAGAAATCTGTCATCTGAAGTGGCATGAAAAACGCTTAGGAGATACCTTTTCACATTTTTTCCCAAAAGAAAAGGTATTCCCTTTGACAACTATCCTAAAAGAACAAGAACTTCCAGTGGAAGGAATCTATAAAATTCGCTTTGTATATAGTAGCCACAACTATATGATAGAGATACTTCCTTACCAGATAACCCCTATTGAGTCCATAAGCTGTGTAAGTGCAGATGATGTAGAATATAGCTATAAGTATGCCCATAGAGAAGCCCTACTTCAGCTAAAGAAAGAAGCCAAAACAGATGAGGTGATCTTTGTCAAGAATGGCTTAGTGACCGATAGCAGCTATGCCAATCTCGTTTTCTTTGATGGTACAGAATGGGTTACCCCTACGACCTTTCTGCTGAATGGCACCTGTAGACAACGCTTATTAAGCGAAAGAAAAATAAAAGAACGGATTATTCATGCTACTGATATTCCCTCCTTTACCCATATAGGACTTATCAATGCCATGATTGATTTAGGAGAATTATGCTTACCCCTGAATCGGATTTTTATAGATGAATAAATAATCTCCCTCTACATTATGTACTGATTCCCATGGCTCGTGCAACAGAGGTGCCTTAATCCCTTCAGAGAACTGGGACTTTCCTACGAAAATACGAGCTTCGTCCCATAGCCCCTCACTTATGAACTGCTGGAGTACTTGCGCCCCTCCTTCTACAATGAGGCTCTGTATTTGTCTATCATACAAATAATTACACACCTCATTTGGCATAGAAAGATCAGAAGAAAGAGTCTGATAAGATACATGTTCGGTATTAGGAGACTGTTTAGAGGAAAAAACCACTGTAGGTTCCCCCTGAAAAACATTGAAGGTATCAAGTAAGGAGTGCTCTCCCTCTATAACCAACCTTAAAGGATTTTTCCCTACCCAATGTCGTACTGTAAGAGAAGGATTGTCCCTCTCCACTGTAGTTCTCCCCACTAAAATAGCACCTTCTTCGGCACGCCACAGGTGAGTTAGTTGCTGAGAGAATTCATTAGAGATCCATACAGGAGCCTGCTGCTCTTGGTGTAAAGGCGCTATAAGACCATTACGTGTCTGTGCCCACTTGAGAATAATATAAGGGCGTCCCTTAGAGTGAAAAGTAAAAAAACGAGTGTTCAGTGCTTGACATTCATTTTCCAAGACCCCTACAACCACCTCACGACCAGCCTTCTGCAGACGCTCAATACCCTTGCCTGCCACCTTAGAAAAAATATCCATACAGCCGATGACAACCTTAGGGATTTCCTTTTCTATAATCAGATCTGCACAAGGGGGTGTTTTCCCAAAATGCGCACAAGGTTCCAAGTTGACATACAAAACACTTTCCTTAAGCAGACTTGAATCCTTGACCGAAGCAATAGCATTGACCTCAGCATGAGGTTCCCCCGCCTTGGTATGCCATCCCTCCCCTATAATCTTACCCTGGTGGACAATCACACTGCCCACCAAAGGATTAGGATAAGTATAACCCAAAGCCTTGCCCGCCAAGGATAAGCAACGCTGCATGTATCTCTGGTCTATAGTCATATTATATGCGCTGAAATTTGGCAGATACCCAGTTATTTCTCTCTATATGACTTATATAATGAAGTCCTGCCGCCTGACTACACTCCTGAATAGCTGGCAAATCCTCCAGATAGAAGCCACTGACTAAAAGCACCCCCTGAGGCAGCAATGACTGGGCATAAGCAGGAATATCCGAGAGCAGGATATTACGATTGATATTGGCCAATATAAGGTTGTATTTCTCTCCAGCAATAGCTGAGACCTCTCCTTGCTTTACAGTGATAAAATCACAATTGTTCTGCTGGACATTCTCTGTAGCATTCTCCACACACCAAGGGTCTATATCTATAGCTGTAATATCATGAGCCCCTCGTAGGGCTGCCATAATAGCCAAAATCCCCGTGCCACAGCCCATATCCAAGACCTTAACCTCCTGGAGAGATAGAGGAATAAGCTGCTGAAGCATCATATAAGTAGTCTCATGATGCCCAGTGCCGAAACTCATTTTTGGAGTAATCACAATATCATAGGGAGTAGAAGGTTTTGGGTGAAAATTAGCCCGTACTGTACAGAGATTCTCTACTACAATAGGAGAAAAATTCTTTTCCCACTCCTCATTCCAATTGACCTGCTCTATCTCAGTCACTTGGTAAGAGATGGTAAATTCTGGATTGCTCAACAGATAAATATCCTCCAGAATATCTTCCCTCCAAAGGTCTTTGGAGATGTAAGCTTTGAGCCCCGTAGGAGTATCTACAAAACTATCAAAGCCTACTTCGGCAAGTTCTGCTGTAAGGATTTCAGCCCCCATCTCTGTAGGAGAAACTGTAAAATCGTATTCTATATAATTCATCTATTATAATGATTAATGATTAATGGTAGGTGCAAATATAGGAAGAATCACAATAACCACCAAATATTTTTCTTGTTTTTCTACTATAAAAATCGTACATTTGTATATCTTTTACAGCGTCACCCTACCCATGAAAAAATATACATCAGGCTACCGGTTTTGGACAAGAGGGCAAAAGCGAGGCATTTTAGGCTTAGTTCTCTGTTGTACACTATTGCAAGTAGCTTATTTTGTAATAAATATACCTACACATACCACAGCTTTTTCTCAAGCACAGCTCTTGAGCTTTCAAGAGCGGATAGATAGCCTAAAATCCCAAGAACAAGCCCAAAAATATACTTTAAGCCCCTTTAACCCCAACTTTATCTCTGACTACAAAGCCTATCTCTTAGGGCTTTCCAAAGAAGAACATGCTCGGCTACAAGCCTTTAGAGAAGGAGGAAAGTATGTTAACTCCGCGAAAGAGTTCCAAAAGGTTACCAAAGTATCCGACTCCCTTTTGACTGTCATAGCCCCTCTGTTCAAATTTCCCGACTGGGTAAATCGAAAAAAAATGAACGATTCCTATCAAAGCAAATCCCCCGAAAAAATCATCAAGAAAGATCTCAATACTGCTACCGCCGAAGACCTATTGCCCATACGAGGAATTGGAGAAAAACTCTCTGAACGTATCATAAAGTACCGGGAGCGCTTAGGAGGTTTCTCTCATAAGAAACAATTGAACGAGGTATATGGTCTTTCTGAGGAAGTCATCAAAGAAGTATGGAAATACTTTGACCTACTCACTCTTGCACAGATTACCAAACTTGATCTGAACCAAGCCTCCAAAAGAGAATTGGCTAAGATACCCTACTTAGGTTATAAAGAAGCTGAAGCCCTCTTGATCTTCCGCTCAGAAAAAGGAAACATACAATCATTGGAGGAATTGCAAGCTTTAGGATACTCCCCTGAAAAGATAGAACAACTTAGCTGGTACCTAAAAGTGGAGAAATAAGGGCTTTTCTTTGGTTAATTGCATAATATATTGTACTTTTGCACTTTATTTTCACAAAAAACTCACCTATGAATAAGAACCATTATGCCATCATCATGGCAGGGGGTATTGGCTCTCGTTTTTGGCCTGTAAGTACTTGGGCTTTCCCTAAGCAATTTCACGACATGTTGGGTACAGGACAAACCCTTTTGCAGCGTACTTACCAGCGATTGGCCAATTTTATCCCTAAGGAAAATATTCTTATTTCCACCAATGAGATTTATAAAAACTTGGTCAAGACACAACTCTCAGGTATCTCGGATGAGAACTTAGTCTTGGAGCCCTCCATGCGCAATACAGCACCCTGTATCCTCTATGCTACTATGAAAATCCAGAAACGCAATCCCAATGCGGTTTTCATTGTAGCTCCTTCAGACCATTGGATAGAACAAGAAGAAGAATTTCAAGAGAATGTAAAAGATTGTTTTGCTCTATGTGAAAAACAGGATATCCTGATGACCTTAGGCATCAAGCCTACTTTCCCTAATACCGGTTATGGCTATATACAGTACGACAAAACAGATCCACAGCAAAGCAAAAAGGTACTCCAATTCACCGAAAAGCCTGACTATGAGCGAGCAAAACAATTTCTTTCCGAAGGGAATTACCTCTGGAACGCAGGTATCTTTATTTGGCACACCCAGAGTGTATTAAAAGCCTTTGAGAAATACCAACCTCAGATGTTTGCGCTCTTCCAAGCAGGAGAAGCCACTTACAACACCTCTGAAGAATGGGAGTTTATCAAGAATAATTATGGAAAAGCAGAAAACACATCGGTGGACTATGCTATTATGGAACCCTCGGACAATATCTATGTATATCCAGTAGGGTTCGACTGGAATGACTTGGGTACTTGGGGTTCTCTTCATGAGAAATTGGCTAAAGATTCCAATAACAACGCTGTAGTTAATGCCCTGACCCTATTCAAAAACGCTTCTGACAATATCATTCGTACCGATACCAACAAGGTAGTGATTGTAGATGGAATAGAGCACTATATCATAGTGGATACAGCTTCGGTACTGATGATCTACCCTAAAGAAAAAGAACAAAGTATCAAGGAACTCTTAGGAGAAGTCAAAGAGAAATTCGGCAGCAATCTCTCCTGATGGCTTAAGAAATCATTTTTTGATATACCTTCAACAGATTTTCACAGACCTTCTCGTCTGTGAATTTTTGTACATAGCTGTAGCCTACTTCCCTCATCTGTTGTATACGCTCAGGGGAAGCAAGGAGTTGTTCTATGGCTTGTCGAATCTCCTGTGCGGTATTCTCTGTAGGATTCACATATATACTCCCCTTACCGCCAGCCTCCTCAAAGCAACTTCCCTGAGAGGTAATCACTGGAGTTCTGGAGAAAAGCGCTTCTATGATAGGGATACCAAATCCCTCAAATACAGAAGGGTAGCAGAAGATAGTTGCCTCTTGGTATATCATAGCCAGTTCCTGCATAGAAACTCCAGAAAGCACTCTTATCTGTGATTCCATATTATTCTCCTGACAATAGGTTGCTATTTTTTCATAATAAGCAGTCTTCTTCCCTACCATAACCAACGGTAGGTCTATCCCTTTGAGCGCTTTTACAATCTCCAAAGCATTCTTTCGCTCCTCTATAGCTCCTACATTGAGTACAAATCGGTCAGGAAGTGCATACTTTTCTCGTATTTTAGTTTTCTCTTCCTCTGTATAAGTTTGCTTAAAAGCGGCATGGCATCCCTGATATACCACCGATATTTTATTGGGATCTATATGGAAATAATCCACTATATCCCGCTTAGTCTGTTCACTAATGGCAATAATATGCTGCGATTTCTGGGCAGCATAGCGGAACTTAAGAGTATGTATTTTCCTATCAAAAGCACTATACCATTGGGGAAAACGCAAGAAAATAAGGTCGTGTATGGTAACCACTGTAGGTACCTGCTTGTATATACCTATAGGAATCTCTCCCGAAAGTCCATGATAGATATCAAGGCGCTCCTTCCGAGCAAGAGTTGTGATATGAAAAAGACGCCAAAGACTCTTGAACCGTTTCCAGAAGAAACCCTTAGGAGTAATCTCAGTAGTCTTAGGAGTGAGTTTCACCCCTAAGAATTTCCTTTTCAAAGGATTAAAGAGCACCAATTCTGTATCAGTTCTCTCTTGTAAGATACGGATCAGGTCACGGCTATAGTTTCCCAAGCCACGAAAATTATGAAAAGCCCGCTTAGCATCGAATCCTATTCTCATTTCTTTGTTTTTAAAACCTCTTTCAAGAACTTAGCTGTATAGCTCTTTTTATTCTTGGCCACTTCCTCTGGTGTCCCGATAGCTACTACCTTTCCGCCACCCTTTCCGCCTTCGGGGCCTATATCGATAAGATAATCCATCATCTTGATTACATCCAAGTTGTGCTCTATGATAAGTACAGTATTGCCCTTTTCAGTGAGTTTGCTAAGCACCTCCATCAGAATCTTTATATCCTCAAAGTGCAGTCCTGTCGTAGGCTCGTCCAAAATATAGAAGGTATTGCCTGTATCACGCTTAGAAAGTTCAGTAGCTAGCTTGATACGCTGCGCCTCTCCTCCCGAAAGAGTTGTAGAGGGCTGTCCTAAGGTAATGTATCCCAATCCCACCTCCTGTATGGTCTTGAGCTTTCGGTAGATTTTCGGGATGGGTTCAAAAAAATCTACAGCCTCATCTATAGTCATAGCCAATACATCGGCTATAGATTTTCCTTTGTAGCGAATCTCAAGAGTTTCTCGGTTAAATCGCTTACCATGACAAGTCTCACACTCCACCAACACATCGGGGAGAAAATTCATTTCGATGACCTTCATTCCTCCTCCTTCGCAGGTCTCACAGCGTCCCCCCTTGACATTGAAGCTAAAGCGCCCTGGTTTGTAGCCTCGAATCATTGCCTCAGGGGTATGAGTAAAGAGATCTCGTATCTCGCCAAAAACTCCTGTATAAGTAGCAGGATTCGAGCGCGGAATACGCCCTATAGGAGACTGATCTATATCAATCACCTTATCAATATGTTCCAGTCCAAAAATCTGCTTATAGGGCATGGGCTTCTTGAGCGCATGATAGAAATGTGCGTTGAGAATCGGGTAGAGAGTTTCATTAATCAAGGTAGACTTCCCCGAACCTGATACCCCTGTAACTCCAATCATTATTCCTAAAGGAAACTTTACCGATACATCTTTAAGATTATTCCCTGTACACCCTATGAGTTCTATAAAGTGTCCATTGCCCTTGCGTCGTTGTTTGGGTACCTCTATTTCCCGTTCTCCATTGAGATAAGAGGCTGTCAAGGTATGTGCTTTGAGCATTTCTTTGGGAGTCCCTGCAAAGATTACTTCTCCCCCACCCTTGCCTGCTTTGGGGCCAATATCAATCACATAATCAGCATGGAGCATCATATCGGCATCATGCTCTACCACCACTACAGAATTTCCTATATCTCGAAGTGATTTCAAGGAATTAATCAATCGTTCATTATCACGCTGATGCAATCCTATACTGGGTTCATCCAAGGTGTAGAGTACATTGGTAAGCTTTGAACCGATCTGGGTAGCCAAGCGGATACGTTGTGCTTCTCCCCCTGAGAGGGTCTTAGAACTTCTTCCTAAGGAAAGATAGTCCAAGCCTACATCCAAGAGAAAATGTAAACGTTCATTGATTTCCTTAAGAATCTCATGAGCGATCTTCTCCTGCCTGTCAGAGAGTTTTTCAGGCAAGGTATCGAACCATTGCACAAGCTCCCCTATATCCATAGCCGAAAGCTGAGCTATATTCTTATCAGCTATACGAAAATACAAGGCTTCCTTCCTTAGGCGAGAACCCTCACATTCAGGGCAAGGCTTTTCTTCCATAAAATCCTTCGCCCAGCGCTGCATGGAGGAACTGCTTTCGGAATCTTGGTATTGTTGTTCTATAAAATTGACAATTCCTTCAAAATCAATAGAGAAATCACGGGTTACCCCCATTGTTTCAGACTTTTCAGAGAATTTTTCTTTCCCTCCAAAGAGAATCATATCTATAGCCTCCTTAGGGAGTTTTTCTACAGGATCAGAGAGCTTATGACCGAACTTTCGCAGTATCGTCTCCAATTGTTGGAATATCCAAGTCTTCTTCTCTGCCCCAATAGCTATAATTGCCCCTTGCTTGATGGAGAGTGACATATCAGGAATCAGCTTGCTTAGAGTTACCTCCTGTACTGTCCCCAATCCATTGCAGTGAGGGCACATTCCTTTAGGGGAGTTGAAAGAAAAAGTATTGGGCTCCGGCAGTGGATAGGAAATTCCAGTAGTGGGGCACATTAGGTTACGGCTAAAATAGCGAGGAGTATCCTTTTTTTCAGTAAGAACCATCAGAATGCCGTTGCCATGGCGCATGGCCGTCTGTATACTCTCGCTCAAGCGGCGATGGGTGGTGTCATTATCCTTTATCTCCAAGCGGTCAATGACCACCTCAATATCATGGGTTTTGTAGCGATCGAGCTTCATACCATACTCTATCTCACGGATCTGACCATCTACACGTACTTTGAGAAACCCCTGCTTGGCGATTTGCTCAAAGAGCTCGCGATAATGTCCCTTACGAGACTGTACTACAGGTGCTAAGATATGGATTGTTTTGTCCCGATAATCCTCTAATATCAGCTGTTGTATCTGACCATCGGTATAGCTGACCATCTTCTCGCCTGTGCGATAACTATATGCATCGGATGCACGTGCATAGAGCAAGCGCAGAAAGTCATAGATTTCGGTAATAGTACCGACGGTAGAGCGGGGCGACTTAGAAGTAGTCTTTTGCTCAATAGCTATCACAGGAGAAAGTCCGTCAATCTTATCCACATCGGGACGCTCTAATCCACCTAAGAACTGACGTGCATAAGCAGAAAAAGTCTCAATATAGCGGCGCTGTCCCTCAGCATAGATGGTATCAAAAACCAAAGAAGACTTTCCACTTCCTGATAAGCCTGTAACCACAACCAATTGATATCGAGGTATTTGCACATCTATATCCTTTAAGTTGTGAACTCTGGCTCCTTGTACTATAATATTTTTATCCTTTTTCATTCTATTATAAATAGCGGATTATGTTATGCGAAAAGCTACTTATCTTTGCCCTACATGCCTTATGTACATGCTCCGCTGGGGACAAAGATAAGTAGTTTTGTTATATACACGAAGAAAAACTTCTAACTAAGAAACTTAGGTAGCTCCCAATGATATTTTAGAGAAAGCATACGTACAGCAATCACCACACAAATGGTAATAAAAACGACCCATGAGTGATACTCAGCCATAACCCCATTGAGCAAGAAATACACCGTACCTCCTGCTACACAAGCTGTTGCATAGATTTCTTTTTGGAAAATAGCAGGCATCCTATTGGCCAAGACATCGCGAATCACCCCTCCGAAACTTCCAGTCATAGTTCCCAGAACAATCGCAATGGTAGGTGAAAGGTCAAATCGAAGTGCCTTTTCTAAGCCAATAATGGTGAATACTCCCAACCCAATAGCATCAAAAAGTAATAGCCAGTAGTTCCAGTGTGCGGCAAACTTGTTTTTAAAAAACAAGGTAAAGACGACACTCACACCAATCATAAAGATATACATGAGATTCTTCATCCAGAAGACAGGAATACTTCCAATCATAATATCGCGAAGGGTTCCCCCACCGACTCCTGTGACGAAAGCCAAGATGAACATCCCGAAAATGTCCATACGACGCTCTAATCCGAGCAACACCCCAGAAATCCCAAAAACAAAAGTCCCTATAAGATCCCATAGATAAATAGGGTCAGAGGCAATTAACCTCATTTCCTGGCTTAGGGAAGCAAACCCATCGCTCAGACTTGAAATCACTTCATTCATTGTTATGATTCTATAAAAGATTTTATTGCATTTATCAGGTTAGCACTGGGTTGAAGCGCCTCTATACGCCATACCAGTTCCCCTTTGTGAAAAATCATATAAGTAGGAATCCCATTAATTTTTAGCTTTTGGGTAAGCTCTTTATTCTTATCAATATCGATCTTAATGACACGTACAGCATCGCCTAAAGAATCTGCCACCTGCTGAATAGAATCGGTCGCATCCTTAGCCAAATAATGCCATCCCGCATAAAAGACAATAAGCACAGGCTTATTAGTACTGATTATATCTCCAAATACAGACATGTTGATTATAGTTTTTACATTGAACCTAATATTTATAGGTCATTATTTACATACAAATATTTAAAAATCAGTTATTTATTAAAATTTTTCTGTACTACTATACCTATAAAATACAGCAAATATACAAATAGAATATTCCAAAATAAATGAGAATTATTCCATAACCTATTTATCCCTAAACAATTTTCCCCTACATAGTCATATTGATAGTAAGTAAAAGGGAAGCCTATATGTATATCATAGACTCTTGCTTGCTTTGGAAAAGGAAAAAAAGACAACAAAGAAATACTAGAAAATATCAAGATGGGGAAAACAATATTGTAAGATAATCTCAATATTTGCTTGAGTTTTCCTTTTGTCCTTTTATATAGTGCATACATTCCACAGCTAATTAGCATCGGAAATATAAGATCACATAGTAAAAATAATAAATTATCACTATGAGTATAAATGAAATATTGACAACCATCTCCCATAAAATTATATTGGAAAAAGGGAAATGGAAATCCTATCTGAATATTCCAAAAAGGATTTTTATCTATAAAAAGAAAAAAACTTATAAATGAAATAGTAAGGAACAATAATATTGTTACAAATACTAATTCACTGGCTTTTGATATTTTTCTGACCATAGTTTCATCCTTTACATGATGTCTTAGCACAAACAATAACACCCTTCATACAAAACAATAATCCGTTGCAAATGTATAATTTTTTCTTCAAATAACAAAGAAAAATCTTCTATTTCCCTTCGGAAGAAAGAGCTTCTTTCGTTTTCTTTTTCAGTTCGATAACGGTGATTTCAGGGGGCATACCTACACGACCTGGAAAAGCCAAATAGCCAAAGCCACGATTGACATTGATATACCTATCCTTTTCCTTATAGACCCCTCCCCAATACTTATAGCGCCATCCGGCAGGGCTCCACTTGATCACTCCTGGAATCTCTATTCCAAACTGCATACCATGGGTATGCCCACTTAGGGTCAAATGGATGAAATTAGGATCCTTGAGCACCTCATACTGCCAATGAGTGGGATCATGAGAAAGCAATATTTTGAAATCCTTCTTATCTACTTGGCTTAAGGCTTGCTTTAAATTTCCTTTTTTGATAAATCCCTGTCCCCAGTTTTCCACTCCTACTACTGCTATGCGCTGCTGCCCACGAGAGAGAAACACAGATTCATTATTGAGCAAACAAAAGCCTAACTGCTGATGAATCTGCTTGAGTGTCTCTAAGTTTTTAGCTTTTTCATCTGGGGAATCCCACTGTACATAATCACCATAGTCGTGATTTCCCAATACGGAATAGACCCCATCCTTGGCATGTAGCTGCTTGAAGTGAGCTATCCATGGACGCATCTCTTCAGCTTTGTTATTGACCAAGTCACCTGTGAAAAAAATAACATCTCCCTGTTGAGCATTGATCATATCAATCCCATATTGTACTTTCTCAGCATTGTCAAAGCTTCCTGAATGAATATCTGAGATATGTACCACTCGATAACCATCAAAAGCCTGAGGAAGATCATCAAAATATAAGGTATGCTTTACCACCCTATAGTTATACCTTCCCAAAAGCATCCCATAGATCATCCCCGCAAAAGGAATTGCTGCTACCCCCATCCCTATAAGGCTGACAAAACGTCGGCGTGAGGGGATAACTTTCTCTTTTTTGGTGCGAAAAGGTGCACAAAACAAGCGTACCAAGGTCTCTCCCAAGAAAAATATACTAATAAGCGTAACAAATAGTAACCATGAGAGGAACAATCCAAAGGAAAACTGACGATGTTGATCCCAGACACCAGCAAAGGATTCATTCCAAAAATAAAGGAAATAAAAAAAGAAAAAAGCCGATGCTGTATAATACAAATAAGTAAAAATCTTATACTTTACTGCCTTACGCACACAGAAAGCCCCTAAAAGCACCATCAGTACGTAGAAAATACATAAATAATTAATGAAATGATGCATAATAATTAATGATTAATGACCAATACTTAATGATCAATAACAAATATTGCGATTACTTTCTTCTTTTTCTTTTAGAAGAGAAAGTATTAGAAGCTTCTTTACGCTTGCCACCTTTCTTCTTATCCTCTTTGTGAGAGAATTTTTTGTCCTTGCTCTCTTTTTTTTCCTTTCTATCCCGTCTGTCTTTTCTTCCTTTACCCTCTGAGGAACGTTGTTGAGAGATTTCTATATGAATAGCACGATTGTCCATCTTGAAATCAGCAAAGGTATCCAACACAAGCTGGGTCATCTCCGCTTCGGTATTGAAGAAAGAAAAAGTATCTTTTACATCTACCTTGAAAATATCATTTTTACCCAAACCAATATTTTCTCTAAGGAAATCCTTAAGTAGTTGCCAATTATAACCATCGCGCTCCCCTATATTGATAAAGTAACGTGTTTCCCCTTCTGAAGTATAAGACTTCCCTTCTGGAGATTCTGCATTAAGATCTTTGGACTTACTGTAGTAGGTGTAGAAGCGGTTGAACTCTACTGCTACCATACGCTGAATAAGCTCCTCTCGGTTAAGCCCACTTAATACATCATAAATAGCTGGTAAATACTCATTTACCGCAGGATTTACTTGAGTATCCTTAATCGTATTGGCCAAGTGGTAGAGCTGTATCTCACAGATTTCCATTCCGCTGGGGATAGACTTATACTCAAAAGTCTTCTGGATGATCTTCTCAATGGTCTTGATACGCTTAGCCTCACTCTTGGTTAGTATCACCATGGATACCCCCGACTTGCCTGCACGCCCTGTACGACCACTGCGGTGAGTGTAGGTCTCTATCTCGTCAGGAAGTTGATAATGAATCACATGCGTGATATCATCTACATCTATTCCGCGAGCTGCCACATCAGTTGCCACGAGCATCTGAATTTGCTTGGCGCGAAAACCCTTCATTACCAAATCGCGCTGGTTCTGACTCAGGTCACCATGTAGTGCAGCAGCATTGTAACCGTCCTCTATCAGCTTTTCGGCTACTGCTTGTGTATCACGCTTGGTACGGCAGAACACCACTGAAAAGATAGACGGATTGGCATCGGCCAAACGCTTGAGAGCCTCATAACGCTGACGGCCATTGACGATATAGCACTCGTGGAGTACATTGTTAGAAGCCTGATTCTTATGCCCTATGGTAATCTCCTTAGGATGGTGCATAAACTCTTTGGCTATTTTGGCCACCTCGGCAGGCATCGTAGCAGAGAAGAGCCAAGTATTCTTATCATCAGGTGTTTCGGATAATATAGAGCGGATATCCTCATAGAAGCCCATATTGAGCATTTCATCGGCCTCATCAAGCACACAATAGCTAATCTGCGCAATAGAGGTAAACTCACGGCGCATCATATCCTGCATACGGCCAGGAGTTGCCACGATAATATGCGCCCCTTTCTTAAGGCTACGGGCTTGTTCCTCTATACTTGCCCCCCCATAGATAGCCACAATATGCACCTGTGGCATATACTTAGCATACTGCTTGAGCTCGGAGGCGATCTGCAGACACAATTCACGAGTAGGAGCTAAGATGAGCCCCTGAGTCATACGCTGGGTGGGATCAATCAGTTGAAGAAGTGGAAAACCAAAAGCAGCGGTTTTTCCTGTTCCTGTTTGTGCCAAGGCCACCATATCGGTAGGGGCTTCGAGCAATACAGGGATAGCGGCTTGTTGTACCTCAGACGGACGCTCGAAGCCCAAGTCATCAATGGCTTCGAGTAGGGGTGCGCTTAGCCCCAATGTTTTAAATAAATTCATACTAATAGTAATAGGGTGCAAAGATAGAAATTAATTATCAATTACACCCTAATAATTTGGAAAATATATTTTTGACTTTTGATTCACACAAATAGTGAAAAATTCTTATTCAATGAATAAGATAATTTGTCTCATCAGCTAATTACCTCATTTCCTTAAGATCGGATTCAGCTCCTCATCGTTATACATCTTCATTTGTTTGTATACTTTCATATATTTTCGCCCTGCGGCGATGTCATCCAAGAGTTGGTCAAGGGCAAGAGAGAGGTCTTCTCGCTGTTGTAGAAGCACTCGTAGCTTTTCCTGGCACTTAGCAATATGTTCAGGGGTGGCATCGGTGCGCTCGGTTTCTTGCTGCATATGATAGATTTTTAGGGCTAAGATAGAGAGCCTATCCACTGCCCATGCAGGGCTCTCGGTATTGATCGTTGCTCCTGCTTGAGGGACTACATCCTTATATTTATGAAGGAAATAACTATCTATATACTCTACTGTATCGGTGCGGTCTTGGTTGGAAGCGTCTATTTTTCGCTTGAGTAGGAGCGCTTCTTTGGGATCAATCTCAGGGTCACGAATGATATCTTCATAATGCCACTGTACGGTATCTATCCAATTTTTTCGATATAGAAGATGCTCAATAGTCTTACTATCGTACGGATTCTCAAAGGGTTGATTCACATCATCGGCTATATGATAGCGCAGGATACTCTCCCAAAAAATGTCATAAGCTAATTTACTAAACATATTCCTTGTTTTTTTTGCAAAAATATCGTTATTTTGCGTAATAAAAAAATTTATTTTTGAACAAATGATTATCCATCCTTTTGACCAGAGTCCATCATTGTTTTTAGAGTTTGTCGCCGAACTCAGAAATGTTGAAATACAAAAAGATAGAATGCGTTTTAGGAGAAACTTAGAGCGTATCGGTGAGCTATTGAGCTATGAAATGAGCAAGACCCTCCCCTACCAAACCCAACGGGTTGTAACCCCCTTAGGAGAAAAAGACATTCCCCGTATTAAGGATAAGATTGTGGTTTGTTCTATTCTTCGTGCAGGATTAGCCTTGCACCAGGGGATATTGAATTTCTTCGACAAAGCGGACAATGCCTTTATCTCGGCCTATCGCAAGCACACCTCCCCTTCGGAGTTTGAGATCTTAGTCGAATACTTAGCCTCTCCCTCCCTTCAGGACAACATCCTTATATTGGCCGATCCTATGCTGGCGACAGGACGTTCGTTTGTCAATGTATATAACTCTCTCCAACCACTAGGCACTCCTAAGGAAATACATCTTTTTGCAGTCATTGGCTCCAAACAAGGATTGGAGTACGTCAGCCAACATTTCCCAGAAAATGCCCACTTATGGATCGCTACTATAGATGATCACCTGAATGAAAACAGCTATATCGTCCCAGGCTTAGGCGATGCTGGTGATTTGGCCTTTGGGGAGAAAATGCAGGGATAAGGATATCAAAATAGGAAAAGTTACCCTCTTTTTTGAAGAAGAGAAAATAGATAGTTTATACTATTTCCCTTCTACTGTATAAGAGGGTGTATAGGAACCTGAAATAGAAACTAAAAAGGGAGATATAGTTAAGAATTATAACGATACAAAAACAGAAATGAGCAACTCTTTCCCCTATACTTATACACAACCGAGCTTGGTAGGATAGGAGAATTTTATTCAGTAATAAAAACGAAATATACTAACTTTTTTTTGAGAAAACTGTCTTTTTTCATAGCTCTTATAGCCTTTTTTGGGTGTCAGTTGGTGCTGGCGCAGGACACGCTACGTACCAAAATCATCACAAATGACTCTATAAGGATAAAAAGTGACTCCTTATATAAGAGGATAGAGCGCAAAACACAGAAAAACAAGCTTACTCGTAAGCTCCACGAATGGCTTTTTTCTTCTGTAAAGACAGATTCACCCTCCCCTACTCCTGTTAAGAAGAAAGAAATATCTCCTTGGGGATCTTACCAAGGGAAAATTATCCGCCATATCCATATCACCACTTATGACCCTTTGGGGTTCAATGAGCGGGATAGTACCCAAGAGCCTAACAAGTGGGAAGTATTAGGAAACCGCTTTCATAACAAGACGAAAAACAAAGTAGTAGAGCGCTTATTACTCTTTAGTCCCTATACCCTTTTAGACTCTATCAAGATCAAAGAGTCGGCTCGTGTATTGCGTAATCAGTCTCATATCCGTAGGGTCAGTATAGAGGCTATCCCTACTCATAGTCCAGATTCAGTGGATATAAAAGTAAATGTATTGGATAGCTGGAGCTTCTATGCTGATGCCTCAGGTTCCTTGAGAGAAGGAACCGTACGCGGATTTGAAAGAAACTTTTTAGGATTGGGACATCAGATCTCCACTCGCTATAGCCAAGAGATTCGAGGGAGTGCACGCCCAAGCTTTGGGATAGACTATGCCATTCCCAACCTATATGCTACCACTCTGAATACCGCCGTAGGATATTCGTTTGACTTTGACCGATATTATTACAAATATGCCTCGGTCACCCGCCCATACTACTCCCTCTATACTCGCTGGGCATCCGGAACAAATGTGTATGTACGCACCTTTGAAGATGGAATCCTCAAAAATGACTCTATCTACCGACAAGATTTTAAAGTAGCTGGAAAAAATATCTGGGGAAGTACCTCTGTACCGATTCTCAAAAGGCACACCCCTGCCAACCGAGTAACTAATTTAGTTTTTTCTTTGCGCTATTACCAAATAGACTACCAAAAAGCCCCTGATACATTTCTTGATCCCGATCGTTTTTATTCGGATAAGGATACTTATTTGGCTTCTGTGGGGATCAACTATATAGGATATGAACAAGATAGGTATATCTTTCGTCATCAAGATATAGAAGATATTCCTATAGGAAAAAGTTTTACCCTTATAGGAGGTTTTCAAGAGAATTTAGGACAAAGAAGACCCTACTTAGGGGGACGATTGATGTATGGAGATTATTTTTCCTTAGGATACTTTTCTGGGGATGTACAGATAGGGAGTTTTTTCGGCCATGACACACACAAGCAGAGTACCTTACGGTGGGAATTCACCTACTTCTCCCCCTTATTTCAGATAGGCAGATGGCACTTTAGACAGTTTGGCAAATGGCGTTCTGTGATAGGTCTCTCCCGCAAGGACTATGTAAAAGATCGTGTGACCCTCAATGGCTCCACAGGGATTGTGGGTTTTGATAGTCCCACACTCACTGGAGTACATAAGTCTATCTTTACCCTACAGACACAATCCTATTCGCCCGTTTCTCTCTGGGGATTCCGTATCAGCCCCTTTCTGATGGCCGATATAGGCTTTATAGGCGATGACAATCATTCATTTTGGAAAGACCAAATGCTAACCAAGTTTGGTATAGGGTTCTACATTACCAATGACTATGTCCCTTTGGGAAATTTTCAATTTTCCTTTATCTATATGCCACGTATTCCAGGGGTGGGAAATCACATACAGAAGTTTAGCGGGATAAGCAATACCGATTTCAGGCTTCCTTACTTCAACTATCATACTCCTGAGCTTATCCGCTATGAATAGGAAAAGTGTCTGCAACAGATTGGTTACAGACACTCTTTAGCTCTAAAGAAAACTCTCTATAGTACTAATCCTCATAAAGTGGATTGATATCCTGTTTGGAGAGTTCCTCCACCTTATTTTGTTTGTTAGTTTTAGCACGGGTGACAATTTTGCTGATGACATACTCCTCTTCCTTTTTCTGTCCTTGGAAGATAAGCTTTCCTGCCTTGGCTATATCCCCTATATATTTTTTGATCAAAGCATACATTTCCTTATTGGCTTGTGTATGGTACTTTCTCTCATTCATTAGGGTATTTTGCAAGACATTCAGTGCATCCAGCTGCTTGGTTTGTTCCACTATTTTTTCCAAGAACCCTTCAGGCATATCAGCTATTCTCTCTATATTATCGCTATAGTAAGGGATGGCATCGCGAACAGCCTTGACTACTCCTGCGATATTTCTACCATTGATCTTTGTCACCACCACCTTCAGCAGAGAAGTATCCAAACCAGATCGAGTGGCATAATCCTTAAGGAAAGTGATATTGCGGCGCAACTCATCAGCCTGTTTGTATAGGTTAGCTGTAGTTTCCTTCTGCTTGATCACAATAGCATTGGTTGAATCATTGTTTTTCAGTTGGCTAATTGCCTTTTTGAAGTTCTCTAAATAAGAGGCATTCATAGTCTTATAAGTAGATGAAAAAGAATCCAAGTCCCTTTCAAAACTCACCGCGATAAAATCAGCTATTACCGCATAATCTTCATGCTTAATAGTAGGTGCTTTCATAAATATATTGGTTATAGAAGCTAAGAGATAGTAGCTCACAAATGATTGTGCAAAAGTATATGTTTTTTTCTTATTTCACAAATTTATTTTAATTTTTTTCTTTCTTTTGGGTTTTAGAAAAAATAAAAGGCAAATGAGTACGAGACTCAGTTACCTTTTACATTTTTACTATATAATATAATAGAAGTTACTGCATTTTTTTAGCTTCTATACTTAGGGTGGCGTGTGGTACTGCTTTAAGGCGTTCCTTATCAATAAGTTTGCCCGTTACACGACATACTCCATAGGTTTTATTTTCTATACGGATAAGTGCATTTTTCAGATCACGGATAAACTTTTCCAAACGGGTAGCCTGTGCCATATTGGATTCCTTACTCATCATCTCAGAGCCTTCTTCGAAAGCCTTGAATGTAGGAGAAGTATCATCCACACTATTGTCTGCTCCATTGAGATAAGAATTGCGTAAAAACTCCAAATCCATTTGGGCTTTTTCCAACTTCTGTTCTATAATTGCCTTAAACTCTTGTAGGTCCTTATCCGAATAACGGACTTTTACTTCTTCCATAATATCAATGTTTTATTTACACTTATTTTTCCCTAAGAAATTTATAGAGAAATCCTTTTTTTGAATTGTGCAAAGATACAACATTTTTTTGAATATTTATAGCTTTTTTACAAATAAGTGTATATCTTCCAGTAAAAAAATGACTTAAGTATCTCTTTCTTAGTAAAATAATCACTTTTGTTAAACCTATCATACTTGAGTAAATAAGGAATTACTAAGTTCCTATCTCCATCCAAAAAGTTCGATTTTACCACATTGCTTTACCCCACTGAGTCCTTCAAAGGGATTTTTTGTGTATTATTTGATATGCTTTATATTTTATTGAAAAACAATTAGTTACAATATTAATCTCCTGCTTTCAGGTTTCCTTGCAAATCCATATAGACCCTTTTCCCATTGAGGTATGCCATTATGCTCCCTTTTCCCGAATTGCTAAGAGAAACGAAATCATATATAAATGGAATGACTTCCTTGCCTTGGGTATTGACAAAACCATATTTTCCTTCACGCATTGACTCACAGATACCCTTGAAAAAGTAATCTCTTATCTGATCATATATCACAGGAATAACCTCCTTGCCTTCCTTATTGACATACCCCCATTTGCCATTGCGTTGCACTCTGGCTATGTTGAGTTCTTCTAAGGAAAAGTTTGCTGAAAAATAATCCGCCTGATCATACACAAAAGGAACCACAATCTTATCCTGCTTATCAATATAGCCCCACTTGCCATTGTACTGAACAGGGATGAGGCCGTCTCTAAAATAATTACTCTTAACCGCTTCATACTTACAGGGGACTATTTCCTTTCCTTGGTTATTGATAAAGCCATACTTTCCTCCAAGCATGACCAAGGCAGTTCCTCCATGGAATTGGCTCTTATATGGATGGAAAAGGGCAAATCTCTCATAAATGGGCGGTGTCAAGACCTTTCCTGTTTCGGTTATATATCCCTTTTTTCCCTCCTTAACCACTACATAAATCCCCTCTGTAGGTTGATATATGGAAGCATAATCTAAGGGGATAATCACTTGGTTTTGCCAATTGATCAGCCCCATCTTGTTATTCTTTATCACTCTTATCTGCTCTTGAGGTTTAGGGTAATATTCTTCTGTGTAGATACGGTCATATTCGAAAGGGATAAGTGTTTTTCCCTCTCTGTCAATAAATCCCCACTTACCTCCCTTTTTTGCCTCAGTATAAGGAGTATTGTAACGGAATGATTTTCCTTCTTCATATAGAAAAGGGATAACCTTATTTCCCTTTGCATCCACAAAGCCCCACACTTTGTCAAGCCTCACTAATGCCCTATCGGAAACAAACTCCTCTGCCTGATCATACACAAAAGGAATAACTAATTTCCCTTGAGGGGTGATAGCACCCCACTTATTGTTTTTCTTGACCCAAGCTATCTTATCTGGATAACCAAAAGGCTGTGCTTGCTCGTATTCAAGGGGGATGACCACTTCATTTTTAAAAGTTACATAACCATACTTTTTTGTTTTCCTATCTTGGACAATAAGGAGATCTACAAGCCCACTTCGCTTAATAGAGTCATATTTTTTTTGCCAATGCTCAGCGAAACTGCTCACTCTTTTCCCATAGAAATCCACCCCCGAGGAGAGTATCATTGGACTTTCTAATAGGTGTTTATAGGAAATAGTATCTTGCGCCATAAGCACGTAGACTAAGAAAAATGATATCCATAAAAAAACTGTTTTCATAAGATTTGAGCTATAATGAAACTAAGACAATTTATCTCTCTTCTCCTACCTCAACTAACAGCCAAATTAGCTGCAATCCCAATTGTATAGGACATCATCAAACTTACAATGGGCTAAATCTTCTCTATTGATAAAGAAGTTCGCGACCCCTGCATCCCCAAACATTACTGAATACTGTTCGTTCCACTCAGATTCTATTTGCAATAATAGTGTATCATGAAAGTCATCATCTTCTCTTGGATCATATTGGGCAAAATCAGGATAACCTCCTATTTTATGTCCCGCTCCATTAGACAGATATTTGTAAAACACTTTTAGGACTTCCTCTGGTAGCCCCCATAATCCTGGAAATTCTTCCGAAAAAGCAGCTTCCCATATCTTCTGCATCTCATCGTCAAAATGTATATCTGTATAAGAAATTCCTTCTACTGACTTTTCAAAGCCCAATGTTAGGCTTTGGTTAGGATTAAAAGGAAGCTCAAGGGAATTTTCCTGTGTGAAAATATTATTTGTTTTTCTTTTTGAGGCACTTATCTTTGTATAAAGCTCTTTAATATATTCTACAGGAAGACTTTCTTGTATCTTTGGAAAATAGCATATTCTCTTGGTATCATTCTGGCAACGATTCTCAAAATTAGCACCATAGTACTCATCGCTGGCTATCCAAAATTGCAACAATCCCTTCTTAGGATATAGGCTATTTTCAGGCAATTGGTCACAATTGATTTGTGCTAACATAAAGAGCGGTTCACCTTGAGAGGTTGTAGGCAATGTCCCTTCTTTGGGTATATAGGGCAATCCTCCCAACTTACTATCTGTAAGAACCAAATTTTCATCTATTGAAAGGCTAATGCGAATTACCTCACGTGCTGTTTCTGCATTGAGAGAATCCACCAATTGTTTGATTTGTTCTTCCGTAAATATCATAACACAATCTATTTATAAAATTTTGAGAAATCATTTTCGTGAGATTACGAGATGGATCATATACACGGATAATCCATCTTTCGTAATTTCTTTCAAATATTTAGATCTCAACCTTTTATGTAATCCTTCAATACTAATAATTTTCTCTTCTTTAACCTGTTGATGAGATTCTCTATACATTGTAATTCTTTTCTGAAAAATCTATTTTTTCATCTACTATTCACATACCGAGCAATGAATACTTATTGCTTCATCTGTTACCTGAACTACGCTTTCTGAATGCCAATCTTAGTCACGATATCATCAAAAGCGACTTCTTCTCCTTGGAGGTTGTCTGCAAAAAGGATCTCATTGGCTAGGGTTTCTGCTTTGATATAGACTTCATTGGCACGTACTGCCTTTTCAAGTGTATCTTGCTTTTGTAGGAAGATTTGTATCCTATCAGTTACTTCAAGGCCTGTATCTTTGCGAAGGTTCTGGATACGATTTACCAGTTCACGAGCGATACCTTCTGCGCGTAACTCATCTGTAATAGTAGCATCCAAAGCCACTACCAAACCTGTAGAGGAGCTAGCCACAAGCCAGCCTTCTATATCCTGAGAGGTGATTTCCACATCATCAAGGGTCAGTGTTAGGACTTTTCCATCAAGAGTGATTTCTTTAGTGCCTTGGCGCTCAAGAGCTTGTATATCTTGCTGGGTAAAGTCATTGATTACCACCGCTATATCCTTCATTTGTTTGCCATACTTAGGTCCCAGAGTGCGGAAATTCGGTTTGATTTGTTTTACCAAAATACCAGAGGCATCATCGATAAACTCAATCTCTTTTACATTCACCTCGTGCTTGATGAGATTAGCCACCGCCAATATCTCAGTTCTTTCGGCTTGACTAAGGGTAGGAATGAGTATCTTCTGCAAAGGCTGACGCACCTTGATCATCTCCCTCTTGCGGAGGGAAAGTACCAAGGAGGAGATATTCTGTGCTTTCTCCATCTTGCTTTCCAGCTGTTTATCAATGTATTCTGACTTGCTCTGAGGGAAATCCGTAAGGTGTACAGATTCTGCTTTATCCTTTCCTGTAGCCCCATTGAGGTCACGATAGAGCTTATCCATAAAGAAAGGTGCTACTGGAGCAGAGAGCTTAGCCACCACTTCCAAACAGGTATAGAGGGTTTGGTAAGCGGATATTTTATCCTCTTCGTATTCTCCCTTCCAGAAACGACGACGGCAGAGACGTACATACCAGTTACTTAGGTTCTCTTGTACAAAATCCGAGATGAGTCGGGTAGCTCGAGTAGGTTCATAATCCAAGAAAGCTTCTTTTACCTTGGCAATAAGCGTATGTAACTCGGAGAGAATCCATCGGTCTATTTCTGGACGTTTCTGCAAAGGCACTTCCGCCTCAGCATAGGTAAAGCCATCCAAATTGGCATATAGAGCAAAGAAAGAATAGGTATTATAAAGTGTTCCAAAAAACTTACGGCGTACTTCCTCAATTCCCTCTACGTCAAACTTAAGATTATCCCAAGGATTGGCATTGGAAATCATATACCAGCGAGTAGCATCTGCACCATATTTTTCCAAAGTTTCAAAAGGATCTACGGCATTGCCCAAGCGCTTGGACATCTTTTGACCATTTTTGTCCAATACCAAACCATTGGACATCACATTTTTATAAGCTACAGAGTCAAATACTGAAGTAGCAATAGCGTGAAGTGTATAGAACCAACCACGGGTCTGGTCAACCCCCTCGGCGATAAAATCAGCAGGGAAAGCCTTGCCCTTATCGATAAGGTCTTTGTTTTCGAAAGGATAATGTACCTGTGCATAAGGCATAGAACCGGAGTCGAACCATACGTCTATCAGGTCACTTTCACGCTTCATAGGCTTTCCTGAATCCGAAACTAAAACAATAGTATCTACAATATTCTTATGTAGGTCTATTAGATCGTAGTTAGCCTCAGACATATCCCCTACTTTGAAATCCTTAAATGGATTTTCCTGCATGAGACCTGCCGCTACCGACTTGTTAATTTCAGTGATGAGCTCCTCAACCGAACCAATGATTTTCTCCTCCTTAGTATCCTCGGTACGCCAGATAGGTAGTGGGATTCCCCAGTAGCGAGAACGAGAGAGATTCCAGTCGTTGATATTCTCCAACCAATTGGCAAAACGTCCTTCACCGGTGGCCTTAGGTTTCCAGTTAATCTGCTGATTGAGTGCCACCAAGCGATCTCTTACCGCAGTCATCTTCACAAACCAAGAGTCCAAAGGATAGTAGAGCACGGGGGCATCGGTACGCCAGCAATGAGGATAGCTGTGGACATATTTTTCCACCTTGAATGCCTTATTTTCGGTCTTGAGCAGAATAGCCAATTCCACATCCCAAGACTTCTCAGGAGCTTCTCCGCTCTTGTAATATTCGTTCTTGACATATTTTCCTGCAAAAAGCTCAGGTACTTTGTCTCCTTTGAGAAAGCGCCCTTGCAAGTCCACTAAGGGAACCAAGTTGTCATTCTCATCATGAACCAACATAGGAGGGATTCCATTTTCCTTCCCTACACGAGCATCATCCGCCCCGAAAGTAGGAGCTATATGTACGATACCAGTACCATCCTCAGTAGTTACAAAGTCACCTGCAATCACTCTAAAGGCTTTTTCTGGATTTTCAGCAGGAAGAAACCAAGGAATCAACTGCTCATAGGTAGTACCGACAAGGTCAGTACCCTTACATTCGGCTACGATCTGGTAAGGTACCTTCTTGCGATTTTCATCATTGGCATAAGCCACAAAATCAGCCTCCTCTGAAGTTTGAAAGAATTTTCCAGCAAACTGTTTGGACACCAATGCTTTTGCCAATATCACTTGTATAGGTTCGAATGTATATTGGTTAAAAGTTTTCACCAATACATAATCAATATTTTTACCTACTGCTAAGGCTGTATTGGAAGGCAAAGTCCAAGGAGTGGTCGTCCAAGCTAAGATATATAGAGTCCCTTCAGGATTTCCGAGTTCCTTTGTTGCTTGAGGGGCAAAATTCTTTACCCTGAACTGGGCTACGATTGTTGTATCGCTCACATCGCGGTAGCAGCCTGGTTGGTTTAGCTCATGAGAGGAAAGCCCAGTCCCCGCCTTTGGTGAATACGGTTGAATAGTATATCCTTTGTAGAGCAAACCTTTGTTATACAATTGTTTAAGAAGCCACCATACCGTCTCCATATATTTGGGCTTATAGGTGATATAAGGATCGTTCAAGTCCACCCAATAACCGATTTGCTCGGTAAGGTTGTTCCAGATGTCGGTATAGCGCATCACCGCCTCCTTACAAGCTTTGTTATAGTCAGCCACAGAGATTTTCTTACCAATATCATCCTTGGTAATGCCTAATTCCTTTTCCACCCCCAATTCCACAGGAAGACCATGAGTATCCCAACCTGCCTTGCGGAATACCTGTGCTCCCAACTGGGTATGGAAGCGGCAGAAAATATCCTTGAGGGCACGAGCCATCACATGGTGGATACCAGGCAGCCCATTGGCAGAAGGAGGTCCCTCATAGAAAATAAAAGGTTCCTTGCCATTACGGAAATCTATACTCTTTTGGAAGATATCATTGTCTTTCCAAAATTGCAATATCTCTTGGGCTATCTTGGTTAGTTCTAAGGCTTTGTACTCTGTAAATTTCATTTTTCTAATTATTAAATTGTCAATTGTTACATACTGTGGATTTCACAGCTAATTTTAAGGAAGCAAATTTACAACTTTTTCTCAATAAATCAAGTATTATTTTTAATTTTTAATATCGTGCCAATTCCACCCTCAAGTGAAATTTTTTAGCTTGCAAATATTCCAAATAGAAACAGAATACAAATTCTAATGTGAATCAAGGGACAAAAATTTTTGTGTAACCTAATTCGTTAAGAGGCTATCCGAAAAGTCTTATTCATGAAGAGCGATTTGTAAATCGCCCCTACAACAAGAACTAAAAAACTGATTTTCAATAAAATTAAAAAATATTCGATTTAAACTTTGAAAAATAATGTTTTGGAGTTTTCGGACAGCCTCTTAGAAAGTTAGTAAAAAGCATCTCATTGGATTTGGATATTTTTTTTGTAGGTGTATCACGAATTGTCACTCTACTGTCTTTACCTTTGCCGCATAATTTTTAATATCAGAAACATGAACCAACAACCTACCATGCGAGCATTGCTCCAAAGAGAAATCACTGAACAAGAGTGCTACATCAAGAAAACGCTAACAAAACTCGGTGTTCCTTTCAAAAAGTCTCTGCACTTTAGGGTGAACAAAGCGTACACCTCTTTCTCAGTAAAACTAAAAAAACAGTTCTCTTCTAAAGAGTTATTGAAAGTACAACAAGCTTTCCCTGAGGAAATAGTAGTGCTTTCCGATAGCTTTATGGAACAGATAACCAAGGGAAAATTTGTCGAAATTCGTATCCCTAACCAGACCAGCCATTTTTTCCACTTATGGGAGTTGCTCTCTTCCAGACAATTCACTCACTATAAAGGAGTGCTCCCTATTGCCTTAGGGTTAGACGATAAAGATTTGTATATCATAGACTTAGCTACCACTAAGCATATCGCTATAGAAAGCGATGAGCCTTCTTACCTCTATAAGATACAACAGCTCTTTCTACATTCGTTACTGACCTTACGTCCCTTCCAAAAAAGAACAAGGATTGCTTGGATAGATGAGCGCAAACAGCATCCTGAGTTGCTATCCCGTATTGAGCCCTTTATGCTTACAGAAGCTACCCAAGTAGAAGAAATACTTACCTTGGTAGTGAAAGAATATGAAAAACGTAAAGCAGAAGGTTCTTTTGAAAACCATTGGGTAGTCTTTGTCAATGATGCCTATGCCACTTATCACAAGTACAAGGAAAAGTTCAATTCCTTAGAAGGATGTGAGGCACAAGGTATCCACCTAATAGGTAGCTCGGAGTGTTTGGATAAAGATACCATGACAGTAAAGGAGGTCATGGAGTACAATTCCTTATTCAATAGTTCTCTATGGTTTGACAGCAAACAATATATGCACCATGATCGCACCCTCATTCAGTTGCCATTCTTTACCGAAGAAATGAAATTCTCCCATGAAACTACCCTATTTATACAGATAGCAGAACTTTTAAAAAACAGAGAAAAGAATGCCTTTGAACCTATAGACTTTCTACAAGTACAAAGAATTCTTTCTTCCTCCATGTATGCATACTCTTTGCGTAGTAGTGATGAACGTATAAAGTTCCCCTTAAAAGATATTTATACAATACTTCCCCTTCGTATGAGAAAGTTTTTTGATGAGATATTTGTTCGCTTGAGTCAAAACATCACCTACTTCGTAGGGAATAGCCCTAAAAAACTAACAGAACTAACAGAACTTCGTATAGATCCTGAAAGTAGACAAGTATATATCAACGGCGAAGCAGCCTATACCCCTACTCTAAAAGGTGATTTAATTCCCTTTGTAGCCAATTCACAATTTGAGCTCGAGCTACACGCTTCACCACAATCAGTTATGTTTTTAGATCATTTAGACAAGGCTACCTATCCTCAGCTATGGCTTGTTAGTGAAGGATTACAAAGAGGTGAGACTTGCAAAAAGATAGCTCCACAGTTAATCCCTATAGCCCTACTCTCGGAAATAGAGGACATCCTCTCAAAAGTGGAGTTCCAGTTGGTGAACAAAAATGAGTTTAAGAATTAAAAAAATTAAGCTGTAATTTACTCAATCTTAATATATTAATAATTTTATATGTTTAATTATAAAAAATAATAAAAATTTATTTGTATATATAGAAATATTTTCGTAATTTTGTCGAACTAATAATTTTTTTTACAATGAATAAAATTTTCTTCAAAAAGAAAGAATTTATTGAATTCTTGCCAAAGAATGGCGTTAAGAGCATTGATAGTTATATAAACTATGTAGAGAATGCTGATAAATATTTCAGAAATCGTCTATTTGAAATCATAGAGAACATCTACAATGCAAAAAGTTTGGATGCTCTTGATGAATTAAGAGAAATAGGAGAAGAGCTTTTTGAAATTATTGAAAGTGCTTCTAAAACTCATTATCGTGCAGGATTCATAAAATATCTTGATTTTATCGAAAAAGAGATTGCTCTTTCAGAAAAAATAACACACATCTCTATTCCTTTTGGAAATATTGAAGAAATTAATCCTAAAGTTGAGGTAGATAACACTGATGGTTCTATTTATTATGATTATAAAAAAGTTAGACATACCTTATATAACCGTTTGACTACACAAAGTAGGTATAATAATAATGGTAAGATAATATTTCCTATCCGTTTTATCCGACTAGTTTTCGGTAGAAAAGGAAAAGATGAAGTTTTTAGAAATATTATAAAAAAACAAATAGATGATATTATCTATTTTGTAGATAGTATTCCTAAAAAAATAAAAGATGTAAAAGAACTAAAAATTTTAAAGAATGGCTCTGTGTTTATTAACCAAGAAAAAGTTAATACTAAGACTGATCTTGGAGAGTTAGTAGAACTTAAGGTTGATAGAAAAGACAATTTAAGAGAGATCGTTATAGATCATATACAACCTATAAGTTCTATATTAGAAAGTTTAGACAAAGAAGAATATCCTCAATTCACTCTTATAACTGATGAATTTAGAAAACGTGCTAATGGCAATCTAAGTGATGACCAAATAAGCCTCCTTTCATCTTTAATAGCTAATGATGATAACTTTATCAACAAGATAGACTTTAAAGAATTTGAAAAAGAATTTGAAAAAATAAATGCTAAGGTTGAATTACAGTTAATGCATAGTAGCTATAATAGTAAAAAAGGAGCTAAATAGTTGTAGTATAGTACTTTAATTATTTCATTTATAAAATCCTGATTATCAATATTACACCTCTATCATCCTCCAACCATGATAGAGGTGTATTTTATTTCCTTTATCACTTTGCACTTTTCACTTTCTTGTTTCTTTTGATTGCTTCTTTCCAGTAATTGAGAAACTCCTCGCGTAGGTGTTCGGGTTCTATGATGGTTAATGACCAACTGCGCCTCATCAGCTCCATGATAAGGTCAAGAGTAGGCTTGACATATAGCTCAAAGGTAATGTGCTTAGGGGTTTGCCGAATTACCTTTTGGGAGGAATGTATAGGGGAAGCTATCAGGTAATTGCCATCGCGATGGTCGAACTCAAGGACAAGTCGCTCCGCTTGTGCGTCGGTGAACATACCAAAAGCATCACGGTAAGGAGTCTCAAAATCAAGCTCTTCATTCTTCCGGAAAGGTTTCCCTTCGTCCAAAGAACGAAAGCGCTCTAAAGCAAAGGACTTAAACGGCACTTCGGGATGGGCTACATCTACCGCCAAGAGGTACCATTTGTAATCCTTGTGCTTGAGCCTATAAGGCTGTATTGTATAGGATTTGACCTTATCTATACGATAATCATAGTAGGAAATTTGCAATTCGCAAGAGGTTTCTATAGCACGCATACATTCTAGCAAATATTCTACACCTGTACTCAGGCGTGTCTCTGTAATAACATAGCTGGGCAATAGAGCTTCTTTGTTCTGAGCGGTAAGGAACATATAATTGGTAATCAGGTCGTCCACCATAGGATTATCCTTGTTTTTTCCTTCCTCATTGTAATAATATCCTTTTTCTTTAGAATCATACTCCAATCCACAATTTTTGTCTAAAAGTGCTTTTTTGTCTCGCTCAAACTTCTGTCTGTCATACTCTCCTCCTATGTAGGAAGACATCTTGCGTGCTATTTCTATAAAATTAGGATATTCTCCTTTTCGGTTGCGGTTTTGCACATAGCGCAATAGTATAAACTGACGTACAATTTTTTCCATGGTAAATTATTTTTCATTTTTCCTTCTTCACTCCCCTATTCCTTTTATCTTTCCGCCGAGTAGTGCCATGGAGGTCAGTACAGCCCCTATGGTTACTCCTACCAAGCCATGCATATTGACCGATTGTCCTGTCACATATAGGTTGGGAATATGTGTCTGTGGCATAATATGGTTTTGTCTTGTTCTGAGGATATTCTTCTCATAGCCATAGATAGCCCCTGTGGGGTTGCCTATATAATCGCGATAGGTCAGCGGAGTAGCGGTATATTGCGCTACTATACACCCCTTGAGCTGTGGAAAACGCTGATATACTACTTCCAAAAGTTGTTGGGCTTTTCGAGCCTTGAAGGCCTCATAGTCCACACCCCTACCCTGTGGTGCTGTGAGAGTATGGGTTGTGCTTTCCCATTGACTGAGCTCTTGAGCATTCATATAGGTTAGGATCGTCATATTATCAGCATACCCCCCCCCGTCCTTAGGTGGGTTCATGGAGAGCATATAGGTAGTGGGGAAAGTATCTGTTGTGTAATGGGTTGCCTGCCATACCTGAGAAGAATCTCTATGCCAATAGATATTATAGGGCAAGTAAGGAAAAGACTGCTTCTTGAGTACCAAGTGCAGCGAGAAGACCCCAGCAACGGGTATCAATGCGTCTATCCGCTTGTAGTAGGCAGGTCTGAAATGGGTTCTCCCCGCTATGGATAGCAGCTGCTTTATATCTATATCCGAGACAAAGTCTGTGGCTATGTATTTCTCCTGCTGAGAGGTAATCACCGAATAGATTTTCCCCTCTCTGTACTCAAAAGCAAGTGCCTTATTCTCAGCAAATAGTTCCACTCCTAAAGCGCGTAATTCCCTAAGCAGTAAGGAAGTAATCTGAGATCCTCCTTGGCGAAAACGCCAGGCACTCTCTATGTAAGAATTGACCGAAAGGGCATGTACATACAGGGGCGTGTGCTCCCCTACGCCCCCATATAGAAAATTACTCCCTAAGAGTACCGCCTGCAGGCGCTCATTGGCAGTAAGGCTTTTGATATATTCCGTAAGAGACTGCTCCAGCCAAGACTGATCGTAGCTCCCCTCCAAGCGGAAACGATATAGGGGGAAGGCATCACAGACCTCTTTTATTTTAGTTATATATTGTTCCAAGGCCTCATGCTCTTGGGGAAAATAGGGTAATAATGCCCTTACAAAAGAAGTATATCCCTGTGCATGAGGATAAGCTATCTCCTCCTGACCAAAACAAATATAATCAAACCCCTCCTGTGGCATGCGCTCTAAATCCAAATAAGGGAGGATACCTGCATAAGAAAAATAATTATAGAGGGGCTGCCCCTTATCAAGGCTACCCACATAGTGAACTCCCGTATCAAATAGGATTCCCTGACGCAAGAAAGTCTGCAAGTTGCCCCCAAACTGTTTGTTCTGTTCAAGTACAGCTACTTTTTTACCTTCTTTGGCTAAGATAAGTGCGGTCATCAGTCCCCCAAGACCACTTCCTATGATTATTGTATCATATTTCGAACGCATGGAAAGTTCCTTTATTGAAGGGACAAATATAGATATTTTTTACGAAATTAGAAAATTAATATTTCTAACTTCTTTTCTCGAATATTATTGTATATTTGCACTTGAATAGTTTGTACGCAAGAATACATAGTGGCTATGGAAGAAATTTTATACAAATATCTCCCTCATGAATCGGTTATTCCTTGTTTTGCTCTGATTAAGGAATTGGGAATCTACCTAAAAATCGTCAATGAACGACAGAGTCGTCATGGGGATTATCAGCGGCTTCCTAATGGGCAACACAAAATTACGATCAATGCTAATCTGAACAAATACCGTTTTCTGATGACCCTCATTCATGAGATTGCCCACCTTGTAGCCATCGAGAAGTACGGTCGCCAGATCAAGCCTCATGGCAATGAGTGGAAACTGACTTACCAAGGGCTGATGCAGCCTTTCCTCCGTCCTGAGATATTCCCTAGGGAGCTGCTCTCCTATCTTGTTATTCACTTTCAGAATCCGTCGGCCAGTAGTGATACCGATGTACACCTATCTCTGGCCATGCAACAATATGATACAGAAGAACGCCGCAAACACTATCTCTTTGAACTACCTACAGGGAGCTTCTTTCGTACCGATGACGGACGTCTCTTCCGCAAAGGAGAAAAGAAAATCAAGCGCTATGAATGTACTGAGGTGGAAACCAACCGAAAATTTGTTGTACAGCCCCACGCCTTAGTAGAACGAGTAGAGCTAATATAAAAAGCCACTTGACTGCTCAAGTGGCTTTTTAGTATTTTAGAATCTATACGCTTATATGGCTTTACATCTTTCCTTGAGCCAAGCACGTTGTTCTTCACCTACTAAAGGACTAATTTTTTCCTCTACCCATTTGTTATAGTTATTGAGCCAATTGCGTTCTTCCTCGGTAAGTAGAGCAACATCAATGGCACGGGTATCCAATGGGCAAATAGTAAGTGTCTCCAATCCGTAAAAATCTCCAAACTCAGAAGTACCCTTTTTCTGTACTACAAAGAGGTTTTCTATACGAATACCATAACGTCCTTCGCAGTAGAGACCAGGTTCGTTAGAACATACCATGTGCTCAAGTAGAGCGACATCTCTTAGATCCTTACGAAGACTCTGAGGTCCTTCATGCACACAGAGATAGCTACCTACTCCATGGCCAGTACCATGACCAAAATCACGCATATTTCTCCATAGGATAGCCCTTGTAATGGCATCGAGCTGTACCCCACGAGTACCTGTAGGGAATAGAGTATTGCTTAGAGTAATCATGGCCTTCATCACCAAGGTGTAATCCTTCTTGAACTCATCAGAGAATTTTCCTAAAGGAATAATACGAGTAATGTCGGTAGTTCCTTCAGTATAGTGAGCTCCTGAATCGATTAGGATAGTACCTTCTGCCTTGACAGACACCCCTGGTGTCTCGGTAGCATGGTGGTGAACTATAGCCCCATTGCCCAAATAGCCTACAATCATCGCAAAGCTATTGCCCAAGAAACCTTCTTGTTCGGCACGGAACTTATCCAAGATTTTCCCTAAGGAGTATTCGGTGAGCTCTACCTTACCTATATTCTTATCAAGCCAACAGAAGAAATTGGTCAGTGCCACCCCATCCTTAATCATCGCCTTGCGGAAGCCTTCGAGCTCTGTTTCGTTCTTAACAGCCTTGAGTAGCTGAATAGGAGAAACTTCTGTATATATGGTATTTTTAGGTTCTACTGTATTGAAAATAGATTGGTTAGCATCTGGAGAGAGCAATATTTTTTCTCCGTTTATATGACTAATTTCTTTGAAGAAATCGTGATAATCCTTCAGTTCTATATGATGCTGTTTCAGATAAGCCTTTACCGAATCATCACACTGTTTTAGCTCTGCAAAAAGCGTTGCTTTCTCTGGAGTAATAGAAAGGTAGGCGAGGAATACAGGATTAAAAACTATATCATTACCACGTAAGTTGGTTACCCAAGCCACATCATCCAAAGCTGTTACCAAAAAGTGAGTCACACCCTTCTTCTGCATTATCTTCCTAAGGGAAGCAATCTTACTAGTAGCAGATTCGCCTGTATATTTTTCAGGACGCACATAGATAGTTTGACGCTCATCCTTAGGTCTTTCCTTCCAAATCTTTTCGATAAGAGGAGCATCCACGATGGTAATATCTTTACGCTTGAGGGTCTGACTGAGCAAAACCCAAGTGTTATGAGGAGTACAAAGAGCATTGCATCCTACCTTAGCCCCCTGATGAAGTTCATCCAAGAGCCATTGATCACTCTCAGGGGCATCCTTAGTACCTTCTATATAGAAATCCACCCCTGTACCTGTGAGCTGATTTTTGGCCTGTACTAAGTAGCGACCATCTGTCCAAAGCACAGCCTTATCTTGGGTGATAAATACATAACCTGCTGAGCTATCGAAACTTGTAATCCATTTTCTTTCTTCCCAATAAGGGGTAAAGTACTCACTCATGTGAGGATCCGCATTGAAAACCACAAAAGCGTCCAAGCCATTGGCTTTCATCTCATTACGAAGTAATGATAATTTTTCTTTTGTTGTCATTATTTTTCTTTTTTAAAATATAGTTTGCAAAAACACTTCTGTCGCCCCTATCCCATAGCGAGCATAATCAGCATCTTGGTAGATGAGGTTGCTATAACGAGCAAAGAGTGTCTCCAACTCCGCCTTGAGCACTCCCTCCCCTACTCCATGTATAAAAACAATACGTGGAATCCCACGCTTGATGGCAAATTCTAACTGATGCTTAGCTTCTTCTATCTGAGTGGTGAGTATATCATAGTTGGTCATGCCGCGAGGGGTGGCAACCAATTTCTCTATATGTAAATCTACCTCCATGGCAGGAGCCACTTTTTTCTTAGCTTTTTTCCCTTTTAGTGTAGCTGTTTTTGTATTTTTTTCTTCCTTAGGAGCTATCCCTGTCATTCTGTGGTAATGCAAAGAAGCGTTTTCATCTATTTTGATCAATTCCTGAGGTAAAAAAGTAAGCAATAAGCCCTCTGAGGTCTCTACACACACACCCTGGGCAGTAATCTTAGTTACTTTCCCTTTGATAGATTCATCTATCACCTCCACTACATCGCCAATCGCTACCATTTTTTATTCTTAAAATGTTTGCAAAGGTACAAAAATAATCTTTAATTATCAACGATTATCGAATAATTAACACTTGACAAATTCCATAAAAAGGTGTACCTTTGCAAAATATTTCAAGTGTATACTTTCATGACATTTAGAACCTATATTTCCATACTATGTACCCTGATTCTTCTCTCCTGCAGCAAGGTAGAACCTGAAAGCTATTACCTGCAAAAGGCTACCCAAAAAGCATTGACTGAAGATGTCAACTATACTGTAAAAGATTTTATCTGGCGAGGACTAAACCAGTATTATCTATGGCAACCACAACAGGAGCTACTCTCCGATACACGATTCTCTCCGGCAAATGCTACCAATCCTGCTTATGTAAATTTCTTAAAAAGTTTTTCTTCTAATGAATTGCTTTTCAATTCATTGAAATACGAAGGGGATCGATTTAGCTATATCACTGACAACTATGAGGAATTGGAGGAAGAACTCCAAGGAGCATTACTCAGTACAGGTATGGAGTTTGGCATAGCTCAACTTACGGATATGAATAATATTATTATCGGGTATGTCCGCTATGTGATTCCTAATTCTGATGCTGAAAAGCAAGGAGTCAAGCGAGGAGATATATTTCTGGAGGTAGATGGAGAAAAGCTCTCCACTGAGAATTATCAAAGGTTACTGAGGGACAACAAAAACAAATCCATTACTTTTTCTTTTTACACCATCTCGGATGGGGGATTTCAGTTTTCAGCGCATAAAATCATCTCCCAGCATACACTTCATGAAAATCCGATTCTCTTACACAAAATTCTTCAAAAAGGAGATAAGAAAATAGGATATTTGTTATATAATTCTTTCCTTAACCGGTATGATAAGGAACTCAATGAGGTATTTGGAACATTTAAATCAGGTGGAGTGACCGATCTTGTCCTTGATCTGAGGTACAATCCTGGAGGAAGTGTACAAACGGCCATCTATTTAGCCAGTATGATAGCCGGTACTGATACCCAAAAATTATTTGTTCGACAGACCTCTAATCCTAAAATGAAAGGTCGCTGGAAGAGCGATTATGCCTTTGAGGACAATATTGCAGGCACCCCTATCCACAGCCTAAAACTCTCCTCGGTATATATACTTACCTCCCGACAGACAGCCTCCGCTTCAGAATTGATTATCAATGGATTAAAACCTTACTTAAAAGTCATACAAATAGGAGATGTTACTGTAGGAAAGCCCTTAGCATCTATTACCATCAAGGATACCAAAAACAAAGATAACAAATGGGCTATGCAGCCTATCGTTCTTAGATCAGAGAATGCTAATGGATTTGGAGCTTATGAAAATGGAATTGCCCCTGATATCTTTCTAAGAGAGCAACTGGGTAGGTTGGGGATCTTGGGTGATGAGAATGAGCCCCTACTGGCCAAGGCTATAGAAGAGATCATAGGTGTCCCTCGCTTTACTGCTTCCACCAGAAGCCGCCGCAGTACAAGAACAAAGGATCTATCCTTCAAGGATATAGACAATTCCAGAAGCGGTGCTGCCTATTATAACCGAATGTATATACCTAATCAAAATACCGATGAATAAAGAAATTCCTTGGCAAATAGCCAAAAACTATGAGGATATTACCTATAAGAAATATAATGGCGTGGCACGTATTGCCTTCAACCGTCCTGAAGTCAGAAATGCCTTTCGCCCTCGTACTACTTCCGAACTTATCGATGCTCTGAGAGATGCCACAGAGGACACCTCTATCGGGTGTGTGCTTATTTCCGCCGAAGGGCCTTCGCCTAAGGATGGGGTATGGTCATTCTGTAGTGGTGGAGACCAGCGTGTACGCGGTAAGCAAGGATATGTAGGAGAAGATGGTGCCCACCGCTTGAATATCTTAGAAGCACAGCGCCTAATCCGCTTTATGCCTAAGGTGGTTATTGCCGTAGTACCTGGCTGGGCTGTGGGGGGCGGACATAGCTTGCACGTGGTGTGTGATCTTACCTTAGCCAGCAAAGAGCATGCTATCTTCAAACAAACAGATACCGATGTAGCAAGCTTCGATGCTGGATATGGCTCGGCTTACTTAGCCAAAATGGTCGGGCAGAAAAAAGCTCGTGAAATTTTCTTCTTAGGAAGAAACTATTCTGCTCAAGAGGCTTTCGAGATGGGAATGGTCAATGCTGTTATCCCTCATGAAGAACTAGAAAGTACAGCCTTTGAGTGGGCACAGGAAATCCTTCGAAAATCACCTACCGCAATCAAAATGGCCAAATATGCCATGAACCTTACCGATGATGGTATGGTCGGACAACAAATATTTGCAGGAGAAGCCACTCGCTTAGCTTATATGACTGATGAAGCCAAAGAAGGTAGAGATGCTTTCTTAGAAAAGCGCAAACCTAATTTTGAAAAAAAATGGATTCCTAATTAGTCATTTTTGCCTAAATCCACCTCTCAAAAACTCATACCCACCGAGAGCAGCATGCCCGAAAACTTAGCAGAAGCTATATTGTGATATTGGTATTTTACCCCCATGTAGCAGTTCTTATAATAGTAATTACCTCCTACAGAAACAGAGAACATATCTGAGTAGTCAAAGGTAGTAAATTGTAGTGCATAGGCTAAGGAAAAAGGCTTACGAATAAAGACTTCTCCATCGCTGGTTAGGGCAAAACCCCATTGTCGGACTTGGTTTCCTACATAGCTTGCCCCTACCCCCCATGCTAAAGAGACATGCTCGGTACGAATACGATAGTACTGGGCTGTTAGGGACAAAGCGTCCAAATGTTCGGTGGGATAACCTCGCCATTTCTCCCAAAAGTGTCTATAAGAGAGCTTGGCACCAAAGCGACTAGCAAAGCGTATCTTTGCTTCCAAGTGATTTTGGAAGAGGTGTTCACTTACAAAAAGTTCATTACTAAGCACTGTACGAAAGAGGGAAAAATCCTCTATCGAATGCTTATCATAAGTATAATCTCCCTTATCCTTATAATAGGGATAGGGAGATAATTCTGCGTGACGCATACGCCCTGACTTTTCATAGCTACTCTCTACCATTAAGTTATACCCCAAAACTAATGTAAGGTCTAAGAAAGCAGGCCAGAAGGAAATATCATCCCATGAGGAATTGTTTTGAGGGCTATCCTCGTAAGTACTATAAGTGTGTACCTCCTTTGACTCAGAGGAAGTACTCATAGGCGGAGAGGAGAGCTTATCTTTAGCTCTTTGTAGCTCTCCCTGTCCGTATCCTATATAAGTGAGTAGCAAGCTACTGATCATCAAAAAGAGTTTCATAATTTGGAATCGATGGCGTTTTTAAAATCCTTGATGATTTTTCTTTAGCAAATCATTTACAGACTTCACAGGGTTAAAGGTAATCTGAGGTACTTCTACAAAAATGCTTATCCATCCGGCCATTCCTCCATTCCACAAGCCTGGGAGTTCTAAGGCTTTTAAGGGGCGACCATCGTAAGATTTTTCAGTGATAAAGCTAAGTTTTTTGTCTTGGAACTCTTCCAAATCAAAGATTTCACCTTTGTAATTCTTGATACAGCACACTATATCTACCGGATTGAAGTGAGTAGAGGCTTTCAAGCGTTCCCATTGTTGGGGATTGTTCTTATCTATTTGAGCCATTTCAATAATCTGTAAGGACTCATTGCCATCCATATCTTTCACCCAGAAAGGTCCACCTCCTATTTCACCTTCATTCTTAACCATACCACACACACGTATAGGGCGATTGAGCACCTGATAGATATACTCAATCATATAGCGCTTAGCAAACTTATATACATAAGCAGGCACCTTGATATTCAATTCAGGAAGGAACTTGAGCACCTCAGGAAGATCCTTTTTCTTGAGTTTTTCCTTCTGAATCTGTCGGAGAATCTTATGTACCTTAGAGCGTGTATCCTCGAGCTTTCCTGCGAGTACTTCTTTGTAGAAAATAGCCTCATCGGTATAGGCTTCTGCTACCACATTGTCAATATTCTTGATAAAGATAATATCAGCATTGAGTTCGTTCAGATTTTTAAGCAAGGCGCCATGCCCAGCTGGGCGGAAAAGCAGTTGATTGTTTCTATCTCTGAAATACTCGTTGTCTAAGGTAAGCGCTACAGTATCAGTGCTTTCACTCTGATGAGAAAAAGAGACTTCAAAATGTACTCCATAATGCTTTTCTAAGTTAGGGCGAATCTCAGCCAAAGTATTGAGGAAGAGAGAAGTATACTCCTTATTAATCGTAAAATGAATATTGACGATTTCCCCTTGAGAGGCATAGAGAAAGGCTTCACGGAAGTGCTCTTCGAAGGCTGTTACTACCTTTTCCCCATATTTGTGGAAAGGGAAAAGTCCCTTAGGCTTATTCTTATAGTTGAAAGGCTCTTCTTCCAAAAGCAGCTTAGCTATACGGAGTTTCTGCTGATCTGAGGAAAGCCCCTCCAAGAGCTTGTGCTGCTCTATATATTTCTGTAGGGAATCATAAAAAGCAAACTGCGAGAGATACTCAAAGAAAATTTCTGCATTCACATTACCACTTTCCTTGATATACGCCTCAAAAGTCTGTTTCTCAGGATCAAAATCAGTGATAAAGGAAGAGAGAAACTGGAACATACGGGTAGCAGACCCTGAGGCAGGGACAAACTTAAGGATATCCAACCCGTTTTTTTTCTTCTGGTAGATGGCTACGTACTGAATGGCCTCATCACGCGAGAAGGAGAGGATTCCACTGCCTACATGGGCAGGTGCTACCAGATTCACTGGAGGAACCCCTGCTAAGAAAATAGCTACTTGCTCTTGCAACTTGCTCACTTTAATCCCTTTTTCTCCTAAGAGAAGTTGGTCATACTCGGTCAATTCTTTCATGCTTTTAGTTTTTGGTTAATCTGTTGGATTCTGCTATCTAAATCCCCTTTCAAAACATAGAAAGGGATAGATTTTTTCTGTAAAAACTCCTTGAAGAAAGCAAAAATCTCTGCTCTCTCAGTTGGCTTGTCCCTAAGGTCATCAGCCACCCATGGAGTATCTATGTAGGTTAGGAAATAATGATCATACCGATGTGTGAAAGCATAACGCTCTATAATAGGATCAGACTTCCCATAATATATATAAGAATAAATAACTAACTCTATCAGACAAGTATCACAGAAGACATAGTCGTGAGCTCCCTGTACGGCCTTATTCTCCAAGTCCACCTGTCCTTTGGCTATAGGCAGCAAATCCTCCCAAGTACAAAGCTGCCGAAACTTATCCCACTTCTCTTGCAAGTAGAGTCGCATATATTCTGGAACCCATTGTGTATGGTAAGCCGCCGCCATGTATTGGCTTAGGGTCGTCTTTCCGGTGGATTCAGGGCCTAAGAATACGATTCGCTTACAAGAACTGGGGTATTGTACAAATTCTTTCTCCATTCTCTATAGGCTAAAATAGCTATAATTGTAAAAATCACATATTGTAAAGCTGTGACTACAAAACCTTTGTAGGTATATAAAGGAATAGAAATCACATCCCCTACTATCCAAAAGAGCCAATTCTCTATCTTGCGCTTTGCCATGAGCCACATTCCTACCAAGAAAATAGCTGTTGTGAAAGCATCTACCCAGTCCGTCCACACAAAGTGCCCCCAACCTAAGGCTATCCCCTCCATAGAAAAATCATTATTGATATAAGGCTTGAAATAATAGACCAACATCACAAAAAGTCCACTCAGTAGAGCAAGGTATAGTGTTATCTTTCGATCCTTAGCCCCCATAGTAGCAATCTCCACATGAACATTATCCTGACTGTTTTTTGCCCAAAGCACCCAACCATACACACTCATAATAGTATAGTAAGCATTGATCAACATATCGCCAAAAAGCCTTCCTACCCATAGAAGATAGACAAAAAGTACTGTGCTGATAATTCCGGTAGGATATACCCAAATATTTCTTTTCTTTGAGAAAAGAACACTAAGCAATCCGAACAATACACCAAAAACCTCTACATAGATCAGATGAGTAGGTACGCCTTGGTATTGAGCAAATACCCAATCAAAAATGTGGTTCATAGTCGTGGCGATCAGATTTTACAATTTTTATATAAATAAGACCTTTCTCCAAGAGTTCAAAAACCTCCTTTACCTCATTGGTTAGCACCTCCATTACCCGATCATACTCTCCATATATCTGGGTGCTCAGCGGGTTCTCATATACGATAAGCCCTGAGGTCCTGAGCTTCTTGATAAAGTGAATAATCGGTGCTTCAAATTCGTCCTGCAGAGGACTAAGAGTAAGTTCTACTGATACTTTCATTATAAATTAAGATTTATTTTCAGATAGCAAATATACTAAAAAAAACGAAACCACCTACATTTTTTGAATATATTTTTGCTCAAAAACATAAATAGTAGTATCTTTGCCTGCTGTAAAGCTAATTCTAACAATGATGGGTATAAAATTGCGTTTTTCTAAAAAATTCCTAAAAAAAGGTATGTTCTTCATCCTCTTTGCTTTACTGTTGGGTATAGTAGTGATCCACAATGCCAATAGTACTATCCACAAGAATGCTGAAGGAAAACTCTACACAGAGGTAGATAGTATTCCTAAGAACAAAGTAGCCTTACTCTTAGGCACAGGCAAATACCTCAAGGATGGACAGCCTAACCTGTATTTTCGATACAGAGTAGAGGCAGCAGCAGCTCTTTTCAAGGCTCAGAAGGTAGATTTTATCCTTATCAGCGGAGATAATAGCAGACAAGGATATGATGAGCCTACCGATATGAAAGAAGCCTTGGTAGCTATGGGCATTCCTGAGGGGAAAATATATTTGGACTATGCCGGATTTCGCACCTTGGATTCTGTCGTACGAGCTAAAGAAATCTTTGATCTGACAGCCCTCACAGTAGTCTCTCAGGCTTTCCATGACGAAAGAGCCATCTACTTAGCTGAGAAATACGGTATCAAGGCAATAGGCTTCTGTGCCCGAGATGTAGATAAATATTCGGGGATGAAGACAAGGCTAAGAGAGTATTTTGCCCGTGCTAAAGTGTTTTGGGACTTAAGCCTTGGGGTACAACCTAAGTTCTTAGGTGAGAAAATAGATATCCATTAATCGATGAAAAAAATAGGTGACTTATACTTAATCCCCAACTTATTAGGGGAAAGTGCAGTGAATGATGTTCTTCCTCTCAGAGTAACAGAGGTAGTCCTTCTATGCAATCATTTTATTGTAGAAAACCCCAAGAATGCTCGTCGGTTTATCAAGGCTATTGCTCCTGAAAAATCACAAGAATCCTTAGAACTTTTTCCGTTGAACAAACATACCGATCAAGCGGATAAGGAGACTTACCTATCCCACTGCTTGGAAGGGCTTCCCATGGGTATTATCTCCGATGCAGGTTGTCCAGCTATTGCAGACCCTGGTAGTGAAATCGTTCGTATGGCACACCAGCACGGGATTCGTGTAATTCCCTTGGTAGGCCCCTCCTCTATCCTACTGTCTCTGATGGCAAGCGGAATGAACGGGCAGTCATTTGCCTTCAATGGATACCTACCTATAGATAAGGACGAACGTAAAGCATCACTCAAGCGATTGGAAAAAAGAGCTAAGGAAGAACGTCAGTCTCAATTATTTATAGAAACTCCCTATCGCAATGAAGCCCTACTGCAAGAAATGCTACAGGTACTCTCCCCACACACCTCCCTATGTGTTGCCACCAATGTAACCCTTCCAGAAGAAGCTATCCACACCTATACTATAGGAGAGTGGAAATACCGATTCAAGGAGCTCCACTTAGAGAAACAACCCACTATTTTTATCCTATTATAAGATAGCTCATTAATCATTTGTTTATGCTTGAAAAAAAGAACTTAGAATATGAAAAAACTGTTTTGGTAGGAGTAATTACTGCCACCCAAAACGAAGAAAAAGCTCACGAATACTTAGATGAATTGGAATTTCTCACCTATACAGCAGGAGGAGAAGTCGTAAAGCGATTCACCCAACGCTTGGATACCCCCAATCCTAAAACCTTTATCGGAACAGGAAAGATGGAAGAACTCACCCAGTTTGTCCAAGACAATGAGATAGGCACCGTTATTTTCGACGATGAACTTACCCCTGCCCAACAGAATAATATAGAGAAGATACTTAGAGTCAAGATACTAGATAGGACAACCCTTATCTTAGATATCTTTGCCCAACGTGCACAGACCAGCTATGCACGCACTCAGGTGGAACTGGCTCAATACCAATACCTACTCCCCCGCCTGACCGGTCTTTGGACTCACTTGGAACGCCAGCGAGGAGGGATAGGTATGCGCGGTCCTGGGGAGACAGAAATAGAAACTGACCGCCGTATTGTCCGTGATCGTATAGCGCTACTGAAGAAAAAACTCGAAACCATAGATAAGCAAATGGCTACACAACGAGGAAATCGTGGCGCCTTGGTACGGGTAGCCCTTATTGGCTATACCAATGTAGGGAAATCCACCCTGATGAACCTTATCAGCAAGAGTGATGTATTTGCAGAAGACAAACTTTTTGCTACCTTGGATACCACGGTACGCAAGGTAGTTATAGGAAATCTTCCTTTTCTACTGAGTGACACAGTAGGTTTTATTCGAAAACTTCCTACCGAACTTATCGAATCCTTCAAGAGCACCTTGGATGAAGTAAGAGATGCCGATCTTCTCCTGCATGTAGTGGACATCTCTCACCCTAACTTCGAAGATCACATCGCTTCAGTAAATCAAATATTAGGTGAGATAAAGAGCATCAACAAACCCACTATCATGGTATTCAACAAGATAGATGCCTATACGCACCTAACTATAGAAGATGACGACCTAATGACCGAGAAAACCTCCCGTCACTTCTCCTTGGAAGAATGGAAACAGACATGGATGAATCGCATGAATGGAGATGCTATCTTTATCTCGGCCATCAACAAAGAAAATATACAGGAATTTAGAGAAAAAGTATACCAAAAAGTACGAGAAATACACGTCACACGCTTCCCTTATAACAATTTTCTATATCCAGAAATCATCATAGAAGAAGAAGCTAATTCATAAATCATGTAAAAGTTTCGCAAGATTTTTAATTTATTGAATTTTAATACATTAAAAAAATATTTATCTCCTAAAAACATCTTGCGAAACTTAAAATGAATGAACTGGTAAATCCTAAAAAAATCTCCTTATTTCCCGATACAGAAGCGAGAAAATATATTCCCCAACAGTTCATCATTACTCACCGCTCCTGTGATACTACCCAAGTGATAGAGTACTTCTCGTATATCAATAGCCAATAAGTCCCCTGAAAGATGATTTATAAGCCCTTCTTCCACTTTTTCAAGAGCTTCTAAAGCATTTTTTAAGGCTTCATAATGGCGTATATTGGTAATAATAGTAGCACTTTCTGTTGAGGTGAGCTCTTTGGCATAGAAAGAAAGGAGTTTTTTAAGTGCCTCTATATTGATTTTTTCTTTAGCTGAGATTCTTAGCTTACCATAACCATATTTTCGTTCTTCTGGATTTAGTTTTTTCTCTATTTCTTCATCAAAATCAGATAAGCCTATATATTCATTATCTGTTTTGTTATGTAAAAGTAATATCTTAAGTCCTTTTCGATAGTTTTCTCCTACAAATTGTACTACTTCATCGGTAGTATTCTCTTTTTCATTATAGAGATAGAGTACTATTTGTGCTTTTTTTATTTTTTCTTTAGCCTTTTCTACTCCTATAGCTTCTATTTGGTCCCGTGTATCACGGATGCCTGCGGTATCAATAAAGCGGAATGTAACCCCTGCTATATGGAGTGTTTCTTCTATGGTATCGCGAGTAGTCCCCGCAATGTCCGACACGATAGCACGCTCCTCATTGAGCAGGGTATTAAGTAGGGTTGATTTGCCTGCATTGGGTTTGCCTACAATGGCCACTGGTATCCCATTCTTGATAGCATTACCTGCAGAGAAGGACTGCACCAGCTCTTGCAGGGTTGTTTTTATCCTTTTGAGTAGTTGCTCTAATTGTTTTCTATCAGCAAAGGCCACGTCTTCTTCTGAGAAATCCAATTCTAATTCTATCAAAGAAGCAAAGTTAAGCAACTCTTGTCGGAGTCCTTCTATCTCGGAGGTAAAACCACCTCGCATTTGTTGTAAAGCTACTTGGTGAGAGGCTTTACTATCTGAGGCAATAAGGTCAGCAACTGCTTCGGCTTGGTTGAGAGCTAATTTCCCATTGAGGAAAGCTCGTTTGGTAAATTCTCCAGCCTGAGCAAGCCTTGCACCATTTGCTAAACACAATTTTATTACTTCCTGAGTAATATAAGCACTTCCGTGACAAGAAAACTCTACTACGGGTTCGCCTGTATAAGATTTCTTGCCTTTGAAAATAGTTGCCAAGCACTCATCAATTACTTGAGTTTCGCTTTTGATAGTTCCTAAATGAACGGTATGAGAAGGTGCTTCGGATAAAGGCTTTCCACTTAGTGTTTTGAATACTTTGTCAGCAAGTTCGATAGCTTCTTTTCCTGATAAACGTATTACCGAAATAGCTCCCACACCTGTAGCAGTAGCCAAAGCAACTATGGTGTCGTCAGTATAAGGTGTTTTTTTATTTTCCATAAGTGTAAAATTTATATTTTTAGAAAACTAAAGTCGCTCCATAGAACCAATAAACTATTAATGCTATTACAAGTAAAAAACCTATATTCCAAAGCCATTTTTTTGCCCATTTGTAGAAAAAACTATAAAATAAAAAGAATAATAAAGCTATAAACAAAGGAACTACTATAAGATTTATATAAAAATAGATCATCCAAGTATTGAAACTATTAAAATCAAGATAATCCCATTGGAGAAGAAGTTCCTTTATAGTGTAACAGAAATTGATAAGCAAGAGAATCAAACTTATAACAATTCCTACTGAGATAGTCGGTTTCTTTTTCATAAACTAATGATAGTATAAAAATATTATTTTTATAAATAAAACAAAACAGCCATTAATAAAGTAATAACTAATCCTATTCTCGCCCATTTATAAAAGAAACTATAAAATAGAAAGAATAAAAAGTTGACCCCAAGGATAAAAGGGAATATATAGAATATAAAAAAATAAATAAAAAACTCTAAACTATTGTAATTAAATTCGAAACCATTTTGTCCTATATAATATACAAACATATAAACAATAGATAACACAGTAAGTGCTATGTTTATAATGATTCCTATTTTAACATTCGGTTTTTTCTTCATAAAATTATTTTTTGATTGAATAGAATATAAAAATACCTTGTAAGGATAAGAATCTTACAAGGTATTTTTTCTATCGCTTGTCCTCAATCCCGAATTCCCTCCATTGTGTTTGGGGAATATCAATTTTTATAAGTTTTTTAAGAAAAGTAACCTTGTTTTCTACCTCAGAAACAGCTTTGTTAAGCTCTTCGGTTTTTGTTTTGAGGTCAGCTTTTAGCTTTTCTTGCTCACTATTGAGCGTTTCCATTTTCTTACGAAGCTCCTCGAGCTTGGTAATATCTTCAGCCTTTATTCCCAAAGGCAAATTGTCATTGCGACCCTTTAGCCCATCTATCATTACAGATGATTCAGCTAAGTTTGTTGAAAAATTTTTTCTCGGCATAAATTTACTTTTTATATATTAAACAATGAATGAAAATAATTTATTTTATACAGAAAATAAATTAGTTTTCTTGAAAATCACAAATGAAATCACATAGAAAACCAATATACATACCACAAAAATAGTGCCAAAAATAATGAGAAACTTCTTTAATTCTCTATAATAGAAAGTATAAATACTCAAAAAGAAAATTATTAATAATAATGTAACGATAATAGCACATTTAATTGAAAAAAATAAAAGTTCAGAAGAATCATCAATCCACGAATTAGAAATTATAAACAAAATAGAAGGAACATAAATCATATATAGAATAATTATACTACATAATGGTATTCCTATTAGCAAAAACTCTCCTATTGGTTCTTCCTCTGGATGTGCCAAGAAGGTTGGAACCGAAAGGGTTTGGAATAATTATACTACATAATGGTATTCCTATTTTGTTTTTCTTATATATATAATACCCCAATAAATTTACTACAATAGAATAAATAAACAAATAAGAACAAATAATTGATGTAGCTTCAAATTTGTTATTCATACCTTCTCTTATGAAAATATATAAAATATAAATTGAAATCAATAAAAAAAGTATAGAAAATACTTTTATCATTATTCTAAAAAAATGAGGTTTTTTCATATTTTTTTATTTTTATTTAATTATACAAATAGTTTATGTGATTTTATACCTTGTAAATTAATTACACAAGATGGTTATTTTATTTTACAAGAAGGAAAACAGATTACACAAGATGTGTTTTCCATTTTACAAGATAGAAAATGAATTATACAAGGTTGTTTATTCTATTTACAAGATGGTATTTTCTATATTTTTGTGTTTTTGGATAGTTATGCTGAACAATATACAAAAATAATGCAATATAATAAAATAACCAACCAATGATATTTCTTTACATAGGTAAGCATATTGGCAAGTGAGATAAGCCAAGCTATCATTCCTACCATAATATAAATAAAGAATGTAACAACTTTTTCGTTCTTGATGTTAAGCATATATACCTTATATTGCATAACATAATATGTCACAAAAGGAAGCCAAACCAATATGGGAAATCTTTTTTTATGCTGTGTATGCTCTTTCATAATCTTTAAAATTTATTTTTTATTAAATAATATTGATATCCTGTGCTGAGTAAGTAATAAGATAAGTATTTATTTCTATATAATCGGATGTTATTGTGTATTTCAAGTGTTTCATTTTGATTTTCATAATAGCGAATATCATCGGAGGTTTGATTAAAAGAAAAAAGATTTTGACTATAGAAAGTCTTTAGGTGTAGCTCTTGTTCATCCAATATTAAATTAAAATATACATAGCCTTGACTCCAATCTTCTTGAAAAGATTTCTCTTTTCCAAATAGATGAAGTCCTGAATTGGATGTATATTCCTTCAGATAATACATATATTTTATAGGGCTTTCTTGAGGAGCTATTCCTTTTTCTTTAGGAGGTTTTATGAAGTCGTTAAACAAATTAAAATCATCTGAAACAGGAAAATCCATATATTTTAGATAATAAAACTCTTGTGTATAGAAATAGTACAACTTATTTTCTTTTTTAATAATAACCATTGCATCTCTTTCGCTATCTTTTTGAATAATAACTATTAAATTGTTATTAGAATTTTTAAATGTACGTTCTTCCATATCTTTTTCTGAAGGTTGTTCCTCTTTTTTTAGCTCTTTCATAGGTAGAAAGTCCCTATTGCCATCTATCAAAAAAGAAGAATAGGATTTTTCATAAATATCTATCAAATATTTTTTTCTTACCACGATGTCTCTTTTTTGATTCACAAAATTTTCCAAATATAAAGTTTCCATATGGTTTCCTTCAGTATCATATTTCAATATACAATCTATATAAAATGTAGTTTCATCATCATAAAATTTATAATATATGAACAGATGACCTTCTTTATCAAGGAATAAATCAGTATCGGCGGGTATTTTACTTTGAGAAATAGGAGAAATTATTTTTCCTCTTTGATATATCTCTTTATTATCCAACAAATCATATTTTCTAAGTTCTTTAGGCATTTCCCTATATGAAACAAGGTATTTGTAATAGGAATATACCGAATAAGAATGTTTGAAAAGAAAAAATACAAGCATACAAATAGGAAATATACGTATAAAACGCTTGGTTATACTATTCTTTTGGAAATAATAATAAGCGAAAACACCTATTCCAAAAAATAATGCATAAAAAACATATAGTAATATTTTTTTTCCTCTAAAAATGACTTCATAATCCCAATAAATAATCAATAAATAGGTTAATAAGAAAATAATTCCTGTAAGAGAGGCAAAAAACAGATGTGATAATTTTGATTTCATAGCTGTAAAATATTTATTTTATCATATAAACATATTCCCCATCATAGAAAATAGCATAAGATAGATGCTTATTGGTATAAAGAAACATATCTTTGTACTTCTCTAAGGTTTCTTCTTCATTTTCTATATAATAAGTAGGGGTTTTAAGTTGGTTATATCCTTTATAGTTAGATACTTTTCCTTTCTTAAAGTGAAAAGTATCTTTTCCTATTTTAAGGTCAAATAACAATTGTATATCAGAATAAGTCAACTCGCAATTTTCCCCTTGGTCATTCCTAAAAAATCCATTCATAGTAAGATACTCATAATAAAAATCTTGTGGAAGAATATTTCTCCGCTCGAAAGAATGCGCTCCCTTTTCTTCCTCTTCTTCTAATATAGAGAACAGATTACTTATTAGCATATTTTCATCCTGATCATCTCTGTACTGAGTATTCTTTTCTGATGTAGGGGGGAAAAAGTAATAGGCTTGGTCATCCTCTATAAATATTCCTATTATTGCAGGATATCCTCCACATTCTCCTTCATCAGAGAGGAATGTTTCGTAATAAGATATAGGTGCCCTCGTTTCTCTATGAGCAGGATCATATCCCTTCAAATATTCCATAGGTTGCATAATAAATGATCCGTCATAGGTATAATTTGCATATTCATAAGTACTAAGATCTATAATATAGTTTCCTTTTAGCAAAAACTCTCCTATTGGTTCTTCCTCTGGATGTGCCAAGAAGACAATATACTTAACTTTTCCTATTGTATCATACACAACCATATAAGGAGGTGTCTCAAAAGAATCTTGACCTACAAGTTTCCTTGATATATAGAAAGGATTTTCCACATGATACTTTTCTGTATATAGTACTACTAACTCGTGATTTTGATTAAGCAAACATTGTTTTATCTGATATCCTTCTTTAGGGGAAAGTAGTGAAAATCTCGTATTAGCTGTAACTCTTGTCGTATCTGCTAAGGAAAGGAAACTGCGTGCTTGTTCTTGCTTCCCGATACGTGAATATTGCAGAAACACTTCTTGGCATATATTTGGCGAATAAAGTACAAAGAGTACAAAAGCTGTAAACACCCCTATTCCATAGAAAAAAAATCTTTTAGCCCAACGATAATGAAAGCTATAAAACACCAACATCCCCAAGACAAAAGGAATAAGAACAAACTTTGCTAAGAACTTACCTCCCATTTGTGTAACTAAAGTATATATCTTATACACTATAAAAGCATAAGCTACAGCAAAAGCAATTCCTGTAAGAGAGGCAAAAAACAAGTGTAATAATTTCTTTTTCATAACTATAAAATATTTATTTTATGATGTAAAATCCTAATGGAGTGTGTAGCAGATAATATTTTAGGTTTTTATTACTATACAAATATATATTTTTACATTCTTCAATGGTTTCGGTGCCGTTTTTCCAATAGTAAGTAGGATATTTTATACTTCTTTCATGATTTCCGTAGGTGCGATAATCCATTTTCAAAGGGAGTATTTTATCTTCTATCTTTAATCTATAATATAACTCACCGTATCTATTTCCCACTTCAAAAGACCAAGAAGGATGAAGTGGTTCTAGTCCTCTACATTCTATCATTTTGTCCAAATAATAAACGGGATCAATATGGGTACGTTGTGATGATTTTTCCCCTTTTACTAAATGGTCTTCATTATATAAGAACTTATTTCTGTAAGCTAATAGGAGAGGAGAGGATGTATGTTCAGGGAATTTTATTACATATTTTTCGTTATAGAAATAAAAATCGTCAGTAATATCATAAGAGGTAATGTAATAATATAATTGATTGTTTTTTAGGAAAACAATTATAAATTGAGGGTCACCTGACTCGGGGAAATCACCTTTATCAGGAAGTGACCAATAAGAATTTTTTATAATATGACAATAAGGAGAATCTTTAGTTCTGTTATAATGAAAGTCTTTTACTTGTTGGAAATTCCACTTTTGAGAACCTTCTACTAATTTCATAGGAAGAAATTCTTTATTTCCATCTACAAACCAAGATTTGTTATAAGTCCGACTATAAACATCTATTAGGCAATCCTCTATGAGAAATACTTTGCTTTCTTTCTCCTTTGAATAATGAAAGGAAAGAGAATCAATAACCTCTCCCGTAGTATCGAATTTCCTCACAAGAACTTCTAAGTCTCCTTCCTGAGGTCTTGAATCCCTATAGAGAGCAATGAGTTCGTTCTTCTCAGACATTGTATAGTTTTCCAAATCAAACCATTTGTAAGAATTAAAAGGAATAATCTCTTTTCCTTCTACAGAAATGGGATTTTCTCCTAGGGAAACGAATTTTTCAAGTGCGGGAGGAAAGTTTCTTTTGGAGTTGTAGAGTAAAAGTTTGCTAGACAATTCTCCACCATAATAAGTAAGGAATACTCCTATGAGCACTAAGAAAACAAAAGCAAGAATATAGATTCTTGAACCTTTCTGATGGATTCCTATATGGAAGAGAATGTTTGCAAAAGCAAGCAAGGCAAAAAATCCATAGAGATAGAAAAAAAGATACATAAAGTATCCGTTTCCTGTAGTACTAATTAAAATTATATTAAGAACTACAAGAATAAGAAATAATATAAAATAATTCTTCAATATATTTATCATAATTGTATTATATCTTGTATTCTACTATTATTTGGTTTAAGATTTCTACAAAGTTATGTTTTCTTTTATAGATTGTTTTAAGTTCAAGCACTAGATCTTTTATTATATTTATCTTCTCAGGAACTTCTTTAATCATATAGCGAATGGCTTTCCCTATAGTTTCATAGTCATTTTTTGTATACATTTCTTCGCAAAATAAATGAACTAAATAGGCTAATCTTTCTATTATTTCTTCCTTGTAATATTTCTTTAGGTAGGGTAGGAAATACAAAGTAGTCTGAATATCTAATTCTTTTACATAATTCCAAAGCTTTTCATGGTTATCTTCTTGCTCATAGATAAAGAATAATGTAGGAGAAATGATAGAATAATTCCAATAACTTGAGATTTTTTTTCTTTTCTGGTTGTAATCATCTTCGAGTTCCTTAATTTCTTTCTCTATCACCTCCTTCCATTGTTTTTCTGTATAGGTTTTTTTCCATTTTTCATAGTATTCTATATTTCCTTTGTCTTCCAAAGCAATTTTTTTAGCATAATGACGAATAGTTGGGATATCTTTTTCTAACTCAGCAATGTATATTAGGACTGCTGTCCATTCTTTTATCATATTTTGATTCCTTCCTTTTTGAGTAAGTGTCTTTATCCCTTCTTCGAGTAGTTTCTTTGCCGTTTTTAGATCTCTTTCTTCTATACAAGCTTGTATTTTTATTTTTCCGAGTTCAGGATCCTCAAGATTCTCATCAATTATCTTATTAACTCCCTCAGTATCTCCTTTTTGAGAAAGAATACTTATTTTTTCAGCTGTATAAATACGTTTGTCATATCCCGAAAGGTTCTTTTTAGAAAGAATTCTATCTAAGGCAGCTAAATATTCCTCTTCTTTTTGAAACTGTAGACAAATTCTCTTAGAAGCCTCTGTTATTTTCTTTCCATAATAATCATATTCGTAATTTGTCGCATTATATAATTCTTTTAATAGAAAAGAAGTAGCTTTTTCTTTTAGAGCAAGTGGCACTCTTTCGTCTTCAGCTAAGAAGATAATTGTATGAATCTTTGTCGGTCACAGTGGCAACCCATAGCCCATCCTCAAGTTCTTCTATGGAAGAAACTTTACCTTTTTCGAAAACTTCTCAGCCTTGTTTTACCAAAGTTTTATCAACAAACTTATCAAAATTCTCAATTGTCATAAGATCATATTTTAAGGAACAAAGATAGTGATAATAATGGTTAATTGTTGATTATTAATTGTTAATTATCACCTCCTTGTTCTTTATCTCTGAGTACTAAAGATAATTTTCCAATAAACAAAATATAACAAGTTAATAATCATCTGATTACAATAATTAAAAAAATACCACATAATATATAATTACAAACTAAAAAAGGGCAAATGAATCATTCGCCCTTATAATTATATAATTTATTAACAATTGACCATTAATCATTAACTACAATGTCTTTATTTACATTTCTGCTACCTACAAGGGCGTAGTATAGGATATACAAAAGGCCTATAATAACCACCCAATAGCTTTGTACATAGCCAAAGAGGTCAGCTATATAGCTCTGAAGAGTGGAGAGTATACCTCCTCCACAGACCATGACCATAAAGATACCAGAGGCAGCAGCTGTATACTTGCCTAACCCCTCAGTTGCCAAGTTAAAAATACCACCCCACATCACTGAGGTACAAAGTCCACAGAGGGTTAAGAACATGACACTTGCAGGAACTTCAGCCAGTCCAAAGGAAATATTTTTGTTGAAAACTGGCATATTCACCACTACATCTGTAGGTAAGAAGATAGCCAATAATACAAACAATAAGCCTAAGGAAGCGACAAAAGAAAGCATCACCTTGCTAGAGAACTTAGCCCCTAAAGCCCCCCCTACAAATCGGCCAACAAACATCAAGAACCAGTAAGTACCGACTACAGAACCTGCCGTTGTCGCATCGATTCCTAAGCCACCTTTGTCAACCTGAGCTGTCATGAAATAGTTCTCCACCCCTGGAATCCCTACTTCTACCCCTACATAGACAAAGATAGCAATAATACCAAATACAAAATGTCTGAAAGACAAGGCACTATGAGATTCTTTTGCCTTATTTTCTACTTTTTTTACAATATGGGGTTCTGGGATTTTCATCAAGGATAGTACGATAAAGACCAAGGCAAAGGTTCCCATGGCTAAGTATAAGGCAGGATTGGCCTTGTCTATAGAGGCTTTTTCTATATTCTCTCCTATGAGATAGCCTACAAAAACAGGGACAATAGTCCCCCCCATAGAGTTGAGCGCCCCTCCAAACTGTAATAATTGATTGCCTCGCTTACCTTCGCCTCCTAAAGTATTAAGCATAGGATTGACCACTACATTGAGCATACACATAGAAAAACCTGCAACAAAGGCTCCTATGAGGTAGACTGCATAACTCTCCATTGCACCCGATAGGAAGATGATACACACCCCTACAAATCCTACTATTACAGCTGTCAGGGCAGTCTTCTTATAGCCCTTTCGTTGTAACATTTGCCCTGCAGGAATTCCCATGAAGGCATAAGCAATAAAGTTGGCCAAGGTTCCCAATTGTGCTTGAAAATTGCTCGCCATAAATTGGCTCTTTATAATCACTCCCATAGGACTTTGCAAATTAGTCACAAAGGCTATCATAAAGAATAGGGCAAACATCATCAGAATAGGTAACAGATAATTTTTGTTTTCTTGATTTTGTTCCATCTCTGCTAAAATTTTGATTATAGCGACAAAGTTAAAAAATTATTTTGTCATATCAAAGAAAAATTTTACTTTTTTTAAGAATAATACTGCCATAAAAGTAAAAAATATAGGATAGGAATACACTCTACCAAAAGCCCACTATAGAAGGGAGATTGCTCCTCACGAGCAAAGAGAAGAAATAAAAGAGTAATACAAGCTATCCCTATCTGTATCAGTCGTAATGGAAGGGAAGTATGATAAAAGGAAAGTAGAAGATAACATAGCATAGTGATTATCCCTATAATTTTAGTCTTTCTCACTCCTAAGACTGTAGGAAATGTGTGCAGACAAGCACGATCCTCTACCCTATCTCGAATATCGAAAGGGAGAATCAGTACACATATCCATAGAAAATATTGCAAGGAAAGCAGCCATACTTGCCAAGAGAAAAAGGATATAGCACTCTCTGACAAAGGCAGAAAAACCGCAGATAGTACCCAACAGAAGGCAACAATAGCTATTTTGAGAAAGGGAATACTCCTAAGATTTTGACTAAGAAAAGGAGCATTGTATAGGATACTCAACACCCCAGAGAGGAATAGTAGTATCTTCCCCTGTAAGTTGAGCAAAAAGAAACAATACCCCACTATAAGAACACAGCTCCACCATAAGGGATCCCGATACTTGAAGATGCCTTCCTTAGCAAAAGAATAAGACAAGATAGCCCCTGCCCATAAAGATAACAAATAAGGATAGGCTATTGGTTGATGAAAAATATAAAAGGTAGAAAGAGCTAAAGCTGTTACTGCAGAAGCTACAATAATATTTTCTCTGATAAAAAAGTGTAAAATAGTATAGAGTGTGGCTCTCATGGGGTTACCACTTCTATATTTACTTGTAGATTCCCTTTGTTAGGATTGTCTGTAATGTCCATAAAGGCTTTACGAGAGAGGTCTAACTCTTTTCCTTTGGTAAAGGGGCCTCGGTCATTGACTTTTACCACTACTGATTTCCCGTTGACCACATTGGTCACTTTCAGATAAGTACCAAAAGGATAGGTACGATGTGCTGCTGTGAGTTTGTTGTTGCTGAACACCTCTCCACTGGCAGTCTTGCGTCCATTGAATTTGTTGTGATAATAGGAAGCTACTCCTGTAGTTGCCATAGTAGAGACTGTAGAAGAAGCGTCCGCTACTGATTTGTCTTTTTCAGATGTTGTTTTTTTCTTTTTGACAACCGTTTTGCTATTTTTATGAGTTGCTTTTCGCTGTTGTGTCATTTTAGAACTATGGCAACTCACCAAAAGAAAGAAACAACATAGCTTTAGGATAGAAGAAAGTTTCATAAGGAATATAATTTAATTGGTTATTCTTGCATATATAAGTCGATAAGTCCTTCAGGGGTTTCCACTATGATCTTTTTCTCTTTTCGATTGACCTCTTTGAGGAAGTTGTCATGTAGAGGAATAAGGATTTCCTTACCCTCATGCATTATTTCGAAAAGAGGTTGAGAGGAATTATCATTGATATGAGTGATGGTACCTATAGCCCCATAATTCACATCAAACACTTGAAAACCAATCACCTCATGATAATAGAACTTATTTCCTGTAAGCTTAGGCAAAAGGGTTAAGGGCAGGAATAAGTGATGCTTTAGGAGCACCTCAGCATCGCGCTCAGTATCGACCTCCTCGAACTTGATACGTAGTAGGTCGGACTTATGCAGATTACATTTTTCTATGAAAAAAGGAACCAGTTCCTTGCCTAGTTCGACAAAGACTGATTCCATATTTTCAAATAAGGAAAGATCATCCGTGTCGGTCTTGACAAGGACTTCCCCCTTGAAGCTGAATTTGGAGACAATTGTTCCTACAAAGAAGCAATCTTCCCTCCTCATTAAGCTTCTGTTTCGTTAGCGGTTTCTTCAGAAGAAGATTCAGCAGGAGCTTCTGTAGCTTGAGCTTTAGCAACAATAGCCTCTTTGCGTTTTTGGCTATAAGCTTGTTCTGCTTTTACGCTTTCTTGTTTGGCCGATGCTTTACCTTTTTGAAGAGCATCTTTCTTTTGGCTGATTTTTTGCTCTTTTTCACTAAGCCAAGCAGCGAATTTCGCATCGGCTTGTTCTTGAGTAAGGGCACCTTTCTTCACCCCTCCTTGCAAGTGGTATTTTAGTAATACCCCTTTGTAAGAAAGGATACGACGTGCTGTCTCAGTAGGCTGTGCACCGAAGTGAAGCCACTTAACAGCTTCATCAATATCAATCTCTATCTGAGCAGGGTTAGTGTTAGGATTATAAGTTCCTATCTTTTGGAGGAACTTACCATCGCGGGGAGCTCGCACATCAGCAGCTACTACCCAATAAAAAGGTTTACCCTTTTTACCATGTCTTTGTAATCTAATTTTTACAGGCATATTAAGACAATTAATGAGGTTCTCGACCTCTGTTATGTAATTTGGGCGCAAAAGTACTATTTTTTCTTCTGACAAACAAACTTTTTTAAAAAAATAATAACCCTCCCCTATTCGTTTGATAATCAAAATAGTAAATGCTTTTGTGAGATTTATTCTAAAAAAGGATGGATATTTCTTGTTATTTCCAAATAAATTAAATATCTTTGCGCTCAAAATAATGCGCTTTTTTTAAATAAAAAATATGGCTCAATACAAAGGTAAAATAGCACAGGTAATCGGTCCTGTGGTAGATGTTATGTTTCCTTCTGAAAAGGAAATGCCTAAAATTTATGATTCATTAGAGATTGTAGGTAAGGACGGACACACCTTGGTTCTGGAAGTACAATCTCACATAGGAGAAGATACTGTTCGTGCTATCTCAATGGATGCTACAGAAGGACTTAGCCGAGGTATGGAAGTAACGGCTACTGGTCGCCCTATCCAAATGCCTATCGGACATGATGTCTTTGGTCGCTTGTTCAATGTCATCGGTGATGGAATCGATGGGTTAGGCAACTTGCCTAAGGAAGGACAACATGGGCTCCCTATCCACCGCAAAGCTCCTAAGTTCGAGGACTTATCCACTGTAACAGAAGTACTTTTTACAGGTATTAAGGTAATTGACCTTATTGAGCCTTATGCAAAAGGAGGAAAAATTGGACTTTTTGGAGGTGCTGGAGTTGGAAAAACAGTACTTATCCAAGAGCTTATCAATAACATTGCTAAAGGGCACGGAGGTCTCTCTGTATTTGCTGGTGTAGGTGAGCGTACTCGTGAGGGAAATGACCTTATGAGAGAAATGCTTGAGTCTGGTATCATTAAGTATGGAGAAGAGTTCATGCACTCTATGGAAGAAGGAGGTTGGGACTTGAGTAAAGTAGACAGAGAAGCTCTCAAGGAATCCAAAGCGACCTTTGTATTTGGACAGATGAACGAACCCCCTGGAGCTCGTGCTCGTGTAGCCCTTTCTGGGCTTACCATTGCCGAATATTTCCGTGATGGTGCTGGCGATGGAGAAGGAAAAGATGTACTTTTCTTCGTGGACAATATATTCCGCTTCACCCAAGCGGGGTCTGAGGTATCTGCTCTATTAGGGCGTATGCCTTCAGCAGTAGGATACCAACCTACTTTGGCTACTGAGATGGGGGCTATGCAAGAACGTATTACCTCTACCAAGAAAGGGTCTATCACCTCTGTACAAGCGGTATATGTACCTGCCGATGACCTTACTGACCCTGCTCCTGCGACTACTTTTGCGCACCTTGATGCCACCACAGTACTCTCTCGTAAAATTGCGGAGCTTGGGATCTACCCTGCTGTAGACCCATTGGATTCTACCTCTCGTATCCTTACTCCTGAAATCCTTGGAAAAGAACACTATGAGTGTGCACAGCGAGTAAAAGAGTTGCTTCAACACTACAAAGAACTACAAGATATTATTGCTATCCTAGGTATGGAGGAACTCTCCGAAGAGGACAAGCTCGCCGTAGCCCGCGCACGTAGGGTACAGCGCTTCCTCTCTCAGCCTTTCCACGTAGCAGAACAGTTCACCGGTATCCCTGGGGTATTTGTAGATATCAAGGATACAATCCGCGGGTTCAATATGATTCTCGATGGTGAGTTGGATCACCTCCCTGAAGCTGCTTTCAACCTCAAAGGAACTATCGAAGAAGTAATAGAAGCTGGTGAGAAAATGCTTGCTGAAGCACAAAACTAAGATATTATGGTATTAGAAATAGTAACTCCAGAAGCTGTGCTTTATAAGGGAAAGGTGAGTGTTGTTACGCTTCCTGGTGCTAAGGGCTCTTTCCAGATATTGGAAAACCACGCTCCTATCGTCTCCCTCTTGGAAAAAGGCACTCTTTCTTTCAGGGAAAGTGAAGCTCCTACTATCTGTGTGCAAGAACGCTTTGCTCAAGAAAAAGGAGAATACACCCTACCTATAGAAGAAGGGGTAGTAGAACAACAAGAAAACAAAATAATAGTACTTGCTCAATAGTTTATAAAGTTTAATTAGCTAAGTTAAAATGTAGGGGTCGAGTTTCTCTCGCCCCTACATTGTATTTTATGAATCATTTCTTTATCTCTTTCATTAAAATATTCACATGGGAAAAGACAAAAAACCTCTTTTGATAGAAAATGTTACCATAACCGATGCAGGTGCTAAAGGAAAAAGCATCGCACATGCTCCTGATGGTCGGGTTATCTTTGTAGATAATGCGGTGCCTGAGGATATTGTAGATATATTGGTAACTAAGAAAAAAAAGGCTTTCTATGAAGGGACAGCAGTGAAGTTCCACCAAGAGTCTCCACTGAGAGTAGTCCCCGTATGTGAGCACTTCACCTATTGTGGAGGGTGCCAATGGCAACATATGAACTACCAAAGTCAGCTCCACTACAAGCAAAAAGAGGTAGAGAACAATCTTAAGCGATTGGGAGGGGTAACCCCTGAGGAGATCTTGCCTATTATAGGTTGTAACAAACCTTATTTTTATCGCAATAAGATAGAATTTTCCTTTAGTGAGACACGTTGGCTTACCCCTGAGGAGATTACAAGCAAAGAGGAAATCGCAGACCGTCAGGGTCTCGGATTCCATATCACTGGCGCTTGGGACAAGGTCTTGGACATTCGTAAGTGCCATCTGCAGGAAGATCCTTCCAATGCTATTCGCAATAAGATTCGCGAATATGCACTCTCTTATGGCTACCCTTTCTACAATCCTCGCAGCCACTCAGGATGGTTGCGTACTATGATGATTCGTATTTCCTCCATAGGGGAGATAATGCTCGTGATACAGTTCTTAGAGGAGAGAAAAGAGCCTCGGGAACAGCTACTTAACTATCTTCTATCGGAATTTCCTACCCTTACCTCGTTACAATATATCATCAATAATAAACCCAATGATACTATCTATGACCAAGAGGTTATCTGCTATCATGGGAGGAACTTTATCTATGAAGAAATGGAGGGATTGCGCTTTAAGATCAATGCTAAATCTTTCTTTCAGACCAACTCGACTCAGGCTTACGAACTCTACAAAGTAGTCAGAGACTTTGCCGCCCTCACAGGAGAGGAATTGGTATACGATCTCTATACAGGGACAGGTACTATTGCCCAGTTTGTCGCTAAAAAAGCTAAAAAAGTCATAGGAGTAGAAGCAGTACCTGAAGCCATTGCTGATGCTAAGGAAAATGCTCAAAACAACCAAATAAGCAATGTAGATTTTTTTGTAGGAGATATGAAAAATGTCTTCAATGAAGAGTTTATCACCACTCATGGACTTCCTGATGTAATCATCACCGACCCACCTCGCGATGGTATGCATAAGGATGTAGTAGCTCAGATACTCCGTATAGCTCCCAAGAGGGTTGTCTATGTAAGTTGTAATAGCGCTACCCAAGCCCGAGACTTAGCCTTGCTACAAGAGAAGTATAAGGTGGTCAGAATATGTCCAGTAGATATGTTTCCCCAGACCTATCACATCGAAAATATAGCCCTATTGGAGGCAAAGTAGTCATAGTATTTGTCCTCCTTTTGGGTCTTTATAGCTCATTTTTGATAGATAGCAGGGTCTGCTTAACCTTTTTAAGTTTTTCAATAATTTCTATAGTGGAGAGCAGCTCTTTGGGTTTTTCCTTGAGCTTTAGCTTAGCCCCTTCTAAGGTATGTCCCTGCTCTTCTACCAGATGATATATCTGGCGAATATTTTCTATGTCTTTGTCTGTATATCGGCGTGTCCCTTTGGGACTTTTCTTAGGAGAGAGTATTTCAAACTCTTTCTCCCAAAAGCGTATTTTTGAAGTATTCACGCCAAAGATATCAGCAACTTCCCCTATAGAATAATAGAGTTTTTTATAAGGAGTTGGCATTAGTCTAACGATTGGTTTCCTTGAGAAGATTTCTTGAGCATCTCTGCATATTCTTCTGCTGATAAACTTCCATAATAGAAGTTGATAGGATTGAGGTGCTCCCCATTCTTCTTCACTTCATAATGCAAGTGAGGTGCCTCCGAACGCCCAGTGCTGCCTACATAGCCAATTACATCCCCTCGCTTTACTTTCTGTCCAGGGCGGACATTATATTGGCTTAGGTGTCCATAAAGTGTCTCATAGCCATATCCATGATCTATGCGAATATGTTCTCCATATCCAGAAGAGTTGCTATCTGCTCTGGTTACCACTCCATCCCCTGTAGCATAGACAGCTGTTCCTGTAGGAGCAGAAAAGTCCATGCCATAATGGAATTTTCTTACTTTAGTAAATGGATCTGTACGAAATCCATAACCAGAAGCCATACGCTTAAGATCCTTGTTTTGCACAGGCTGAATGGCAGGTAAGGCCTGTAGTAATTTTTCTTTTTCTTTGGCCAGAGCCGCAATATCATCCAAGGATTTGGACTGCACAGCCAGCTCTTTTTGAAGTGTTTCCAATCGCTTGGTCATATCAATTAGCATGGATGAATTGCTGAATTTTTCTAGATATTCATATCGATTGACCCCTCCAAAACCACTCTTTCTCTGTGCATCAGGGATAGGAGTCATCTCAAAATAAGTACGATAAAGCGTATTATCACGATCAGCTATACGATCTAGCACCTCTTCTGCTTGTTGCATTTTTTTGTTCAAAATGGCAAATTGTGTCTCATTCTCCTTAAGTTCTCTCCTGAGAGAAAGCTCTTTAGGGGTCTGCATAAAGTTGATATTGTAGAGGATTAGAACTATAATCAGCGCAAAGAGAAAAGAGGAAAGAAGAAAGAAAAATAAGTACTTGAGGCGCCTTTTCCTATTATTAATTTGTTTGAAGGACAGCGTCTCAGAATCGTAATAATATTTAATCTTTGCCATACTTATTTCTTTATATTAGTTCTGTTACGGAGGCAAAAATACAATTTTTGTATTAAAGAAAAAAGCTTTTTATGATTTTTTACTTTTATTCATATTCTTCTCTATTACCCAAACGCTCTCTAAAGAAGACATGTTATTGCTCTTTATGCTACTTTTATGTACAAATCTAACTGTACAGTTAGAACATTAAATCCCTTGTCAGAAAACCCTTTCACAGATAATAGTATTAGGCAAGATTCCTCCTATATTGCTTTTTACACTTTCTTTAGTTCCTTTATTCATATAGTTATCTTTGTCTTTTATACTACAACATATTCTCCAAAAACCCCTTGGAGAAAGTTATTAGCTCTAAATAAGTAACTATTTTATAAAGTCTTGATTTATTCATTTATTTCCCAAGGAAAATAACTATCATAACTCAAAAAGTGCAATTCAAAGCCACCTGCTACAATATGATATTGAATTCCTTTATTAACCCCTTCTGCAGAAAAAGTGAATAAATCCCCAACTCCATTATGATTGTCAAGAAATCTGTTTTTATATATCTCATTCATTTCTTCTTGAGCTGTAAATACTATTGGATTTTCTGAAGTTAAATCTAATTCCCACATAGTAGGCATATCTATATAGCAGACTTTTTTCAATATTATTTCCACTTGTTTGCCAAAAGAAGCATCCTTAGTTCCAAATAGTATTATCTCCTCTTCGTTAAAATCTACCATATAAATATCAAGCCAAAGAAATTTTTTCAGAATAATATTTGCTTCTGCAATCTTGTTAGTTCTAATCATCTCTCAAATGTATTCATTAAAAATGTTTTTATAAAGTTTCCCTTAATATCCTACACAAGTAAGAACCTATCTTTTCAAACTATTATTGGGGAATTTTTCCAAACAAACAGTTCAATATGAACTTCATAAAGGGGAAAAGCTGTTCCATTCTTATTTTTAGGCAATGTTTCAAAAAGTTTATCTTCTACCCTTTTGGAAAAGACAAACTACTCCTCCCCTTTTCAGTAAATATGAGCTTGGGACTTGTTTTTATACTTCATTTTATTGAAGATACTCGCTAAAAAACGCCTCCAACTTATCAAAAGGAATTACTCCAGCTTGATTGTCGTAAAAATCAGTATGGCGGGCATTAGGGACAATTAGCAGTTCTTTTTTCTCGCTTCCAACTAATTTGTAGGCATCTTCGCTCATATAGCGCGAATGAGCATTTTCTCCTGCAATCATAAGAGTTGGTACCTCAATTTCATTAGCATAGGACAGTAGCGGGAAATTCATAAATGAAAGCAGCGTAGTGGCTGTCCAAACGTGATTAGAAACTGAACGCTCGTGGAAACCTCGTGGTGTTTTGTAAAACTCAATATAATCATTTAAGAATTGAGGTACTTTATCGGAAGGAGTATTGGGCATAGGGTAACCTGGGGAGGGAGTTCCTGTTTCGGCATCCGTCCAACGAATAGCATTAAGCGAACGCTTCATTTCCAAACGCATTTCGGGGGTATTGGCATCAAAATAACCTTTGCTAAACACACGTGACATATCGTACATTACCATAGTAGCTACTGCCTTGATACGTGTATCGATAGCGGTAGCATTCAGGGCAAAGCCACCCCAACCACAGATGCCGATGATTCCTATTTTTTCTCTATCAACAAAAGGTTGGATTCCTAAGCAATCTACCGCTGCCGAAAAGTCTTCGGTATTGATATCGGGTGATGCTACATTACGAGGTTCTCCACCACTCTCTCCGGTATAGGAGGGGTCAAAAGCTAAGGTTACGAAGCCTCTTTCAGCCATTGTTTGGGCGTAAAATCCTGAGGCTTGCTCTTTTACTGCTCCAAACCCACCGCAAACAGCAAGGGCAGCGAGCTTCTTATTTTTGGTGTTTTTTGGAAAATACAAATCGCCAATAAGGGTGATACCATAACGGTTTTTGAACGATACTTTTTTGTGTTCAACTTTATCGCTTTTAGGGAAAATCTTATCCCAAGAAGCAGCATTTACAGGGGTTTCATCGTTTTTGTTCATATTGCTAATATTTTAATTTATACGATTTATTCATTATAAATGAAGACTCTCTTTACTTTTTCGTATTCTCCTTAGATACAAGCCTATAGCTAAGTATATAAATGTTGGGATGATGCCAAAAAGAGGAGATACTAAAAGTGTTTTATCGGGTGAAATAACAGTAAATCCTTCTGAAATGAGAGGGTTAAGAGCATCTTTCATTGAGTGCATCAAAACTACCAATAAGAGTGAACGCGAGAGAAAGAAAATTTCGGTGTACATTATTGTCCAAACAGCAATGACCACAAGGCTCACCAAAACAAATAACTCTTTGCTATAAGGGAAAAAGGTTGCCTGATAAGTATCGCCTAAGAATACGAGATTGTATGGCAGGTGCCATATTTGGCAGACGAATGCCACCACTACATAAATCATCCATTCGTTTTTAGTGAGTTGTTCCATTTTTACGGTGAGATACCCTCGAAAAGCCGTCTCTTCTAAGATATTTTTGATAAAAACGGGTAAGAAAGCAGCTGCAAAAACAGGGAAATAAGCAGCAACACTAAACTTACTCACATCTACCCATCCTAATAGCTTGCCAACAAACATTGTTATACCAATAACCACGGGATAGACTACAATAGCAAAGATATACCAGCGAGTGTTTTGCTTGAAACAAGGTTTTAAAGGAAAATCTTTCCAGCCATCGCCATCGAAAAGGCGCAGCAAAATCATACACAGAATAGGAGTAGCAATAAAAATTCCTGATCCTAAAGACTCTAAATTAGAAGGCTCTCCAAGTAACTGGTTTACCCCAATGCCTATCCATCCGCAAGAGATGGCTACCAAGCTAAATAGGATTACATTCCGAAGTGTTTTTTTATTGGTTCTCATATTAAGGTAGATTTATTTTAATATTTCTAAAATTTTATCTTCGTCATAAACAAGCATATCCACTGCGACCAATGAAGCAATACCGTGTGCCAACATCCAACCTTTAGCAATGCTATTCTTGAGTTCTTCATCAGATAGGCTGCGGCACTCCTCACTATTTTTCATTATTTCTACTACTCGCTCACTTTCGGGAAAAATGTCAGTAAGTTTTACATTGGTAACATTATCCATATAAAAAGCCTTGAATAGGGCAGGTTCGGTGTGAGCCATCCAGACGTATCCGAGTCCTAAATCTAAAAGAGTATTGCCTGTTTTTGAGTAACTGAGCACTACACTCTGCAAGAAGGGCAGTGCTTTTTTGCAGATTTCAGCTCTTAATTCATCCATATTTTTATAAGACCAATAGATGGGCTGAGTGGAGCAACCAATTTGCTTGGCAATATTTCGAGCAGAAAGCACTGCAAAGCCTTCCTTTCGTACCATCTCGAAGGCAGTTTCTATAATTACTTCTTGAGTTATTGTTGTTGGTTTCGGCATAAATTTCTTTATATAACAATCGTAATATAACACCTGTTATTTTCGAGGCAAAAGTAACACATTTTTTTTGAATCAACAAAATTTTAAATCAGAAAATAGAAAAACTACCTGTCAAACTAGCAAATACAACTTGTTTTATAGGGGATTTACCTTTTATCTACAATACAAAAATCTACTCCATTGCCTTCTATATAAAGGTTTACAATAGTGACGTTCTTATTTTGCAATTTGAGTTCAAAAGCCTTTATCTTATCCCCGATAATTTCATCAACCGAGAAAACACCTTCATTAACTAATTGAGATTGTTTATCCAACAAAGAAATAAGCGCTTCGGGAATGTTATAAGTAGTGGTAATCTCCCCTACAAAATGCTGATATTGTATGTCCTTAGCCTGATACGTTCTATGCCAATGGTAGGTGATTTTCCAAAAAGGAGTATTGTGGCTATCGGTAATAAGGTCTATTAAATTCATATCAATCATAAAAACCACTTTCTCGCAGTTGGACTTCATACTGTTAATGATTTTTCAATATTTTGGAAATCTTTTGGATAATACTTTCTTCTTTAGGAAGATCCGACTTTTTCTCCCTTTTTATTATAGCGTTATCAAGTATTCCACTTTCATAGTCGGCAGGCTCTAAATCACCATATCTATATTCATGATTTAGTTGGTATTGTTTTGCTATTTGTTCTTCCCAAACACTATGCTCTTCTTTAAAATTATTAGTATCAGAAGGATACCCTTTTAACCAATACATATTACCCTTTACAAGCAACATCGCCCAATGATATTGTTCTTCATGAGTGATAAATGCTACTTCATTAATAGATTCAGGCATACGCATCCAGTCTGAGTTTTCTACCAGTTGAGTAGCCTCTTCCATAGTCACCCCACCATAATGCACTGCCAAATGCTTAAGCCACTCACAAGCGGAATAGTGGTTATACACACAGAAATCACCCTCTTCATTATAGTAAATTATCCCATCTCTAAGTCCGTTAGGATGTGTGGTAGTATCAATATCTTTTAATACTTTTTCAAGTTCGGTCATATTGTTTGTGCTGCTATAATTAGTTCTTTTATTTGAGTAGTTGGACATTCTCCTTCTAAAAATAGTACTCCTGTACACCCTAAATCTATAAAATCAATAGAACGACCATACATTTCTATTTGTTTTAGCAAGAAATTTACCTCTACCAAAGTGTTATTGTCTATTTTCATAAGATTGAAAGCCTCTCCTTTGTGAATACTATTCCCTGCAATCACTCTTCCTGCTAGTGAAAATGTATTTTCGGTGATAGTAGAAAGCTTTTCTACTTGAAATATTTTATTCATAACATCAGTATTGTCAAAAGAAAAAGAATATCCCTGTTTTGTATTCTATAGCTTTATGAAGCATTGCTAAAAATTCCTGCCCAACAGGTAGTTTGCTTATGGTATTAGCTTCTGTAACTTCACAGGCTTTTTGCAGCGCTTCTACCCCTATAATATCCTCCCATTCATAGTCATCAATAAGTTTATCTAATTCGTAATTAAGTTCGTGAAATAGGTGCGAGTTCCAAAGCTGTTGAAACTCTTCTTCTGTTAAGTTCCAATCTGTAAAGCCTTCTTCTGAATTCACATTGTTGATAAACTTTTCCATTGCCTCCACACTTGTGAATGTTGATATTGTTTTAGAACTATAACTCATTGTTATCTATTTTAGGCAAAGATACTCTTTTTTTATTTTCTACTCTTCCTCTGCTGCCCAATCATAAAAACCACTTTCGCGCAATTGGGCTTCATACTGCTGAATGGTTTGTTCATCGTACTTTTCTCTTTGGATAAACTTTCCTATTTCAAAATAGATGTCTATTGAGTTCAGTCCATAAAGCTCAGCGATGAGGGTTGCTAAGTTTCTATCAGAGTAATGCTCATAAAGCACATAAGTCATTAGCCTAAAATCTGTTTCCTCTATTTTTGGAAAAGCCTTTTTGATAAATTGAAGCGATTTCTCAAACCATACTTTTTCAGGGGCTACTACCTTATTCAGCCAGTCGGTATACCACATTTCAAAGGTGAGTTTTTCTCCTTTTTCATTAAATTCAGGCGACAGTCCGCCATAATCCTGACGACTATCAAGCCATATAGTCCCTTTTTCTTTACCATTCACCACCAAAAGATAAGAAGCTCCGTGCCCTATATGGCATATTTGCAAACAACCGCTGATGTGCTTTGTATCCATATAGGCTTCCACCTCCTCTGGCGTAGGGCGCTCACCTCCGTCCCAATCAATACTATTAAGCCATTCTTCTTCATTCCAATGCTCGGTGTAAGGAAAAGGCGTAGAGAGGTCTATAGTCCGATCTTTCCACATCAAATCTTCCGTTGCTTCTTTAAGGGAACGCAATCCGTAATCGGGCCCCACACAGCCATTGGCGATTTGGGTGATAAAAGTGCGATAATCGGCAGGGAAAGTGATGCGATTCTCTTTCTCTATTTGGGCTACTTTTGCTTCTTCCAATACGGGGTTCATATATATACCACCAAATGGTTTTAGCTCAGGAAGTTCTAAGATGATTTGTATTTTCTTTTTGATTTCTTCTATATTCATACTATGCTGAATTGTGTGAATAGCGCACGCTGTTATTCTCTTTATCCTGCCATTACAGACTCTATAAATACCAATTTTTGATTTCTCCATTTGAATCTCCAATAAGCAGCGCTTTCTATAACTTCGTATTAAAATTATCACCCAGTAGGAATATAACCTTTAAATACTAATTGTGAATTTTCCCAAGTAAACGACCAAATGTAAGCTCCTTTAAGAGGAGAAGCTGAATCTATTTCATTTTCATAGAATGTTTTAGGAAGTTTTTCTTCTTCTGCCTTTTTTGAGTATTCAAGAAAAATCCAATAAATCAGAATCTCATTATCTTCTATAGATATATAATATTGATGTGTTTTTTTGAAATTATCAACCTCTACGCTATAATATCCTTGATTTTTAATCCAATGAATATCATCTATATCTATTTTAGCAATGGTTTTACTAAAATGCTCATTATAGTTGCCTTTGGGAATAGGACTATGCCCTCTCTGTACTTCTGCTTTTAAACTTCGCAATGCTTCTATGAGTTTTTCTCTATCAGCTTTTAGTATTGCCGTGCGTTCTTGAAATAGCTTTACATTCTGCTCTTCCACTGCGTTGAGTTTCACCTTACTATTGTCACTCACAGGCTTATACCACGGTTTTTCATTAAAGTAATTGCTTATTTCATAGTCTTTAAACTTATAACCTTTGCGAGCGTAGAGGTCGTTAGTGAGGAAGCGTAATTCATCTATGCTCAATTCGCTGATTTGTTCTTCATCAATTACTTGGGTGGCACAAGTAGCGCAATCTTTTAGCTGTGCTGTAGCGTTTAGTGAGAACAACGCTATTGATAAGAAGTATAAGTGTTTCATTGTAAAGTAATTTTTTGGTAAATATACTGATTTTATTTTATCTTCCCTCAATTGACTGATAAATAACATCACTAAGACCTTGAGGATTTTCCCAAGCCATAGAATGACCTGCATTAGGAATTACCCTTACCTGAATATGTTCTGTTTGTAGTCTTTCCCAATCGGGGTCAGGCAAAGATTGTTCTCCAAAAATGAAGACTTTAGTAGTAGGAAGCTTATAAAGTATCTCCCTCCATGTAGGGAATTGCCCCTCTACTAAGGAAAGAGACTCCTTGAAAATAGCTGTTGGGTTTGTCAGAGAAAGACTTTTTGCCCACAATCTATTATTGTTTTGAATATTTTCCCTAATAACCTCTTCATGTCCAAATTTTATAAAATCCTTGTAGGAATAATTTGCTATCTTTTTGGAAAAAAATCCTCCTCCATTGTCCAAATTGGCTTCACTTAGGAGCAATAACTTTACTTTTTTGTCCAATTTTTCAGCTAATTTTATAGCTATTGCTCCTCCCATACTATGTCCATAGATAACCAATTCTTCTAACTGTAGGTCTTCTACAAAGCTTTTTAGCAAGGAAGCATGGCTTTCTATAGTATAAGGGAAATCATCACTATAATCACTAAATCCTGAACCTAATAGGTCTGGAATAATCCTGCGATGTGCCTGAATACTCCCTGAGGCAACAGTGGGATAATCCATAGAACCACAGCACCCTAAGCCATGTATAAAGAGAATAGGGATAAGACTGCCTAATAAATCGTGATAACGCAGCTGTCCAAAGTTTGTTTGATATACTTGCATACACTTATATTTTTGTCAAATAATTAAAAGCTTTTCTACTTGAAATATTTTATTCATAACATCAGTATTGTCAAAAGAAAAAGAATATCACTTTTTCTCTTTATCCTGCTAAAATAAACCTTACAAATACCAATTTTTGCTTATCCCAGCGGAACTCCCAACCTATATTGCTTTCCATAACCTCAAAATCATTTGTGTCATAGACTCCCTTAATCTTATCTTCTGATACTTTTTTAGAATGCCCATTTTCATCACACTGAATTGTCACTTTATTACCTTCAATCCATATAAAATATCGATTTGTCTCCTTAAAATCATCAATTTCTGCACTATAATACCCTTGATTTTTAATCCAGTGAATGTTATCTATATCTATCTTAGTAATCACTTTATTAAAATATTCTTCTCCATTATTTTTTAAAATAGAAATATTTCCTTTTTGAGCTTCTGCTTTTAAACTTCGCAATGCTTCTATGAGTTTTTCTCTATCAGCTTTTAGTATTGCCGTGCGTTCTTGAAATAGCTTTACATTCTGTTCCTCCACTGCGTTGAGTTTCACTTTACTATTGTCACTTACAGGCTTATACCACGGTTTTTCATTAAAGTAATTGCTTATTTCATAGTCTTTAAACTTATAGCCTTTGCAAGCGTAGAGGTCGTTAGTGAGGAAGCGCAATTCATCTATGCTTAATTTGCTAATTTGTTGTTCCTTAACCACTTGAGTGGTACAAGTAGCACAATCTTTTAGCTGTGCCATTGCGCTTAATGAGAATAACGCTATTGATAAAAAGTATAAATGTTTCATATAGTCTCTAAACAGATTTGTTTTCTTTCTTGGTGCCACTTCTTAGCAATATATATCCCAAAGCCCCTGCAAGTATAGAGGCCGTTAGAATAGCAAATTTGGCTGCATCTTGTAATTCATGTTCCTTAAAGGAAAGCAAGGAGATAAAGATAGACATGGTAAAGCCTATCCCTCCCAATAGCCCTACGCCTATCATGTGTATCCAACGACTGGCATGTGGTAAGGTGCTTATCTTCAGCTTAACGGCTATAAAGGAGAAAAGGTTGATCCCTACGAGTTTGCCCAAGATAAGCCCTAAAACAACTCCTACTCCCAAAGAAGAGGATAATCCCTCTATCATACCTGACTTATAGGTGATATTGGTATTAGCCAAGGCAAAAACGGGCATAATGATATAGCCTACAGGGATTTGTAGGGCATGTTCCAGCTTTTCTAAAGGAGATTTTTTACCTTTTTCTGCATTAGCAGGCATAGTAAAGGCCAAAATAACCCCTGCTATAGTAGCATGTATTCCTGAATGGTGCATACAATACCACAAGAGTACTCCTAAGAGCAAGTAAAATACGATTTTTCTCACCTTAAGATAGTTCAACAAGCATAATACGGCTATGATTCCCCCACTATAGAGCAGGTAACTCCAGTGAATCGCATCGGTATAGAAGAGGGCAATCACCACAATAGCTCCCAAGTCATCTACTATGGACAAGGCTACTAAAAAGACCTTAATCGCTATAGGCACCCCCCTGCCCAACATAGAGATGACTGCCAAGGAAAAGGCAATATCTGTAGCCATAGGAATCGCCCAGCCCTTGCTATAAGGTGTCCCATAATTCAGTAAGGAAAAGATAACCGCAGGCACGATCATCCCCCCTATAGCAGCTACTATCGGGAGGGAAGCACTCCTGATATCCGAAAGTTCGCCCTTGAGGATCTCCCGCTTGATCTCCAATCCTAGCAATAGGAAGAAGATAGCCATAAGGGCATCATTAATCCACATACTGATCGAATAAGGCCCTACCTCTTGGTCTAAGAGTGCCTGAAAACTTTCCGCCATAGGGGAATTGGCGATTGTCAAAGAAAGTACTACACAGAGGATCAACAACACCCCTGAGGATTGATTCTTAAGGAAGAATTCTTTTAAAATTGTAATTAGCTTCATGATAATTAATCTTTTATTATAATTTGATATTTAAATATTTATAATTGGGGAATCTGTGATTTACACTTAGTTTTACAATACTGAATTGTGCCAATAGTGTTCGCTTTAATAACAAAAAGAGACTATCCTTATCGGGGTAGTCTCTTTGGTATATTAGAGTTCTCTGAGACGTTATAGTCCAAAAGCCTTTCGAATCGTCTCTACATAGTCTAATTTTTCCCATGTAAAGAGCTCTACCTCAATAGTTTTTGTATTATGATAAGGAGAAGCGAATACTTTCTTTACCACCTCAGGACTTCTTCCCATATGACCATAAGCGGCTGTTTCGCTATAAATAGGATAACGCAGTTTCAAGCGCTGTTCTATATCATAAGGACGTAGAGAGAAGATTTCTCTGACCTTCTGAGCGATTTGTCCATCAGTAAGTGCCACCTTGGAAGTACCATAGGTATTGACATAGACCCCTGTTGGCTCGGCTACCCCTATGGCATAGCTTACCTGCACAAGCATCTCATCAGCTATGCCTGCCGCTACCATATTCTTAGCAATATGGCGGGTGGCATAGGCAGCACTTCTGTCCACCTTGCTAGGATCTTTCCCAGAGAAAGCACCCCCTCCGTGAGCTCCCTTGCCCCCGTAAGTATCTACAATAATCTTACGGCCTGTAAGTCCTGTATCTCCGTGAGGTCCTCCAATAACAAAGACCCCAGTAGGATTAATATGATATTTGATATTTTCATCAAAAAGATGCGCATAGTTCGGATACTGCTCTTTGATACGAGGGATAAGTATCTGAATCATATCCTCTTTGATCTTAGCAAGCATCTTTGCCTCGGTATCAAAAGGATCATGCTGAGTGGAGATCACAATACTATCTATGCGAACAGGCTTATTATCATCGCTATACTCAAGGGTTACTTGGCTCTTGGCATCGGGGCGTAAGTAAGTGATTTGGTTATTTTCACGGCGTAAAGTAGCCAATTCCCGTACAATGGCATGAGAGAGTGCCAAAGGCAATGGCATATAAGTATCCGTCTCACGAGTAGCATATCCGAACATCATTCCCTGATCGCCTGCTCCTTGTTCCTCTGGAGAGTGACGCACCACTCCTTGGTTGATATCAGGAGACTGTTCATGTATAGCAGAGAGTACTCCACAAGAGTTGGCTTCGAACATATAATCACTCTTGGTATAGCCTATTCGCCTAATCACATCACGAGCGATTTGCTGTACATCGAGATAAGTTTTGGATTTCACTTCTCCGGCAAGAATCACCTGTCCGGTGGTTACTAAAGTTTCGCAAGCTACTTTGGACGAAGGGTCAAAAGCGAGAAAGTGGTCAATGAGAGCATCGCTAATCTGGTCAGCGATTTTGTCAGGGTGTCCTTCAGACACTGATTCGGAAGTAAATAAATATCCCATAAATTAAAGTTTATGAGGAGATTACTGGTTTAGCATCTTTTATCGTCATTGCGATGAGGTGGCAATCAGTCAAATCTGTCCTCGATTAATAGTGGGGCAAAGTTACGGTTTTTCATTGAGAAATAAAACAAATCAGTCTATTATTTTTCTCAGATAGATTTTTTTTCATTTTTGTTTGGTAGAAATAAAAAAATGTCTTACCTTTGCACCGTCAAAATGCGGGAGTAGCTCAGTTGGTAGAGCGTCAGCCTTCCAAGCTGAATGTCGCGAGTTCGAACCTCGTCTCCCGCTCGTTTTTTCATATTATTTTTAGATTTGTTGCGGGAGTAGCTCAGTTGGTAGAGCGTCAGCCTTCCAAGCTGAATGTCGCGAGTTCGAACCTCGTCTCCCGCTCAAAAAAATCCTTGATGCTTCATCAAGGATTTTTTAGTTTATAAGGACGAATTGACTCACAAAAGAGTGAATTGACTCACAAAAAGGGCGAATTGCAATTCGCCCCTACAGGGAGATTACCCTAATTTCTTCATTGATAAATACCAAAAAAGATTGTGTTACCTCCCAGCCGGTTTGCTCAAGGGTCTGGGCATAGCGCCTTAGTTGTGCTTGATACTGGGGGTGATCTTCCCCCGTTTTGTAATCGATAATCACAGCCCTCTGTGTAGGCTTATGGTAAGCGACACGGTCAGGGCGGAGGTACTCCCCTGTGATATCCAGCCATTCACGTTCGTTGTAAATGATATACTCCTTAGTATAGTACTCTTTTAGCAAAGGATGAGTGGTAATTTTCTCCAACTGATGGCTCAGAGGTGCTATTTGCTCCTGAGAGATGCGTCCTTCCAAGAAAAAATGATGTAACAATTCAGGTATATCCTCCTGAGTGATAAGCTGTCCGAGGATTTCATGTAGAAGATTTCCACGAGCGATCGCCTCCTCTCGAGAGGTATTCCACATAGAACCTGATCGGGTTACGATAGTATAGGAAGGGGATATAACAGACCTTTGTTTGAAAGGAATATAATCATTCTCTCCTAAGGCAGCCCTCTCTATAGGAAGTAACTGACCAAAGGTATAGTGAGATTCAGAGGGATTCCACCTACCTTCGGCCTGTAGATAAGCCTGTAGCACCCCAGAAAGAGTAGAGATCTTCTCCTGTTCCTTCTCCTTGGGACGCTGGCTGAGGATATAGAGCAAATCCTTGGGACGTGTCATAGCTACATACATGGTATTGATGGCATCCAAGAGTTCCACTTGGCTCTGTTGTAGTACAATCTCCGCATCTATCTTTTCCAGACCACTATAGTCATCTATAAGCAAATGTTCAAAACCATGATATTGCTCCTTAGGTACACATATCCAAAGGGTATCCTTACCTGAACGCAACGAATCATTAACATCTGTATAAATAACCACAGGGAACTCCAAACCCTTACTTTTGTGAATGGTCATAATAGATATTGCATTGACCCCTTCAGGAGCACTAATAGCCAGCTTGTCCTTCTTTTCTTCCCAATAGGTCAGAAAATCCGCAATATTACCATTGCGCACACTCTTATATTCGTATATGATATTGAGGAACTGTGCCAAATAAGCATCCGAAGGCTTGGCCAAACCAAATACTCTTATTGCATAACCGATACCCTCATAGAAAGAATATAAGTGAAAATAAGACAAAGAAAATCCCATAGCAGAGAAGAAAGCCTCCACTGGCTTATGAACATACTGACTCATAAAAGCGTGTAGTTCTGTAATTTGCTTTACCTTAGCATAGGAGAAAAGCAAGGCTATCTTTTCCTTTTCATTGGTTTGATATAATGAAATAGATATTAGATGAATCAAAAACTGTATTTCAGGAATATTTTTAAGCAATAAAGCTTCTGAAGAAATAACATTATATCCTTTTTCAGATAATTGTGCTGCTATCTCAATACATTCTTTATTTCTCCTAGAGAGTATACAAATATCTTTATCCAAATAGCCATAACTTTTTGCTTCTTTTATATACTTTTCAATCGTTTCTATACGAATATCTGTTTGCTCAACTACATTTTCTCCTTCTGTAGCCTCTTCTTCGGAATAATTTACCTCTTGGGTGCTATTCTTATCAATAAATTCTATACTTATAAACCCTCTTTCCGCTTCCCTGTCAGGAATTTTCTGTTCTGCCTCGAGATATAGCTCCCCATACCGATGCTTTCCAGTATTATTGAAAAGCAAAGGATGAGTGGCCACAAAGTGGAAAAAACTGTTATTGAAGGTGATGACCTCCCGACGGCTTCGATAGTTATAGTCGAGATTCTGAACTTCTTGTATCAGGTGAAAAGGTTTTTTTTCCTTGTTATAGAGTTCCATGAACTGCTCTGCCCTACCCCCACGCCAGCGATAAATAGACTGCTTAGCATCGCCCACGATAAGCAGTGACCCCTGCTGCTTGCTGAGGTTTTCACTATGTACTGCATCGGCTACTAAAGGAAGCATATTCTCCCACTGTAGGGTGGAAGTATCCTGAAATTCGTCTATAAAATAGTGTTGATAGCGGGTACCTATCTTCTCGTATATAAAGGGAGAAGGTTCATCAATGATTGTCTGGTGGATAATACTATTGAACTCAGAGATAGGCAATATATTTTCTTCCTCCTTGATTGCGATAATTTCCTCTTGTAGGCTTTTGAGTACCGCCAAAAGAGTAACATTTTTTATCAAACGCTTATAAAACTGATCCCACCAATAACTTTTTTCTATAGAATTTAACAAATCGGATATCCATTGTTGATTTTCATCCAATAGTTGTGCTATTGCTGGATCCTTTTTTAATAATCCATTAGAATAAAGTGGTTTTTCTCCAGATTCCACAAACCAAACTCGGTCAAATACTCCCTTATCTATAGCAAAAAATCCATTTTTACTAATTTTATCAAAGAAATTATATAAGGAACCTCGGATGAAATGATCCGCCGTGATTCCCTCCTTTTGAGTAAAAGCAAAGAAATGTTTTACAGCATCCTCTACCACTGTATACAATCCTTTACGCTGCTGTTTCAAATCTTCTTTGAGAGACTGAAAATCAGACAATTGTTTTTCTTCTAATTCCTTTATATAGGTATAATGATTCTCATTGGTCAAGAGCTTAGCGATATCAAAGAGCTCAGTCTCAATATCCCAATCCTTATCCTCTTCTATTTTATCACGAGAGAACTCCAAAAGAAGTTTTGTAAGGAGCTGATTCTCATTAGCTTTCTTAAACAAATTTTCTATAGCCAAGCGCAAAAGATCATCTGTCTCCAAGAAAACTTCAAAATTAGGATTGAGCTTTAGGTCAAACGCAAAAGAGCGTATCAACCGCTGGTTAAAACCATCAATAGTAGTAATAGTAAATCCTGCATAGTTATGCAGGATATGCTTTAAAACCTTCTGAGAACGCTCCTGTAACTCTTCATGAGAGAGAAGTAGCTCCTGAGCAAGCTGGACAAACATAATATCGTCCGAGGCCTTTTTCTCCCCCTCCTCTACCAAAGTATCGGGCGTAGAGAAAAGGAGTAACTGATTGATTACTCGCTCCTTCATCTCATTGACCGCCTTATTGGTAAAGGTGATGGCCAAGAGTGTTTTGTAGGCCTCTACATTCTTAGTAGCTAAAATAAGCTTAAGAAAAGACTTTACCAGTGTGAAAGTCTTCCCACTACCTGCCGATGCATTGTAGATTTGGATATTTCCCATAGGGCTTTACTTATTGTTATACAGATTCATAGTTGTATCCGCTCCTGCCAGACCAAAAGAGAGTATCGCCTCACTGATCTTTTCCAATCGTTCAGGAAGCAAAGCTACTTCGTCTTCGCTCCAGTGCCCCAATACATAATCTATCTGGGTACCCTTAGCATAGTTGGCACTGATACCAAAGCGCAAGCGGGCATAAGTGGTAGTCTGGAGTTCCTCTTGGATATTCTTAAAACCATTATGCCCTCCATCCGAACCCTTTTTCTTGATACGAATACTCCCAAAAGGAATATTCAGGTCGTCGGCAATCACTAAGAGATTTTCTATAGGTATCTTTTCCTTTTCCAACCAGTACTTTATCGCTTTTCCACTCAGATTCATAAAAGTAGAAGGTTTCAGAAGAATAAAGGTACGCCCTTTGTGAGAAAAAGTAGCCACATCCCCCAAGCGTACTGTCTCAAAAGAGACGCCCTTCTGCTGGGCTAAGTGCTCCACTGCTAAGAAACCTATATTGTGGCGTGTGTAACGGTATTCCTCCCCTATATTTCCCAGACCTACGATAAGATATTTCTTCATAACTTACTGCTCCTTAGCATATTGTACAAGATATTGTAAGCGATGTATTGTCTCTTCACGCCCTAAGATAGCGATTATAGAGAACACATCTGGTCCCTTCATCTCCCCTACTAAAGAAAGGCGAATAAGTGGCATTACTTGTCCTAAACCGAGGTTATTCTGGGTAATAAAATCCTTGATCTGTGTCTCTATATGATGAGGAGTAAGGTCGGTAAGTCCTTCTATTACAGTTACCAACTGTGTTGTTATCTCGGCTGAGTTGTCCTTCCATTGTTTTTTGAGCGCCTTGGCATCGTACTGGGTAGGAGCTTCAAAGAAGAAGTGAGCCAAATCCCAAAGGTCAGTGAGGAAAGTCGCACGTTCGCGGATAAGAGACACTATCTCTGTAAGCTTGTCCTTAGAGACTTTTACACCTTTTTCAGCCACTATGGGTGAGAAATCCTCCACGAGAGTAGCTACAGGTATTTTTTGCAAATATTGGTGATTGAACCACTTGATTTTTTCTATATCAAAGTGAGCACCCGCCTTATTGACCTTTTCTAAATCAAAGAGAGAGATCAACTCCTCTACTGAGAAGAGTTCCTGCTCTACTCCAGGATTCCATCCCAACAGCGCTAAGAAATTCACTAAGGCCTCAGGCAAATACCCTCCTTCGCGGTAGCCCTTGGAGATATTTTTAGTTACAGGATCCACCCATTCCAAAGGAAATACAGGGAAGCCCATCTTGTCACCATCACGCTTACTAAGCTTTCCATTACCCATACCCGCTGGCTTGAGAATCAGCGGCAGGTGAGCAAACTGAGGTGCCTGCCAACCAAAAGCCCTATACATAAGCACATGTAGCGCCATAGAAGGTAACCACTCTTCGCCACGGATCACATGAGTAATCTCCATGAGGTGGTCATCCACAATATTAGCTAAGTGATAAGTAGGCATACCATCAGACTTGAAGAGTACCTTGTCGTCCAAGAGCTTGGTATCGACCACCACCTCACCACGGATAAGGTCGTGCAGGGTAAGAGTTTCTTGAGGCATCTTAAAGCGTACCACATACGGTACCCCTTCTTCTATACGTTTTTTCACCTCTTCTGGAGAAAGAGAGAAAGCATTGTTGAGCTTTTCGCGGTTATGCCAATTGTAGATAAAAGTCTCTCCACGTTCTTCATAGGCCTTACGCTGAGCATCCAGCTCCTGAGCAGTATCAAAAGCATAGTAAGCCTCGCCCTTGTCCAAAAGCATCTGGGCATACTCAGCATAGATTGCCTTACGCTCGCTCTGGCGATAGGGAGCATGAGGCCCTCCCTCCTTGCCTACCCCCTCGTCATAGGTAATGCCGCACCACTGGAGGGCTTCCATGATATAGGCTTCTGCCCCCTCCACATAGCGCACTTGGTCAGTATCCTCAATACGCAAGAGGAAATCCCCACCATGCTTTTTAGCAAATAAATAGTTAAAGAGGGCAGTACGTAGCCCCCCTATATGTAACGGTCCTGTAGGACTGGGTGCAAAGCGCACCCGTACACTCTTAGTCATAATGATGTTTGTTTATCAAAGCGCAAAAATACGAATTAATTAGCAATTTTGCTAATTTGTCAATTAGCAAATTAATTCGTATTTTTACAGGACACATTCTATAAAAACCAACCATTGAAAACAATCCTATTACTTTTTTTATTGCCTTTATTACCCTTATGGGGGCAGACTCCTGCTACTGTTATACATACTGAAGCAAACCTATATCAAGTGGATAGCTTGCTCTATCGCAGTGAACAATTGGTAAAAGCAGACAAAGAGGAGATCCTTCGTACACCTATCAAGACCATTATCAATCTACGATATTTTACTCGTTCCAAGGATAGAAATGTCTTCTCCCCTACCGATGGGATTACCCTTATCAACCACCCACTACTTACTTGGCGTATCACCCCCAAGGATATTGCCCAAGTGCTCAAGCGTATTCGCCGATCACAAGAGCAAGGGGCGGTACTTATCCATTGCTATCATGGCGCTGACTGTACGGGAATTATGGTGGCTATGTATCGTATTATCTACCACGACTGGAGTATCGCCGCAGCTAAAAAAGAAATGCTCCAAGGTCCCTATGGATATCATAGTATCTGGAAAAACTTGGAAGCACTATTTACTGAAGAAACTGTGAAGGAAGTAAGAAAACTTTTAAAGTGAAGAATGAAAAGTGAAAAACTCTAATCCTTTGAGACGCAATAAATTGCATCTCTACCCTAACGCTGGTTAAGATAATTCCTAACAAGACTGATTTTTGAAGAGACACAATTTATTGGTTTTTGAAATATTATATTGCAATATTTTAGTCTTTAAGACTATATCATAAAAATAGTATCAGAGTAGACTTCCAAAAAGAGGAATGAACTCTCCTAACCAATACTCAGCATCTTGTGGTCTTGTATCTAAATCTAAGATGTTTTCTTCTATTTTAGGAAATTCTTTGATATACACCTCCCTTGTCCATTCATATAGACGCGGATTGCTTTTTGAACGTATAGCTGTAATTAGGATGTCATATCCATCCTTTTTATTTTCCTTATAAATATCCCGAAAAGCATTAATGATATCTCCCGTATCAGACCACGAATTAAGAAGGACTCTTACATTTCTACCCTCTATTTTCTTATAGTAGATAGCCCAAAAATCTCTTTGGTAAGGAGAAGCATTTTCATTATTAGGATCAAGTTTCTTAAACTCTTCTACAAAACCATTTTGTAACAACCATTCATCTATTTTATTAGAAAGTCTTGTTTTACCACTATTACCCTTTCCTTGTAATAATATTACTTTCATATTCTTTAAATTTTTATTCATTTTCTATCTTTGGAATTTTAAATCTATATACCTCAGGAAAATATTTAGATAATCCCAAATCATTTGTATTGAGTTCTAAATCACTTATAATGATATTATGTGTACTTTTATCTTTTAAAATATTAGCTACTATTTCATCTTTTCCAATATTCCAATTTTTAAGATATGATTCATATAATTCTGTTTCATACATTTTACCTCCTATTTGTATTCTCTTTGGTAAAATATACTCTTCAAAAAATATAAAATCTGCAAAATCAAGAGTATAGTTATAATAATCTCTTATACTGTATTTAGTGGAAATATAATATTGCGCTGTATCTCTATCTATTCTTAGTATAGTAGGAAAAACTAAATTCCTATACCCTAAATCCTTTTTTTGATAGTTTAACTGATAATTTTTAGATATTCTAATTGTATATAATTCTGTATCTGCATCATATTTTATAGGTTCCATAAATATTGGTTCACTAACAAATTTTACAAATACTTCTTGAGCAATCATTTCTATAGCTTCTTTTATATATTGCATTCTTTCTTGATATTCCTCCGTCTTCTCAAATTCTCCTTTTTTTGTAAACTCTATAAACTCATCTTTTATTTCCTTTTTTATTCTGTCCCAATCTGTTGTTCCTATTAATTCTCTCTTAGTAATAGAACTCATTTTCTCTTTCTGAGTAACTACTTGTGCTGATATATTTGTAAATCAACCCATTAGGATTAATAGTAATAAATATTTTATCTTTTTCATATTCTTTTACTCATTATACCAAATTACTCTTGTAACTTTTCCAACTAATTTGCCTCCGTCATAAGCATATTTTGTCTTCCAATTTCCTTTTCCATCATAAGCATATTTGAATGTATATTCTACAAGTTCATAACCAAGTTGTCCTATCACAGAAATGACATTCCCTTTATCATCATATTTAAGTTCTACTTTATCTCCATTAGAAGACCATTCTGAAAGGTTATTATTCTTATCATATTTGTAGTTATATACAAAAATACCTCCTTCTACGAGTTCTTGTATAGTTGCCTTTATTAGGTTCCCCCTTTCATCATATTCAAATCTAAATTCTCCACTTTCATCTTCTTCTCCATAATTTAATGAATAATCTCTAAATTTTTCAATTACAATATTTCCTTTATTATCATATATGTATTTACTTTCCCAATCTATTTTGTATTCTTTTGACATATAGTCTTCTCTTAGAATATTTTTACCTATAATAATTCCTTTATCATTATACTTAAATTCTATTATGGCATCTCCATATTCATCTGATGTTATTCGCCTTATTTCATTTGTTCCTTCATAAGTCATCTTAGCACCTTTATTTGCATATCCGCAATACTTTACATTACCATTTTCATCAAATTCATAAGGAAATCCATCTTTTACTTGAGCTCTATAGCCTATCCCTTGTGCATTTATTATATTATATGGAGAGGGTATATGGGGTATAGTCCCTTCAATAGTACTATAGAAATCCTTAAAAGGAACAGAATTAGGATAATGACCTTTAATATTGAACCTTTCCATATCCGATTTCTTATATTGTGCATTCACAAAAGTACTTCCTATTAGAAAGCTAACAACAATTATCAATATATGTTTCATTTATTTAAGTTTTTATATTTTTATTTCTTTTTTTATGGTTTTTCTCTTACTATTTTATCAAAATAACTATCTCTGTATGAAAATTTATAAAGATTTACACTATGTTTAGGTACATAGACCTTTCTCAAAATTCCCCCTCTAAATGCTCCATTAATAAAAGGTGGTTTTTCTCCTTCAAACGTAATAGTTGTTAATTTTCTACAAGGATTAAAGCAACCTGAGCCAAGTTCTTCAACATTTTTAGGGATAACAAGATCTGACAATTCTCCACAATAACTAAAGGCTAAAGCTTCTATCTTTATCAGACTGTTAGGCAACCTAACAGAAGATAATGAACTACAATCAATAAAAGTTTCTTCTCGTATTACTGTTATTCCTTCTGGTATTTCTATACTTTCTAATTTAGAACACTGCTTAAAAGCAAACCCACCAATATCTGTTAATTCTTTAGGAAATATTATAGAAACCAATTCCTTTTTGCCTTCAAATGCTGCTCCCCCTATAACTGTAACATCTTTAAGGACTTCGTCCTTTTCCATATTTATAGAAACTGTCTCTTCATTAAGCCATTTAACAAGCGTTTTTCCATCTTCACTTAGTTCATAATCATTAGGAGAAATATTACTCCCACAACTACTAATAGCCAATACTCCCAGCACTGCTACTATTGTCAAAAAAATTCTTTTCATTCCTAATATCTATTTTTTGTTATTTCTTAAATTAAAAAAGCAAACCTACTCACGAAAAAATTCGTAAGCAGGTTTGCTTATGTCAAAAATTTTGTTATACGCGCGTGCGTGAGCTCTGTTATTTACAGAGCATAGGAAAGTGCTTGCTTGGACCCTATCGTTTTGTGCTATAAAAACACTGTTTTTCATTTGCTTTAGAATTAACCTAATTGACAGGACAAATTTATAAATAATTTTTTAAATAAACAAAAAATTTTTAGAGGTTAATTTTTTAGTTCTTTTTCTTGTAAAGATATTTTCTTACTTCATTGGTAGAGATAAAGAAATGTCCATATCCTTTTTCTGTCAGACCTGAAATAAGTTTCTTGTCTAATGACCATATTTTATGTTTGTATTGTAAATGAAAGACAATGAAAGGGATATCGTCCACATCTATATCTTTAGTTATTTTCTCTGCTTTTAACAGGTTTGCCTCCGTTATATCCTTAGAAGTAAGAATAACAAACTCTTCTAAAATATTATAGAATTCTGTTTTTATCTGTTTTTGTGTTTTCTTAGTAATCTTTGCTATATCTGGCAAATGTTCTTCAATTTCTTCTAAAAGATAATCAGGAACTAAAAATTGTACATTTTTTCTTTCTGATAGTATTTTTGCTATCTCACCATGAGGTGCAGGGCACTATAAAAGATATTAGTATCTGTAATGACTATCATGATATACTTTTTTCAGCCCTTTTCTCATAAAATCGTTTAGTTGCTGCTTTCTTTGTTTTTTGAGAAAGCGCCAGTATCTCCTCTTTATATTTAAGAGGTATTCCATTTTCATCTTCTTCCAATAGTTCGGGAGCTGGTGTTGCCTTTGCTTTGGTAGCTGTCTTTTTCTTAGTTTCCTTGATTTTTGTAACCTTTACAAAATCAAAGGTTTCGGCCTCCTTTACATAGGCTAAGGCTTGAGGACTGTCATTGAGTACGGTAATTGTATATGGCATAAGTATTAGTTTTGAGTTTTGAGTTCTTAGTTTTGAGTACAAAGGTAGAAATTATTTCCTAATAGTAAGCACAAAAATTATACCAAGGTAGAGATTAGAACGAAAAAGTGAAGAATCACATGGGGTAATTCTTCACTTTTCATTTTTATTCTTCACTTAAGAAAGTCTATTTTTTATCTTTCTTAAAGTGGGGTTTGTCCTTTTTTTCCTTATCGGAATGAGGTTTTTCTCTCTTTTCGAGATTTTCTGGACGTGGGAGAAGTGCCTTGCGAGATACACGGGTTTTCTTCGTCTTAGGATCTATACCAAGGTATTTCACTTCGATAATATCGCCTTCTTTGAGTACATCTGAAGGTTTCTCTACACGCTCCCATGCAATTTCGGATACATGTAGGAGAGAATCCTTACCTGGGACAAACTCTACAAAGGCACCAAATTCTACCAAGCGGGCTACACGCACCTTGTACACCTCACCTTCTACAGGCTCAAAAGATACATGGTATACAGCATCTACCGCTTCTTGGATACCATCAGCATCAGTACCGAGGATCTCTACAACACCTAATTCGCCCACTTCTTCTACCACAATAGTAGTCTTAGTTCTTGCCTGTAGGTCTTGGATATTCTTACCACCAGTACCAATGAAAGCACCGATGTATTCCTTAGGCATCTCAAGGCGTACAATCTTAGGCGCATGTGGCTTCACAGTTGGGTTTGGCACGGCTATAGTATCAGTGATTTTACCAAGGATATGCATACGACCTTCGCGGGCTTGCTCTAAGGCTTTTTCCAAGATTTCATAAGTGAGTCCCTTGATCTTGATATCCATTTGGCAGGCAGTGATACCATCCTTAGTCCCTGTTACCTTGAAGTCCATATCACCCAAGTGGTCTTCGTCGCCCAAGATATCGGAAAGTACAGCGTATTTGTCGCCATCAGTGATGAGCCCCATAGCAATTCCTGAAACAGGTTTTTTCATCTGGATACCTGCATCCATAAGGGCTAAGGTACCTGCGCACACTGTAGCCATAGAAGAGGAACCATTGGACTCCAATATCTCAGAAACCACACGTACAGTATAAGGGCAATCCTCTGGAATCATACGCTTAAGCGCACGCTGAGCAAGATTTCCATGTCCTACCTCTCGGCGAGAAGTTCCTCTAAGCGGACGTGCTTCCCCTGTGGAAAAAGGAGGGAAATTATAATGCAAGTAGAAACGTTCTTCTCCCTGTTCGGAAGGAATATCTATCACATTGGCCTCACGAGAAGTTCCCAAGGTCACAGTAGTAAGAGACTGTGTCTCTCCACGGGTAAAGATAGCCGAACCATGAGGAGAAGGCAAGTAGCCAACCTCGCACCATATAGGGCGTATTTGTTTAGTATTTCTACCATCCAAACGGAGATCCTCATTGAGAATAAGGTTACGGACAGCTTCTTTTTGTGCTTTGGAGAAGTATTTGCTAACCAATTTATCGTACTCTTCCAATTCTTCTTCAGTGAAAAGGGCTTTACAAGCTTCTTTTACTGCATCGAACTTATCGCTACGCTCATGTTTGGTAGTATTTTCCTTAGCTATAGCATAGCATTTGTCATAGCAGAAGTCATATATCTTCTTAGCTACCTCCTCGTTTTCCTGCGGTACTTCATAGGTACGTATAGTTTTACCTACCTTTTCGCGGAGGCGTTCTTGGGCTTCTATCTGTACTTTGATCGCTTCATGAGCAAAGTGAATAGCATCAGCCATATCCTTTTCAGATACCTCATCCATTTCCCCTTCTACCATGGCAACAAACTCCTTAGAGGCTCCGACCATGATATCCATATCCGATTCTGCCAATTGCTGTGCACTTGGGTTGATGATGAACTCCCCATTGATACGTCCTACGCGTACCTCGGAGATAGGTCCATCGAAAGGGATGTCCGATACCGCCAAGCAAGCAGAGGCAGCGAGTCCCGCCAAGGCATCAGGCATCACGTTCTCATCATGAGACATAAGCTGAATCATCACCTGTACTTCGCAGTAGTATTCCTTAGGGAACAGAGGTCTCAATACCCTATCCACCAAGCGCATTGTAAGGATTTCCTGATCACTGGGGCGTGCTTCACGCTTGAAGAAACCACCAGGGAAGCGCCCAGCAGCAGCAAATTTTTCACGATAATCTACAGTCAAAGGAAGGAAATCCACACCTTCACCTGCTTCCTTATTAGCAACGACCGTGGCCAAGAGCATAGCATTGCCCATTTGTACCACTACGGAACCATCGGCCTGTTTGGCCAATTTTCCTGTTTCAATGGAGATTGTACGTCCATCGGCAAGAGTAATTATCTCTTTTTTTACTTCTGGAATCATAAAAGTTTTTATTAAAATGAAACAAATAGTGTTGTGTTGCTATTGCTATTCCAATGAAAAACTATTTAATAAATATTTTAATGGCTTCTTTTTAAGAAAAAAGGGGCATAGAGCCCCCCTTTTGTTGTGTAACAAAATTATTTTCGGATACCTAATTCCTTAATAATAGCACGATATCTCTCAATATCTTTTTCTTTTAGATAGTCTAACAAGCTTCTGCGCTTTCCTACGAGCCTTACTAACGAACGCTCTGTATTGTAATCCTTACGGTTGGCACGCAAGTGCTCTGTTAGGTGATTGATACGGAAGGTAAATAGAGCGATTTGCCCTTCTGTGGAACCTGTATTGGTTTCACTTCCTCCATGTTTTTTGAAGATTTCTGCTTTTGTTTCTTTTGTTAGATACATTCCAATATTGTTTTAAATGATTATTATGTATTTTTTAAATCGGGGGCAAAGGTAGTACAAATATTTTTTATACGCAACTTTTTCTAAAAAAATCTTTATTTTCCTCAAAAGAAATACTCCTGCTATTGCAGGAGTATTCCCTACTCTATTCTTAACTTAATCATCATCTTCTTCGTCTTCATCATCTTCATCATCTTCTTCGTCATCGTCATCATCATCCTCTCGCTGATCATGATAATCATCTCTGTAATGCTCCTCCTCTTCTTCTTCCTCTTCATCATCATCGATATGAAGTGATGTTTTTGAAATATCCTTCTTACGCTTGAGGGCAATTTCATCCTCTCTGGACATTTCTAATGTGTCTGAATAATAATCATCCTCTTCCTCATCATAACGTTCCATAGAAGTAGCCAATCGAGTGCTTACTTTTACTAAATAAATAGTATCCTCTGTACGCACTTCTAACGCCTCTACAGTTTCATTTTTAGCATTCTTGAATCGGATAACATCACGATCCTGATAACCTTCTGGATATTTTTCCACGAGCAAAGCCAAGATGTCTTTGGTTAGTTTCTTATAATCAACAATAGTTCTTTTCATTTAGCCTTCTTATTTATAATTTTAAGTGGCGCAAAATTAAAAGAAAAAATAAATACACATCTTATTATTATGTTAAATAAAAGTTATTTTTAATTTTTAATTTAACTGTTTTTGTATGTTTTAAAGCTATTGTATAGATTAAATTATGTTAATTATTGAAGCAATTGCCACAATCTATCTTTTAGGATTGTTATTCCTTGCTGAGCAACAGAGGAGATAAGTAGGTAAGGAAGGTCTAAAGAAGCTGCCTGAAGTTCCTTCTCAATAAGCCCTTGAAGTTCTTGGTCTAACAAATCAGTTTTTGAGATAGCAAGAAGACGCTGCTTGTCCAATAATTCTGGATTGTATTTCTCCAATTCTTTCAAAAGAATATGGTATTCCTCTACTATATTAGGGCTGTCAGCAGGTACTAAGAAGAGCAATACAGAATTACGCTCTATATGTCGCAGGAAATAATGTCCTAAGCCTTTCCCTTGAGAGGCTCCTTCTATAATACCTGGAATATCAGCTATAACAAACGATTGAAAATCACGATATCGCACAATTCCTAAATTAGGTTTTAGAGTTGTAAATGGGTAATCAGCTATTTTGGGTTTGGCTGAAGTAAGCACTGAGAGCAGTGTAGACTTACCTGCATTAGGAAAGCCTACCAATCCAACATCGGCGAGTACCTTGAGTTCCAAGAGCAGTTCCCTCTCTTCTCCTGGGATTCCTGGCTGGGCATAGCGTGGAGTCTGGTTGGTTGAAGTGCGAAAATGCCAGTTACCCAATCCTCCTTTTCCTCCCTTAAGGGCTATTTTTTCTTCCTTATCTTCGGTAATCTCAAAAAGAACCTCATCGGTTAGTGCGTCTTTGACAATAGTACCCAAAGGCACCTCCAAGTACACACTATTACCATCAGCTCCTGTACTACGATTGGCACCACCATCTCCGCCATGTTCAGCTCGGAAGTGCTGTTGGAACTTAAAATTGATCAGTGTCCATAGGTTTTTATTACCCCGTATGATAATATCACCACCTCGACCTCCATCCCCACCATCAGGTCCTCCTTTTTCTACAAATTTTTCTCGGTGCAAATGAGTGGATCCTTTACCTCCATTACCGGAGCGAACGTATACTTTTACATAGTCTGTGAAATTTCCTTCTGTCATAACATTCTACTATTTAATATATTATATGTATAAAATCTTTATTACTAAAATTACTATCAAAGGGGCTAGAAGAGGAAGAAGTAAGTTTGCATTTCTCTTTCCATAGGCTTTTTGTTTGTGTAATAAAATAGCTTCTATAATAAGGTATATAATCCAAATAGCAGAAGCTATTAGGGTGAAAAAAAATATTGTAATCGCATCCCCTGTACCACAGAAACTATGTGGATTGATAAAAGCGAAAGAGATCCTTATGGCAACCACAATAAGTCCTACTAAGACTAATATACGATAAAAAATATGCTTTAGAACTATCATAATATATGTAAGAAAAACAATCTTAAGGTATACTAAGAAGAAGAAACTCTGCTGTCTAAATTAGTTCAATGATAGATAATAGTTTTTTCATCACAAAATAATATTGTTAATTAATCATTAATCATTGTTCATTAATCATTAATTTTGTATCTTTGCTCTTTGATTATAATCATTCATCACTAATGAAAGTAGCTGTAGTTATGGGAAGTCAAAGTGATCTTCCTATCATGCAAGAAGCCATCGACTTCTTAAAAGAGAAACAAATCCCTGTTTTGGTGGATATAGTCTCTGCTCACCGTACTCCTGAGAAACTTATTTCTTTTGGGAAAAATGCACATTTGCAAGGAATAGATGTCATTATAGCAGGAGCTGGGGGTGCTGCACACCTTCCGGGTATGCTTGCTGCTGTAAGTCCACTGCCAGTCATTGGGGTACCTATCAAGAGTCGTAACTCCATCGATGGCTGGGACTCTGTACTTTCTATTCTTCAGATGCCCGCTGGTGTTCCTGTAGCTACGGTTGCCCTGAATGGAGCTAAAAATGCGGGTATCCTCGCTGCTCAGATCTTAGGTGTAGCCCACAAGGAGGTACAAGAGGAAATCTCCAAATACAAAAAATCCTTAGAAGAAGCGGTGCTAATGATCAATATTCAATGATTAATGTTCAATGAGTTCTGATTTCTGTTCTCTGTTACCTATTACCCAACCAAGTGTGGTATATAGATAAACATTAGCACTGCCACTACAGCAAAAAAGATCATGGTCACAGCCCCAGCAGCAATATCCTTAATCTCCCCTATTTTGGTATGGAAATCAGGGTGAACGAAGTCACAGAGCTTTTCCAAGCCTGTATTGAGCCCTTCTATAGCTAATAGCACCCCGAAGGACAAAAGCTGAACCATCCATTCTGTTGGGGTAAGTTCGAAATAAAAACCTAATCCTACAAAAACGAGAAACCCTATACTATGGGTGATAATAGCATCCTCAGTACGAACCAAGAGCCAAAAGCCTTGTAAGGCATAGCGAGTACTCTTGATTCGACCTATTACAAACTTTTTCATTTCTTTAATTTTAAAAAGCTATCCTCCTACACGCTTCACTTTGAAGCCCTTCCCTTTGAGAAATACCATGATCTTATCTCGGTAATCCCCCTGAATGATGATTTTTTCCTCTTTCACAGAACCCCCAACCCCTAAGTGAGTTTTAAGCTCCTTAGCCAATATCTTGAAATCAGCATCGGCACCTGTATACCCTTCTATAAGGGTAACAGGCTTTCCATTACGCTTTTCATATTTGCATAAGAGAGGTTCATCCTGTAACCAAATATTGGAAGAGGGTTCCTCAGGGAGTACTTCTTCCTTATGGTCAGGAAAGAGCTTTTGGAGTTGTTCTCTTAGCATATTATTTTCTTTTTAGTACCTTTTCTACAGCACTGAGGATTCCCTCCTTGTCCAAACCATATTTACGCATGAGTTCGGCAGGAGTACCACTCTCGCCAAAGGTATCATTCACTGCTACTAACTCTTGTGGTACAGGATAGTGCTGTGCCAATACACGGGCTACACTCTCTCCTAAACCACCATAGTAGTTGTGTTCCTCACAGGTTACCACCGCTTTGGTCTTACGTACAGAGGAGAGAATTATTTCTTCGTCCAAGGGCTTAATAGTGTGAATATCAATTACCTCAGCCGAAATACCTCTTTGTTCTAAGACCTCACAAGCTTGTAATGCTTCCCATACTAAATGACCTGTAGCAATGAGAGTAACGTCAGTTCCTTCATTGAGCAAGAGTCCTTTTCCTATCTCGAAAGTCTGGTCTTCTGGAGTAAAGTTTGGTACAGCAGGGCGGCCAAAACGCAGGTATACAGGCCCTACGTAGTCAGCGATTGCAATAGTTGCTGCTTTGGTTTGATTGTAATCGCAAGGGTTGATGACCACCATATTCGGTAGCATTTTCATCAGCCCTATATCCTCCAATATTTGGTGGGTAGCTCCATCCTCTCCGAGAGTCAATCCTGCATGGGAAGCACATACCTTTACATTCTTATTTGAATAAGCGATAGATTGGCGTATTTGGTCATATACACGTCCTGTAGAAAAGGCTGCAAAAGTACCTGTAAAAGGAATTTTTCCACCTATAGTAAGCCCTGCAGCAATACCCATCATGTTGGCTTCGGCTATTCCCACTTGAAAAAAACGTGTAGGGTTCTCTTCTATGAATTTTTCCATCTTGAGCGAACCTATAAGATCTGCACAGAGAGCTACTACGTTGGGATTCTTGCGTCCTACTTCGGCAAGTCCTGCACCGAAACCGCTTCTGGTATCTTTCTTACCTGTATCTGTATATTTTTTCATCTGACAATATTTTTAATGTTTTTATTTTTTCTTTCTAAACCTATTTGTAAGCTCTACAAAAAGAAGGCTCAACAGCATAAAAGGAATGGTTATCACCATTAAGAAAGAGTTCCAAGTTTTCCCAACAAGGGTCTCCTTTAGCTCAAACTCTCCGTGGTACAACTCATTTCGTCTGTAATAGTTAGCAAATCGCCTTGTTTTAAGTAGCTCTGCTATAAGTGGCTTGGCAGGTGCATACTGATGTATGATTCCTAAAGTATCTATGGCATAAGCCACTACAGACATATTATCTTTGAGAGCGAACTCCTTTTGAACAAACGGCAATAAAGTATCCAACTCAGAGGGCGGGGTGAGCCAAATAGCCATAGTTTGTATAGTTTCCTTTTGTATGTCGGAGATAAAATCAGCTGCTTTTATATGCTGCCAACACTCTTGTAACACAATAGGTTCCGCCTCATTTTCCTCTGTAATAGGATAATCTTCTTCCTCTATATCCTCCCAATCATAGAAATCGGTCTGCTTGGCTGCCTTTTCGTAAGCTTTGAGAAATGAATCCAAACTCTTGAACTGTGGTGCAAATACCGCCTCATCGTGCCTTACGATCGCAACTTTCCCTTTTAGAAAGCCCGAAGTATAGATAGCCACACAATCACTTTCTTGGTTGGAGAACAAGGGAAGTATCTCAAAGCCAAGGTTACACTGCCTTATCCACTGAAGGATTGCCTCTCGCTCATTCTCATCCATGAGAATAACACCTCCATGAGGTTTGAAGTTCTGCAAAGGTAGTGGGTCTATCCCCTTTATTTCTAACAAAGTGGTCAGTTTCATTACACTTGTGTATCAGAGTGCAAAGATACTATTTTTAATTCTATAAAACAAAAAAACTTTGTCAGCCTTTTGAGCTGACAAAGTGAGAAAAAGGAAAGTAATTGTTCCTACCAAGTGAAGGAAAGTCCTCCAATGATATTTCTTCCTACCCCTGGGATAAAATTAGTTTTATCATCGGGAGTTGCCACAGGGTTAAGGCGCATAGGAGGTGCGGTAACTTCTGCTTGCACCAGATAGCTGGAGGCATATACCTTATCAGCTAAGTTATTTCCTTGTACAAAGAAAGTCCATTGACCTTTTTTATACCCCAAGCGAGCTCCTACAAGGCTGTAGGGATCTTGGTATAAGGTGTTTTTATGATCTATAGGAGTCTTCTGAGGAAGAGATTCGAGATTTACTTCTGCAAAAACACCTGAAGGATGTCTATAGGTGAGTGCTCCAAAAAGATAATGGGTAGGGATTCCTGCGATCTGATTCCCCTTGAGTTCTCCTCCATCGAAGTAAAAATCACTATAGTTATAGTTGATTGAAAGGGTAAAAGAATCCTCAGCTGCAGAAAAGACATGAGTAAGGAAAGTAGATTGCAATCCAGCTTCTACCCCTCTGTGAATGGTAGCATAAGGAGTATTAACAGTGTTTCCTCCTACCCCTACACTACCATCGGCTATGGTGAAGATCTCATCCTTTACCCACGATTGGTAAGCGCTGACATTCCACAGAAGTACCTGACCTATATTCCCTTTGGTACCTACCTCCGCAGTGGAGGCTTTTTGTGCTTTTAGGTCGGAGATGGTAATAGTAGTAGGTCCAGAGTTCACATTAGAGCTATTGCTGTACACCACAGGAGGCACTGGAGGGCGGTTAGGATTAGGAGTAGCGCTTCCTGTAAGGCGTACAATCTCTAAGAAGGTGGGAGGTTCATAGCTACGAGAGAAGTTGGCAAAAACCTGTGCATGATCATTGAGCTTATAGATAAGCCCTACCTTAGGATTAATGGCATTGTAAGAGAAATCCCCTATCACAGGAGTGGCCGCATTAGGGTTCGGTAAGGCACGTGCTTGTAAGCCATTGGGGGCAACAAAAAAGAACGGACGCCTTGCCCCAACAAACTTATCCTCTACTTTACGAGTATCATAACTTCCTTGTACACTTACATTGGCTAAGAAATTTGGAGTAATCTTATAAGTATCAGACACATAAGCTATAGCATGGCGTGCGGTAAGATCTTGCTTGGCAAAGAGTGCTCCAAAACTGCCACGATCGTTATGAAAACGAGATTGGTGCATCAGTCCTTGACTATACTGTAAGCCTATGGAAAAATCGTTCTTCTCAGTAGTATTGGTATAAGAGAGACGTACCCCATAGTCATTATTGAAATCCTGACGGATACCATTGGCAATAGGATAAGTAAAGGCATCATCGGCATATTGATAATAGAGAGTAGCCAAAATAAGGTTATTGGCATTGATCTGATAAGCCAATTTGGTACCAAAGCGGGCAATTTTACTGCTTCGATTAGGCTTATCTCTCAGTACATTAGGTCCAAAAGCATAAGGGAAAGTAGTCTTAGGAGCCTTATTGATTTGTTTGTTATCACTTTCCATCTGATGACGAGTCAGAGGTCCTGGTATATCAAAATAAAGATCTGTAAAAGACGCATATAGTCGTGCTTCAAATTTATCAGAAAACTTATGTCCTGCATTCAAAAGTGCATTGAATCGTTTAGAACTATTATAGGTACGATATCCATCACTATGGTTATAAGAAGAAGCTACAAAAAGGTCACTTTTCCCTGAGGAAAAACCAGAGGATATAGTACTATTGAAGTAGTTAAAACTACCCGCTTCCATCTTGACACTTAGTGGAGAAGCATTATATCCATTCTTAGTTACAAAGTTCATCGCTCCCCCTAAAGTAGCGCCACCATACTCAAGCGCATTGGCTCCTCGATAGATTTCCACCAAGTTACTCACTTGAGGTTCCAATACACCTATAATGTAAGATCCATCAGCAAAGTTAATTGGAATACCATCCTGAGAGAGTGCCACCCCTCGAGATTGAGGGTTGCTCTGGATACCTGAACCACGGATATTCAGGCGAGGTTGGTCATTCCCTCCGAAGAAATCCTGAATGATAATTCCAGGCTCTCGCTGGAGTGCATCCTTAAGAGTCTGCGAACGCTGTATGTTTAAGTTCCTCAAATCCGCTAAGTTGGTACCTCCAGCTACCTTATCTAGCTTTGCCTTAGTCAGCCCCACGGAGTTGACCACCAGACTTGGATTGTCTGAGATCGTCACAGGTTGAAGCTCTACAACTCCCGAAAGAGTCTCCTCTACCCCTCGGTGGAGAGTTGTTTCCACATAGGTCACCCTATTTTCATTATCTTGCAATACTACAGGAAATTCCAAGGGAGTATATCCCTCCCGACTGACCTGTAAGGTAGGGTGTTCTTCCTCTACTAATAAGGTATATTCCCCTTTTGAGTCAGTAAGCACTTGTCTGCCTGAGGAAAGTGTGCGTACTAACACCTCTGAGAGAGGTTCTTTCTTCTCATCAAGGATCTTCCCTTTGATTTTATACTGTTGAGCTTGTAGAGATAAGCCAAAGAAAATAGCTACAAAGAGCAAAAGATTTTTGTGTAAAATCATATATAATATATTTATTTAGACTGAGGCAAAATTACAACTTTTTTTTAGATATTTTTATTCTTTTGAAAATAAATTATTTTTTAACTAATTTTCTTATTTTGATTGAATAAAAATTATTATTTTATAAATATTTGTAAATCAAATATCCATTTAAGATTTCATATTCTTAAACTCAAAATGCACGAAATATTTCTGTAAAAGAGCTTTTTACCCGTTAAAAAACTTTAACATAAAAAAACGATAAAAACAGTTGCTGTTTGAAAAAAAATAATTATATTTGTGGCGAAGTAAAAACAGGACATGAAAACTTTATTAAAATCTGTAACTATCATAGACAAGGAAAGTTCCTATCATAGGAAGAAGCAAGATATCCTTATAGAGGATGGCATAATCAAGCAAATTGCTTCCCAGATTGCTTCCTTAGACGATTGTCAGACCATAGCCGGTGGCTATATCTCACAAGGATGGGCAGATAGTAGTGTAAGTTTTGGAGAACCTGGATATGAAGAGAGAGAGACCTTAGCACATGGTATGACAGTAGCTGCTCGCAGTGGCTTCACCCAAGTGATGCTCAACCCTACCACTCACCCTATTACAGATACACGCAGTGGAGTAAACTATCTGAAGAGTGCTATAGTAGGAGCTATTGCAGAGGTCTTCCCTATAGGAGCTCTTACCACAGAGAGCAAAGGAGATTACTTAGCAGAGCTTTACGATATGCAGCGGGCAGGAGCGGTTGCCTTTGGGGACTATAAAAGAGGAATCTCTCAGGCAAATTTACTAAAAATAGCTCTACAATATACCGCCCCTTTTGGAGGAATTGTCCTCTCTTTCCCTTGTGATGCATCTATCATGGGCAAAGGGGTTGTCAATGAATATATCACCTCTACCCGATTGGGACTCAAAGGGATTCCTGCCTTGGCAGAGGAGATCATTGTAGCGAGGGATTTGGCGATCTTAGAATATGCTGGAGGAAGACTCCACATTCCAACCATCTCCACTGCAGGCTCTGTAGCCCTTATCGCACAGGCTAAAGCAAAAGGACTGGATGTAAGCTGTAGTGTTGCCCTTGGGAATCTACACTTCACCGATGAGATATTAGAAAATTTTGATACCAACTACAAAGTACTTCCTCCCCTACGCCACGAGGAGCATGTGGAAGCCCTACGAGAAGGGGTAGAGAATGGTACTATTGATATGATAACTTCCGATCATTATCCCTTGGATATAGAGTGCAAAGCAAAAGAATTTGACCTTGCTGATTTCGGAAGTATAGGCTTAGAAGCCACCCTAGGAATACTTCTTACGCATTTTTCGGTAGAGAAAACCGTAGAAATGCTCACCAATGCTAAAAAGCGTTTTTCCCTTCCTTCTACACCTATTGAAATAGGAAAAAAAGCTAACATTACCCTCTTCACTGATCAAGGAGATTGGGTGATGAACAAAAAAGATATTATATCTTCTTCTAAAAATTGTGCCTTTGTAGGTGAAAACTGCAAAGGAAAAGTACAGGGCGTTATCACCGAAAGAGGACAATGGCTCGTGTAAATGCTACTCTTAACTTCTACAAAAAGTATTGTAATTAATTGTTTAACTTCGAGAACACTAAAAATTTTAAAAAAACTACTACCTATATTATATAGGCACTCTTATTCTACTTACTACCAAAAAGATGAAAGGTTTTTCTTTAAATTATTTGGTAAGACCTGCTATCATAGAGCAGGAGAATGGCAAATCTCCCGCCATCTTCATGCTACATGGCTATGGACAAAACAAAGAAGAATTCTTCTCTATAGCCAATGAACTCCCTCAGGAGTATATTGTTATTTCGATACAAGCTCCCTACAAGCTATCCGATAGCCAATTCTTCTGGTATGCTATAGAGCTTGTCTCCTCCAAATGGTATGATATTGTGCAAGCGCAAGCTACCCAACACAAACTCTTGACCTTCATAGAGCAAGCTTGTGATCGGTTCAATATCGACATGGATAAGGTAACTTTCATGGGCTTCGACCAAGGGGGTATTCTAAGCCTCTCCTTAGCAATCTCCTTCCCTGAAAAGGTACAAAGAGTGGTTGCTATCAATAGCTATATTGATAAAAAACTCTTGAGTTTTAACTATCAAAAGAATAACTTTGCCAACCTAAGGGTCTGTTTGCTGCATGGTTATTCGAATGAGGTAGTTCCTTTGGAATGGGCAGAAGATACCATGACTTTCCTCAAGAATTTACACATCCGTTATGATTTTCAGACTTTCGCCTCTGGACATGTATTTTCCGCAGAGATGTTCTATGCGGTCAAGACATGGATAGAAGAAAACAGTATTGCTGAGAATAACCCCTCATAACCTACTTATGTAAGTGCAAACCACATTCTTTGTTGGTTTTGTTCTCCCACCACCAGCGGCCGGCTCGGAAGTCTTCTCCTTCCCTGACGGCTCGGGTACAGGGAGCACAGCCAATACTAGGATATCCTTTGTCATGCAGAGGGTTATAGGGAATACCATGACTACGCAAGAAGGATAGCACCTCTTGGGTCTTCCAATGTAATAATAGGTGTACCTTGATGATCTGGTTGCTCTCATCCCATTCTACCATAGGCATCTGCTGCCTGTGAGGGGATTGCTCTGCTCTGAGTCCAGTGATCCATATTTTGTTCCCTGCTAAGGCTCGCCTGAGTGGTTCCACCTTGCGGATGTGACAACAAGTCTGTCGCAAAGCGACTGAGTTATAGAAGGCATTGATACCATTATTCTGTACATATTCCTCTATTGCCTGTGCCTCTGGGTAATAAGGGGTGATCTTCGTATGGTAGTACTCATTGGTCTGCTCCCAAGTGGTATAGGTCTCATAGAAAAGGCGTCCAGTATCCAAGGTGAATATCTTGACATCAAATGAATTCTTAAGAATAAAATCTGTAATTACCTGATCCTCCATACCAAAGCTGGTGGAAAAAACTACTTTCCCTGGATATTTCTCAGTGATCAAGGCCAATATCTCTGTCTCTGAAAGAGTCTCTATAGCGGTGAGTAAGTTTGTAATTTCAGTGTTCATAAGTTCTTTTTGTTAGCGAAGGCAAAAGTATAAAAAATTATTTGACAAATTACTTTTACACATGCAAAATCTTTGTAAATTTGCAGAAAAATTCAAATAAGAATGATTCCTTTGTTTATAAGCACTCCTGAATTACTTTTTGTTCTCTTCGTAGCTGTATTGCTCTTTGGTACAGACAAGATTCCTGAAATAGCCCGTACCTTAGGCAAGGGAATGCGCCAGCTAAGAGATGCCACCTCTGAGATAAAGAATGAAATCAATAAAAGTGTAGACAAGGCAGGAATAGATACCTCCCTGATTGATGAAGTCAAAGAAGAAGTAGAAAAAGCCAAAGAAGGATTGGAAGATCCTTTTGGAAGTATCAAACGAAGTAGATAATTTGTCACAACAATACACAAGGGATTCAAAGAAATCCCTTTTTTAATATCAAAAACTAAAAATATATGGCCAAAGCAAGCAAAGAAACCCCTCTGATGAAGCAATATAATCAGATTAAGGCAAAGTATCCTGATGCCTTATTACTCTTCAGGGTTGGGGATTTCTATGAGACTTTCCGAGAAGATGCAATCAAGACCTCCCAAGTCTTAGGCATTGTGCTGACCAACCGAAACAATGGCGGAGAACAGACCGAGCTGGCTGGATTCCCTCACCATTCCCTGAACAGCTATCTCCCTAAGCTAGTCAAGGCAGGCTATAGGGTGGCTATCTGTGACCAACTGGAAGACCCTAAACTGACCAAGACCATTGTAAAGCGTGGTGTTACAGAACTAGTAACCCCTGGGGTAGCACTCAATGATGACATCCTACAGAGTGGACAGAACAATTTCTTAGCCTCCATATGGCTGGATTCTCCTGAGAATGGTATCGCTTTTTTGGACATCTCCACTGGAGAATACTATGTAGCCCAAGGAGACAATGCTTATACGGATAAACTATTGGAGAATTTTCGTCCCAATGAGGTATTAGTAGCCAAGAAACAAAGAAAGGATTTTGAGACACTCTTTGGCACACATTTTCATTGCTTTTCATTGGAGGACTGGGTATACAAGGGAGATTTTGCTTATGAGTCCCTTACCAAGCAGTTCAACACCAATTCTCTCAAAGGCTTTGCTATAGAGGAACTATCCAATGGTATCCTCTCGGCTGGTGCTATCCTACACTATCTATCAGAAACACAACACCATCACCTACAGCACATTACTTCCATAAAGCGCATTGTCAGTCAAGAGGCAGTATGGCTTGATAGGTTTACTATACAAAACCTTGAGCTCTATGGTGGGACAAGCAACACCTCTGTTTCTCTTCTTGCTGTCATTGACAAGACTCTCTCTCCTATGGGTAGCCGTACCCTCAAGCGCTGGCTTGCCCTGCCTCTGACCTCTTTAGAACAGATACAAAAGAGACATCAAGTGGTTGCTTATCTAGTCGAAAATAGTGAAGTGCGAGAGAAAGTACGAGAGCAACTCCAGCGGGTCAATGACTTAGAGCGCCTTCTCTCCAAGGTTGTTACTACCAAGATAACCCCTCGCGAGGTTATCTACCTGAAGAACTCCCTAAGGGCTATCCTCCCTATACGGGAGCTTGCGCTCTCTTCCCCCTGTGCTGCCTTGACCGCCTTGGCTCAGCAAATACATCCTTTGGATACTCTCTGTGATCGGATAGAGACAATGCTCAATGAAGATGCTCCTGTCAATATCCTAAAGGGAGAGGTCTTCAAAGAGAATTTTTCATCTGAATTAGACGAATTAAGAAATCTCTCTGTATCGGGGAAAAACTACCTTGATCAGATGCTCGAACGTGAGATACAGCAGACTCATATCTCTTCGCTGAAGATAGATAGCAATAATGTCTTTGGTTATTATTTCGAGGTACGCAATGTACACAAAGACAAAGTTCCTCCACACTGGATTCGCAAGCAGACTCTGGTGAATGCCGAGCGCTATATCACCGAAGAGCTAAAAGAATATGAGGAGAAAATAACCCATGCCCAAGAGAGAATCACCGCTCTCGAACAGGAATTTTTCTCCCAGCTCATCACTGAGATTATCCAATATATCTCTCCTATACAACAGACAGCCACTGCCATAGGACAGATAGATGCCCTCTGTGGATTTTCTACCTTGGCTGTAGAGAATCACTATAGCTGTCCCACTTTGGACGATTCTCTTGTGATAGACCTCAAGGGAGCACGCCACCCTGTAATAGAGAAGCAGCTCCCCCCTACTCAGCCTTATATTGCCAATGATATCTATTTGGACAATGAAAGCCAACAGATTATGATGATCACAGGACCTAATATGAGCGGTAAGTCAGCCCTATTACGCCAAGTAGCGCTGATTGTACTGATGGCTCAAATCGGTAGTTTTGTTCCTGCAACAGAGGCTAAGATAGGCATTGTAGACAAAATCTTCACTCGAGTGGGTGCCAGTGACAATATCTCCCAAGGAGAATCTACCTTCATGGTGGAAATGAATGAAACGGCACTAATTCTCAACAACCTATCCAACAGAAGCCTTATCCTCTTGGACGAGATAGGTCGCGGTACCAGCACCTACGACGGGATCTCCATTGCATGGGCAATTGCCGAATATCTACACGAGCACCCCACCCATGCCAAAACCCTCTTTGCCACTCACTATCACGAACTCAATGAGATGCAAAATGAGTTCTCCCGTATCAAGAACTTTTCTGTATCAGTCAAAGAGGTCAAGGGTAGCATCCTTTTCCTACGCAAACTCATAGAAGGTGGTAGCGAACACAGTTTTGGTATTCATGTAGCGAAAATGGCGGGTATGCCCCAGTATGTAATCGAAAAAGCCAATAGTGTCCTAAAGAAGTTGGAGCGTAGTCATCAGTTAGAGGACAACAAAAAGCAACTAACCCAAAAGGAAGGGATGCAACTGAGTTTCTTCCAATTGGATGACCCTCTTTTAGAAGATATCAAGCGACAGATTCTCGATACCAATATTGATAACCTTACGCCTATAGAGGCACTAATGAAGCTAAATAATATCAAAAGAATGCTCCAAAAATAGATTCAAAATAGCCATCTTGATTCCTTTTGTAGCCTTGTGAAATCGATAAATTACAACTTAAATATCTCTATAGGAGTACCTTGTAACAAGTTTTCCAAAGCTTCAAAAGGATCACTTCCATAAAGAAGAAGCTCAAACCCTTCGGCATAGACACTATTATCTTCACCAATAACTAAGGTGTAATAATCATCATATACCATTGCAAAAGGGATTAAGTTCTTTAAGTCAAAACTACTCTCTATGTAGGAATAATGTCCTTTGTTATTGCTTGTCAAAACCTTTTCTAAGGTAAAATCTATATAATTACCTCTTGCAGAGAAACTTTTATTTAAGAAATACCCCAAAAAGAGTATTAGTGAATCATTGATTTGCTCATAACCTTTTGATCGGTATAAGTTGATTATAAAATCTTTCTTGGCACTAAACTCTGTGGGGCTAATTTTATAATCAATAACTATGTTGTTCTCAAGAAGTAGTTTCTTTAATCGATTTGTTATCATTATTGACCCTCTTCTATTTCCATTAATAAATATTCCTGCAAACTTCCGCTTACTTTTGTACCATTACAGAAGAGTTCAAAGGGATATTCTTGTTCATTAAAAGTAGCTATTCCATCAACATAGGCAAGCAGTTCCGTGATCGTCTCTATCATATTCATCTTAACAAACTCTCTAAGATTATTCCGATTATCCTCATCTATTGATTTATAAAGGGCTTGCGCTTTTTGCCAATAAAGATTTTATAGGGTTCTTTGTTGATCCCCTCCTCTAAAATATGGAAATACCTCTCATATTCCTTCCTAAAGATTTCTTCTTTAATATTTTGAGCTATTAATTTTTCATCCATAATTGCTGCTTTTATATCCACTAAAAAATAATCTTTTACTATATCTGCTCTATTATAAAAGACTCAAAGTTCTTGGCTAATAGTTCTTCTTCATTAGTATCGTGATAGAATGTTTTTACTTTGTTCTCTGAATCTATAAAGATAATATCCCCATTTCCCTCTATGGATATAACATATCCTGATTGGATACTATGGCAAACATTTATCTCTTTATAATAGTCTCTTATAGATTTTGTATAATCTAAAATGGTCTCTTGATTTTTATTATTAGGATCTTTAGAGCAAGGTAACAAATCTACCCCTATGTATGCCCCTCCATAGGTCAATAGTACATATTTGAGCGCATCATCTATTGTAACACCCAATTCTTTCTCTGTACAATCAATATCTTTAGCTTCATTCTTATAGCGAATGAAAAGCTTTCCTATTTCTGAGGAAAGGTAGGAATCTATTGTATTTTTAAAATTGTTTGTCATTACTTGTATTTGTTTGGGTTATCTTTTTTATAATTCTGCTACTAATTATCAACTTGTTGTCTTCCAATTTTCATTTATGTATATTGCCAAAATCCAGCTATAATTTCACCTGTTTTATTATGTTTGTAAAGATAAACTGCCCCATAAGAAAATATAACCATTTTCATAGATGGTACATCATAACCTTCTTCATCTATTGATAAGTAGAAACTGTAATCATCTGCTAATAATTTTTCATAATATACAGGATCATCATCTATAAAGTCAGGTGTTCCTCCTACTTGTACCAGATTAAACTTTTGTTTATCACTACTATAATTACTAATTGAGGAAGTTTTTCCTATCTGAGGTAATGAAAGATTATATTTATCTCCTTCATAAGAAAAATTATGTTCAACTACTTTGATAAGAATGTTTGGATAAGATTGATGATGTATCAATTGATTAAAATCATTAGAAATCAAAATAGATAACATCTTATCTTCTTTCTCAGGATGAACAAGTGTTGCATAGAAAGCATATCCTTCAGGGATTTCCGTTTCTATATTTATGGGAGGGTTCCCGCCTATACGTCCCTTAATACTTTCGTTATAGGAGATACATTGTGCATATAATGGGGTCATACTTAATCTTCCAACAATTCGTTTAAATCATTTACTAAATCATCTGCCTCATCTTCAAGTATTTGTTGGCGATAATACTTATTGTTCTGTATTTTTTCTAAAATACTTACATATTGTACTACATCATAGGAGTTTAAAGTATAGGTTAAGTAATACAGTTCTCTTACTTCCTTTTCTTTCAAATAGTAAAGATCATTGAAAAGTATAGTCGATATATCAGTTACAACTATGTATTGTAATACTTTTTCTTGATTGAGAATAAAATAAAGATTTTCCGTAATCTTTAAAATCACCAAATCTAATAGTTTATTACAATTGGTATAACTAAATACAAGGTTATCTTCACATAAGTACGAACGTGTATGAGTATAATCATCCACTTCAAAAGTAAAATCCTCTCGTGAAAGCGTGGTAAGTGTTGTAGGTTTTTGTTCTTCCAATAAGAAGGAGGGTAGAGAGGGAAGTATACAACTCCCTACATTGTGTTGCAAAATAATATTCACACCACTAAGGTGATTATTGATGTCAAAGAAAAATACATCGCCTGCTTCTTCTAAGCAAGTGTCGCTTTCTCCCCATTCCAAAAGTAGGGTTCTATTGATGATTTTATTCATAAGATCTAAATTCAAATATTAAACGTAACCTTTTGTGCCAATTCCACACTCACAATTATTTACAAGCATTCACAAAGGAGCTTAACTACAATCCCAATTGTATAGTACATTGTCAAATTGGCAAGCCGCCAAATCTTCAGAGCTGATAAAGAAGTTAGCTATACCTCCGAGATTTCCCCAACAAATCTCTTCCCCTTCTATATTATCAATATCTATTTGCAGAAGCAAGAAAGTATGAGGGTCATTTTCTTCACGAGGATCATACTCGATAAAGTAAGGATAACCTCCTATTTTGTGTCCAGTAGGTTCTTTCAG